>NZ_CP042331.1:4367500-5567500 GCF_008253865.1 Bosea sp. F3-2
CCCGATCGGTATAGGTTCCAGCGAGTGCCCATTCCTCCCGAGAGATCAGAGCTCCGCACACGGCAATCTGATCGTCGACGGATTGATCGCGTTGCTGGTCACTCGAGTAGCGCGCGTAGATGGCCGCCTTCATGACCTGCGTTTCCGTCTGCCGGGGCTCGATGTGCGCAGTCCGGCGATCAGCTCAGCATGGCTGATCGAGGCTGCCAAGGTCGATGCGTGATTGTATCCTTGTGTTCGCTGGGGACTGATATGTCCTATCCCTGCACGTGCACCGTCGATGCCAACGGTTTCCGCCGCGAACGTCGCAAAGCTGTGGCGCAGCGAATGAGGCCCAAGAGCTATGCCGAATTCGCCGAACGTTAGCTCGCGCAGCGCGATATGGATCGTGTGATCTGTGAGCGGAGTGCCACTCATCCCCAACCAGAGCCGCTGTCCCGAAACTGTGTTGGCGACGGCGGGCCTGACATCGGCAAGATAGCGCTCAAGATGAAGGGCCAGCGGCCGGGGGACAGGCGCTGAGTATTCGCGCCCATTTTTCGTTTCCTCCGGCTGCAGGCTCACCAGCCATTCGCCGTTTCTCATCGCAAGGTGACGGCCGAGTTCGAGGCTTGCAAGGTTGCCGAGCCGAACCGGAACGTAGGCCAAGAAGTACAGGATGAGCCAGTTGCGATAGCCAGGGATCGATTTCAAGGGGAGGGGGTGGGGCGCAGCGGACAGAGCGCGCTCACAAGCGGCGACAACAAGGGCCACGTCGAGAAATCGCGCGCAGCCGAAGGAGGCCTTAGCTCGTCGGCTCTGTGAGTTGGCGCACGAGCGCAACCAGGACCAATCAACGCTCGGCGCGATCGAAGAGATCACTGCGAGCAATTCAAAGAGACGGTTACGCATTGTGCCGAGCTTCACATCCTGTGCCTGCAGCTCACGCGCAAAAGCGTCCACATTTGCCGGCGTCACGCGTACTGCAGCCGGGAGTGTGACGTCCTCGCCTCGCCTGATCAGGAAGGTCAGCCAGCGCCCATAACCGCGCTCATTCTTGTGGCGGGTCGCCGGGCGCCATTTGGCGGCAGGGGCCGGGTCGCTAATGGGATCGTCGATCGTCGCCTGCGCGTACAGTTCGCGGTCTCGGACCGGCCACGCCGCGACCTTCAGGCAGCGTCGTGCTACATCGTTGTTGATGCGGCCCATCAGCGGCGCTTCCTCATCGCAGAAAGCTGCTGCTCGGTGATCTCTTCCTGAGCCTGGCGGAGATGTTCCCGATCGGCCAAGTAGGAGTAGTTTCGCCGGATCGTGTTTGCATCTCGGTTGCCCAGCAGTGTTCTACCCCGCTCGAAGCCTTGGGCATTGTTGGCGCGGACCTGAAGATAAACGGCAATCGAGCGATATAGATGGGCGTGAAACGGGACACCCAGGCGCTGCTCGACGATGTGCTTGATCTGACCGCTCAACGAGCCAGAGCGCTTCGCGTCTCCCGACCTTCCGGGAAACAGCCAACCGTCTGACTGGGTGTACAGCCGCATCGCTGCCTTGAGGCGACCAACTGCTTCTGCTGGTATTTCGAAGCGCTGGTCCTCGCCGTTTTTGACCATCGAGCCCGGCAGACGGATCAACCACCGCTCTCGATCTCGTTCTAAATTGCGGTCGATGTGGAGCGATGCCAGATTTTCGACTCGCAGCGGGGCGTAGATCAAGAGTTCGCAAGCGATGGCGCTTTGAGCGAGCATTGCTCGCTTGCGCGGCTGCTTCGCAGACTTCGCCTCCTGCAAAAGGTGGATGGGAAGGGTCAGAAGCTGACGGAGAAGGCGCTCATCCTCGAAAGCCTCAAGCCGCTCCTTGGTCCGACGCCCCAGCGCTTTTTTCTTCGGCGCCAGGTTGGCCACAATGGCTCGGAGCTTTATGACAGCATGCTCGTCTGACTTCACCCAGTCTCGGGCGAGGCAGAGCAGGGATCCCGCGAGGGCGATGCAGAGCATCGCTGCGTTTCGAGCCCTGCCTTTCGTACAGCACGCCCAATAGGGCTCCGGCGCTGTCGATTGAAACGAGATCAGCAACCGAGGTTATCGTTTCGAGGGGGCGACCGGCTTGCGCCAGCGCCGTCGCCGCTTTGAACAGCTGGTGCCGAATTGTTTTGATCGTCGAGGCTCGCAACCCGCGGCCCGGATTATCGGCCAGCGGATTGTCGTCGGCGAGCCAAGCCGAATATGCCGCGATTTCCGCGATGAAGCGGACGTCGAACTCGGTCTCTGAGTAGGTCCAACGTGCTCGCATCTGGGCTTCGATCTTGAGTTCTTGAAGACCAAGCCCAGGGAGTGTCGCCCGCAGACGATTCCATTGACGACGCAGACGGCGGTCATGTGCTTTGGGGTCCGCGACTTCGCCGAGCGTTGCGAGCGCGGCAACGAACCTCTCGACACAGATGTCATCAACCTCGATGGGGGCGATGTGCTGCGCGGACGCGAAACCAGCCAATCGCGACAGAGGCGCCCAATCAGCTGGGCTTTGAAAGCCTGCCAGCCCGCGGAGTGTGGCTGGGGGGATTTAGGGCCGCGTCCGCGAACAGCTTTGATGAGAGCGCACGATTCGCCGCGGTAGTTCGACAGGGTCTTGTTCGCGAGCGTCGACGGCGCCTGTCTCATCCGCTTCATCTGCGCGATGATGAAGCCCTGATGCCCCGGGATCGCCGAAGCAGGGCGCGCGAGGAATGCAGCAAGGGCCGCTGTGGCTGAACGGGTTCGCGCAAGCTGACCGGCCGGAAGCAGAGCCCGGCGTTCAGCCTCGCCCAACAGATCCTGGAGCGACGGCTGCCCGGAGCCGTCGATGTCCTCGTTCAATCTCATGGACCATCTCCGTGCATATCGCGGCTAGACAAAGGATGAAACACCACGACAAAGCGCGACATTTGGGAAGACGTATCACAGTAATCCGTAGGGGATACTTGTGTGACGTATTCCAAAGCCTCGGAAACAGCGCGCAAAAGCATGACAATTCGCCGCTCAGACATGGCCACGTGCCAGAAGAGCTTCGACATCCCCGGCGCGAACGCGCAGATGACCCTTCCCCTTATCGGACGGCAGGCGATAGGCAGAAAGCCGGTTCGCAGCGATCCAGCATTGACGGTTCGCGTACTGACATTGCCCCGTTCAGCCGCTTCGCGAATGGTCAGGCGCTGGCTCAGCTCGGGAAAGGGTTGGCTCATGGCTTGTCGGCTCCGGTGCGTGTTCTTGCTCGCAGCTTTCTTGGGCCAGCCATTCCTGGGCCGCTGAGCGTCCCAATAGGCGTGCAAACGAACGCAGCGCTGCGGAGGCCGCTACGCTGCGTTCGTTGTGCTGGAATGGGGAAGTCCCGGGCTGCATGCCCGGGACGATGTGACCAACCGGGACAAAGCGGGAGACCGGAGAGTCTCACAAAATCGGCGCGCCTTTTCCGTATGGGCGCCGGCGGTCCATTGCTAAGGGCTCGTGACTACCCAGACAGCCGCCTGATCGAGCGTCGGGTTTTTGACAAGCCCTGGCGGAAGGAAGTGCTCACAGGCCGCGCGGCAGAATTTGATGAATGGCCCGTTGTACGATCCATCAGCGGACTTATTCATCGTCACCTGGCCATTGAGATAGCGACGATAAATGGGGGCAAGCAACAGGACCAATGTTCGGATCCGCGGGTCGAATTCCGGTCCACCCGTGCGCGAAAAGGTCTGAGCGGATCGTAATTCTTTCAGATTCTCGTGGAAATTGCGTCCGAGGTGCGACAGCTCGTCCATCCGATCCGAAAGGCCGAAGTCGCTATCCCCGATCATGAAGACCGCCTCGGCGACGCTTCGCTCCTGAGTGTCGAGCTCCTCGAAGGCGTCCAGCAGCTTTTCCAGTCGATCCCGAAACGGCCGACCGCGCGAATAACCGTTGACGGCGATTTGAGTTTCCCCGGTTGGCCAAAGGTCTTCTTAAAGACGTCGGCTAACTCCGCGCGCATCATCGGGCGATGTTGCTCAGGAGCCTTAAGGACGTAGGAAAAGGTTTCTACCTTCGCATCTGCGTCCAACGTCAACGCGGGGAATTTGTCCTTTTTGGCGGCTTTGTGCCTGAAAATGCTCGCGTGCGACATCGGTCGCTCGTTTCTCGTCGGCGCCGGTTTAACATCGCTATTGCTCATTGATCTCGATCCTTACGTCCGGCCGAAAGCGAATGAGTGTTCCCCCATTTTGTCGTCGAACAGCGGCAGCAGTCTCGCACGATCACTTCCGGTCTCGCGCCAATTCCGGTCATTGGACTTCTGCCTAAAAGCAGACATCCGTCTCGCGCGAGCTGCAACATATCGGGCGCGAAGCCCTGGCGGGCACAGCTTAACAGAGGCATACCTGGCGAGACGGCAGCCTCAACAGGCCGAGTTGGCCTCTCAGTTCGCCATCTGCGAAACGAGCACCGGCTTCGCCCTGTAGATCTCCGGAAAGAAGCGTTTCAGGCTCTCGACCTTGGGAAGGTCGTGGATGACGATGTAGGGATGCGAGGGGTGCCGCGTCAGGAAATCCTGATGATAGGCCTCGGCCGGGTAGAAGGTACGCTCCGGCTCGATCTTCGTCACGATCGCTGCGTCGAAGGCGCGGGCCTGGTTGAGCTGGGCGATGTAGGCCTTGGCGATGCGCGCCTGCTCGGCATCGGCCGGGAAGATCGCCGAACGATACTGCGTGCCGGTATCCGGGCCTTGCCGGTTGAGTTGCGTCGGATCGTGGACGACGGAGAAATAGATCTGCAGCAGCTTCGCGTAGCTGACCTTGCGCGGATCGTAGACGATCCTGACAGCCTCGGCATGGCCGGTGCGGCCGGTGCCGACCTTTTCGTATTCGGCTGTGGCCCGTTCGCCGCCGGCATAGCCCGAGACGGCGCTGTTGACGCCTTCCACATGCTGGAACACGCCCTGGACGCCCCAGAAGCAGCCGCCGGCGAGGACCGCGACCTTCTGCGTCTCGCCGGGCGCCGCCGGCTCGTCCATCACGGGCACTGGAACGGCGCGGGCCTCCTCGGCCGCAGCCAGCGGCGAGAGTTTTAGGGCGACGGCGCCGAGCGCGGCAGCGGCGACGCCGATCAGGGCACGGCGGCTGAGCCGGTGCATGGAGGAAGGAGCTTTGACGGGCATGGCGGGATCTCCGTGATCAGCCGAAGGTGAAGGCATAGGCCTGGGCGCCGGCATCGAGGAAGGTAATCTCGAAAGTGCGGTCCTTGATCGGGCCGCTTTGCCGGATGAGCTGGTAGAGGCGCTGGCCCGTGATGGTGCCGTTGCCCTCGGCGTCGACGTCGATGCCGCGATCGGCGCCGGGCGGCGCACCATCGATGGCGACACGGAAACGCACCGGCCTGCCATTGGCACCGGGGCCGAGCACGAGATGTAGATCGCGCGCATGGAAGCGATAGGTGATGCCGCCATCCGGCGCATCGAGCGCCGCATGTTCCTTGCCGATCGTCCATTGGCCGGAGAGGCCCCACTCGTTGAGGCGCGGCATGCCGGGTTCGTAGCGGCTAGCGGCATCCTCGACGGCGCCGCCCGGAGAGACGAAGTTCTCGGCGCGCTCGTAGCCGAGATAGGTCTCGGGCGAGTGGACATCGGCCTCGTTGGAGGCCATCTCCGCCCCGGATGCGCTGACCGAAACGGAGCCGGTTGCGACATCGGCCCGCCCGGCTTCGGCCAGAAGCTGCTGGATGACCTTCTCCGACTCCTCGTATCCGCCTTCTCCGAAGTGATGGTGGCGGATGCGGCCCTCGGCATCGATGAAGTAATGCGCCGGCCAGTACTGGTTCTTGAAGGCGCGCCAGATCGTATAATCGTTGTCGATCGCGACGGGATAGGCGATCTTCAGATCGGCGGCCGCCTGTTTCACATTGCCGATCCGCTTTTCGAAGGCGAACTCGGGCGCGTGAACACCGATCACGACCAGGCCCTGATCCTTGTACTTCTCCGCCCAGGCACGGACATAGGGGATGGCGCGCAGGCAGTTGATGCAGGAATAGGTCCAGAAATCGACCAGCACGACCTTGCCTTTGAGCCCGCCGGCTGTGAGCGGCGGCGAATTCAGCCATTCGACCGCGCCTGCAAGCGACGGCAGGGCGCCTTCGACCGGCAGGTCGGTCGCCGCACCCGAAGGTTTGGCCGCCATCATCGCCGGATTGGCACTCATCATCGCGGGCGCGTTGCCGCCCGTCATGGCAGTGTTGCCACTCATCATTGCCGGGCCGCCGGTCATCATGGCCGGGCCGTTGCCGGCCGTCATGGCGGGCGTGGAGGGCTGCGGTGCGGCAGCGGTGTCGAAACGGCTCAGCAACCGCTGTTCGAGCGAATTCGTGCTCGCCAGCGAAACCTGCGTCAGGAAACCGGTGTCGAGCCCCAGCGCGATCGCCACCACCGCGGCGAGAACCGCGACACCTGCGCCGCGGCGCAGCCATTCGCCGGCGCCGAGCGAGCGCTTCATCAGCGCGAAAACCCTGCCGCCGGCCAGAAGCGCCAGCGCGAGCGAGGTCGCGGCACCGGCTGCGTAGGCGAGGAGCAGCAGCGAAGTGCCTGCATTGGCGCCCTGCAGGGCGGCACCCGTCAGGATGAGGCCGAGGATTGGCCCGGCGCAGGGCGCCCAGAGCAGGCCGGTGGCGAGGCCCAGCAGCAGCGAGGGCAGGATAGCGCCGGAGCCGCTGCCGCCTTGCTCTGCCTCCTCCGACAGCCGCCCGCCCAGTGCCACGAGCGGGCGCGCGAAGCTGTCGGCCAGCCCCGGGAACAGCAGCGCGATGCCGAACAGCGCCAGCAGCGCCATGGCGGCCAATCGGCCGTACTGATTGGCCTCGACGGCCCAGCCGCCGCCGACTGCCGCCAGCGTCGCGACGCCAGCGAAGGCCAGCGCCATGCCGAGCAGCATCGGCAGCGTGCTGCGCAGGAAGGACTGGCCGGCCCGCGCGAAGACGAAGGGCAGCACCGGCAGGATGCAGGGGCTGACGATGGTCAGCACGCCGCCAAGATAGGCGAGCAGAAGCAGGGTCATCGGCGTGGCGTCTTCGCTCAGGTCGCCAGAGGCTTGAAGGCCATGGCGACCCCGTTCATGCAGTAGCGCAACCCCGTAGGTCTGGGGCCGTCATCGAAGACATGGCCGAGATGACCGCCACAGCGGCTGCAATGCACCGCGAGCCGGACCATTCCCAGTGACGTGTCGCGCTCGGTGCCGACGGCGGTATCCGCGATCGGCGCCCAGAAGCTCGGCCAGCCGGTACCGCTCTCGAACTTGGTCGTGGAGGAGAACAGCTCCTGGTCGCAGCCGGCGCAGGCGAAGGTACCCCGGCGCTTCTCCTTGTTGAGTGGGCTCGTATAGGGGCGTTCCGTCGCGCTTTGGCGCAGTACTGCAAATTGCTCCGGCGTCAGAAGCTTGCGCCATTCCTCGTCGCTGTGCCTGACGGAAAACTCTCCTGCCGCGTGGGCCCCGCGCGGGCGCCAAGCTAGGCTGGCACCGACCGCGCCGGCGGCTGTCGCTGCCAGAAGAAACCGTCTCGTGATCATGATCGCCACCTCGTTGCGCGAAGCGGCCCTGCTAGATCGCATCGCGAATTTATTCTGGGCGTTATATTGGACAGGGAATAGCGTTGGTCGCGGCGTTTTGATCGTATGTCATCGGCTTTCCATGCGACCGAAGGGGAAGCCGCTTCCCTCTTGCGTTCAACGACCGACGGGACAGGGTACCGGGGCGATCCTTGGATTCTATCGTCGAAATCGGAGGCGTCTGCCGCCAACGGATCGCTGTCGGACCGGCATTGCGCTTCGCCATTCGATCATTATGCTCCGCGGCATATAGCGACTGCGCAACTCTCGGGGTGCCTTGGGCACTGGACGCTCTGCCGGTTAAATGAGTACCGGGTATCAATCGCATCCCCGTCCGCGGGATGCCGGTGGCCTGGAATAGCCGACGGATGTCCTGATCGCTCGGATCAAATTCCGACCCTTGGCTGCCCTTTGGACGGTTTACTCCCGTGTATTGGCCCAGTCGGTGCATTTGCCCGGATGCGTTCTTATCTTTTCCATGTGTCAGGCTCGATGCGCAGGCCGTGCGCGTAGAAGCTCAAGCCTCGTTGAACATCAAACGAAAGCTCGAACGGGAAGGCTGTCTGAGCCAACAGATTGCTGAACCTGTCTTAACTCGACACTTACTTAGAAGTTCGCGGTGAGCTAGCGCTGCAAATTATGAAGTCGACCGCTATTTAAGCAATGGGCGTCACGGCCTGACATAGGTCCAGCCCCGCTCTTGTAACTCCATAACGCGCACCACGCCAGATTTTACGACCGACGCCTCGGGCATGAGAGAAATTTCCTTGTTCTCGGCCTTGCTCATATTCTCTTGAGTATTGCCGCAGGCTTTGAAGGAAATTGTTGGAGTGCTCGCCGCGATCGCCTTGATCCGCGCCTTAACCGGAGAGGTATCATCCCGAAGCATGTGTAAGCCCGGACCGAAAGTGACAACCTCAATTTCTACCGGTTCTCCAAGATCCTTGTAGTATTGCGCGACATTCGTCGCATTGTTGAGCGCCAGGTTCATTGTTGCGGGCTCGTTGGAGTTTACCTGCAGGACGAGGCGGTGGGGTTTCGTTTCGGGCACAGTTCGCTTCGATGCCTGCGCCGTCGCGGCTGGCTTCCGGTCCTGCGCCACTGACAGCGGCATGGCGATCAGGAGTGCAGCGACGCCGGCCAGTGCAGCCCGAGCAGTTTTCTTATAACCAATCATCACTGCTTCTCCCGTGTTGGTTCGAGGATTATCGATTGTTTGGCTTGGCAACGACGTTCGGCCACTTGCACGCTGCCCCGACCTTGGCTCGCACGACCTTCAGTCCGGCCAGCGCAAACTGCCCTTCATAGGCAGTGCCGGCTCGGGGCACGAGGCGGACCTTGAGGTCGCCTTCGTCAGGCAAGGAACGCAACAGATGCACGACATCGGCCCTGAACGCGGCGCCAGAACCGAATGATGGCGCCCCTGCTGCGACTTGCAGCGGCGGAGCGTCATTGATGCGGTAGATGATGATATAGTCGGTGCTGCCACCGGACACGGCCGGTCCCGAAACCGTCAATTCGGTTCGGCCGCTACGGCAATAGATGGACAGCCGCGTCAAGGTGCTCTCGGATCCACTGCTCGCAAACGTCGTCGCGGTGACGATGGGAGTATAGTCGATCGGCGATGTCGTCTCGCTGACGATCCAGTTGTCTTCGCCAAGCGCCGGGCGATCGATCGGCACTATGCTACGCGACAGCTTGTCCAGGCACTCTAGCCGCGCAGCAGTCTCCATCACGGCGCAAGCGCGAAGATGCACCATCGGATCGACCGCGTCCTGCGCCAGCGCGACTCCGCTGGCGATCTCGAACGCGATGGACAGCGGGATCGCTTTCATCGCAGAGCCCGCGGTGCTCGCGTTTGACGATCCAACCAGTCCTGCGCTGCCGGAAAGCGGTCGAGGCCAGGGACGGTGGCGGCCAGGTTGATCGACTTCCATTTCGCGTCGAAGCCGGGTCCCTGAAGCCTGTCGATCCGGGAGAACAGCACATCCACGAAACGGGCGACGCGTTGATAGCGGTTGGTTTGCGCCGCCCAATTGAACGCGACGAGTGCGGTCGGCACCGCAATCGTCTGCACGCGCTCGCCTTGCTTGATCAGCCCCGGATACTCGCCCGCCTCCAGCACGGCCGGAAGATAGTAATCCTCGAACTTGCTGTCGTATTTGACCGGAAGGAACTTGAAGCCGGGCTCGAAGCGCCCGCGCACGAACGCATCGACCGGCTTCGAGGTGACGAAAACGACCCCGGCCATCTCACCTTTGCGCATCTGCTCGAGCGCAACCTGATGAGGGATGAATGTCTTTTCCGCATTGATGCCGAGCCGGCTGAAGATCAGCGGCCCCGAGTATGCGGCAGCGGTTCCCTGAGTGTTGAAGTTCACCTTCTTCCCCGCGAGATCCTCCAGGCTCTGGATCTCGGGCCGAACGAAGATATGCAGCTCCGATGGGAAGAGGTTGAGGATGTAGGTGATCCGACGCCGGATCTGGGGCAGTTGAGCCTTGTATTCTTCCAGTGCGTCGGAATTGATGATCGCCGTATCAACGCCACGCAGGTAGAGTAGTGAGTTCAGGTTCTCGGTGGCGCCCCGCGTAACGATCGGCAGGACATGCAAGTTCGGCCCGTCATCGACGACGCGAGCCATCTCCGCCGCGAGACGAAGGGGCGCTCCCTCTATCAAACCGCCGGCAAGACCGACGGTCCAGGCGTTCATCTTCTCCTGTTCCGTCGCGTGCGCTGAGGTGCGACGCGACGAGGTAATATTCTGGGGCTCAACTTTGGCTGTCTGCGCGGACAGATCAGCCGGCTGGAGCCCCGGGGCAAGCGCTATCAAAGCAGTCAGCAGAAGCAGGCGTCTTCCGGGGAACCTTGTCATCCTCGAACTCCCTCGCAAGCACCACAATCGAACGATCAGCCGGAGCTGCACGGCCTGACAGGCGCTTCACCGGCCCAAGGTGTCGAACCTCTCCTTCGCCTCCCGAATGCCGGCTGCATGCGCCTTCGCGTAAAGCTCGCGCGCCCTTGCCACCTCGCCCCGCGTTCCAAATGTCCTCCAGGCAAAGAGAATGTTGGGGTCGTATGTCTCCGCCAGCATGAAGACCGCGCGAGCACTGCCCAACTCTGCGGCACGTTCGAGCACGATCCGCGCAGCACCGATGTCGCCTTGACCGAGCAGCAAGGTCGCGCGCGCAATCATCCTCGCCGCCTCGGTGCCGCCTTGCACGTCCGAGGCAGCCGGCGACGCCATGGCTGTGCCGGCCGTAGAGGCGATCTCCCGGGAAAGCGGGCCGCTTGTCGCCGTTTCGGGCTGAATGCGCGCAGCCGCCGCGCGTCGTGTCGCATCGAGTTCGGCAGCCCCAGCTGCGGCTCTGTCGCGCTCTTGCCGGAGCGTCTGTTGAAGCGCCGCCACTTCTGCCTCGTAGGCTCGCCTGCGGAGTTCCGTCTGTTGGCCGATCAGGCGAAACTGCACGACCAGCTTTTCGTTCACCTGCTGCGCCGTTGCCAGCTCGCTCGCCATTTTGCCATTCCGGGCTCGCTCTTCGTCGAGCGCTTGACGAAGCTGCGCCGTGTTCGCCGTCAGTTCCTGCCGCGCAGCCGCGGCATCCGCGAGGGCAGCAGCCACTTTCTGACGCTGCTGTTCGAGCAATTGCTCGGCCGTCGACCCCGCTTGCAGCTGCGCTTCCAAGCGCTCGATGGTACGCCGAGCTTCGCCAAGCTCCTGCGCTAGGGCTGCCTCTTGCGCCAAGCCTTCGGGCGTCGCCGCGGCCCGCTGCTCCCGCACAGTCTGCGTCTCTTCCGCGGGCGGGCGGGCCTGCCTGTCGACGGCCCGCCGGAGCTCAGGGAGGGCGGTCATCGAGTCTGGCAAGCCGGTCTCCTGAGCGACTATGCCATCGCTGATAGGTGGTTGGGCAGCGACTTGCTTTACACAGTAAAACAGTATCGTCGCCGCAGCGATGACACTGACGACGGGCGTAAAGAAGCGCCGCCATGCCCACTTGCCGACAGGATCAGCGACAACTGATCCTTCGTCGTCTGGCTGGAGATAGGCATCGCGGGCGGGATGCCAATGCGTCGGCGTGATCTTGATGGGGCCGTCGTCCTTCCCGACCCAATCGCCCGCCTCCGGCGACCAGCGACCGACGCCGTAAACCGCATTCGCATCGTCCTCGATGATGACGAAATGCCCGTCGTTCGGTGCGGTCTCGATCGCGTGGCGCATGTAAAGGACGCCTGCTTTGATGGCGTTATCGAGCCATAACTTCTCCGCTTTGCCTATGACGGAGCCCCAATCTCCTCATGGCAAGTATGGAAGACAGTATCCCGAATTCCGGCGCTACGCCACACCGACTTCGGGGCGCGTTGACGTCTTGCGACGGCCTCACTCTATGAACCGGCTCTGGTCCCGACCGCCGCAATGCAACCCGCACTCAATTGTCCCATTTCTCACTTGTTAGCCGAGGCATTCGATGCGTGTCTGGCCTGCCCGTCGGGTCCCTCGCGCACTATCTCGCTGGAGAGCAGACATCCTTAACGTCGGCTAATGGGATGGACCGGCTGCTCCCGCCGCCACGTAAGCTGCGGCCTTACCGCCAAGCCGAAGCAGCCCGATGACCAGGACGACCTCGAACACCGAAGCAGAGCTTACCGTTGTCGGCATCGACATCGGCAAGGACGTCTTTCATCTCGTCGCCTTTGACGTGAACGCATCGCCTTGTATGAATTTCACGAGGAGGACGCACAGGGACGGCTGTCTGGTGGTTACAAGTCCACGCAGGCTGTGCCCAAATTCAAGAGTCGCCTCGCCTATTATGGGCTCGACCGGGCCTGGTCGGAGGCCATGCGACAGCTATGACGACGCAGACCGCACTCATCCTTCTCCTGCTGCTACTGATCGGTACCGCGTCGCTCGTCCTGTTCCTTGACGCGCGCCAGCGCCGGATCGACCGGCATATAGCGGCGGCTATCGCGAACATATCTGATCCGCCCCCACTATGTGTTGCTCGCCGGGCTGATCCCGGTGGCGGCGATCTTCTACGCCAACAAGCTTCTGGATTTTCCGCCCATCCACGTCGCCATCGCGGCTTTCGTGGCGGCCCTGTTCGCCGTGCGCGGACTTTTCGGCTGGCAGCGCCATCGCCTCGCCACGCAGTTGTTCCGGCAATTGCCGGACGCCATCGAGATGGTCGTCGGCGCGGTTCGCTCGGGACTTCCCGTGGGCGAGGCGTTTCGCAGCATCGCGCGCGAGATGCCTCAACCGACGGCCGGCCAATTCGCCGTCGCCGTGAGCGAGATGGGCCTGGGCGCCCCGCTGGAGGATGCGCTCGAGGGCATCCGTGAACGAACCGGAGTTGCCGAATACGGCTTCTTCGCCGTCACCCTGGCGGTCCAGGCCAAGGCGGGTGGCAATTTGTCGGAAACCTTGCGGACGCTGTCCGACACCGTGCGCCAGCGCGTGACCTTGGCAGGGCGCGCCAAAGCGATGGCGGGCGAGGTGATCTTTTCCTCGGGCGCGCTGTCTTTGGCGCCCTGGATCATCGGCAGCGGGCTCTACCTGCTCAACCCCCGGCTCGTAGATCTCCTGTTTACCGACCCCACCGGCCAAAGGCTGCTGGCCTACGCCATCGTGTCGGTCATCCTTGGAGCGCTGGTCATCAGCTGGATGGTCAGGAGGAACACCGCGATATGAGCAACGCCCTGATCCTGGCCGTCCTGGCCCTCGGTGCCGCGACCGCGGCGGCGCTGCTGATCGTTCGCGAACTCCACCTTTACGCTCTGAACACGCGCGTCTCGAAAATCGTCATCGGCGCGCCGAGCCGGCCGGTTCGCGGACAGGACGTCATCGGCTGGATGTCCGCGCTCGGCGAGCGCTACCGGCGCTATTACCCGGCTGAGAACCTCGAGCAATTGCGCTTGATCGTGCAATCCTCGGGCTTCAATCCGCATCGGGCGCTGTCGTTCTGGGTCGGCGCCAAGGCCGTGAGCGCGGCCGCGTTCCCGTTCACCGCCCTGTTTCTCGCGCAATTGTTCCACAAGCCGCTCACCGACATGTTCATCTTCACGCTGATGGGCCTGGTGGTCGGGATCATGGGGCCGCGACTGGTTCTGTCGCTTTTCCGGCGCGTTTCGTCGCCGCCATCAAGAAAGGCACGCCCGACGCGATCGACCTGCTCGTCGTGTGCAGCGAGGCCGGCATGGGTCTGGAAAGCGCGGTGGAGCGCGTGGCGGAGGAAATGACCCGATCGAACCCGCCGATGGCCAGGGTTCTCGACGCCTTGCTCGACGATCTCCGCATTTTGCCCAACCGCCGCGATGCGTTCGAGAAACTGGGAGTGACGACCGAGGGCCTGCGCCGGTTCGGCGCCATGGTCGCCCAGAGCCTGCAATATGGAACGCCGTTGAGTCAGGCTCTGCGCGCCGTCGCCGAGGAACTGCGGCGCGAAGCCCTCATCAGGCTGGAGGAGCGGGCGCGTCAATTGGGCGCCAAGCTGATCCTGCCGATGGTCCTGTTCATGCTTCCGGCCATGTTCGTCATTCTGGGCGGAAGCTCGTTTCTCCACCTCACGCGCGCGTTCTCGCACTAGGCAGGGACGCCATGAACAGGTCGAGAGCTAAAAGAGGGATCGCAGACTCGCTCATGCGGGATAGACGCGGCGCGGTCGCGTTCGAGATGCTCTTCGTTTACGGGTTCATGATCCTGACGCTGCTTCTGCCGCTCGCCGATCTCGCCAGATTCGGATTCCAGTTCGTCTCCGCCTGGGGAGCGCTGCGGAGTTTTGGAGAATACCTCCAATACAATCCGCCGCCGGACGCGACGAGCACGACGACATGGGCGTCGGGCCTACAAAAATCGGTCGCCGGTTTTACCATCAGCAACGTCCAGGTTCTTTGCGGAAACACCACCAACGCCGTCTGCGATTCGAGCAATGTTTTGATGTCTCCCGTCAAATTCTATTCCTACACCACAACCGTCACCTTGGATCCGATGGAGTTGGGTCCGGTGTTATGCGGCGGCACCAAGAAGTCCTGTTCCTTCACGCTGCCTTACTCCGAACGCTTTCAGTAGGGGCTCCGCCATGCGCAACCTGCTTCGTAGCCGCCGAGGCTCCGCCGCCTTCGCAACCGTCGTCGCCCTTGTGCCGCTGATCGGCGCGGTCGCGCTCGGCGGCGAGGCCGCCTCGTGGTACGCGACCAAGCAACACGCCCAGAACGCCGCCGACGCGGCCGCCTATTCCGGCGCGCTCAAGGTGGCCTGCGCCAATTCCCCAACCTGCACGGAAACGCAAACCTTCGAATATCGCGGGAAGCAATTCGCTGCTCAGAACGGATTCTGCGGCGCGAGCGACACCGACTATCCCAGCCGCACCTGTCCGACCAGCCTGCCGACAGGGACGTCGCAGAGCGTGACGATCGCCCAGCTCGCGACCTGGAAAGGGAACAGCGGAACTTACGTTCAGGCGACGATCGGCCAGACTCAGCCGACCTATCTCGCCTCCGTGCTCGGCCTGTCGAGCGTCAGCATCGGCGCGACGGCCGTGGCACGAGTCGATTCGTTGGCGAAACCTCCTTGCGTCCTGGCATTGAAGGATCCCATCACGTTTCAGGGCAGTCCGACCGTGTCTTCACCGAGTTGCGGAATTGCGTCGAACAGCACTGCGGACAATGCCATTGGTTTCAAGGGTAACAACGGCATTGATCTCGACGCGCCGAGCTACACGGTCGGCGGCTGCACGCAGACGGGGGGAAGCCAATGCACCGGAGTGCAAACCTATCAGCAGCCTGTCCCCGATCCCTTAAGCGGATTGGATGCAGCAATGAGGGCATTGCAAACATCGGATTTTCCGAATGGCAAGTGCGGCTCGACGCTCACGTCCTACGAGACAGGCCAATGTTACAACGCGGGCAACCCAACATTTCCTTCCACGTTAAGTGGCACGTACTATTTTACCGGGAATGTCAAAATAAACGGCAGTCCGACCATATCGGGAACGGCCACCTTGATATTTTTCGGAGGAGCAACGTTAACAATTACCGGAAGCCCGACGATCCAACTCACGGCAGTGAAGTCCCCTGCCGGGCCGCCGGTACTGTCGCCGATCGCAAGTCTGATGACCGATCTTCTCATCTATGATGGCGAGGCCTATTCAACAAAGGGCGTGAACATCAGCGGCTCCTCGGCGAGTTATTTCAATGGCACCATCTATGTGCCAAATACGCCGGTCACATACGCAGGTAACAGCGGGTCGACTGGCCCTAATCCGGGTTGCTATCAGGTCATAGCTTACGCTGTGAATTTCATTGGGAATACTAATCTGGATAATTCGAAATGCATATCCGATGGAGCGATAACTCCTAATATTCAAACCGTCCGTCTGGTGCAGTGATGAAGCGGCTCGATCAGCGCGGCGTGGCGGCGTTCGAGTTCACGCTCATCGCCGTTCCGCTGTTCACGCTGATGTTCGTGATTTTCGATCTCGGGCGTTACGCCATCACCGTGCAATCGTTGCACGCGCTCGCCAATGCGGAGGCGCGGGCGGTCATGGTCAATTGCTATACGCCTCATAAGATCAGCAATCAGTCGCCTTCGGGATGCACCACCGATTATCTGTCCGCAACAGACAAACAGAACGCGGCGCCATTCCTCTATGCTGGCGGGCTGACGCCCACGGTCGCCGTAGCGACAACTGCCGGAGGCAGTCCGCTGACCATCACGGCGACCCAACCCGGGTTCAGGATGCTGGTTCCGGTCTGGGGCACGGCACTCGACGCGCCTAGCGCTACGAGCGCGATCCCGTTCTGACGTTGGCGGGTGGGGGCTACCGCTCGTCGAGATCGAGGGTTCTGTAGGCTTTGCGCTCTGCTTCGTCGGAATAACGATCTGCGATGCACTGAGCCGGTACACCAAAAATATTCGTCAAGCTGTCTGAAAGCAGTCCTGCCAAACGTCCGGGCTGGGCTAACTTTAACCCGACGCAGGCTTGCAGCTACTGTTTGGGAAAGGTCGGAAACTGATATTTCGCAGTTCAAAATGGAGGCAATGGAGAAGCGTTACGCGACGCGCTCGCAGTTAACTTAAGATACGTTCAATCTTTAGACTGAACTTTGTGCGCTACCTTCGCCGAATTGATAGTTTCAGCCATCTATGATTAGAATGAATCGACCCTCTGCGGTAGGATGTATTACTAAATGTAGAATATACTGGCAGTTAATATTCTTACCTGCGGGCAATGGGCGCGCTTCAGTCTCACTGGACCGTTTGCTCTGAGCGCGCCCGCTGCTCTCGCGCGGATCACGCCCAACTGGGTGAAGGGCGCCATGCTGATCGGGGCTTTCGTGCTCGCCTACGATGAGCTCTCCGGCTGGCGGGAGATCACGCCTTTGTTCCGAAGCGGCTTCAGCTTTCGCGATTCAGGCTACATTGCCGGCTCTTTCGGGGCGTATGCGCTCGGCGGATATCTGACCGCACTGGCGTCGAAGCGAGGATTACGGAAAGCTATCGACGCCGATCGGAAGCCTTCCTCGGCTCGTCCTCGTGCCCCCATGCCGGACAGCGATTCCCTTCAGCGCGAATACTCCATCAGCTGATGGAGTCCCGCTCTCTCCTTTCTCTCATGGCCATTGCAGGAGTGCCTGCCATGTCGATACCGGCTCGTCTTCTTCTCTCAGATTGCTCGCATGGGCCAGCGTGCCCAACGCGGCCGAAGAACGGCTTCCGAGAGACGCGCGGAAGCGCGCCTCTCGCCGCAGTGGCCGGGCTCGTTCTGATGCTCGGTGGCTGCGTCAGCGTCGCTGATCAGATGTCGGCAGATATCGAAACACGGCGCGGTGCCTGTCGGCAGCAGACCTTCCGGAACAACGTCGAGAAGGCGCGATACCACAACGCCGCAGAATTGCGCCTGGGCGAAGTCTGGGGCACCGATCTGGCGGCGGTGCGTTGGCAGACACGCCTCGTCGTCGCGGAGAAGACGGATCGCAAACAGCTGACGGAGGCTGAGGCGGAGCTCGAATTCGCGAAGGTGAACGCTGACCTGACTTCGCAGGCGACGCGCCGCATGCAGGCTCAGCAACTCGTGGAAGCGCAGTACGCGGCAGCGATGGCGCAGCGGCGAATCCAGAGGGTGGCGCAGTCCCAGCCGGGGACGTCAGGCAGCTTCGAGTGCGTCAGCCGCCCCAGCTCCGGCGATATCCGGACGGAGTGCCGGGACACCGGTGTCGTCTACAACCGCAACAACGCTGCGATCCAATATCAGTGACCGGCTGCGCCCGGCGGAGGTGTTTCGTAGTGCGCCTATGAGGACCGGCGTTCTCGACCTTAGCGAAAGTCCTTTCCGGTCAATTGGATGTCCGGATTCGTGTTCGGTATAGGTGGCTTCGAGCCCCCGCAACCAAATCAAAGCCCGCCCTTCAAAAGGCGGGCTTTCGCTCGTCAAGGGGCACAGAGCTAAGATCCGCCAGAGCGCCCGGAAGCCCTGGCGAAACGACCCCGCCGACATGGGCTGCCGCCGCGAGCCACTCGATCATGGAGCTGGAGCCGCGTTCGGGCGAGCAATCCCAGCCGCGATCCACGATCGAGGCTGCTGAACGCTTCCGTGCGCGCCTCGCCATCCGCCAACACACCGCGGAGAGGGCGCCAACCCTCCTGCGATACAAGCCAGCCAGATCGAGAGCGGCACTTGGGCAGGCGGTGGAACTTTGCCTTTCGCCGAAACGCGACATCGCCAATAGGCGCTGATGACAGAATCTCGGCCATCAGAGCCGCATCCCGCCATCCACTGCGATCTCCGCACCATTGATATAGCTGCCCTCCGGCGAGCAGAGCAGCAACGCGATGCCTGCGCAGTCTTCGGGGCTGCCGATCCGGCCGAGCGGGATGCGCGCGAGAGCCTGTTCTTCCCGACCGGGCTGCGCGAGGATCGCGCGATTGCGGTCTGTCCGGATGGCACCGGGTTGGATGACATTGAAGGTGATGTCCACTGCCTGCGTGGTGCGGGCCAGGTTTAGGATCATGTTCGTCTGAGCAGCCTTGGTGGCCGCGTAGTAGAGGCAGTCGGCATTGGCGCGCGCCTCCTGCACGGAGCCGATCGCGATGACGCGGCCGAAGCCGCGCGCTCGCATGCCGGGCAGGAAGGCTTTCAACAGCCGCGCCGTTGCATGCAGATTGACCTCGCTCTGCACGGCCAGGGCCTCGTCGCTCAGCGCGTCGAGTGTCTGGCGAATCTCGGCGGAGGCACAGAGGACGAGGATATCGGGTGCGAGCGCCAAACGCTCCAATTCGGTCGCCATGCTATCGACGGCGCTCGGTTGAGCCAGATCGGTGATGAGCGCCGTTGCACGACCATCCTCGCTGCCGAGCCGGCGCGCGACCGCTTCGGCCGCGTCATCGCGGTCATGAATCACGAGGCGTGCACTCGCGCCCGCGAGAGCGGTCGCAATGGCGAGGCCAATCCCCCGCGCCGCGCCGGTGACGAGAGCGACGCGCCCCGAAAGCGGACCCGTCATTGGCCGAACAGCGGCTTCACGCGCGCCGTCGCATCGTCCATCGCCTGCTGCGCCGGCTTGCGGCCGAGCACGGCGGCCTGTGTCTCCTCGACGAAGATGTCATGAGCGCGGGCTTGCTCGTCGAAGGCGGGGAGATGGATGCGCGAAGCCTTGAGCGCGGCGGCCTCGTCGGTGGCATAGGGCATCGCCGCCTTCAGCTTTTCGTCGGCATAGGTCGAGATGCGCGTCGGCCCGTTGCCGTTGAGCGCCATCGCGGTCGTCCCGGCCTTGGAGGAGAGCGCGCGGATGAACTCCCAGCTCAGCGGCTTCTGCTTGGCGTTCTTCGGGATCATCAGCGACCAGAACTCGACCGTCGGCGCGAAGGCGACCTTGCCGGCGAGGTCGGCTGCCATCGGCGGCAGCAGCGACTTGAAGCGGCCACCATATTTGCCCTTGGTCGGGTCGTTATAGGTGACAAGACGGGCGAAGGGATTGATCGTCATCGCGGCCCGGCCCTGCTGCATCCAGGTCGTGATCTCTTCGTTGTTCACCGTCGCGAAGTTTCGCGGCAGCACGCCGGCCTTGTAGAAATCGGCGAGCAGGGTGAGCGTCTTCACCATCGGTGGCTCGGCCGCGACGATCTTGCCGTCGCTCGTCATGTAGTCGCCCCCAAGGCAGCGCGCGAGCGTCAGGAAATTCGAGGCGAAGACGGCGGTGAAGGCGAGGCCGTAGACCTGCGTGCCGTCCTCGCGCTTGAAGGTGAGCTTGCGGGCGAGTTCCGTCAGCTCCTCGAAGCTCGTCGGCAGCTTGCTGACGCCTTTCTCCTCAAGCAGCGCCTCGTTGTAGATCAGCGCGTTGGTCGCGTGGCGCACCGGGATGCCGTGCAGCGCATCACCGACCTTGAGCGGTGCGATCAGCCCGGGAGCGAAATCGTCGAAGGCCTCGATTGGCGCCTGCTTCATCAGTACGTCGAGCGGCTCGAAGAGCTGCAGGTTGCGCGGGACCGCCCGACCGTTGACGAGATAGGCGACGTCGATCGAGGTCTCGGACAGCGAAGCTTCGCGCAACAGCCGTTCATGCACGGCGTTGACATCGCCGAAGGTCACCCAGTTCACGCTGGCTTCGTTCCCCTTGCGGAAGCCTTCGGTCGCGTCGCCGCCCGGACCGGTGGTCGCGGCCGTCTGATGGACGCGGTGGCCGAGCACGGTCAGTGTCTTCGCCTGGGCGAGAACGCTGGCGGGAAGCAGCGCCGAGGCGGTCGCAGCGGCGCCGGCGAGCGCGCCGAATCGCCGGCGCGAGATGCTGGATGTCATCGGTCGTCCTCCCGGATATGTCCCCGGCGCTGTCGCCGCGCCGTGTTCTGTTTGATCTTTCAGGCCGGCAGCAGCGGCTGCACGCGCTTCACCAGCGAAGCCATCGCCTCCTCCGGCGTCTTCATGCCGAGAACGGCAGCCTCCGCCTCCTCCTTGAACAGGTCGCCGGCGCGGGCGGCCTCGTCGAAGGCCGGCATCGGCACGCGCGCGACCTTGAGCACCTTCAGTTCCTCGCCTGCATACGGCACGGTCCCGGCGAAGCTCTGGTCGGCATAGGTCGAGGCGCGCACCGGACCGTTGCCGTTGAGCGCGGCCTTCAGCGTCGCCTCCTTGGACGACATCGCCTTGATGAAGCTCCAGGCGAGATCCTTGCGCTTGGCGTTCTTTGGGATGACCATGCCCCAGAACTCGACCTTGGCCGGGGCGGCGGCGTATCTGCCCGCGAGCGTCTTCGAGGCGGGCACCGCGATCGTCTTGATCTTTCCGGGGAATTTCGACTTCTGCGGATCGTTGTAGATGCGGTTGCGACCCATGCTCTGCAGGCTCATCGCGGCGCGGCCCTGCTGCATCCAGACATTGACGTCCTCGGGCGAAAGCGTCGCGAAACTGCGCGGGAAGGCATTGGCCTGGAAAAGCTCGCGCAGCGTGCGGATCGCGTTCAGCATCGGCGGCTGGTCGGCCACGCATTTGAAGTCGGGCGTGATGAACTCGCCGTCCCAGGCGCGGGCGAGGTCGATCACGTTGGGGTAGGTCACGCCCGGCGTGCAGAGGCCGACGACCTGCGTGCCGTCGGGGCGGCGATAGCTGCAGGCCTTGGCGATCTCGATCATCTCCTCGATCGTCGCCGGCGGCTTCGAGAAGCCCTTCTCCGCCAGAATTTCCTCATTGTAGTGCAGGCCGGAGGAAGCGTGGCGGAAGGGAATGGCGAGCTGCTTGCCGCCGACCTTCATACCCTGCATCAGGCCGGGGAAGATGTCGGCCGGGTCCTCGACGGGGTCATTCTTCAGGTAGTCGTCGAGTGGCTCGAACAGCGTCGCGGCGCGCGGCACGACCTGCGTGTTGACGACGAAGCCGACATCCACCGAGGTCTCGCCGAGGCTCGCCTCGCGGAACAGACGCTCCTGCAGCGGGCCGGTATCGAAGGTGGTCCATTGGACGGTGACGCCGTTCTTCTGCGCCCAGTCCTTGGTGATGTCGCCGCCCTGCGCGCCGGTCGCCACCGTCTGCATGACGCGATGGGTGAAGACGTTGAACGGGCCGCTCTGCGCCTGCGCCGCACTGCCGAACCCGGCGAAGCTCAAGCCCAGGATGCCGGCTCCGAACTGTCTACGGTCGAGCGTCGTCCTCTGGCTCATGATGGTCCTCCCTATGGTTCGCGAGTTCCGCGATGGCGGCTTCAGCCGCTTCGAAATGTTTGTTCATGGCGGCCGCGGCCGCGATGGGATCGCCAGCCCGAATGGCATCGACGACGCGGACATGCCGCTCGAAGGTGCGCTGCCAGTCCTCGGGGCCGCGCGCCTCACGCGAATTGAAGATCTCCATCACCTCGCGGATGACCGGCCTCAAGCCCCGGATCTGGAAATCGAGCAGACGGTTGCCGGATGAGGCGGCGACGGCCTCGTGGAAGTCGAGATCGGCCTCGATCCAGCGCGGCACGTTGCCGAGCGCATCCTCCATCCGGGCGAGAATGAGATCGAGCTTCTCGATATCCTCGGCCGAGCGCCGCACGGCGCTGTGCGCCGCGATCGGCGGCTCGAGGATGCGGCGCAGCTCGACCGCCTCGGTCAGGCCATTGGCGCGACCGCGCACGGCGAAGCGGTAGAAGCGGTCGAGCGGGGCAGCATCGAGCGCCTGCACCCGCGTCGGCTTGCCCTGCTGGATATGCACGACGCCCATCGCCGCGAGCTGGCGGATGGCCTCGCGCGCGATCGGCTTGCTGACGCCAAAGGAGGCGGCGATGCGCGCTTCGGAAGGCAGGGAGTCGCCTGGCTTGAGCCGCCCCTCGTGGATCGCCTGCGTGATGCGCTGGATCACGGCATCGCCGAGCCGCATCGGCACGACATCGCCGCCGGCGAAAAGATCGTCGTCATCCAGCACGGAACGGGCGGTGTCGCTCATTAATCGCCTCCGGTGGCGATCATTGACAGATGCCGCGTTCCTTGGCAACTGTTCAACCTATCAGATAAGATGATGTCCTTCAGGGAGGACGCCACCTCATGCCAGCCAGCCGGATTTCAAAAGTCGTCGCGCATCCGTTGCGGGCGACCCTGCCCAAGGTCCAGCGGACGTCGCAGGGCGACTATCCGGCGATCGAGATCGTTGTTGTCGAGGTCGAGACCGCGGACGGCACGATCGGCGTTGGCGAAGGCCTCTGCCGGCGCGGTGCGGCCGGCTATGCACGCTTCATCGAGGAGGCCCTGGTTCCACGGCTGATTGGCCGCGACGCCGCCGACCGGCGCGCGCTCTGGAAGGCGATGCGGGCGGCGCTCTCGGGCCGGCCCGGCGGGCAGATCGTCGAGGCGATCGCCGCAGTCGACATCGCGCTCTGGGATATCGCCGGAAAGCAGGCGGGCGAGCCGATCCACCGCCTGCTCGGCGGCATGGGACGCAAGGAGGTCGCGGCCTATGCCTCCTCGATCAACTGGCTCGACGATGCGACGGTCGAGGCGGAAGTGGCAGCGGCGTTGAAGGCCGGCTTCCGCGAGATCAAGGTCAAGCTCGGCCATCCGTTGCGCGATGCGGTGGCCCGCGCGAAGCTGATCCGCCGGCTCGCCGGCGACGACATCGCGCTCTATGTCGATGCGAACTGGGCCTATGACGTCGACGACGCCTTGATCGTCGGGCGCGCGCTGGCCGATCTCGGCTATGGCTTCTTCGAGGAACCGATCGCGCCGCATGATCGGGAGGGTTATCGGCGTCTCGCACAGCATCTGCCGATCCGCCTCGCAGCCGGCGAGAGCGATTTCGTCGCAAGCGAGGCGCTCACCATGCTGCAGGACCGCTCGCTTGGCCTGATCCAGCCCGACGTCACGCGCTCCGGCGGCATCACCGAGACCTGGCGCATCGCCGAGCTCGCAGCGACCTTCAACACCGCCTATGCGCCGCATGTCGGCTGGTCCGGCGCGATCTGCGTCGCCGCGAGCCTGCAGCTCGCCGCGGCGGCGGAGAGCTTCCGGACCTTCGAATGCATGGTCTACGAGAACCCGCTGCGCGATGCTTTCACGCATCCGCTCGTCGGCGAAGGCTCGCAGCTCGTTGACGGCAAGCTCACCATCCCGCAGGGACCGGGCCTCGGCATCGAGATCGACCGCGAGGCGCTGAAGCGCTTCAGGATCGCGTGAGGCCGGGATGAGGCGCTTTCTAACCACCACCCGATGTGCCCATGAACCTCCACGTCATCCCGGACAAGCCGCGCAGCGGCGCCGATCCGGGATCCATCGGAGGGCTCGGCGCTCTACGATGGATCCCGGGTCTGCGCTTCGCTGGCCCGGGATGACGCCGCAGGCTGAAGCGGTTGCGACATTGCGAGGACGCCGGTGACCACCCGCACGCCGCTCTCCGCCATCGCGCTGGTCTCGCCGGTCCAGCTCATGATTGGCGGCATCATCTTCCTGCCGGCGATCTATGTCTTCTGGCTGAGCCTCAACCAGTCCTCCTTCGGCCAGCAGGCGAGCTTCGTCGGCCTCGCCAACTACGCCAAGGTGCTGGCCGATCCGTATTTCTGGAAGGCGTTGCTCAACACGGTGATCATCGTCGCCGTGGTTGTGCATGTCGAGCTTTTGATCGGGCTCGGCATGGCGCTGTTCTTCGCTTCCGGCGTGCCGTTTCGGCCGCTGCTGCTCGCCATCGTGCTGGCGCCCTATGCGGTCAGCGAGGTTACGGCTGTGGTGATGTGGCGATACCTGTTCGAGCCGGATGTCGGGATGATGAGCCGACTCCTCGCCACGATCGGGCTGCCGCCGATCGAATGGGCGGTAAACCCGAGCCATGGCCTCGCCATGGTCAGCCTGCTCTCGATCTGGCTGCATCTGCCCTTCAGCTTCATCATCCTCTACGCCGCGCGGCTCTCGATCCCCAGTGATCTCTACGAGGCCGCCGCGATCGACGGTGCCTCGGCCTGGACGTCCTTCCGCCGCGTGACGCTGCCGCTGCTGATGCCGGCGCTGCTGATCGCCGCGCTGTTCCGTTACATCTTCGCCTTCCGTTTGTTCTCCGAGGTCTGGCTGATGACCGGTGGCGGGCCGGCGCGCTCGACCGAGGTGATGGCGGTCTATCTCTATCTCGAGGCTTTCCGTTACAACGCCTTCGGCTCGGCCGCCGCCACCGGCTGGCTGCTCGTGCTCGCTTCGCTCCTGCTCGCGCTGTTCTATCTGCGCCGGCTCTACAGGGAGATGTTCGGCAAGCATGCCTAGGCTCCTGCGCCACCTCCTTAAGCTCCTTGGCGTGCTGGCGGTCGTCGCCTGGTCGCTCCTGCCGATCGGCCTGATCGCGCTGTCCTCCTTCAAGGCCGATCGCGACATCTTCTCGCCGACGGGAGCCCTCTCCTTCGCGCCGACGCTGGCGAACTATCAGGCGCTCTGGAGCCGCTGGGGCGATTTCTTCTTCGGCCTGTGGAACAGCTTTCTCATCACCGTCGGCGCGACCGTGCTCGCGGTCGGCGTCTCGCTGCTTGCCGGCTTCGCCTATTCGCGCTTCGCATCGCGGTCCTTACAGGCCTCGGCCTTCTTCCTGATCTTCATGCGGCTGATCCCGCCGATCGTGATCACGCTGCCGCTCTTCCCGGTGGTGAACTGGCTCGGCCTCAACGACACGCATTTCATCCTGATCCTGCTCTACGCCACCTTCTTCGTCTCGCTCGGGACGGTGGTGATGCGCACCTTCATCGACCAGATCCCGCGCGAGCTGGATGAGGCCGCGATGATGGACGGCGCCTCGCAGATGCAGATCATCGCCCGCGTCATCCTGCCGATGGCGGCGCAGGGCATGCTGGCCGTGTCGGTCTTCGTCATCGTCTATGCCTGGAACGAGTTCCTCTTCGCCTTCATCTTCACCACCACCAAGGCCAAGACGGCCCCGCTGGTGATCTCCGAGATGATCGGCGCCGTGGAAGGCGTCGAATGGGGCGTGCTCTTCGCGGCTTCCACCGTGCAGCTCGTGCCGGTGCTCGCCTTCGTCATCCTCATGCAGAAGCACCTCGTCGCCGGCCTCACCGCCGGCGCGGTGAAGGGGTAACACCATGAACCCATCAGAGTCCCGGCTCGACGACATGCGCCGCGCCCTGCGCGAGAGCGACCCGCAGCTCAGCCGCTTCGACCCGCTGCCACGCATCATCTGCCTCGATGATTTCGACCGCGGGATGTGCGGCTGGACGCAGCTCGTCGGCAATTACGAGGACACGCTGGACGCGATGCTGCCGGGCTATGCCCAGCATAGCCACGCCATGCTCTCGACGCTGCCGAATTGGGATTTCGGCTCGCATGGCGGGGTCGACGGCTCCTACGCGCTGAAGATCGCGACGAGGGCCAGGAAGGGCGCGCAGAACGTCGCGATCAAACGGCTGACCTTCCGCAAGGCCGGGCCGATCCGGCTGGAGGCCTATTTCACCTTCAAGCCCGAGGCGACCGAGCTCGCGCTCTCGGAAACCGACATCCGCTCCTTCGGTTTCCTCTACGATCTCCAGATCGGCGATACGTCAGGGCCGGGCGACCGCGTCATGCCGCATCTGCGCTTTCTCAATGCGCAGGACGGCCAGCACATCCAGAAATGGCAGTTCAAGCGCCGGACGACGCCGATCAAGCCCATCGGCAGCGCCGGCAAGACGATCACCCACTATCATCTCGCTCCCGAGGACTGGGAGGACCTGCCGGGCGGCGAGCAGCGGCTCTGCTACAACGAGATCCCGACCAAGGTGAACTGGCACTATCTGCGCTTCGACTTCGACCTCGCCGCGATGCAGGCGACGCGCTTCCAGGTCAATGACCGGGTCTTCGCGATGGACGGCTTCGATTGCATTCGCATCCCGGCGATGAAGAACCTGTGGTGCATGCTCAACCTAGCCTTCTTCGCCGAGACCGACACCGACAAGCGCGCCTTCGCCTATCTCGACTCCGTCTGCCTGTCGGGGGATTTCTGATGCTGCCCGAGAACCTGACCGCCGTCGTCGCCCGCAACGAAACCTGGACGGGGACGAGCGCGACCGAGCCCTACGAGGCCGGCTGGGCGAAGGAGGCGATCGTCTTCGTCAGGGCGCTGAAGGAGCCGCAGGGCCCGCTGCCCAAGGCCAGGGTCGAGATTTCGGCAGATGGGATGCACTGGTGTGCCGAGGGCTCGGAGTTCGATCTGCCTGCGACGCAAAACGCGGTCACGTTTCAGCGGTTGAGCCATTTCGGCAACTTCCTGCGCATCGCTGCGACGCTGCCGGATGGCTCCCAGATCACCGTGCTTGTGACGTTCCACCTGAAAGCCTGATCGAGGGCTTCGTGCCGGTGCGGAATTGGTGGGCTGGCTGAAGCGGCCGCTATGGGCCCCCTTCGGTCATGGCCGCACCGCACGAGCCGTTGGCGCGCCTTTACCCTGAAGGCAGGTGCTGAAGCAGCGCCAACTTCATGACGTGCGGGGACGTCGTGACAGGACGCCGGCGCGATGCCTATGATGACGCCCGAGGCTTCGGCGGGAGGGGCGCAGGATGGTGGTGACGGAGCCGCTTCGACCGCAGCAGGGCGAGACTGCCCAGACCCCGCCTCCCGTTCCCGAGCCGCCGGGTCCTTCGCGCGCCGCCGCGGTGGTGGTCGCGGTGTCGGTAGCGGCGATCGTCGGGCTCTCCCTCTGGTATCTCGCGCAGCCACAGCCGCTTCTGATCCAGGGCGAGGCCGATGCGACGCGGATCGACGTCGCGGCGCGGGTTGATGGGCGCGTTGGCCAGCGGCCGGTCTCGCGCGGGGACAATGTCGCAGCGGGCCAGCTCCTGGTCGAGATCGACAATCCGCAATTGCTGACGAAGCTGCGCGAGACCGAGGCAGCGAAGCAGGTTGCGCTGGCCGATCTCGCGCGCATCCAGGTCGGCACGCGCGCCGAGGTGGTGGCGCAGCGCAAGGCGGCCGTCGCCTCGAACGAGGCCAACCTGACTCTGGCACAGCAGAATTACGACCGGACGAAGCGGCTCTCGGAGCGCGATTTCGCCTCGGTCCAGAAACTCGACGAGGCGACGGCCACCCTCGACGTCGCCAAGCGCAGCGCCCAGCAGGCGAAGCTCGCCTATGACGAGGCTGTCGCCGGCTACACGCCCGAGGAGCGCGCCGTTGCCAAGGCGTCCGTCGCCAAGGCTGAAGCCGCGATCGAGACCTTGCGTGCGCAGGTGGGGGAGCTCGCGGTGAAAGCGCCCGTCGCGGCTCAGGTCTATCAGCTCGGCATCGAGCTCGGGGAGTATGTCTCGCCCGGCGTATCGCTGCTTTCGCTGGTCGATCTGAGCGATGTCTGGCTGCGTTTCGATCTGCGCGAGGATCTGGTGAAGGGGCTCAAGGTCGGCGAACGCTTCGCGGTCAGGATCCCGGCGCTCGGCGACCAGCTGATAACCGTCGAGGTGCGGACTATCGCCACGCGCGGCGAATATGCCGGCTGGCGGGCGACGCGGGCGACTGGCGATTTCGACCTCAGGACCTTCGAGGTCCGGGCCTATCCGGTCGAGAAGCTGCCGCTGCTGCGGCCCGGCATGAGCGCCTATGCCGACTGGAACAAGGTGCGCTGATGGCCACCCGACCCGCCGTCGGCGTCCTGGCAGTCGCCGCGCGGGAGCTGCGCTGGATTGCGCGTGACAGGGTGGCGCTGCTGCTGGTGATCGGCATCCCGCTGATCGCCTTCGCACTGCTGGCGGCGACCTTCGGCAATGCGGTGATCCGCGATCTCAGGGTCGATATCGTCGATCAGGATCGGTCCCAGAGCTCGCAGAACTTCGTGCAGGCGATCAATGCGGCGCCGGGCGTGCTGGTGGCGGCTCGCTCCGCCGATCTCAGCGGCGCGATGCATGCGATCCGCTCGGGTGCGGCGCTCGCCACGGTCTATATTCCGCAGAATCTCGAGCGCGACCTGCTGGCCGGCCGGCGGCCCGAGGTGGTGATCTTCTACAACAAGCAGTTCTTCACGCCGGGCAATGCGGCGTCGAGCTCCCTGCAGTCGGCGCTCTCCGGCGCCATCGCCAAGCTGCAGGGCAGCTCCGGCAACAAGGGCTATACGCCGGGCCCGCTGGTGGTCGAGCAATATGTCCTGACCAATCCGGCGCTGAACTATGTGCAATTCCTGCTGCGGGCGGTGCTGCCGACGGTGCTGCATGTCGTGGTCACGATAGCGGCTGGCTATGCCGTCGGTTCCGAGTTCAGGCGGCGCAATCTGGCGGAATGGCTCGCGGTCGCCGGCGGCAGCCCGCTGACCGCGCTGGTCGGGAAGTTGATCCCCTATCTCTGCATCTTCATCGCGATGATGGCGGTCGAGCTCGGCATCATCCACGGCCTGCTCGAAATTCCGTTCCGCGGCAATCCGGGAATGATGGTCGCCGCCGCCTGCCTGCTGATCCTGGCCTATCTCTGCGTCGGTGCGCTGCTGCAGCTTCTCGTCAAGGACCTGCCCACCGGTCTGGCATTGAGCGGTATCATCTGCTCGCCGGCCTTCGGTTTCGCCGGCGTCGGCTTTCCCGCCCTGGCGATGAGCGCCTTCGCCCAGGCGTGGGGCGGGGTGCTGCCGCTGCGCTGGTACATCCAGATCCTGTTCGACCAGGCGGCGCGCGGCGTGCCGGTCCAGGCCTCTGCCCAACCCTTCGCCATCCTGGCCGGGCTGGCGGCGCTCTATTTCGGGCTGGCCTGGCTTCGGTTGCGTGCGGTGGCGCGGGGCTGGATGCCGCCGATCCGTGGCGCGGCCGAGACGGAACCGGCCATGGCGACGAAGATCGGGCTCATTGCCTCTTTTGCCGTGGAATATCGTCGCGTCCTCGGTGATCGCGGCGTCTTCAGCCTGATCGTTCTGGCTCCGATCATCTACGGTGTGTTCTACCCGCAGCCCTATCTCGGGCAGCTCGTCAAAGACATCCCGATCGCCGTCGTCGACGATGACAATACCGAGCTCAGCCGGCGAATCCTCCAGACGCTCGATGCGGACGAGGCGGTGGCCCTCGCCGCCCGCCCGGCGAGCCTTGCCGATGCCGAGCAGGCTCTGGCGCGCCGCGAGGTGTTCGGCATCCTCAATATCCCCGCCGGTACGCAGCGGGAGGTGCTCAAGGGCAATCCGGCGCGGCTGCCGGCCTTCGTCGATTCCGCCTATTTCCTGCTCTATAGTCGCACGCTTCAGGGCATTCAGGAGGGCATTGCCACAGTCAGGGCCGAGCTGAGCGCCGGCAGCGCCCGTCCTGATGGCAGCCTCTCCCGCGCAGCGCTGGCTCGCGGCTCCCCGGTCGCCGTGCTGAACCAACCCCTGTTCAACCCCACCGGCGGCTATGGCAGCTATATCGTGCCCGCGGCCTTCATGCTCATTCTGCAGCAGACTCTGATGATGGGGGCGGCGACGCTGGGCGGGGTCGCCTTCGAGAGCGGCGGGCATGGCGCCAGACGCAATCGCGGCGCGGTGACGGCGGTGCTGGGGCAGGGGCTCGCCCATCTCCTGCTGGCGCTTCCCGGCTTCGCGCTTTACCTCATCGTCCTGCCGCGGCTTTACGGTTTCTCCGCCAGCGATCGTGTTCTCGACCTGCTGGTGATCGCGATCCCCTTCATCCTCTCGATCAGCTTCCTCGGGCAGTTCGTCGGCAGCTGGTTCGCGCATCGCGAGACCGCGGTGCTGCTGTTGATCGGCATCAGCCTGCCGCTCTTCTTCCTCGTCGGCGTGGCCTGGCCGCCGGAGGCGATCCCGCCGCTCTTGCGCAGCGCCAGTTTCGCACTGCCGAGCACCTCCGGCATCGATGCGCTGGTGCGGGCCAACCAGATGGGCGCGGCCTTCGTCGACGTGTTCAGGGATTGGCTCCGGTTGTGGGGGCTGGCGGGGCTCTATGCCGTCCTCGCCATTCTCGGCATGCAGTTGTCCGGCAGAAGGGAGGCTTCGGGTGGCTAGGGCGAGGAAGCCTCTCCTGCTCGCAGCGGCGCTGGCGGTCGTTGCGGTCGGCGTCAGTCTCTGGCTGCGGCGCGCAGAGCCGTCACCGACGCAGGTTGCGGGCATGGTGCGGCAGACGGAGATCCGCATCGCGCCGGACACGACCGGGCGTCTGGCCACCGTCGCGGTCGCGCCCGGGCAGCAGGTGCGCAAGGGCGATCTCCTGGCCGTGCTCGACAATCCCGATCTGGTCGCACTGCTCGGCGAAGCGAAAGCCGCCGCGGAGAGCGCCCGCGCCGATCGCGACAGGGTCTATTCCGGCGTCCGTGCCGAGCAGGTCCAGATCGCGGCCGAAGCGGTCGAGACCGGTGAGGCCAATCAGTTGCTGGCAAAGCAGCAATATGATCGGGCCGCCGCATTGGCGAACAACAGCTTCGCCAGCCAGCGGCAGCTCGATGAGAGCACGGCCTCCCTCGCCAAGGCACAGGCCGACCTCGATGCCAAGACGGCGCAGGCCGCGCTCGCGCGTGCGGGTCCGACAGCTGAGGAACGCGGCTTGGCCGATGCCAAGGTCGCTTTGGCGGATGCGACGTTGGCGGATCTCCAGGCCCGGCTCGAGAAGACACGGCTGACGGCGCCAGTGGATGGCACCATCGGGATTCGTGTCGCCGAGCCCGGCGAGATCATCGGGCCGGGCAAGCCCGTGATGACCCTCAAGGTCGATGGCGACCGATGGTTCGCCTTCACCATGCGCGAGGACACGCTGGCGGGGTTGACGCTCGGGAGCCGGCTGACGCTGGCGGCTGCGGGCGGGCGCAGCGTTCCGGCGCGCGTGACCGAGCTGCTCCCGCTCGGCGAGTTCGCAACCTGGCGCGCCGCGCGGGCCGTCGGCGATCATGATCTCAATGCCTTCCGTGTCCGGCTGGACCCCGAGGGCAGCGGCCAGGGCCTTGAGCCGGGGATGACCATATGGCTGCCGGAGCGTTGATGAACGCCCGCCGCAAGCAGGGCGTCGTGGCGCTGCGGCGGCGCAACCGACGCTCGCGACCATGCTGAGCTACAGCGACCTCACCGACATGCTCCACGACCCGATCATCTCGACCGGCATCCTCGCGGTCGTCGGCGCCGTGGTGACGCGGGTGCTGCTGCGCAACCGCCCGACCCACCGCCTCGTCGGGCAACTCATCTTCTTTGCGGCGCTGACGGCTCTGCTCTTCCACCACGACATCGTTCCCTACGAGCCGGGCCCAGCGGATGCCTCGAAGCTGCAGCGTGTCTTCGTCGGCCTGGCGAAGGTGATCTGGTGGACCAATGCTGCCTGGTCGCTGATCAGCGTGGTCCGCGTCTTCCTGATCTTCGAGCGGCAACCGCGCGAGGGGCGGTTGCTGCAAGACCTCGTCGTCGGCATCATCTATGTCGGTGCGATCCTGTCCGTGGTCGCCTATGTCTTCAACGCGCCGGTGGGCACGCTGATCGCAACCTCGGGCGTCTTCGCCATCATCCTCGGCTTGGCGCTGCAGAGCACGCTCAGCGACGTGTTCTCTGGCATCGCGCTCAATCTCAGCAAGCCCTACGGGGTCGGCGACTGGCTGTCGCTCGGCAGCGGGATCGAGGGCAAGGTCGTCGAGACGAACTGGCGCGCGACGCATCTGCTCAACGGCGCCAACGACCTCGTCATCGTGCCCAATAGCGATCTCGCCAAGGCCAGGCTGACCAATCTGAGCAGTCCACAGCGCAGCCATGGCGTCTCGCTGACGGTGCGCTTCAAGCCGGACAAGGCTCCCTCCGCAATGGTCGAGGTGATGCGCACGGTTCTCCTGAGCGGCAACTCCATCCTGTCGGCGCCAGAGCCCAGCGTTCAGGTCCGGATGCTCGATGCGAGTGCCGTCGAACTGGAGCTGTCTTTCAAGGTCGCCGACATCGCGGCGGTCGGGAGGGCGCGGACCGAGATCTTCGATCTGATCTACCGGCATGCGAAGGCTGCCGGGCTGGAGCTGGCATTGCCACAGGGAACCTCGGCGCCGTCCGCTCCGAAATCAGGCAAGGATGATGCGAGCCGCCCCGGCACGGCCCGGCGCCTGCTCGACGCGATCGCACTGTTCTCCTCGCTGAGCGAGGAAGAGCGGGAGGCGCTGGCGCTGACCATGAGCCGACGCAGCTTCCGCAAGGGCGAGGTCATGGCCGCGCAGGATGCCGTGCCGAAATCCCTGATGATCGTGCGCAGCGGCGTCGCCACCGTCACACGGCAGGAGAAGACGCGGGAGACCGAATTGGGGCGCCTGGCTCCAGGCGACTTCTTCGGCGAGGGTGGGCTGCTGACCGGGGCGGGCGAGCCCGGCACGGTCAAGGCGCTGACCAATGTGGTCGTCTACGAGATCACGCAGGAGGGGCTGGCCTCGCTGTTGCGTGACCGCCCTTCCATGGCCGACGAGCTCGGCACGCTGCTGGCGCGGCGCAGCGCGGGCGATGCGCGCCATCTGGCGAAGAGCAGCGAGACGACGAGCGCCCTGACGGTGTCCCGCCTGACCGAACGGATCCGTCACCTGTTCTCGCTCTGACTGGGACGCCTGGGCGACATGTTCCGGTCTATGGATTGGCCTGTGATGCGTCGGCCGACTTACTTTCCGCCTCGCCTTTCCCATCGGCCGCGACGGCCTCGACCAGGCGGATCGCAAGCAGCCGCAGTTTTCGCGAACGGATGCGCGCGAACGCCTCGTCCAGTCGGTGGCTTTCCGATGGCGGCGCTGGCTCGGCCCCGTAATCTGCCGCGGGCTCCTCGGCGAAGCCGTCCGCCGATGGAATCTGAGCCAAGCCTTCGAAGAAGAAGTGCAGATCAACGCCGAGCCGCTGGGAGAGAATGAAGAGCGCACCGGCGGTCAGCCGATCAGATCCATCCTCGTAGTTTCCGATTTGCTGGTGCGAAACGCCGAGAAGGAGGGCGATGTCCTTCTGAGCGAGCCTCATCTTGCCGCGAAGCAGCCGAAGGCGGTCGCCCACATGCCGATTTACCTGAGCCAGTTCCGGTTTCATCGGGTGCTTTCAATCACAACCTACGGGGGAGCCTCTCGCATTATGCCCCTGGCTTGCGAGGCGTCCACTGCCGAGCGGTCCACCTCTCCTGACAGGGGTGCGCGCCAGGCGAAGTAGCATGAGCCGTCGCTGAAAACGGGTGGTGCGCGACGAGCTACCGCGGCAGGATCGGCGACCCGGAAAGATGGAGCAGCCCATGGCGCGCGAAGCAGGAAAAATCCACATCGGCATCGGCGGCTGGGTCTACGAACCCTGGCGGGGAGCCTTCTATCCGAAGGACCTGCCGCAGAAGCGCGAGCTCGAATATGCCGCAAGCAAGCTGACCTCGATCGAGGTCAACGGCACCTATTACGGTTCGCAGAAGCCGGAGAGCTTCGCGAAATGGCGCGAGGAGACGCCAGAGGATTTCGTCTTCGCATTGAAGGGTTCGCGGTTCTGCACCAACCGGCGCGTGCTGGCGGAGGCCGGTCCCTCGGTCGAAAAATTCCTGACCAGCGGATTGACCGAGCTCAGGCACAAGCTCGGACCGATCAATTGGCAGTTCATGCCGACGAAGAAATTCGATCCCGCGGATTTCGAGGCGTTCCTCAAGCTGCTGCCCAAGGAGCTGGACGGCATCTCGCTGCGCCATGCCGTCGAGGTCAGGCATGACAGCTTCCGCACGCCTGATTTCATCGCGCTGCTGCGTGAGTATGGCGTTGCCGCCATCACCTCGGCCGATGCTGACTACACCCAGATCGCCGATGTGACGGCGCCCTTCGTCTATGCGCGGATCATGGGCACGCAGGAAGCTGAGCCGACGGGCTATTCCAAGACCGGCCTCGCGCGCTGGGCCAAGGCCGCGCAGGATTGGGCTGCCGGCGGGGTGCCGGAGGGGCTGGAGACGGTCGGGCCGGCGGCGCCCAAGGAGAAGCGCGACGTCTTCCTCTATGTCATCAGTGGCGGGAAGGTCCGTAATCCCGCGGCGGCGATGGAGCTGATCGCCAGAACCAAAGGTTGAGCCTCAGACGGCCGCGACCGCTTCCTGCGCCCCGACCTCCTGGCAGACATCGACCCATTCGGCCTCAGTCAGCTCGGCCATGCGCTGCGGCGCGATGCGCAGCGCGCTATGGGTCGAGCCTGCCGCCGGGACGACGATATCGAAGGCCTTCAGCGAGACATCGCAATAGACCTTGAGCGGCGTGGCGAGGCCGAAGGGGCAGACGCCGCCGACCGGATGTCCCGTCAGGGCCTCGACCTCTTCCTGGCCGAGCATGCGCGGCTTGCCGCCGAGCGCGGCCTTCGCCTTCCGGTTGTCGAGCCGCGCATCGCCGCGCGTGACGACGAGCACCACCTCCTCGCCGATGCGCAGCGAGAGCGTCTTGGCGATCTGGCCCGGCTCGACGCCATGGGCCGCGGCAGCGAGCGGCACGGTGGCGCTGCTCTCATCGGTCACGATGACGGCGATGTCGGGAGCGTGTTCGGCGAAGAAGGCGCGGACGGATTGAAGGCTCATCGGGCAATTCGCGAGGTCAGCAAGAGGATCAGCAGGCTGGCGATCGCCGGCACGCCGAAGACGACAAGGAAGATCGGCGCTTCCTCCATCACGGTATAGCCCGCCCGGTTGACGCCGATCCAGAGGTTGATGAGGGCGCCGACCAACCAGAGCGGCAGGAACAACCCGACCGCGAATGCGATCGGGCGGCCGGCGGAGATGGCAAGGCGGGGCGCAGCGACGAGCAGGATGCCAAGCAGGGCGAAGCCGATACCGATGACCTTGATGGTGTGCATGCGTCAGACCTGCCCAATCGAAATCATGACAAACAACAATCGATTACCTGCTCTGCGCAAGCCGCGAGGCACGCGATTCATTCGTTTGCCGAAATGCGCGTCCTGACGAGCGACCCGGCAGCGCGGCCGGCTGCCTCGATATAATCGGGATTGCGATGGATCAGCATGATCGAAAAGGCGCCATCCATCAGCAGGACGATTTCACGGGCCAAAGCCCGTGCGTCGGCAAGGCCGCGGCTCTGCATCTCGCCGGCCAGCCAGTTTTCGAAATTCGCCTTGTGCCGTGCCCCCGCCTTGATGGCTGGGTGCCCGGGCATGGCGGCCAATTCCGCGGCGGTGCGCAGGAAACCGCAGCCCTTCCATTTCGGATGCCGCGTGGCGCGCGCCAGATTGGAGAAGATCGCTTCGACCTTGCGGTCGACACCGCCATCGGCAGCCTCGAACCAGCCGGCCATCTGCTTCAGGTTGGGCTGATCTCGGGCCTCGAGATAGGCGGCGACCAAATCGTCCTTGCTCCTGAAATGATAGTAGAGCGTCCGCTTGGTGAGCCCCGCCTTCTCGGCCACGGCGTCCACGCTGACGCGGCCGATTCCCTCCGCATAGAAGAGCTTCGTCGCAGCATCGATAATGCGCTTGCGGGTGGGGCGCGCGGCGTCCTGCATGCCGCAAGGTATACCGACTAGTGAATATACACAAACTGCGAAGGCGGCGATCCTTCTCCGGCAATCCTGCTGGAGAGAAAGCCATGACTGATCTCGTCCTGACCGAAACCCGCGATGCGATCGCGACCCTCACCCTCAACCGCCCCGACAAGCTCAACGCCCTGAATTACGCGCTGATCGATCGTCTTCTCGTGCTGCTCGATGCCATCGAGACCGATGATGGCGTGCGGGCCATCATCCTGACGGGCGCCGGCGACCGTGCTTTTTCCGCCGGAGGCGACATCCACGAATTCTCGCAAAGCGTTGCACAGGGCGCCGATGTCGCCATGCGGGACTTCGTCACGCGCGGCCAGCGGCTCACTGCGCGGCTGGAAGCCTTTCCCAAGCCTATCATCGCTGCGGTCAACGGCCTCGCCTTCGGCGGCGGCTGCGAGATCACCGAGGCCGTGCCTCTGGCGATCGCGAGCGAGCGCGCTTCCTTCGCCAAGCCGGAGATCAATCTCGGCATGCCGCCGACCTTCGGCGGAACCCAGCGCCTGCCGCGCCTGGCCGGGCGCAAGCGCGCGCTGGAGCTGCTGCTGACGGGGGACGTGTTCTCGCCGGAGCATGCCTTGGCGCTCGGCCTCGTCAATCAGGTCGTTCCGCATGACCAGCTCATGCCTGCCGCGCGCGATCTGGCCGGACGCATCCTGCGGCATTCGCCGCTCGCGGCAGCGAGCATCCTCCGGGCGGTCACGCGCGGCCTCAACCAGAGCATTGCCGAAGGGCTTCTGATCGAAGGCGAGCAGTTCGCCCGGATGGCGCCGACCGCCGACCTGCGAGAAGGGCTCGATGCCTGGATCGCGCGCCGCAAGCCGGACTATCCCGGATCGTGGTCGCTGAACGCCGTCGCCTAGGCCTGGAGACCAAGCATGACTGGTTTTACGATCTTCACGCGCGAGACCTTCGCCGCCTTCCGCGCAGACAACCGGCCGGGTCCGGTCCATATGCTCAACCTGATCCGGCTGCATGCCGAAGCCCGTTATCCCGATGGGCGGAGAGCAACCGGAGCGGATGCCTATGCCAGTTACAGCCGGATCAGCGCGCCGGTGTTTGCCCGGCTCGGCGGCCGGATCGCCTGGCGCGGCAGGTTCGAGCTTGGAATGATCGGCCCTGAGGAGGAGCGCTGGGATATCTGCTTCATCGCCGAGTATCCGAGCTCCGATACTTTCGCCGAGATGCTGCGCGACCCGACTTATCGGGAGGCGATGGCGCATCGCATCGCGGCGGTTGCCGATAGCCGCCTCATCCGGCTCGGCGTCCTCCCCAGCGGTACGAGCTTTGACGGATCGGCATGACGCGACTGTGTCCCGAGCAGCGCGGGCAAGCGGTCGCGCTGCTCGGCTCAGGCGGTGCCAACCTTGCCTCTCTCCGGCGCTTCCGCAGCAGCTTGGTTGGCTGCGAACTGAAGCGCTGGACAGAGCATTGAAACGCCATTCGCATTCCGAACGAGATCGTCCCTAGCAAACAGCTCGGCCAGCCAGTCGACGAAGACGCGCACCTTATTGCTGAGGTGCCGGTTCGGCGGATAGACGATGTGAAGCGGTTTCGGCGCCGCGCACCAGTCGAGCAGGAGCGGCACGAGCCGCCCGTCTGCGATCGGCTCGCGGGCCATGAAGGTCGGCAGCTGCACGATGCCGTGACCGGCGAGACCGGCGGCGAGGTAACCCGTGCCGTCATTGAGCGAGATGGTGTAGCGGCCGGTGATCTCGATCGTTTCGGTCGGGTTCTGATAGATCATCGACAGCACGCGGCCGCCGAGCGCCGGCCGGTAGGCGACGATCTGGTGCCCTTCCTCGATATCGCGCGGATGGCGCGGCGTGCCGAAGCGGGCGAGATAGTCGGGTGAGGCGCAGGTGATGAGTTGCATCTCGCCGATCCGCCGGGCGATCAGGCTCTGGTCCGTGATCTCGCCGGCCCGCACCGCGCAATCCAGGTTCTCGCCGATGAGATCGGCCGGCCGGTCGCTCAGGCCGAGATCGAGCTGGATGTCGGGATAGCGGGCATGGAATTCGTGCAGCGCCGGGATGATCACCGAGATCGCCAGTGCCGAGCTGCAATCGACCCTCAGCCGGCCGCTCGGGCGCGCCTGCGCCAGGGTGAGGCTGGCGTCGAGTTCGGCCAACTCATCGAGCAGGCGCAGCGCCCGCTCGTAATAGGCGGCGCCGTCCATGGTCACGGTCACGCGCCGCGTCGTCCGGTTCAGGAGCTTGGCGCGTAGATGCGCTTCGAGCTGCTGGATCAGCTTCGTCACAGTCGGCTTCGGCATCTCAAGGAGATCGGCCGCGCGGGTGAAGGTTCCGGTCTCGACGACACGCACGAAAGCCCGCATGGCAGTCAGCTGATCCATGTGGCGCCCGATTGTTTCCTGCTGTGAATAATGAATGAGCTGATAGCTTATTTATTCCGAAGTGGCGATTCACTAATTCGTGCTGCAACGCAACAGCGAGGGTGAGCCATGCCCGCGATCGCCGCGCAGAAGCTGCAACCGGTCCTCTCCGTCTTCTGGCGGGAGGAGAGTCTGAGCGTCCGTGGAGAGAGCTTCTCGGGCCGGCTCTATGTTCCCGCGGAGGTTCCGGACGATGCCGGCCTCGTGCTGCATCTCCACGGCGGCCACTTCAACAGCGGCTCGCCCGCCGAGGGGCAGGCCGTTGCCACCGCCCTGACCGAGGCCGGTGCGGTCGTGTTCTCGCTCTCCTATCCGCTCGCGCCGGTCCAGCGTTTCCCCGAGACGCTCGAACGCATCTATGGAGCGCTCGAGGCTCTTGCCAGGGGGCGCACGCGCTGGGCGACGCGCAAGGCGCCGATCTACGTCGCCGGCGAGGAGGCGGGCGGCAATCTCGCAGCGGCGCTGGCTATGATGGCGCGCGATCGCGGCGGCCCGGCGCTGGCGGGCCAGATCCTGCTTTCGCCGATGCTCGATGCCTGCCTCGGCACGGCATCGCTACGCGGCGCTCAAGCCGGGCCGGTCGGCTGCCGCTGGGCCGATGGCTGGGCCGATTACCTCGGTACGCCCGAGCGCGCGGCCCATCCCTATGCGGCGCCGTTGCAGGCGACGCGCCTCTCCGGCCTGCCGCCGGCGCTGCTGATCAGCGCGGAAGATGACCCGATGCGCGACGAGGCGGCGCAATATGCTGCTCGCCTCGGACAGTCGGGTGTCGCTGCCCGCCATGTCGAGTTCCCCGCGCCGACGCGCTGGCCGCAGGCCTATGCGGACGCGGCGAATGAAGGCTCCTGTCTCTGCAAAACCTGCGGCGAGATCGCCGCCTTCTACGAGCGAACCGCACCCTCCTAGCGCGCCCCTTTCCGATCATCCCCCATCATTTTCAAGGAAGGACCGACCCCTATGATTCAGGGAACGAACCGTCGCGGCCTTTTGGCTGGCCTTACCGCTTCTGTCACACTGGCTGCCATCGTCGCTTTTGCACTCTCTGGCAGCCGCGCGCAGGGCGACACCACCCCCGCGCCTGCCCCCGCCGTGCCGGTTTCCGTCGCGACCGTGGAGGCGCGGGACGTCGTGCCGTGGGCCGAGTTCTCCGGCCGGCTCGAGGCCATCGAGCGCGTCGAGCTGCGCTCGCGCGTATCCGGCGTCGTCGAGGCCGTGCATTTCCGCGAGGGCAATCTGGTGAAGCAGGGCGACCTGCTCGTCAGCATCGATCAGGCGCCCTATCTCGCCGATCTGGAGCGCGCCCAGGCACAGGTACTCGCCGCCCAGGCGCGTGTCGCACTCTCCGAAAGCGAGCATGAGCGCGGCCAGCAGCTCATCGCCACCCGCAACCTCTCGCAGCGCGACCTCGACACCCGCGTCAACGCCTTGCGCGAAGCGCAGGCGAATCTGCGTTCGGCAGAAGCCGCCCGCCGTACGGCGCAGCTCAATCTGGATTACACCCAGATCCGCGCACCGATCAGCGGCCGGATCGGACGGCTCGACGTCACCGTCGGCAATCTGATCGCGGCCGGCGGCCAGGTACTGACCTCGTTGCTCTCCGTCGATCCGATCTATGCCGCCTTCAACGCCGACGAGCGCAGCGTGCTCGACGCGCTGGCCTCGCTGCCTCAAGGCTCGCGCGCGCTGGAGCAAATCCCGGTCAGGCTGACCACGGCGACGACCGAGGCGGCGCAGTTCAGCGGCCGGCTGCATTTCGTCGACAACGGCATCGACGGTGCCAGCGGCACGGTGCGGGTGCGCGCCCTGCTCGACAATCCCGACGGGCGGCTGATGCCCGGCCAGTTCGTGCGGGTGCAGCTCGGGCAGGCCAAGGCCGAACCGCAGCTCGTCATCAACGAGCGCGCCGTCGGCACAGACCAGAACAAGAAATTCGTCTTCGTCGTCGGCGATGACGGCAAGGCCGCCTGGCGCGAGGTTTCGCTCGGCGCGTCCCATGAGGGCTTACGCGTGGTCAATGCCGGGCTGAAGCCCGGCGAGCGCATCATCGTCAACGGGCTGCAGCGCGTCCGGCCGGGTGCCGTCGTCGCGCCGCAGCCGGTCCCCATGGCCGAGAAGAGCGAGCTGAAGAGGCCCGCGACCGAACTCGCACAACGCTGAAGTCAATGACCGGCTGCAGGCGCCGCGAACCGGGCCTGCAGCCGTAAGCATAAGCCGCTCGAAAGGGGGCGACCCATGAACCTCTCCAAGTTCTTCATCGACCGGCCGATCTTCGCGGCGGTCCTCTCCGTTCTGATCTTCCTGGCCGGGCTGCTGTCGATCAGGGCCCTGCCGATCTCCGAATATCCGGAGGTCGTCCCGCCGACCGTGGTTGTGCGGGCGCAATATCCCGGCGCCAGCCCGCGCGTGATCGCCGAGACGGTGGCAACGCCGATCGAGGAGCAGATCAATGGCGTCGAGGGCATGCTCTACATGTCGAGCCAGGCGACGACCGACGGTCTGATGACGCTGAACGTCACCTTCCGGCTCGGCACCGATCCGGACAAGGCGCAGCAGCTCGTGCAGAACCGCGTCAGCCAGGCTGAGCCGCGCCTGCCCGAGGAGGTGCGCCGGCTCGGCATCACCACGGTCAAGAGCTCGCCCGATCTGACGATGGTGGTGCACATCACCTCGCCGAATGGCCGCTACGACATGACCTATCTGCGCAACTACGCCGTGATGAACGTCAAGGACCGGCTGGCCCGGATCGACGGCGTCGGCCAGGTCCAGCTCTTCGGCTCGGGCGACTACTCCATGCGCGTCTGGCTCGACCCGCAGAAGGTCGCCGAGCACGGTCTCTCGCCCGGCGATGTCGTCCGTGAGATCCGCGCCCAGAACGTCCAGGCCGCGGCTGGCGTGATCGGCGCCTCGCCGAATGCGCCGGGCCTCGATCTCCAGCTCTCGGTCAATGCCCAGGGCCGCCTGCAGAACGAGGAGCAGTTCGGCGATATCATCGTCAAGACCGGCACTGATGGCGCAGTCGTGCGGCTGCGTGACATCGCCCGGATCGAGCTGGGCGCGGCCGAATACGCGCTGCGCTCGCTGCTCAACGGCAAGTCGGCCGTCGCCGTCCCGGTCTTCCAGGCGCCGGGCTCGAACGCCATCGCCATTGCCGACCGCGTGCAGGAGGTGATGCGCGAGATCAAGCAGAACATGCCCGAGGGCGTGGATTATTCGATCGTCTACGACACCACCCAGTTCGTGCGCGCCTCGATCAAGGCGGTCATCTCGACGCTGCTGGAAGCGGTCGCGCTCGTCGTGCTCGTCGTCATCGTCTTCCTGCAGACCTGGCGGGCCTCGATCATCCCGCTCGTCGCCGTCCCGATCTCGATCGTCGGCACCTTTGCGGTGATGTATGTCATGGGCTTCTCGATCAATGCGCTCAGCCTGTTCGGGTTGGTGCTGGCGATCGGCATCGTCGTCGACGACGCGATCGTCGTGGTCGAGAATGTCGAGCGCAATATCGAGAACGGGCTCTCGCCGCGCGAAGCCACCTACAAGGCGATGCGCGAGGTTTCCGGCCCGATCATCGCGATCGCGCTGGTGCTGGTCGCCGTCTTCGTGCCGCTCGCCTTCATCTCGGGCCTGACCGGGCAGTTCTACCGCCAGTTCGCACTGACCATCGCGATCTCGACGGTGATCTCGGCGATCAACTCGCTGACCTTGTCTCCGGCCTTGGCCGCCCTGCTGCTGAAGGGCCACCACGCCCCCAAGGACGCGTTGACCCGCTTCATGAACCGGGTGTTCGGCTGGTTCTTTCGCGCCTTCAACCGCTTCTTCCACCGCTCGTCCGAGGCCTATGGCGACGGCGTGCGCCGGGTGATCTCGCATCGCGCGATCATGCTCGCGGTCTATGTCGTGCTGCTCGGCTTGACCGGCGTGTTGTTCAAGGCGGTGCCGAGCGGTTTCGTGCCTGGCCAGGACAAGCAATACCTCGTCGGCTTCGCGCAGCTTCCCGATGCCGCGACGCTCGACCGGACGGAGGACGTGATCCGCCGCATGGACGAGATCGCGCTGAAGCATCCGGGCGTCGAGAACGCCATCTCCTTCCCTGGCCTCTCGATCAACGGTTTCACCAACTCCTCCAATTCCGGCATCGTCTTCGTCGGCCTGAAGCCCTTCGACCAGCGCAAGGACCCGTCCTTGAGCGGCAACGCCATCGCGATGCAGCTCAACAAGGAGTTCGCCGGCATCAAGGAGGCCTTCATCGCGATGTTCCCGCCGCCGCCGGTGCAGGGGCTCGGCACTATCGGCGGCTTCAAGCTGCAGATCGAGGATCGCGCCGGCCTCGGCTATGCCGCGCTCGACGAGGCGACCAAGGCCTTCATGGCCAAGGCCGTGCAGGCGCCGGAGATCGCGGGTATGTTCTCGAGCTTCCAGGTCAACGTGCCGCAGCTCTATGCCGATATCGACCGCACCAAGGCCCGCCAGCTCGGCGTGCCCGTCACCGAGGTGTTCGACACGCTACAGACCTATCTCGGCTCGACCTATGTCAACGACTTCAACCGCTTCGGCCGCACCTACACCGTGCGCGTCCAGGCCGACGCGCCCTTCCGGGCTTTGCCGGAGCATATCGGCCAACTCAAGGTGCGCTCGAATGCGGGCGAGATGATCCCGCTCAGCGCGGTGCTGAACGTGCGCTCCGACTCCGGTCCTGAACGCGCCATGCGCTATAACGGCTTCCTCTCGGCCGACATCAATGCCGGCGCGGCGCCGGGCTTCTCCTCCGGCCAGGCGCAGGCCGCCGTGCAGCGCATCGCCGACGAGACCCTGCCCAAGGGCTTTGCCTTCGAATGGACGGAACTGACCTATCAGGAAATCCTGGCGGGCAATTCGGCGGTGATCGTCTTCCCCGTCGCGATCCTGCTCGTCTTTCTCGTGCTGGCGGCTCAATACGAGAGCTTGACCCTGCCCATTGCGATCCTGCTGATCATCCCGATGGGCCTGCTCGCGGCGCTGACCGGCGTCTGGCTCTCAGGGGGAGACAACAACGTCTTCACCCAGATCGGCCTCGTCGTGCTGGTGGGACTATCGGCGAAGAACGCCATCCTGATCGTCGAATTCGCGCGCGAGCTCGAATTCGAGGGCAGGACGCCGGTCGAGGCCGCGATCGAGGCGAGTCGCCTGCGCCTGCGGCCGATCCTGATGACCTCGCTCGCCTTCATCATGGGCGTGGTGCCGCTGGTCACCTCGACGGGCGCGGGTGCTGAGATGCGCCAGGCGATGGGTATCGCGGTCTTTGCCGGCATGATCGGCGTCACCGCCTTCGGCATCTTCCTGACGCCGGTCTTCTACGTCCTGATGCGCAAGCTGGCGGGAAACCGTCCGCTCGTGCGGCACGACATCGAGACGCCGGTCCTGCAAGCTGCGGAGTGACGAGGCGAACCCGCTTGCCATATCCGGCGCGCAGGTTCTGCGCGCCGGGTCTTTTAGTTTCGGGGTTCAGCTCAGCGTCACTTCGGCGATCAGGCCGCCGCCTGGGCGGTTGGCCAGCGTCAGTTTTCCGCCGATCGCCGCGGCGAGCTGCTGGGCGATGGCGAGGCCGAGGCCGGTGCCGCCAGTATCGCGATTGCGGGATTGTTCGAGCCGGTAGAAGGGCTGCAGGACCGCATCGAGCTGATCGGCGGGAATGCCGGGGCCGCGATCAAGGACGAGGATCTTCAACTTTCCGTCCGGCATCTTCTCGAGCTGGATTTCCGCTGCCCCTGCGAATTTCAAGGCGTTGTCGATCAGGTTGGTCAGGATGCGCCGCAGGGCATGCGGGCGCGTCACCACGACGGCGTCGGTCGCGCTCGGCATCGTCACAGCCTTGCCGGTGTCCTGATAGTCGAAGGCGATGCTCTCGACGAAGGAGCCGAGATCGATGCGCGCCGGCTTCTCGGCATCGCCATGGGCACTCTTCGCATAGGCGACGCCTTCGCGCACGAGCCGCTCGATCTCGGAGAGGTCGTTGACCAGCTTGTCCTTCTCCGGCCCGTCCTCCGCCATCTCGGCGCGCAGCTTCATGCGCGTGATCGGCGTCTGGAGGTCATGCGAGATCGCGGCGAGGATCTGAACCCGCTCTTGCAGGTAATGCGCGATCCGGTCCCGCATCGCATTGAAGGCCGTCGCCGCATAGGCGACCTCGGCCGGCCCGCGCTCGTCGAGCCGCTCTGTCTTGCGATTGGGGTCGAGCGCTTCGGCAGCATTGGCCAACAGCAGCAGCGGCCTGATCGCCAGCCGGACCGCAAACCAGGTGCAGAGCACGAGCAGGAAGAGCTGGGCGACGAGCATATAGGGCAGCCAGGTGGCGAGCGGCATCAGCGCCGGCCGCACGTCGATCGTCACCGGCGAGCCGTCGCTCAATGTGACATGGGCCTGAAGATGCTCACGCTCGCCGGGAATGCTCTGGACGCTGACCGGGAAGCGCTTGCCGGCGGCGACGTTGATGGTCTCGGCGACCTCCGCGGCGCGCTGGCTCAACTCGGGGACGCCGGGCAGCCCGGGGCCGAGCTCATAGCGATAGGTGCGTCGCGCCAAGAGGCCGAGCCATTGCGGACGCTCTTCAGGCGGCAGCCGATCGAGCAGGGCGATCGAGGTCGCGACGTCGTTCTCCAGCGTCGTGTACATCGTTGCCTTGGCGCTCATGGTGCGTTCGTAGAACTGCATGCTGAACGACAGGGCATGCGCGACGGCGAGGCCAGCGAAGAGGATGAGGAAGAGCCGCCAGCGCAGCGTGCGCGGCAAGTGCAGGAAGCCACCGATGCGGCTGACGGCGCTCATTGCCGCGCCGTGACGATCTCGACCGGCATGGCGAGGACATAGCCCTCGCTGCGCACGGTCTTGATGTAGGCGGGCTCGCGCGCATCGTCGCGCAGGCGCTGCCGCACGCGGCTGACGAGCAGGTCGATCGAGCGGTCGAACAGCTCCGCCTCGCGGCCCTGGGTGAGGTTGAGGAGCTGGTCGCGAGAGAGCACGCGCTGCGGGTGGTCGAGGAAGACGCGCAGCAGGCGGTATTCCGCACCGCTCAGCGCTATCGCGGTGCCCTCCTTGTCGAGCAGATGACGCGCGGTGGTGTCGAGATGCCAGTCGCCGAAGGCGATGAGCTGGCCGGCCTCGGTCACCTGCAGATTGGGCGGCAGCATGCGCGTGCGGCGCAGAATGGCCTTGATCCGCGCCAGCAGCTCGCGCGCGACGAAGGGCTTCGCCAGATAGTCGTCGGCGCCCATCTCCAGCCCGACGATCCGGTCGGTATCGTCGCTACGCGCGGTCAGCATCAGGATCGGTGTCGTCTTGTGCCTGCCTGCGCGCAATTCGCGGCAGAGCACCAGCCCGTCGTCACCCGGCATCATCAGGTCGAGGACGATGAGATCGACTCGGTCGGCATCGAGGAAGGCGCGCATCTGTCGCCCGTCCGCGGCGGTCGTCACGCGTAGCCCGTTCTTCTTCAGATAGCTCGAGACGAGATCCCGGATCTCCCGGTCGTCGTCGACGACAAGCACGTGGTCGATGTGGTCCATCAGCAAGGCTTTCCGCTTCCGTGGTGGTAGAAATAGCAGAGCCTTGGCGGTTTGCTCGGGCCTTCTGCGGGAGAATTGTAAGCGCGTGTATCGGCTGTCCGGTCCGATACCGGCGCGGACAATAATCCCGTCGCAGCCCTTTCTTTCTTTGGGCAGGGTGCCTGTGAGCACGCAGCCGCCCTGTTCGGTCTGCCTGCATCAATCGTCCTCCAACGAGCAGGAAGGAAGCTTCAATGCGCAAGGGTCTCATCTCGGCCGTCATCGGCGGGCTCATGCTGCCGATCGCCGCCACATGTTCGGCCGTGGAAGCCGCGGCCATCCGCAACATTGTCATCGTCCACGGCGCCTTCGCGGACGGCTCCGGCTGGCGCAAGGTCTCTGAGCGGCTGGCCGCAAGGGGCTACAACGTCACCATCGTGCAGGAGCCGCTGACCTCGCTCCAGGACGACGTGGCCGCGACCAAGCGCGTTCTGGCGCTGCAGAATGGCCCGGCGATTCTGGTCGGGCACAGCTATGGCGGCATGGTCATCAGCGATGCCGGCAACGACGCCAAGGTCGCCGGTTTGGTCTATGTCGCGGCGTTCCAGCCAGAGAAGGGCGAAAGCCTGGCGAAGCTCGCCGGCAGCAAGCCGGTTCCAAATGCACCGCCGGATGCGATCAAGGCCACGCAGGACAGTTATCTCTATCTCGATCCGAAGCGCTTCGCCGGAGCCTTTGCGGCCGATCTTCCGAAGGCGGAAGCTGCATTCCTTGCGCGCTCGCAGGTCTTCGCCGCGGGCGGTCTTCACGGCCGAAGCCGGGGAGCCGGCCTGGAAGAGCAAGCCGAGCTGGGCGCTGGTCGCGAGTGACGACCGCTCGATCAATCCCGGGCTCGAACGCGAGATGGCCAAGCGTGCGGGTAGCACCGTGCGGGAGGTCGCGGCGAGCCATGCGGTCTACGCCTCGAAGTCCGCCGAAGTGGCAGAGCTGATCGCTGAGGCGGCGAAGGCCGTCTCCCGTTTGCCGCACTGTGCCGGGCAGGTGTTCGCGATCGCCCGCCCGGCACCTTCGATACAGAGCGATACAGATCGGCCCTTCGGGAAAACACGGGAGATACGTCACGGGCGTTGAGTGCTGGCGCATCCGGCGGAGGCCTTGAACGAAGCGTCTCCGCCGCCCTGAAGAGGACCAGCCATGACCCTGTTCGTCATCTCCTATCTCGCCGGCGTGCTGACGATCCTCAGCCCCTGCATCCTTCCGATCCTGCCCTTCGTCTTCTCCCGCGCCGACCAGCCCTTCATCCGCAGTGCCCTGCCGATGCTGACCGGCATGGCGCTGACCTTTGCGGCCGTCGCCAGCCTCGCCGCCATCGGCGGAAGCTGGGCGGTGCAGGCGAATGAGATCGGGCGCTATGCGGCGCTTGCGCTGCTTGCTCTCTTCGGTGCCACGCTCGTCTCGCCGCGCGCGGCGGCGATCTTCACGCGCCCCATCGTCGCGCTCGGCGAGCGGCTTTCCGGGAATAGCGAAGGCGACACGCGCTCCGTTGGCGGCTCGCTTCTGCTGGGCATCGCGACGGGCTTGCTTTGGGCGCCCTGCGCAGGCCCGATCCTGGGCCTCGTGCTGACCGGCGCCGCGCTGCACGGAGCTTCGGCCGAAACGGCTCTGCTCCTCACGGCCTATGCCGCCGGCGCGGCGACATCCCTCGCTCTGGCCCTCCGGGCCGGCGGACAAGTCGTTGCCGCGATGAAACGTTCGCTCGGACTCGGCGAGCGCGTTCGGCAGGGCGTCGGCGTCGCGGTTCTGGCGAGCGTGCTGGCGATCGGCTTCGGTCTCGATACCGGCTTCCTGACCAGGCTCTCCTTCGCCGGCACGGTCGGCATCGAGCAGAGCCTGCTGAACGGGCTCGGCCCGCGTCCCGCCGAGGCCGGACAGCCCCGCACGGCCGAGAATGCTCCTCAGCCCTATCGCAGCAACCTGCCGGATTACGGCGCGGCCCCCGGCTTAGCCGGCGCGACCGGCTGGCTCAACTCCGGCCCGCTGAATGCCGAGCAGCTCCGCGGCAAGGTCGTGCTGGTCAATTTCTGGACCTATTCCTGCATCAACTGCATCCGCACCCTGCCTTATGTCCGCGCCTGGGCGGAGAAGTACAAGGACCAGGGGCTGGTCGTGGTCGGCGTCCACACCCCGGAATTCGCCTTCGAGAAGAAGGTCGAGAACATCCGGCAGGCGATCGCCCGCTTCGGCCTCGTCCATCCCGTCGCGGTCGACAATGATTTCCGGATCTGGCGCGCCTTCCGCAATAGCTACTGGCCGGCGCTTTACTTCGTCGATGCGCAGGGCCGGGTCCGCTACAGCCAGTTCGGGGAAGGTGGTGAGGCCCGTTCGGAGCGGGTCATTCAGGACCTCCTCGCCGAAGCCGCCGGCCATCGCAAGGCCCAGGCGGAACTCGTGACCCCGCAGGCGCCGGGAGTTCAGGCTCCGGCGGATCTCGGCAATATCCGTTCGGGTGAAAGCTATCTGGGCTATCTGAAGGCTGCGGGCTTCGCTTCGCCTGAGGGCGTCGCGAACGACCGGCCGCAGGATTACAGCGTCCGCAAGCTGAGGCTCAACCAGTGGGGCCTCACCGGCAACTGGACGATTGCCGGGGAAAGCGCCAGCCTCGAACGCGCGGGCGGTGGCATCGTCTACCGCTTCAGCGCACGGGACCTGCATCTGGTGCTCGGGCCCGGATCGGGCGGCAAGCCGGTACGGTTCAGGGTCACGATCGACGGCGCCGCACCGGGCGTTGACCACGGCGCCGACATCGACGCGGAGGGCAATGGCACGGTCTCGGAAACGCGGCTCTATCAGCTGGTCCGTCAGGCCGGCGATGTCAGGGAGCGTCTCTTCGAGATCCGCTTCCTTGATCCAGGCGTGGAAGCCTACGCCTTCACCTTCGGCTGAGCGCCGAAAACAAAGGCCCCGTCTGCAAGGCGGGGTCTTCGTCAGGAAGCCCATGAGCGTGCTTCGCACCCATGGGCTTTTTCAATGCACCGGGTTTGCTTCAGACAGCACGCCCGCAAAACGGCTCGTCGCGATGGGCAAACGTTACGTTCGGCAAATTGAACCGCACCCCAGCTTCCACCCGGCCGGGCCGTATTCCTCAATTGCCTCGCCGGCCTCGCTTTCACACAGCTGCGAAGCCGCCGGGTCGTGATCGCCTAGAGCCTGCTGTTGTTTCGATGGAAGCGCGCGTCATCCCGGCCGAAGCCCTCGGGTCCGATCTTCGATCGGCCCAAGGATAAACTCCGCGCAGAGCCGGGATCCATGCCGGAACCTTGATCAGAAGCGCCCTGGCATGGATCCCGGGTCAAGCCCGGGATGACGGCGTGTTTCCGCAGAAAATCAGCAGGCTCTAAACGAAAAGCGGCCCCTGAGAGGGCCGCTTTCACAAGAGAGATCGAACTAAGGACGGAAGCGGGAGGCGCTCAACGCCTTCCTGTACGTGTCCTCAGAGCTTGTCGGCGTCGATCACCGCCCGGGCAAACTCCTGCGGCGCTTCCTGCGGCGGGTTGTGGCCGATGCCGCCCTTGAACAGCCGGTGCTCATATTTGCCAGTGAAGCGCTTGGCATAAGCGGCCGGCTCCGGATGTGGGGCGCCGTTGGCATCGCCTTCGATGGTGATGGTTGGCACGCCGATGCTCGGGAAGCTGGCGAGCTTCTGTTCCAGCGCGTCGAACTGCGGTTCGCCCTGCACCAGGCCAAGCCGCCAGCGGTAGTTGTGGATGGAGATCGCGACATGGTCGGGATTGTCGAAGGCCGCGGCCGAGCGCGCGAAGGTCGCGTCGTCGAACTTCCACTGCGGCGAGGCGAGCTCCCAGATCAGCCGGGCGAAGTCATGGGTGTACTTGGCATAGCCGGCTGCGCCCCGCTCGGTGGCGAAGTAGTACTGATACCACCACTGCAGCTCGGCCTTGGGCGGCAGAGGCGCCTTGTTCAATTCCTGGCTACCGATGAGGTAGCCGCTGACCGAGACCAGCGCCTTGCAGCGCTCGGGCCAGAGCGCAGCGAGGATGTCGGCGGTCCGCGCGCCCCAGTCATAGGCGGCGATCACCGCCTTCTCGATCTTCAGGGCGTCCATGAAGGCGATGATGTCGGTCGCCAGCGCCGCCTGCTGGCCGTTGCGCGGGGTCTCGGCGGAGAGGAAGCGGGTGGAGCCGTAGCCGCGCAGATGGGGCACTATCACCCGGTATCCGGCCTTGGCGAGGATCGGAGCAACATCGACATAGCTATGGATGTCGTAGGGCCAGCCATGCAGCAGCAGCACCGGCGGGCCATCTGCCGGGCCGTCCTCGGCATAGCCGACGTCGAGAACGCCAGCGTTGATCTGCTTCAGCGCGGCAAAGGCAGTGTTCTGGCCGGCTCCGGCGGCCGCCGGCGAAGCCGGGGAGGGCGAGCGGGGCTGGGCGCTGGCGCCATTCATCGCACCGAACTGCGCGAAGGCGGCGCCCAGCGCCAAGGTACTCAGGAAGCTGCGGCGGGGCTGGTCGACCTGTTCCGACATGGTTCTGTTCCTGCTTGTGTGGATGGCAGGGGGAGTGAGCCTGTCCGCTGTATCTGCGCTATGTCGGCCCGCATCGGATTTGCAAGCCTGCGTAGGATCGGGCGTCTCTGATACGAACGGATACAATCCCCCGCCGTCCGTGGCGGCCGGCGAGCGCTGCCGGAGGATCATCGTATCGCAATGTATCGCAGCGCCGAATGCCGACGTTTCCTTGCAGATTGGCTCGATCTGCAAAACAAACCGGACATGTCGGCCTGAGAAACCCCCATCGCCAGCCGCCGACAGGAGCGGCATCAGATGGAGCGTTCCATGACCAGGATCGAGAAGGTTCTCTATACCGGCAAGACCCGCACCACCGGCGGGCGCGATGGCGCCTCGCGCAGCTCGGACAGCCGGCTCGACATCAAGCTGTCGCCTCCCGGTAGCGCGGGCGCAGGCACCAATCCCGAGCAGCTCTTCGCCGCCGGCTGGTCAGCCTGCTTCATCGGCGCGATCGGCCTCGCCGCGGGCAAGCGCAAGGTCGCCCTGCCGGCCGATCTCGCTGTTGATGCGGAGGTCGATCTTGGCACGACCGATGGCGCCTATTTCCTGCAGGCACGCCTGAACGTCAGCCTGCCCGGCCTCGCTCCGGAACTGGCACGCGAACTCGTGGAGGAGGCGCACCAGACTTGCCCCTATTCCAAGGCCACACGAGGCAACATCAATGTCGAGCTGAGGGTCGCCTGACCGTCGAGCGCGACGAGGCCAGCCGAAGGCTGGCCTCGCAGCCGCTCGGCGATCTCATGCCGTTGATCGCGCGTGGGCTCAAATCTCGTTGGGCCGCAGCGAGATCGCCTCCCAGGCCGCGACGAGGATCAGGATCGCAGTCGCCGTCAGGCTGAAGCCGAGTGGCGGCAGCACCGTCCAGGCGGGCACGAGCAGGGCGAGCAGGCCCAGTCCGACGAGGTGGGAGAGCGGATACCAGCCGCCCGTCACCCGTTTGAACAGCAGATTGCCGAGCAGGTAGAAGGCAGGCCCGGCCACGACGGCGATGGCCGTCTTCGCGTCGGTGTGGCCGAGCGCATGGGCGATCACCAACTCGTCGCCGACCGCTACCAGGATGATGCCTGCGACCAGCAGCACATGCAGATAGGTATAGGCGATGCGCGCGATCCGGCCGGGGTCGGAGGCGTGGGCAATGACGTGGCTGCCGCGTTCGGCGCCGATATGGAAATAGATCCACCACATCGCGACCGAGCTGACGAAGGAATTCAGGAACGCCGTCAGGTTGACGCCGGTCACCGGCAGCTTGGCTGCGGTGGCGCCGGTGATCAGGATCGATTCACCCAGTGCAATGATGATGAAGAGCGCGCAACGCTCGGCAAGATGGCCACCCTCGACGTCCCAGTCGGTCGTCATCGAACGGCCGAGCCCGATCACATGGAAACCCAGCGCCGGTCCAGCATATTCGATGCCGAGTGCGATGATCCAGAGTCCAAAGCGCAGATTGCCTTCGCTCAGCCCGCCCGCGATCCAGAACAGGGCGGAGACCGAGAGCCAGATCGTGATGCGCTGGAAATTGCGATAGTTCGTCGGAGAGGCGTCCTTCAGGCTCGCCGTGGTGAAGAGCGAGCGCCCGAGCTGGATCGCAACATAGGCGCCGGCAAAAGCGAGGCCGCTTGAGCCGAACGCCCCTGGCACCGAGCAGGACATGATGAGGCCGAACAGCATCAGCACGAACAGCATGAGCCTGACCGGCGCCTGCTCGGGGTCGAGCCAGTTCGTCACCCAGCTCGTATAGATCCAGACCCACCAGACGGCGCCGAGCAGGAAGGCGGCCTGCGCCAGCCCGAGCCCGCTGAAATGCTCGAGCAGCGTGTGCGAGATCTGGGTGATGGCGAAGACGAAAACCAGATCGAAGAACAGCTCGACATAGCTGACCCTCGCATGCTGGTGTTCGACGCGCTCCCTGAGCAGCGCGCCGGGCTTGGCGCTTCGCGTCATCTCATGCCTCGCTCAGCTTCGATCCCACGCTCGCCGTCATCCCGGACAAGCCGCGCCAGCGGCGCCGATCCGGGATCCATGCCGGAGCGCTTCCCGGTCAAGGTTCAGGCATGGATCCCGGGTCTCCCTACGGTCGCCCGGGATGACAATGCGAGGTTCCGGAAGGCTTCGGCTTGAAACCAGCCTGTCCCGCGGCCTGCGCCCGCGTCAATGGCGGAAGTGGCGGTGTCCGGTGAAGACCATGGCGAGGCCGGCCTCGTCGGCGGCCTTGATGACCTCGTCGTCGCGCATCGAGCCGCCTGGCTGGATCACCGCGGTGGCGCCGGCTTCCGCCGCCGCGAGCAGGCCGTCGGCGAAGGGGAAGAAGGCGTCGGAGGCGACGACCGAGCCCTTGGCGAGGCTTTCCGGCAGGCCCGCAGTCTTCGCTGCCTCGGCCGCTTTCCAGGCGGCGATGCGCGAGGAATCGACACGGCTCATCTGGCCGGCGCCGATGCCGACCGTGGCGAGGTCCCTGGCGTAGACGATAGCGTTCGACTTGACGTGCTTGGCGACGCGGAAGGCGAAACGCAGATCGGCAAGCTCGCGCTCGCTCGGCTGGCGCTTGGTCACGACCTTGAGCTCCATGTCGTCGACGACGGCGTTGTCGCGCGACTGGGCGAGGAAGCCGCCGGCGACGGTGCGGAGCGCAAGTCCGGGCGCGCGGACATCCGGCAGGCCGCCGGTGAGCAGCAGGCGCAGGTTCTTCTTGGCGGCGATCATCGCGATCGCCTCCTCATCGGCATCCGGCGCGATGATGACCTCGGTGAAGATCTCGACGATCTTCTTTGCCGCGGCGGCGTCGAGCGTCCGGTTGAGCGCGACGATGCCGCCGAAAGCCGAGACCGGGTCGCAGACGAGCGCACGCTCATAGGCTTCGAGCAGCGAGCCGCCGGCCGCGACGCCGCAGGGGTTGGCGTGCTTGACGATGACGCAGGCGGCCGAAGCGGCAGGATCGAACTCGGCGACGCATTCGAAGGCGGCGTCGGTGTCGTTGATGTTGTTGTAGGAGAGCTGCTTGCCCTGGACCTGCCGGGCGGTCGAGACGCCTGGACGGTTCTCCGGGGTGCGGTAGAAGGCGGCCCATTGATGCGGGTTCTCGCCATAACGCATCGTTTCGGCGAGCGCGCCGCCGAGCGCGCGGAAAGCAGGCGCAGTGTCGCCGAGCTCATTGGCGAACCAGTTCGAGATCGCGGCGTCATAAGCCGCGGTGCGGGCATAGGCCTTCTGCGCGAGCTTGCGGCGCAGCGTCAGCGTGGTCGCGCCCTTCTGCGCCTCGAGATCGGCGAGGACGGAAGGATAGTCCGCGGGCTCGACCACGACGGCGACATCGTGATGGTTCTTGGCCGCTGCGCGGATCATCGCCGGGCCGCCGATGTCGATGTTCTCGATGCAGTCGTCATAGGACCGGCCGGCCGCGACCGTCGCCTCGAAGGGGTAGAGGTTCACGACGAGCAGGTCGATCGGCTGGATGCCGTGGCCGAGCATCGAGGCCTGGTGCTCCGGGTGAGAGCGGATGGCGAGCAGACCGCCATGGACCTTCGGATGCAGCGTCTTGACCCGGCCGTCCATCATCTCGGGGAAGCCGGTGAGATCGGAGACGTCGCTGACCGGCAGGCCGGCTTCGGCGATCGCCTTCGCCGTGCCGCCGGTCGAGACCAGCGCGATGCCGAGCTTGTGGAGGGCGCGCGCGAAGTCAATCAGCCCCGTCTTGTCGGAAACGGAAAGGAGAGCGCGTTCGACGCGGCGAAGTTCACTCGGCATCGGAATTGTCCGGCTTTGATGGCAAAAAGGCAGTTGCGCGCGGGCTATCATGCTGCGCCGCGAAAGGCAAAGTTCAGCGTCGCAGAATCGTCACGCATGAGTGCGTTTTCATTCGGGCTGAATCGTCATTGCGAGCGTAGCGAAGCAATCCAGGGGGACCGGGTGGAACGCTTCAGTGGATTGCTTCGTCGCTTTGCTTCTCGCAATGACGGTTCTTTTGCTTCAGTCCGAGGCTGTGTCGGGTTCGGCCAGGATTCCCTGCCGTTCCGCCAGCACCTCGGCCACCGTCTTGCCGGCGCGCGGGTTGGCGGTGCTGATCCGGGTGAGGCGCCAGGTGATCCGCGGCGCGGCGGCAGCATCGAAGGCGACGACGAGCTGCTCGGTGCGCCGTCGTCCGTCCGAAGCGGCGAGGAAGATGCTCTCTTCGATCACGATCGGCAGCCCGCCGGCCTCGAAGCTCCAGACCTCGCCGGAAGCGAGCGCCAGCAGCGCGCCGCGGCCCTCGCGGACGAGGCTGGCGCGGACATTGGGGTGAAGATGAAAGCGGGCCGCGGCCGGCAGCGCCTCGCGTACTCCGCTCAGCGCGACCTCGTCCTCGCCCGAAAGCGTGGCGCCGTCCTGGGCAAGCAGGAGGCGGCGGGTATGGACCGCGCCGAGGCTGCGGCGGTAGCCGTCATGGCTCGCGACCCATTCGGGGCCGTCGGCGCCGTCCTGGCGCGCGACGCGGACATCGCGCGGCCCGGATACGATCCGCAATTCGCCGAGCACCATGCCGAAATTCGCGCTGGAGCGATCGTCGAGGACGAGGGCGGAGTGGGCGGCGGTGCTGCGTGCCGCGAGCCGCAGTTCCGGCGGGCCGAAGCGGCTGGCGCCGCAATTGACGATGATGCGCTGCGCGCCGCTGGAGAATTCGAAGGCGAGACATCCGGCATGGGCCTCGATCGAATAGGCGCCGGGCGGCGGTGCGCCGGCATCGGCGACGACGACGCTGCGCCCGGCGGCGAGGCGGCTATAGCCGGAATAGGCGGCATGCTCGGTCGGGCGGCCGCGCGCGTCGTCATAGGCCGCGAGCGTCGCCATCAGGTCCGGGGCGGTCGTGCCCATGCCGTTGAACAGGGCAAGCGAACCGTCGCCGTGCCGGAAGAGGCGCAGATGCGGCATCATCCGCTCGATCGCGGTCAGTACGCCGCGCGGCGGCTCGAGCCCGCGCGCCGCGAACGTCTCCCGCAGCGGCAGCAGGTCAAGCAGGAGTTCGACGAGCAGGCGCGGATTGCGCGAGAGATGGCCGCCATCGGGCAGGATCTGTTCATCCAACTCGTCGGAGAGCATCGTCTCGGCGCGGCGGCGGCGGGCGTCCTGCCCGTCGAGGCAGATCCCGGCGAGGGTGACGGCGATCAGGGCGTTCAGCCGGTCGACCCCTTCCACAGCGCCGGCGAGCGCGAGGCTCAGCCGATCGGCCAGGCGTGCGACATGGCGCAGGAAGCGCTCGTAGAAGACGTGATCGGCGCCTTCCAGCAGGAGGGGCGAGTGGGAGAGGAAGGAGATCAGTCGGCGGGCGGCCACGGCCGGGCGGCGGGCAATGTCATGCCGATCCCGGCGCTTGGCGATGAAATCCTCGACGAGGCTGCGGGCATTGGCGCGGGCGATCGCGGTAGCGGCGGCGCGCATGTGGCGCAGCCAACCGAAACCGTAGAGGGCCTCGGCCCAGGCTTCGCTCGGCGGCTCGACATCGAAGGGCGATTCGCCGTGACTGCGCAGGGTGCGGCCGGCGAAGCTGTAGTAACCGGCGTAGAAATCGCCGGCGGTCGTCGGATCGGCGGTGCGCAGGTCATGCGGCGCGAAAAGGAGGCGTGTCGGGGTGCTGCGCCCAAAGGGCCAGAGCTTGCGCGTTGCGCCAATGAACTGGCCACGGGTTCGCCGTGCCGCCCGTCCGATCGCGGCCTGGGCCAATCCCCGTCGCTCAGACCAGCCGTTCAAAACCCCCGTATGCTCCGTCCCCGGGCGCGGCTCGAAACCGCGCGGATCATGCCAGAGAAGCCGCGCCGTCCCAGCGCGCGAATCCCTGCTCCGTCATAGCCTGATCAGGCGGCTTGCGTAAAATCCCGCCCATCCGGAGAGGCGCGGGGATTCGCCCTTCAACTGATGCGGCAGGGTCCGGATATCACCATTTGCGTCGATCGCTTCCGTCAAACCGCCGATTTCGGCCGCCTCGACAGGCTTGCGACGAAACTGGGGATGACGGGCGAGGAAGGCGACGATCTGCGCCTCGCCCTCCTCGGCTTCGAGCGAGCAGGTGCAATAGATCAGGCGCCCGCCGGGTTTCGTCAGTGCGGCCGCTGCGTCGAGCAGGCGCGCCTGCAGGCTAGCAAGCCGGTCGCGATCCTCCGGCAGCTTGGTCCAGGCGACGTCGGGGTGGCGGCGGATCGTACCGGTTGCACTGCAGGGCGCGTCGAGCAGGACGGCGTCGAAGGGCTCGGCCTTCCAGCCCGCGGCATCGGCTGTGACGACATCCGCCGTCAGGCCAAGGCGGGCGAGATTGGTTTTCAGGCGGCGCAGGCGCGGTGCGGAGCGGTCCAGTGCCGTCACATCAGCGCCAGCGGCTGCGATCTGGGCGGTCTTGCCGCCTGGAGCGGCGCAGAGATCGGCGATACGTTCGCCAGATTGCGGCGCCAGCAGTTTCACCGGCAGGGCGGCGGCAGCATCCTGAACCCACCACTCGCCCTCATCGAAGCCGGGCAGTCCGGCAATGGCCTGCCGCTCGCGCAGCCGGACCGAGCCGGTCGGCAGAGCGATGCCGTCGAGCGCCTCGGCCCAGCGGGCGGAGTCGGCCTTGACGGTGATGTCGAGGGGCGGCTCCTCGCGGTGGCTCGCTGCGATCGCAGCGGCGGCGTCCGCACCATAGGTCTCGTTCCAGCTTTCGGCGAGCCAGTCGGGCGTATCGCGGAAGGGGTCGGCCGCGGTCTCCGCCAGCACCTGGTCGCGCTCGCGCACGAGCCGGCGCAGCACGGCGTTGCCAAGTGCGGCATAGCGGGCCGAGCGCGCATCCTCATGCAGATGCCGGATCGCGAGGTCGACGGCGGCATGGTCGGGTACGTCGAGGAACAAGATCTGTGCTGCCGCAGCGGTCAGGATCGGCTCGAACGGGCCGGAATGGCGCGGGCTGCCGCGGTCGAGGCGCTCATCGATGGCGTGCTGGATCGTGCCGAGCCGGCGGAAAGCGGTGACGGCGATGGCGCGGGCGAGCCCGGCATCGGCGGCATCGAGGCCTGAATCCGGCAGCAGCCGTTCGAGTGTCTCGTCGAGCGCGGTGCGGGCGCGCAGCACCTCGTCGATGATTTCGGCGGCGAGGCGGCGCGCGCCCAGGCCCGGAGCATTGTCGCGCTTCGGGGCCGGAGCCTGAGGGCGACGGCTCGATGGGGTCTGACCAGCCATCTCAGCCCCAAGGGCCCGGTTGGTGCGGCGGGTTGTCCCAGGGGCTGCCGCCGGCTTGGCCCCAAGGGCGGTTGCCGGCCTGGGCGGCGAAGCCCGCCCCGGCGGCGCTGGTGCCGATGCCCATGGCGCGGGCCTGCTCCATCAGCGCGGCGATGCGGTTGCCGGTGTCGGGATGGGTCGAAAACAGATTATCCATGCCGCCGCCAGTCAAGGGATTGATGATGAACATATGCGCCGTAGCAGGCTTGGCCTCGGCTGTCTCGTTGGGAATGTGCTGGACGCCCGCTGCGATCTTGGCCAGCGCATCGGCGAGCCAGATCGGGTTGCCGCAGATCTGCCCGCCGAGCTTGTCGGCCTCGTATTCGCGCGAGCGCGAGATCGCCATCTGGATCAGGGCGGCGGCCATCGGCGCGAGGATCGAGAGCAGGATCTGGACGATGAAGTTCGGGCGGTTGTCGCGCGAGCCGAAGAACATGCCGAAGGTGACGAGCGAGGAAATCGCGCCCGCGAAAGTCGCGGTGATCGTCATGGTCAGCGTGTCGTGGTTCTTGATGTGCGCGAGCTCGTGCGCCATCACGCCGGCCAGCTCCTCATAGCTCAGCGTGCGCAGGATGCCTGTCGTTGCCGCCACGGCCGCGTTTTGCGGGTTTCGTCCGGTGGCGAAGGCATTGGGCTGGTCCTCATGGATCAGGTAGACGCGCGGCATCGGCATGTTCGCCCGCGCAGCGAGGTCGCGCACCATGCCGTAGAGCTCGGGCGCGGTCGCCGCGTCGACCTCCTGAGCATTATGGGCGGCGAGTGCCAGCCGATCGGAGTTCCAATAGCTGAAAAGATTGGTCACGGCGGCGAAGCCGAGGGCCATCAGCATGCCGCCGCCGCCGCCGAGCAGATAGCCGACGGCGCCGAACAGCGCGGTCAGGCCTGCCATCAACATGCCGGTGCGAACGTAGTTCATCGATTCCCCTTCATCGGCGGCAATACGGGGGCGGAAAGCCCTCGCGAAGGCCGGGTTCGTGCCCTATGTGGTGGGAGCCAACCCGATCCTGCAAGAGAACGCGCAAGGAAACGAGCCGAAATGCCCGACAAAGCCGATGAGGACGTGCCGGCAGTCGCAGCGGAGCCGAAGGTGCTTTCACCGGCGGCGCAACGGGCTCTGGCCGAGGCGGCCGCCCGGCGCGCCGCGATCGATGCTCATGCAGCCGAGATCGCCAAACAGCGCGAACTCAACGGGCGCGGCGGCCTCGAACCCGCGCGCTACAACGACTGGGAAGTGAAAGGCATCGCCAGCGATTTCTGAGGCTTGCCAAGTACGCCGTCATTCCGGGCGACCGAAGGGAGACCCGGAATCCATCGTAGAGCGATGGTGCCCTTCGATGGATTCCGGATCGGCGCCGCTGACGCGGCTTGTCCGGAATGACGGGAACCTTCTTGAAAGGCCGTGACCACGCGCAGCGTGAAACATTGCCAATTTGCGGCGTTGCGTCCAAACAGCAGCCTGATAGCAGCGGATTTTCGGTGATGGACAGCAACGACAAGCGCCTCGCGGCCCTGCGCCGCCTTCTGAGCGAGGCGCATGACAAGCTCGGCCTGAAGCTCGGCTTCCGGCTCTGGGACGGCAGCTCCGTGCCTGCCTCCTGGCCCTCCGACGGGCTCGCCATCGCCATCGCCGATGCCGGTGTCCCGGCCGCGCTGATCCGCAAGCCCAAGCTGGACACGCTGCTCAACCTGCATATCACCGACCGCATCTCGATCCAGAACGGCTCGATCTTCGATCTCGCGGCCGCGCGACCCGACGGCAAGGTTGGCCGGCTGGCGCGCAACATCCCGAAGGGCGCGGTCTTCGATGTCGTGCGCCGCTTTCTCTTCGCGCCCGGCAAGGCGGAAGAGGCGGTCAGCCACCGCAAGGGCGACGAGATCGCGCGTGACGGCGCACCGGCCACCAACAAGGCCAATATCGCCTATCATTACGACGTCTCGAACGATTTCTACCGGCTCTTCCTCGATGAGGAGATGGTCTACACCTGCGCCTATTTCACCGAGGACCATGGGGATCTTGGCCGCGCCCAGCGCGACAAGCTCGACATGATCTGCCGGAAGCTGCGCCTGAGACCAGGCGACCGCTTCCTCGACATCGGCTGCGGCTGGGGCGCGCTCGTCTGCCATGCCGCCCGCTACTACGGCGTCGAGGCCCATGGCGTGACGCTGGCGGAGGAACAGCTCGCCCTGGCGCGCGAGAAGGTCGAGAAGCTCGGGCTTCAGGGCAAGGTGACCCTCCACCTCAAGGATTTCACGCAGATGGAAGGGGAGTTCGACAAGATCTCCTCGATCGGCATGTTCGAGCATGTCGGCATCCGCAACCACCCGTCCTATTTCCAGGCGGTGAACCGGCTGCTGCGCCCGCGCGGACTCTATTTGCACCACACCATCTCGCGCCGGGCCAAGAAGACCGAGAAGGCCTTCAACAAGATGCCGGCGGAATACCGCGCTCTGGTGCGCTACATCTTCCCCGGCGGGGAGCTCGACCATCTGGGCATGTCGATCGCCAACCTCGAGCGCCACGGCTTCGAGGTGCATGACGTCGAGGGCTGGCGCGAGCACTACCAGCGCACGACACGGCTGTGGTGGGAGCGGCTCGATGCGAACAAGGCCAAGGCCGAGGCCGAGATCGGCCCGGAGCGGACGCGGATGTGGCTGCTCTATCTCGCCGGCTGCTCGCTCGCCTTTGAACGCGGCGGTGCGCTGATCAACCAGACGCTGGTTTCGAAGCGGCGCAAGGGGCCGTCCGGCCTGCCGCTGACGCGCGTGGATCTCTATCGCGACTGAGCGACTTGACGGCCGGCTTAGCCGCCGGCCGCGGTCTTCATCCTTGCATCTGAAAATAGAATCGCCCGGCGAAGGCCGGGCCGTGACCTACTTCTTGATGAAGAGGTCGAGCTTTCCGTGGTGTTCGGCCAGCAGATAGTAGAAGGTCAGGCGGGATTTGGTCCGGTCCGCCTTCATATGCTCGCAGATCGCCTTGATCGAGCCGTCGAGATCACCGGACTTCAGGCCGAGTTTCTTCTTAAGGAAGTTCTCGCGGACGCGGTCGATCTCGGCCGGGTCGGAGCAGGCGACATAGCGCGTGTCGGGCTTGCTCATCACGAGCGCATAGGACTTCGACATCCCGGCGAATGCAGCTTCGTTCAGCGGCTTCTTGGCGAACTTCTTCACGTCGGCGAGGTGATCCATCGGGTAGCCCCTTCCTGACCCGTGGGAGGCACGGGTGGTTGCGTGTCGCGAGCGGAGGTTAACGCGGTTTTTTCCGGGCGGCGAGGGGGAAACGCGCGGTATTGTTGGCTTTTGGAATGGTTCGATGCCGTCTTTCGTCGAAGCCCGGAATGCGTCGAGCAGATGGCAGAGCATTCGCCGATGAGGGTTGAGCGTCGGGAGGCGTGGTGCTGCGATGCAGCATCCGCTGGAGCAACCCGATGAAGCCGACGATATTGATGGTGCCACGCATGCCGGAGGCCCTGGTTGCGCGGCTTAGGGAGAATTTCACGCTGCTGGGGCCGATGGAGCGCTCGACGCCGGAAGCTTTGCCGCCGGGCGCGGAGCAGGCAGAGGCGCTGCTCACCATGGGAAGCCTCAGCACCGACGCCGCGCTCATCGACGCGGTGCCGAAGCTCAGGCTGATCTGCTGCTACGGCACCGGCATCGAAGGCGTCGACCGCGTCCATGCGAAGGCGCGCGGCATCGCACTCGCCAATGCCGGGGAAGCCAATGCCACTGGCGTGGCTGAATTCGCCATGGGGCTGCTGCTCGCCACGGCGCGGCAGATCCCGCAGGGCGATCGCTTTGTCCGGGCCGGGCGCTGGCAGGGCAATTCCGTCCAGCGCATGGCTTCGGTGCCGGGGCTGGCGGGGCGCAGGCTCGGCATCTACGGGCTCGGCGCAATCGGCAGCCGGATCGCGAAGCGCGCCGCGGCCTTCGACATGGAGATCGGCTATCACAACCGCAGCCGGCGCGCGGATGTGCCCTATCTCTATCATGACAGCTTGCTCGGCCTCGCCGACTGGGCGGATGTCCTCGTCGTCTCGGCCCGAGCCAGCGCGGAGAATCGCCATGCCGTCGACGCCGCCGTGCTGAAGGCGCTGGGGCCGCGCGGGCATCTGGTCAACATCTCGCGCGGTATCGCGGTCGACGAGGACGCGCTGTGCGCGGCGCTGGAGACGGGCACGATCGCTGGCGCAGGACTCGATGTCTACGAGAACGAGCCGCATGTCTCCGACAGGCTGAAGGCACTGGACAACGTCGTGCTGACGCCGCACATCGCGGCCGCGTCGGAATCGGCCCAGTCCGCGCAACAGGAGGTCATGCTCGGCAATCTGCGGGCCTTCTTCGCAGGCGAGCCACTGGTTTCGCCGGTGCCGCTCTGAAAAATCAGGGCATGACGACCACCGGTGTGCCCATCTGGACGCGGGCGTAGAGGTCGATCACGTCCTGGTTGTGCATGCGGAAGCAGCCATAGGAGGCGGCGGTGCCGATCGTGCTCGGCATGTTCGTGCCGTGGATGGCGTATTGGCCGCCGGGGCCGAGGCCGATGACGCGCGCGCCCATCGGGTTGCGTGGCGAGCCGCCGGGGATGACGTCGGGCAGGCGGGGATTGTCGCGCTTGACCTCGGCCGGCGGAGCCCAGGCCGGGTCGACCTGCATCTCCTCGACATATTTGACGCCGCGCCACTGCTTGCCGGCCTTGCCGACCGCGATGGTGTAGCGGATCGCCTCGCCGGGGGAGACGACGAAATAGAGCTTCCGTTCGCCGGTGCGGATGATGATGGTGCCGGGCTCGAAGCGGTCATCGCGCAGCCCGATGACGTCGCGTGCTTCGGCGCTGGTCAGGCCCGACAGCAGCAGGGCTGCAGCGAGGCTGATGGCAGCAGCATGTCTGGCCATGGTCGAAACTCCCGTTCGGACGTGGACGGGGTTTAGTCCTCAGTCATGAAACATGGGTTGAGCGATATGGTGAAGCGGGATTCAGGATGAAGCGCTGGTGAATCCGGTTCTGGAGCACGCTGCGTTTTGGTGGAAGCGCGCGTCATCCGGGCCGGCCCAAGGATAAACTCCGTGCAGAGGCGGGATTCATGCCGGAACCTTCATCGGAAGCGCTCCGGCATGGATCCCGGGTCAAGCCCGGGATGACGGTGTGGTTCCCCAGAACACCAGCCATAATGAGGACAGACCCTAAGCCGCCGGCCGGGAACGGTGCTGCTGCGGCAGCAGGAAGGGCAGCCCCGGCGCCGGCGCACGGCTCAGTGTCAGGTCGACCTTGAAGACCTGGCGCAGCAGGGCATCGTCGAGCGTGCGCGCCGGCGGCCCCTGCGCGATGATCAGCCCCTGATCCATCACCACCAGATGGTCGGCATAGGTCACGGCGAGGTTGAGGTCGTGCAGAACGATCAGCACCGCGACGCCGCGGGCGGCAATGCTGCGCGCCATGTCGAGCAGGGCCAGCTGATGGCAGAGATCGAGGCTGGCGATCGGCTCGTCAAGGAAGAGCACCTGCCGCGCGGCGACGCTGCGGCCGGCCTCGAGTTGGCAGAGCACGCGGGCGAACTGAACGCGCTGCTGCTCGCCGCCCGAGAGCGTCTGATAGCGCCGGCCGGCGAGCTCGATCATCCCGGCGGCGGCGAGGCTGTCAGCGACGATCGCCTCGCGGCGCTGGCGCGTCAGCGCCCGGCCAACGCCGTCGACGCCGAGGCTCGCGACCTCGTAGACGCCGAAGGGGAAGGCGAGGCGGGCATGTTGGGCCATGACGGCGCGCAGGCAGGCGAGGCGCCAGTGCGGCACCGTTGCGAGCGGCTTTCCTGCGATGCGGACCTCTCCGCTGGCGGGCTTTGCCTCGCCGGTCAGGAGCTTGAGCAGCGTCGATTTTCCCGCGCCGTTCGGGCCGATCAGGATGGTGGTCGTGCCGCCGGCGAGCTGCAGGTTGGCGTCGGCGACGAGCCGGCGGCCGCCTGCAGCGAAACTCACGCCATGGGCGGAAAGGACGGGCGTCGCTTCAGACATCGAGAGCGCTCGTGCGCCGCAGCAGCAGCCAGAGGAAGAAAGGCGCGCCGATCGTGGCGGTGACGATGCCGATCGGCAGCTCCGCGGGGACGACGATCAGTCGTGCGACGATGTCGGCACCGACCAGCAGCATCGCACCGCCCAATGCCGAAAGCGGGAGCAGCAGCCGGTGATCCGGGCCGACGGAGAGCCGGATCAGATGCGGCACGACGATGCCGACGAAGCCGATCATCCCGGCCGAGGCGACGCTGGCGCCGACGGCGAGCGCGACCAGCAGGATCGCCAGGGCCTTGATGCGCTGAACGGGAATGCCGAGGTGATAGGCTTCGGCCTCGCCGAGCATCAGCCCGTTCAGTCCGCGCGCCAGCAGCGGCATCAGCAGGAGCAAGGGCAGGATGATCGGCGCCACCGCCGAGAGCTTGGTCCAGCTCGCGCCGCCGAGGCTGCCGAGCGACCAGAAGGTCAGGTCGCGCAGCTGCCGGTCGTCCGAGATGAAGGCGAGCAGGCCGGTCAGAGCGCTCGCCATCGCGCCGAGCGCAACGCCAGCCAGCAGCATGGTCGCGACCGAGGTCCGGCCGCCGCGTGTGGCGATGACGTAGAGCGCCAGCGTCGAGACGAGGCCGCCGCAGAAGGCGCCGATGGGCAGAGCGGCAAAGGGCAGTTTCATCATGGCGCCCGTCAGGTATCGATCGCCGAGCACGATGGTCGCGGCGGCAGCCAGGGCGGCGCCGCTGGAAACGCCGACGAGGCCGGGGTCGGCCAGCGGGTTGCGGAACAGCCCCTGCATCAGCGCGCCGGAGACGGCGAGCCCGGCGCCGACGAGCAGGCCGAGCAACACGCGCGGCAGGCGGATGTTGAGCACGACGAGCACGTCGCGTCCTTCCAGCAGCGTGGCATCGCCCGTCAGCTTTGCGATCAGGATTTCGGCGACGCGTCCGGGCGGAATCGAGATCGCGCCCTGGCCGATGGCGACGATGGCGAGCAGCAGGCAGGCCAGGGCGAGTCCGACGACGGCGAGCAGGCCGACACGGCGCCGACCGGCGATCAATGTCGTCAGCGTGCGGGAAGCCATCGCGGGGGCGGGTGCCGCGAGCGTCACGGGGCGGAGGCCGTCTTCAGCGCCGGGATGGCAGCCTCCGGATAGATCGCAGCCATGAGATCGCGAGCGGCCATGGGCGTGCGCGGACCGAAGCCGAGCAGATAGAGCCCGTCCATATGGACCAGCCGCTTGTCCGTCGCGGCCGGCGTCTGGGCGAAGGACGGCATGGCAAAGAGTTCGTCCGGCGTGATGTTGTGCGCGCCGTTGTTGCGCATCATCAGCACCATCTCGGGGGCGGCCGCGGCAATCGCCTCGTCCGTCATCGGCTTGTAGCCCTCGATGGCGTCCGCGACATTGATCCCGCCGGCGAGCGAGATGATCGCATCAGCGGAGCTGTTGCGGCCGCCGACCAGGGCTCGACCGTTCTGCAGGGAGAGCAGGAAGAGCACACGCTTCTTCCTGGCGATGCCGACGCGCAGGGTGGCGAGTTCATCGAAACGGGCTCTGATCTGCGCCGCGAGCCGTTCGGCCGGGGCGGAGGCGCCGATCGCGGCGCCGATCGCGGCGATCTTGGATGCGACCCCTTCCGGGGTCAGCCCGTCCATGATGCGCGCGATCTTCACGCCGGATTCGTTGAGCAGCGAGACAGCATCCGGTGGGCCGGCGCCGTCGATCAGCATGATCAGCGTCGGCTTGAGGGAGAGGACGCCTTCGGCCGAGAGAGCGCGGACATAGCCGATATTGGCCTTGTCCTTCAGCGCCTCTGCCGGGAATTGGCTGGTGGAATCGAGACCGACGATGCGATCCTGCAGGCCGAGCGCATAGATCACTTCGGTGATGACGCCGCCGGCGACGACGATGCGTTGGGGCGTCTGGGCCAGGGCGGGAACAAAGGCGCTGAACCCGGCCAGGCCGAGCAGTGACAAGGCCGAGACCGCCAGTTCCCGTCGGTTCAGTTGCGCGAGACCGGAATGCAGCGTTCGGTCGCGTGAGCCAGACATGTTGCAACTCCATTCGGACGCGAGTGACGGGCCGCGGCCATTACAATTCAGTCTGATCACAAGGATCTGCCTGTTTAGAATGGTTCAACACAAAGTAAATCCTTGTTTTTAATTACTAAAAACAAGGATTGATTACTCGTATTGTTGACGGTGATATTCATCTTTACTACAAGGGGTCAAGGGCAGCGCCTGAGCGCCGCCGGCTTCGGTCGCGGCGTGTCGTCGCGCGGACGCTTCCGGCGCGCATGTCTCTGCGGTGAACGCTTTGTCAGGCGTGTATCCGGAAACGGCGATGACCGGCCGCCTAGATCGCCGAGCGTCCTATCGGACGCGAAGTGGCGATCTAGCCCTTTGTTTGGGCATCGGATTTCTCCGAAAAGTGGATTCCACTTTTCGGTCCGATGCTCTAGCGGCACAGTTTCATTTCAGCCGCCTCGCGGCTTCACAGGCAGGATGCGTCGATGTTCATCGCCATGAATCGCTTCAAGGTCGTCAAGGGCGAGGAGGCCGCTTTCGAGACCGTCTGGTCCTCGCGCAAGAGCCGGCTTGACGAGATGCCGGGCTTCATTGCCTTCCACCTGCTCAAGGGGCCGGAGAAGGAGGATCACACGCTCTACTCCTCGCACACGAGCTGGGCCTCGAAGGATGATTTCGTCGCCTGGACGAAGTCGGAGCAGTTCCGCGAGTCGCATCGCAATGCCGGTCAGCCGCGGCCGAAGCCGATCTATCTCGGTCATCCCGAGTTCGAGGGGTTCGAGACGGTGCTGAGCGAGACCAACCCGCACCTTCCCCGCCAGGCGGCCGAGTAAGGCCGCAGCGATGACAACTGTCGACGTCGCGACCCGCGACTCCATCGAGCACGCACGCGCGCTGCTCGCTGCCAAGCCGGATGGTCTCATCGAGGCCGTGGCACGCGAAGCCAATGTCTCGACGCGCACGGTGCTGGAGCTCCTGCCGGCCGAGCAACGCCTCTTCGTGGCGCCCGAACGCTTCGAGGAGATCTGGAAGGAGCTCGCGACCTGGGGCACGGTACTCTTCCTGATGCACACTCCCGACATCGTGCTGGAATGCGAAGGAGCGCTGCCGGTCGGCAGCTTTGGCCATGGCTATTACAACATCCATGGCGACAGCCCCATCGGCGGCCACATCAAGGCCGAGAACTGCCGTGCGATCTATCTCGTGGACCGCGCTACGGCGCAGGGTCGGCGTGCCTGTTCGGTCCAGTTCTTCAACGGTGCCGGTGAGGTGATGTTCAAGATCTTCGTGCGGCGCGATGCCGCGCGCCAACTCCTGCCGGATCAGCTGGCTCAGTTCGAGGGGCTGAAGACCAAATTCGCCTGAGCCGCAAAAAAGGCGACATGGTGCGGTTGATGCGCCATGTCTCCGGGGCTATGGCCCCTCAACGGCTGGCGATGACTGAGATTTACCGATCATTAATCATAGGGGTGCAGCCTTCGCGGCAGAAGGTCGGTCGCCCGTGACCGGATCGCACGGCGATTCCGCCTCCGTCAGGGATACGCGCGCGGCCGGCGATCGACTGCCCGATGATCCGGTCGTGGATGTCGATATGACAGCACATGTCGCTTTGGAACGGGCGCATATTCCGCCACGCCGGCCTGCGCTGATGCTCGCCGCCGGGCGCCGCTTCGTCGCCGCGCGAGCGCCGGTTCTGCGTTCCAGCTTCGGCTCGGCGATCCTGCTCGGCTTGCGCTTCGTGCAGGCCCGGCTGATCTCGGTCTGGGGGCTGCTGGTTGCCGCCATCCTCTGTCCGCCTTTCGTCTTTGCCGCCTTCGCCGTGTTCTCGGCGCTGGTCAATTTCGTTTCGATCGCCGCACTGCTGCGGCTGGAAGTCGTCTTCTTCCAGAGCGCGGACCCTGCCCGTCTCGGGCGCGCCTTCCGGCTTGCCGCGGCCGCCGGTCTGGCGTTCTGCGGCATGGCCGCGATCCTACTGGTCGGGCTGGTGCTGTCCGGCTGGGTTGCGCCAGCCATTGCCTTGCTGTTCCTCGGCTCGCTGTCGGCGCGCGCGGTGCTGAGGTTGCTCTGGACCGAGGCGACCGCCGAGGGCGATTTCCGCGCGATCGGCAACAGCAACGTCGTCCAGGCCATCGCGCAACCCGCGATCATGTTGATCCTGATCGGCATCTTCGGGCCGAAAGCGCTCGCCCTGTTCATGGCGGATACGCTGGGCCATGTCCTCGCGGCGCTCTACCTGCTGCGACGGCGCTGGCGCGCGATCGCGCCGCTCATCGAGCCGCAGCTGTGGTCGTGGCGGAGCCTGTTTGTCGCGGCCTATCATTGGCGAAGCGTCCCGCTGACATTGCTGCCGAGCGCGCTTCTGGCCTATGGCTTCGCGATCGCACCCGTGCTGGCGCTGCCTTACGCCGCCAATACGGCGCTCGCCGCGCAAGTCGCATTATCGATGCGCTTGCTCGACATGCCGACGCAGATGTTCGGCACGGTGTCGGCGCCCATCGCGCTGAACCGGTTGCGTGCCTATGCGGGGCCGCGCCGACGTTTCGTGGCACGGGTGATGGCGCTGGGCCTGATCGGTGCTGCGGCGATGCTGTTCGGCGCGATCGCCGTGGTCGCGACTCTGGTCGAGCCGCTGTTCGAGGGAACCAATTGGGACAGCCTCGGCCGGGTTCTGGCGCTTCTCGCGCCGTTCTACGCCGGCATTGCGGTGCTGACGCCACTCCAGGACATGGCGACGCTGTCGCGCCAGCCAGCTTGGCAAGTGCTCATCAATGCACTGGCACTGGTCGCGATCATTGCGGCGATGATCTGGTTCAGGGCGTTGTCGCCGGAGCTTCTGCAGGTGATCGGCCTGATCTCGATCCTGCGTGCGCTGGTTCATACGGGCTTCATCTGGCTGCACCTCGGGGATGCTGAGACCGCGCCCGCTATAGCATCGGACCGAAAAGTGGAATCCACTTTTCGGAACAATCCGATGCGATAATAAAGAGATAGATCACCGCTATCGCGTCCGATCGGACGCGCGGCGATCTCGCGGCTCCGTCGTCGGTGGCCCGGCGCGCTGAGCCGACGACAGCTCAGTCACTCCCGACGGATCAGCCTGTCGGCGATCAGCGACGAAATCACACCCGGCTTGAACTCGCGCTCGAGCCGCTCCGGATCATAGACGGTCTCGACCCAATCGAGGAATGCGATCCCCTTGGCCTCGCCCTCGCGGCGATAGGCCTCGAAGAACGCGTCCAGAATTCCGGTCTTGGCGAAGCGGAAATGGCCATAGCGCAGCGAGAGCTGGCGCATGGCCTCTGCAAGCGGACGCTTTTCGTGGATCAGGAGATAGAGCGCCGAGAAGAAGCCGGCCCGGTCGGCGCCCGACTTGCAGTGCACCAGCACGGGTTCCTCGAGGCTCTCGAAGAAGCCTTTCGCATTGAGGATTGTGTCGCGGTCGGGAGCGCCGCGCGAGCGCAGGATGAAATCGATCAGAGCAATGCCGTGGCGCTCGCAGGCTTCCTTCTGCAAGGGCCAGGAGCCGTGCTCGCGCCCGCCCCGCAGATTGACGATGGTCCTGATGCCCCGGCGGGCAAAGCTGGCGATCTGATGCGGTGCGGGCTGGGCCGAGCGCCAGAGCCGCGGCGTCACCCGATGCGTGTTGAGATAGGCCAGGCGGAAGATGCCGTGGTCGACGAGCAGCATGTTGGTCCAGGCGCGCAGGCGCTGGCCGCGGCTCTCTATCGGCCGGTCCCAGCGTGCGATGCGTGCCATGCGACGGGCGTAACGCTCTTCATCGGAGCGCAGCCGGGTCAGCATGGAAGGGCCTTGGTCGATTTCATGCAGCGCCCGATACCAGCCGGACTCCCGCAGCGCAAATCATTGGGCAACCGAAAACCAAGGAAGGGGTTGGACTTTTTGCTCCAAACTTGCATAAGGCCCGGCGAAATTTCGTAATTGACAGGTTCCCCATGCGCATCGACGCCATCTCCATCGGCAAGAATCCGCCCGACGAAGTCAACGTCCTGATCGAAGTGGCGATCGGCGGCGAGCCGATCAAGTACGAGATGGACAAGGATGCCGGCACGCTCTTCGTCGACCGCTTCCTCTATACGCCGATGCGCTATCCGGGGAATTACGGCTTCATTCCGCATACGCTCTCGGAAGACGGCGACCCCTGCGATGTCCTCGTCGCCAATACGCGCCCGCTGGTGCCGGGCTCCTACATCGCGGTTCGGCCGATCGGCGTGATGCTGATGGAGGACGAGGGCGGCGGCGACGAGAAGATCATCGCCGTGCCCGTGCCGAAGCTGACCAAGCGCTACGAGAACGTGCACAACTACACCGATCTGCCGCAGATCACGCTCGATCAGATCCAGCACTTCTTCGAGCACTACAAGGATCTCGAACCCGGCAAGTGGGTGAAGCTCAAGGGCTGGGGCGACGCCGTCGAGGCCAAGAAGCTGATCGTCGAGGCCATGGAGCGTGCCAAGGCCGCGAAGAAGGGCTGATCCCGGCCCACGGTACAGATGTTCAGGGGGCCGCGCCTGGCGCGGCCCCGTTTTCGTTTCAGGCTGCGATCGCTGCCGCCAGCGCGACCGTCCGGCGTGCCATCTCGGCATGGAGAAGCTCGACCATGCGGCCGTCGAGCTGGATCGCGCCCTTGCCGGCATTCTCCGGCAGGTCGAAGGCGGCGATGATGGCGCGGGCCCGTGCCAGCTCCGCCTCGTCGGGGGCGAAAACCGCGTTGGCGACGCCGACCTGCGAGGGATGGATCAGCGTCTTGCCGTCGAAGCCGAGATCGCGCCCCTGCTCGCATTCGGCGTAGAATCCGGCCTCGTCCTTGATGTCGTTATAGACCCCGTCGAGAATGTCGATGCCGTGGGCGCGGGCCGCCAGGATCGCCTGCGTCAGCCAGGGCAGCATCGGCGCGCGGCCGGGCACGAAGCGGGCCCGCGTCTCCTTGGCGAGATCGTTGGTGCCCATGACGAAGCAAGCGAGTCGCGTGGCGGGATCGCGAGCGGTGCGTGCGACGCGCTCGACATCGAGGATGGCGAGGGGGGTCTCGATCATCGCCCAGATCGCGATGGCGGGATCGGCCCACAGGCCGGTCATTTGCCCGCCGATCTCGTGCAGGGTCTCCGGTGCAGAGACCTTCGGGATCAGGATCGCATGCGGCTTCGCCTCTGTGGCGGCCGCCAGATCATCTGTGAACCAAGGTGTGCCGACGCCGTTGACCCGGATAACCAACTCGCGCCGGCCGTAGCCGCCCGCCTTCACGGCGGCGCAGACCTGCTCGCGTGCAGTGGTCTTGGCATCGGGTGCGACGGCATCCTCAAGATCGAGAATCAGCACGTCGGCTGCGATCTCGCGGGCTTTTTCAAGCGCACGCGCATTCGAGCCTGGCATATAGAGGGCGCTGCGGCGGGGGCGGATCGTGGTCATCGTCTCTCCTGACTCGGCCAGCTTGTGCTGCGTTGCACAATAGACCAACGCAGGCGCAATGCCAGCGCTGTGGAAGGCGGAGGAGGCGAACATGGCATGGCTGGCCGGGGTCGATGGCTGCAAGGCGGGCTGGATTGCCGCCATGGCTTCTGCCGATGGACGGGCCGCGCCGCTCATCCGGGTGATGCCGCGCTTCGCCGATCTGTTCGCCGGCGAGATCGTGCCCGAGATCGTCGCAGTCGACATGCCAATCGGCTTGCCGGACCGGGTGAAGGGCTCCGGACGCGGGCCGGAACAGGCGGTGCGCGCCTTGCTGGGCGACAGGCAATCCTCCGTCTTCGCGATTCCCGCGCGTTGCGCCGTCGAGGCCGGCGATTACGAGCAGGCCTGCGCGCTGGCGCTCGCCCATTCCGAGCCGCCGCGGAAGGTGTCGAAACAAGGCTTCCATCTCTTCCCGAAGATCCGGGAGATCGACGCCCTGCTGCGGGCTGAGCCATCGATGCGCGAGCACGTTTTCGAGGTTCATCCCGAACTGGCCTTCCGGACGATGAAAGGCGAGCCGCTCACGCACCCGAAGAAGATCAAGGGCGTCGTCAATCCGCTGGGCATGGCTGAACGGCAGGGCTTGCTGCGGGCAGCGGGGATCGCGCCGGAAGCCGTCTCGGCGAGGCTGCCGCGGGGCGCAGCCGGCGATGACCTTCTCGACGCGTTGGCGGCACTGGTCGTTGCCCGGCACATTGCCGCCGGGCGCGGGAAGCCCTTCCCCAATCCGCCGGGACGCGATAGCCACGGGCTTCCCATCGCGATCTGGACGTTCGCGTCCGCGACGCCGCCCCACAGGATCGAGCCATGAGCGAACGCCCCGTCACCCGCCCGATGATCGAAGAGGCCGCGTCCCGCATCGCCGGCCATGCCCGCGTCACGCCGGTGATGCGGCTGGGTAGCGGCGCGCTTGGTTCAGAGGGCGATATCTCGCTGAAGCTCGAATGCCTGCAGCATGCGGGCTCGTTCAAGACGCGCGGCGCCTTCAACAATTTGCTGTCGCTACCGGTTCCGGCCGCTGGCGTTTCAGCTGCCTCGGGCGGCAACCACGGCGCGGCCGTCGCCTACGCCGCGATGAAGCGTGGCGTGAAGGCGACGATCTTCGTGCCGGAGATTTCGCCGGCGGCCAAGATCGAGACGATTCGCCGGTTCGGCGCCGAGGTCGTGGTCGGCGGCGCCCAATATGACGATGCGCAGGCGGCCTGCGACCGCTTCGTCGCCGAGACCGGCGCGCTGAAGATCCACCCCTTCGCCGCGAAGGAGACGATGACCGGGCAGGGCACGCTCGGCCGCGAATGGGATCTGCAGGAGCCCGATCTCGATACGGTCCTCGTCGCGGTCGGTGGCGGTGGGCTGATTTCCGGCATCGCGAGCTGGTTCGCCGGCAGCAAGGTCAAGGTCGTCGGTGTCGAGCCCGAGGGTTCGCGCGCCCTGCAAGCGGCCCTCGAAGCCAAGGGGCCGGTCGAGGTCAAGGTCGCGTCGGTTGCCGCCGATTCGCTGGGCGCCCGCAATGTCGGCCAGCTCGTCTACGACGTCTGCAAGGACGCGGTCGACCATGTCGCGCTCGTGCCGGATGCGGCGATCACGGAAGCCCAGGCCACGCTTTGGCGCGATTTCCGCCTCGCAACCGAGCCGGGCGGGGCGGCCGCTTTCGCCGCGCTGATCGGCGGCGCCTACAAGCCGGCCAAGGGCGAGCGGCTCGGCGTGCTGGTCTGCGGTGCCAATGTGGATCTCGGGAAGCTTTCTGCGATCGTAGGCTAGCCGCCGCGTCATTCTCGGGCACCGCGTCACGGTGACCCGAGAATCTCGTGACGAGAAGGGCTCCTCTCCGGCAGGAGATGGTCGGCTCAAGGCCGACCATGACGGGTGCTGCTTTCGTCGGGGCTGGACGATCGCCTTCGTTGCAACGCAAAATCGCACGCAATCAGGAGGCGACATATGTCAGGCCCTATGCCCAAGACCAGCTCCGGCCGTTTCTTCGAGGATTTCCACCTCGGGGACACCATCGTCCACGCGACGCCGCGCTCGGTGACCAAGGGCGACGTCTCGCTCTACACCGCGCTCTACGGGCCGCGCTTCGCGGTGCAGTCGTCGGACGCCTTCGCGAAAGCCATCGGCTATCCGGTGGCGCCGGTCGATGACCTCCTGGTCTTCCATATCGTCTTCGGCAAGACCGTGCCGGATGTCTCGCTCAATGCCGTCGCCAATCTCGGCTATGCTGATGGCCGTTTCCTCAAGCCGGTCTTTCCGGGCGACACGCTCTCGACCACCTCGGAGGTCATCGGGCTGAAGCAGACCTCGTCGGGTGATGCGGGTATCGTCTATGTCCGCTCGATCGGCCGCAACCAGCATGGCGAGGTCGTGCTGAGCTATGTGCGCTGGGTGCTGGTGCGCAAGCGCACGCCCGGCACGCCGGCCCATGCCGAGCAGGTGCCGGAGCTGGCGAAGGCCGTTCAGCCGGGAGTGCTCGACGCAGGCTGCCCGTCGCTCACGCTCGCGGCCTATGACGATGCGCTTGCAGGCTCGCCCTTCCGCTGGAGCGACTATGCCGTCGGCGAGCGGATCGACCATGTCGACGGCATGACCGTCGAGGAGGCCGAGCACCAGCTCGCGACCCGGCTCTACCAGAACACCGCCAGGGTGCATTTCGACGCCTATGCCGCGCAAGGCAGCCGCTTCGGCAAGCGGCTGATCTATGGCGGTCACGTCATCAGCCTGGCCCGGGCGCTCTCCTTCAACGGGCTCGGCAACGCCTTCCACATCGCTGCGATCAATGGCGGGCGTCATGTCGCGCCACTCTTCGCAGGCGACACGGTCTATGCCTGGAGCGAGGTGCTGGCGAGCGCGGAGCTGCCCGGCCGCGGCGATGTCGGTGCGCTCAGGCTCAGGCTGGTCGCGACCAAGAACCGGCCCTGCGGCGACTACCCTCTGAAGCAGGGCGATCAGTACGATCCGAGCGTGATTCTCGATTTCGACTATTGGGCGCTGCTGCCGCGCTAAGCTTTTTGTAACGAAATGACGATTTTCAGAATCTGTAACTTCGTTCTGCGCGTGCCGCATTGCGGCGCCGGAACGGTTTCGTTAGAGAACCAGTCACTCTAGAATGATCCCAAATGGGTCCGCCGCCTTTGAGCGGGCCGCTTGATCGGAGAATGATATTGGCCGAGGTCAAGCCCGCGGCTCGCCCGCTTTCGCCGCACCTTCAGATCTATCGCTGGTCCTGGACGATGGCGATGTCCGTCGCCCATCGCGTCACCGGTACGGGACTCTATCTCGGCACGGTGCTGATCGCCGCCTGGCTGGTCGCCGCCGCTTCCGGCCCCGTCGCCTTCGATACGGCCCAGGCCATCGCCGGCTCCTTCCTCGGCCGCCTCGTGCTCTTCCTCTACAGCTTCTCGCTGATTCACCACATGCTCGGTGGTCTCAGACATTTCGTCTGGGACATGGGCAAGGGCTATGAGCTGCAGACGCGCATGAACCTCGCCAAGTTCACGCTGATCGGCTCCGTGAGCCTGACGGTCCTGATCTGGATCGTCGCGCTGGCCCTGCGCTGAGGAGTTCGTCATGCAGTCCAACTCCTCGATGCGCACCCCGCTCGGCCGTGTCCGCGGCCTGGGCTCTGCCAAGTCCGGCACCGGCCATTTCTGGCTGCAGCGTGTCACCGCCGTCTCGAACCTGATCCTGACGGTGATCTTCATCGGCGTCGTCATCGCGCTGATCGGCAAGCCCTATCCGGCCGCGGTCGCGCTCTTGTCGAACCCTTGCGTCGCGATTCTGATGCTGCTCTTCATCCTCTCGGCCTGTATCCACATGCGGCTCGGCATGCAGGTCATCATCGAGGATTACGTCATCAACGAGGGTCTCAAGATCCTCGCCGTGATGGGCAATACCTTCTTCGCGATCGCTGTCGGCGCGGCCAGCGTCTACGCGGTGCTGAAGCTGTCTTTTGGAGGTTGATCCGATGGCGATCACCAAGTCCCGCCCGGTCCCGGCCTATACCGGCACCGCCTATCCGATCACCGACCACACCTTCGACGTCGTCGTCGTCGGCGCCGGCGGTGCCGGTCTGCGTGCCACCGTCGGCTGCTCGCAGGCCGGCCTGCGTACGGCCTGCATCACCAAGGTGTTCCCGACCCGCTCGCACACCGTCGCGGCCCAGGGCGGCGTCGCTGCCTCGCTCGGCAACATGGGCAAGGACACCTGGCAGTGGCACATGTACGACACCGTGAAGGGGTCGGACTGGCTCGGCGACCAGGACGCGATCGAGTATCTCGTGCGCAACGCGCCGGCCGCTGTCTACGAGCTCGAGCATTGGGGCGTGCCCTTCTCACGCACCGAGGACGGCAAGATCTATCAGCGCCCCTTCGGCGGCATGACCACCGAATTCGGCGAGGGCCCGCCGGCCCAGCGCACTTGCGCCGCCGCCGACCGCACCGGCCACGCCATGCTGCACACGCTCTATGGCCAGGCGCTGCGCTACAACACCGAGTTCTTCATCGAGTTCTTCGCCATCGACCTGATCATGGACGAGGACGGGCATTGCCGCGGCGTGATCGCGCTCAAGCTCGATGACGGCACACTGCACCGCTTCCGCGCCCAGCAGACCATCCTGGCGACCGGCGGCTATGGCCGCGCCTATTTCTCGGCGACCTCGGCCCATACCTGCACCGGCGATGGTGGCGGCATGGTGCTGCGCGCCGGCCTGCCGATGCAGGACATGGAATTCGTGCAGTTCCATCCGACCGGCATCTACGGCTCGGGCTGCCTGATCACGGAAGGCGCGCGCGGCGAAGGCGGCTACCTGACCAATTCCGAGGGCGAGCGCTTCATGGAGCGTTATGCGCCCTCCGCGAAGGACCTCGCCTCGCGCGACGTCGTCTCGCGCTCGATGACGATGGAGATCCGGGCTGGCCGCGGCGTCGGCAAGAACAAGGATCACATCTACCTGCATCTCGACCATCTCGACCCGAAGATCTTGCATGAGCGCCTGCCGGGCATTTCGGAGAGCGCCAAGATCTTCGCCGGCGTCGACGTCACGCGCGAGCCGATCCCGGTGCTGCCGACCGTCCACTACAACATGGGCGGCATCCCGACGAACTATCACGGCGAGGTGCTGACCAAGGTCGGCGGCGATCCGGACACGGTGGTGCCGGGCCTGATGGCGATCGGCGAAGCCGCTTGCGTCTCGGTCCACGGCGCCAACCGCCTCGGCTCCAACTCGCTGATCGACCTCGTCGTCTTCGGGCGCGCGGCCGGCCTGCGCTGCGCCGACACGGTGACGGCGGGCGAGAAGCAGCCGGAATTGCCGAAGAGCTCGTCAGACCTGGCGCTCACCCGCCTCGACAAGTATCGCAACGCCGCGGGCAAGACGCCGACGGCGGAACTCCGCGACCGGATGCAGCGGACGATGCAGAACAACTGCGCCGTCTACCGCGAGGGTGATACGCTGGAAGAGGGCCACAAGCTCATCCACGAGGTCTGGGACGGCATTGCTGACATCGGCACCAAGGATCGCTCGCTGATCTGGAACTCCGATCTCATCGAGACGCTGGAATTCGACAACCTGATCACCCAGGCGGTCGTCACCATGGACTCGGCGCTGAACCGTCCGGAAAGCCGCGGCGCGCATGCCCGCGAGGATTATCCGAATCGCGATGACAAGGACTGGATGAAGCACACCCTGGCCTGGATCGACGACGAGAAGCGCACGGTCACGCTCGATGACCGGCCGGTGCACACTTACACGATGTCCAACGACATCGAGTACATCAAGCCCAAGGCGCGGGTGTACTGAGGACGATCCGATGGCCGAATTCAATCTCCCGAAGAACTCCCGCCTGACCGAGGGCAAGGCCTGGCCGAAGCCGGCCAACGCCAAGACCATCACCGAGTTCAAGATCTATCGCTGGAACCCGGATGACACCGCCAATCCGCGCACCGACACTTATTATGTCGACCGCGACGATTGCGGGCCGATGGTTCTCGATGCGCTGATCTGGATCAAGAACAAGGTCGACCCGACCCTGACCTTCCGCCGCTCCTGCCGCGAGGGCATCTGCGGTTCCTGCGCCATGAACATGGACGGCAAGAACGGGTTGGCCTGCACCACCGGCATCGACGAGTGCGGTGCCAAGGGCAAGGTCGCGATCTATCCGCTGCCGCATATGCCGGTGGTCAAGGACCTCGTGCCGGACCTCACCCGTTTCTATGCCCAGCACGCCTCGATCGAGCCCTGGCTGAAGACCACGACGCCGGCGCCCGAGAAGGAGTGGCGCCAGGCCAAGGACGATCGCGAAAAGCTCGACGGGCTCTACGAGTGCATCCTCTGCGCCTGCTGCTCGACCTCCTGCCCAAGCTATTGGTGGAACGGCGACCGCTATCTCGGCCCGGCCGCGCTGCTGCAGGCCTATCGCTGGCTGATCGACTCGCGCGACGAGGCGACGGGCGAGCGCCTCGACAATCTCGAGGACCCGTTCCGGCTCTATCGCTGCCACACCATCATGAACTGCGCGAACGCCTGCCCGAAGGGCCTGAATCCGGCCAAGGCGATCGCGGAAGTGAAGAAGATGATGGTGGCGCGCCAAGTTTAGGGCCGCACGGTGCCGGTCAGCTTGCACTAACGCTGCCGTCATCCCGGATCGGCGCCGCTTCGCGGCTTGTCCGGGATGACGTCGTGGGCACGTCATGCTCGGGCTTAACCCGAGCATCTCATGACAAGAAGGCTCCTGTTTCCGAGAAAAGCGCTGGTTTCCGAGATGGCCGGGTCAAGCCCGACCATGACGCGGGGTAGCCCGCCTCAGGCGATGTAGCGCTCCGGCCTGAACGGCTTCGGATCGGCCGGGGGCGTTTCGCCGCAGACCATGGCCGCGATCATCTCGCCGGTGATCGGGCCGGTCGAGAAGCCGATATGCTGGTTGCCGAAGGCGAGCCAGAGGCCGGGGTTGCGCGGCGCCTGCCCGATCATCGGCAATGAATCCGGCAGGGTCGGGCGCGCGCCGCGCCAGGTTTCGCCGATCACGCCGTTGAACGGGAAGGCCTCGCGGGCAGCCGTGGTGACGCTGTCGATCTGGCGGTGGTTGTCGGGCGCGTCGCGGTCGCTCAGATCGACGCCGCTGGTGATGCGGTAGCCCTGCTCCATCGGTGCCATGTAATAGGCCGCATCGACATCGTAGACCGGCCGCGACAGGCGGGCGCCGGCCTGAGCCTCCATATGCCGGTGATAGCCCCGCTCGACATCGAGCCAGGGATCGAGCCCGAGGGGCTTCAGCAGATCGCCGCTCCAGGGGCCGAGCGCGACCACGGCGATGTCGGCATCGAAACTGCCCTTCGCAGTGTTCGCGCGCCAGCCGGCGCCGTGTCGGGCGAGGCCGGTGACCTCGGCCTGCTCGATGCGGCCGCCACGATCGGCGAAGAGCTTGCCATAGGCGGCGGTGACGGCGCCGGGGGAATCGACCGAGCCGACAGAGGGAATCAGGAGCCCGGCCGGGAAGATGGGGTTCAGGCTCGGCTCGACGGCGGAGATGCCCTGCCGGTCGAGCATCCGCGATTCGATGCCGCGGCCCTTCAGGAAATCATGCTCGGCCTTCGCTGCGGCGTGGCCGGCCTCCGTACGCCAGAGCTTGAGCGTGCCGGTCTCGCGCAGGCGGTGTGCGATGCCGGCTTCCGTCATCAGGGCGCGGTGGCGCTCGACCGTGCTGGCGGTGAGCGATTCGAGCGCTGCGATGCGGGCAGCGGCTTGTGACGGGCGGGCCTCCCATAGGAAGCGCAGCAGCCAGCCCGGCCGGGTCAAGGCGCGGCGCCAGCTCATATTGAGCGCCGGATGACGATTGCCGAGATAGCTGGTGATCTTGGGGAAGAGCGAGGGATTGTTGAGCGGCACGATCGAGGAGCGCGCCAGCACCCCGGCATTACCATGGGAGGTCTCGCGGCCGGGCTCGCGACGATCGATGAGGGTGACGGCGATGCCGCGCTTCTGCAGGGCGAGCGCGCAGGAGACGCCGACCATGCCGGCGCCGAGGACGAGAGCTGTGCGGGTCAAGTGCGTTGCAGGCCGGCCGCGGCCGGCTCCTCCAGCCAGTGGTCGAGAAAGGCGTCGAGCCAGAGCCGGACCGCCGGGTCATGCTGGAACCAGCCCGGCAGATGCGTGTGGCCGAGCTGGGCTCCGGGCATCAGCGTGCGCTCATGACCGCGCACCGACCAGCGATACATCATTGCCGGCGTCACTTCGGGGTGGAATTGGATGCCATAGGCCTTCGAACCGGCGCGAATGGCCTGTACGGGGAAATCCCCGCCCGTAGCGAGACATTCGGCACCGGTCGGGCAATCGAAGCCGTCGCGATGCCATTGATAGACCGTGCCCGGCCAGACGAATTGCGCGGCGTCGGCATGGGCGGCGCCGGCTTGGGTAACCGCAAGCGGATAATAGCCGACCTCGGCCCGCCCCTCGCCATGAGTATAGACGCGCGCGCCCATCTGCTTCGCCAGCATTTGCGCGCCGAGGCAGATGCCGAGGAAGGGGGCATCCTCCTTCAGGCAGGTGCCGATCCAGTCGATCTCCGCCTTGATGAAATCTTCGGGATCGTTGGCGCCCATCGGGCCGCCGAAGATCACGGCGCCGGCATGGCCACGCATGGTCTGCGGCAAGGGATCGCCGAAGCGCGGCTTGCGGATGTCGAGCGCATGGCCGCGCGCCTGCAGCAGGCGGCCGACGCGGCCGGAGGTCGAATGCTCCTGATGCAGCACGACGAGCACCGGCTTGGGTGCAGGGCGGCTCGGCCGGGTGGTTAGGGGGGAGCGCGTTCTGCGGGCGGCGCGGAGGGCGAAGGCGTGGTCGTTCATCACGGGCTTCAAGGTCGCTCGTGCACCAGCAGGCGGAAGGAAGGCGCGCGGAGCCATGACAGATCGCCCTTCAGCATGAGGTTCCAGACGGAACGAAGCAAGCAATTTATGCGCCGGAAGCGCTGCAATGCTCCGGCAAGGTTCTTCGATCATGCCGGATCAGGGCAGGCGATGGCGGCGTTCCCGCTTGACCTCAGCCCGCTGATCTGAGATGAGAATGAACGTTCATTCTCATCGTGCCGAGTTCTGATGCCACCTCTGGTTTCCGCATCGCAGTCCGATTCCGCCCTGTCGGAGCGCCATATCCGCATCCTCGATGCGGCCGAGCGCGTCTTCGCGCGGGCCGGGTTCCACGCGGCGACGATGCAGGATGTCGCGGCAGAGGCGGGCATGAGCCCGGGCAATCTCTACCGCTACTTCAGCTCCAAGGACGCGATCATCGCCGGCATGTCCGAGCGGGACCGCAGCCTGATTGCGGAGGATTTCGGCAGCCTTTGTCCCGATAACGGCTCGCTGCTCGACCAGCTCGAGGAGCTCGGCCGCAAGCATCTGGTTCGCCAGCCGCGCGAGAAGGCGGTGATCGCCGTGCAGATCTGGGCCGAGGCCGCGCGCAATCCCGAGATGGCGCGCATGTGTGCCGATATCGAGGGCACCGTCATCGAAGGACTGGCGGCCGCGATCAGCGAGGCCAAGCGCAATGGCGAATTGCCGCCGCGGCTCGACGAGCACCGCTTCCTGCTGGCGGTCTCGATGATGGCCGACGGCTATTTCTGCCGGCGGGCGATGGACCCGAACTTCGACGATGCGGTCGCCGCCGACACGCTTTTCACCGCCATGCGCCAGCTCGCCCAGACCATGCTCCTGCCCGAAACGGAGACGCAGCCGTGATCGTTGCTCTCGCCGGGCCCTCCTCCTTTCTCTCCGGCCTCAAGCCCGCAACAGGATCGCTTCCGATGCCCCTTCGCATGACCGCTCCGCGTCTGGCGGTTGCCCCGCTGGCGCTCGCCGCGGCGCTGCTGGCCGCGCCGCTGCCGCTGGCCGCGCAGACGCCGTCGCAGGCGGCCCCTGCCGCAGCCCCCGCGGCCGGCCCCTCCGTCACCGTGACCAAGGCCGAACAGACCGAGATCGTCCAGAGCGTCGTCGTTTCCGGTTCGATGGTCGCGCGCGACGAGATCCTGGTCGCCCCTGAAGTCGACGGGCTGTCGATCGTCGAGCTTCTGGTGGAAGAAGGCGACAGGGTCGCGCAGGGCCAGGTGCTCGCGCGGCTGAACCGGACGACGCTCGACGTTCAGAAGGTTCAGAACGACGCGCAGATCGCCCGTGCCGAGGCTGCGGTCGCCCAGGCCAATGCTCAGATTGCCGAGGCCGACGCCAATGTGGTCCAGGCCAACAACGCCTTCGACCGCACCAAGGCGCTGCGCGAAACTGGCAATGCCAGCATCGAGACATTCGATCAGCGCGCTGCCGCCGCGCGCTCCGGCCAGGCGCGTGCCAATGCAGCCCGACAGCTGCTGGCGATCGCGACGGCCGATCTCGCACTCGCCCAGGCACAGGGCAAGGACATTGCGGTCAAGCTCGCCCGCACCGAGATCAAGGCGCCGGGCGCCGGCATGGTCAGCCGCCGCACGGCGCGGCTTGGTGCAACGGCTGCAATGGCCGCGGGGGCTGAGCCGCTGTTCCGCATCGTCGCCGATGGTGCGATCGAATTGGAAGCGCAGGTCGCCGAGGTCGAGCTGCCGGGGCTGAAGGTCGGGCAACCGGTTTCGGTCCTGCCAGCCGGAGCCAAGGACGCGCTCGCCGGCACGATCCGGCTGATCGCGCCGGAGGTGGACAAGGCTTCGCGCCTCGGCCGCGTGCGCGTGGCGCTCGACGGCAATCCGCCGGTCGCGATCGGCGCCTTCGCGCGCGGCACCATCGAGACTGGCCGCAAGCGCGCCGTGACTCTGCCGCTTTCGGCCATCACCTATAGCCGCTCGGGCGCAACGGTGCAGACCGTCAGGAATGGCCGGGTCACGACCAAGCCGGTCACGCTTGGTCTTGCGGGTGGCGGTCGTGCCGAGATCACGACCGGACTCTCGGAAGGCGAGACGGTGGTGGCGCGCGCCGGCACCTTCGTGCGCGACGGCGACCTCGTGACTCCGGTCGCGACCAACTGACGGATGCGGGCATGAACGTGAATTTCTCCGCCTGGTCGATCCGCAAGCCGGTTCCGGCAATCCTTCTCTTCGTCGTGCTGTGCGTGCTCGGGCTGCTCGCCTTCTCGAAGCTGCCGGTCACGCGCTTTCCGAACATCGACGTGCCGCTGGTCTCCGTCACCGTGACGCAGTCCGGCGCGGCGCCGGCCGAGCTCGAAAGCCAGGTCAGCAAGCGCGTCGAGGATTCCGTCGCCAACATCACCGGCGTGAAGCACGTGATGTCGACGCTCACCGACGGGCAGTCGCAGACGATCATCGAGTTCCGGCTCGAAACCAACACCGACCGCGCCGTCAACGACGTCAAGGACGCCATTGCCAAGATCAGGGCCGACCTGCCGCGAACGATCGACGAGCCGATCATCCAGCGCATCGATGTCGAGGGGCAGTCGATCCTGACTTATGGCGCGGCTTCTGCCGGCATGACGCTGGAGCAGCTCTCCTGGCATGTCGACGATGTCGTCGCGCGCGAGCTGCAGGGGCTGAAGGGCGTGGGCCGCGTCGAGCGCTATGGCGGCGTCGATCGTGAGATCCGCATCTCGCTCGATCCCGACCGGCTGCTGGCGCTCGGCATCACCGCTGGCGAGGTCAACCGCCAGATTCGCGCCACCAATGTCGATCTGGCCGGTGGTCGCGGCGAGGTCGGCGGGCAGGAACAGGCGATCCGCACGCTGGCGAGCGCGCGCAGCGTCGCGGACCTGGCCGAGACCAAGATCATGCTGACCGGCGGACGCGAGGTGCGCCTGAAGGAACTCGGCCGCGTCGAGGATTCGAATTCGGAGCCGCGCGCTTTCGGCCGGCTGAACAAGAGCCCGGTCGTGACCTTCGCCGTGTTCCGCTCGAAGGGTTCGAGCGAGCTCTCGGTCAAGGATGTCGTGGCGCAGCGCGTGGCCGATCTGAACAAGCGCTTCCCCGACATCAAGATCACGCCGATCGACGACGCCGTCGCCTACACCTACGGCAATTACAAGGCGGCGATGGAAACGCTGCTGGAGGGCGCTGCGCTCGCCGTCATCGTCGTGTTCCTGTTCCTGCGCAACTGGCGCGCGACCTTGATCACGGCGGTTGCCCTGCCGCTCTCCGCCATTCCGACCTTCTGGGCGATGGAGCTGATGGGCTTCTCGCTCAATCTCGTCAGCCTGCTCGGCATCACGCTGGTGACCGGCATCCTGGTCGACGACGCCATCGTCGAGATCGAGAACATCGTCCGGCACATGAAGATGGGCAAATCGCCCTATCGCGCGGCGATGGAAGCGGCCGACGAAATCGGCCTCGCGGTCATCGCGATCACGCTGACCATCGTCGCGATCTTCGCGCCGGTCTCCTTCATGGGCGGCGTTGCCGGCCAGTATTTCCGCCAGTTCGGCCTGACCGTCGCGGTCGCAGTGCTGTTCTCGCTGCTCGTCGCGCGGCTGATCACGCCGATGATGGCGGCCTATCTGATGCGGCCGGTCAACCATGCCGATCCGAAGGACGGGCTGATCATGGGCGCCTATGTCGGCCTGCTGAAAAGCACGCTGAAGAAGCGGCGCATTCCGTTCTTCCCGCGCCTCGACGGTTCGGGGCGCTGGCGCAGCATGCCGTTCAACACGGCCTATGCGACGCTGGTTGTCGGCTTCATGTTCCTGATCGGCTCGATCCAGGCGACGCAATTGCTGCCGACCGGCTTCATCCCGGACGAGGACACCTCCCGCGTCGTCGCCTCGGTCGAGCTGCCGCCCGGCTCGACGCTGGACGACACGCGCGTCACCACGGACAAGCTCGTGGATGCGCTGAAGACCATCCCCGAGGTAACCAATGTCTTCGTGCTGGGTGGCGCCTCGCCAACCGGCCAGCGCGAGGTGCGCCGCGCCGCCGTCTTCATCCTGCTCAAGCCGAAGGCCGAGCGCGACATCGCCCAGAAGGAGCTCAAGGTCACCATCGCCGAGAAGCTCGCCAGCGTGCCGGACGTGCGCGCCTGGTACGTCAACGAGCGCGGCGAGCGCGAGATGGCCTTCTCGATCATGTCGAAGGACGGAGAGGCGCTTGACGCCGCCGTCGCGAAGATCGAGGCGCGGATGCGTCAGGTCGACGGCTATCTCAACGTCGCGACCGCAGGTTCGCTCAGCCGCCCGGAGCTGCGCGTCACGCCGAAGCTGGAGGAGGCCGCCAATCTCGGCGTCACGCCCGAGGCGATCTCGGAGGCGGTGCGCGTCGCCACGATCGGCGATGTCGGCGCCAACCTCGCGAAGTTCAATGCCGGCGACCGGCTGGTGCCGATCCGCGTCCAGCTCGACGAGGCCGCGCGCACCGACATGCGCAACATCGCGGCGTTGCGCGTGACCAATGCGAACGGCGTCTCGATCCCGCTGACCGCGGTGGCCGATATCGGCTTCGGCGAGGGCCCGAGCTCGATTGACCGCTACGACCGTGTCCGCCGGGCTCAGATCGGCGCCGACCTCAAGCGCGGCTTCGAGCTGGGCACGGCACAGGACAGGTTCCACGAGGTCGTCAAGGAAGTCGGCCTGCCGCCCGGCGTCTGGATCGCGGCGACCGGCGACGCGGAAATCCAGGGCGAGGTCGTCCAGGGCTTCGTGACCGCGATGACGACCGGTCTGATGCTGGTGCTGGCGGTGCTGATCCTGCTGTTCGGCTCGGTCTTCCAGCCGATCACCATCCTGCTCTCGCTGCCGCTCTCCTTCGGCGGCGTGGTGATCGCGCTGCTCGCCACGCACAACGCCGTCTCGATGCCGGTCTATATCGGCCTGCTGATGCTGATGGGCATCGTCACCAAGAACGCGATCATGCTGGTCGATTTCGCGGTCGAGGAGGTCGGGCGCGGCAAGGACCGGATGACGGCGCTGATCGAGGCCGGCCGCAAGCGGGCGCGGCCGATCCTGATGACCACCATCGCCATGGCGGCGGGCATGCTGCCTTCGGCCTATGGCGTCGGCGACGGCGGCGAGTTCCGCGCGCCGATGGCGATCGCGGTGATCGGCGGGCTGATCGTCTCGACGGTGCTCTCGCTCGTCTTCGTGCCGTCCTTCTACATGGTGATGGACGATCTCTCGCGGGCGACGGGCTGGCTCTTCGGCCGCTTCTTCGGCAAGGCCGAGGACGAGAGCAGCTGGGAGCCGATCGACGAGCACGCGGCCCCGGCGATCGCGACGGCGGAAGCGATGTCGAAGCCGGCCCGGCCGCGATTGGCGGCGGAGTGAGGCGTCAGGAAGGCTGCGGCTGGAGTTCGAGCGGGAAGGGCGTGCGTTCATAGATGGGGAGGAGGTCGTTCTTGGTCGCGAACTCCTCCTCCCACTCATGCAGGAGGGCGGCGACGGCCGGGCGGTCTCCTGCTGCGACGAGGGCGCCAAGCTTTGAGGCTTTTTCGAAGACAGGACGGGGCCAGGACGTCATGCCGAGGTACCAGTCCTTGATTTGTTCATAAATGGTCGTTGCCTCCTCGAAGCGACCGAGGGCTGCAAATATGTGAATCTGATTGGGTTCGTAGTGATGCAGCCGGCCATTGTATTGAGGGGCACGAAGCTCTCCGCTGACGAGGAACATGTCGTTGATTGTCTGCACGCGACGCAGTAGCGACAGGCCTTGCTGTTCGATCGCAGCGATCGCGGCTTCCGCGAAGCTCGGCTCGGACCATCGCCTCGGCCCTTCCTTGGGTAGCCAAATCTCTTCGAAACCAAAGCCGTAAATCGACCCGAAGGGGTTGAATGCATGCCCGATATGCCAATGGAAATGCGGATAATCCGCGCTGCTGCTTCGCTCGATCGAGACCGCGCGATACACATGATGCAGCGGCTTCATCATGACGATCGAGCCCCTGACAATGATATTGTCATGACGTGAAGCCAGTTGATCGAAAAGCACCTTGATCTGCTTTTTCGTCGTCATCTTCTCGGTCTCACTTCCAGGACGACAATCCGTCGAATTGGGTTGAATCCTAACCTTGCGGCATTGGCCAGAATATCAGCTCGCCGATCAGATAAACCGGCGCGACCGGTCTTCAGATCATAGACACAAAGCGTGCCGTCCTGGCGATATTCGTAGGCGTCCACACGAATCGATCGTGGATATCCATAGGGTACGTCCTCAGGGTCCACTCCCTCAATGCGTTCCTTGAGGAACGAGCGTTCAGCCTTGAAGTACGGGTCGTTCAGATCCCTGACGTAATCCCTGAAACGAGAATGGACGTCCGTTCCGTAGACCGTTCGCGATGGATAGAGATCGGGAGAGCCTGCGGCATTAGCGGCACGGTCGACCAGTTCCCTCACTTCCGGCCAGCGTCGGCAGGCCAGCTCGACTTCCTCATTGCTCAGTCGCCCTGAATAGCTGAGGTCGAGTCTGCCGCTGGTGGAGTCCCCCGGCCGATAATCGCGGGAGTTGAAGCCCATGACGGCCTGCTGGCCGTCGCTGCCGTTCAGCGGCGACTGCCAATTGAACAGGACGGCTCCGCCGGTGGTGATGGTCGAGCGGGTCGAGCGCTTGTGGAACGCCGGCTGGACCGTCGCGTCGGGCTCTGGCCCGGACGGCGTCCAGATCGTGCGGCCGACCAGATCGCCATCCGGGCCGCCGAAGCGGATCGTCTGGACATTGTCGGTCGTCTCGAAACTGACCCTGTCGCCGCCGGGCAGGGTGACGGTCTGGCGTTCGTCGAAGCCGGCGGCGCGCGAGGCGGCGTATTCGGATTGGATCGTGGAGCCGTCGCTGCTGCCGACAATCCGTTCGAAGATCGTGCCGTCGTCACTCCATCCTTCGCTAAGCGAGGACCAGCCGGTCTCTCCGTCGGCGGTTCCGAAGCCCGGAAGATCCGGGTTGCCGGCCGCGGTGCCGCCGCCACCTCCTCCACCGCTGGTCCACTGTCCGCCGCCGGGGCCGCCTGCAGGGACGCGTGGCTGATCGGGATTGTATTTGCGGCGCCAGTGATCGCGCCGGATCAGGCCGAGTTCGTGGCGCAGGCGAAGCAAGCGTAGGCGCAGGGTGCGAAGCTCGCTCCCGCGATCGGAGGAGTGACGGTGGGTTGGCATGGCGGGCTCCAGGAAGGAGCCCTATTGTCCGGCAGCCTTGGTCGCCGGGGATAAATTGGCCACTGCCTGCGGTCTTAGCCCGCCAGAGCCTGCCGCCGCGCCAGCGCGCCTTGATAAGCCTGCGTCAGCTCGTCGAGCACGGAATGCTCCGGCCGGGGGGCGTCGAGATGGAGGAAGCGGAGCTCCTCCATGAAGCGCTCCCAGAGCGCCGCTCCGCCTTCGGCCAGAATCTCGGCCCGGATCGACAATTCCTCTGTCACCGGCAGGAAGCGGCGGCCCCAGTCGCCCATCGCGGCGAAGACGGGGACGAGGGCGATGCCCATCTCAGTCAGGCTGTAGATCGCCTTCTGCTTGTGGCTGGCGTCGTCGCGCCGCGACAGTAATCCGCGCTCAACCAGCCGCTTCAGCCGGTCGGCGAGGATGTTGGAGGCGATGCCTTCGTCGGATTTCGCGAGCAGCTCGCGAAAGTGCCGACGGTTGCCGAACATGATGTCGCGCAGGACGATCAGGCTCCAGCGATCGCCCAGAATCTCCAGCGTCAGATTGATCGGACAGCCCGAACGGCCGGTCTCGCGCATGCTTGTCTCCAAAACTGCTTGCAATATAAAATCGGTTTCGTTACCCATCAACTGATTGCAATTCACAACTGGTTTTGGTCGAGCATGACAGGAGGGTGAGATGGCCAAGGTGATCGTCTGGAATCTGGTGACGCTGGAAGGGTTCTTCGAAGGTAAGGAGAAGTGGGATCTCGGCTTCCACAACGATGCCTGGGGCGAGGAACTGAGCGCGCTCAGCAACGAGTTCGGGCGCAAGGCCGGGCTGCTCGTCTTCGGCCGCGTCACCTATGAGGGGATGAAGGCCTACTGGACGACGACGACCGAGGAGGAGGGCGAGACCAAGGCCTTCATGAACGCCCTGCCGAAGCTCGTCGCCTCACGCAGTCTCACCGGCTCGGACTGGAACAACACCACGGTTACGGCCGACATCGCCGGCGAGATCATCAGCCGCAAGGCCGCGCCGGGCAAGGACATCTATGTCTTCGGCAGCGCGGAACTGACCGAATCGCTGCTCGCGGCCGGGCTGGTCGACGAGATCATGCTCGCGGTCGCGCCGGTCACGATCGGGCAGGGCACGCCGTTCTTCAAGCCAGGAACGGAGAAGCGCAGCTTCGCGCTGATCGCGGCCCGCCCGCTGAAGAACGGGACCGTGATCCTGCATTACGGCGTCAAGGCTGCGGCATAGGCCCGCGGTTCAGCCGCGCCGGACCATCAGCACAGCGGCGAGGATGGCGACGCCGCCGAAAGCCTGCACCGGGGTCGGCTGCTCGCCGAAGAGGGCCCAGGCGGCGAGCACGCTGACCAGCGCCGGCCAGACCATGACAAGCGAGGCGGCGCTCGCGCCATAGCTGCCGAGCGAGAGCGTGATCAGCCCCTGGCCCAGTGCATGGGAGACGAGGCCGAGGCCGATGACTGCGAGCCAGCCCTGCAGGCTCGCCGGGATGACGGCCTCCCCGAGTGCCAGCGCCGCCGCGAGGCAGAACACAGCGCAGACGACGCTGGAGACGAGGCTGACATAGCCGGCATCGGCCCGGTCGCGGGCGCGGCGCACTGCGAGGATATAGCTGGCGTAGGACATCGCGGCGCCGACGGCGAGGCTGTCGCCGAGCAGATTGCCCGAGACCTGTGCCCCGCCGGTGAATTTCGGCAGGACGAGCAGCAGCGCGCCGGCGATCGCCAGCATCAGCGCGCCGAGAATGCGACGCGACGGGCGCTCGCCGAGCAGCAGCCAGCCGCCGAGCACGACACCGACGGGAGCGAGATTGCCAAGCAGCGAGGCGTTGGCGATCGTCGTATGGCCGAGCGCGGCATTGAAGAGCGTGACGTCGATGCCGAAGGTCAGGCCCGCCAGCGCGATTGCTGCAAAGGCGCCGCTGCGAACCTTGTTGCCAACAGGCTTGCGCTGCTCCAGCGCCGTCCAGGCGGCGAGGACCGGCAGCGCGAACAGCATGCGCCAGAAGCCGGCCGCGGCCGGACCGACATCGGCGAGCCGCACGAAGATGCCGGAGAAGCCGATGAAGGTGGCGCCGGCCAGCAGCGCGACGAACATGGCAAGCGCGGGAGAGGCGGGACGGACGGGTATCGCAGGGGCGGACATGGCACGTTTCTGGCGGGTGGTGAGACCAGCTTCGGTCGCGACGCACGGCCGGCTCAGCCTCGTTCAGGCGTCGATATAGGGTGCTTCCTTCGATCGGAAAAACGGATTATTCTGATTTAACCATTCTTAAAACCGATCGACGCTGCGCGTTCCAAGGAGGCACGTCATGACGGTCCATTTCGACCTCGCCGCGCTCGGCATGCTGGTGGCCGTGGCGGAGACCGGAGGGTTTACCGCGGCGAGCGCGCGGCTCGGCCGGACGCAATCGGCGATCTCGGTTCGCATCCAGGATCTGGAGAGCCAGCTCGGCCACAAGCTGCTCGAACGCTCGCGCCGCGGCGTCACGCCCACCGATGCCGGCGAGCGGCTGATCGCCCATGCGCGACGCCTGCTCACGGTCGAGCGTGAGGCGCTCGCCGATCTGGCCGGCGACACGCCATCGGGCCGGCTGCGCATCGGCATCCCGGACGACTACATGGACGCCTATTTGCGGCCGCTGATCGCGCGGTTCGCCGCCGAACATCCGAAGGTGGAACTGGAAGTGCGCTGCGATCTGTCGAAGCGCATCGAGCCCGCGCTGCTGGCCGGCGAGTTCGACCTCGCCGTGGTCACGCAGGATCCCAACAAGCCGATGGGCGAGGTGCTGCGCCGGGAACCGCTGGTCTGGGTGGCGGCGCGCGGCCACCGGCCCGAGCTGCAGGAAACGCTGCCGCTCGCGCTCTTCGCGGAAGGCTGCAGGGCGCGGCCGCGCATCCTCGCTGCGCTCAACACGGCCGGCAAGGCGCATCGGCTGGTCTTCTCCTGCTCGCACACCTCGGGCGTGCTCTCGGCGGTGGAGGCGGGCTTCTGCGTGGCGGCGATCACCGAGAGCGCGGTGCCGCCCTCGCTGCGCCGGATTGGCCCGGCCGAGGGCCTGCCGCCGCTCTTCGAACTCACTGTCGGGCTGATCATGGCGCCACGTCCTGATCTCGCCGCGCGACGCTTTGCCGATGCCCTGCGCGAGGAAATGAGCCTGCTGAGGCTCGCGGCCTGACGCAGCGCATTGCCCAAAAGCGCGAGCGGGCTTAAAGCCAAGGGGACTTCTTTCCTTCAGGCATGGATCCCGGTTCGGCGCCACTGACGCGTGGTGCCCGGGATGACGGCCTGTCTCAGTTTCCGGTTTCAGACACGATCCGATCTCATGAAATTCCTCGACCAGGCCAAGATCTATGTGAAGGCGGGTGACGGCGGCGCGGGCTGCGTCTCCTTCCGCCGCGAAAAATTCATCGAGTTCGGCGGGCCGAACGGCGGCGATGGCGGGCGCGGCGGCGACATCGTCGTCGAATGCGTGCAGGGCCTGAACACGCTGATCGATTTCCGCTTCCAGCAGCATTTCAAGGCCCGGACCGGCGAGCACGGTATGGGCAAGGACCGCCATGGCGCCAATTCGCCGGCGATCGTGCTTAAGGTGCCGCCGGGCACGGAGATCCTCGATGAGGACGGCGAGACCAAGATCGCCGACCTGACCGAGCCCGGCCAGCGCTTCGTACTGTGCAAGGGCGGCAATGGTGGCTTCGGCAACGCCTATTTCAAGACCGCGACCAACCAGGCACCGCGCCATGCCAATCCCGGCCTGCCGGGCGAGGAGCGCTGGGTCTGGCTCCGGCTGAAGTTGATCGCCGATGCCGGGCTCGTCGGCCTGCCCAATGCCGGCAAGTCGACCTTCCTGGCGACGGTCACGGCGGCGAAGCCCAAGATCGCGGATTATCCCTTCACCACGCTGCATCCTGGCCTCGGCGTCGTGCGTGTCGACGGGCGCGAGATGGTGCTGGCCGATATTCCCGGGCTGATCGAGGGCGCGCATGAGGGCCACGGCCTCGGCGACCGCTTCCTCGGCCATATCGAGCGCTGTCGGGTGCTGCTGCATCTGGTCGAGGGCACGAGCGAGCATGCCGGCAAGGCCTATAAGACGGTCCGCGAGGAACTGGAGGCCTATGGCGAGGGGCTGGCCGAGAAGCCGGAAATCGTCGCGCTCTCCAAGGTTGATGCGCTGACGCCGGAAGTGCTGAAGGAGCAGGTCGCGCGGCTGAAGCGGGCGGCGAAGCGCATGCCGATCATCCTCTCCTCCGCCTCGGGCGAAGGGGTCGATGTGGCGCTCAGGGCGCTTTTCGCCGTGGTCGAGGAAGCCCGGCGCGAAGAGGAGCGCGAGAACGCTCCGGCTGCTGAGGCCGGCTGGCGGCCGTGAATTTCCACTGAACCACTTCGTCATCCCGGACAAGCCGCGTCAGCGGCGCCGCTCCGGGATCCATCGTAAGGCTCCGGCGCGATAACATATACATAGATCGCCGTTACCGCGTCCGATAGGACGCGCGGCGATCTAGGATGGATCCCGGGTCAAGCCCAGGATGACGGCGTGCCTCTTAGCGGAAATCCCTCCAGGCGCCGACGCGGTGAATGCTCTCGCGATCGCGCTCGGCTTCACCGAAGGGCGCGACCGGCCAGTCCCAGCCCTCGTCCGGTTTGGGCAGCGCGACGCCGCGCATCAGGTCGAGCCGGTCGGTGATCGTGCCTCCGCGATCGCGCTCGATCATCTCGACATCGCTGAGCAAGACCACGCGGCCGTGGAAACGCCGGAGATCGTCGAGATGCCAGGCGATGCAGCGCGCCGGCAGATCCGCAGGCAGTTTCGCAGCTTCGGCCGGATGATCGACGAGCCAGTCCTCGATCGGCCAGGCGAGCTGGGAGAGCAGATTGGCCGAGACCACGAGGTCGATTGCCGGATCGGCGGTGAGATCGGCCAGCGGATCGGTTCGGCCGTCCCTTTCACCCGCGAGCCAGCCCATCACGCCGGTGAGATCGCGCGAGAGCATCGCGACGTTGCGGCGGAAGTGCATGCGGAGCCGGACTTGCGGCAGATGCACGGCATCGACCAGCAGCACGCGCTCGAAATTGGCCGCGAGCAGGCCGAGTGGAATGTCGCGCAAAAGCCCGGAACCGAGGATCACGGCAGTCCGCCGTTGCGGCAGCTCGGCGATGGCCTGCGCGACGATGTTCCGGCAGCGGGCATGATGCTCGGCCCATGCGCGGCGCTGCCTCACGCCGCGTGACCAGAGCGCGACGCTCTCGCCGACGAGTCCGAGCTTGCGGGTCATGCGCGAGGCCGGCGTCGCCAGCCGCAAGGCCAGTTCCGCCAGCATCGAGGCTCAGGTCAGCGCACCGCGCGCCGCGACGGGCCAGACGGCTTCGACATGGGCGTCCGGCCCGTGCAGGCCGCGCACGCAGACATACCAGTCGTGCAGATTGACCGTCGGGTCGCAATGGCCGGGGATCAGCAGCAGGCGGTCGCCGCGATGCGGCAGCGCGATCGGTTCGCCGGTCAGGATGCCGTGCTCGTCCGAGGGCTTGGTGTAGATCGCCCCGTCGCGTCGGAACGGAACCGGCATGCCCGAATCGATGGCGACAGCCTTGTGGCCGGCATCGACGATGGCGCGATCCGGCACCGGTTTGCTCATTACGCCGGCGAGGACGAAGAGCGCATGCTCGAAGCTGCGGAAGGGCGTGCCGTCGGCCTGGCGATTGCGGGCGTAATCGGCGTCCATGAAGATGTAGGAGCCGGCCTGGATCTCGTTCCAGATGCCGGATTGCGTCTCCAGCTCGTAGGTGCCGGTGCCGGCACCGCTGATGATCTCGCAGGGCAGCCCGGCATGGGCGAGGCGCTCGGCGGTGTTGCGCGCGGCGAGGCCAGCGCGCTCGATCGCCTCGCGCCGTTCGTCGATCGAGCGCATGTGCTGGGCGGAGCCGTGATAGGCCTGCAGCCCGGCGAAGCGCAGCGTATTGGAACGGGCAATCGCCTCAGCCAGCCTGACGGCGCCTTCGCCCGGCGCCACGCCGCAGCGCCGCCCGCCGACATCGATCTCGACGAGGACATCGAGCACGACGTCGTTGCGCGCTGCAGCCTCGGCCGCGTCGCGCACGCCGTCGGGATGGTCGACGCAGAGGCCGATGCGGGCGCTGCGGGCAAGCCGTGCCAGCCGGTCGAGCTTGGCGGGGCTCGCGATCTCGTTGGTCACCAGCACGTCGCCGACGCCGCCAGCGACCAGGATCTCGGCCTCCGCAACCTTCTGGCAGCACTGACCCACGGCCCCGTTGGCGATCTGCCGCAAGGCGATCTCCGGGCTCTTATGGGTCTTGGCATGGGGCCGCAGCCTGACGCCATGGGCCTGGGTGAAGGCCGCCATGGCGACAAGGTTGCGTTCGAAGGCATCGAGATCGAGCACGAGAGCGGGGGTCTCGATCTCGGCGAGGCTTTGGCCGGGCTGGGCCGGCGGCGATAGGGGCATGGAGTCTCCTGAATCGGTTGTGGCCATGGGAGGACAGCTTCGTGTCCGGAGCAAGGCCCTTCGCCTTCACCGTGGCATGCACCAGTGGCGCTTGCCGTTCTGCCGTGATAGGCGCGGCCCATGAAGATCGGCCGCGTCACCGACGATACCCTCGCGCTCTTCGCCCGCGTCTGGCGCGAGCAGATCAAATCCTACCTGCCGCAGATGCTGATGATTCTCGGCCTCGTGGTGGTCATCGCCGCGACGACGAGCTTTTATCCACTGCTGATCAAGGCGGCCTTCGATGCCTTCGCCGATCCGCTGACGGCCGAATCGACGGGTTTCGTGCGCCGCATGGAGCGGCTGGTCTCGAAGTCGATCGGCTACGAGATCGGCGTGGTGAACGCCGTGGCAGTGGTCGTGGTGATCGTCACCGCAATCAAGGGCTTCTCGCTGCTCACCCAGACGGTGATGACCAACAAGGTCGTCAGCCGAATCGAGGCGGACATGCAGACGGCGCTCTACGGCCACCTGATCGATGCCGACCTCGCGCAGCTCCAGAAGGAGAACCCCGCTTCGCTCACCCAGCGCTTCACCACCGACTTCACCTTCGTCAAGGAGGCGCTGACGCGCATCGTCAACATCGCGATCCGCGACGTGGTGACGGCGATCGCGCTCGTCGGCGCGCTGTTCTGGATCGATTGGAAGATGACGCTGGTGGTGGTGCTGATCGCTCCGATCATTGCGCACCCGATCGGCCGGATCGGCCGCAAGCTGCGGCGTATGGCGAGCTCGCAGCAGGAACAGACCGGCATCATGGCGAGCCTCGTCACCGAGAGCCTGCAGGGGGCCCGCGTCGCCAAGACGGATTCGCTGGAGCCCTATCTGAAACAGCGCGCGACCAGCGCCTTCGAGACGATCCGGACGCTGAAGGTCAAGGCAGCCAACGCGCGGGGCCGGCTCGACCCGCTGCTCGAGGTCGGTGGCGGCATCGCGGTGGCCGGTGTGCTCGCCGCCATCGGCGTGCGCATCACCTCGGGGGCGTCCACGGTCGGTGATTTCACCGGCTATGTCTCGGCGCTGTTGCTCGCGGCGCAGCCGATGCGCTCTCTCGGCAACCTCAACGCCATCGTCCAGGAGGCCGGCGCTTCGCTGAAGCGCTATTACGCGCTGATCGACGAGAAGCCGCTCATCGTCAATCGACCGAATGCCAAGCCTCTGGCGGTGGCGGCCGGCGAGGTCGCTTTCCGCCATCTGCGCTTCCGCTATCGCGAGGACCAGCGCGCGCTGGAGGGCATCGATCTCTTGGCGCGTGGCGGAAAGACGACCGCGCTGGTTGGCCGTTCCGGCTCCGGCAAGTCGACGCTGCTCGCATTGGTGCCGCGCCTGCACGATCCGGTCGAGGGGCGGATCGAGATCGACGGGCAAGATCTACGTGGCGTCACGCTCGAGAGCCTGCGCCATCAGATCGGCGTCGTCAGCCAGGACGTGGTGCTTTTCGACGATACCGTGCGCGCCAACATTGCTTTCGGCCGCCCTGGAGCAACACAGGAAGACATCGTCGCGGCCGCGAAGGCTGCGGCGGCGCATGACTTCATCATGGCGATGCCGGGTGGCTACGACGCCTCGGTGGGCGAGCGTGGCCACAAGCTCTCGGGCGGTGAACGCCAGCGCATCGCCATCGCCCGTGCGATGTTGAAGGACGCGCCGATCCTCCTGCTCGACGAGGCGACGAGCGCGCTCGACACCGAATCCGAACGCCTCGTCCAGCAGGCGCTGGCGAAGCTGATGAAGGGCCGCACCACCATCGTCATCGCGCACCGGCTCTCGACCATCCGCGAGGCGGATCTGATCGTCGTGATGGATGAGGGCAAGGTCGTCGAGACCGGCAGTCACGACGAGCTTCTGGCCCGCGACGGAGCCTATGCCCGACTGCATCGGATGCAATTTCTGGAGAGCTGATCGCCACGCGCTGCTCGCCGTCATTGCGAGCGCAGCGAAGCAATCCAGGGGGACTGGGTTGAACGTCTCACCCAGTCCCCCTGGATTGCTTCGTCGCTTCGCTCCTCGCAATGACGGCGCACTATCTGCAGAATGCGGCGCAGCCGGCTTCCCAGAATGGTTTGCCGGATTCAAGCGGCGGGATCGACGGCCGCGGCTTGCGGCCCGGTAGGTCCTCGGGGACCGGGCTCACCAGCTCCCACCAGCTATGGGCGCATTGCGAGCGATAGGCCATCTGGTCGGAGATCGAGGTGCCTTCCTTCCCCAGGACCGCGTCGAGCGCCGCACAGGCCTCGCGCAACCGCGCATCATGCGCGTCGCTCGGCGCATTGGCATAGTCGTGGAAGGCCTCGGTGAAGGCTTCCATCTCGCGGGCGATATGCGGCCAGTCGGAGCGTCCGAGGTTCCAGGCGTCCATCCATTCGCGCACGACTGTTTCGACAGCCTCGGCCTTCGGCTTGTCCTTCACCTTGCGGGCGGTGGTCAGCATGTGGCGCATCAGCTCGGCGCGGGCATGGGCGTGGCGGGCGCGCAGCGCGGCTGCCTGCATCTGCGCGATGGCGTCGGCCGCCTCCTTTTGCAGCGCTTCGACGAAATGCGGCATGGGGCGATCCTTCAGGGCAGGGTGGCGAGCCGTTCGATCATCCGTTCGAACAGCTCATGGGCCTTCACGGCCGAGACGACGTGGGCGTTGGGCTCGCGCTTGAGGCGGCCGTTCCAGTCGATGGTGGTGCGTCCGCGCAAGGGGCCGTCGCTGGTCTCGACCGTGACGAAGCAGTCGCGCCCCTCGAAGAGTTCCGGCCAGAGCAGATAGGCGACCACGCAGGGGTCGTGCATCGGATGCCCGTCGCTGCCGAGCCCGCCCGGGCGCGGGCGCGTCAGCATGCCATGGACGGCCTTGCCGGCGGCGTTGCCGAGGGCGCCGATGCGGGCGATCTGTTCATGTCGGGCGATGGCCTGCAGCGTGACGCCAAGACCGAACATCACGATGGGCCGGCTGCACCCGAAGACCACCGCCGCCGCGTGCGGATCGACATAGGCGTTGAATTCGGCGGCCGGGGTGATGTTGCCGAGCCCGATGGCGCCGCCCATCAGCACGACGCGCTTCACCTTCGGCAGGATGTCCGGCGCGAGCCGGAAGGCGAGCGCGAGATTGGTCAGCGGGCCGAGCGGACAGAGCGTGATGCTAGCGTCCGGTGCAGCGCGGCAGATGTCGATGATCGCCTGCACCGCGTGGCCAGGCGCAGCTTCGCTCGCGGGGGCGGGAAGATCGGCGCCGGCAAGTCCATCCGGTCCGCAGACGAATTCGGCGGTTTCGAGCGCGATGACGAGCGGTCCCTCGGCGCCGGAATGGACGGGAATATCACCGCGACCAGCAAGATCGCGGATACGCAGCGCATTCGCCGTGGTCTGTGCGACCGGCACGTTGCCGGCGACCGTGGTGATCGCCCTGAGATCGAGCCGCTCGGCGCTGGCGAAGGCGAGCAGCAGGGCAACGGCGTCGTCCTGTCCCGGATCGGTGTCGATGACGATCGGCTCGCGCATCGGATCAGGCCGCCTTGGCGTTACCGGCCATGATCATATGGGCGATATCGTCGGCGCTGAGGTCGCCGAGCGGGCGGTCGACGTATTTGCGGCCGGCGCCCATGATCACGACGCGGTCGGCCAGCGCCACCACGTCGCGCATGTTGTGGCTGATCAGGATGACGGTGCGCCCATCGGCCTTGAGCTTTCGGATGAGGTCGAGGACGAGCGCGCTCTCCTTGACGCCGAGCGCGGCGGTCGGCTCATCCATGATGATGATCTCGGCGTTCCAGCGCAGGGCGCGGGAGATCGCGACCGCCTGGCGCTGGCCGCCCGAGAGCCGCTCGACTGGGCGCGTCATGTCGGAGACGGCGGCGGAGAGCTGTGAGAGGTAGCGCTGCGATTCCGCGATCATCCTCTTCTTGTCGAGGATGCGCAGGAAGGGCAGCAGGACGGGCTTCGTCAGCTCCGAGCCCATGAAGACGTTCTGGGCGATGGAGAGGCGCGGAGCGAGCGCAAGGTCCTGATAGATCGTCGCGACGCCGTTCTCGAGCGCATCATGCGGTGAAGTGAAGGTGACCGGCTTGCCGCGCAGGCCGATGGTGCCGCTCGTCGCCTCCTCGGCGCCGGAGATCACCTTGATCAGGCTCGACTTGCCGGCGCCGTTGTCGCCGCAGAGCGCGACGACCTCGCCCGGGAAGATATCGAGATCGACATCGCGCACGGCGACGACCGGGCCGTAGCTCTTGCCGATGCCGCGCAGCGAAAGGAGAGGGGTGGGGGTGGTCATGGTCGGGTCGCAGGAGTTTTTCCGTTGCATTCAAGCTCGCCGTCATCCCGGCCGCAGTGCAGCGGAGCGCCGGGATCCATCGTAGAGCGCAACGCCCTTCGATGGATCCCGGATCTGCGCTGCTGCGCAGCTTGTCCGGGATGACGGTGGAGCTGAATGAGGTTCACTTCTTCAGGAACTGCTGGACGTTGTTCTTGTCGACCAGCACGGCTTCGGTGAAGAGATATGGGCCCGACGTGATGCTCTCCTTCGGCTTCTTGTCGACGACGATCGCCTGGATCGCGTCGACCGCCTGCTTGCCCATCTCCTCGAAGGGGATCGCCACGGTCGCCATGAAGGTCGAGCTCGGATCGGCGATGCGCTCGTAGCTTTCCTTGCCGCCATCGACCGAGATCAGCGGGATCTGCCCCTTCTTCACCCCTTGAGCCTGCAGCAGGTCGTCGATGATGTAGGCCTGGCCGTCGAAGGAAGCCCAGATGCCGTTGATCTTGCCCTGGTTCTGCAGCAGCAGCGCCTGCATGCCGGCGCGGACGTCGTCGCGCCAGCTCTGGGTGCGCGCCATCGAGAACTTGCCGAGTTCCTTCACCGCCTGGTTTTCGGCAAGAACGGCATCGAGGATCTTGCCGCGGATGCGCGAGGCAACGTTGAGGTCGAAGCGGGCCGAGATGATGTTGCCCTGGTAGCCGAGCTGGCCGAGCAGATAGAGCGCGGCGTCGGCGCCGACCTTGTACTCGTTGGTCTGGATGTCGAAGAGCGCGTGCGGGCTCGCACCCGATTGCACGGTGATGACCGGGATCTTGGCGTCTTTCGCCGCCTTGAACTGGGCGTCGGCCTCGACCGGCTTGCCCATGGCGATGATGATGGCGTCGACCTTCTTGGCGATCAGCGCGTCGAACTGCTCGGCATGCTTGGGCAGCGCGCCTTCCGAGTTCAGCAGCGTGACGTTCCAGCCCTTGGCCTTCGCGGCCGCGGCCGCGGCATTGGCGACGCGCGCATGCGTCTCCGACGAGAACTGGAAGCCGATGATGCCGACCTCGAAGGCGCTGGCCGACTGGCCGAGCGCGACAAGCGCGGCGGCAGCCACCAGCATTTTCCGGAACCCGAACATGAAACCCACTCCCCTCATTCCGATCGTCGTCGTTGAATCTAGACCTTGAACGCCGCCTTCTTCATCGCACTTGCGGAGAAGGCGACCGAGCCGATGATGATCGCGCCGAGCACGATGTCCTGAACGTAATAGGGCGCGCCGAGCAGCACCAAGCCGTTGCCGAGCACCTTGAGCACCAGCGCCGCAAAGACCGTGCCGGGAATGTTGGGCTTGCCGGGCTCGAACATGGTCATGCCGAGCAGCACGGCGGCGATGGCGTAGAGCAGATAGTCGCCTGCCATGTTCGGCGCGGCCGATGACAGGTTGGCGGCGAGCAGCACGGCCATGATGCTGGCAAAGACGCCGGCGAGCAGCAGGCCGATGCGCTTCATCCGGGCCGTGGCGATGCCGGCGAGCCGCGCGGCTTCGTCGGCTTCGCCGGTCGCGACCATATGGGCGCCGGTCCTGGTCCATTTGACCAGGCCCCAGGCGAAGAGCGTGGCGCCGGCCATCCAGAGCACCAGATTGGGAATGCCGAAAGTGTAGCCGCGGGCGAGCCCGGTGAAGCCGACCGGCCAGCGCCCGACGAAGGCGACGCCCTGGGTGATCATGAAGGCGAGGCCCTTGGCGATGGCGGCGGTGCCGAGCGTCATGATCAGCGAGGGGATACGCAGCACCGTGACGCCGTAGCCGTTGAGCGAGCCGAGCACGAGGCCGACCCCGAGCGCCGCCGCCACCGCGACGGCCGGCGGATATTGCAGCTGCACCAGCCAACCGCAGACGACGGCGGCGAGGCTGGCCATTTCCGCGACGGAGAGGTCGAGTTCCGCCACGGTGAAGGCGAGTGCGAAGCCGAGTGCCAGGATGGCGAGGAAGCTCGTATCCTTCAGCACGTTGATGATGTTGGTGGTGCTAGCGAAGTTCGGTGCGAAGATCAGGAAGAAGAGTATCAGCGCCAGCCCGGCGATCGCCGTGCCGTAATGCCCGATCACTTCGCGCGGGTCGATGCGGCCCAACTCAGGCTCCCTTGGCGATGGTGGAGATCGGCGAGAGGATCTCGATGCCGCCGGTGATCGGGATCAGGGCGCCGGTGACGAAAGCGGCGCCATCCGAAAGCAGGAATGCGATCACGTTGGCGACATCCTCGGGCCGTCCCAGCCTCCCCAATGGCGTGCGGACCGCCGCACCCTCGACCAGCGCATTGAATTGCTGCGCGAATCCGTTCCTCACCATTGGCGTATCGATGATGCCGGGCGCAACCGCATTGACGCGGATGCCGTGCCGGCCGAGCTGCTGGGCCATGCCGTAGGTCAGGGTCGCGACGCCGCCCTTGGCCGCGCCATAGGCGAGATTGGCGCCGCCATTGCTATGGGCGATCGAGGAGATATGGACGATCGCGCCGCCGTCGCCCTGGGCGATCATCTGGCGCGCGGCGGCCTTCGAGATGCGGAACACGGCCGAGAGATTGACGTCGACCAGCTTGTCCCATTCGTCATCTTCCATCTCGACCATGGGAACCGGCCGCGAAGCCCCGGCGCCGGTGACGAGATGGTCGAGACGGCCGAAGCGAGACACGGCCAGATCGGCGAGAGCCTGGGCGAGATCGCGCTCGCGGACATCGCCGGCGAACGTTACCGCTTCGCCGCCGGCCGCCGTGACCTCCGCCGCTACCGCATCAAGGCCGAGCTGGTCGAGACCTGAGAGCACCAGCCTGTGTCCGGCGCGAGCGAGCGTCACCGCAAGCGCGCCGACGATGCCTCCCGAGGCTCCGGTCAGGAGCGTGACGGGAGCTCTTTCCTTCGGGGTCTTCATGGCTGCTGGCGTCGGCATGGCGAAGCGTTCTTAGGGAGTCGGTTGCGGGTTGGCGAGGCCGGGCAACGCAGCCGAGGTCTGCGCCAGCGCCGTTAGGTCAGCCGAGATCGGCGCCAGCGCCGCTTCGCTGCGACGATAGAGGGCGTAGAGCGCGTCATAGGCGGGACGCCGGGCGGGATCTGGTTCGTAGCGGCTGGCCACCTCGACCAGCGCATCCTGCGCCGCCTCCAGCGAGGCGAAATGCCCGCGCCCAGTCCAGGCGATGATTGCAGCGCCCAGCAGACCGGGCTCCCTTGCGCGGCCGACCACGATGGGGCGGTCGCAGAGATCAGCCTTGATCTGCGCCCAGGCCGGATTGGCCGCCGCGCCGCCGCCGAAACGGATCTCGCCGACGCGGCTACCGAGCGCCGCTTCTGCCCGCTCCAGCACCAGGCGATTTTGGCAGGCGACGCCTTCCAGCACGGCATAGGCGAGGTCAGTCGGGCCGTGCTGGCGGCCGAGGCCCAGGAAGGCGCCGCGCAGGTTCGGGTTCCAGTAGGGTACGCGTTCGCCCTGGAGATAGGGCAGGAAGATCAGGGGTTGGGGGTGGCGTTGGCCGGCGAGCAGGCGATCGATGCTGTCGCTGACGCTGTCCGAACCGCCGAGCAGGTCGACCAGCCAGGCAGCGGTATCGGCGCCGTTCTGGCTGGGACCACCGAGATGCCAGAGGCCGCGCCAGTCGACGGAGATGAGGCCCTCGGCCTCAGCCTGTTTCGGACCGAGCACACCGAGCACTTCGGTGGTGCCGGAAATGTTGTAGGCATAGCCCGCGCGCAATGCGCCGAGCCCTGCTACGGCCGCCCAGGTGTCGTTGCAGCCGCAGAAGACCGGAATGCCGGCAAGCCGATCGAATGGCTTTGGCAGGCCGGCGCGCACGGCCTCAACGGCATCGCAGGGTTCGAGGATCGTCGGGATGATGGCCGGCAAAAGGCCGATGCTGGCGAGAGCCGAGTCCCCGTTATGCTTTTCCGCGCAGGCGATCAGCCGCGCCATCGAGACTGGATCGCTTGCGACCCGGCCTGTCAGGCGGAAATTCAGATAGTCCTTCGGTTCGAGCACGCGGGCGAGGGCGCGAAAGTTCTCCGGCTCTGCTTCCGCGAGCCAGGCGAGGCGCGCGAGCGGATGGAAGGCGTTGATGCGGCCGGCTTCCGGATGGCCTCCCAACGCCTCCCGAAGCCGCGTGGCGACCGCGTCGGAGCGTGCATCCTTCCAGGTCAGGGCCGGACGAAGCTCGCGGCCGTCATGGTCCAGGAAGACCTGCGTGCGCGTCACGCCGCAGATCGCGATGCCTTCGATGTTCGCAAACAGGTCCGGCGCATCGAGCGCGAGTTTGTCCGCAGCCTCGCGCAGCAGCGTCCACCAGGCATCCGCCCCGATCTCCGAGCGGTCAAGGTGATCGCTCAGGACCGGTCCGGCAACGGCCTGCTCGGCGCGGGTGACGCCGTGCCGGTCGATCAGCGCCGCACGAAAGCTGCTGCCGCCGAGATCGCAGGCGAGGACGACGCTTATCTGCTGCATTTGGATAGAAACACACTCGTCATTCCGGACAAGCCGCTTTAGCGGCGCCGATCCGGAATCCATCACAAGGCTCGACGCTCTACGATGGATTCCGGGTCAAGCCCGGAATGACGGCAGTTCAATCATCCGAGCACACTCCAAATCGCGCCGAAGTCAAGAACGTGATGTCTTCACGCTCTGCCGCGCGGTGGCGAGGATATCGTCGACGAGCCTCTGTGACGCCAGCGCTTCCTCGCCGGTGACGACCGGGTCGCGGCCCTGCTCGATTGCATCGAGGAAATCGGCGATGACGGCGCGGTGCGCATCATGCGGGAAGTCCATGATGTTGGCGCCGCTGCCGGTCGAGCCTTCTGCCTCGACGATCTCCTCGTTGCCGTCGAGAAAGGAGAGCCTGAGCCGCCCGCCGATCAGGGCTGCGAAGCCCTTGGTGCCGGTGATCTCGATGCGCTCGGGATAGCCGGGATAGGCGGCAGTCGTCGTCACCAACGTGGCGGGGGCGCCGTTGCCGGTTTCCAGCAGGGCGGAAACGTAGTCCTCGGCCTCCATGCGATGGAGTGCCGTCGTGCGGGCCTGGGCCGCGACGACCCTGGAGACGCCGACGAGCGAGCGGAACAGGTCGAGCGAATGGATCGCCTGGGTCAACAGCACGCCGCCGCCGTCGCGGCGAAGCGTGCCGCGGCCGGGCTCGTCATAGTAGCTCTGCGGGCGCCACCAGGGCACGGAGAGGAAGGCGGCCTCGATGGTACCGAGCTCACCCGATTGCAGCGCCGCCTCCAGGCGCAGACTGGCGGGCCGGAAGCGGTGCTGCAGCACGACGCCGAAGGTCCTGCCGGTCCGACGCGCGGTGTCGACGAGGCGCTGGCCGCGCTCACTCGTCAGTTCCAGCGGCTTCTCGACGAGAACATGTTTGCCGGCTTCAAGGCAAAGCGCCGAGACGTCGAAATGGCTGCTCGGGGGCGTCAGGACGATGGCGGCGTCGACCGCCGGATCGGTCAGAACGGTCTCAAGGTCGGTGGTCGTGGGGAAGGGAAACTGTTCGGCATAGGCCTTGGCCCGATCGGGCGTGCGGCTCACGGCCCAGCGCACCTCGGCACGATCGGCGAGATCGAGCAGGCTCTTGGAATGCGGCAGGGAGGCGGGGCCGAGCCCGATCACGGCGATGCCGAGCTTGCGTGTCATGACAGGCGATCCCCCATCCTCATTCAATCATTTCCACCACTCTCATCCCGGACAAGCGGCGAAGCCGCGCCGATCCGGGATCCATGCCGGAGCGCTTCCGGCAGAGGTTCAGGCATGGATCCCGGGTCTTCGCTGTGCTCCGCCCGGGATGACACTCATGAGTTCTTTGGTCTCGCCGGCAGCCAGGCGGCCTTGGCCTGCGCCTCCAGCGCGAGCCGGCAGACGGTGAAGGCATGGCGCTGGCTCATCGCAGTTTCGCTGCGGGCACCGATATCGGCGATCAGGTCGCGGAAGTAGGTCAGCGGTTCACGCGAAGCGTCTATATGGCGGGTGCCGGTCTTGTCGACGAGGAAGACATGGTCGGTGCCGGGGCGCCCGGCGACATCGACATATTTGCGCAGCTCGATCGTGCCCTCGGTGCCGAGGATGGTGAGCCGCCCGTCGCCCCAGCTCGGCAGACCGTCGGCGGTGAACCAGTCGACACGGATGTAGCCGCCGGCCTTGTCGCTGCGCAGCAGGATCTCGCCGAAATCCTCGAAATCGGTCAGGTCGGGCATGCCGAAATGGCCGACACCTGAAGCGACGATCTCGGCATCCTCTGAACCAGTGAAATGCAGGAACTGATCGATCTGGTGGGAAGCGATGTCGGTGAGGATGCCGCCATAGTGGCGCTTGTCGAAGAACCAGTCCGGTCGGATCGTCCGGTTTAAGCGATGCGGGCCCATGCCGAGAGTCTGGACAACGCGGCCAATCGCGCCGTCAGCAATCAATTTGCCGGCTATGATCGTTGCGGGGACGATGAAGCGCTCGGAAAAGCAGACCGAGAAGATCCGCCCCGTCTCGGCGACCGTCCTCTCCACGGCGGCGAGCTGATCGAAGCCGGTGACGCCGGGCTTGTCGACCATCACGTCCTTGCCCGCCCGCATGGCGCGGATGGCGATGGCGGCTCGCTCGGCCGGAACGGCGGCGCAGACGATCAGGTTGACAGACGGGTCGTCGACCAGCCGATCGGCCACACTTTCCGGCAGAGACGGAAAGCGCTCGCGGAAGCCGGCGAGGACACGCTCGTCCGTGGTTGCGGGATCGAAGCCGACGCAGGTCGCGCCGGCTTCGAGGAGACCACCGACCATATGGTAGATATGGCGGTGGTCGAGGCCGATGGCGGCAAAGCGCATGGCTATTGAGGAGCCCCGTGGCCGACGCCGATCTCCTGGTCCCAGCGCCGGAAGGCGGCGACGAGACGCTCAGGCGTCAGCGGGGGCCTTGTCGGCAGGCTGGTGATCAGCCCGTCATATTCCGGCCGGCCGTATTCGGCGAGGACGTCGCGGCTCTCCTGCGGCGCCATGGCGAGCGTCACGCCCTTCACGGCCGGGCCGGGATAGAAATAGCCCTTGTCGTAGGTGACGGCCTGCGCCTCCGGCTTGAGCATATGGGCCATCAGCGTGACGAGCGCCGGCATCTTGTCGGCCGGGACACCCTTGGGGATGCACATGAACTGCGTGTCCGGGATCCAGTGCGTCTTGTCGAGGACGAAGACCTTGGCCTCCTTCGGCACGATGCCGAGGACGCGCGGGTTGATGTCCCAGCCCAACGTCGAGACGATGACGTCGCGGGTGCCTTCGCCCAGCTCCTTCATCGTCGCGGCGGTGCCACCCGGATAGTAGTCGATGCCGGTGCCGAGCTCCTTGAGATAGGCCCAGCTCTTGTCCCAGCCCTTCATCGGGTCGGTCGGGTCGGCGTCGCCGAGGATGTAGGGCAGGCCCTGGAGCCAGGTCCAGCCCGGGCCGGAGTTGACCGGGCGGGCATAGGTGAAGCGCTTCGGGTTCTGCTTGACGTAGGCTAGCAGGTCCTCGGCGGTCTTCGGCACGGTCTTGAGACGTTCGGGCGCGTATTCAAAGAGCGGCCCGGAGGGGGAATAGACGACGGCAACGCCCTCGTTCTGGCCGAAGTTGCGCTGCATCATCAGCGCCTGCTCGTGATAGACCTCCTCCGGCTTGGGCAGGTCCTTGGCGTGGGACTTCCAGACATCGACCCAGAGCCCCTGCTGGATGCCGTCCGACATCGCGCCGGGGCCCGTCAGCACGAGGTCGATGTCGACGCGATTGGCCTGCTGCTGCGCCTTGAGCTTGGCCGGCAGCTCCGGCGAGGGCGCGCGCGAGAAATTCAGGCGCGAGATCAGCTTCGGATTGTCCTTGGCGAAACGCTCGATGGCGACCTGCGTCAGCTGTAGATTGCCGGCGACGTCGATGATGTTGAGCGCGACCGGAGCGCTCTGCGCCAGCGCGCCGCCGGCTTTCAATGCGGCGAGGCCGGCCGCTCCGGCCATGACGGTGCGGCGTGTCGGATGGTTCATGGTCTCTCCCTGGGGTTCGGCTCTCTTGTGCGACGCCGCGTGCGGCATCCGGAGCTCTGATCTGGGATACTAGTGCACCACTCTTCTGCGCGCCAGCGCATTCGCCGACATGGCCGACACCATGCTGAGACATGCGACGAACGGGTGGATCAGGCACGTTCGAGCAGCAGGGCTTCCGCCGCGCGGCTGAGCAGCGGCGCCGCGGCGCCGTGGATCTCGTAGAGATGGCTGGCGGGCACGCCGGAGAGGTCGGGAACGGCGAAGCCGTCCATCGTGCCTTCCGCCCGGAACAGCGTGTTGAACCGGGCCCAGAGCTGCGGATTGGCCGAGAAGGGGCCACTCACCGCGATACGGGCGGGGAAGAGCAGGCGGCAGGCATTGGCGAGGGCGCGGGCGAGCAGCTGTGCCGCCCGGTCGATTTCCGGCAGGGACAACAGGTCGAGCCCGGCGAGCTGCCGGGCGAGCCGGACTTCATCCTGGTCGAGATCGGGCCAGTGACGGCGAAGCGTCGGGAGCAGGGACCAGAGGGCGGCCCCAGTTTCGAGGCAGGCGGTGTTACCGCAGCCGCAAGAGCGATCTTGCAGGGCCGCGAGCCGCCAATGGCCGATTTCGCCGAAGGAGCCGGCCGGCGCGAACGGCTCGCCGTCGACCGCATAGGCGAGGCCGATGCCCCAGCCCCAGTGCAGCAGGATGGTGCCGCCGGGAAACTGCTCGGGCTCGCGGGCCGCGCGGGCGCGCAGCTCGGCGTCGAGATTGCGGCAGATCGCGACGGGCCCGGCCACGGGGGCGAGGACGGAGGCGATGTCGAGCCCGCGCATGCGTGGCCAGCGCGAGGCCATCAGCCACTGGCCCTGCCTCAGGTCGATCAGGCCTGAGAGCGAGACCGCCGTGCCGGCATGGCTCATGCCCGGCGGCATTGCGTCGAGCAGGTTCTGCGCCAGCTCGGCCATCGCCTCGGCGATCGCGGCGTTGTCAGCGTCACCGGCGATGGGGCGGCGGCGCTCGGCGACGAGATGGCCGTTGAGGTCGACCAGCGCGCCCGAAAGCGACTGGCTGGAGACATAGATGACGGAGGCGCCGATGCGGCGCGTATGGGCGACGAGGATCGCCGGAGGCCGTCCGCGCCCGCTCGCTTCCCCCACCGTCTCGATGACGAGGCGGCGGGCGATGAGATCGCCGACGACGCGCGAGACACTGGTCGAGCGCAGCTGGAGGATGCGGCCGATATCGGCGCGGGAATGAGCCTCGCCGTTCAGGATCAGGCGGTAGATGCGGGCGCAGTCCCGGTCATGGGCAAACGCGAGGCGGCTTTCGTCGATCGTCAGCAGGGACAAGGCAGGCTCTATTCAGAACGGTTGCGTTCAAAATTAATGATTGCGTTTCAGTCGAAGCTTCATAAGCTCGATACCAGAATATCGGAAATTTCCTGCCGAAAAAGGTTCAAAAATCGATGATCGAGATTCATGTTGCCTCGGACAAGGAGGCGCTTGGCCAGCAGGCGGCGGCGCGCGGCGCGCAGGCGATCCGTGAGGAGCTTGCCAGCCGCGGCGAAGCGACGATCATCGTGGCGACCGGCGCGAGCCAGTTCGAGATGCTGAAGCATCTGGTGGCGGCCGAGGGCATCGATTGGTCGAAGGTCACGGCCTTTCATCTCGACGAATATGTCGGCCTGAGCGAGAGCCATCCGGCGAGCTTCCGCCGCTATCTGCGCCTGCGCTTCATGGCGCCGCTGTGCAACGCGCCGACCTTCATTCCCGTCGATGGCGAGAGCGATCCGGCCGCAGCGGTGAAGCAGCTCAACAAGCAGATCGACGGCAAGCGCATCGCCGTCTGCTTCGCCGGGATCGGCGAGAACTGCCATCTCGCCTTCAACGACCCGCCGGCCGATTTCGAGACGGAGGAGCCCTATCTCGTCGTGAACCTGGACGAGGCCTGCCGGCGCCAGCAATTCGGCGAGGGTTGGTTCCCGAGCCTCGAGGCGGTGCCGCAGCAGGCGATCTCGATGAGCATCCGCCAGATCCTCAAGAGCGAACTGATCGTCCTGTCCGTGTCCGACACGCGCAAGGCCGAGGCTGCGAAAGCCGCGCTGGAGGGGCCGATCAGCAATCTGGCGCCGGCCTCGATCCTGCAGACGCATAAGCGCACGGTGCTGTTCATCGATCCGCCCGCCGCGTCGCTGCTGAGCCGGAAGGGCTGACGATGCGCACGCGCGGGCTCGTCGATCTGCAGGTCAACGGCTTCGCCGGGGTGGATTTCAACTCCGGCACGATCACGCTGGCGGAGCTCGACCGGGCGCTGGAGGCGATGCTGGCGACGGGCGTGACCACCTGTCTGCCGACGATCATCACCGCGCATCCGCATGAGCTGGAGGAGCGATTCCTGGCGCTCGACGCTGCGGTCAACGGAAGCCGACTCGGGCCGCTGATGTGCCCGGGCTATCATCTCGAAGGCCCGTTCCTGAATCCGTCCGCCGGCTATTCCGGCTGCCACCCACCGGAGGCGATGACGGCGGCAACGGCCGATCTCGTCGCGAGTCTCGACGGGCAGCTGTCGCGGCCGATCCTGATGGTGACGCTGGCGCCGGAGGTCGAAGGCGGCGTCGCGCTTGCAGGCAAGCTGGCGCAGATGGGCAAGGTCGTCGCCATCGGCCATTCCGCCGCCGATTTCGAGACCGTCGCCGCTGCGGCCGATGCGGGGGCGACGCTCTCGACCCATCTCGGCAATGGCCTGCCTCAACAGATGCACAAGCTGGTCAACCCGCTCTTCGCGCAGCTCGCCGAGGACCGGCTGATGGCCGGCTTCATCGCGGACGGCATTCATATCCACCCGAAGGCGCTGAAGAGCCTGATCCGAGCCAAGGGTCCGGAGCGCTCGATCCTCGTCACCGATGCCGTGGTCGCGGCGGGTGCCGTGCCGGGCCGCTACAGCTTCGCCGGCATGCCGGTCGATCTCGCCGCCGATGGTTCGGTGCGTCAGCCGGGCGGCGCCTCGCTGGCGGGTTCGGCGCTCAAGCTCGATGATGCTGTACGCAACGTCGTCGCCTGGGGCATTGCGACGCCCCAGGAAGCGATCGCCATGGCCTCGACCCATGCGCTGGCCTGCATCGCCGATGCGTTGGCCAGAGCCGGCATCACCTTGCCGGAGAGCGCGATCGAATGGTCGCCGGACCTCCGCATCGGCAGCGTGCACATCGGCAATGAGCGCCGCGACTTCGCCGCCGGGGCGGCAGCCTGAAGACGTCACCAACAAGCAACAGGGGAAGAAGATGAGCGAATTTTCGAAAGGCGTGGATCGCCGCACCGTTTTGGGCGGGCTTGGCGCGCTGACCATCGGAGGAAGTGGCGCCTTTGCCGCCGCGCCGCCATTGCCTTCGGCACCGGTCGGCATCAACATCATCGATGTCGGCGGGGCGCTGGCGCTGATGCAGCAGGCCTTCGACGACTACCGCAACGCCAATCCCAAGCTCGTCTCGCGCATCACCTATGTGAAGGCGCCGGCGCCGGAACTGGCGAGCAAGATCAAGGCGCAGCAGGATGCCGGCCGGGCCGACCTCGATCTCGTCCTGACCGGCTCCGACGGTCTCGCGGCGGGGCTGGAACAGAATCTCTGGCTCAAGATCTTCCCGGATTTTGCCGACAAGTTCCCGAAGATCGAGGAGAACTACGAGCCGGCGGCGCTCAACCTGCACAAGGTGCAGGGGGCGGGCTTCGGCACGGTGGTGAACTACTACCCGTCCGGTCCGCTGCTCGAATACATGCCGGACCGGGTGAAGCAGGTGCCGACCACGGCCGAGGAGCTGCTGGCCTGGGCCAAGGCCAATCCCAACAAGTTCATGTATGCGCGCCCGACCAATTCCGGCCCCGGCCGCACCTTCATGATGGGCCTGCCTTATATCCTCGGCGACAAGGACCCGCAGGACCCGGTCAATGGCTGGGACAAGACCTGGGCCTATCTGCAGGAGCTCGGCGAGCAGATCGAGTACTACCCGGCCGGCACCGGCGCGACGATGAAGGAGTTCGGCGACGGTTCGCGCGACATCATCATCTCGACCACGGGCTGGGACATCAACCCGCGTGCGCTCGGCATCGTGCCTAAGGAAGCGAAGATCCAGACGCTCAAGGGCTTCCACTGGGTCTCGGACGCCTTCTTCATGTGCGTGCCGAAGGGCATCCCGAACGATCGCCTCGCCGTCGTGCTTGACATCATGGCGCATGTGCTGACGCCAAAGATGCAGGCCTATTCCTATGACGAGGGCTATCTCTATCCCGGCCCTGCGGTGAAGGACGTGCCGCTGTCGCTGGCGCCGAAGCGCAGCCAGGAGGTGATCGCCGAGTTCGGCCGGCCGGAATATGCCGACCTCATCGCCAAGAATCCGATCGAGCTGCCGCTGAAGCCCGACAAGATGGTCGTCGCCTTCCGCAAATGGGACGAGCTGGTCGGCGCCAAGCGCAAGCGCTGAGTTCGTTTCTGCGCCGTCATTCTCGGGCGTCGCGTCAGCGGCGACCCGAGAATCTCCGGACGAGAAAGCGCCGGGAGCCTCCTCCGACATGAGATGCTCGGGTCAAGCCCGAGCATGACGGCCTGTTTTTTAGGCCGGCGCCGGAGCCGCTGCCTCTACCTCGCCGCCGAGTCTCCAGAACAGTCTGACGCCGCCGTTTTCGGTGGATTCGAGGCCTGGGACGGCTGCGAGGAGCTTGCGGGTGTAGGGGTGCCGCGGGTTGTCGAAGATGGCGTCGCGCGGGCCTTCCTCGACGATGCGGCCGTCCTGCATGACGATGACGCGGTCGGCGACCTGCTCGACCACGCCGAGATCATGGCTGATGAACAGGCAGGAGAAGCCGTGCTTCTTCTGCAATTCGTCGAAGAGCTCGAGCACCTGCGCACGGACGGTCACGTCCAATGCCGAGACCGGCTCGTCGGCGATGACGAAGCTCGGGCGGCGCACGATCGCGCGGGCGATCGCGATGCGCTGGCGCTGGCCGCCCGAGAGCTCGTGCGGATAGCGCTCGGCGAAGCCGTCCTTCAAGCCGACCTCGGCCAGAACCTCGGCGACGCGCGCCTTCCGGTCGGCCGGGCTCATGTCCGGGACCAGCCTGAGCGGCTCGGCCACGAGCTGGCCAATGGTCATGCGCGGATCGAGCGAGGAGTAGGGGTCCTGGAACACCATCTGGCAGTTGAGCCGGTAGTCCCAATAGGCCGTCTCGCTCCTGGTGATCGGCTTGCCGTTGAAGCGGATCTCGCCGCCGGCGGGCTTCACCAGCCCGGCGATCGACTGACCGAGCGTGGTCTTGCCCGAGCCCGAGCCGCCGACCACGGCGACGACCTCGCCGGGCTGGACGTCGAGGCTGATGCCGTGCAGCGCACGCTTGGCCTGCTCCTTGCGGAAGAAGCCCTGCCGGCCGGGATACTCGACGACGAGGTCGCGTACCGCGACGATCGGTATCTTCGCCTGCGGCAGTTCCCGCGCCGGCAGCCGGTGCGGCATCGCCGAGAGCAGCTTGCGGGTATAGGGGTGCTGCGGCCGGGCGAGGATCTCCGCGCTCTTGCCCTGCTCGACCACATCGCCCTGGCACATCACGACGATGCGGCTGCAATAGCGCGCGACCATGCCGAGATCATGCGAGATCAGCAGCACGGCGGTGTCGTTGGCCTTGGTCAGGTCGACCATCAGCTCCATCACGTCGCGCTGGACGACGGCGTCGAGCGCGGTGGTTGGCTCGTCGGCGAGCAGCAGGGCCGGCTTCAGCAGCATCACCGAGGCCAGCATGATGCGCTGGCGCATGCCGCCGGAGAACTGGTGCGGATAGGCGGCGAGCGCCCCTTCCGGATCGCGCAGCCCGACGCGCTTGAGCATGTCGAGGATCAGCGCGCGGCGCGCGGGAGCGTCGAGCTTGCGATGCAGCGCCAGGCCCTCGTCGAGCTGGCGGCCGATCAGCATCGACGGGTTGAGCGAGGTCATCGGCTCCTGGAAGACCATGCCGACTTTGGCGCCGCGCATGGCGCGAAGGTCTTTGCCGCTCATCGCCATCACATCCTGCCCGTCGAAGCGGATCGTGCCGGAGGTGAGCGCGACGGCGGGCGGGATGAAGCCCATCACGGCGCGGGCGGCGAGGGTTTTGCCCGAGCCGGATTCGCCGACGATGCCGACGATCTCGCCGGGGAAGACCTGGAAGGAGACGTCGTGGACGACGCTGCGGCCGGTCGTGCCGATCCTGAGCGTCAGCCCGGCGACGTCGAGGAGAGGGGCGGCGCTCTTATTCGCCGCGTTTTCTTGACGCGAACCGGAGCCCACTTCGCTTGAAAACGCTTGGGTCATCGCGAACCCCTCATCCGCGGGTCGAGCTTGTCGCGCACGGCGTCGCCGAGCAGGTTGATGCCGAGCAGGGTCAGCGAGATGCACAAGCCCGGGAAGATGCCGAGCCAAACGGCCTGGCCGATATAGGGCCGGGAACCCGCGAGCATGTTGCCCCAGGTCGGGGCCGGCGGCGGCACGCCCAAGCCCAGGAAGGAGAGCGCGCTCTCGGCCAGCAGCACATAGCCGAACATCGAGGTCGCCAGCACGGTCAGCGGCGCGATGCAGTTCGGCAGGATGTGGCGGGCCATGGTGAAGCCCTCGGAGTTGCCCATCACGCGCGAGGCGGCAATGAACTCGCGCTCGCGCAGTGACAGCACCGTGCCGCGCACGACGCGGGCGACGGAGGGCGTATAGGCAATGCCGAGCGCGACGATGATGCCGTATTTGTTGGCGCCGACCACCGCGAGCAGGCCGAGCGCCAGCAGGATGCCGGGGAAGGCGAGCAGCGCGTCGTTGAAGGCCATGATGATGCGGTCGGTCCAGCCGCGCATATAGCCGGAGAACAGGCCGATCAGCGTGCCCAGCACCACCGCGAGCGTCACGGTCAGGATACTGATCCAGACCGAGGTCGCCGCGCCCGCCATCAGGCGCGAGAGCACGTCGCGGCCGAACTCGTCGGTGCCGAGCCAGTGGATGGCGCTGGGTGCGACGAGCTTTTCGCGGAAGGAGAGCTTGAGCGGATCGTAGGGCGTCCAGAGCGCGCCCGTGCCGGCGGCTGCGAGCAGGATACCGATCAGCGTGCCGCCGACGATCGCATTGGGGGCGGGGAGTTTCATGCGGCCGGCCCCCGTCATTGTGCGGTCACCCTTGGATCGAAGACCGGGTAGCAGAGGTCGATGACGAGGTTCACCAGCACATAGGTGAAGGCGACGAAGAGCATGCAGCCCTGGATCACGGGGTAGTCGCGCGCGAAGATCGCATCGACGAGCAGCCGCCCGAGGCCGGGGATGGTGAACACCGTCTCGACCACCGCGATGCCGCCGAGCAGGTTGCCGAGCACGAGGCCGATCAGCGTCCAGGTCGGGCCGAAGGCGTTCTTGAAGGCGTGGCGCCAGAGCACCGCCATCTCCGAGAGGCCCTTGGCGCGGGCATGGGTGATGTAGTCGAGCCGGAGCACCTCCAGCGTCGAGGCGCGCGCCATGCGCAGGATCACGCCGATCTCATGCAGGAACAGCGTCATGATCGGCATGACCAGATAGAGGATGCCGGCCCAGGGGTTCTCGGCGATCGAGACATAGCCGACGACCGGCAGCCATTCGAGCTTGAGGCCGAAGAACAGCAGGAGCAGCAGGCCGAGCCAGAAGGTCGGAATCGAGAGCAAGAGCGTCGCCGTGGCGACGAGGCCGAGATCGACCGGCGAATCCTGCTTCCAGGCGGCGATCACGCCGGCCGGCACCGCGACGAGGCTCGCCAGCAGCACCGCGACGAGCACGATCTGCGCGCTGATCCAGAAGCGTTGCAGAATGAGCGGCAGCACCGCCTGCTGCGACGAGATCGACTGGCCGAAATCGCCATGCAGCACATTGCTGAACCAGATGCCGAACTGCACCGGCAGGCTCTGGTCGAGACCGAGCCGGGCACGCAGGTCGGCGAGGCTCGCCGGCGTCGCCAGATCGCCCAGCATCAGCTGGGCCGGGTCGCCGGGAATCAGGCGGATCAGGACGAAGACCGAGATCGCCACGATCAGCAGCGTCGGCAACGCCATCGCGATCCGCGTCAGCGCAAAGCGAAACATCAAAGGCCCTCCCAAGCCTCGTTTCCGACCCCGCTCAGCGCGGGGCCGGGTGCGTCGCCTTACTTGGCGACGCTGACCTCCCAAAGCCGCAGCTGCGACGCCCACGGCGCCACGCCGGTCACGCGCTTGGAATGGGCGATGATGTCGAGATCGTTATGGGTGAAGATGGTCGGCACCTGCTCGATGAAGCGCTTGTGCAGTTCGTCGAAGATCTTCTGGCGCTCGGCGGTATCGGTCACCACCATCGACTTCTGGATCAGGGCGAGCGCCTCCGGGTCCTCCCAGATCTTGCGCGGCTGCTTGTCCTTCGGGCCGGCGATCTGCTCGAATCCGAGCGCAGGGTCGAAGCGGCTCGAATAGGAGAAGGCCTGCATCTGGTAGTTGCCCTTGTTGTAGCGGTCGAGCTGCGTCGCCCACTCCAGCACCTCGATCTCGGCATTGATGCCGGCCGCCTGCATCATCGCCTGGGCGATGACGGCGGTGTTGAAGCTCGGCACCGAAGAGCGCTTGTTGGCGAGGATCACGATCTTCTCGCCCTTGTAGCCGGCCTTCTGCAGCAGGGCCTTGGCGGCGGCGGGATCGTATTTGAAGCCCTGCTTCTCGAGATCGCCATAGTATTTCGAGGTCGTATAGACCGGCGAGTTGTTGGGCTTGCCCAGGCCGTTGCTGACATTGGCGACGAGCTCGGGGAAGTCGATCGCGGCGGCGATCGCCTGGCGCAGGGCCTGGTTCTTCATCACCGGGTCGCGCGTCTGGATGATCAGGCTGTGACGGACCGGGTTCGGGGCGATCGCGAGCGCGACATTGGGCGCGCTCTTGAGGTCGGGCACGTCCGATTCCGGCATCAACGCCATGTCGAGCGAGCCTGCGAGCAGGCCGGCCTTCACCGTCGCCGCGTCGGGGATGACCATGAAACGCGCTTCCTTCACCAGCGGCCGCTTCGAACCGATATAGCCGTCGCGCTTGTCGCCCTTCGGCGAGACGTACTGGTTGAAGGCGAGCAGCTGGACCGATTGGCTGCGCTTCCAGTCGCCGAGCATGAACGGCCCGGTGCCGATCGGCTTGTCCCAGCTGCCGTCGGCCTTCACCGAATCCTTGTGGATCACGGCCGTGCCGCCGCAATCCGCGCGGGCGAGAGAGTCGAGGAACAGGCCGTTCGCCTCGTTGATCTCCATGACGAAGGTGTCGGCATCGGGAGCCGTCGCCGAGACCACCTTGAGGCCGTTGCGGCCGTCGAAATCCGACAGGCAGCGCCAGTCGGTCTTCGGATCCGTGTAGCGGTTCCAGCTCCACAGCACGTCCGCCGAGGTCATCGTGGCGCCGTTGTGGAACTTCACACCCTTGCGCAGGCGGAAGGTGTAGGTCTTGCCGTCGGGTGAGATCTCGACCTTCTCGGCCAGCAGTGGGCCGACCGAGCCGTCCTCGGCATAGCCGACGAGACCCTCGACGAAGTGCAGCACGACGGCGTCGGTGTTGCCGTCCCGATTCACGCCGGGGTTGGTCGAGCGGATATCGGCGTTGAGCACGGCCGTCAGCGTCTGGGCCTGCAGGGCGCCGGCCGAGAGCGCCAGCGCGGCGGCGTAGACAAGGAGGCGCTTCATGATGGTTCCCCTGTTGTCGTTATGATCGTTCAGCCGGCCTTGCGGACGGCGCGGATCCGGCGGAGCTCGCCGGCGAAGAAGTCCTCGACGACCGGCACGACCTTCTGCCCGTCATGCGGGGTGTTCGGCACCAGATCGAAGCGCGCCGCGATGCCGTTCTCCGCGAAGGAGTCGCGCAGCTTCGCCAGGCGCTCGGGCCGCGTGGCGCCGGCATGGTTGGCGTCCGGCATCCAGTTGCGGCCGCCCGGCTTGTGGGTGATCTCCCAGGTCTCGAGATCGGCGGCGCCGACGACCATCTGCACAGCGACCTTCCGCATCGCGGGGATGTCGAGCTCCTGGCCGAAGAGCTCGGCGAAGTTGCGCGTGCCGACCCACCAGTCGCGGGTCGGATCGAGCAGGGTCACCGAACCCGGCGCGCCGATCGAGACGCCCCAGAGCTTGTTGGGCTGGAGCAGCAGGAAACGGTGGGCGAAGTGGCCGCCGCCGGAATAGCCGAACAGGCCGAAGCGCTCGAAGGCGATGCCGTAGCGCTCGGAAACCTCCGCGACGATGGCGAGCAGCACCTGGTCGTAACGGAGATTGCCCTCGCGCATGTATTTGAAGCCGTCGCGGTAGCCGTCGCCCATTACGCCGATCGGGAAGAGCGGCGCCAGGATGATGCAGTTGTTCCAGCGGGCGAAGGCCGAGAAGGCGTCGCGATAGCCGGTGAAGCCGCGGCCGGTGCCGTGCATCGCGACGATCAGTTCCGGCTTCTCGCCGTTCTCGCCGAGGTTCGGCGGCACATAGAGGCAATAGGGGAAGCGCGGATCGTGCTTCGAGGCGTAGATCGAGGTCGGGCCGTATTCGTAGAGCGCCTTGGCACGCGCTGCCGCTTCGATTTCCGGCTTGCCGGTCTGTTCTGCCACGGCACTCACGGCCTCTCTCCTCTGGCGAAATTATTGGCGCCAATTGTGTCGCATGTTATGGTTGGCTTCGCAACCAACTTCTGTCGCGCCGCGCGAATCCTGCTAGAGAGCCCTTCATGACGTCTGAGCGGAAACGCAGAAATACCGGCACGCGGCGGGCCATTCTCGCCAACGAGATCGCGCAGGCGATCCGGCTGCGTATGTTCAGGCCCGGCGAGTGGCTGCGCCAGATCGACCTCGAGGAGCGCTTCCAGGCGACGCGTTTCGACGTGCGCAGCGCCCTCGATGAGCTCGCCGTGCGCAAGACGATCGAGCATGTGCCGAACCGGGGCTATCGCGTCGCCGAGATCGACATGAAGACCTACAAGGAGATCCAGGCGACGCGGATCATCCTCGAGACGGCGGCGGCGGAAGGCATCGCCGCCCATATCGATGCGGCGGCGATCACCCGCCTGACCGAGGTCGCAGAGCGGTTCTCTGCCGTGGTCCTGACCGGCAGCCGCCCCGAGCAGAGCGAAATCAACCGCGCCTTTCATCAGCTGCTCTATTCCTTCTGCGGCAATGCCGTGCTGGAGGAGATGATCTGGGGGCTGCGCGACCGCGAGCGCGGCACGCAGATGACGGTCTGGAGCTCGCATGAGGCTCTGCTGCGCAGCGATCGTGAGCACTATGCGATGATCGAGGCCCTGAAGGCGGGCGATGCTCCGCGTCTCGCCAAGGTGATCGCAGAGCATATCGCGACGGGCGGCACGCGCGGGCCGGCCGCAATCGGGTTAGCCTGATCCGCGACTATCCAGAGGTCACTTGGCGACGCCGACCTCCCAGAGACGCGGCTTCGAGGCAACCCAGGGCGCGAAGCCCTGCAGACGCTTGGAAACCACGGCCGTATCGACCTGATTATAGAGGAAGACCAGCGGCGCGTCGGCCAGCATCATCACATGCAGCTGGTCGAAGATCTTCCTCCGTTCGGCTTCGTCATTGACCAGCGTCGCCTTCTCGATGAGGGCGTTGGCCTCCGCATTGTCCCAGACCTTCGAGGGCAGCTTGTCCTTCGGGCCGGAGAACTGGTTGTAGCTCTGGGCGGGGTCGATGCGGGCGGAATAGCTGAAGGACATCATCTGGTAGTTGCCCTTCGAGAACCGGTCGAGCTGCGTCGCCCATTCCAGGATCTCGATCTCGGCCTTGATGCCGGCGGCCTGCAGCATCGCCTGCGCCATGATCGCCACGGGATAGCTCGGCACGGTCGAGCGCTTGTTGGCGATCAGCTTGATCGTCTCGCCCTTGTAACCGGCCTCCGCGAGCAGCTTCTTCGTGCGAGCGGGATCGTGGGTGTAGCGCTTCTTCTGGACCTCGTCGTAGAAGGGCGAGGTGATGTAGACCGCCGAATTGTTGGTCTTGCCCAGGCCGTTCGAGACGGCGCCGACGATCTCGTCGAGATCGAGCGCGGAGGCGATGGCCTGGCGCATCTTTACATTCGACAGCAGCGGGTCGCGGGTCTGGAGCAGGATGGCGTGCTTGGTCGCGCTCGGTGCGGTCAGCACCTGCAGGCCGCTCTTCTTCATCTCCGGCACGTCCTCGTCCGGCACGTCGGCGACGTCAAGCGCGCCCGACATCAGGCCGGCCTTGACGGTCGCGCCATCGGCGATCGAGAGGAACTTGACCTCGGCGACCTGCGGGCGCTTGGAGCCGACATAGCCGTCACGCTTGTCGCCGGCGGGTGAAACGTAGGCATCGAAGCGCTTGAGCAGGATGAATTCGCCCCGGCGCCAGTCGGCGAGCTGGAACGGGCCGGTGCCGATCGGCTTGTCCCAGCTGCCGTCGGGCTTGACCGAGTCCTTGTGCAGGATCGCGACCATGGCGCAGTCGGTGCGGGCCATGGTGTCGAGGAAGAGCGCGCTCGGCTTATCGAGCTTCATGACGACGGTCGAGGCATCTGGAGCGGTGGCTTCGGTGACCTTCAGCCCGAGGCGGCCATCGAATTCCGGCTTGCAGCGCCAGTCGGTCGTCGCGTCCATGTAGCGGTTCCAGCTCCACAGCACGTCGGCCGAGGTCATCTCGGCGCCGTTATGGAACTTCACGCCCTTGCGCAGATGGAAGGTGTAGGTCAGCCCATCCGGCGCGATATCGATCTTCTCGGCGAGCAGCGGCGCGACGGCGCCGTTCTCACGGTAGCCGACGAGGCCCTCGACCATGTGCAGCACCACGGCATCGGTGTTGTCGTCGCGATTGACGCCCGGATTGGTGCTGCGGATGTCGGCATTGAGCGCGACGTTGATGGTCTGCGCCTGCGCCGTGCTGCCGATGAGCGCGAGCGCAAGGGCAGAAGCCGATACGCGGATCATTCCGTTCCCCTTCCTGTTCAGCCGTTCGGGCATGCCCTGGCCGGACATGCCGTGATAGTGCGGGAGAGCCCGAAGGCGAGGTGGCGAGGCCGCTATTCGACCGTGACTTCCCAGGCCCGCGGCAGCGAGCTGACGGTCGAGACATAGCCCTTGGTCTTGGCGCTCATCGCGCCGCCGACGATGCCGTTATAGAGCATCACCATCGGCACCTCGGTGAGGAAGCGCTTGTGCAGCCCGTCGAAGATCTTCTGGCGTTCGGCGCGGTCGGTCACCACCATCGCCTTGTCGAGCTCGGCCTGCACCTCGGGATTGTCCCAGAGCTTGCGCGGCTGCTTGTCCTTCGGGCCGGTCATCGACTCGTAGCTCAGCGCCGGGTCCATGCGGCCCGAATAGGGGAAGGCCTGGATCTGGTAGTTGCCCTTGCTGTAGCGGTCGAGCTGCGTTGCCCATTCCAGCACCTCGATCTCGACGTTGACGCCGACCGCCTGCAGCATCTGCTGGGCGACGACGGCGGCGTCGAAGCTCTCGGGATAGCGCTTGTTGGCGAGCATCACGATCTTCTCGCCCTTGTAGCCGGCTTCCGCGATCAGCTTCTTTGCCGCGGCCGGATCGTATTTCCAGCCTTCCTTCTGCACCGGGCCGTAATAGGCGGAGAGCGCCGGGACGATCGAGTTGTTGGGCGTGCCGATGCCGTCGCTGACGGCGGCGACCAGCTCCTTGGAGTCGATCGCGGCGGCGATCGCCTGGCGCAGCTTGACGTTCTGCAGCAGCGGGTCGCGCGTCTGGATGATCAGGCCGACCAGGCCCATGCTGGTGACGACGGAGGTCTTGACCTTGTCGTTCTTCTTGAGCTCGGCGATGTCGGTGTTGGCGATGTCGGGGACGATGTCGATGTCGCCGCGCAGCAGCGCCGCCTTGGCGGTCGCGTTGTCCGGGATGATGAGGAAACGCACCTCGTCGACCAGCGGCTTCTTGGCGCCGGTCAGCCCGTCGATCTTGCCCGGCAGCGAGGCGTAGTCCGCGAAGCGTTCCAGCTTGATGTATTCGCCGCGCTTCCATTCGCCGAGCTTGAACGGGCCGGTGCCGATCGGCTTGTCGAAGCTGCCATCGGCCTTGACCGAGTCCTTGTGGAGGATGCCGGTCATGGCGCAATCGGTGCGGGCGAGCGCGGAGAGGAAGAGCGCGCTCGGTTTCTCCAGCGCGAACACCACGGTCTTGTCGTCCGGCGCCGAGACCTTTTCAACCTTGACCTGGCCGCGCCCGTCGAACTCCGAGAGGCAGCGCCAGTCGGTCTTCGGATCCATGTAGCGGTTCCAGCTCCACAGCACATCAGCCGCGGTCAGCGAAGCGCCGTTGTGGAACTTGACGCCCTGGCGCAGCGTGAAGCTGTAGCTCTTGCCGTCCGGTGAGATCTCGACCTTCTCGGCCAGCAAAGGCTTGGGCAGCGCATCCTCGCCATAGGCGACGAGGCCCTCGACCATCTGGACGACGACGCCGTCGGTATTGGCGTCGCGGTTCACGCCCGGATTGATCGAGCGGATGTCGGCGCGCAGCTGGATCTTGAGCGCGCTCGCCTCGGCAATCTGGATCAGGCCGCCGCACATCAGCGCGGCGGCAAGAGCGGCGGTGGTGGTTCGGCGCATCATGTTCCCCTGTTGTTTTTTCGGTTGTGACGCGGGGCCGGAGCCTGCGCGCTTCTCCCGCGCGCGGGGGCTCCGGCATTGTTGACGCATTTTCTTCACGCGAACCGGTGTCCACTTCGCTCGAAAATGCTCTACGGCCGGGCTATTCGGCGGCTTCGGCGAGCAGGATCGGGTCCTCGGTCAGGCTGTAGCGAGTGAAGACGCGGTTCTGCGCCGGCAGCGGCGCGACCTCCATGATCCCCTTGGCCGGCTGCATGATCACCATCGCGACCGTGGCCGAGAGATTGCCGGCCTCGTTCGGGCGGGCCGGGCGGCAGACCGAATAGGGCGAGAGGAAATCGTCGAAGAAGGCCTGCTTGAGATCGTCGACCGTGAGCTTGCGCCCGGCCTCGTCGAGCAGCTTCTTCACCCGCCAGTCGCGGTAGAAGCTCTCCGGTACGCGCGGGATGCTGGTGTTCTTCACCTTGGTCAGCGCGATCTGGCCGACCCAGTGGTTGGCATGCACGATCATCCCGTCTTCCGGATAGATCGGGAAGGCCTCGTCCGGGGCGCATTCGAAATCGATGCCGAAGCCCTTCACGGTCGAGAGCATCATGTTGTTGGAGCAGGCCTTGGGCGTTGCCGCCACCGCCTTGATCGCGAAGGCGAGATGCTCCTGCTCCAGCACCTTGCGGCGGATCAGGGCGAGGGGCACGCCGGCCTGGGTGAAATCGCGCTCGCATTCGAGGTAGTTGGCGGTGATCGAGATGCCGGCCGCGTTCATGCCGCAGCGGGCGAGGCCGCCGGCCTCGACGAAGGTGAGGAAGTCGGGGCCGTCGTCGCGGCGCACGCGCAGCACGATCGCGGTCTCCGCGCATTCGGCGCGCCAGTCCCAATTCTGGCCGTGGATCAGCTCACCGGTGGCGCTGCGCTCCGGCAGGATGATGGCGCCGGTGCAGCCGTCATCGTGCTCGTCCGTTACTTCGACCGGCTTGTTCTTGATCATCCGCGCCTTGGCGATCACCTCGGTGCGGGCGTTGATCATGATGACGTCTTCGAGCGCGACGCCGGCGCCGTCGGCGATGCCGCGCATCTCCTCGATGTAATGAGCGCCGAAGGCCTCGATCTCGCTGGCGAACTCGCCGATCAGCGCGGATTTGGCCTTGGCGTCGTAGCCGAGGTCGCCGAGCTGGCCGCCATAGAGCTCGATCGAGCGCTTCACGCGCTGCGGCACGGCCGCGCCGTGCTGGCGGCCGCGTTCATAGGGCGAGCCCGAAACGTCGACGAAGGGGCAGGACTGGACCATGGCGCGCAACTTTCCGATATGCTGGCGTGACATTGATCTGTAATGTATTTCATTGCAAACTAAAACAAGCAAGGGCTTTCCGATGACCATGCCGACCCGGCTGCAGCAGGAGATCGCCGGGCGCATCCTGCAACTGGTGCGGGACGATGCGCTCGATGCCGGCGCCTGGCTGAACGAGAACGCGACGGCGCGCCGCCTTGGCGTGTCGCGTACGCCGGTGCGCGCGGCGCTCGACCATCTCGCCGAGCAGGGCATCGTCCGGCGCCATCTCAACAAGGGCATCGAGATCCTGAAGCTGCCCGCTGCGAGCGATAGCGCCCTGCCGCCCGAGGCGATCGATCTCGCCATGGTCCGGCTGGCGCATGAGCGCGAGAACGGGCTGCTGCCGGACGAGGTCTCGGAGCTCGAGGTGATGCGGCGCTATGAACTCGGCCGGCCGGAGGCGCAGAAGCTGCTCGCCCGCCTCGCCGATCTCGACATGGTCGAGCGCAAGCCGGGTTATGGCTGGCGCTTCCTGCACGAGCCGCGCGATAAGCGCCTTCGCGACGAGAGCTATCGTTTCCGGATGGTCATCGAGCCGATGTGCATGCTCGAACCGGGCTTTCATCTCGAACCCGGCTGGATCGCGGAAATGCGGGCGCGCCATATCGAGGCCCTGCAACGGCCCTGGCGCGAATCCTCCAGCATCGCCTTCTACGAAATGAATGCCGATTTCCACGAAGGCTTGGCCGCGGCCACAGGTAACCGCTACTTCCATTCGGCCGTGCGGCGCCAGAACCAGCTCAGGCGCCTCTCGAACTATGACTGGGGTCTCGGCTTCGAGCGTGTGCAGGTGAACTGCACGGAACATCTGGCCATGCTCGACCATCTGGAGGCGGGCGAGAACGAGGTCGCCTCGGCGCTGATGCGCAGCCACCTGCTGCGGGCGAGCAAGCTCAAGCTCGGCACGAGACAGGTTGAAACGACCGAGTGACCGCGCGCCGCCCGGTCACCGGATGGCTGCCCTGCCACCGGGACGGTTGACCCGGCGGCGATTTGGACGAGCAATGGCGGCAATCCCGAATCCAACAGGTCGAGTGCCATGACTGTTCATCAGCGTCCCCAAGCCATTGATGCCGCCAAGCTCGACAAGCTGGCCGAGGTCGCCATCCGTGTGGGCCTCAATCTGCAGCCGGGGCAGGACCTGTTCCTGACCGCGCCGGTCGCCGCGCTGCCGCTGGTCCGGCGCATTGCCGAGCACGCCTACAGGGCCGGCGCCGGCATCGTGACGCCGATGCTCGCCGACGAGGAAATTACCCTCGCGCGTTATCGCTACGCGCCGGATGCGAGCTTCGACAAGGCGCCGGGCTGGCTCTACGAAGGCGTCGCCAAAGCCTTCTCCGCCAACACCGCGCGACTTGCCGTGGTCGGCGACAATCCGATGCTGCTGGCGAACGAAGATCCGGCCAAGGTCGGCCGCGCCAGCAAGGCGAATTCCGTCGCCTATCAGCCGGCGCTGGAGAAGATCGCGGGCTTCGACATCAACTGGAACATCCTGGCCTATCCGAGCACGGCCTGGGCCAAGCAGGTCTTCCCGGACGATGCCGAAGAGGTGGCGGTTGGGAAGCTGGCCGAGGCGATCTTCGCCGCCTCCCGCATCAACGAGACCGATCCGGTCGCCGCATGGGCGGCGCATAACGCGGCGCTGCGCACACGCCGCGACTGGCTGAACGGCCAGCGCTTCACCTCGCTGCACTTCACCGGGCCGGGCACGGAGCTGACCGTCGGGCTTGCCGACGGCCATGACTGGCAGGGCGGCGCCTCGCCGGCCAAGAACGGCATTGTCTGCAATCCGAACATCCCGACCGAAGAGGTCTTCACCACGCCGCATGCGCGCCGGGTCGAAGGGCATGTCTCCAGCACCAAGCCGCTCTCCTATCAGGGCTCGCTGATCGACGGCATCCAGGTGCGCTTCGAGGGCGGCCGGATCGTCGAGGCCAAGGCTGCCCGCGGCGAGGCGGTGCTCAACAAGGTGCTCGACACCGACGAGGGCGCGCGCCGGCTCGGCGAAGTGGCGCTGGTGCCGCATTCCTCACCGATCTCGAAGAGCGGCATCCTGTTCTACAACACGCTCTTCGACGAGAACGCCTCCTGCCACATCGCGCTCGGCCAGTGCTATTCGAAGTGCTTTGTCGACGGCGCCAATCTGACGCCCGAGCAGATCGCTGCCCAAGGCGGCAACAAGAGCCTGATCCATATCGACTGGATGATTGGCTCCGGCGAGGTCGATATCGACGGCGTCCACGCCGACGGACGTCGCGTGCCGGTATTCCGCAAGGGCGAGTGGGCCTGAGCGACCAAGCCCGTCATGCTCGGGCTCGACCGGAGCATCTCAGGACCAGAGGGCGCCTTTTTCTGCGTGGGATTCTCGGGTCGACGCGCTGCGTCGCCCGAGAATGACGCGAAATCCTCGCCAGTCAGCCCGCGTTTGCCCGCAGCCAATCCCCGAGCGACGGGCGATGATGCCCGTCCCGTCCGGTCGTGGCAGGAGCGGTGACCATCGCGTTGAGCACGGCTTCCTGCGTCGCCTCGGCCGCGGCGCGAAAGAGCGTGTCGATCCGGCTCTCGTTCAGCGCGCGTAGCGCAACGAGGTCATTCGGTTGGTCATGGTCGATCGGATCGGCCGTGCTGAAGGCGACGGCGATATCGCCGCTGCCATTGCCCCAGAAGGCCCCGAGCCGGGCGAGGCCGGCACCGCCGCGCCGCGCGACCCGATGCAGCTGCCGCGATTCCAGCGGCACGTCGGTGGCGATGACGAGGATGACCGAACCGCGCTCGCCCTGTGGCGGTGCTCTCGGCGGGACGGGGCGGCGGCCGTCGGGCAGGACGAGATCGCCGGCATTGCCGAAATTCGCCAGCGCGAGCACGCCGAGAACGTGTCCAGTCCCGTCGAGATCGAAGCGCCGCGAGGCCGTGCCGATGCCGCCCTTGAAGCCGAAGGCGCTCATGCCGGTGCCGGCGCCGACTGCACCTTCCGCGACCGGCCCGGAGGCGGCGGCGTCGAGCGCGGCGAAGGCGTGCTCCTGCGTCAGCGGGCGGGCGCGAATGTCCGAAAGATAGCCGTCATTGCATTCGAGCACGATCGGGTTGACCGTCCCGGTCTGCCGGCCGATGTCGGGATTGGCGGCGAGCGCGCGGGTGACCAGCGCGTCGAAGCCGGTGCCGACCGACAAGGTGTTTCCCAGCAGCAGCGGCGTCTCGATCTGGCCGAGCTCGGCGAGCTGCATCAATCCCGCGCTTTTGCCGAAGCCGTTGATGACGTCGACCGCTGCGCGGACCTTGCGGCGGAAGAGGTTGCCGTCATGCGGCAGCAGTGCCGTGAAGCCGGTGAGGATATCACCGTCGTGCAGGGTATAATGACCGAGCTTCACCCCCGGCACGTCGGTGACGGCGTTGAGCGGGCCAGGCTCCATGATGCCGCAGGAGAGGCCGAAATCGCGCAAGCGCTGGGTCATGATGCCGGGTCTCGATGGGTCGTGCGGCGGGAATAGCATGGGCGAGCGCCGGCTCAAGCGCGTGCAGCGCTGGGCGGAGTGAACGGTAGGGCAGTCCGCGCGTTTGATATGGCGAAGCAGGGAGTGCGCCGATGTCCGATCCGTTCCATCTGCAGCGCTTTGTCGATGCGCAGGAATCGACCTGGGCCGCGGCGCTCGCGGAGGTGAAGGCGGGGCGCAAGCGCAGCCACTGGATCTGGTTCGTCTTCCCGCAGATGCGCGGGCTGGGCTTCTCGTCGACCTCGGAGTTCTACGGCATCGGCTCGCTCGAAGAGGCGCGGGCCTATCTGGCGCATCCGGTTCTCGGGCCGCGACTCGTCGCCATCACGGAAGCGGTGCTGACGCATGAGGGGCGCAGCGCAAACGCGATCTTCGGATCGCCCGACGACATGAAGCTGCGCTCTTCGATGACGCTGTTCGATGCCGCGAGCGGGGATGGCGCCAATCCCTATCGTGCCGTGCTGCGCCGCTTCTTCGGCGACATTCCCGATCCGCGCACCTTGGAGTTGCTCGGAAAGAGCTAGCCTCAGCGGGGCAGGACCGTGCCGAGCCCCTGTGCGCGGGCTTGCGCGACGGCGAGATGCGCCAGGGCCAGGTCGGCGAAGGCGACGCCGCGGAAGGCGAAGAGCGATCGCCCCGCGGCTGCCGTCGGATGTGGCGCTCCGGCCAACGCGATCAGGTCATGCTGGAAGGCGACGGTGCTGACGGGGTTGCCGTCGACGCCATAGGGCGCGCGCGACTGTTCGAGGCTGTCGGTGGCCAGCAGGTTGAAGGCCGGCAGCGTCTCCGGCTTCCAGCTCCGCCCCGTGTCGACCGCTACTGCCAAGGCGGTCGGCTTCAGACGCCGCGCATCGAGGAAGGGCGTCATGCCCGCCGCGCCCGGCACCATCGAGATCACGATATCGCTGCGGGCAAGCAGCGCGTCGGCATCATCGAGGATGTCCGCAGCAAGTCCGGCTGCGCCCGCCGCTTCGGCAAGGCGCTCGGCGGAGGAGCGGCTGCGGCTCAGCATCAGCGCGTTGGTCAGGCCGGGAAAGAGATCGCGGAAGGCGGCGAGATGGGCGTGAGCCTGCAAGCCGCAGCCGACGAAGCCGATGGTCCGGGGATTGGCCGATGCCAGGAGCGACGCCGCAGCGGCGCTGATCGCCGCGGTGCGGATCAGGGTGATCTCGTCGCCGTCCAGCACTGCCAGCGGCTGGCCGGTCTCGTAATCGCTGACGCAGATCAGCGCGCTCACGGCCGGCAGCGGCGAGCCGGCGGCGACGGGCGCCATCGCCACCCATTTCACCGTGGCGATCCCTTGCGCCGAGGAGGCCGCCGTCATCGCCTGGAAGCCATGGCCGGGGCCGAGCGTCAGGGTGCTCTTCGGCAGGCTGCGGGTCAGCCCGGTGGCATAGTCACGAAAGCCCTGGAGGACGGCCTCCCGTGCCGCAGCGGGCGGGATGGACAAGGCCCGGATGTCGTCGCGCGACAGATAGAGCAAGGCGTCTGTCATCCCGAGAACTCCCTGACGGCAAGGCATGGCGGCCCGCGAGAGCCGACTTCAAAGCGGAATACAGCCGCGCTTGGCCGGCGTCGAGACGGCGGCACGCGCACTAGCCCGATCTGAATCACAGCATTGACATCTTCATTAACCGGCGTATCGTTCCTTTTATTGCAACTCTAGTTCCATTTAGTGGAACTTTCAAGGTTGACCCCGATGTCCATCCTATCGTCGGCCGTGGATGTGCTTCGCTGCTTTTCCAGCACGCGTCACGACGTGACGGTGACCGATCTGGTTTCTCTGCTGGGCATGCCGAAGAGCAACGCCTCGCGCCTGCTGCGGGCGATGCGGGACGAGGGGCTGCTGGAAACCGTCGGCGACAGCAAGCGCTATCGCCCCTCGCTGCTGCTCAATCAGGTCGGCCATCTCTATCGTTTCGCCGCTTCGCTGATCGACCGCGCCGATGCGGTGGTCGGCAAGATCTCCGACCAGATTGGGCATACCGGCTATATCAGCGTCCGGCGCGGCAACGAGATCGTCGGCGTCACCGCCCATCCCGGGCGCCATGCGCTGCGCGTCGTCACCGCGATCGGCGACCGCATCCCCGCCTTCGCTTCCAGCACCGGCCGCGCTTTGCTCGCCAGGCTGTCGGACGACGAGGTCCGCGCGCTCTATCCGGAAGGCTTCACCGCGCCGTCCGAAACCGCGCCGCAGACCATGGATGAGCTGCTGGCTCGCCTGGCTGTCGTCCGCCGGGCCGGCTTCGCCGAATCCCATGACGAGGCGGTGCGCGGCGTGCGCGCCATCTCGGTCGCCGTTGGCGATCCCGCTACCGGCGATGAGGTTGCGATCTGCATCTCCTTCCCGGCGGCCACAGTCGAGCCGGCCGAGCGCCTCGCCATCGTCCGGTCTCTGGGAGAAGGCGCCGCCGAGATCGCGGCCCTGACCCAGGACAAGCGCTTCTATCCCCTGAACCTTTCCATCGCGGAGACCGCTCCATGAGCAATCGTTGGCGTATCGGCTTCGACATCGGCGGCACCTTCACCGATTTCATTCTCTATGACTCGCAGGAGCGCTCGGTCCGGCTGCACAAGCGCCTGACCACGCCGCACGATCCCTCGGAAGCCGCGCTGATCGGCCTCGGCGAACTCGTCGAGATGGCCGGGATCACGCTCGCCGATGTCGGCGACATCGTCCATGGCACGACGCTCGTCACCAACGCCGTGATCGAGCGCAAGGGTTCCAAGCTCGGGCTGATCACCACCAAGGGCTTCCGCGACATCCTCGAAATGGGGACGGAGCAGCGCTACGACATCTATGATCTCTTCCTGACCTTCCCTGACCCGCTGGTCTCGCGGGAACACCGCCTCGAAGTGGCCGAGCGTATCGACCGCGACGGCAAGGTCGTGACCGCGCTCGATGCGGAAGCCGTGCGCAATGCCGCGCGCGAGCTCGCCGCCGCCGGCTGCGAGGCGATCGCGGTCTGCTTCCTCAACAGCTATCGCAACCCGGCGCATGAGCAGGAAGCCGGCCGCATCGTCCGCGAGACCTGCCCGGAGCTCACCGTCTCGCTGTCGAGCGAGGTCGTGGCCGAAATCTGGGAGTACCAGCGCTTCGTCACCACGGCCGCCAACGCCTATGTTCAGCCGCTGATGCGCCGCTATCTGCAGCGGCTGGAGCGCGAGCTTGCGGCCCGCTGCTTCACCGGCGCGCTCCGGCTGATGCACTCGGCCGGTGGCCTCGTCTCGCCCGAGACAGCGCGCACCTTCCCGATCCGCCTGCTCGAAAGCGGCCCGGCCGGCGGCGGCCTCGCCACCGCGCTCTTCGGCGAGCTCGCCGGCCACAAGGACGTGATCTCCTTCGATATGGGCGGCACCACCGCCAAGGCCTGCATGATCGAGGACGGCCGCGCCGAGATCGCGCCGATGCTGGAGGCCGGCCGGGTCAACCGCTTCGCCAAGGGCTCCGGCCTGCCGATCAAGGCGCCGGTGATCGACATGATCGAGATCGGTGCCGGCGGCGGCTCGATCGCGGCGATCGACGAGGTCGGCCTGCTCAAGGTCGGCCCGCATTCGGCCGGCTCCGATCCCGGCCCCGCCTGCTACGGCATGGGCGGCACCAAGCCGACCGTGACCGACGCCAATCTCGTGCTCGGCTATTACGATCCCAACTTCTTCCTCGGCGGGCGCATGGCGCTCGATCTGGAGGCGGCCCGCAAGGCCGTCTCGACCGTCGCAGCCCCGCTCGGCCTCTCGGTCGAGGAGGCGGCCTGGGGTATCCACAAGGTGGTGGTCGAGAGCATGGGCGCTGCCGCCCGCGTCCATCTCGTCGAGAAGGGCAAGGATCCCCGCCATTATGCCATGGTCGGCTTCGGCGGCGCCGGTCCCGCCCATGCCGTCGACGTCGCCCGCGTGCTCGGCGTCAAGCAGGTCATCATTCCGCCGGCCTCCGGCGCGGCCTCGGCGCTCGGCTTCCTCGCCGCGCCGCTCTCCTTCGACATGGTGCGCTCGCTGCCGGTCGAGTTCTCCGAGGGCTTCGACGCGGCCGCGGTCAACGCCATGCTCAGGGATCTCGAAGCCGAGGGCCGCAAGCACCTGATCGAGGCCGGCGTGAAGCCGGAGGACGTCACGGTCGAGCGCTCGGCCGATATGCGCCTTGTCGGCCAGATGCACGATATCGCTGTGACGCTGCCGGCCGGCGCCATCGATGCCGCGAGCCTGGAGGCGATCCGCGCCGCCTTCAGCACCGCCTATTCCGCCCGCTATACCTCGGTCTATGAGGGCGCGCGGCTGGAGGCGATCAACTTCCGCGTCCGCTGCGCCGGCCCGGTGCCGACCCTGTCGCTCTCCGGCGCGGCCGGCGGCGGCGATGCGGCCGCCAAGGTCAAGGGCACGCGCTGCGCCTGGTTCGAGGGCGGCTGGAGCGAGGCGACGGTCTATGACCGCTATGCGCTGCGTTCGGGAGACAGGATCAGCGGCCCGGCCATCATCGAGGAGCGCGAGGCGACCACTATCGTCCCGCCCGGCGACAGCGTCGCCATCGACGACGTCCTGAACCTGATCGTCCATGTCGGCCAGGCCAATGCCGCCGAGACCTCGATCACCGCCGACATGCCGCTGGCCGAGGCGGCGCGCCGGATCGAGGCCGATCCGATCTCGCTCGAGATCATGTGGAGCCGGATGATCAACGTCGTCGAGGAGATGTGGCTGACGGTCTGCCGCACTGCCTTCTCGCTGGTGATCTCGGAAGCGCAGGATTTCGCCTGTGAGCTGCTCGACCCCGAAGGCGAGACGCTGGCGCACAGCCCGCGCGCCATGCCGGTGTTCAACCTGACGCTGCCGCGCGCGGTCAAGGCGCTGCTGGAGCGCTACCCGGCCGAGACGCTGAAGCCCGGCGACGTGCTGATCACCAACGATCCCTGGCTCTGCGCCGGCCATCTCTTCGACATCGCGGTGGTGACGCCGGTCTTCCTCGGTGACCGTGTCGTCGGCCTGATGGGCACGGTGGGCCATGTCTCCGACATCGGCGGCACCAAGGACAGCTTGCGGGCCCGCGAGATCTACGAGGAAGGTTTCCAGATCCCGCCGATGAAGCTGTTCGAGGCCGGGAAGATCAACGAGACGCTGGTGCGCCTGTTGGCTGAGAACGTGCGCAATTCCGAGCAGGTTCTCGGCGATCTGCACTCCTTCGTCGCGGCCAATGCCATCGGCGCCGAGCGGTTGCAGTCCTTCCTGACCGACTACGGCATGCAGGATCTGCGTGCGCTCGCCCATGTCGTGCAGAGCCGCTCTGAGAAGGCGATGCGCGAGGCGATCCGTGCGCTGCCGGACGGCACCTATCACGGCACCGTCTCGAACAATCCGCTGGGTACGCCGATGACCTATCCGCTGGCGCTGACGGTCAAGGGCGATGCGATCCATCTCGACTTCGCCGGTGCGCCGCCGCAGCTGCCGCAGGGCGGGCTGAACTGCACGCTCAATTACACGATGGCGCATGCGACCTATCCGCTGAAATGCATGCTGACGCCGAATGTGCGTGGCAATGCCGGCTGCTACCGCGCCTTCTCGATCGATGCGCCGAAGGGCTCGATCCTGAACTGCGACAAGCCGCTGGCGGTGAACCTGCGCACGCGCACCGGCTGGTATCTGGCGCCGAACATCTTCCGCGCCCTGTCGCAGGCGGCGCCCAGGCAGGTGCAGGCCTTCACCGGCCTCCCCGTTGCGGCGAGCGTCTATGGTCGCGACCCGGCCGGCGACACCTACTCCGACATGCTCTTTGTCGGCGGCGGCCAGGGCGGCTCGGCCCATGGCGACGGCAAGTCGGGCCTGCTCTATCCGACCTCGGCGGCCAACACCTCGATCGAGACCTTCGAGTCGCGTGTGCCGGTGCTGGTGGTCGAGAAGACCTACCTCACCGACTCCGGCGGCGCCGGCCAGCATCGCGGCGGCCTCGGCCAGCGCGTGCGGCTGCGCAAGCTCTCCGATGACGGGCTGCCGACGCTGGTCTCGCTCTATCCGGAAGGCGTCAACAACCCGATGCCGGGCCTGTTCGGCGGCAAGGCCGGCGGCGGCGCTTCCGGCCGGGTCATCGACGAGCAGGGCCATGTGCTGAAGGACGTCGGCACCGGCGAGCTCGTCCAGGTCAAGCAGCCGCATGAGATCGTCGAGCTCGTGCTTGCGGGTGGCGCCGGCTACGGCCCGGCCTCCGAGCGCTCGCGGGAGACGATCGCCCGCGACATCGCGCTCGGCCTGGTTTCACCGGATGCGGCCAAGCGCGACTACGGCATGCAGGGAGCGCATGCCACGCAGGATGTCGGCGAGGCCAAGGCCGGCATCCTGGTTGCCTGACGAGCGCAATCGAAACGCAAACAGCCCGCAAGGGGCGACTATGGGGACTGAGGCATGAACAATCCGACTAAAGGGGTGCCTCAGCGGCACCCCAGCCTATTTGAGCCGGCGACGCTGCTGCTCATTGCCGTGCTCTGCGTCTTCGGCGCGATCATCGGCATGCAGCTTCTGGTGTCGCTCGGCATTACCGCCAATACCTCGCTGATCGGCGCACTCGCTGCCATGGCCCTGGCGCGCGTGCCGCTCGCGGTTTTCGCCCGCTACCGCTCGATCCATGTGCAGAATCTGGCCCAGAGTGCGATCTCCTCGGCCACCTTCGGCGCGGCGAACAGCCTGCTCCTGCCGGTCGGCATTCCCTGGCTGCTTGGCCGGCCGGACCTCGTGCTGCCGATGCTGGCGGGCGCCTTCTTCGCGATGCTGCTCGACGCCTATCTGCTCTACCGGATGTTCGATTCCCGCGTCTTCCCGGCGACCGGCGCCTGGCCGCCGGGCGTCGCCGCCGCCGAGGCGATCAAGGCCGGCGACGAGGGCGGCCGCAAGGCGGTGCTGATGGGCATCGGCTTTGGCACCGGCGTCGTCGCCTCCTTCATCAAGATCCCGCTGGCCTGGATCGGCTTCGCCGGCTCGACTGCGGTCAGCGGCATTCCGATGTCGGCCTTCGGCGTCGCCTTCATCGGCAACATCTGGGCGCTGCTGATGTTCGGCATCGGCCTGCTGCTGCGCGGCTATTCCGGCCAGCTCTTCGGCGGGCCGGCCTTCGCGAACCTGATCCCGAAGGGCGACCTGATGGCCGCCTATATCCCTCACGGCTTCATGATCGGCGCCGGCCTCGTCGCGCTGCTGCAGGTTGCACTGCTGCTGTTCCGGCGCAGCGATGCCGCCAAGGCGGGCGAGCCCAAGGCTGGCGTCAGCGATGCGGAGGTGCGCCGCGCGCTCGGCCTCGGCACGGTCGGCTATCTCGTCATCGCGGTGTTCATCGCCGTGGTCGGCGGGCTGATGAGCGACATGTCGGTCGGCATGCTGATCCTGTTCGTGCTCTATGCCGCCTTCGCGGCCTATGTGCATGAGCTGATCGTCGGCCTCGCCGCGATGCATTCCGGCTGGTTCCCGGCCTTTGCGGTGGCGCTGATCACGCTGATCATCGGCATGCTGATCGGCTTCCCGATGCCGGCGCTGGCGCTGCTCGTCGGCTTCTCGGCCGCGACCGGACCCGCCTTCGCCGATATGGGCTATGACCTGAAGGCCGGCTATCTGCTGCGCGGCAATGGTGCCGATCCCGCCTTTGAGCTTGATGGTCGCCGCCAGCAGCTCTTTGCCGCGATGTTCGCCTTCGTGGTTGCCGGCGCCGTCGTGCTGTTCTCCTATCAGTCCTTCTTCGACCAGAACCTCGTCGCTCCGGTGAACAAGGTCTATGCCGCGACGATCAAGGCGGGTGTTGCGCCCGGCGTCGCCTGGCAGCTCTTCCTCTGGGCGATCCCCGGCGCGATCCTGCAGTTCATCGGCGGGCCGAAGCGGCAGATCGGCGTGCTCTTCGCCACCGGCCTCCTCATCAACTTCCCGATGGCGGGCTGGGCGGTGCTGGCCGGCATCCTCTGCCGGCTGATCTGGGAGAAGCTGCGCGGCAAGAGCGGCGAGGGCGACATGGAGGTCTTCGCCGCCGGTGTCATCGCCGGAGACGCGATCTTCTCCTTCTTCGACTCGGTCGCGAAGAACTTCAAGCGCTGAGCCCGATCAGGCCCGGACGGGAAACCGCCCGGGCCTTTTGCCTCTATACAGGGCGGGACCATGAGCAAGCTCGGAACCCTCACCATCGGCCAGGCGCCACGGGCCGACATCACGCCGATCCTCGACGCTGTGCTCGATGCGAGCCTGCCGCGGCGCCATGCCGGGGTGTTGGATGACCTCAGCCGCGCCGAGATTGAGCGCGACTTTGCGACGGAGCCGGGCCAGCCGGTGCTGATCACCAGGCTCCTCGACGGCAGCTCGGTCGTCATCGACCGCGCCCGCACCGAAAGAGCGGCGCAGCGCAAGCTCGCCTTGCTTGAGGCTGAGGACTGCAGCACCATCCTGATGCTCTGCACGGGGCATTTCGAGAGTCTGAGTACTGAGAAGGCGCGGCTCGTCGAACCCGATCGCATCCTGCCTGCGGCCGTGGCAGCGCTGACGCAGGGCGTGCAACTCGGGATCATCGTACCTCTCGCCGAGCAGATCTCCTCCGAGGCCGGAAAATGGGCGCCGCTCGGCCGTGCTTCGCTCTATGCCGCCGCTTCGCCCTATGGCGGCCCCGGCGCGTCGGTCGCAGAGGCTGCACGCGAGTTGGCCGGGCGCGGTGCCGAGATCCTGCTGATGGATTGCATGGGCTTCGTCGAGCGGCATCGCCGCGAGGCGGCGGAGGCCGGCCTGCCGGTCATCCTCTCCAACAGCCTGATCGCCAAGCTGGTGTCCGAGATCGTCTGACGGCGACGACAGGCCGTGAAATGCAGAAAGGCCGCCCGGAGTTATTCCCCCAGACTTGGGTACATAGTTTGGCGAAGAACAGGCCCTGGCGGTTTCCAAAGCTCCTCAGTGAGGGGCTTTTTGAACGCTGCAAAGCGTGAAGCTTACCCATAATCATACATCAGATGGCGCAGCTTGGCTTGAATCACTTTCGCGAACACAAGCATTCACAGTAGGTGGCGGCGCGGCGCAACTGGTCCGGATTGCGCAGCCGCGCAGCTGGGCCAGATTCTTGTCCGTGGCGATATCGGAGCGCGCCCGCAAGCGATGCCATTGTGCCGCCAGCAGCAGCAAGCGTTGCGATTACCGGGCTCCTCCGTTTGCCAAAGTCGGCAGCCTGTTAACCGGTGGTAGCATGCCGAGGAGATGCACTAGCTCGCGCTGATTGCCGGCGCCGGTCTTGCGCAGGACGCTGGCTATCTGCGTGCGCAGTGTGTTGTCCGAAACCCGATGCTCGGCGCCGAACTCGGCCAGCGAATGACCTGCAGCCACCGCGAGGGCAAGCCGAGTTTCTGCTGCTGTAAGCGGAAACAGTTGCTGCAGCACGGCGGCGTCGAGCGTCGTGCAAGCGTTCTCGGACCTGAAGGTGACGAACACACGTCCCGGCTGACCACCGAGCCGCATCGGCAGGGGCGTCGCCAGGACGAACACTCGTGCGCCGTCCGCAGTGGTCAGGATCATGGTCCCGCCGCTGCCACCAGCCGCGGTCTCGCTGATCAAGGTGATGAGCTGTCGCGACTCGACCGGGCTCGGCACGCCGATACCTTGCCGCAATGCGAGGTTGAGTGCGCCGCTCGCTTCCAGAGTTTCGGCAGCGCCGTTTGCAAACAGAACACGGCCCGCTCCGTCGCAAATCACACAGCCGAAAGCGAGAGATTCCAGGGCCGCGAATCCGATCATGCCATGCAGACCAGAGGCCAACCTCTGGCGCAGCTGCATCGCTCTTTGAAGATGCGGCACGAGACCTTGCAACCGGGCGACATCATCGTCGCTAAAATTCGGACTTCCCCGGGCTCGATGAACGCCGAGCTGGAGTACCTGGTTGGGGCCGATCGAAATGCCCGGCGCTCCCATAACCCGAACGGTATCGTGCACACACATGAAGTCCGTATAGAACTCCGTTCGCTCCAGCACCGGCTCCGGAAGGATATCCGTGAAGCGGGAGATGCGCGTCGGGCAGCGCGCCATCGCGATCGGGAGGCAGGGATTTAATCTGTGGTAGTAAGCGATATAGGCCTGCCTCACCTTGTCTGGAAGATTGTGGGTGACCGCCTCGTCGAAGGCATGTCCGCAGAGGATGCTCACCGCTGCGCTGCTCCCGTCGCCGACCGCCATCACGATTGCTGCCAACCCCTGGAGCCCCTGCGGATCGAGCGCCGCATCATAGATATCGGGGATGATTGCAGGCTGATGCGCCAATGATCTGCAGCTCGTCCGCTTTGCAGTTCCGGCCATTCTGAGGCCCTCCCCACCAAAATAGGACGCCAAGCCAGAATAACGGCCGTAAGGGTAACCGCATTTTGAATCTTTTGCATATCATTGATTCAAGTGATGGCGTGCGCCGATCATTAAGCTACCGTTGGGAAGCCGAACCCAGGAAATCTATCTATCTGCGTTTTCGGGAAGAAAATGCATGTTAACGCTATCTATCTTTGTTGCTTTTTCCCAGAAATAAACTCTATCAATAGAACAAACTTCACTTGAAATAATTGAATGTATAAAAATCAAGGTTAAAAGCAATGCAATGATTTCTCTGTCCGTTGCAAAGAATTAATCGGAGTTAGTACAGTGTCGTGCGAGGTATCGCTTAAAACTTGCCCCTGATCAGGTCCGCGCCGCTTCATTGATTGCTCTCTTTGAGTCGGAGCAACCACAGCGCGTCGAAAGCCATGATGGCCAGGTGGCCGGAGTCCTTGTCTGAGCGAAGCGGGCCAGGGTGGCCAGGCCTGCGCGTGGCCACCCTTCCTGCCTGAAGTCGCCGCCTCGCAAATCCGAAGACGGAATATGCTTATGGAAAGGTGGCGCGATCCGAATCCGGCCCCGTATTCCTCGACATCCGGACCTGGCGGCGTCGACGAGCTGCATTCCCCCCCGGAGCTTCGTTCGGCGTTGCGCGGCTGCGGCCGAGTCATGCTCGCAATAGGCGTCATTACCGCAACGCTGAACGTCTTGTATCTCACAAGCTCGATGTTCATGCTCGAGGTCTACGACCGCGTCGTCCCCAGTCGCAGCGTGCCGACGCTTGTCAGCCTTGCTCTGCTGGCTCTTGGGCTCTTCGCTCTTCACTGCTTGTTGGATGTCATCCGCATGCGCGTGCTGATCGATGTCGGCGGTTGGGTCGATCGGGCACTCAGCGATCGCGTTTACGACATGGTCGCTCGCCTGCCGCTGAGAACGCGGGTGGGCGGAGATGGTCTGCAGCCGCTGCGCGATCTCGAACAACTGCGGTCATACCTGTCGGGGCTCGGCCCAACGGCGCTGTTCGATCTTCCCTGGATGCCCTTCTACCTGGGGCTTTGCTATCTGTTCCATCCGCTCATTGGCCTCACGGCGCTCGCCGGCTCGATCGTGCTGGTCGTTTTGACGATCCTGACAGATGTCTTAACGCGGTCGCCCGTCCAGCAGGCCACCCGCGAATCCGCAAGCCGCAATGCCCTGATCGAGGCGAGTCGACGCAACGCGGAGGTGCTCGAGGCTATGGGAATGCGCCCGCGTGTCGCGACCCTCTGGGCGGGCACCAATGCCAGGTACCTTGGCAGTCAGCAACGCGCGGCCGCAATTGCCGGGACGCTGGGTTCGATTTCCAGGGTTCTGCGCCTCGTCCTGCAATCCGCCGTACTGGCGGTCGGCGCCTATCTCGTCATCAACCAGGAAGCGACCTCCGGCATCATCATCGCCGGCTCAATTCTGACGTCGCGCGCCCTGGCGCCCGTCGAACTGGCGATTGCGCATTGGAAAAACCTGGTCGCAGCTCGCCAGGGCTGGCATCGACTCCGGAAACTCGCGATGCAGCTTCCGCCCCCGTCGCTGCCAACCGCGCTCCCGGTCCCTCGGAAACATCTGACCGTCGAAACCGTCTCGGTTGCACTGCCCGGTGACCAACGGGTCGTCGTGCAGGACGTGTCTTTCGTACTGAAGTCCGGTCAAGGACTCGGCGTCGTAGGCCCAAGTGCCTCGGGCAAGTCGTCTCTGGTGCGGGCCATCGCCGGCGCTTGGGCGCCCGTGCGCGGCAAGGTAAGGCTCGATGGGGCCGCGCTCGATCAGTGGACCGCGGATGCGCGCGGCCGGCATGTCGGCTACCTCCCCCAGGACGTCGAGCTGTTCGCCGGCACCGTGGCGCAGAATATCTCCCGCTTTGAAGAGAAACCCGATGACAGTGCGATCGTGGCGGCGGCCGAAGCTGCCGGTGTCCATGCACTCGCGCTGCGGCTCCCGGATGGCTACGACACCCAGATTGGCGAGGGCGGGGCCGCTTTATCCGCCGGCCAGCGTCAGCGCATCGCGTTGGCTCGGGCACTGTATCGCGATCCGTTCGTCGTCATCCTGGACGAGCCGAATTCCAATCTCGACGCAGAAGGCGATCAGGCACTCACACATGCCATCATGGGAGTGCGCGCGCGGGGCGGAATCGTCGTCGTCGTGGCGCATCGCACCAGCGCCCTTGCAGGTGTCGACCAGGTGCTCGTGATGGTGGACGGGCACGCTCAGGCTCTCGGGCCCAAAGATCAGATTCTGAGGCAGGTCGGCCGGCCGCAGTTCAGGCCTCAGCCTGTCAGAATCGTGTCGGGAGGCGGCTAGCCATGGCCATCGGAGACGCCAGAGTTCCATCCTCGATACGCTGGAACCTGCGCGCCGGCGCGGCCGGTGTGCTCATCTTTTTTGGCGGCGTTGGCGGTTGGGCAGCGACGACGGACCTTGCCGGCGCCGTCATTGCGGCGGGCAGCCTTGTCGTGGATTCGGACGTCAAGAAGGTCCAGCACCCGACCGGTGGCATTGTCGGGCAGTTGTATGTGCGCGACGGCGATCAGGTGAAAGGCGGCGACATCGTCGTCCGCCTCGACGACACGACGACGCGGGCCAACGTCGCGGTGATGGAAAAGAGCCTTGACGAGCTCGGGGCGCGGGGTGCGCGACTCCAAGCCGAGCTGGACGACGCGCAGACGATCGGTTTTCCAGCTGATTTGCTGAGCCGATCATCCGACCCGGTTGCCTCGCGTGTCATGGCAGGGGAGCAAAGATTGTTTCAATCCCGGCGTGCCGCGCGCGCTGGTCAGAAAGCGCAGTTCGGACAGCGGATCAGCCAGCTTGAGAAGCAGGCTCAGGCCATCGAGGAGCAAGTCGCGGCCAAGCAACTCGAGATCGATCTGATCGGCCGAGAACTCAAAGGCGTTCGCACATTGTGGCAGCAGAACCTGATTCAAATCAGCCGCCTCACGATGGTTGAACGTGATGACGCGCGAATCCGCGGCGAGCGCGGCGCGTTGCTTTCTTCGATAGCCCAGGTGAAGGACAAGATCGTCGAAACGCAGCTTCAAATCATTCAAGTCGATCAGGACCTTCGCGCCGAAGCTGGAAAGGATCTGGCGGAGATTAGAGCCAAGACATCGGAGCTTGTTGAAAAGCACGTGGCTGCGGAAGACCAGTTGAAGCGCGTCGATATCCGAGCGCCTCAGGACGGCAAGGTGCATCAGCTCACCGTTCACACCATCGGGGGGGTGATCAACGCGGGCGAACCGATCATGCTTATCGTCCCTGAAGAACGTCTCGTTGTCGAGGTCAGGATTGAGCCGCGTGACATCGACCAGGTCAAGATTGGCCATGCAGCCGTGCTGCGATTTCCGGCGTTCAACCAGCGTACGACTCCCGAGCTGAACGGAGAGGTCGATCGGGTTTCGGCCGATGTCAGCCAGGATCAGAAAAGCGGCGCAAGATTTTATACCGTGCGGATTACCATTCTTGATAACGAACTTGCGCGACTGAAGGATTTTTCTTTGATACCAGGCATGCCTGTCGAAGCATTTCTTCAAACTGGCCGGCGAACCGTGATGTCATTTTTGATCAAACCGATCTCTGATCAGGTATCTAAAGCCTGGCGTGAGCGTTGAACATAGCGTTATGCTGGCATTGAATATATTTCCCATAAATTTTTAAGATGGATTTTATTGTTTATTTCTTCGAAATTGATCTCACCTTGGTTAAATTTAGTGTTTCGCTTTATCTGGATCAGGTTGGCGAGTTCTACGAGTGCCGACGAAGGACCCCTACAAGCCATTCCTGAGCATCCTCGCCAAGGAGCGCTCTCGCTGTGCCTGAGAGGATTGTTCGATGTCAGCGATCCGCCTTGCCGTGGCTGACGACAGGCCTGCAATCGAACGTATCGTCGATGCCGCCTATAGCGTTTATATCGAGCGCATGAGATCAATTATCCATATGATGATGCTAATTCATCGATCTTATCATGAAGTGCTGCAAGGCGTAGCGATGGGCGTCCCCAAGCAGGTGGAGGCCCAGAATGAAGAGATTCACGCATCCGGCGGTTTCACCCAGCGATGACGGCACTGTCGCCATCGCCTTCGGGAAGCATATTGTGCGCGTTCTCGCCGAAGACACCGGCGGCTCCTGCGGCATGCTCGAAGCGATCGTGCCGGCTGGCGAAGGCCCGCCGCTTCACGTGCACGAACGCGAGGACGAGTTCTTTCGCATCCTGACCGGCCGCTTCGGCTTCTGGTGCACCGGCGAATATGTGGAGCTTGGCGAAGGCGGCTGCATCGTGCTGCCGCGTGGCATCCCGCATTGCTTCCGGAATATCGGCCGTGAGGAAGGACGCCTGATGGTGCTCGTCACGCCAGGCGGGTTCGAGAGCTTCTTTCCGACGGTTGAGCGCTGCGAGCCCGTAAAACCGGCACAGATCTCCTCCGTCGCCAGGGATTTCGGCCTCAGCTTCCTGCTCGACGAAAATTGCAAGGTCGCTTGAACCTGCGGGCCGTCCCGAAACACTGTATCAAGAACCTCAACAACGGTCCCCTGAAGGAGACCGAAGGATAACGCGCATGCCTTCCAACGAAAACGGAATGACCCTGACGACCGGCCAGCTGGATGCCTATCTCGCAAGGATCGGGATCGACCGGCCGGTTTCTCTGGACCTTCAGAGCCTGTCGAGGCTTCACTACGCCCATCTCATGACCTTCACCTGGGAGGCGCTGGATGCCTTCATGGGATGGCCATCCTCGATCACCCCGGCCTCCGCCTTCGCCAAGATGGTCGAAGGCAGGCGCGGCGGCTGGTGCTACGAGATGAACGGCCTCTTCGGCGCAGCGCTCGATGCGCTCGGTTTCCGGGTGACCCGCCTATGCGGCGGCGTCAAGCGTGAAGAGTTGGGCGACGTCGCGATCGGCAATCACCTGACCCTGCGTGTCGATCTCGACCGCCCCTATCTCGCCGAGGTCGGCGTGGCCGACGCCATCATCGAACCCGTGCCGCTTGCTGTCGGACCGATTAGCCAGCGCGGCTTCGATTTTTCGATCGCTCCGGCGGAGGACGGCTGGCTGCGCTTCAACAACCACCCACATGGCATCGCACCGAGCTTCGATTTCCGGGCCGACCACAGCGACGAGGCCGCCATGGCCGCTACGCATGGCTGGCTGATGCAGGATCCCGGCTCGCCGTTCACAAATGCGCTGGCGGTCCTGCGTCATACCGCGGACGGCTATGTCGCCTTGCAGAACGATCGCTTGCGCAGCGTGACGCCGGGCAGCGTTCGCGAGCAGCGCATTACCAGCGCCGATCATCTCGCTGACACGTTCGAGACCGTTTTCGATCTCGATGTTCCCCAGTCCACACAGGTCTGGGACAGAATCCAGGTGGTTGGCCGCGACAAGGCGGCCTGAATAGCCCCCTTTCAACACAAGGTAGGGGACCCAACCAAACGATTGTCAAGATTGGGAGATTCGTTCCGAACAGGCTCGACCGCGACGCCATGCCTGTCGGCATGGCCAACTCGCTGCGATCACGCCGGCAGGCGGGCGTGCCTTGTCTTTCCGGTCACCCATCCGTGGACGATCTGCTCGAGGATCGTCAGCAGCCTTTCGGAGTTCTCGCCATCCTGGCGGAAGATGTAGAGTTCCTCCGCCGGGTCGATGCGCGGGGTGCCGCCGAAGCTGTAGCGGGTGGCCGACCGCGCCGTGGCCGACCGCGGTCACCGGCGAGAAGCGACCTTTTGCCGGCAGGAACCTGAAACAATTGAAACACAGCAGACGCCCGCGACGGGATCGAGCTGAAACAGAGAGGCGGGAGAAAAGGCCATCGCGCAACTGGAGCGCGGCCAAACAAGGAAAGGAACCCCGTCATGACCCGCATTCGCACCCTTGCCCTCGCCGCAGCCCTTTCCGCCATCGCCCTCGGTAGCGCGCAGGCCGGCAGAATGAGCGGAACTGGCGGCATGAACGGCATCAGCCTCAACGGCATGTCGATCAACGGGTGGGGCAACGGCCTCAACGCCAACGGCCTCAGCATCAACGGTCTGGACAGCCGCAACGGTCTTGGGTCCGACAATGGCCTCGGTTCCGAGAATGGCTTCGGTGCGATTAACGGCCTCCCGACCTTCAACGCCTTGGGAACCAACGGTATCCCCACCCTCAACGGCATGAGCATCAACGGCCTGCCGCTCACGAACGGCATCGATGCCTCGGCGAAGGCCGGGCACGCCATCCTTGAAATCCGCCTTGCCGACGGCACCGTCGCCCGTACCGGCCGCTGACGGCATCGGTCGATCGCGCCATTCCTGGGAGAAGCCACCATGTCCAAGTCGAGCCTGATGCTGGCCGCCGCCATCGCCATGTCCGTCGTCTCGCCGATCGCGCAGGCGGCCGAAACGCCGGCGCGGATCGTCGAGATCGCCGCCGAGCGGGGCGACCTCAGGGTGGCCTTCGCCGACGGCCGGATCCTGAGGGGCGAGGACCTGAAGGGCGCGACCATCTCGATTGCCGGCTTGAAGGATCTCAAGGTCGCCGACGTCCAGGTCGATCCGACGGACAAGCAGCATGAGATCCGGCTCTTCGAGTTGCTTCGGCAGGACGAGGCCGGCGAATGGCGGTCGATCTGCAACAAGGCCTATGACGGGCGCACCAGCGCGCTCGTCATGGGCGACCCCAGGGATCCCACCAGGATCACGATCACCTGCGCCGCCGGCAATTACGGCAAATGCGCCCGCTTCGGCTATGCGCCCTGGCGCCAGGCGCCGGACGGGCGGCCGATGGAGCTCTGGCACCAGGCCTGCCTGAAGATGCTGCCGGCCGAATATGGCGGCAACGGCGTGCCCCATACGGTCAACGGCATGAAGATCGACATTTTCGACTTCATCGGCATCAACACCCCGGATTCGGAGGACGAAATGCCGTTCGAGGCCGGATGGACGCCGAACGGAGCGGTCTGCGTGGCCCATGCCCGCGTGCCGAAGGTTGCGACGCTCGCCGATGTCGCCGCGGCCTTTCCCGCCTTGCCCACCGGCAGCGAGCACTGCACGCAGGAGGCCGCGCGCGCAGCCGGGGCGTTGGTGCTGAACCGCTCGCTGATCCAGTAGGCTCCCGGCACGATCAGGCAGGGCCCGCGGTTTCGCCGCGGGTTCTTCGCGTACGCGTCTCAGCGGTCCGGAACGTAGATGTAGCCGGCGCCGCGCACGGTGCGGATCACCAGCGGGTGAGCCGGGTCCTGCTCGATGCGCACGCGCAGCCGCGTGATGCGGATGTCGATGCTGCGCGGCGTGGCCGAGGCCTCCGATCCCGCGGTCTTCTCCAGCAGCGTTTCGCGCGACAGCACCTTGTTGGGATGCGCCGCGAAGACGCTGAGCAGCTGGAACTCGGCCGGCGTCATCGATTCCGGCGCGCCGTCACGATTGGTGAGGCGCGCCCCGTCGGGATTCAGCAGCAGTCGCCCGAATGAGACGGGTCTCGCCGCATCCGAGCCGCCGCCGCCACTTGCGGCCGGCGCGAGGGTGCGGCGGATCACGGAGCGGATCCGGGCCTTCAGCTCGCGCAGGTCGAAGGGCTTCGTGACGTAGTCGTCGGCGCCGACTTCCAGCCCGATGACGCGATCGACCACCTCTCCGGCGCCTGTGACCAGCACGATCGGCGTCGAGGTCGCCTTGCGCAGCCGGCGCGTGATCGAAAGCCCGTCCTCCCCCGGCATGCCCAGATCGAGCAGGATGAGGTCCGCCGGCTCCTGCGCCAGCGCGGCGTCGAGTTCCGCGCCGCCGGCGACGGTGCGGACCGCGAAACCCTGCCGGGTGAGATAGTCGGTGAGCAGATCCCGGATGTCGGCCTCGTCGTCCACGACGATCAGCCGTGCCCGGTCGGGCGCAGTCATACGCGGCGGTTCCCCAAGCGGCATTCTACCCTTACGTCATGGGCAACACTCAGGCGTTGTCAAGCGCACCCAGGACGAGCCGGTAGCCGAGGCTGCGGACGGCCTCGATCACCGGCTGGCCACCGCCTTCCAGCTTGCGGCGCAGCCGCGCGATGCGCCGGTCGACGGCCCGGTCGCTCGCCTCCTCGTCGCTGGCCGGTGCCCGGTCGAGCAGGGCGTCGCGGCTATGGATGCGGCGGGGATCGTCGAGAAAGCATTTCAGCAGGGCGAACTCGGCCGGCGACAGCCGGGTCTCCCGCCCCGCGGCGTCGATGACCGACTGCGCCGCGAGGTCGATGAAGGCGGCCCCCAGCCGCAGCAGGCGCCCGGTTCGGCCACAATCCCGGCCGATGCGCCGGAGCAGGCTGCGGACGCTCGCCAACAACTCACGGGGATTGATCGGCTTGTCGAGGAACTCGTCGCCATGGACCTCCAGCCCCATGATCCTGTCGAAAGGCGTCGCCGCGCCGCTGAGGAAGAGGATGCCAGGCATCCCCTCACTCGCCTCGCTCGCAAGCCAGTCCGCAAGGTCGATGCCGTTCTCCTGGCCCAGATGCAGGTCGAGCACGACGACGTCCGGCCGGAAGAGTCCGTAAGCCAGCTTCATTGCCGCCCCGTCGGTGGCGGTACGCACCGAGAAACCGCCGCGCAGCGAAAGATAGTCCGCCAGCGTAGCCGCGAGCTCGGCCTCGTCATCGACCAGCAGGATCTTCGGGGTTGCTGCCATGGCATGGGGCTCGGGCGGCTTGTCGTCGTTTGGGGAAATGCTAGACCTCGGAGGGCGAGCTAAGCCGCAGATGGCCGCCACGGCAATGGCGGAATTCCGCCGGCTGTCCGGCCGCGTCCGGGGGCGGGACTTTGGGGACAGAGCGGAAGGAGCCGGCGGTGCTGCTGGCGGGGGGCGGTGAACTGCTCGCGGCCATGGCCCCCCTGCTGCGGGCACGGGGCCTGCGGGCCGTCGAAATGGGCGGCGATGCCTCGCTGCGCCAGGCCGTCCGCGCCGCGAATCCCGGTGTCGTGGTGCTGGCGGCGGACGGCGCGGGCGAGCCAGTGCGGGCGCTTTGCGGCTGGTTGCGCTCCGTCTCGACTGCGGGGCTAATCGTGATCGCCGGATCGGGGCAGGCGGTGGATCGCGTCGTCGCACTGGAAAGCGGGGCCGACAGCGTACTCGAACCGCCCGTGGAGCCGCGCGAGCTCCTGGCCCGCATCCGCGCGCTGCTGCGCCGCCCGGCCGCCGGGTTGCTTGCTCCACCCGCCGAGCTGGCCGGACCGGGGGAACGGACCGTCGCGATCGGCGGCTGCCGTTTCGAATGCGAGGCGCAGCGGCTGTTCGATCGCACCGGGCAGGAAATCCGCCTCTCCGCGCGGGAGCTTGCGCTGCTGTCCATCTTCGTCGAACGGCCGCGACGCGTGCTGTCGCGCGGCCAGCTGGCGCAGATGATGGGCTGCGAGGCGGACGGGACCGAAAGCCGGGCGGTCGACGCTGCGATCAACCGCCTGCGCCGCAAGCTCGAGGCCGATCCGCTGCAACCCCTCCTGATCGTCACCGTCAAGGGCGAGGGCTATCGCTTCGAACCGGCTCACTCCGCCGACTGCCGCGGGTAGGATGTCGCGATCATGACGCCGGAAAGCAGGGCAAAGGCGGCGCTCCAGGCTTCCCGGACCTGCGCCGTGAAGCCCGCTCCGAGTCCTTTGGCCAGCGTGTCGAGCAGGGCCTGGCCGACCGTGGCGTAATGGCTCTCTTCCACGCCATAGGCCAGGTGCCGGACGGCGAGCGCCTCGACCTTGGGCAACAGTGTGCCGGGTCGCTCCAGCCCGGCGACCACCATTGCTAGCGCGCTCATGAGCTTCCGGCCCTGGCTGGCGAGGTCGGTGCCGGCGAAGAGCGGTTCGAGGGACGGGTCGAGTTCGAAGAGCCGCTCGTAGAAGAGCCGGGCGGCGGCGTCCCGGATCGGCAGGATTTCGGCGAAGCTCGTCTTCAGCAGGGAGATGTGATGCGGTTGCACGGTTGGTTCCTTCGTCGATGCGCATCCTGTCTCGCCATGGGGCCAGGCGCGCGGGACGGCATGGGCTGGCGGCCGCATCGTTGGGATGGCGGTCGCTGCGCCGAAGCCCGGAAAAGGGAGCCCCGCTGCCTGGTGAGCCGCGAGGCGGAGCCGGCAGGGCGTCGCTCAGGGCGCCGGGCGGGCGACCGTACCGTCTGCGAGGCGAATCTCGATGATGGCATGGCCCGCCTGCGCCGAAGCGACGATGCCGTTCGCCTGGCCGAGACCGTTGCCGCTGATCAGCCCGTTGATACCCATACCATTCGACTGGCCGACGCCGTTGATCGACAGGCCGTTCGGGTTGACGCCGTTCGAGCCCATCGACCCGCTGGGCCCTCCGGCCTCGGCGGCGCAGAAGGTGGCGGCGGAGAAGGCGGCGGCGAGGGCGAGGGTGATGATGCGGGTCATGATGGTGTCCTTCCTTGGGTTCAGCCGCGCCTCGTTGCGCGATGGCCCTTTCTCACCCGCGCCTGCTGCAAATTGATCCCGCCGCAGCGCCTGCAATGTTTCAATTGTTTCAGGCCGCTGCCGCTTGGAAAGGGTCTCGCGTTGCCGTAATCCTGCGCGGCGGGGGAAAAGAAGAATGTCGCGTCCGTTTGTGATGAACGAGCTGGAGACGTCCGGCGGGGCCGGCGAATTGCTTCCGGCCGCGGCCAGCGACCCGGAATTCCTGCACGCGCTGTTCGATTCCATTCCCTGCCGGGCCGTCGTGCTCGATCGCGACGCGGTGTTCCGCTACGCCAACCGCGAGTTCCTCGATTTCGCCGGGCAGGCCGGTGATACGGTGATCGGCCGCTCGCTCGGCGAGGTGCTGGGCGAGGCCGTGGCGCAATCCTATGCGACGCTGATGGAGCGGCTGCTCGCCGGCGAGCGGGTGCGCCGGGAGGGCTGGGCCGATTACGGGCCGCGCGGCCGGCGCTATGTGCAGGAGACGCTGACGCCCTGGCGCCATGGCGGTGGCCCGGTGGCCGGCGTCATCGCCATCGTGCGCGACATGACCGATCTCAAGGCCAATGAAGCGGCGCTGCAGGCGACCGAGGCCTACAACGCGGCCATCGTCAGCACGGCGCTCGACGGCATCGTCGTCATCGGCGACGAGGGCACGGTGGTCGACTACAACCCGGCTGCCGAGGCGATCTTCGGCTATCCGAAGGCGGAGGTGATCGGCCGGTCGATCTCCGATCTCATCATCCCGCCGGAATTCCGCGCGGCGCATGCCGAAGGCATGAAACGCTATCTGACGACGGGCGAAAGCCGCATCCTCGGCCGGCGGCTGCAACTCGAGGCCTTGCGCGCGGACAGCCGGCGCATTCCCATCGAGCTCGCCATCACCGATGTGACGCGCAATGGCAAGCCGCTCTTCGCCGCCCATATGCGCGACCTCACCTCCGAGCGCGAGGCGAGCGCCGAGATCGAACGCCAGCGCGAGGCGCTCTACCAGAAGGAAAAGCTCGCCGCACTCGGCTCGCTGCTCGCCGGTGTCGCCCATGAACTCAACAATCCGCTGGCCATCGTGCTCGGCCAGGCGACGTTGCTGCGCGAGATCCTGGAGGAGGACGATCCGGCGACGCTGGATGCCGCCGCGCTCGCCGAGCGCTGTGCCAAGATCGAGAACGCCGCCAATCGCTGCGGCCGGATCGTCAAGAGCTTCCTTGCCATGGCCCGCCAGCGCAAGGGCGAGCACCAGCGCGTGGACATTCCCGAACTGCTGGCCGATGTCGTCAACCTCGTCGGCTACAATCTCCGGAGCTCGGGCGTGGAGGTGGAGACCGAGATCGCTCCCGCCTTGCCGGTCCTGATCGCCGATCGGGACCAGCTCCACCAGGTCATCGTCAACCTTGTCGTCAACGCCCATCAGGCGCTGGACGAGAAGGGCGGAACCGACCGCCGCATCAGGCTGAAGGCCGCTTGCGTCACGGGCGGCGACGCGATCGAGATCAGTGTCTCCGACAACGGGCCGGGCATTCCGCCGGCCATCCGCTCGCGCATCTTCGAGCCGTTCTTCTCGACCAAGCCGCAGGGCTACGGCACGGGCATTGGGCTTGCCATCTCGCGTGGGCTGGTCGAGACGCATGGGGGCACGCTCGAACTCGGCGAAGGCGAGGCGCCGGGCGCGACCTTCCTGATCCGCCTGCCGATTGCCGGAATCGGGGAGAACGTCGGCGAACCTGCACCCGCAAAGGCGGCGCGCGGTAAGGCGCCGGCCCCTTCGCGCGGAACCGTGCTGGTCGTCGACGACGAAAAAGACATCGTCGAGCTGCTCACCGACATGCTGCGGCAGCTCGATTTCGAAGTCGTCAGCACGCAGAGCGGCAAGGCGGCCATCGCGATGCTCGGAGCCATGACGGCCCCGCCCGATGCGATCATCTGTGACATCCGCATGCCGGACGGCGACGGTCCGTTTTTCTATGGCTGGCTCGAAGCGAACCATCCGGAGCTCCTGTCCCGGATCGTCTTCCTGACCGGCGATTCGCTCGGCCCTTCGGCGAGCCGTTTCCTGGCGAGGAGCAAGAGCCCATCGTTGGAAAAGCCATTCTCTCGGGCTGATATCGCCACGATGCTGGAAGACATGATGGGCCGCAGCCGGATCGGTTAGAGCAGTTTGAAGTCGCACAGAAACGGCAGTACCGATTCCAGGGTGTCGGTTCGGCAACGAGGCCGTGATGACAGCGCCCCTGTCCCAGTATTTGTGCATTTGCTGGGCACGCGTTCTTCGCCGGGATGAAGAAGGGCGCTCTGTTCGTCAACACAGCACGGGGAGCGCTTGTCGACGACGAGGCCCTGATCGGCGCGCTCGCGAGTGGACATGTCGCTCATGCGGCGCTGGATGTCTTCACGACGGAACCGCTTCCTTCGACCAGCCCGTATCTGAAGCTCGCAAACGTCACGCTGAGCGCGCATGCCGCGTTCAAGACGAGACGCGCTTCCACTCGCCTTCTGCCGCGCGGGATGTCGCTCGCGGTTGAAGAGCTGTGCAAAGTCGGAGAAGTCGTGCCCGCTGGGGGCGCCATAGATTCGGCTGGCTGAATTTGGGGATTTGATCCGTTCGATAAGCAGTTCAGGATCATGTCGTGAGTTTCACGACACGCCCTCTGTGACCGTTAACCAGGTACGGCGCGGCCGTATTGATACCTCGTTGACGAGCCCGAAAACGATCGCGCGACAATGCCCGGTTTCGGGCAAAGTGCCGATGTCCGGAATTGGCGCAATCGAGATCAGCTCGGGAGGTTTAGCTCGGGCGAGTTCGCGCAAGACGGCAGGCGACGGCCGAGTTGCCGAATAGCGGGTCCCGATGGCTCTTGGAAAATGCTCCGCCATAAAATTTCACTATGGCGGCAGAATGCAGTTGTGGTTTCGCCATCGAGAGGTTGCGACCTAGTCTTTTCCTGCCGGATTACAGGTTCCGGCCAGGATCGAAGCGCATTGCCAGGTGAAGGCGCTTCCGATCCGAACAGCACCGCGACGTAATCGCGGGCCAAAAACGGGAACGGAGTCGGTCATGGCCAATAGTCTTCGCCGCCAATTCGTCTTGGCTCTCGCCGCCACGCCATTCATTGCCGGCTTCGACACGGCTGGGACGGCCTTCGCGCAGGACGGGACGATCAAGCTCGGCATCGTCGCGCCGATGAGCGGGCCGAATGCACGCTACGGCGCCTTCTCGCTGCGCGGCGCGCAGCTCGCGGCGAAGGAGATCAACGAAGCCGGCGGCATCGACGGCCGGAAGATCCAGGTCTTTTCCGCCGACAGCCAGGGCACGCCGGTCGAGGGCGTCTCGGCGACCCGCCGCCTGATCAGCCAGGACAAGGTCGATTTCCTGATCGGCGACGTCTCCTCCTCGGTGACGCTCGCCATGCAGCCGGTGGTCGAGGATGCCGGCGTCCTGTTGATCAACGCGGCCTCCTCCAATCCCAAGATCACCTACGCCGCCGGCGTCGGGGGCTTCCAATGGAGCTTCCGCAACTATCCGACCGATGAGAACCGCGCCCTGGTCGTGGCGCAATATGCGGCCGAGAAGCGCGGCTTCACCAAATTCGCGGTGCTCTCGGTCGATAGCGATTACGGCCGGGCCGCGATCGAGTTCACCAAGAAGTATCTGCCGCGCTTCAAGGGGCAGATCCTGACCGAGGACTATTACAAGGAAGGCGAGGTCGATTTCCGCAGCGTCCTCGCCAAGATCCGCGATTCCGGCGCGCAGGCGATCCTCATGTACGGCCTCGCCGACACCACGCCGATCGTGGCGCGCCAGATGATCGAGGTCGGTCTCGCCGGCAAGATGCCGCTGATCGGCAATGGCGAGTTCAACACCGAGAAGACGATCAAATCCGCCCCCAAGACGATGGAGGGCGCGGTCGAAGCTGCGGCCTGGCTCCCGGCCTATGACAGCGCCAGGAGCAAGGGCTTCGTCGCCAAGTTCACCAGCGAATACCGTGAGGCGCCGAACAATCACGCCTATGTCCATTGGGAGACGGTGCATCTGCTCGGCAAGGCGGTCGAGGCGGCCAAGAGCATCGACCGCGCCAAGGTCCGCGACGCGCTGAAGGCGATCAAATACGACAGCGCCGTCGGCGAGGTGACCTTCGACGACCACAACCAGGCCAGGCTGCCGATGATCCTCCTGCAGATCGAGGGCGGCAAACCCGTGGTCAAGGGCGCCTTCTACGCCGACATCGACTATCCGCGCTGATCCGGCCCGCGAACGACGAGGAGGGTGCCGTGCTGTTCCAGCTGTCCGAGCAGATCGTCAACGGCCTCGTTACCGGCTCGGTCTACGCCATCGTCGCCGTCGGCATGACGATGATCTTCGGCGTGCTCAGGGCGATCAACTTCGCGCATGGCGAATACTACATGCTCGGCACCTTCGGGGCCTGGATCGCGATCGAGTATTTCGATCTGCCCTATCCGCTCTCGGTGGCGGTCGGGGTCATCGCCACCGCGCTGATCGCCGTGGTCGTCGGACAGCTGGTGATGCGGCGCATGGTCGGCATGCCGGCCGAGGCCGGAGTGCTCGCCACGCTTGGCCTGGCGCTCATTCTGCAGAACACGGTGATCCTGCTCTTCGGCGGCGGCTACAAGTTCTTCGAGGGCGGCTATATCGAGCCGGTGACGATCTTCGGCATCTCGCTCGCCGAACAGCGCCTGCTCATCGTCGCGGTCTGTATCCTCGTCTTCATCGGCCTCGAGTTGATGGTGACCTACAGCCGCATCGGCAAGGCGATGCGTGCCGTTTCGCAGAACATCGACTGCTGTGCGGTGGTCGGCATCGATGTGCGCAAGGTCGTGCTCTCGACCTTCGTGCTCGGCGCGGCGCTGGCGGCGCTCTCCGGCGTCCTCACCGCGCCGGTCAATGTCAGCGTCTATGGCGGCATGGGCGAGCTCATCACCTTCAAGACGCTGCCGATCATCATCATGGGCGGCCTCGGCAATGTCCGCGGCACCTTCTTCGCCGCCATGATCCTCGGCATCGCCGAGAGCCTGGTGGCGACCTATGTCGGGCTGCAGTTCCGGGACACGGTCGGCTTCGCGACGCTGATGCTCGTCCTGATGTGGCGTCCCTACGGCTTGTTCTCCGCCCAGGCGCGCTACTGATCCACGCAACGCTCGAGGATTGCCGATGTTGCTCCAAGAGACTCCGCTGAAGGAAGAGACCCCGCTGAAGGCGTCCGGACGCGATCTGCGTCTGCCCTTCGGCCTCGCGCTGGCCGTGCTTGCCGCGTCGGCGCCGCTGCTGCTCGGCAGCTATGCGCTGCATGCCGTGATCATCTCGCTGATCTTCCTGCTGCCGGCGCATGGCTTGAACCTGCTGGCCGGCTACACCGGGCTGCTCTCGCTCGCTCAGGCCGCCTTCTTCGGCGTCGGCGCCTATGTCTCGGCGCTGATGGCGGTGCATTGGGGCACGCCCTTCTACGTCAACCTTCCGGCCGCCGGGCTCGCTGCCGGCGCGCTCGCTTTGCCGCTCGCCATCCCGGCGCTGCGCCTGCGCGCCACATCCTTCGTGATGTGCACGCTCGGCTTCGTCATCATCGGCCAGGCGATCGCCAAGAACTGGATCAGCGTAACGCGCGGCGACATGGGCCTCTCGGCGATCCCCAAGCCGCATTTCGCCCTGGGGCCGGCCTCCTTCACGGTGAGCGGCACGACCGCGTTCTACTATCTCGCGCTCGCGATCGCCGCGCTCGCCACGGCGATCGTCTGGATGATCGTGACCTCGCCGGCCGGGCGCAACATGGTCGCGATCCGGGAGAACGAGACGCTGGCCGAGTCGGTCGGCGTCCCGACCTGGCACTACAAGCTCGTGGTCTTCATGATCAGCGCCGCCTTCGCCGGCGTCGGCGGCAGCGTCTACGCGCATTACCTGACGGTCGTCAGCCCGCTCACCTTCCAGATGTCCTATTCGACGCTGATGCTGATCATCGTGCTCGGCGGCGGCCCCGGAACGATCTCCGGCGTCGTCTTCGGCAGCCTGCTATTCGTCGGCCTGTCGGAGGCGCTGCGCATCGCGCCAGAGCTCAGGATGATCGCCTACGGCTTCTGCCTGCTCGCGCTGGTCTTCTGGTTCCCGAAAGGCCTCACGCCGCTGATCGAGCGCCTCTCGACCGTCATCAGGGGGCGCTCATGACCGGCCTTCCGATCCTCGACATCGCCGGGCTGGTGAAGTCCTATGGTGCGATCAAGGCCGTCGGCGGAGTCGACCTCCAGGTCGAGCGCGGCGAGATCTGCGGGCTGATCGGCCCGAACGGCTCCGGAAAATCGACCTTCTTCGACGCAGTTCGGGGCTTGCGCGTCCGAACGCCGGCACGGTGAAGCTCGACGGGCAGGACATCACCGGCTGGTCGCTCAACCGGATCGCGCGCGAGGGGCGCATGCTGTGCTCCTTCCAGAAGACGGTGACTTTTGGGGCGCTGAACGTCGAGGAAAATCTCGTCATTGCCGGCCAGATGTTCACCTTCCCCTCGATCGCCTCGACCTTCGGCATCGGCGCGCGCTCACAGGCCCGCATCGAGGGCTTGCGCGAAAGGGCGCAGGAGCTGATCCGCATTTCGGGGCTCTGGGACGTCAGAAACCAGCCGGCCGGCAACCTCTCCGGCGGGCAGCAGAAGCTGATCCAGTTCGCCTCGATGCTGATGCCGGAGCCCAAGCTCATCCTGCTGGACGAACCGATGGCCGGGATCAATCCCAAGCTGATCGAGCGCGTCATCGACAGTATCCGCTACGCCAACGACCAGCTCGGCGTCAGTTTCCTGATCATCGAGCACAATATCGACGTGATCACCAGCCTGTGCCGGCGTGTCGTGGTGCTCGACCAAGGCCGCAAGCTTGCCGAGGGCACGCCCTCGGAGATCGTCAACAACCAGGCGGTTCGGGAGGCCTATCTCGGTGGCTGATGATCTCGACGCGACGCTCGCGATCAAGGAATTGCGTGCCGGCTATGGCTCGCTCGACATCCTCAACGGCGTCGAACTCTCCGTGCCGCAGGGCCAGTTCGTCGCGCTGATGGGCCCCAACGGCGCCGGCAAGTCGACGCTGCTCAAGACGCTCTACGGCATGACGACGATCAAGGGCGGTTCGATCTCCTGGGGTGGCAGGGAGCTCGCCGGGTTGTCCTCCCGCGCCATTCTGGGCCGGGGCATCTCCTTCGTACCGCAGGGGCGCTGCAACTTCCCGGTCATGTCTCGCCCCCCGGCAGCCATGCCGAGGTGCCGGAGAGCGAGCCGCTGCCGCTGTCGGCCCTGGCGGATGTCGCGCTTCTCCTGCCGAGCGGCGGGCATTTCCTGCGCCGGATGATCGATGGGGCTGGCGCGGGCGCGCGTGACGCCGCGTGTCGTCTCCGAGATCGAATCGGTCCCATCCCTCGGCGCCGCCATGCTCGACGGCCTCGGAGCCACCATCCTGCCGGGCTCCGTCGCCGGCAGCGTCGCGAGCTTCGGCGGCGCGGTCGTGCATCGGCTCATCCGCCCGGCCATGACCGCGACGGTCTCGCTCTGTGTCTCGGATCATCTGCCTCTGTCGGAGCCGGCGCTCGCCGCCCGTTCGGTGCTGCTTGACATCGTCGCCGGCATGGTCCGCGATGCCTCGCTTGGGCTGAAGCCGGTCGCTCGCTAGAGCCGGATCTGATCAGCTTGGAATAACCTGATCGGATCCGGCTCTAGAGCGGCGGACGCACCGATGGAATCGGTGCTGCCGCTCTAGCTCTTTGTTTTCGCATCGGATTTTTCCCGAAACCGGGTCCGCTTTCGGGTCCGATGCGCTAATGCGCGCCATTTTGGATATCCGTCAGCGAAAGGCATGAGCTCGCGAGCTTGTTCGATGCACGCTCGGCAATCATGCGCAACAATCGGTTATCCGCCGTCACGAACCTCGCCCCCATTTGGGCTGCAGCCGCCAGATAGGCGCAATCGTATGCTGGATGCGAAAGCTCGATTGCAAGGCTCGCTGACCGCTCCAGCAAACCCGCCATCGAGAGAAATTCGATCCCAGAGTGTTCGAGCAGCCTTGCGGCAAGGATGGCTTCTTCGCGCGTGAGTTCGCCGCGTTGTGTCTTCTTCCAGAGGATTTGGCGCATTCCGGAACGAGAAGTTCAGGCGACGCAAATCGGAACCGCGAGCGCAGATCGACGGCGGCCTGGGTGCCTTCTTCTTCCACGACCCATTTTATCGCGATGCTGGCATCGACAATCAGCGTCTCCATCAACGTTCGTCGCGGCCTTCGCGCAGGAGCGCCTCGGAGGGTGTCTGCTTACGTGAAGCGGTCAGCTTCCTCAGCTCGGCGGCCAGGCTGTCGAAGTCAGGCTCGGTTTCGTTTTGCAGTGCCTGACGCAGAATCTCTCGATGTTCGGCTTCCGCCGAGCGGCCGTGGCGGGCGGCGCGCATTTTCAGCTTCGCGATCAGGTCGTCTTCCAGATTGCGCACATGCAGATTTCCAGGCACCGCTATGCCTCCAATGATATCATTGAGATCAAAGATGCCAGTATTGGCGCAGCCACGCAAGGAGGCCAACGGTAGGTGCGGTTTCCGCGTGTCGAGCGTCCCGGCCGGACGCCGGCCCGGTCCATGCCTATGGCATTGCCCGCAAGCTCGGCATCAAGCGCATCATCTGCCCGACAGGCGCCGGCGTGACCTCCGCCATCGGCCTGATCATCGCGCCCGTCGCGGTCGATCTCTCGAGCAGCCTGCCGATGGCGCTGGCGAACTGGGACGAAGCCGAAGCGAGCCGCCTGCTCGGCGACCTGGCAGGGCAGGGGGCGGAGGTCGTGGCGGCGGCCGGCGTGCCGCGCGATGCGATCACCAACAGCTACACGGTCGACATGCGCTATGTCGGCCAGGGCCATGAGATCACCGTGCCGCTGCCGGATCTCGCCCTGCCGCGCGAAGCCTTCCTCTCGGAGCTGACGGCGAACTTCACCCGGCTCTATCGGGAGCTTTTTGGCCGCACGGTCAAGGCGGCCGTCGAGATCATCACCTGGCGCCTGCGCGCTTCCGGCGCCAAGGACAAGGTGGCGCGGCCGCGCAGCACCTGAGATCGGCACCGGCCACCTGCCGGACGTCACCATGATCACGCCGATCTTCAAGAACGGGAAAATCGTCGCCTATGCCGGCTCGATCGCGCATCTGCCGGATATCGGCGGCGCGCCGCTGCATTCCGAAGCGACCGACATCTACGAGGAAGGCATCCGCTTCCCGATCGTGAAGCTGCACCGCGCCGGCGTGCCGAATGCCGATGTGCTGGACATCATCGCCGCCTCGGTGCGCCTGCCGACCGAAGTGCGCGGCGACCTTGAATCCATGGTCGCGGCCAATGCGGTGATGGGCCGCGAGCTGGTGAAATTCATGGACGAGTACGGCCTCGACGAGCTCGACGGGCTGGCGGACGCGATCCATGCGCGCTCGGAAGCGAAAATGCGCCAGGCGATCCGCACCTGGCCGAACGGCCGCTACGAAGCGGAGGTGCTGCTCGACGGCTACGATACCGACGTGAAGCTCAAGGCCGCGGTGATCGTCGGCGACGATAGTGTCCACGTCGACTATGCCGGCTCCTCGAACCAGCTGCTGCATTCGATCAACTGCCGCACCAACTACCGCTATGCCCACTCGGTCTATGCGCTGAAATGCCTGCTCGACCCCGAGACGCCGAACAATGAGGGCTGCATCACGCCGGTGACCGACGAGGCGCCGCTCGGCTCCATCCTCAATCCGGAGGCCTGGACGGCGGGCAATTCGCGCAACCTGATCGGCCACGTCATTCCCTCGCTGATCTTCAAGGCGCTCGCAGGCATCGTGCCGGAGCGGGTGATGGGCGACAGCGGCGGCGCGCCGATCTGGGCGGCCAATTGCGTCGGACGCCGCAACGACGGCTCGCAATACGGCTCGGTCCAGAACTTTCATGGCGGCCAGGGCGCCCGCTCGGCGCTCGACGGGCTCGATACCTTGAGCTTCCCTTCGAACTGCAAGGTCACCGCGATCGAGATGTTCGAGATCGCCGTGCCGGTGCTGACCGAATGCAAGCAGCTGATCCCAGATTCGGGCGGCGCCGGGCGTCACCGCGGCGGGCTCGGCCAGCGCGTTGTGCTGCGCAACCGCGCCAAGGCGCCGATGAGCGTCTATCTCGCCACCGAACGGGTGCGCCACCCTTGCTTCGGCGTCGTCGAGGGGCAGTCGGGCACGCCCGGCCGGGTCACCAAGAACGGCAAGCCGCAATTTCCGAAGGGCAAGGTCGTGCTGAAGACCGGCGACAGGCTCGAGGTCGAGACGCCGGGCGGCGGCGGCTGGGGGCGCGCGAGCGAGCGCTCGGCTGCCGATCTCGCCAAGGATCTGGCGGAAGGGCTGGTGACGGGCGAGGCTGCGCGGCGGGTCTACGGCCGCTCGGAAGCGCTCGCGGCAGAATAGGACGAGATGATGGGTTTGCTCGACGGCAAGGTCGCTCTTGTCACCGGCGCGGGGTCCGGCATTGGCCGCGAAAGCGCGCTCCTGCTCGCCGCCGAAGGCGCGACCGTCGTCCTCGCGGGCCGCCGGCATGAGCCGCTCGCTGCCGTCGCTGCGACGATCGCCAGCCGCGGCGGAAAAGCGATCGCCAGGACGCTCGATATCGCCTCGCGCCAGGAGATCGTCGAGACGATCGCCGCGGTCGAGCGCGAGGTCGGAGCCGTCGATATCCTGGTCAACAATGCCGGCAGCGCCAGTAAGGTGCTGAATGCGCGCTTCCTCTCCGAGGAAGAGTGGAACGCGACGGTCAACGTCAATCTGACCGCCGTCTTCAATCTGACGCAGGCGGTGCTACCGGCGATGATCGCCCGCGGCGAGGGCACGATCATCACCATCGCGTCGCTCGCGGCGCTGAACCCCAACCTTCTCGGCGGGGCGGCCTATGGCGCGGCCAAGGCCGGCGTGCGCAACTTCATGGGCTTCCTGCACAACACCTATCGCAACCAGGGCATCCGCGCGACGACGATCCTGCCCGGCGAGACCGACACGCCGATCATGAACAACCGCGCCCGTCCGCCACTACTGGAGGAGCGCGCCGTGATGCTGAAAGCCCATGACGTGGCGCGGGCGGTGCTGCTCTGCGCCAGCCTGCGCGCCGGGGCGATGATTCCGGAACTGCAGATCTGCCCGACCCGCCAGCGCGACATCTCGGCCGATCTCGAAACCGCGCGCTGGATCGGCGCGCCCAATGATCTGCCTGATCGCCCGCGCTCGGCATAGAAGGACGACGACGATGAATGGAGCGCGATTGCGCGAGCGGCTGAATCGTGGCGAGTGCTTGAGCATGCTGACGGCGCATTACGCGTCGCCCGGCCATGCGGTGCGGCTGACCGAACTCGGCGCCGACGCGATCTTTCTCGATTGCGAGCACGGCACCTGGAGCTTCGAGGATATCCGCCTGACCGCTCAGGCGATCCGCGGGGCGGGCGGGACCGCGATCGTGCGGCCCGATTGCCATCAGCGTTCGCTTCTCATCCGCTATCTCAACGCGGGCGCCGACGCGCTGATGGTGCCGATGATGGAGACGGCAGCGGAAGCGCGCGCGATCGTCGACGCGGTCCGCTATGGCTGCCATGCCGATCACGGCGAGCGTCTGGTCATCGCGATGATCGAGACCGTTGCCGCAATCGATCGACTCGATGAGATGCTCGCGGTTGAAGGTGTCGACGTCTTCTTCGTCGGGCCAGGCGATCTTTCGCAGGACATGGGCTTTGCCCCGGCTCCCCCCTTCGGCGAGCCTCGGCCTCAGGTGGTTCGGGATAAGGTCGGCGAAGCGGTCGCGAAAATCTACGCCGCTGGCAAGGTGGCGGGCACGCTGGCGACGCTGGCGGAACTGCCGCATTGGTGGAAGCAAGGCGTGCAGTTCTTCTACGTCCACTCCGACCCATTCCTGCGCCGAGGTATGACGGAACTCGCAGACCTGCTCGCCGGATAATCGCCGCGTCAGCGACGGTGATGCCTGGATAGTCCGCTGCGGTGTTGCGAGAGTTCCGAATGCTCGTTGATGCCCCGCACGTCGCGCTCCGCACCCTTGCCCGCTAGTCCGCGCGACCTCGACAGGCACCGACAGCGGCCCCCGGCGACGGCCGCTTCCATCTCGCCATCTCGTATCGACTCACGGAGACCGGTCGCATCGTGGTCGGATCGCGTGTGGTCGCCAATGGCGCAGGCGCACAACATGAAGCGCAGCGACGGGCGTGCGTCGGCCGGCTTCCTGAGGGCGCCTTCTCCTCATGATGGACGCGACAGTCACCCGCGGGCCACGTCCAGGTCCCTTTGGCGTGAAATGGCAAGACGCAGAAGCCCGCAGGTCTGAAATGGCCAGTGCGCTGCCGACGTGGAGACGAGGCACCTGATGTGGGCAAACAACTGGCTTTTGGGTTTGCCACTTCTCGTCGCAACAGTCGTCATACACGTGACGGCATTCATGACCATGACGAAGGCTTTGATACCTGAGATCGGGCCTTCGGCCCGGACGATGCTCTCTTTCAACGTTTCCGTTGGGATCCTCGCTTTGTTCGCTGCTGTCCTCCATTCCTTTGAGGCGATCGCTTGGGCACTTCTGTACCTGCATGTCGGCGCCCTGCCTGATTTCTCCGAGGCAATTCTCTATTCGTTAGAAGCGATCACCAGCTATGGTCACGCACCGGAACTCCTCGCCCCTGACTGGCGACTCGTCGGAGCCATTGAGGCCGTAAACGGATCGATTCTGTTCGGCCTGACGACCGCATTCTTTTTTGCTGCGATCCAGAATGCTTGGCCGCGCAAGTCGAAACCGCAGTAGCTTCTTGGTCGCGTTCCTACGCGCCGAGATCGACTATCGCGCGATACTGAAGGCGATGAGCTGAGGTTCGTTCCCTGGGCGTTCCGCGAAGCAGGCGTCCGACTGCGGCAGGTCCAGGCAGAAGAAGTGGGTCTTCTGGCGCACTCTCCGCCCACCACTGCGATCGCGTTACCGAAGTCCGCCTCAGCGTGACCAGACGGATGCGCCAGCGGAACGAAGGGCATTGTCAGGGTAACTGGGAGCGTTCGGCGCAGCTCTATGTCGGAGGAGGTCTGGGATTTCGACGCCCGGATCCTGCGGCTAATGTGTGCCGATGAAGTCGATCTCATATAAGCGTCACCGCTTCCCACCGATCGTGATCCGCCACGCGGTCTGGCCGTATTTCCGGTTCACGCTCAGCTTCCGGGATGTCGAAGATCTGCTGGCGGAGCGCGGGATCGACGTCAGCTACGAGGCGATCCGGACCTGGACGCAAAAGTTCGGGCTGCAGTTCGCCCGGAACCTTCGGAACAGGCTCTGCACGAGCGCAGACCTGTGCGTCGCAGCGGGCTGGTCTTGACGCAAACCAGCATCTACTTCGCTCGGAAATGCGCTATGCGGCGGTGAGGCGGGGCCGGGTCAGTCCGGAGCGTCCGCCTTGAAGCGCTTGAGCCGCAGCGCATTGGTCAGGACGCTAACACTCGACAGCGCCATCGCCAGCCCCGCGAACATCGGCGACATCAGGATGCCGAACTGCGGGTAGAGCGCTCCTGCCGCGACGGGAATCAGCACAATATTGTAGCCGAAGGCCCAGCTCAGATTCTGACGAATGTTCGCGATCGTGGCCTGAGACAGCGCAATCGCCTTGGGGACGCCGTTCAGGTCGCCCGACATCAGCACGACATCCGCGCTCTCGATAGCGATATCCGTGCCGGTGCCGATGGCGAGGCCGACATCCGCCTGCGCCAAGGCCGGCGCGTCGTTGATTCCGTCGCCCACGAAGGCGACCTTGGCGCCGGCGGCCTGCAGTGATTTGACGACGTTTGCCTTGTCGGTGGGCAGGACCTCGGCGATAACCTCGGTGATGCCCAGGCGCTTCGCGATCGCCTGGGCGGTGCGGGCATTGTCGCCCGTCACCATGGCGATACGCAGGCCGAGCGCCTTGAGCGCGGCGAGAGCTTCCGGCGTGGTCTTCTTGATCGGGTCTGCCACGGCGATGATGCAGGCCAGCTTTCCGTCGATCGCTGCGTAGAGCGGCGTCTTGCCGGTGTCCGCCAGTTCGGCGGCCTCGCTGTCGAATGCGGACAGGTCGAGGCCCAGTCGCTGCATCAGGCGGCCGGCGCCGACCTCGACCTTGTGTCCCTCGACGGAGGCGCTGACCCCGAAGCCGGGTTCTCCGTTGAATTCGGTGACGGCGGCGAGGGCAAGCCCGCGCTCCCGCGCAGCCGCCACGATCGCCTCCGCGACCGGATGCTCCGAGAGCGTCTCGACCGAGGCGACGAGGCGCAGCACCTCCGCTTCGTCAAATCCCGCGACCACGGATAAATCGGTCAGCTCCGGCCGGCCCTTCGTCAGGGTGCCAGTCTTGTCCAGCGCGACGACCTGGGCATCCCGGAGCGACTGCAGCGCCTCGCCCTGACGGAACAGCACGCCAAGCTCGGCACCCTTGCCGGTTCCGACCATGATCGAGGTCGGCGTGGCCAGACCCATGGCGCAGGGGCAGGCGATGATCAGAACGGCCACGGCGTTGACCAGGGCAAAGGAAAGAGTCGGTGCGGGCCCGAAGGCTAGCCAGATGCCGAAAGTCACCAGCGCCATCGCCATGACCGCGGGCACGAACCACATCGTGACCTTGTCGACCATCGCCTGGATCGGCAGCTTCGAGCCTTGCGCCGCCTCGACCGTTCGCACGATCTGCGCGAGCAAAGTGTCGGCGCCGACCTTCCTGGCGGTGAATCGGAACGCGCCGGTGCCGTTGACCGTCCCGCCGGTCACGAGGCTGCCAACTTCCTTGCGGGCCGGAATGGGCTCTCCGGTGATCATCGATTCATCGACATGCGAGGCTCCGTCGATGACTTCACCATCGACTGGAATCCGCTCTCCGGGCCGCACCAGGACGATATCGCCCGGCCGCACCCCTTCGATGCCGACGTCGATCTCGACACCGTCCCTGACGACGCGCGCCGACTTGGCCTGCAGAGACATCAGGCGCTTGATAGCCTCGCTCGTGCGGCCCTTCGCTCGCGCCTCGAACCAGCGGCCGGTCAGGATCAGCGTGACGATGACGGCACCGGCCTCAAAATAAGTGAAATCGGTGCCCTCGGGCAGGATCTGCGGAGCAAAACTCGCAATCGTCGAATAGAGATATGCGGCGCTGGTGCCCAGCATAACCAGCGAGTTCATGTCGGGCGCGCCGCGCAGCAGCGCCGGCCATCCCTTCTGCAGGAAACGCAGGCCGGGCCCGAACTGGACGAAGCTTGCGAGCAGGAACGACAGGATCCTGATGTTGGACTCGCCAATTCGCGCGGCCAGAAGATGATGCAGCGGCTCGTAGAGATGTGTCCCCATCTCGAAAACGAGCAGGGGGAGCGTGGCGAGCCCTGAGACGATGACGGCGCGCTTGAGCCTTGCCTGCTCCGCGTCCCGCTCGCGTTGCTCGCGCTCCGCGGCATCGGCGCCCGTCACGACCGGCTCGACCTCGTAACCGGCCGCAACAACCGCCGCCGCGAGCCTTGCGCCCGTCTCGCCGCCGCCGAGGAAACGGACCGACGCACGCTCGGTCGCGAGGTTCACGGTGGCGTCGAGGACCCCCGGCACCGCTTTCAACGCTCGCTCGACGCGGCCGACGCAGGAGGCGCAGGTCATGCCCGTCACCTTGAGTTCGGCCGCCTCTTCCACCGTCTCGTAGCCGGCTTTGCGGATCGCTTCCACGATGGGGCCGAGATCCGCCCTGCTGTCGCCGAGCGTCACCCGTGCCCTCTCGGTGGCGAGATTGACGGACACGGCCTTGACGCCGTCGACGGCGGCGACCGCGCGCTCCACCCGCCCGACGCAGGAGGCGCAGCTCATGCTCAAGACGGAGATTTCCACCTCGGGCGAAACAGCTTCCAGTTTTCTAGCCACCGCGGCGGTCGACATAGCGTCTCTCCAGACTCCCGATGGCAGCTCCTATGCGGTTTCCCGCAATGGTAAGGTCAAGGGGCTTTTTTCGATTTCCGCGACCAGCCCGACCGGGCGAGCCTAGATCGCCGCGCGTCCTGTCGGACGCGGTGACGTCGATCTATGTATTTGTTATCGCATCTGATTTTTCCGAAAAGTGGATTCCACTTTTCGGTCCTATGCGATAGCGCTCGCCTATCGACTCAATCTGCCGGAAAGCCGGACCGACGCTTCGGACCGGCGAGCCGGTCCGCACCACGCCCGAGATCGCGGTCGCTCAGATCAGAGCGGCGCAGGATGCCAGCGTTTGCGAGGTGGCGGTGCTCCGCTCAGGCCCTTAGTCCCAGCTTTTCACGACGACGCTGGCAACGAAACACCGGGCAAATCCGCGCCCGCCTGGTCCGAAGCCGTGAAGAAGGCATCGGCATAGGCATGCGCCGGATCGAGGCCGCGGCTCGTCATCGCGGCCACGGCGAAATCGACCAGGCCCGGGGAGCCGGCGACATAGGCCGTCGCATTCTGCAGCCCGTCCAGCGCTTCGAGATGCGCGCCGAGCCCGTCGCCCAGCACGGGCTGGTAGACGAAATCGGGCAGCCCGCCGGCGAGTTCTGCGATCGCGTTCTCCCGGTACAGGCTCTCCACGCTGCGCGCCGCATTGTAGAGCCGGATCGGCTGCTGCAATTGCAGGCGCGCGGCGCTGTGGAGGATCGACAGGATCGGCGCGAGCCCGGTGCCGCCGGCCACCGCCACGATCGGGCCGGTCCGCCGCGCGCGCAGATGCGCCGTGCCCATCGGTCCGCGCAACAGCACGCCGTCGCCCTGCCTCAAGCCGCTCGCGACATGGCTGCTGGTCGCCCCGCCCTCGACATGCCTGATGTGGAATTCGAGCAGCGGCTCGCCCGGCTCGTTCGCCATCGAATAGTTCCGCGGCGGGCAGCCGGCGAAGCTGAGTTCGGCATATTGGCCGGCGGTGAAGGCGAGCGGCTCGCTCTCCAGCGCGATCTGCAGGATCGAGATGTCCGGCGTCGGGCGCTGCAGCGAGACGACCTGGCCGGAAACCTCGCGCAGGGGATGGCCGGCCGCATCGCTGCCGAGCCAGGCGATGCTGCAGTCGCTGCGCGGCTGCGCGCGGCAGGCAAGCACGAAACCGCGCTCGCGATCGGCCGCGGTCAGGGCGAAGGGCGTATGCGGCAGCAGCTCGACCTCGCCCGCCAGCAGCCGCGATTTGCAGGCGCCGCAGCGCCCGACCTGGCAGCCATAGGGATAGGGGTGCCCTGCGGCCTGGGCCGCCTTGAGGATCGTCGTATCCGCCGCGACCGTGAGGTCGGCCGCAAGATTCGCGATATGGACGCTGTAGCTCTCGGTCATCTGCCACCTCGGCTTATGAGGAACGGCAGAGTCGATGCGGCCTTCCATCCTGGGAAGGTCAAGGGGGTATTGCGTCGGCATGATGCGCTCGGGTTTTGGCCTCGGCCTTGAATTTGCCTCTTGAACCTCTCCTCGCTCCAGCTTGTACAGCTGTGTCCCGCAATGCCGTCAGGCGGAGACGGCCCCTGTCCAGCCCAGCCCAACTCCCGGTCATGGCCGAGACGCTGAGGCGGCGAAAAAACCCGCTTGACCTTGCCACATGGCAAGGACCGAAACTGATTTTCATTCACCCTATGAGGAGAAACGTCCCATGTGCCAAGCCCATCAGTCGCATGATCATGAAGTTGCTTCCGCCGCCGCCTCTGGCGTGTCCGTTCGTGTCGAGGACATGACCTGCGGCCATTGTGCGGGTACCATCAAGAGCGCCATCGAGAGCTCGATCCCCGGCGCCAAGGTCAACGCCAATCCCGAGGCTCGCCTGGTCTCGGTCGAGGGCGCGGATCTGGCGAAGGTTCGGGAGATCATCTCGCTGGCTGGCTACACGCCGGAGGCAGCTCCGGTGCATGGCTGAGGCCTGAAAGCGCGCCCGTCTCCCGCCGCCCGAGGGTGCTGATGGCGCCTGCGGCGGGAGAGCGGGTCCGCTTCCGGCGAGCGCGGCCCGGATCCGCGCGGTAACGGCTCCCATCGGCATCCAAGCTGCAGAAGACGGCTGATCCCGACGAGCCCTACCTGAATAGAGAGGAGGGGAAATGTGGACGATCGCTCTGAAACGGTTCGCGCTGCTCGTCGCGACCTGTCTCTTCATTTCCGTGCTCGCCTTCATCGTGCCCTATATGCATGGCGGCGACCCGGTGCGGACGATCCTGCAATCGCGTGTCGCCGATGTCGCGCTCGATGCCGAGGCCGTCGAGGCGCTGCGTATCAGCCTCGGCCTCGATCAGCCGCTCTTTCTCCAGTATCTGTCCTGGCTGAATGCGGCCTTGCACTGCGATTTCGGCTATTCCTTCGTCAGCCGTAGCCCGGTGGGACAGGAGGTTCTGCGCTCGCTCGGCGTCTCCTTCACTCTGGCGATGGCGGCGCTGGGGCTTGCCCTGCTCGTCTCCCTGCCGGCCGGGACGCTTGCGGCGCTGAAGCCGGGCGGGCGGTTCGATAACCTCGTCACCTTCGTCACGCAGTCCCTTGTCGCGATCCCCGAATACTGGTTCGCGCCGATCGCGGTGCTGATCTTCTCGCTCTATCTCGGCCTGCTGCCCTCCGCCGGCTGGCAGGGCCCGTCCTATGCGGTGCTGCCTGCTCTGGTGCTGTCGCTGCGGCCGATGGCCTATTTCACCCGCGTCACCCGCGCCGCAATGATCGACGTGCTGCAGGCGCCCTACATCACCGCCGCGCTCAGCCGGGGCTTGAGCATGCGCGAGACGGTGATGCGCCATGGCTTGCGCAACGGCTCGATGCCGGTCGTCACCCTGTTCGCGCTGTGGCTGGCCGGGCTGCTCGGCGGCTCGGTCGTGGTCGAGGTGATCTTCGCGATCCCCGGCATGGGCCGGCTGATCTATGAGAGCGTGATCAACAACGACGTGCCGGTGCTGCAGGCGAGCTTCATGTGCATCGTCGTCTTGTCGATCGTGATCAACACGATCGCCGACATTCTCTATATCCTGTTGAACCCGGTTGTGCGGATGGGCCATGTCCACTGAAGCCGCCATCTCCCCGATCTCGCTCGAGCCCCGTGCCGCCACGAGGCAGCCCTCGGCCCTTCGCCGCTTCCTGCGCTTCGCGCGCAGCCGGCACTGGACCTTCAAGGCCGGGCTCGTGCTGTTCGTGCTGATCTCCCTCATGCTGATCATTGGCCCCTGGATCGCGCCCTATAATCCCGCGGCCCAGAGCCTGCTGCGCCGGCTCTCCGCGCCGAGCGCCGCCCATTGGCTTGGCACCGATCATCTCGGCCGCGATCTCTTGAGCCGCATCTTGGTCGGCGGCCAGTTTTCAGTGCTGATCGCGATGATCACGCTGCTGCTCTGCGTCAGCATCGGCACCGTGATCGGCATCATCTCGGCGCGCTCGGGCGGCTGGGTCGACGAACTCATCATGCGCGCTGTCGATCTGCTGATCGCTTTTCCCGACGTGGTGGTCGCGATCTTCGCCATCGCCATCCTCGGGTCGGGCTACACCACGCTGATCATCTCGCTGACGATCATCGGCTGGACGCCCTTCGCCCGGCTGGCGCGCGGGCTGGCGCTGGTGATCAGCACCAAGGAATACATCAACGCCGCCGAGGTGCTTGGCTGCTCGCGCACCTTCATCATCGTCCGTCACATCATCCCCAACACCTTGCGGCCGATCGCGGCGATCACCTTCCTGCGCTTCGGCCACAAGCTGATCACGGTGGGCGGTCTCTCCTTCATCGGGCTGGGCGTGCAGCCGCCGCGCGCCGACTGGGCCCTGATGCTGGCCGAGGCGCAGCCCTTCGTCGAGCGGATGCCGCTGCTGGTGGTCGCGCCGGGCCTGGCGATCTTCCTGACGGCGCTTTCGGTCACCTGGATCGGCCAGGGCCTGGAACTGAAGGAGAAGGCATAAAGGTCGCGGGGATTTCGCGGATGCAATGCGACGGAGCTCAAAAACCGAAATCCGCATAAAGCGGAACGAAAACAACAAAAAAGCCAAAAACAGAGGGGTCATCGATGGATCAGTGCCTTCCCGATGCCGTCGGCGCAGCTGCCGCCGAGCCGCCCAGGGACGTGCTTCTCGACGTTCGCAACCTGCGCGTCCAGGCGCAGGGCAAGGGCACGTCGAAAACCATTATCGAGGATCTGAGCCTGCAGCTGCGGAGCGGCGAGATCGTCGCTCTGGTCGGCGAATCCGGCTCCGGCAAGAGCATGACGGCGCTCTCGCTGATGCGCCTGATGCCGCAGGAGGTCGGCATCACCGGCGGGCAGATCCTGTTCCGCGGCCACGATGTGCTGGGCATGAGCCAGGCCGAGCTCAACCATCTGCGCGGCGGCCATATCGCGATGATCTTCCAGCAGCCCCAGGCGATGCTCGATCCGACCGCGCGGGTCGGCGTGCAGGTGGCCGAAGCGCTGTGGAAGCATCGCCGCCCCGACCGTTCCTCGGTCAAGGAGCGCGTGATCAGGCTGCTCGCCGATGTCGGCATCCCGGCCCCAGCCACCCGCATCGACTGCTATGCGCATGAGCTCTCCGGCGGCATGGCGCAGCGCGTGATGATGGCCGCTGCGATGAGCGGAGAGCCGCAGATCCTGATCGCCGACGAACCGACCACCGCGCTCGACGTCACCGTGCAGGTGCAGATCCTCAAGCTGCTCGACGAGCAGCGCCGCAAGCGCAACCTCGCCATCCTGCTGATCACCCACGACCTCTCGATCGTCTCGGCGATCGCCGACCGCGTTGCCGTGATGTATGCCGGACGCATCGTCGAGGAGGGCCCGGCCCGCGACATCCTCAAGCAGCCGCGCCATCCCTATACGCGCGCGCTGGTGCAGTGCTCGCTGCTGAAGCCTGATGCCGACGGCCGGCTCTACTCCCTGCCGGCGGCACAGAGCGTGTTCAACGCCGGGCAAGGCTGCCGCTTCCTGCCGCGCTGCCCGACCGCCGCCGCCAACGGCATTCAGGCGCATTGCCGCGAACAGGAGCCTGAGCTCAGCTCCTATCACAGCGGTTGCACGGCCCGCTGCTGGGCCGTGCCCTGCAAGGATCATCCGGCGATGGCCAGCGGAGACTGCGCATGATCGCACCTCACACCGACACGGCGCAGCCGCGGCCGGCTCCGGCGGAACAGCCCTTCGTCGAAGTCACCGATCTCAAGAAATACTACCTGATGCGCGGCGGGCTCGCGCTGAAGGCGCTCGACGGAGTCTCCTTCTCCATCCGGGAGGGAGAGGTGATGGGCCTCGTCGGCGAGTCCGGCTGCGGCAAGAGCACCATCGCCCGCGTCCTGATGCGGCTGACGGACGCGACCGGCGGCGAGGCCAGGATCGACCGGCGCAACGTGCTCAGCCTACAGGGCCAGGAGCTGCGCCGCATGCGGCGGACGATGCAGCTCATCTTCCAGGATCCCTATGCGGCGCTCGATCCGCGCATGACGCTCGGCAACAGCATGATGCTGCCGATGCTCCAGAACGGCCTGGGCACGCGCGAGGCGCTGCGCGCCGAGGTGGTGAAGATGCTGGAAGAGGTCGGGCTCGACCCGTCCTTCGCCGAACGCTACCCGCGCGAGTGCTCCGGCGGCCAGTTGCAGCGCGTCGTCATCGGCCGCGCCTTGCTGCTGAAGCCCAGGTTCCTGGTCTGCGACGAACCGACCTCGGCGCTCGACGCCTCGATGCGGACGCAGATCCTCAATCTGCTGATGGAGCTGAAGCGGCGCTTCGGCCTGACGCTCCTGATGATCTCCCATGATCTGCGCGTCGTGAACTATATGTGCGACCGCATCGCGGTGATGTATCTCGGCCAGATCGTCGAGGTCGCCGAGCGCGACGAGCTGTTCACGCGCCCGCGCCATCCCTATACGCGCGCCCTGATCTCGGCCGCCATGGTCGACGAGACCGGGCTCGACGGCGCCGCCGGCTATCTGAAGGGCGATCTGCCGAGCCCGCTCGCCCCGCCGCCCGGCTGCAGGCTGCAGACGCGCTGCCGCTTCGCCACCGAGCGGTGCGTCAAGGAGATGCCGCAGCTCGGGCAGACGGAGCCGGGGCACCTCGTCCGCTGCCATCGCTGGGCCGAGCTCGACCTGTCATCGGCAGTCTATCGCGAGGCTGGGCCCGCCGCAGCCGCGCTGAGCCACGTGGCGGCGGAGTGACATCTTATCCGGCTGGGCGTCGAGAGGATGAAGTGCTCTGCGGTCAAGCCTACCGAAATCGGTACGAAATTCTCCGAGACGGGAAGATCATCTGAAGTTGCAAGCATAAGCAGAACGAAATGCGATTCACTTGGGCGGTCGATGCCGACGGCATCCACCAATAACAAAGGAACGGGGAACATGCGCATGAATGCTCTAGCCGTCACTATTTATGCGGCGATGCTGTCGACGGCGGCGTTCGCTCAGACTGCCGGCTCCAAGACGATCCGCGTGATCGACTATTGGAGCGTTCGAACCGGCTGGGAAATGGGTTCGGACGATTCCTATCTCGCCTCCCGCGCCGGCTGCTACGAAGGCCTGGCGCGCATCGACTACGACAACAAGCTGCAACCCTGGCTCGCGACGTCCTGGACGCAAACGTCCCCGACCACCTGGGAATTTACCCTGCGGGACAACGTGAAGTTTCAGGATGGCCAGCCGCTCAATGCTGCGGCCGCCAGCAACGCGCTCAACAATCTGCTGAAGGCCGCGGTCCCGGCCAAGGCGTTCTCGCCCAAGATGATCAAATCCGTCGAGGCGGTCGGCGACCAGGTGGTGAAGATCACGACCGTGGAGCCGTCGATGCTCCTGCCGCTGCAGATGGCCAGCCCCGCCACCTCGATCCTGTCTCCCGCAGCCTACAAGGACGGCAAAGTCAACCCGGTCAACACCTGCACCGGCCCCTTCATCATGACGGAGGTGGATCCGGCCCAGCGGATCATCGTCAAGCGCAACGATAGTTATTGGGGCGGCAAGCCGGTGCTGGCCGGCGCCGAGATCAGGTTCATCATCGATCCCAACAGCCGCGCCATGCAGATCCGGACGGGCGAGGCCGACCTCGTTCGCCTCATTCCGCCGTTGGTGGTCGGCCGGGTGAAGTCGACATCCGGCGTCAAGATCGAACAGCTGAACGCGCCGCGGACGACCATGCTGCTGTTGAACAACAAGAAGCCGCCGCTCGACAATATGAAGGTCCGTCAGGCGATCCAGGCGGCCATCGATACGGCCGGTCTGGCCGCCGCCGTCTACGAGGGCGCCGTGCAGCCCGCCGTCGGCCCCTTCGTCTCCACGGACCCCTGGGCGCTGAAGGGTGCCAAGCCGCCCTACGACCTGAAGAAGGCCCAGGCCCTGCTGGCTGAAGCCGGCATCAAGCCCGGAACGCTCAAGCTGAACCTCATCGCCTATACGAACCGGGCGGAGTTCAAGGACGTCGCGGCCGTCATCCAGGACCAGCTCAAGGCGATCGGCATCGAGGTCAATGTCAGGTCGGCGGAATATAACGCCGTCGAGCCCGACATGCTCTCCGGCAATTACGACATGGCCCTCATGTCCCGCGGCTATCTCACGGACGCGGCGGAACCCGCGAGCTACCTGAACGCGGACTACGCTTGTGGCGGCAACTACAACATCTCTCACTACTGCACGCCGGAGATGGATGAAAAGCTCAAGGGACTCTTCAAGATCCAGGAGCCGGCAGCGCGCATCGCCGCCTATCGCGACATCGCCCAGACGGTTCAGTCCCAGGCATTGACTGTCTTCCTTGTCAATGAGACGGCGTATGATGCCTATAACGCCAAGGTCAGCAACTATAAGACCCACCCGCTGAACTACTACACGCTGACCCCGACCCTTTCGATCAACTGATCGACCGGACAGCTTCAACATCGCGCATTTCTGCACGCCCGAGATGGATGCCGACATCAAGAAGATCTACGGCGTGCAGGGTCAGGCGGAGCGCTTCAAGCTCTATGCGACCCTCGCCGAGAAGATCCAGAAGGAGGCGATCAACGTCTTCCTGATCCACGAGACGAGCTACGACGCCGTCTCAACCAAGGTGAAGAACTATAAGCCGCATTTCATCAACTACTACACGGTGACGCCGGCGCTGGAGTAAGCCGGCCGCAACGCCTGAGCGGCGCGATAGGTTTCCGAGCGGGCGTGGAAGGTGCGCATCCAGCCGATCTGGTGGGCGCTGATGCCCTTGGACGCGCTGGCCATCCGTTTCGGACCGAGATTGGTTGCATCGGCCAAGACGCCCGGCCAGCATAGCGGAAACATTTCGTGGGGCATCGCCTGCGCGGACATGCGTGAAGTGATCGGCAAAGCCCGTCCACTCGTGGACTTCTCTCAGGAGATCAGGAACTTCGATCAACGGATACACCTCGCTGATCTCGGCGTTCAGTTCTTCGACTGCTGCGGGAACGTCACCGGCGGTCGGCGTGACGATCAGCACTCCGGCTTCAAGACGAACGCCTTCGAGCTTTCCAGATCGTGCCCGATAGGCCAGGCGCTTCAGATTGAAATCCAGCACCTGCCTTGCTTCGGAGAGCCAGGCGGCACCGTCACTGCCCACACCAAGTCCGAGCCGGTCCTCCTCTTTCATCGCGGTGAACGTCGTCCTCGGCATGAGGTGTTCATCGATCGGGCGGAAAAGACCGGCTGCCATCTACCCATATGTCCGCTGAACGAAGGCGCTCCCGCAACGCTGGCAAGGTCGCAATTTCATAGAGACGGCGATCGGGCCTCTGCTGCGCAAAGATCAATTTCCGATCAGTTGAACTGAGATGGCTGATCGGGAAGCGCGAGCGGAACGTAAATGTCATCAGGAACGCCGTCGCGTATTTGTGGGTGCGACTATACTGCTCGGCTGCCAAGACCAGTGGGGATGCCTCGTTGTCCTCGACCATGGCTGCAAGCTCCGGCTTCATCCGAAGCAATCTGTGCCAGCCGACTTCCCGGTCGAGCACCTCGATCGCGTCTTGGCCCTGATCGTTGGCGGACTGCAGCGCCGTTATCGCATCGAGGAACAGACGCAGGGCCTTGGAGTTGCCCGTCCGGTGGTCCATGTGCCGCCGTTTCTTGCGGCTCTGGGCCTGAGAGAACAGCCGGCCGATCAGCTTGATGAACATCGTCACGGCATCGTCGGTCAGCTTCTGACCGAGCGTGATGACCTGCGCGATGATCAGGGCGTGACGACGGCTGGCATTGAAGTCGGTGGCCAGCCACGCCGGCGTGGCATTGCCCTCACCGACCATCTGGTCCGCCTTGGTGTAGATTTGCGCGACGGCACACGGGCTGTTGCAATCAGGCTTCCGGCAGCGCCGCAGAGTAGGACCGCGCAAACTGCGGGCCGTTCTGCTCCGGAATGCGAGGCCTGGCTCCCCTTCGGGTGTCCGCGGCGAAACCCTGCCGCGCTGCGCTGTCTTCGCCTGTTCACCACCTCGCGGAAGGAAGCCTTCCGTTCATCCCTGAAAGCACGCCCGGCATTTTGCCCATCCCCTCAGAACCTGACGGCGAGGTTTCCTCGGACGGAGTTGTCCGTGGATCTGCCGGAGAACTGTCCGTTGTAGGTCACGCTGAGGCTGGCGTTGGGGCCGAGGGCCATGTTGAGCCCGGCTTCGGCGACGGCGGCGTTGCGCGCAATGGCGGCGCCGGCGACCGAGAAGGGCGCGCCGCCGGCCAGCGCGACGCTGGCGGCGGGAACGACCTCCCCGAAGGCGTGGCGCCAGCCGATGCCGGCATGCAGCGTCAGCGGCACCGCCCCCAACATCACGGTCGTCGAGCCACGCAGGCCCAGTGTCGAGAACGTCGTGTCGAGCCGTTCGCCGGAGCCCGTGAGAGCGGCCGCGCCGCCGATCTCGCGGAAAGCGTCGCTGCGCAGGCTGACATGGGCAAGGTTGACGTAGGGCTCGAAGCTCGCCGGGCCGTAATCGAGGCGATAGCCGAGCTCGCCGAAGACCTGCGCCGTGCCGGCGTCGTAGCCGGTCCGGGTCGCGTTGCCGAAGCTCCCGAAGGCGATGCTGCGCGACATCCGGATGTCGTGGAAGGTGTAGGCCGCGCCGAGGCGCAGGCCGAGCGGCCCCCACTGCGCGCCGCCGTAGAGGCCGAGATGGTAGTTGTCGCTGTCGCCGGAGGAGGCGCGGTCCCGGACCGAGAAGTCCGACCGGCTGTAGCCACCGAGCAGGCCGAGCCGCCAGCTTTCGGCGACCGGCGCGTCGACGCCGGCGAGGAAGCCGCCGACCGAACGGCGCAGCCTGCCGGCGTTGCCGTCCCGGTCGGTCTCGCCCCAGGAGCCGAAGCCCTGCCCCCACATCGCGAAGGAGGGCACAGGGGGAGGCGAGCCGCGCGACGGCGCGAGCGGCCCCTTGGTCGCCCCGGCATAGGCGGCCCGCGGCTCGCTCGCCGTCTCCGCGAAGGCCAGCGCCGCGATGGGGGTCGCGGTGGCGGCGCCGAAGCCCTGGCGCAGCCGGTTGACGGCGATGTCGCGCACGAACTGGCTGTCCTGCACGAGCGCAGTCCGGGCCGAGGCGTGAGCCTCGCCGGAAACCGCGTCGAAGGCCCGCCGCGGCGTGACGAGCTCCGTGCTCTTGGCGACGAGGTCGTAGAGCGCCGAGTGCGGTCCCAGCGACTCGAGACCCCCGGCCGCCGCCATCTGGTTGCGGCTCGCGCCGGCCGAGGCGAAGGAACGCGTCTGGTCGATGCTGAAATAGGCGTTGCGCGCATCGTAGCCGACATGCGGCGTCAGGAAGACGAAGGGGCTGGCGCCGGTCGTGAAAGAGCCCGAGACGCCGCCGGCCGCAGTCAGGATCGCGTATTTCCGCGAGACGGTGAAGTCGCCGAGCGTGGCCACCCTTGCACCAGCGATGGTGGCGGTTCCGGTCACCTTGGTGAGATCCGAGGCTGAACGGTCGAGCTCGACGAGGTAGGTCGAGCCCGCGGCCATGGCGAGGTCGCCCCGGATCGTCAGCGTCCCGATCGAGTTGCCCGGGGTGAGCAGGCCGCCGGCGTTGACGAGCGTGCTGCCGACGCTGCCGGTGCCGCCGAGCGCGCCACCGGCCTGGACCGAGACCAGCCGCGACGAGGCGATCGAGCCGTCGACGCCGAGCAGCCCGCCCGAGACGATGGTCTCTCCGGTGTAGCTCGATGTGCCCGTGAGCTTCTGGTAGCCGCCCGAGAGCGTCAGCCCGCCGCTGCCGGCGATGGCGCCGGAGAAGACATCCTGCGCGGCGGTGAGCGTGAGCGGCCTGTTGCCCAGCGCGACATTGCCCGCCCCGGTGAGGCTCCTGATCGAGGCTCCGGCGCTGGTCGCGGCGATGTCGAAGCTGGCGCCGGCCTCGGTGAGGACGCGGCTCGAGTTCGCGATCGAGCCCTGCCCGGCGAGCGTCAGCGTGCCGGCGGAGATCGCGGTCTCGCCGGTGTAGGTGTTGACGCCGGTCAGCGTCAGCGCGCCGGTGCCGAGCTTGGCGAGGCTGCCGGGGCCCGCGCCGTCGGAGATGGTGCCGGCGAGCGTCAGGCCGAAGCCTTGCGTGTCGAAGCGGCCTGTGCCGGTGATCGCGACCGGGTTGGCGAGGCTGAGTCCGTCGGCGGCGGCGAGCAGGGTCGTCCGGTCGGCCATGGCGAGGAGGCCGGTGCCGAGCGCGGTCGAGGAACCGACGCCGAGCGTGCCGCCGGTCAGGAAGGTCCCGCCGGAGTAGCTGTTCTTGCCGAACAGTGTCAGCGTGCCGTCGCCGGCCTTGACCAGGCTGCCGACATAGTCCGCGTCGGTCTTGGACGAGAGATGGTCGATCCGCGCTTGAGTGAGCACGAGTTCGTCGCCGGCCGCCTTGTTCGCCGCGATGATCGCCTTGTTCGCGGCGATGATCGGCTCGCGCGGGGCGTTGGCGATGCCCTCGGCGATCTGCGTATCGGTGCGCCCCGCGACGAAGGCGTCGAAATCGCCGCGCCGGCCGGCGGCCGCCTGCCAGTTGGGGTGCACGGCTTCGTACGCCGCCAGCAGCTGTCGCCCGACCGGATCGGCTTCGAGCGCAGCGATCGCCGCGGCGAATGACGCCGGGTCAAAGGTATCGGTATAGTTGAGGTCGATCGCCGCCCGCAGCAGCGCCCTTGCCTGCGGCATCCCCGAAATCAGCTCGGCCGGTGGCGCTACGGCCGGTGGAACCGGCGGAATCGGCTGGATCCGTGCTTCGATCGCGGCCTTGCCAGTGCTGGTCCAGGCGGCGACCTCGGCGCGCTCCTCGCCCTTGCGCGCCACCAGCGCGGCTTCCGAGATGTCGTTGCGCCAGGTGTCGGAGGTGCCGGCCGGAAGGCTCGCGACGAACCGCCCAAGCAACTGCCCGGGACCGTCCATCGCTTTTTGTAGATCCAACGCACCCCAACCGTAGATCGTGTTGGGAACATCTGCCGGGCCGGCACCCTGATGGCTGGCCGTCGTCAGAAGAATGGTGCGAACGGCCTCGTTGCCGAGATAGGGATAGCGCTCCATCGTGATGGCCAGCGCGCCCGCGACCGCAGGAGCGGCCATCGAGGTACCAGTCTTCTCGTCGTAACCGGCGGTTGCTGCATCGCCCTTTCCGTCGAAGACCGTGCTGTAGATCGACGATCCGAGGGCGGAAATGCAGTAATACTTCGTCATTCCGCAAATGCTCGATGACCAGGCAAGTCCATCTGCGGGGTTGGAACTCGCCAGATTGGCGACCGTTATCCATGACTTTTCGATATCCGGTCGAAAGTAGGGCAAGGCACCAAGCGCATCCGGCTCGGAACCGAACTTGTTTCCAGCCGACTTGACGTACAGAATGCCGGCACGACCTATTTCCGCCGCAGCATTCATGGTCCCGTCATTGGGCGCCGAAGCGTATTGTGCCAAGACGTCGGAAATGGTGGCCCTTCCGCCCATCGTGCCCAAGGAACCGAGAAAGCCGATTCCCCAGCTATTGTTGATGATGCGGACGTCACTGGCGGCCAGGGCTTTGAAGCCGGCCGTGTAGGCATTGGCGTCGTTGCCGGCGACCACGCCGTCTTCGGGGCCGGGATCGCTGTTGTGTGCCGCAACGAGCGAAGCGCCAAATGCCACCCCCATCATGCCCACACCGTCGCGATTGGCGGCAACAGTGCCTGCGACGTGCGTTCCATGATCGCTTGGGCTGACCAAGCCGACACCCTTTGTCGGGTTGGTGCCAGTCAATGAGAAGGGGTCCCCGGCCTTGTAGTAATTGGCGTAGGTATAAGCGTAGGTGCCTTGCGTAAGGAGTCCCGTCAGCTTGCCGGGGCCGGCGAACTCGGGATGCTTCCCGAAAACGCCCGTGTCGAAAATTCCGACTTTGACACCCCGGCCGGTGAAGCCCATCGCATAGGCATACTCAGCCTTGATCGAGCCGAGCTGGGTCCCGGCCTTGAACTCCGGATCGTCGCGCCAGCTCCGCGCGGCGGCGTTCAGGTCATTCGTCGAGGTGCCGTCGGCCTTGGTGTAGATCTGAGCCAGCGCAGTCGGACCCGCCGCGAGCAGGCCCGCGGCCGCAACGCCACCGAGAAGAACCTCGCGTAATTTCAGTGTCTTCCACGCCATATCCGGTTGCCCCTCCCTGTCGAATTCACTGGCCCCTGTGGGCAAAGCGGTCCCGTTCGGCGGGTTGGGGGGCCGCCGTCGGTCCGTCGTGTCGTTGCGTGTGGGGGCTGCGGGGCAGGTCTTGCGCCGCAGCCGTGTTTCACCAGCGGTAGCTGAGCGTGGCTTTTCCCGTGTAGCCGTTGGTTCTGTCGGAGAACTCGCTCTCGAAGGAGGCGCGAGGGTGAAGCCGTTGCGCCACGCGGCCTCGAGCGAGGCCCCGACGAGCGCGGCGTTGCGGGTCGGAGGCGCGCCGCCGACGCTGAAGCCGGCGCCGGGCAGGGCCAGGAATGGCGGGATCGTAATGCTCGCGACCGCGGATAAAGCGGCGCAAACTGGTTTTGCTCAGGCCAGTGGCGATCCAAACCGCTGGCACCGGTCGACAGACCGTCTCATGGGGACGCTCGTCAGTGACCGCGGCCTGGGCGCCATGCCAACCGAGTCCTGTGCTGTCTCTAAGGAAGGTAACGGCGTCGTTGTCGTCAAAAAAGCTTCGGCCGACGCTGTCCGACGAAAACCCCATCGGCGCCGACAACCGATCTAATTCGCAATCTTGGATGGCTACAGTATTCAGGACCATTCTGATCTGCCCCGATCGAGACCGGTAGACCAGATCGAGCCCATGTTGAGCAAGGCGCCGACTGTCGCTTGATTTCGCTCAGCCTCCGCCGTCCTCCGCATTTGTCATCCCATCCGATATTGCTTCGCCCAAAGAATTTTGCACTCCTGGCCATCCTAGAGCGCATCTATGTTTCCTATGTCGCCCCGCCCTATTCTCAAACGGTCATTTTGACTGACATCTGGTTATTTTGGAGGGCATTCGGTCATTTTGGTGGGTATCTGGCCATTTTGGAGGGCATTCTGCTGTAGGGGACTACCAACAGGCCTGGTCGGCACGGCCCGTCTTTGATGCAGCAATACTAGCCGCCTGCAGCATCATTGCGAATTCGAGCGAGGTCATGGTCTGGTGCAAACCACAGCCCGTATCGCCACCGGTTGGGCCTAGATTATCTGTGGCAGGGCAAGCTTGGAGCAGCGTGCGTGGATAATCCGTCCTATACTCACGCCAAAAAGCAAAGAAGCGCGGAAAATTCTGTAAGCCCTAATTATCCGCGTTTGATAGCTTACTAGGCCAAATTATCCGCGCTAATTTTCTTCCAAATGCATTTTTTCTCGCTATATCGGGCATATACTGATCGATAGAGTATCGACTCTACTTCCACCCCATCGTGTTGGGTCGCGACACGCCATTCTTCGCCGGCCCGCGGCCACCGCTCTGCCTTGTGGCCAGCGATCGAGTTGGCGAGGACGTGATTAGGTTGACGTACGTCCCTGCTTAATCGCGACGTACGATTTTCAACAGCTCTTGTTCTGACCCCACCCGGACCGAGCTTGGCGCGGTGTTCGGCAAGGAGGTCAGCCGCGACACGATCGGCCATCTGCGCAAGCTCGGCTTCGTCGCAGCCGGACTGCGCAGCCCGCAGCCCGGCGCGCCCTATACCTATGTCACGACGCCGGTGTTCTTGTCGCAGTTCGGGTTCGAGACACTGAGGGATCTGCCGGATTTCGAAAGGCTCGAGGATGCCGGACTGCTCAGCAAGGACCGGCTGCTCGCCGGCGACATCCCGGTCGCGGCAATCGACCCCGATCCATCGCCGCCAGATCACCTCGGCGACGGCGAGATATAGACCCTGATAACGGCGCTCAGGCTCGAAATTACAAAGCTTGCAGTTGCTCCGCTGAGCTCCGGCCGGAGCGCTTATCCTGAGCGAGCTCGTAGGAAACTTTCTGGCCATCGCGAAGTTCGCGCAGACCTGCTCGCTCAACGGCGCTGATATGGACAAAGACATCCTGCCCACCCTCGTCGGGCTGGATGAAGCCAAAGCCCTTTGTCGCGTTGAACCACTTGACGGTGCCGGTTGCCATCGATGCATCTCCCTGGAGGGCAGCCATCATCGCATGGTGGCCAGATTGGGCAATCCTTGAGTTGCCAGGGGGAGGCCGTGATCGCGTTCCGCTCAACGGGCCATTCTGGCCCGTTCCGGACCTCCAGGATGTCCGCATTCCAGCAATCAGCTTCGCGGGCTGGCGAGCAAATCTAACGGCAAAGGCGAAATCGGGGAGGGGTGTGTCGCCAGGCCCGACATGCCGCCCAACGCCGCGAATTCCTCGCGGCAGGCCTTCTCGATGCCTCAGAAGCGCATGTCGATCCTGCCCTTGAGAGCATGGTCTCTCGTCCGTTCGCCGAGGCTTGCGGCATAGGTCAGGCCGAGGGTGGTGGTCTGGGTGGCGCGCCAGTCGAGGCCGGCTTCGGCGGCAAAGCCGTCCCGATCGATCGGGGCGGCGAAGACGCGGGCCGGGGCGATGCCCGTGGCGAAGGCGGTCAGCGCCTGCGGCGTGAGGTCGCCGAAACCATGGCGCCAGCCGACCATGCCGCGCGCGAAGAGCGGCGTCTCCAGGATCTGCGCCTCGGCGCGCAGGCCCAGCGTGGTGAAGCCGGGATTCTGCTCGGAGGAGACCAGACGCAAGGCCGCCGCCCCGCCCTGCTCGAGCCCGGCCTCGGTCGAGACCCGGATCAGCGCTAGCTGGGCGAAGGGCTCCAGCGCGAGGCCTTGCCAGGTGAAGCCATAGCCGAGCTCGGCGAAGGCCTGCGCCGTCGATCCAGGCCGTTGCGACCGCAGCAGGTCACCGAATCCGCGGATCGCGACCTGGCGGCGGATGTCGCTCTCGCTCCAGCTAAGGCTGAGGCCGGCATCGAGGCGGAAGGCGCCGAAGCGAGACCCGGCATAAAGCGCGGCATGGCCGCTCTCGAGCCGGCCCGAGGACAGCCTGGCGTCGAGATCGAAGCGCGACTGGGTGTAGCCGCCCGCCACGCCGACGCGCAGGGAGCCGGGGCCACTGTTAAAGAGCAGCATGTCGGCACCGAGGATGGCACCGCCGGTGCGGCGCGACAGCCCGGCCGCATTGCCGTCGGCATTCGTGTTGGCCTGGCCGCCGAGCGCCTCGCCCCAGAGCGCATAGCGCGCCTCACGCCGCGGCGCCGGCATGACGGTCGCGCTCTTGCTGCCCGGCAGATCGGCGCTGAAGGCGGCGGCGATGCTCGCGCCTGGGGGCGTCAGCAGCGGGCCGCGCAGGTGGCCCAAAATCGCCTCGCGGACGAGCGCGCTTTCGCCGATCGCGACCGACACCGCCTGCGCATGTGCCTCGCCCGAGAGCAGGTCGAAGCCGGCGCGCGCTTCGGTCGCCGTCGTCGAGAGCAGCGCGTCATAGACTGGCTGGCCGACGCCCAGCCGCTCGGTCGCGTTCGCGGTGAAGCCCTGGTTGCGGGTGAGCGCCACGCCGGCGAACCCGGTCTGGTTGCGCGTCATGGTCAGCGTGACGTTGCTGCTGTCATTGCTCAGCGACGGCGTCAGAAAGGCGAGGTTCGAGGTGACATTGGCGAAGCGGCCGGTCACGCCGGCGCCGGCCGTCAAGATGGTATAGTTCGTCGCCGCCGCGTAGTTGCCGTTTTCGGCCAGCACCTGGACTGTGCCGCCCGAGATCGTCGCCATGCCTGACGCCACGATCCTGTCACTCTGCCCCGCCGCGTTGATCTCGACCTGATAGACCGACCCCGCCCCGAAGGCGACATTGCCCGCGACCGTCAGCGTGCCGATCGAGTTGCCGGGAGCCGCAAAGCCGCCGTTCTGAACGACGAGCCCGCCGATGGTGCCGTTGCCGCCCAACGTCGCGCCGTTCTGAACAGTGATGGTCGAGTTCGCCAGTGAGCCATTCACCGCAAGACGGCCAGCCTGAACCGAGGTCGGCCCGGTCAACGGGCTGTTCCCGGTGAGGTTCAGGCTGCCGGAGCCAACCTTGGTGAACGGATCGCTTCCTGCGAGCGGGGCGGACATGGTCTGGGTATTACCGTTGGTGTCGACGGTAAAGCCGCCTGGGCTGACGGTAATGGGGCGGTCGAGCGAGCCCGTATAATCGAACCGGAGGACACCGCCACCGAACGCGACAGGGCCGCTGCCGAGCGCATCGGGAGCGGCGATGACCAGGGTTCCGCCATTCACCTGGGTTCCACCCGTGTAGGTGTTGATACCGGCGAGCGTCAGAGCGCCGGCACCGTCTTTCTTGAGCGATCCGGACCCGCTGATGTTGCCTGAGAAGGTGCCGTCCACGGGCTGGTTGAACACCAGGACCGCATTGTTGAGAACCGGTCCTCTGAGACTGGTTGTATTGGCCACAAGGACGCCGTCCGAGATCGTCGTGCCGCCGGCATAGGTATTGGCGCCGGAAAGCGTCAGAGTTCCCGCGCCGAGCTTGGTCAGGCCGCCTGAGCCACCAAGCGCTGCTGAAATACCGATCGCGTGGCCGTTGCTGTCAATGAAGGCGCCGCCGGTGCCGATCACCACATCCCCAGCGGCAAAGCCAAAGCGATAATCGGCCTGAGCAGCGAGAAAACTGGCCCTGTCGGCGCTGGCGCGCAGGATACCGCCGTCGAGATTGAGCGTGGCATCGCCAGTCTGCCCATTGCCAAGCCCCTTAGCCAATAGGCCGGTCGTCAGTACGCCTCGATTCCCGGCTGTACCGCTCAGGGTCAATGTTCCCTGTGCTCCTGGAACCACTCCCATCCAGATGACGGGGGCACTGACAGCTCCGCCATTGTCGATAGTCACGGTGCCGTTGCCATACCAGCCAACAGCCAGTGTTTGGCTGTTGGCCCATTGCGAGCCGGAGCCGCTCACGGTCACGGTGCCGGTCCCGCCGGCGTTGACGCCGACCTCGGCGGTCGTGTTGCTGACGCTGCCTCCATTCAGGATATTCAGGAAACCAAAACCGGAACTGCCCACGCCGATGGAGATAGCGCCGGTGTTAGCCCATACCGAATTTGCGTCCCGTACCGTCACCGTACCCGTGACGTTGTCGGAACCGACACGGGCCGTGGTACCGTTGACCTGACCGCCGGATTCAATGATCAAGGTGCCACCGAGCGTATTACCAACCATGAGGTTGTTTGAGATGCTCCAGGGCGAGGACTGGGTACCCGGTACCGTAACGGGCACTCCTTCGACCACGGTATTGGGTGATTGGGCTTGAGCAACCCCCATCAGGAGGACCATCACCGCTGTCGCGGCTGCGACCAGCAAGACGGGATGCGAGGATGGTGCCTTGGGCCGCAATGTCTGCATCGAGCCGTTTAGACCCGGCTCAACGAGAATAGGCGTAGACTGGCGCATGATCCATCCCGGCGGCGTCGCGGCATACGTCAGGCGGCCTGAAGTGTCGGCCACCACAGATTAAGCGCATCACAATCCACCGGATCGACGGGCGCAGGCGATTTTCCTAACAGATGTGACTTTGCGACAACCGTGTATTGGAGCGGGTGCGACCCGCTCCGCCCCCGGCTTGCCAGATTGTGCTTTACGGGGCAGACGCGCCGATTCGAGCCGGCAGCCGGGAGCCATCAGGCGCTTGGTGGAAAAGTCCGAGCCGGCGCCGGAGCCCACAGCGTGACGAGGGCGGCAAACGGTATTGTTCATGCAGGCCCGTCGACTTCGGCCTCATCCAGCCACTACAGCTTGTAGCCGATCTTTCGCAGGAGGTCCTTCCGCCATGCGATGTCGGCATCGGCTTCGACACCCAGCGGTGAGGCGCCATCCACCACGCCGAGCACGCCGCGGCCCAGCTCCGTTTGCGCAACGATCACCTGTGTCGGGTTGGCCGTCGCGCAGTAGATGCGGCAGACCTCCGGCACCGCGCGCACCGCAGCCAGCACGTTGACGGGAAAGAATCCGTCGCCCAGGAAGATCAGGAACGTGTGGCCGGCGCCAATGGCCAATGCGTTGTCGCGTGCCAGGGCGAGCGCGGCCTCGTCATTACCCGACCAGCGCACCAGCCGCTTGCCGGAGGCCTCGCAGAAGGCCAGTCCGAAACGGATGCCGGGAACCGCGCCCACCAGCGCCTCGTGGAGGTCTTCCACGGTCTTGATGAAGTGCGACTGGCCGAAGATGAAGTTGGTGGCGTCCGGCTTGACGATGGGCACCACGGTGAGGTCCATGGCTGCGCTCCTTCAAGGTAGGCAGCGCAATGGTAGGCCAATGGAAGGCGATTTCAAGCCTCCGCAGGCGGCCGGTTCGCCCTCCGCGCTGCCCCCCAGATTCGCCACGGCCATCCGCAAGATTCTCGGCTCGGTAAGATCTTAAAAAATACAGGGAGGGCCGCGAGCGATGCCACGGCCCTCCGTAAAAACTATGTACTAGAATGTAAGCTTACATCGTAAGGCGCGCCTGAATAACCCATTGCTGTGATAGGCGATTTAGCCGCGCAATAACGAACTATGTACATATTCGGTGTCAGTCCGGTGGGGCGGCCTTTCCTTTGCGCCGTACGTCCTTTGCCTTACTTCGCCGCGAAGACGCCGAGGCTGCTGGCGGTGATGTCGAAGGAGAGCGTCGCGACGAAGGCGGCGCCGCACCAGTTCGAGCGGCCGGTGCCGAGACTGATGCCGCGCGGATCGGCGGTCAGCAGGAAGCACTCGCTCTTCGACAGCGTGGTATCGTGGTAGCGCAGATCGGCGGTGATGTTCTTCCAGGTGTAGGAGGCGCCGGCGTTCCAGTAGGTGTAGTCGGGCAGATTGGTCGGCGGCACGGTCGACCAGATCGCGAGATTGGTGGTGCCGAGCCAGTAATGGCCGAGCTCGCCGGACACCGACAGGCCTTCGAGGAAGGGGAGGTTGTACTTGGCCGTCAGCGAGGCGTAGGTGCCGCTCGCGCCGGTGCCGAGCCAGTCCCAGGCGTAGAAGACGTTGGCGCCGAGGGTCAGGCTCTCGGCGAAGGTGTAGGAGACCTTGCCGTAGACCTCGGTGTAGTCGGTGTTCTTCGGCGTCCAGAATACGCCGGCACCGTCGATCAGCTGCTTCTCGCCGGGGTAGTAGTACTGCCAGACGCCGAAATCGAAGGAGAGGTCGCCGAATTTCGGTCGGATGCCGCCATAGAAGTCGACCTCCGCGGTTGGGCTCGTCGCCAGATCGACATTTGAGCCATAGACGCCAAGATAGAACAGGTTGTTGTAGATCTGCAGTTCGGCGCCGCCCTGAATGGCCGGCTTGCGATCCGTCTGCGAAATGCCGCGGAAATTATAGTCGGTCATGCCCTTCACGCTGAAGGCGATGTCGAACCAGGTGATGGCCGGGGCGACGGGGGCGGGCGGCGGCCCTTTCTTGCTCGGCAGGTCGGAGGCCTCAGCCGCACCGATGGCGGCGGCCAGGCTCAGGCCCAGAATCGAGGAACGGAAGAGATCGGACATCTGCAGGAACCCCATCGCCGCGCATTGATTGCGCTGTCGTCCCATCAAGCGGGTGAGGCCGGGTTGCCGGCAAGGCGAGGTTTTGGGCGCTTCGCCCACGCAAAAAGCAAAAGGCCTCCGAAACGGAGGCCTTCGCGCCTGCGAAACAGGCAACTTCAATTATGGGGAGCGCTGTGCTGTTTTCGTCACAGCGCGTGACAGCAGCGTAATGCTCAGCGAGTCGTCGGCTGGCTTGCGTAGCCGGCCATCGACTGGTCGAGGCTCGAGGTCTTCAGACCGGTGGCCCGGCGCGGCGGCAGCGGGGCGCTCGTAGCCGTCGGTGTCGCCGGGACGACCGAGGCGATGGGCGCACTGCCCTGGTCAGCCGTGGCGCTGGAGCCGCCGCCGAAGACCGGCATGAAGCTGAGCGCGCGCTGCAGCAGGGGCTTTTCCTCGGCGGGGGCAGCCGGGGCGACCGGCGTCGAAGCTGCGCTCGCGAGCACCGGCGCCTGCACGGCGTTGCCGGGGGCGACCTTGGCGAGCTGCGTTGCGGCCGGAGCTGCCGCCGGGCGCGGCGCAGCGGTCGGCTTGGCATCAGGCTTGGCGGCTTCAGGCTTCGCAGCCTCTTCCGCCGGGGCGGCGGCGATGGCTGCGAGCACGGCGTCGTTGTCGGCCGAAGCGGCGCGGACGGTCGCCTTCGCCTTGCCCTTGTCGTCGAGCACGACGACGCGCGGGCCGATCGACAGGGCATCGGCGCGGCTGACGCCGACATCCTTCGAAGCCCAGGACGCCGAACGGTTGAGCGCATCGGAGCCGCCGGCCAGCAGCGTCTGCTTGAAGGACGAGTGCTGATCACCATCGTCATAGATCAGCTTGATCGCGGGCGTGCCCTTGGCGACGAGCGAGGCGACCTGGACCTCGTCCTGCTGGCGCTTCTCGGCGACGGCAGCCGGCGCCGAGCCACCGTTGAAGACATAGCGGCCGCCGGCCACGGAGACGGCGGGCTCGTCGCGGGTGACCTCGAAATAGTCCGTGCCTTCCTTCAGGTTCTTCCAGAAGGCGATGTTCGGGTCGAGGCGGTGCTTGGCCAGGTTCTCGGGCGTCATCCGGAAGGGCAGGGCCTGCATCTGCACGGCCTTCTGGCCGGCATTCTGCGCCTCGCGCACCAGCGCATAGATCTCGCCGATCTGGTCGTCGGTCATCGAGTAGCAGCCGGCCGAGGAGCAGGCGCCGTGGACCATCAGATGCGCGCCGGTGCGGCCATGCGCACGGTCATAGGCATTGGGATAGCCCATGTTGAACGAGACGTAATAGGACGAGTTCGGGTTCATCTGCTGGGGCGCGATGGCATAGAAGCCTTCGGGCGCCATGCGGTCGCCCTCGCGCACCTTCGGGCCGAGCTGGCCGGACCAGCGGCACATCGGGAAGGTCTTGAGCAGGGCGTACTGACCGTCGGCCTTGCGCTTCCAGACCTCGAGCTCCGACTCCTTCTTGTAGGAGCGGATCAGGATCGGCTGATCCTTGCTCATGCCCTTCTCGGACATGAGCGCGTAGGTCGCGGTCGGGATCGGGATGTTGTGGCGGGCGGAGCTGCGATAACGCTCCTCCTCACAGGCCGCCAGCGTCAATGCAACAAAAGCCACGAGCGCGAGTTGCTTGATTGCCACGTCGTCAATCCCATCGAACGGCAGGCCGGGGTGCGACCTGTGACTTCGCAAGACGGCCAAATTGTGCCCGTCGACTCGTTGTAGAAGCGTTAGCCTTGAGGGTTCCTTACCATAGGCCTGCCGAGTCTGGCCACATGGTCAACGGCCGGTAAAGAACCCCTGTCTTCGCGGTTGCGAGAGATCTCACTCCAAGATTGCTCAGAGATTGCGCCCGATCGCGAGGAACTTTTCGGCCCGTTTCGCGACGATATCCTCGCTGCTGAGGCCGGCTTGATCGCCGAGCGCAGCGGCGATGGCGTCGCCCGCGCGGCTGATCGCCGCGTGCGCATCGCGATGGGCGCCGCCCGTCGGCTCCTGCACGATCCGGTCGATGATTCCGAACTTCAGCAGGTCCTGCGCGGTGATCTTCATGCCAGTGGCGGCGTCCTGCGCGCGGGCCGTGTCGCGCCAGAGGATCGAGGCCGCGCCTTCCGGCGAGATCACCGAATAGATCGCATGCTCCAGCATCAGCACGCGGCTGGCGGCAGCGATGGCGATGGCGCCGCCCGAGCCGCCTTCGCCGATGACGAGCGCGACGCTGGGGCTGCGCAGCCCGAGCCAGGCTTCCGTCGAGCGGGCAATGGCCTCGGCCTGGCCGCGCTCCTCGGCCTCGATGCCGGGATAGGCGCCGGCGGTGTCGACGAAGCTCAGCACCGGCAGGCCGAAGCGGTCGGCCACCTCCGCGAGGCGCACGGCCTTGCGGTAGCCTTCGGGCTTGGGCATGCCGAAATTGTGCCGGATGCGGGTCTCGGTCGAATCGCCCTTTTCCTGGCCGATGACGCAGACCGGCTCGCCGCGGAAGCGGCCGAAGCCGCCGACGATGGCCTCGTCCTCGCCGAAGGCGCGGTCGCCGGCGAGCGGGGTGAATTCCTCGATCAGCCCGGCGCAGTAATCCTTGAAGTGCGGGCGCTGCGGATGGCGCGCCACCAGCGTCTTCTGCCAGGGCGTCAGCGCCGCATAGATGTCTTTCAGCGCCTGGTTCGCCTTGGCGTCGAGCTTGCCGATCTCTTCCGACAGGGAAATGCCGTCGCCGCGCGCCTCGAGGGCCCGCAATTCATCCGCCTTCGCCTCCAGTTCGGCGACCGGTTTCTCGAAATCCAGATAGCTACGCATCGTGATCCAGTTCAGAATCCGCGCGAAAATCGGGCGGAACAGCGGTTTATGGCACAACCGGCGCGAAAGGCGGCGGACCTTGGCCGTGACCCGGCGAAAATGTCAACCCGTTCGGCTTTCCGTCGGCGGGGCCGCAGCGCGCGGCGTGGGAGCCGGCTGCGGCAGCAGGACCGGACGCAGCGCGAAGCTGCGGCGCGTCGCGCGCAGGGGCGCGCGCCGGTAGAACTGCTTGGTCGCGTCGATGACATGGACGCCGGCGAAGGGCAGCGACAGGCCGGCGCCGATCTGCTCCCAGACCGGGGCCGAGCGCATCAGGAGCCGCCGCTGCAGTGGCGGGACATAGAGCGCCTCGGCCCAGTGCTCGGGCGAGAATTCGGCGGCGCGCATCAGCGCCGAGAGCTGGCGGCGGCTGAAGGGCCGGCCCTGGCCGAAGGGCGTTCCGTCCATCCGGGCCCAGAGACCGCGTCGGTTCGGCACGACGAGGATCATGCGCCCGCCGGGGTTGAGGACGCGCGAGACCTCGTCGAGCAGGTCGTCCGGGCTTTCGGTCTCTTCGAGCGCATGGACGAGGACGACCCGGTCGATCGAGGCGGTCGGCAGCGGCAATAGCGTCGGCTCGACCAGAGCCGAGGCGGAAAGGCCGGGCGCCGGCCAGTTCACCACGCCCTGCGCCGCCGGCATGAAGGCGATGGTGCGCTCGGCCTCAATGCCGAGCACGGAGAGATAGGGTGTCGAGAAGCCGAGGCCGAGGAGGCGCTGGCGCGAGCAGTCGGGCCAGAAGCGCAGCATCGTCCGGCCGATGAAGCGCCGGGCCACATGGCCGAGCGGGCTGGCATAGAAGGCGCGCAGGTCGACGACGTCGAGAGGCATGGCGCTTGAGATGGAACGCCCTGCGGCCGAACGCAAGGGCAGGGCGGCGGCACGCGATCGCGATGGCCGCGCGCGACTCCCCTCCCCCTTGTGGGGAGGGGATGGGGGTGGGGGTCGGAAAGCAAGAGCGATCGACGGGAAAGTCTTTTCGACGCTGCTGCACGGCACTGACCTGCAGCCGATCACCAAGCGGCACCACCCCCACCCCTATCCCCTCCCCACAAGGGGGAGGGGAAGAGCCTCGCGTCGTTACGTCTTGGCTTCGTCGCTATCGCGCCTCGCAATGACGGCTATCCCTCCAGCTTGGCCGAGGGGCGACCTCACGGCTTGATCGGCGGGCGGCCATGGCCCATGCAGGGTGCCGATCCGCTCTCGCAGGAGTCCGCCATGCCGCTCGACCTTCACGTCTTCCGCACGCTCAGCGACAATGCCGGCGCGCTGCTTCATGATCCCGCCACCGGCGCCTGCGCGGCCATCGATGTGCCGGACGCTCGCGACATGCTGGCCGCCGCCAGCGCGAAGGGCTGGACGATCAGCGACATCTTCATCACCCACGCCCATCACGACCACACGCAGGGCGTCGCGGAGGTGAAGCAGGCAACCGGCGCCACGGTCATCGGACCGGCCGACGCTCGTGCCGGCGCGCCGCTCGACAAGGTGGTCGGCGAGGGCGATGGCGTCTCGCTCGGCGGGGAGCGCTTCGAGATCTGGCATACGCCCGGCCATTCCGACGGCCATCTCAGCTATGTCGGGCGCGGCGCCAAGCTCGCGCTGGTCGGCGACGTCGTCTTCGTCATGGGCTGCGGGCGCGTCCAGCCGGGACAGATGGACCGGATGTGGACCTCGCTGTCGCGATTGATGGCGCTGCCGGGCGACACCCGTCTCCTCGGCGGCCATGACTATACCCTCGCCAATGCCCGCTTCGCCCGGTCGGTCGATCCGGCGAACGCGGCGCTCAAGACGCGCTTTGCCGAGGCCGAGAAAGCCAAGGCCGAGGGCCGCTTCTGGGCGCTGACCACGGTAGCGGAGGAGCTGGCGACCAATCCGTTCTTCCGGGCCGGCGAGGGCGCGCTCGCCGCGGCCGTCGGACTGGCGGGCGCCTCGGCCGACAAGGTCTTCGCCGCGCTGCGCGAAGCCAAGAACCGGTTTTGACCATGCCGATGCGGCTCGACGGGCTGACGGCGGCCGAAATCATCCGGCTGCTCGAACTCAAGCCCCACCCCGAGGGCGGCCATTACCGCGAGACCTTCCGCGATCCGGCCGGGCCGGAGGGCAGAGGCTTCTCGACCGCGATCTACTACCTGCTCGACACCGGCGAGACCTCGGAATGGCATCGCGTCGATGCCGCCGAGATCTGGCATCACTATGCCGGTGCGCCGCTGGTCATCACCGTCTCGCCGAACGGCCACGATGCCTCGGCCCATCACCTTGGCACCGAGCTTGCTGCCGGCCAGCGGCCGCAATTCGTGGTGCCCGCCGGCTGGTGGCAGAGCGCGACCTCGCTCGGCGCCTGGACGCTGGTCGGCTGCACGGTGGCACCGGGCTTTGAATTTGCAGGCTTCGAGATGGCGCCGCCGGGCTGGCGGCCGACACCGCGCAAGCCCTCTGGGGGATGAGATGCTGACGAAGACGGAAGACAGCGAATTCGTGCTCAGCTGCGAGCGGCGCATCATCAATGCCTGGCCGGCCCTGTCGACGCTCGTCGTCGGTGACTGGGTGCTGCGCTTCGCCAATGGCTATTCGGGGCGGGCCAATTCGGCGACGCCGCTGAGCTATGGCGCGGAACTCGACGCGACGATGCTGGATTTGATCGAGGAGCTCTATCGCGCCGACGGGCTTGTTCCCGCCATCCGCCTGACGCCGCTTGTGGCGGATTCAACCCGCGCGGCGGTGCTGGAGCGGGGCTATCGGGTCAAGGACCGATCCTTTGGCCAGATCGCGCCGCTCGCCGGCTTCGTGGCCTCGGAAGAGCCTGAGCTGCAGATCGAGGCGCGGCCGAGCCTGGAATGGACGGCCGGCGCCGCCGCCCTCCAGAGCGGCAACAAGACCCATGTCGCCAATCTCGCGGCCATCATCGAGAAGGTCAGGCTGCCCGCCGCCTTCGCGACCTGGCTGGTCGAGGGCGAGGCGGTCGCCTTCGGCATGAGCGTGGCCGAGCGCGGCATGGCCGAGATCGGCCTGATCTGCGTCCATCCCGATCATCGCGGCCATGGCTATGGCCGCAGGATCGTGCGGAGTTTGATGGGCTGGGCCGGGGCGATGGGCTGCCACAGCGCCTATCTGCAGGTCGAGCAGAGCAATGCCGTCGCGATCAATCTCTATGGCAGCCTCGGCTTCCGCCAGCTCTACGCCTACGAGACCCGAATACTGGATTAAAGCCGTCATTCTCGGGCTTGACCCGAGAATCTCAGGCCGGAAGGGACGCCAGTGCCTCCGCGTCAGGAGATGCTCGGGTCAAGCCCGAGCATGACGGCGGACGAGCTCAGCGGGTCAGCAGCGCCGTGCCGTAGAGCCCGATGGCGAAGATGGTGTGGCTGACGAAATTGAGCAGGCGGATCTGGCCGGCGTTCGGCCGCCGCGAGGCGGCGACGCCCATGCCCATGCCGGGCTGCAGGATGAACCAGCCGCAGCCGATCGTGGCCCAGCCGACGATCAGCGCCGGCAGAAAGGTCGGATTGCGAGCCCAGTCCGCGCCCCAGATCGCGAGAACGATGCCCGCGAAGGCGATGCCGACCAGATAGTGGCAGATCCAGCCGATCGCGAGCTCGCCCGGCACGGGCTCGGATTTGGCGATGTCGTCATGCCACATCCGCCCGCGCGGCAGATGGGCGAACCAGCGCCCCGGCATCGCCCAGTTCGGCTTGGGCAAACCGAAGAGCCGCAGGAACTGCGCCCAGAGATCGGAGAGCGCCGTCGCGCCTGCTCCGATGACGATCATGCGCAAAATCAGATCAGACACGCCTTATCCCCCCAAGCCACACGACATGGCCCGACCGGTTGGAGCGGTGATTGCAGCATCGGTCAACTGCGGCGCGGGCCCGGCCATGCAGGGGTGTGCTGCATGCGGCGCATCGCCCCGGCTTCGGAACCGTGTCCGACCTTGCCGGGTTGCCCCTGCGAATCCGCGCGCTGACTGAGGGGGCGATCATCCATGGCCACGGCGACCGCCGAGACATCACGCAACGGCGCGACCGGGCCGCATGGCGCGGCCGAACTGCCGTCGGTCGTGGTCACCAGCTACAATCTGGAGGTGCGGGACGATGACGGCTTCGTCGGCGACAAGGCGAGCCGGGGCGCGTTCATCGAGCATCTCGATGCGCTGCGCAGCCATCTGAAGCGCAACGGCGACGATCCGCTGAAAGGCAAGACCGCCGAGATCAGCAAGAAGGAGCTCGATGCGCTGCTCAAGGAGGGCGAAGCCGCCGAAGCCGCCCTGGTCCTGAGCGCCGTCGAGGGCTTCGCCCAATCGCTTGCCTTTGTCATCCGCCGCTTCGCACGCCTGAAGAGCTGGGCTTCGGTCGAGCGCATCGCGGTCGGCGGCGGCTTCCGCGAGAGTCGTGTCGGCGAACTCGCCATCGCACGCGCCGCCATCATCCTGCGCACCGACGGGCGCGCGCTTGATCTCGTGCCGATCAGCCATCATCCCGACGAGGCCGGCCTCGTCGGCAGCGCGCACCTCGCGCCGAAATGGATCTTCGAGGCCTTCGACAGCCTCGTCGCCGTCGATATCGGCGGCTCGAACATCCGCGTCGGCATCGTCGAGCTTCGGCAGCAGAAGGCGCCGGATCTGAGCAAGGCGCGGGTCTGGAAATCGGAGCTCTGGCGCCATGCCGACGAGGAACCGAGCCGCGACGAGGCGATCAAGCGCCTCGGCAAGATGTTGCGCGACCAGATCGAGAGTGCCGAAAGGGAGGGGCTGAGGGTGGCGCCCTTCATAGGCGTCGGCTGTCCCGGCCTGATCGAGCCGGACGGTGCGATCGGGCGCGGCGCGCAGAACCTGCCGGGGAATTGGGAAAGCAGTCGCTTCAACCTCGTCGACAGCATCCGCGAGCTCGTGCCCGCGATCGGCGAGCACGAGACGGAGGTCGTGATGCACAACGATGCCGTCATCCAGGGGCTGAGCGAGATGTCGGCGATGCAGGATGTCGAGAACTGGGCGGTTCTGACGATCGGGACCGGGCTCGGCAATGCCAGCTACCACAACCGCGGCAAGGCCAGGGCAGGCAAGAAGGACAAGCGGGAAAGCAAGCGCTGATCCCGGCAGGCCGCAGCGCCATGCCATCTTGAGGTCGTGTTTTGCGGCGATGAGCGGGCCGGAGCCGTTTCCGGCTCACCAGCCCCGCCCGCTATCCCAGGAGCATCAGCTTTGCTGGCCGCCGAATTCCGCTCTCCGTCTTGCCTTGCGGGCACGGCTGTGCCGAGGGTCGAGCCCGAGCCGAATCAATCCAAGGAGCAGGGCGGCACCACCATGGCAGCACGCGTGGCGCAAGCGCCGTTGCAAAACCTCATGCGGGTTCTGGCGACAGGCATGCTCTGGCTTGCACTGGCCATGGCGGCGGCTATGCCCGCCCTTGCCCAGACGACGGCGGCTCCGGGCGAACCCGGCAGCGCGCGGGCGCGGCTCGACGCGGTCCGCACCGAGCTTGCGCAGATCGAGACGACGCTCGCATCACCAGAGGCGAGCGATGCGGAGCTGCAGCGCCAGCGCATCCGCCTGCAGCCGTCACTCGACCAGCTGCGCGTCATCATCGACGAGCAGACGCCGCGCGTCGACCAGGCCAAGCTTCGCCTCGATCAGCTCGGCGCGAAGCCGGACGCCAACGCGCCGGCCGAGAGCGCCGAGATCACGCGCGACCGCGAGGCCCGCGCCAAGGCCTATGCCGATGCGGACGAGACCTTGAAGATCGCCAAGGCCTCGCTGCTGCAGGCAGAGCAGCTTCAGAGCGCGATCGGCGACAAGCGCCGCGAGATTTTCGCCAAGACGTTGTTCGCTGCCGGCCCTTCCGTCGCCAACCCGGAGGTCTGGGGCAATGCCATCGCGACGGCACCGGAGGATCTGCGGGCGTCCGGCTACATCTTCGGCGGCTGGCTGGAAGGGGTGAGGGACGCCTTTTCCGGCACGCGCGGCGGCGTGGTCGCACTCGCCTTGCTCGGCGCCATCCTGCTCTACGTTGCCCGGGCCCGCTATCTGCCGCGCTTCAAGGCGCGCTACAGCAACCTGCAGGATTCGGGGAGCCTGCACTGCCTCTATGTCGCGCTTGCCCATATCGTTGCAGGCGCGGCGCCGCCGGTGCTGGCGAGCTGGCTGATCTACAAGGCGCTGAGCACGACGGGGCTGCTGCCGCCGCGCATCCAGCCGGTGATCTGGGCCGTGGTCGTCGGCCTCGCCTTCTTTGCCTTCGTCCAGGCCCTGGCCGACGCCCTGTTCGCGCCGTCCAGCCCGCAGCGTCGTCTGGTCCGCGTGCTGGACCCGACAGCCCGCAGCGTCGTCTGGATCGCTTCCTCGCTCGCCCTCGTGATGGCGGTCGGCAAGGTCTTCGAGGCCTGGCTGCAGGCGATCGCGGCCGGCCTCGCGATCTCGATCATCGTCAAGGCGTTCTTCGCCATTCTCTTCGCCCTGACCCTGATCGCCGGGCTCTACCAGATCCGCGACGACGACGATGTCGAGCAGGAGGCCTGCCTCGGCCCCTATGTGCCGGTGGATGGGGCGAGCCTCGCCCCGGTCAGGATTCTCGGCTGGGTCATCGGCTTCCTGATTATCGCCTCGACGCTCAGCGGCTATGTCATCTTCGCCGCCTTTTTGGCCGAGCAGACGCTCTGGATCAGCATCGTCGCCTGCCTGTTCCTGCTGGCCTTCCAGTTCATCGATCTCGGCGTTCCGCGTCTCCTGACCGGCAAGGGCCGCTTTGCGCTGACGCTGAAGGCCGGCATGGGGCTGCGCAGCACCACGCTGGACAAGGTCGCGGTGATCGCTGTCGGCGCGCTGAAGCTGCTGCTGATCGCCGTCACGGTTCTCATGGTGCTCGCGCCCTGGGGGCTGGAATCGACCGATTTCCTGGTTTCGCTGCGCGCCGCCTTCTTCGGCTTCCAGGTCGGCGGCGTCACCATCTCGCTCTCGACCATCGTCGTCTTCGCCTTCGTCTTCGGCCTCGGCATCGCGGCGACGCGGGCCCTGCAGCGCTGGCTCGACCACCAGTTCCTGCCGACGACCGCGCTCGATCCCGGCTTGCGCAACTCGATCACGACGGCGGCGGGCTATGTCGGCTATATCGGCGCGGTGGCGATCGCGGTCTCGGCTGTGGGCCTGAGCCTCGAGCGCCTGACGCTCGTCGCTTCGGCCCTGTCCGTCGGTATCGGTTTCGGCCTGCAATCGGTGGTGTCGAACTTCGTCTCGGGCCTGATCCTGCTCTGGGAGCGGCCGATCCGCGTCGGCGATCAGGTGCTGGTCGGCGACATCGAAGGCATCGTCAAGCGCATCAACGTCCGCTCGACCGAGATCGCGACCTTCGACCGCTCGACGGTGATCGTCCCGAACTCGAACCTGATCTCCGGCGTGGTGCGCAACCGTGTCCGCAACGACCGCACCGGCCGCGTCCTGATCGCGCTCTCGGTCCCGCGCACGCTCGAGGCTGGGCAGGTTCGGGCCATGCTGTCGGAGGTGGCCACGAACCATGGCGACGTGATGCAGAAGCCGCCGCCGGTCGTGCAGTTCAAGAAGCTCGGCACCGCGACGATGGATTTCGAGCTGGTCTGTGTGGTCGGGGATGTCGAGATCGTCGGGCGCGTGACCAGCGATCTCAATTTCGCCATCCACAAGCGCCTCGCCGAGATGGAGCCGGTTGCCGAAACGCCGCAGTTGATCGTGCGCGGGCTGGAAGGCGTCGAGCTCTCCCTCGACGGCATCGCGACGGCCGTCGGGCGGGGTGATGCCGGTGGATGGGAGAAGCGGGCGGCCGCGAAGCCGGCCACGCCCGCCGCGGCGCGCCGCTCCCGCAAGCCGGTCGAGGCCGAGGAGACCGAGGAGACGGCCGAAGCGGCGAAGCCCGCGCCGCTCCCGGTGCTCGAGCCTGCCAAGGAAGACAGCAAGGAATGATCGGATGCCTAAAGCATTTTCGAGCGAAGTGGACGCCGGTTCGCGTAAAGAAAATGCGATCAAACAAAGACCTAGAGCACTTCCGCGATTCGAAGAAACGCGGAAGTGCTCTAGCTTTCTGCGCCGCGCCGCGGCTTCGCGCGCGATGACTTGCCCGGCCGCGCTGGTGGGCGCGCTCGCTCTTCTCGGCGTCGCCGGCTGCACCGAGCCGCAGCGTCAGGCGCAGCCCGCCTTCTATCGCGATCTCGGTTCGGCCTCGGCCCAGGTCGATGCGGAACAGGCGCGGGCGATGATCTCGGCCTATCGCCTCAATGCGGGGCTCGGCACGCTGACGCTCGACCCGGCGCTAGTCGAGGCCGCGCAGCGCGAGGCTGCGGCGATGGCAGCCTCCGATAAGCCGGTGCAGGCCGATGCGGTGAAGGCGAGGCTTGCCAAGGAAGGCCAGCTGGGGGCGGAGGCCAATCTCTCCGCCGGCTACCGCCGCCTCGCCGAGGCCTTCTCCGGCTGGCGGGATTCGCCCCAGCACGATCGCGTCATGAAGGATGCCAGGGCCAAGCGCATGGGCATCGCGACGGCCTATGCGCCGGGCTCGAAATATCAGGTCTACTGGGCGCTGATCGTCGCGCCGTGACGACAGAGCACTTCGGCGTTTCTTCGAAGCGCGGAAGTGCTCTATCTCTTTGTTTTATCGCATTTTCTTCACGCGAACCGGTGTCCACTTCGCTCGAAAATGCTCTAGCATCCAGGGCTCTCGCTCCCGCCACGGGCTGTCAGCGGCGACGCGGCGCGCCCCTTACGGCGTGGCGAGGACGAGGCTAGCCTGCGGATCATGCCTCCGCGACCCCGCAAGCCCCTCTCCCTGACGACCGAACAGGCCCGGCGCATCTGGCTCCGGGCCCAGCGTCTCGACACGCGCGAGCCCTTCGGGGCGGGGCCCGCCGCGGCGCGGGCTGCGGTCGAGCAGCTCGGCTATGTCCAGATCGACACGATCAACGTGATCGAGCGCTGCCACCACCACATCCTCTACGCCCGCATCCCCGGCTATCGCAGGGCCGACCTCGCCCATCTGCAATCGGTCGAGAAGAGCGTGTTTGAATACTGGACGCACGCGCTCTCATACGTTCCAACCCGCGACGTCCGCTATTTCCTGCCCGAGATGAAGGTGCATCGCGAGGAGCCGAAGCGCTGGTCGGCGGTCGGCGCCCGCGAGGAGACGCGCAAGCTCCTGCGCCGCATCCGCAGGGATGGGGCGCTGACCATCCGCGACATCGAAGAGGAGCTGATCGAGAAGGCGCATCTCTGGGCCAGCAAGAAGCCGTCCAAGGGCCTGCTGGAGCGCGCCTTCTACGATGGCGAGCTCGCGATCGCGGCGCGCGCCGGAATGCTCAAGACCTATGAGCTGTTCGACCGGCACTTCCAGTGGGAGAAGAAGCCGACGCCGGCAAGCGAGCGGCAGGTCACCGCCTACAAGCTCGACCGGGCGCTGCGGGCGCAGGGGCTGGTCAGCCTCGATTCCGCCTGTCATCTCGACGCGCCGAGCAAGAAGGCCGTGGCCGAGCTGATCGTTGCCCGCGTCAAGCGCAAGGAACTCGTCGAGGTCGCGGTGGCAGGCGCCGGCAAGACGCAGCATTGGGCCGAACCGGCGTCGCTGGAGCTGTCGGAAGCGCCTGAAGCGACGCTGATCCACATCCTCTCGCCCTTCGATCCGCTGATGATCCAGCGCAAGCGGGCGAAGCTCTTCTTCGACTACGCCCATGTCTTCGAGGCCTATCTGCCGAAGGAAAAGCGGGTCTATGGCTATTTCGGCCTGCCGGTGCTGGCGGGGGACCGCATCGTCGCCGTGCTCGACCTCAAGACCGACCGGGCCGCCGGCAAGCTCCTGATGCAGCAATGGAGCTGGCTCGATGGCCATGAGACGCCGGCGCTCAAGGCTGCGATCGAGGAGGAGCTGCAGCGCTTCGAGCGCTTCCAGCTCGGGCGCGACGAAGCCGAGCTGGAGCCGCTGCCCGAGATCACAAAAATGTCGGCTTGATCGGCGCTGTTGCGCCCGTCAGGGGCGAAAGGCGCGAAGCGAGCGGATGGCAGCGAAATTCCGGACCGGTGCCTTCGTGCCGCCGCGGGATGCGGCCTGAGCCATGCCGGCCGCGAGCCGCATGCGCTGGGCGATGCCCGATCCCGGCTTGCCGGTCGCGTCGCTCATCCATGCAGCGCTTCTGGCCTGGCTCGCTTTCGTCACCGTCCAGCAATTCGACGAGATGCCGGCCTTCGTCGAGCAGAGCGTTGATGTCGAGCTGCAGACGCCCGAGCAGTTCGAGGCGATGACACGCCCGCCACCACCCGCGCCGGCGACTGCGCCCGCTTCGGAGCCGGAGCCGGCTCCGTCGCCGTCCGTGCCATCAGTCCCGGCACCCTCAGAGCCGCCAGTCTCCGCCGAAACGGATGGGCTGGTCCGGCCGCGGCGCCTGCTTTCGCAGCAGGTCCTTGCCGATCCGCGCAGCCGGGACACGCTGGCGATGCTGCCGCGCCTGGCGCCGGACGAGCGCGTCGAGCAGCTTTGCGGGCTCGAGGCGATGGGCCAGATCCATGCCTGGCAGCACAGCTACGAGCCCGACCGGGTCAGCGCCTATGCCATGGCCGATACCCGTTACGCCGATCGCATTCTACGGGCGGAAGGAGCAGCCTTCCGCAGCAGGCGGCGCTGGTACGGGCTGCGCTTCGAATGCACGCTCTCCGCCGATCTCAAGCGGGTGACGGCCTTCGCCTTCCAGGTTGGCGATCCGATCCCGCAGGCACGCTGGCAGGCGCTTGGCCTGCCGGCCGTGCACTGAATTGGGCCGCTGTCAGGGGCCCAGGAGGTCGATCAGCGGCGGGATCAGCGGTTCGTCGGCCGGCGGCATGGCGAGATCGCGCAGCTTGCCGGGGCGGACCCATTTCAGCGCCTGCTCCTCGCGGGAGACGACGCTGCCCTCCCAGCGCCGGCAGATATAGAGCGGCATCAGCAGGTGAAACTCGGGATAGGCGTAGCTGGCGAAGGTCAGCGGCGCGAGGCAATCCTCCTTCACGGTGATGCCGAGTTCTTCATGGAGCTCGCGGATCAGCGCCGGCTCCGGCCGCTCGCCGGATTCGAGCTTGCCGCCGGGAAACTCCCAGAGGCCGGCGAGCGCCTTGCCTTCCGGGCGCTGGGTGACGAGGACGCGGTTGTCGGCATCGATCAGGGCGCAGGCGACGACGAGGAGGAGCTTCACGGAGACGGGACTCAGTTGCCGGAGAGGATGACTTGGACGGGCTCGGTTTCCTTGCCCGTCAGCGTGACGCTGTCATAGACCGAGCCACCCTCCCGCGAAAAGGCGTTCTCGTCGCCCCAGATCACCTGGGTGGTGATGAAATAGCTGCCGGGCGCGACCTTGTCGAAGGCGAAGCGACCATTGGCCTCGGCCTTGGTCGTGCGGGTGTATTCGGCATAGGCGGGGTCGACCGCGTCATCGGCCGGATAGGCGCGGTGCGGAACGTATTTGCCCTTGCCGTAGAGATTGGCGAAGCGCTCGCGGGCGAAGCCCGTGGCCGGGATGAGGCGCACGACCTGGCCGGCGGCATTGACCACCACGCCGCTCGGCTTGGTGCGGAAGGCATGGCCGGTGATGACGCCGTTTCCCGGCTTCCTGATGACGGCAGCCTCCTCCGTGGAGAAGGCCACCGTTGCCGGCTGGCGCTCGACACAACCAGCCATGACGGCGCCAGCCCATACGACCGCCGCGATAGTCCCGATCCTCATGAGGCCCCCACTCTGCGCGGCGCCATCGTGACGAGGAAGACGCCGGCCAGGATGATGCAACCGCCGAGGATCTGACGCAACTCTAGGTTCTCATGCAGGACGACGACGCCGAGGATCACGGCGACCGTCGGCACGAGATAACCGGTCATCGCCGCCCGCGTGGGGCCGGCGGCCCGGATCAGCCGCATGAAGACGGTGACCGGGATCGCCGTGGCGAAGATGCCAAGCGCCAGCATCGCGGGCAGATGGCCGCCAAGCGGCACGAACGCCGCAGGGCCGAGCACGGCGAGCGTCAGCGCGGTGGCGATGGTGCCCGAGAACATCTGCTGGCCCAGTGCCAGCCGGGCAGGATCGCCCGTCGCGGCAGGGACCGTCCGGACATAGAGGTTGGCGACCGTATAGCTCAGCGTCGCGCCGATCATGGCGAGCACGCTGAGCGCGGTGCCGCCGCCCTCGAACAGGCGCGGGCCGATCAGCAGGGCGACGCCGGCCATGCCGAGCAGGATGCCGCCGAGCCGGCGCCGGCTCAGCCGCTCCTCCGAGAAGACGAGATGGGCGACGAGCGCGGTGACGAGCGGCCCCGCCGCCTGGATCATCGCCGCGGGGCCGCTGGCGAGCTGAACCAGCGCATAGCCGACGAGCACGTTCGGCAGCCAGCCATTGGTGGTGCCGAGCATGATCCATGGCAGGATCTCGGCGCGCCGCGGCAGCGGGCTGCGCCGGCGGCCGAGGCTCCAGAGCGACAGCACGGCAGCGCCGAGCAGGCCGCGGCTGGCGGCGATCGCCAACGCCGAAACCTCCCCGCTCATCAGCTTGATGAACAGGTAGCTCGACCCCCAGAGCAGGGAGCAGATCGCGAGGTTGACGGCGATGAAGCTGCGGCTGGGGTCGGCCGAAAGCGGCCGCTCAGGAGCGGTAATCGCCATTGATCTCGACATAGGCCTTGGTCAGGTCGCAGGTCCAGACCGTGGCCTTGCCGCGTCCGATGCCGAGATCGGCGGTGATGACGATGCTGTCGCCCTTCATATACTCGGATACCGCGTTCTCATCGTAGGAAGGCGCGCGGGCGCCCTGCTTCGCCACGACGATGTCGCCGAAGCCGATGTCGAGCCGGTCGCGATCGGCCGGCTCGCCGGCCTTACCGACCGCCATGACGACGCGGCCCCAATTGGCGTCCTCGCCGGCGATGGCGGTCTTGACCAGCGGCGAATTGGCGATCGAGAGCGCGACGCGCTTGGCCGAACGGGCGGAAGCGGCGCCGGTGACACGCACCTCGACGAATTTGCGGGCGCCTTCGCCGTCCTTGCAGACGAGATGGGCGAGTTCGAGCAGGATCGCATTCAGCGCGCGCTTGAAGCCGGAGAGCCGGGCATCGTTGACCTCGGTGATCTCGGGAACACCCCTCGCGTGCGCCTTGCCGGTGGCGAAGAGCATCAGCGTGTCCGAGGTCGAGGTGTCGCTATCGACGGTGACCGCGTTGAACGAGCCCTTCACGCCCTTGGAGAGCAGGGCCTGCAGCACGGGTGCGGCGATCGGCGCGTCGGTGAAGACGAAGGAGAGCATCGTCGCCATGTCCGGCGCGATCATGCCGGCGCCCTTGGCGATGCCGGCGATGACCACTTCCTTGCCGTCGATCTTGGCCTTGCGGGTCAGTGCCTTCGGGAAGGTGTCGGTGGTCATGATCGCCTTGGCGGCGTCGATCCAGGGGCCGTCGGCGGCGCGCTTGGCGCAGTCGTCGAGCACGCCCTTGAACTTGCTCGCGTCGAGCGGCTCGCCGATCACGCCGGTGGAGGCGACGAAGACTTCCTCGGGCTTGCAGCCAGCGGCCTTGGCGGCGATCTCGGCAGTGAGCTTGACCGCGTCACGGCCTTTGAGCCCGGTGAAGGCGTTGGCGTTGCCGGAATTGACGACGACGGCGCGGGCCGAACCCTGCTTCAGGTTCTCGCGGCACCAGTCGACCGGGGCGGAGGGGCATTTCGAGCGGGTGAAGACGCCGGCCACCTGCGTGCCCTGGTCGAGCAGCGCGAACCAGACATCGGTGCGGCCCTTGTAGCGGATGCCGGCCTCGGCGGTGGCGAAGCGCACGCCCGGGATCGGCGGAACCTTGGGCTGGCGCTTCGGCGCGAGCGGGGAAACGGGGACATCCTTGCCGGCCATCGGGGCTCCTCCTGCGGAACACGGCTCGAAAGGCCGGCGAATCGTTCGCCCGCCGGTCCGTGCGCCTTATCCAGCAGCCTCTGCCGCAGGCCGATGACGAAAACAAGAAGGGCGGCCGCAAGGGCCGCCCTACAAAATGGAGGTTTGCGTCATACTCGGGGCGCGGATCCCGCCGCCACTCCCTCCTCCCCTTGCGGGAGAAGGTGGCCCGAAGGGCCGGATGAGGGGTCGCACGGATCGGAATCGTCTTTGCTGTCCCAGAAGCGGGATCGTGGCGCGACCCCTCACCCTAACCCTCTCCCGCAGGGGGAGAGGGGACAGGTCGCGCCTGCCTCTGCCACTCAGTTCTTCTTCGGCTCGGCCGGCTTGGCGGCATCCGGCTTGGCCGCGGGGGCCTGGGCCGGCTTGTCGAGACGCTCGACCTTGGCCTTCTCGCGCAGCGCCAGAACGAGGTCCTGCTGGGCCTTGCGCTCGAGATACTGGTCGATCTGCGGCTTCACCGCGGCGAAATCCGGCAATGGCTTGGTGCGCTTTTCCTCGAGCTTGATGATGTGCCAGCCGAACTGGCTCTTCACCGGCTCCGAGACCTCGCCCTTCTTCAGCTTGAACGCGGCCTCGGCGAACTCCGGCACCATGCGGTCCTTGGTGAACCAGCCGAGATCGCCGCCCTCCTTGCCGGAGCCGGGATCCTTCGAGACGTCGGTCGCGACCTTGGCGAAGTCCTCGCCCTTCTTCAGCCGCTCGACCACGGCCTTGGCCTGGGCCTCGTCCTCGACGAGGATGTGGCGGGCATGGGCCTCTTCCTCGGGCGCCATCGCCTTGGTGGTCTCGTCATAGAGCTTCTTGGCGGCGTCGGCGGTGACGGCCTTCTTGCCCTCGCGGGTCAGGTATTCGTCGAGCAGAACCTTCTCGCGGTAATAGGCGAGGCGGGCGGCGAAGTCCGGCGAATCCGTGATCTTGGCATCGGCGGCCGCCTTGGCGCCGAGCTTGAGGTCGATGAGGTAGTTGACGACCTCGTCGCGCTTGCGGTCCTCGGGGAGCTGGGCAAGACGCTCGCCGAGATCCTCGGTGGCGAGCTGGATGTCCTTCTCGGTGATGGCGATGCCGTCGACCTTGGCGACGACCTTGTCGGCCTGGGCGAAGGCCGGGCCCGCCAGCAGCGCGAAGCCGAGGACGGCGATGAAACGGGCTGAGTTCATGAGTGACGGCCTTTCGTCGGAAAACCCGAGACGCTTTGGCGGCTGCACTGCCAGTTGAACGCGGCAAAGGCAAGGCGGTTCAAGCGATTGCGGTCGCCGATCACGCAGCTTTGCATCGTCCAGGGGCGGGCATGGTGCCGCAACGTCGCACGATCTCAAGCTTCCGCCCTTGGAAGCAGCCGGGAAAACACCCACATCCACAGCCGAATTCACTTGCCGTTTCGCTGCCGATTGGACGAAACGCACGCTGGACCCTGCCCGCGCACGCGTCTAAACACGCGGTCGCATTTCGAGAATACCGGGCTTCCGACCCGCGCGCGAAAGAGGATTCCGCGCCGGCCGGGGGCTCAAGCATCACCTGAAAGGCCCAACATGCTTGGCGCGCTCGCAAAGAAACTCTTCGGCTCGTCGAATGACCGCCGCGTCAAGGGCTACCAGCCCCGCGTCGCTGCGATCAATGCCCTCGAGAATGAGCTCTCGGCGCTGAGCGACGACGCGCTGAAAGCGCGCACCGAGGAGTTCAGGCAGCAGCTCGCCGCCGGCAAGAAGCTCGACGACATTCTGGTTCCCGCTTTCGCCACGGTGCGCGAGGCCGCCAAGCGCGTGCTCGGCCAGCGCCCCTACGACGTCCAGCTCGTCGGCGGCATGGTGCTGCATGAGGGCGCGATCGCCGAGATGAAGACCGGCGAAGGCAAGACGCTGGTCGCGACCTTGCCGAGCTATCTCAATGCGCTCGAAGGCAAGGGCGTTCACGTCGTCACCGTCAACGACTACCTCGCCCGGCGCGACGCCGAGTGGATGTCGAAGCTCTACAACTTCCTCGGCCTGACCGTCGGCATCATCGTGCACGGCCTCGACGACGAGGAACGCCAGCGCGCCTATGCCTGCGACATCACCTATGGCACCAACAACGAGTTCGGCTTCGACTATCTGCGCGACAACATGAAGTACGATGTCGCGCAGATGAGCCAGCGCGGCCACCACTTCGCCATCGTCGACGAGGTCGACTCGATCCTGGTCGACGAAGCCCGCACGCCGCTGATCATCTCCGGCCCACTCGACGACAAATCCGATCTCTATGTCGCGATCGACAAGGTGCTGCCGGGGCTCGTCGCCAGCGATTACGAAGTCGACGAGAAGCAGCGCACGGTGGCGCTGACCGAGGCCGGCAACGAGCATATCGAGGAGCTGCTGCGCGAGGCGGGGCGGCTGACCGAGGGCGACCTCTACGACGCCCACAACGTCACGCTCGTCCACCACGTCAACCAGGCGCTGCGCGCCCACACGCTCTTCACGCGCGACAAGGACTACATCGTCCGCAACGACGAGGTCGTCATCATCGACGAGTTCACCGGCCGCATGATGCCGGGCCGGCGCTATTCGGAAGGCCTGCACCAGGCGCTGGAGGCGAAGGAAAACGTCACCGTCCAGCCCGAGAACGCGACGCTGGCCTCGATCACCTTCCAGAACTATTTCCGCCTCTATGGCAAGCTCGCCGGCATGACCGGCACGGCGGCGACCGAGGCCGACGAGTTCTTCCAGATCTACAAGCTCGAGGTCATCGAGATCCCGACCAACGTCCCGGTCGCCCGCAAGGACGAGGACGACGAGGTCTACCGCACCTTCGAGGAGAAGGTCCGCGCCATCATCCGCGAAATCCAGACGGCGCAGGCCAACGGCCAGCCGATCCTGGTCGGCACCACCTCGATCGAGCGCTCCGAGCTCGTCGCCGAGATGCTGGAGAAGGCGGGCTACAAGCTGCTCGATTTCACCAACCCGACAGCGCTGGAGCCGGTCTACCAGGCGGCGCGCGAGGGCAAGACGACCAAGGCCTTCGCCGTGCTGAACGCCCGCTTCCACGAGCAGGAGGCCTATATCGTCGCCCAGGCCGGCGTGCCCGGCGCAATCACCATCGCCACCAACATGGCCGGCCGCGGCACCGACATCCAGCTCGGCGGCAATGCCGAGATGCGGATCAGGCACGATCTCGCCGGCATGGAAGAGGGGCCGGAGCGCGAGGCGAAGGCCACCGCCATCCGTGCCGAGGTCGCCGAATTCAAGCAGCGCGTGCTCGCCGCCGGCGGCCTCTACATCGTCGGCACCGAGCGCCATGAGAGCCGGCGCATCGACAACCAGCTGCGCGGCCGCGCCGGCCGCCAGGGCGATCCCGGCCGCTCGAAGTTCTTCCTGTCGCTGCAGGACGACCTGATGCGCATCTTCGGCTCCGACCGGATGGACGGCATGCTGACGAAGCTCGGCCTCAAGGAGGACGAGGCGATCGTCCACCCCTGGATCAACAAGGCGGTCGAGAAGGCGCAGGGCAAGGTCGAGGCGCGCAACTTCGACATCCGCAAGAACATCCTGAAGTACGACGACGTCATGAACGACCAGCGCAAGGTCGTCTTCGAGCAGCGCCGCGACTTCATGAGGCAGGCGAGCGTGCGCGAGACGATCGACGACATGCGCCACGGCGTGGTCGAGGACGTCGTCGCCCGTCACATCCCGGAGGAGGCCTATCCCGAGCAGTGGGATACCGCCGGCCTCAAGCAGGAGGTGCTCCAGTCCCTCAACCTCGACCTGCCGGTCGAGGACTGGGCCAAGGAAGAGGGCATCGCCGACAGCGAGATCCGCGAGCGCATCCGCAAGATCGCCGACGAAGACTATGCCGGCCGCATCGAGCGCAACACCGACGAGGTCATGACCTATGTCGAGAAGCAGGTGCTGCTGCAGTCGCTCGACCATCTCTGGCGCGAGCATCTCGTGACGCTCGACCATCTCAGACAGGTCATCGGCTGGCGCGGCCTTGCCCAGCGCGACCCGCTGCAGGAGTACAAGCAGGAGGCCTTCGAGCTGTTCGACGGGCTGATCGGCCAGCTGCGCCAGCAGGTCACCGGCCATCTCTCGCGCGTCGAGGTCCGTTTCGAGCAGCCGGAAGACCAGCAGGCGCCGCAGTTTGCGCAGGACGGCGCCGGCTCGGGCTTCGGCAACGGGGGCGACTATGGCGGCGGCAGTGTCCAGTTCGCTGCACTCGATGCCGATACGGAGGTGCTGGACCGAAACCCGGCCGATCCCGCGAGCTGGGGCAAGGTCGGCCGCAACGAGCCCTGCCCCTGCGGCTCGGGCAAGAAGTTCAAGCACTGCCACGGCCAGTTCGTCTGAGGCAGCTGTACGACGCCTTCCTTCTCCCACCCATCTCGGGCTTGCCCGAGATGGGCAGCCTTGAGTGCCAAAGTCGGCAACAGCCGACTTTGATGCGGGAGAAGGTGGCAGCGCGAAGCGCTGACGGATGAGGGGTCTCGCGACCTTTCAAAGCGGAAGCGCTGCACGGGACGAAATTGATCGAGGACAGAGCGACCCCTCACCCCAACCCTCTCCCGCAAGGGGAGAGGGGGCATGTCGCGACTCCCGCGCTCCGGAAAAGCGCCCCTCAGAGCGACGAGCCGACCTCCTGCTGCCCGACCGCGCGCGGCCGCAGGCTGAGCCAGGCCGGCCGCGCGAAGAGGAAGGCGAGGGGCGTACCCTTGACCAGCCGGTGCAGCAGCAGCGGAACGGCGACGGAGATCGCGGTCAGCAGCAGGGCGGCGACGCCGGGATCGAGCGGAAACCCCAAGCGCAGCAGGACGATCCGCCCGATCACCATCGGCAGGAAGAAGGCGAGATAGATCGGCAGGGAGTTGCGTCCGCAATAATCGAGCCAGGGCAGGCGGCCGGCCAGCAGCACCGAGCTCAGCAGGATGCCGGCGACGCCGGCGATGCCGAGCAGCAGATGCACGCCCGGCGCCGCGGTCTGGACGTCATGGCCGAGGAAGGGCGTTGCGAGCACGCTGAGCGCGAACCAGCCGCCCCAGAGCAGGAGCGTCTTGTTCCGGTTGGCCGCGGCCCGCTCGGCGGCGGCGCGGATCTCGGCCGAGAACACGGCGCCGGCGAGGAAGAAGACGAAATAGGCGGTGAACTGGTCAGGCACCATCCAGCCGGTGCTCAGCGGCGCGAGCGCCAGCAGCGCAGAGACGATCAGCGCCGCATGGCGCCAGCGCCACACCGCCTTGGCAACGACGAAGAAGACGGTGAGCAGATAAATGAACCAGAGCACGCCGAAGGGATCGACGAGGCCGAGCGCATAATTCTGCACGAAGCCGGAAAGGCCGGCCTCGCCCCAGGGCGGGAAGCGCATCAGCGCGTTGATGGCGAACCAGAGCAGGTAAAAATAGGCGAGCGGCACGATCTTGCGGTCGAGGAAGGCGCCCCAGCTGAGGCCGACGAGGCGCGTCACGAACAGCCCCGAGAGCAGGAACAGGCCGGGCATGCGGAACTGCTTCGCCCAGGCGATCATCGGGTCGATCCAGCTCTCCTGGCCGATGGCGGCTTCGAGCCCGCCGGCGACATGCATCAGCACGACCAGGATGATGCAGATGCCCTTGCCCGTATCGACCCAGCCGATGCGGCCGCCGGCGGGGCGCTGGGGCAATGCAGTCGTTTCAGCCATGATGCCGGTTCCTCCAACCGGAACCTCGCACGGCCGGCTTAGCGGGGGGTTAGGATCGCTGCCGGATAGGATCGGATGCCGTTAAGCTTTCCGCAAGGGAGGGAGGCGTGGTGCCCGGGCTTGTACCGAGCATCCACGCTTTGCGCGGCTGGCGACCTCGACGCGTCGATGCGGGGTCGAAGAACGGGTGAGCGCTGGAGACGACCTCGGAAGTCTGCAGTGGGCAGGTTGCGGACTCATGCACCGCAGCAAAAATGGGGCTCTATTCGATCACCTCGTGGGTGCCCGCGAGCACAATTCATTCGGGCAATCCCGCCTTCCGAAGACCTTCGATCAACAGCTTCGCGTTTGGGCACCCGCCCCGGGCGATCATCGCAGATATTGTAAAGGCGGGATCGAGCTGTCGCAGGAGCGCCGCCGCCTCACGCGCCTCAGCGTCGCGTCCGAGATGAGCCAAAGCGGATGCGAGACAGCGATATGCCAGCGAATAGGAGGGGTTCTGACGTCGGCTTTTATTCCCCGCGACGATGGCCTCGTCAAAGCGGCGAAGCTCAATAAAGGCCATCCCCATCCCAACAAACGTTATGGGCAGCCGCGGGTCTACCGGGCTCAAGCGGATGGCGCGTTCAAAGCTCCGGACCGCTTCCTCCGGAAGCCCCGCAATTCTGTAGACACTGCCTCTGGCGGTCCATGCGCGAAATGAATTTGGGTTAAGCGCGACCGCCCGGTCAGCTATTTCGATCTCACTTTCACTATCGCCGACCATGTACGCCGAGGTCAGGCAAACCCATGCTAACGTTTCCGCGTCATCATCATCGATGCTCAATGCCAAGCGAAGAAGCCGAACCGCTTCCTTGCGGTCGAATTGAGGATCGATAGCATGCCCCCAAAGGACGTTCTGCATGTGAGAGAGAGCTGCCAGAGCAGCGACAAAGCCGAACCGAGGGTCAAGCTCCAGAGCACGATGTGCCAGCCTGATCGTCTCGGCCAACCCTTCGCGGGTCATTAGGTACTGCTGCTGCATAGCCCGGAGATAGAAATCATAGGCGGTGAGGTTCTCCGGTCGCCGTGCCGACAGGCCAATTTCTATTTGAAGCAATTTTGGTTGAATGGCCGAGACAACGGCGACGGTCACCTCGTCTTGGAGTGCAAATATGTCCGTCAGGTCGCGCTCGAATCTGTCTGCCCAGATGTGCGCTCCAGTAACCGCATCGATCAACTGCCCGGTGATGCGAACTTTCCCCGCCGCCTGGCGCACAGATCCCTCAAGGACATAACGGACGCCAAGCCTGCGCCCGACCTCCTTGATATCGACGGCTCGGCCCTTGAAGGTGAAACTTGAATTTCGCGCGATCACGAACAGCGATTTGAAGCGGGACAGCGCCGTGATGATCTCCTCGACCATTCCGTCCGCGAAGTATTCCTGCTCGGGGTCGCCGCTCATGTTCTCGAACGGCAGCACGGCGATCGACGGCTTGTCGGGAAGCGCCAGAGTTCGCGTGCTTTCGACCGGCGGCTCTATCGGCGCGGCCGCGGAACCGCCCGCATTTATCCTCAACCGCCACGCGCGCATCGGCTCAGCAATGTTTTTCAGGTTCTGCGAGCCCATGTCCTCGAACGCAGTATCGACCTTGCCGCGGATTTGACGTTGCGCGTCGTCCGAGATGCAGACCCCGCCGGGCTCCGCAATCCCTTCAAGGCGGGCGGCGATATTGACGCTATCTCCAAAGATATCGTTTCCATCGACTATGATGTCACCGACGTGGATGCCGATGCGAAATTCGATCCGCTTGATCTGTGGCACCGTGGCATTTTGCTGAGCCATACCGCGCTGGACCTCAATGGCGCAGCGCACCGCATCCACAACACTGCCGAACTCAGCAAGCACGCCGTCGCCCGTGTGCTTGACGACCTTGCCACAGTGTTCGCTGATCTTGGGATCAGCGAGTCCACGCAGACGCTCCATCAGCCGGGCGTGTGTCCCTTCCTCGTCCAAGCCGGTCAGGCGACTATATCCAGCCACATCAGCCGCAAGGATAGCTGCAAGCCGCCGTTCAACGCGATTGTCGGTCAAAACGGCCTCCCGAGATCGGTAGATCCGTCGAACATATAAAAGCATAGGGCGTTGCCGTTGGGCTAGGGGCCAATGTCCGAGGCGGGATCCAAGCAGCCTCCTCAATGTGCGAGCATAACGCTGGCGCTCGGCAGAAAACTTATCCCCGCCCGTTCAAGCCATGCCTATGCTCGGCCCGCCTTATCCCCGAGGGGCGGCCATCCGGAGGTATGCCAGTGGCGGGAGGAGGTTCGGCGCCTGCGGCTGGTCTTACAAGCCAGACTCGGGAGGCTTCGGGGCACCGCCCTGGGGGTACTACGGCCCCTGCGCGAGGAGCATCGCTAGGAGGCTCGAAGGGAAAGGTCTTGTGATCCGAGACGCGACAAGGTGAAGAACCGAACTGGCGTCGAGGTGAGTGGGACCGGAACCGGAGAACCATAGAAGCGCGGCCCGGAGTCTAGACAAGAACGTCGATGAGCGGAGCGCCACGGGGCGTGCGGAAGGTGGCTCAATCCTTCCGCGCCGCATCCTGGCTCAACGGAAGCGGCCCGATACCCCCGCGCCTCGCGGCGCTCCGCTGCCCCTCATGACGAACGCCCGCGCGGAAGCGCGGGTGGGGGAAGACGCCTGCGTCATTCTCGGGCGACCGCAGGGAGACCCGAGAATCTCAGGCCGGAGGAGGCTCCGGAACGTCCTTGTCCGGAGATGCTTGGGTCAAGCGGGAGCATGACGCGGGAAGCGGATAGCCGATCGACGTGCGCAAGACTTGGATGCTCGCCACAAGGGCGAGCAAGACGCCGGACTGCGGTCCCCGCGCCAAACCTTCCGCGAGGCGCGCGCATGCCCGGCGACGCCACCCATGCTTGCATCCGCTCGCTGCAACCGCCAGTTTGTGCGCCGTCGGAGACTGGGCCGGCGCCGCTCGGGCGCCGCGAGGGGGTGGGATGGATCTGTCCGGGTTCAACGTCGTCGTCATCGGCCTCGTGATCGTGATCGTGCTGGCGATCGCGCTCGGCGTCCGCACCGTTCCGCAGGGCTACAACTACACCGTCGAGCGTTTCGGCCGCTATTCGCGCACCTTGGGTGCGGGACTTGGCCTGATCTGGCCCTGGATCGACCGTATCGGGCACAAGGTGAACGTCATGGAGCAGGTGCTCGACATTCCCTCGCAGGAGGCGATCACCAAGGACAATGCCGGCGTGCGCATCGACGCCGCCGCCTTCTTTCAGGTGCTCGACGCGGCCAAGGCCTGCTACGAGGTCGCCTCGCTCAGCGATGCGCTGATGGTCCTGACCATGACCAATATCCGCACCGTGGTCGGCTCGATGGATCTCGACCAGCTGCTCTCCCATCGCGACGAGATCAACGAGCGGCTGCTGCGCGTGATGGACGCCGCCGCCTCGCCCTGGGGCGTCAAGGTCACGCGCATCGAGATCCGCGACATCCTGCCGCCGGCCGATATTGCCGGCGCGATGAACCGCCAGATGAAGGCCGAGCGCGAGAAGCGCGCCGCCGTGCTCGAAGCCGAGGGACAGAGGCAGGCCGAAATCCTCAAGGCAGAGGGCCAGAAGCAGGCGCAGATCCTTGCCGCCGAGGGCCGCAAGGAAGCAGCGCTGCGCGACGCCGAGGCCCGCGAAAGGCTGGCCCAGGCCGAGGCCAACGCCACCGCCATGGTCTCGGAGGCGATCAGCCGCGGCGACATCCAGGCCGCCAACTTCCTGATCGCGGAGCGCTACACCGATGCGCTGAAGGCGATCGCCAGCAGCCATAACAGCAAGGTGGTGATCGTGCCGATCGAGGCCGCGTCGCTGGCCGGCACGGTCGGCGGCATCGCCCAGCTCACCAAGGCCGTTTTCGGGGAAGAGGCGGTAGCGCAGCGCCGCGGTTCGAGTTCGGTGCCGGCCTCGGGCCGGACGAGCGTCTGAGGCGGCCATGCCGGAATGGCTGATGAATCATAGCGGCTGGCTCTGGGCGATCCTCGGCCTGCTGCTGATCGGCGGCGAGATGCTGGCGCCCGGCGTCTTCCTGATCTGGCTCGGCCTCGCCGCACTCGTCACCGGCGCGATCGTCGGCCTCATCGGGGTGGGTTGGCAGGCGGCGATGCTGGTCTTCGCCGTTCTCGCCGTCGTCTGCGTCATTATCGGGCGTCTGCTGACCCGCCGCCGGAGCGAGGAGCCAGACGCCGCGACCGGCCTCAACGACCGTGGCCGCCAGCTGATCGGCAAGGTATTCCGGCTCGAGGCGACGATGAACGGCGGCGAGGGCCGCATCCGTGTCGGCGATTCCTCCTGGCGTGTGATCGGGCCGGAGCTGCTTGCTGGCACGGAGATCAAGGTGGTGCGGGTCGAGGGCGCGACGCTGGTGGTCGAGAAGGCGTGACACCGCGACGCGTTTTCGCGGCGGAGCTGCACTGAAAGCGTTTCCCTCGCGCGCCATGAGGACTATAGCAACCGCTCCTCCAAGAGCGCAGCCACCATGACCAGCCTCAGCGAACGCCTTTCCCTTCCAAAGGACCGCATCAAGGTCCTGCTGCTGGAGGGTATCAACGATTCCGCCGTCGAGCTCTTGCAGCAGGCCGGCTACTCCAATCTGGAGCGGCTGCCCAAGGCGCTGGACCGCGAGGCGCTGCTCAAGGCGATCCACGGCGTGCATGTGCTCGGCATCCGCTCGCGCACGCATCTGACCCCGGAGATATTTGCCGCCGCCGACCGGCTCTTCGCCGTCGGCTGCTTCTCGGTCGGCACCAACCAGGTCGATCTCGAGGCGGCACGCCACCAGGGCGTGCCGGTCTTCAACGCGCCGTTCTCCAACACGCGCAGCGTCGCGGAACTCACCATCGGCGAGATCGTGATGCTGCTCCGGCGCATTCCGGACCGCTCGCGCTCGGCCCATGACGGCGGCTGGGACAAGTCGGCCAACGGCTCCTTCGAGGTGCGCGGCAAGACGCTCGGCATCGTCGGCTACGGCAATATCGGCAGCCAGCTCTCGACGCTGGCCGAGGCGATGGGCATGCGCGTGATCTATCACGATCACACCGACCGGCTGCGCCACGGCAACACCGAGCCGACGAAGAGCCTGAACGCCCTGCTCGGCGCCGCCGACATCGTCTCGCTGCATGTGCCGGAGACGCCGCAGACCGCGGGCATGATCGGCGCCGCCCAGATCGCCAAGATGAAGAAGGGCGCCTATCTCATCAACAATTCGCGCGGCACCGTTGTCGATCTCGACGCCGTCGCGGCGGCGCTGAAGAACGGCCATCTCGCGGGTGCGGCGGTCGATGTCTTTCCGGTCGAACCCGCCTCCAACGCGGAGCGCTTCGTCTCGCCGCTGCAGGGCTGCGCCAACGTCATCCTGACGCCGCATATCGGCGGCTCCACCGAGGAGGCGCAGGAGCGCATCGGCGCGGAGGTCGCGCGCAAGCTTGTCGACTATTCCGATGTCGGCTCGACAGTCGGCGCGGTGAACTTTCCGCAGGTGCAGATTCCGGCGCGCGCCGTGGGCACACGCTTCATCCACGTCCAGCGCAATGTGCCGGGCATGCTGCGGCGCCTCAACGACGTCTTCGCGAACCGGCAGGTCAACATCGCGGCGCAGAACTACCATACCGACGGCGAGGTCGGTTATGTGGTCATCGAAGCCGACAAGGTCTCGAGCGCCGAGGCGCGCGACATCCTCCGCGAAATCCGCGCCCTCGACGGCACGATTCGCGCTCGCCTGCTCTACCAGCGCGACTGAGCGGGCTTAGAGGCTGTTTGGGAACTCAAGCCGTCATCCTGAGGAGCCGCGAAGCGGCGTCTCGAAGGATGGTCGATGAGGTTCCGGAACCATCGGGAGCATCCTTCGAGACGCCATTTCTGGCGAAATGGCTCCTCAGGATGAGGGCTGGAGTTCCAAACAGAGAGGGCTCTCAGGCCCTCTTGTTCTTGCCGCCCGTCTTGGTCGGCGTTTCCATCGCGACAGGATCGCTGGCAGGGAAGGTGTCCTTCAGCGCCCGGTTGAGGTCGGCGTCCTTGCCGTGCTCGCGCTCGGCCTTGCGCTGTTCCTTCTGCTCCTTGCGCAGGCTTTCCCTGGCCGGATTGGCAGTCCTGGTCATGGTCGCTCCTTCGGCGTGGATGGCTTTTGCAGATCAACGCGGCAGGGCAAGGGCCGTTCCGCCAGAGCATCGGACCGAAAAGTGGAATCCACTTTTCGGAGAAATCCGATGCTCAAACAAAGAGATAGATCGCCACTTCGCGTCCGATAGGACGCGCGGCGATCTAGAACGCCAGCGCAGGCGCGCCATGACGAAGCGGGCCAGCCTCTGGATCGGAGCACCCAGCCTTCCCATCTGGTGAAGCTACGTCTTCCCGCCGGCCCTTCGTCCGGCACCAGCCAGCAGGGCCGCCATGGTCGCGATCTCCGTCCTCGATCTCGTTCCCGTCGTCGAAGGGGAGGGGCCACGCCAGGCGCTGCTCAAGTCGATCGATCTGGCGCGCCATGCCGAGAAACTCGGCTACACCCGCTACTGGGTGGCGGAGCATCACAATATGGTCGGCATCGCCAGCGCGGCGACCTCGGTCGTGATTGGTCAACTCGCGGCGGCGACGAGCACGATGCGGATCGGCGCCGGCGGCATCATGCTGCCGAACCACGCCCCGCTGGTCATCGCCGAGCAGTTCGGCACGCTGGAAGCGCTCTTCCCCGGCCGCATCGACCTCGGGCTCGGCCGCGCGCCCGGCACCGACCAGCTCACGCTCAGGGCGTTGCGCCGCAGCCCGATGTCCTCCGACAGCTTCCCGCAGGACGTGCTGGAGTTGCAGGCGCTGTTCGCGCCGGCCGGCCCCAACCAGGCGATCCGCGCCGTGCCGGGGGAAGGGCTTAACGTTCCGCTCTGGATCTTGGGATCGAGCCTGTTCGGCGCGCAGCTCGCGGCAGAGCTCGGCCTGCCCTACAGCTTCGCCTCGCATTTCGCGCCGGATGCGCTGCTGCAGGCGCTCGCCGTCTATCGCGAGCGCTTCAAGCCGTCGGAGCAGCTCGCGGCGCCCTATGCGATGCCGGGCATCAACGTCGTCGCCGCGGAGACCGATGAGGAGGCGCACTATCTCGCGACCTCGCTGCAGCAGCGCTTCGTCGGCATGGTCCGTGGAGCACGCGGCAAGCTGCAGCCGCCGATCGACGATATCGAGCAGTACTGGTCACCGGCAGAGAAAGCGCACGTCTCGCAGATGCTGCGCTATGCCTTCATCGGCTCGCCGGAGACGCTGAAGCGCTCGCTCGGTGCCTTCATCCGTGAGACCGGCGCCGATGAGATCATGATCACCGCGCCGATCTTCGAGCATGAGAAGCGCAAGCGCTCCTTCGAGTTGGTGGCCGGAATTGCGGAGGAACTGGCGCGGAGTCGCGCCTCCTGACGGCTCATGCCGGCTGCACCGCACTCCGCGCACGCCGTGCCGCGCGCCGGAGGTTGAAGACCAGGGCCGCAGCGAAGAGGATCGCCTGGACGACAACGATGCAGGGACCGCTTGCGGCGTCGATGTGGTAGCTCAGAATTGTCCCGGCCAGGCTCGATATAAGCGCGGCGGCGACGGCGATGGCGAGCATGCGGTCGAAGCGCCGCGTCGTCAGGAAGCCGATGGCGCCGGGCGCGATCAGCATCGCCACGACGAGGATGATGCCGACCGCCTTGAGCGCGACGACGATGGTCAGCGCCAGCAGGGACAGCAGGCTGAAATGCAGCAGGCCGACCGGCAGGCCGATGGCGCGGGCATGGCCGGGGTCGAAGGCCTGCAGCAGCAGGTCGCGGCGCTTCGCCAGCAGGATCGCGATGGTCGGGACTGCGATCGCGGCCGTCTCGGCGATGTCCGACCAGCGCACACCGAGCATGTCGCCGAACAGGATGTGCAGGAGGTGCTGGTCGCTGTCGACCTTGACGAAGAGAACGAGGCCGAGCGCGAACATGCCGGAGAAGACGATGCCCATCACCGTATCCTCCTTTACCCGGCTGTTCTGCTTGAGATAGCCGATGCCGAGCGCGCAGCTCAGCCCGGCGGCGAAAGCGCCGACAGCGAGCGGCAGGCTGGCGACATGGGCCAGCACGATGCCCGGCAGCACGGCATGCGAGACCGCATCGCCCATCAGCGACCAGCCCTTGAGTACGAGGAAGCAGGACAGAATGGCGCAGACGCCGCCGACCAGCAGGGCGACGATGAGGGCGCGCTGCATGAACTCATGCGCCAGCGGCGCCAGCAGCCAGGTTTCGACGAGGCTCATGGCGTGGCCTCTGGCAGTGACCGGCGCGCGGCCCGCCTCGCGGCGAGGCGGCCATGCTTGGGCGCGAAGACGAAGGCGAGCAGGAACAGCAGTGTCTGGAAGACGACGATCAGCCCGCCGGTCGAGCCGTCGAGGAAATAGCTGAGATAGGCGCCGATGGCGCTGGTTGTGACGCCCATCGTCACGGCCAGGACGATGAGCCGGCCGAAGCGGTCGGTCAGCAGATAGGCGGTGGCGCCGGGCGTCACCACCATGGCGATGACGAGGCAGGCGCCAACCGTCTGCAGCGCCGCGACGGTGCAGGCGCTGAGCAGCACGAAGAACAGGATCTTCAACCGCGTCGGGTCGAGCCCGACGACACGCGCCTGGTTCTCGTCGAAGAAGACGAGCATCAGGTCCTTCCAGCGTGCCAGCAGGACGAGCAGCGACACGCCGGCGATGATCGCGACCTGGACCACGTCTTCCGGCGCGATGCCGAGGATATTGCCGAGCACGATCGACTGGACGTTTACCGAGGTCGGGTTGATCGAGACGACCAGCAGGCCGACGGCGAAGAAGGTGGTGAAGACGATGCCGATGACGACGTCCTCGCGCAGTTGCGTCCGCACCCTCACCAGTGCCATCGCCACCGCCGCCAGCAGGCCGGAGAGGAAGGCGCCGGCGGCATAGGGCAGCTTGAGGAGATAGGCGAGGGCGACGCCGGGCACGATGGCGTGCGCCAGGGCATCGCCCATCAGCGACCAGCCCTTGAGCATCAGATAGCAGGAGAGGAAGGCGCAGACGCCGCCGACCAGCGCGGAGACCCAGATGGCGCGCAGCATGTATTCGTAGCCGAAGGGCTCGAGCAGCAGGTCGATCATCGCCCGCTGCTCCGCTCGCGCAGCTTGTCCTCGGTCGGGAGCTCCGTGGCCTCGCCCTCGCCGTAGAGCACCAGAGGGCGCTCGTCGTCGGTGATGACGGTGACTTGGCGCGTATCGGCATCGGCGTGGAGCGCGGCGCCGCCGAGCTGGACATGGCGCAGCGCCCCGCCGAAGGCGCGCTGGAGATGAGCCGGTGTGAAGGTGGTCGCGGTCGGTCCGGCGGCGAGGACGGTGCGATTGATGATCACGACTTGATCGCAGAATTCCGGGATCGAGCCGAGATTATGGGTCGAGACCAGCATCAGCCGTCCTTCGGCGCGCAATTCGCGCATCAGCGCGACGATCTGGTCCTCGGTTTTCACGTCGACGCCGGTGAAGGGCTCGTCGAGCAGGATCACCTGCCCGCCCTGAGCGAGCGCCCGGGCCAGGAAGACGCGCTTGCGCTGGCCGCCTGACAACTCGCCGATCTGCCGCCGCCGGAAGGGGAGCATGTTGACGCGGGCCAGCGCCTCATCGACCGCCTCCCGGTCGGCCTGCCGGGGGATGCGCAGCAGGCTCATATGGCCGTAGCGGCCCATCATCACGACATCGTCGACTAAGACGGGGAAGTTCCAGTCGACCTCCTCGGCCTGCGGGACATAGGCGACGAGGCCGCGCTTCAGCGCCTGGCGCACCTCCAGCCCGGCGATGGCGATGCGGCCCGCCGCCGGGCGGACGAACCCCATCAGCGACTTGAACAGGGTCGACTTGCCCGAGCCATTGATGCCGACCAACGCGCAGATCGTGCCTGCGCCGAGATTGAAGGAGGCGTTGTCAACGGCGGTGACGCCGTTGTTGTAACGTACGGTTACGCCCTCGACGGTGATCGAGGGCGAGATGCGCTGCGCGGCGGCGGGGCGCGTCGTCACTGGCCGAAGCCTTTGGCGATGGTGTCCACCGTGACCTCCATCAGCTTGAGATAGTTCGGCACCGCGCCGTTTGCGGCCGAGAGCGAGTCGACATAGAGCACGCCGCCGTATTTCGCGCCGGTCTCGCGGGCGACCTGCTTCGCCGCCCGGTCGGAGATGGTGCTCTCGCTGAAGACGGCGGGGATGCGGTTCTTGCGTACCAGGTCGATCAGCTTGCGCACCTGCTGCGGCGTGCCCTGCTCGTCGGCATTGATCGGCCAGAGATAGGCTTCGCGCCAGCCATAGTCGCGGATGAGATAGCTGAAGGCGCCCTCGCTGGAGACGAGCCAGCGCTTCTCCGCCGGCACCTTTTCGAGGCGGGCGCGCAACGGCGCATCCATCGCGCGGATGGAGTCGGCATAGGCCTTGGCGTTGGCGGCATAGGTCGCGGCCTGGGTCGGGTCGGCGACGCTCAGCGCCTTGCGGATATTCTCGACATAGATCAGCGCATTGGCCGTCGACATCCAGGCATGCGGATTGGGCTTGTCCAGATAAGGGCCGTCCTTGATCCCCATCGGCTCGATGCCGTCGGTGACGACGGCGCTCGGCACGTTCTTGACGTTGTCGAAGAAGCGCTCAAACCAGCGCTCGAGATTGAGGCCGTTCCAGAGCACGAGATCGGCGGACTGGGCCTTCACCACGTCGAGCGGGGTCGGCTGGTAGTCATGGATCTCGGCGCCGGGCTTGGTAATGGACTCGACAATCGCCGCCGTGCCCGCGACGTTCTGGGCGATGTCCTGAATCACCGTGAAGGTCGTGACCACGCGCAGCGGCTTGGCGGGTGCTGTCTGCGCAAGGGCTCCTCCGGCTGGAAACGAAACGGCTAGGGCAAGCGCGGCGGCGACCCATCCCAGAAATACTCGACGCTGCATGCTGACCCTCGCTGTTGCGGATGCAATCAGACGCTATTGCAAACTAATTGCAACTGTCAACGCTGATGCGACCTATTAGCGATAACTGCCTTTTGCAAATGCCTCTCAGCATTGCTATTGCCTAGTCATGACCGAAACTGACCGGCGCATTGCCGTTTTCGAGAGCCAGCTCAAGGGGGCCGGGCTGCGGATGACGCAGCAGCGGCGGCTGATCCTGCGTGTGCTGGCGGAAGCGGACGACCATCCCGACGCGAAGGGCATCTTCACCCGTGCCTTCGTGCACGATCCGACGCTGTCGCTCTCGACCGTCTACCGTACGATGAAGGTGCTGGAGTCACGAGGGGCGATCGAACGCCACGCCTTCGAAGACGGCGTCTCGCGCTACGAGCACGCCCATCAACAACACCACGACCATCTGATCGACATCGATTCCGGCGCGGTGATCGAATTCTCCTCGGATGCGATCGAGGAACTGCAACGGCGCATCGCCGCCGAGCTCGGCTATGAGCTCGTCCGGCATCGGTTGGAGCTTTATGGTCGCAAGAAGCAGCCGGCCAAGACGCCAGCGGTGCGCAAGAGCCGCAAGCAGAGCTGAAGCGCTACGGCTTGGGCCGAGGCCTCAGCCGTCGATGATGTCGTCGTATTCGCGATGCTTCGCGATCCAGCCCTTGAGGAATTCGCAGCGGACCACGGCCTTGCGTCCGCTCGCCCGGATCAGCTCGAAGACGCCCTTCGCCAGCCGCGACCCGACGCCCTGCCCAGCGAATTCCTCCGGCACCTCGGTATGGATCAGCACCACCCGATTGCCATCAGGCCTGTAGGCGACGATTGCGGTGCCGCCGTCGAGCGCCAGTTCGAAACGGTTCTGTTCGGGATTCTCGACGACGTTCATGGTCGACTCCTCACCCTTGCGCTTCTGAACGCCAGGGGTAGCTCCAGGTTTCGGTCAGTGTCTTGCCGCCGCTCTTGAGGAAAGCGCGCATCTCGGCGAGCTGGCCAGGTTCGACCACGACGTCGATGAAGGCGCGGAAGCCCTCGGTCTTCCGGTTCGGCACGATGAAGGCGCGGTCGATCCGGCCATAGGCGATCGAGGGCACGATCTCGACCTTTTCCGGCTGCTTGACGTGATAATCGAGGTCGCCGCCGGCAAAGTCGACGATGAAGCGGCGCGCACCCTCCGTCACCGGCTCGCCCGAGCCCAGTGCCTTGGGCTTGGCCTGGTAGGTATTGATCACCCGCCCGCCCGGATGCAGATCGCTGGAATCGAGCATGGCGGTGAGCTTGTAGGCGAAGGAGAATTCACGGCCGGGTTCGAGCGGTGTCTTCGGCGACCAAAGCGCAACGATGTTGTCGTTGGTCTCATCTGTCGTCGGCATCTCGATCAGCTCGACGACGCCCTCGCCCCAGTCGCCTTGCGGCTCGATCCAATAGGACGGGCGCAGCTCGTAGGCCAGGTCGAGGTCCTGATAATGCTCGAAGGTGCGGTCGCGCTGCATCAGGCCGAAGCCGCGGACGTTGCGCTCGACGAAGGAGGAGACGGCCTGCTGCCGCGGATTGCGCAGCGGGCGCCAGATCCATTCACCGCTGGCGGAATGGATCATCAGCCCGTCTGAATCGTGCAGTTCGCTGCGGAAGTCGTCGAAGGAGCGGCGGTCGTTCTCTCCCGTGAAGAACATCGAGGTCAGCGGCGCGAGCCCGAGCTTCTCGATGGGGACCCGCGGATAGAGCGTCGCCGCGACATCGACCACCGTGTCGTGGTCGGGATAGAGGGTGAAGCGGAAGGCGCCGGTCACCGAGGGAGAGTCGAGCAGCGTGTGGATAATGACGCGCTCGGCATCGGCCGCGGGCTGCTCGATCCAGAATTCGCGGAAGACAGGGAATTCCTCGCTCGCGGTACCAGCCCCGATCGAGAGCCCGCGCGCCGAGAGGCCGTAGCGCTGGCCGCGGCCGAGCACGCGGAAATAGCTCGCGCCGATGAAGGAGATCAGCTCGTCGAAGACGCGGGGGTCGTTGAGAGGAAAGTGCAGCCGGAAGCCGGCGAAGCCGAGATTGACCGGCAGCGGCTTGTCGAATTTGACCTTGCCGTAATCAAACAGGTTGGCGGCATAGGGCACAGGGGTCGGCACGCCGTCGCGGACGACGTTCACTGTGACCGGCCGGGTGAACAGGAAGCCCGGATGGAACATCTGCATGCGGAAGGGCGAGCCGTTCTGCGCCAGCAGCGCCCGCTCGGGGCGGAAGCGGATGTCACGCCAGGAATCGTAGTCGAGCTTCGCCAGCGCCTCGGGCAGGCTCGCGCTCGGCTCATAGGCGACGGCGGCGATCTCGCGCGCCCGGCGCTGCACGTCCTCGAAGCTGAAGCGCGGCTGCGGCGCCGCGTTCTGAGGCGGCGTCTGCGGCTGGCCTTGCGGCGGGGTCTGTGGCCGCGGCTGCTGCGCCAGAAGGACGGAAGGCGCTGCCGAGAGGCAGAGCGCGGCGGAGAGTCCGCCCAGAACCCGGCGGCGGTCTGTCGTGGTCATGCGTGGTCCGTGTTCCCGTCGCGTCGGCTTCGCGAAATGAGGCGGCAGTTGAGACTTAAGGCCATCAAATAGGGCCGGTCTAGGGCATCCGTCATTGACAGGAGATGAAGATATCGCAACCTTCGCGGCCGGCCGGATGCGGCCAGCCGCTCGCGCCCCAAAGGCAAGGTGAACGCATCCAGATGAAGTCCCTGTCCTGATCCCGATCGACTCGTGGACGGATATCGGCAAGGCGAGCCCCGATCCCACCGTCTGCAGCGAGAAGGATCACCACGATGCGTAGCTTCCGCGATGCGAAGCTGATGGCGAAGAGCCTGCGCGAGACCATGACCGCCAGGCAGGTGCTGCTCTCCCACTCCGAAACCCTGGAAATCGTGGCGCGCCAGTTCGGCTATGACGACTGGAATGTGCTGGCGGCGAAGATCGGCGAAGCGGCTTCCGATATGCCGGCTGCGGCAAATGATGAAGCCGTGCGCCTGCAGATGGGGATTCCGATCCTGCGGATTTTCGACGAGGCCAAGGCGAAGGAGTTCTATCTCGACTTCCTTGGCTTCACGATGGACTGGGACCATCGCTTCGCGCTGAACATGCCGCTCTATATGCAGGTGTCGCGCTCCGGGCTTAAGCTCCATCTCTCCGAGCATCACGGCGATGCGAGTCCCGGCTCGACCGTCTTCGTCTGGATGGAAGGCATCGATGCCCTCCACGCCGAACTGATCGGCAAGCGCTATTCCTATTCGCGGCCGGGCATCGAGGAGGACGGACCGGGCGGACGCACCCTGCAGGTGCCCGATCCCTTCGGCAACCGCATCCGCTTCTGCGAGAAGCGCGGCTAACCCATAGCCGGCGCAGCACTTTCCGCCGTTAACCCGTTCCCGAAAGAACACGGGTCGGCTCTGCAAAAAAATGCGGCTCCGGGCTCACAAAACACTTGTGGTCCGGAGTCGCGGTCCGTATATCGGCCTCACCCAATTCGCACGTGCCTGTGGCCGCGTGCCGGTCGGTGGGCATCCGGACAAGAGGCCGGACAGCCGCCAGGGGTCGGAAGACGGATGGAGGGGATGGACATCCCTCAAATCACGCTTCCCAGTCTCCGCAAGGAGATTGCTCCCCGACACAGACCGGCAGCCGGAGGCAAAACCGGCGAACCCCGAATCTCCACGGGGGACGCAGCTTAAAGCAACGACGGAGCGGGCTTTTTTGGTCTCGTTGGCTTTCCACAGGTCAACACCGAAGAGGCTTGTCCTTCATTGCCGGCCGTGCGGGGTCTTCCCCAATCGAACGGTGTTTCGGGTCCGGACGGCTCGTCCGCTGTAGCAGGCGTCTCCAAAGCGCCTCGCGACCGCGACGAATCTTCCGGCGATACATCGCATCGACGCCGCTTGCGTCGTAGGGGAGTCGCGTCTCATGACCGACCGCATCCGTGAGTTTCTTCGCACCCGACGTGAGGACGGGCCCTGTGTCGTCATCGACACCGATGTCGTTCGCGAGAACTATCACGCCTTCGCCCGCGCGCTGCCCGATACCCGCGTCTTCTACGCGGTGAAGGCGAATCCGGCGCCGGAGGTGCTTGCCCTGCTGGCCAAGCTCGGCTCCTGCTTCGATTGCGCCTCGGTCGTCGAGATCGAGCTCGCGCTCGCGGCTGGCGCCACCGCCGATCGCATCTCCTTCGGCAATACCATCAAGAAGGAGCGCGACGTCGTGCGCGCCATGGAGCTCGGCGTGCGCCTCTTTGCCGTCGACTGCACGGCTGAGGTCGAGAAGGTCGCCCGTTCCGCCGAGAAGACCGGCACGAAGGACGCGCGCATCTTCTGCCGCATCCTCTGCGACGGCGCCGGTGCCGACTGGCCGCTCTCGCGCAAGTTCGGCTGCGTGCCGGAGATGGCGGCGGATGTGCTCGAGCACGGCCATCGCCTGGGCCTGCTGGCCTATGGCATCTCGTTCCACGTCGGCTCGCAGCAGGCCAACGTGAACGCCTGGGATTCCGCCCTGGCCTCGGCCTCGGCGATCTTCAAGGAGTGCGCCACTCGCGGCATCTCGCTGTCGATGGTCAACCTCGGCGGCGGCTTCCCGGCGCGCTACCTGAAGCCGATTCCGGGCGTGCCGTCCTATGGCGACGCGATCTTCCGGGCGCTGTCGAAGCATTTCGGCAACCAGCTGCCCGAGACGATCATCGAGCCGGGCCGCGGCATGGTCGGCGAAGCCGGCCTGATCGAGGCCGAGGTCGTGCTGATCTCGAAGAAGGCCGAGAGCGACGAGGTGCGCTGGGTCTATCTCGACATCGGCAAGTTCAACGGTCTCGCCGAGACCATGGACGAGGCGATCCGCTATCCGATCCGCACCACCCGCGACGGCGATGCGACGGTGCCCTGCGTGCTCGCCGGCCCGACCTGCGACTCGGTCGACGTCATGTACGAGAGGACCCCTTACATGCTGCCCTTCTCGCTGGAGATCGGCGACAAGGTGCTGATCGAGGGCACGGGCGCCTATACGACGACCTATTCGGCCGTCGCCTTCAACGGCTTCCCGCCGCTGAAGCAGTACGTCATCTGACGCTGGAAGGAGCGAGAGCTCCTTCCTAAACCCATCGGGTCCGGCGAAGCGCCCTGTCCTGCGGCAGGCTGCCCGGCGAAATCCGGGCGGAGCGTCCGCGTCTCCAAGAATGGAGCGCGCGGGCGTGGCTCCCGCCGGACCCCCTTCCACACAATCCATCCGCTTGTGGCCGCGTCCTCGCGGCGCCGGGAAGGTCTGCCAGTTTCTTGCGCGAATTCTGATCGCCGGCCGTTCCGGTCGACGGAAAGCGCGTCGAGGCAGGCGCTCCGGCAGGAGGTACGTCATGATCACGATCCGCGACGAGATCGCCGCCGACATTCCCGCCCGCGAGGCGCTGCTCGACCGTTGCCTGGGCGAGCGCCGCACCGCCAAGTCCAGCGAGCGCCTGCGCGAGGGCCGGCTGCCGGCCGAAGGGCTGGCGCTGAGCGCCGAGCGCGACGGCGAGCTGCTGGCGACCGTGCGCCTCTGGCATGTGGAGGCCAATGGCGTGCGCGCGCTGCTGCTCGGCCCGCTCGCGGTCAAGCCCGAATTGCAGGGCGAGGGGCTCGGCAAGGCGATGATGCGCGAGGCGCTCTGGCGCGCGGCCTGCCGCGGGCATGGCGCGGTCATCCTCGTGGGTGACGCGCCCTACTACGCGCGCTTCGGCTTCGATCCGGCTCTGACGCGGGGCCTCGCCATGCCCGGCCCGGTCGAGCGCGAGCGCTTCCTCGCCATCGAGCTGCGCGATGGTGCGCTCGACGGTGCCTGCGGCGTGCTGGTCGCCACCGGCGCACCGGCTGAGACCGCGGCTGAGGCGCAGGAGTTCGCGCAGGCCGCCTGATCCACTCACCCCGTCATCGCGCCGTCATCGCCCGGCGCTTTCCATGCATGGACCGCGTGGAAGGCGCTGCCGCGATTGACGGCGCGATTTTGCGCCCATACGAGTTTTTCGACCCGTTTTTGTCCCCGGAACCCAGGAGTTTGGAAGAATGACGAATTGGCCCGTCTACGGCGAGATCACCGGCCCGATCGTGATGATCGGCTTCGGCTCGATCGGCCGCGGTACGCTGCCGCTGCTCGAACGGCACTTCAAGTTCGACAAGAGCCGCTTCGTCGTCATTGCTCCCGATGATTCCAACCGCCACCTGCTCGACGAGCGCGGCATCCGCTTCATCCAGGAAGCGCTGACGCCGGCTAACTACAAGGAAATCCTGGAGCCGCTCCTGACTGCTGGCGGCGGGCAGGGTTTCTGCGTGAACCTGTCCTGCGACACCGGCTCGCGCGACCTGATGGAATTCGCCTCCAGCCTCGGCGCACTCTACATCGACACGGTCAACGAGCCCTGGCTCGGCTTCTATTTCGACGACAGCAAGGGTCCGGGCGAGCGCTCGAACTACGCGCTGCGCGAGATGACGCTGGCCGCCAAGCGCGCCCGTCAGCCTGGCTCGCCGACCGCCGTTTCCTGCTGCGGCGCCAACCCCGGCATGGCCTCCTGGCTGGTGAAGCGGGCGCTGACGAACCTTGCCGCCGACATGCGCCTCAACGCGACGCAGCCGACCACCCGCGAGGAATGGGCGGCGCTGATGCAGCGCGTCGGCATCAAGGGCATCCACATCGCCGAGCGCGACACGCAGCGCTCGCGCAACCCGAAGCCGCCGGGCGTCTTCGTCAACACCTGGTCGGTCGAGGGCTTCATCGCCGAGGGCGTGCAGCCGGCCGAGCTCGGCTGGGGTACCCATGAGAAGTGGATGCCGGAGAACGCCCACACCCATGAGACCGGCTCGCAGGCCGCGATCTACCTGATGCAGGCCGGCGCCGAGACCAAGGTGCGCAGCTGGTGCCCGACGCCGGGCCCGCAATACGGCTTCCTGGTGACGCATAACGAGTCGATCTCGATCGCCGACTACTTCAGCGTGCGCGACGAGGCTGGCCGGGCCGTCTATCGGCCGACTTGCCACTACGCCTATCACCCACCGAACGATGCTGTGCTCTCGCTGCACGAGATGTTCGGCAATGCCGGCCGGCCGCAAGAGGAGCACCACATCCTAGAGGAGAGCGAGATCGTCGATGGCGTCGACGAGCTTGGCGTGCTGCTCTACGGCCATGAGAAGGGCGCTTACTGGTTTGGTTCGCAGCTCTCGATCGAGGAAGCCCGCCAGCTCGCGCCCTATCAGAGCGCGACGGGTCTGCAGGTGACCTCGGCGGTCCTCGCCGGCATGGTCTGGGCGCTGGAAAACCCGCGTGCCGGCATCGTCGAAGTCGAGGAGATGGACGTCAATCGCTGCCTCGAGATCCAGCGGCCCTATCTCGGCCCGGTGAATGGCTACTACACCGACTGGACGCCGCTCGATGGCCGTCCGGGGCTGTTCCCGGAGGATATCGACACAAGCGATCCCTGGCAGTTCAGGAACATCCTGGTTCGCTGAAGGGTGTCATCCCGTGCGCGCTGCGGCATGCAATGCCGCGGCGCAGACACGGGACCGTCATCAGATAGAGGCACCTTCTCGTCATGCGATCCCGCATCTGCGCAGCAGCACTTACGTGCTGCGGCGCGCGCGGGATGACACGCTATGCCCGGCGAACCTTCACGCCCGCTAGCAACGCCGCGCCTGTCAGGAAGAAGACGATCAGCACGGCCAGCCCGGCCCGCTGGCTGGCGAAGATCGTCGTCGCCAGCGCGACCAGCGTTGGGCCCATGAAGGACGTGACTTTGCCCGACAGGGCGAAAAGCCCGAAGAACTCGCCGATGCGGCCGGGCGGCGCGAGCCGCGCCATCAGGCTGCGGGAGGCGGCCTGCAAGGGGCCGGCGACGAGGCCGATCAGCAGGCCCAAGCCCAGATAGACCCGCTCGGGCAGCGATGCGTAGAGCCCGCCGCCTGGCGCGGGCGGGGCGGCCGGGATCACGAACAGGATATGGTCGGCGCTCAACGAGAGGATGCCGAGGCAGGCAAAGAGCAGACAGGCGATCGAACCGAGCACCACCGGCTTGCCGCCGATGGCATCGTCGAGCTTGCCGCCGAGCCAGGCGCCGAGCGTGCCGGTGACGGTGAGCAGGATGCCGAAGATGCCGAGCTCGATGGTCTGCCAACCGAAGACGCCGGCCGCATAGATGCCGCCGAAGGCGAAGAGCGCGACCAGCGCATCCTGGTAGATCATGTTGGCGAGCAGGAAGCGGCCGAGCGAGGGCAGTTTCGGCAGCTCGGCCAGCGTGGCCTTCAGCCGCCCGACGCCACCGCTGGCCGCCTCAGCGAGGCTTAAGCCCGTCTTGCTCGAATCCGGCGTGAACAGGAACATCGGCGTGACGAAGACGACGAACCAAAGTGCCGTCAGCGGGCCGGAGAAGCGGTCGCCCTCGCGAGCCGCGGCATCGAGCCCGAGGATCGGCGCGATGCCTGCCAGCGTCTTGCCGGTCTGGGGATCGGCCGCGAGCAGGCCGAGCGTGATCGCGAGCGACAACAGTCCGCCGAGATAGCCGATCGCCCAGCCCGTGCCGGAGAGCCAGCCGAGCCGCTCCGGCGGCACCAGCCGCGTCATCATCGCGTTGTTGAAGGTGGTGGCGAACTCGGCGCCGACCGTCGCGACGACGAAACCGGCAAGCGCGATCGGCACCGCTAGGGCTGAGCCCGGCACTGCGAACCAGAGCATGGCCGAACCCATGACGAGCAAGGAGCCGAAGGCTGCGATCCAGGGCTTGCGCGGTCCCGTCCGGTCGGCGATGCCGCCGAGCAGCGGCGAGAGCAGGGCGATGCAGAAGCCGGCGAAGCCGGTGGCATAGCCCCAGAGCGCCTGGCCTTCGGCTGCATCCTTCGCCAGCGCCGAGGCGAAGAACGGGGCGAAGACGAAGGTGGTGATCAGCGTGAAGAAGGGCTGTGCCGCCCAGTCGAAGAACAGCCAGGCTGTGACCGCGCGGCGCGGCGGCCAGACTTTCGGCGGGGCTTCGACAGGCGGCGTGGCGACGGTCACTGCAGGGTCGTGTCCGGATCACTGCCGCCGCGGGCCAGCTCGATCTCGGTGATCGCGACCAGCACCTCGGCCCGGTCCTTCAGCGTCCGCGCCTCGAGCAGGGCCTGCTTCTCGCGCGGCCCGAACGGGCACATCATCGAGAGTGCGTTGACCAGGGCCTCGTTCGGCGCCTCATTGACGCCCTTCCAGTCGATCTTGAGGTCGTTCGCCTTGGCGAAGTCGCGCAGCGCCTTGAGCAGGCCCTTGCGGTCGACCTCCTCCTCGCCGGTACGGGCGACGAAATCGGCGGCGAAGGGCTGGTAGTCGACCCGCGCCTGCCGATAGGCCGTGGTGACCGACAATTCGTCGAGCAGCCGGAACCGGCTGATCCCGGTCAGGGTGATGATGTAGCGCCCGTCGCCGGTCTCGGCGAGCTGGGTGATCCGGCCCAGGCAGCCGACCTTGAGCAACGGAGGGATCTCCGGCTGGCGGCCAACCTCGGGTTCGGGCTGGATCATCCCGATGACGCGCTCTCCTTTCAGCGCATCGTCGATCATGGCGAGATAGCGCGGCTCGAAGATATTGAGCGGCATCTGGCCGCGCGGCAGGAGCAGCGCGCCGCTCAAGGGGAAGAGCGGGATCACCTCAGGGCAATCCCCGGCCCCCTCATAGACGGCGTTCATGCCCATGCGCGGTTCCGTCCTCTCGGCGGTCAGGAGAACAACAGGGTCGACAGCTTGCGGCGGCCGGCAATGCTTGCATCGTCCATCGGGCCCCAGGCCTCGAAGAACTGGAGCAGCTGCTTGCGCGCACCGTCGTCGTTCCACTTTCTGTCGGCCCTGATGATGGCGATCAGATGGTCAACCGCCTCGTCGCGTCTGTCGCGGGCGTTGAGCGCCAACGCCAGGTCGAAACGAGCCTGATGATCCTTGGGGTTAGCTGTGACCTTTGCCTCGAGCTCCGCCGTGTCGCCGAGCGAGGCAGCCTGCGCGGCGAGCTCGATCGCGGCGCGCAAGGCCGTGATGGCCGGGTCGCCGGCCTTATCCTGCGGCGTCATGGCGAGGATGCCCTTGGCGCCTTCGATATCGCCGGTGTCGAGGTGCAGCCGCGCCAGCCCCGCGATGGCGCCGAGGTTGTCGGGCTCGGCCTGGAGCACGCGGGCATAGAGCTCGCTTGCACCGGCCGGGTCGCCGGCCTCGGCGGCGGCTTGCGCGGCCGTAATCAGTTCCTCCGTCGCGCCGGGGCCCATCGGGCCGACCAGACGCTCGATAAAGGCCTTCACCTGGCTTTCCGGCTGGGCGCCCATGAAGCCGTCGATCGGCTGGCCCTGCTTGAAGGCGATGACGGCGGGAATCGACTGGATGCCGAGCTGGCCGGGGATCTGTGGATGCTCGTCGATGTTCATCTTGACGAGCTTGACCTTGCCGCCGGCGGCCTTAACCACCTTCTCGATGATGGGGGTGAGCTGCTTGCAGGGGCCGCACCAGGGCGCCCAGAAATCGATCAGCACCGGCTGCTTCATCGATTCAGCAATGACGTCCTGGCGGAAGCCCTGCGTCGTGGTGTCCTTGATCAGGCCGGGTTGCTCGGCCGCCTCGCCATTGACCAGCATGGGTCGCCCTTCGTGATGCTTCGTAGAGGCGCTGGCGTGCCGATGCGGCCGCCTGCGCAGTCGCCCCATAGATGGGGGGCTTTAGCCGTTCTGTCCATCGGGCGGGACGGGCAAATCGACGATCAGCGGCTCATGGCCGGTCTGCCGGAGGAAGGCGAGGAAATCGTCGCGGCCGACCCTGAGCGTCGCCGTATTGATCAGCGGGTGGAAGTTGACGTCCTCGCCCGTCACCAGATTGGCGTCGAGCACCATGGTGACGTCGCCGGCGCGGTCGTTGATCACGGCGAAGGCGGTGACCGAGCCCGGCGTGACGCCGAGCTTCTCCAGCAGCAACTCGGCCGAGCCGAAGGAGAGCCGGCCGCTGGCGCCGATCCGTTCATGCAGGCGCTTCAGGTCGATCCGGGCATCCGCCTCGGCCGAGACGAGGAACAGCCGCCCCTTCTTGTCCTTCAGGAAGAGGTTCTTGGTGTGCAACCCCTGCAGCGGCTCGCGATGAACAGTCGATTCGGCGACGGTGAAGACCGCGGGATGGTCGATCCGATGGAAGGCAATGCCGCGCTCGGAGAGATGTTCGCAGAGCTGCTCGGGCGTGACGGGCATGTTCATCGTGGAGAGGCCGGTGATCGCTAGCGTCGGAATCGGTCTGGCATGGCGCGTTTCCGCCACTTCCGTCGGAGAAAGCGTGCCATCCGCGATGCCTAACCTCACGTCGTGCAGACGGCAAGGTGTCGTGGCGGAGGACGGGTTATCAACGGCCGGCAAAAAAGTTTCGACAAGGCGCTTGCACTCCGCCGCGCTTTGGGGCAATAACCCGGCCGCGCCGCCACCACGGCGCGACTGTCTCGGATGCGGGTGTAGCTCAGGGGTAGAGCACAACCTTGCCAAGGTTGGGGTCGAGGGTTCGAATCCCTTCGCCCGCTCCAGACAATCTCAAGACTTGAGAGGCACGCAAGCGTCGGATTTTCCGGCGCTTTTTGCTTTTTGGGCTCGGATGATTCGGTGCGGTTTCCGAAGCGCTCGGAAAACCCGTGGTTACCTGCGGGTTACAAGTACGATGCGTGGCCGAATAGGCCTTCTCAGGCTCACTCCCGCTGATCTCTACTGTTTGAAGCAATTCTCCCGATGCCACCGCAGGAAATGACCGGAGCGCCGAAGAAGCTCCGCGGTTACATGCTTTTCACGAGCGTTCACCAGCTTCAAGCCAGTTAAGCCGTCCCCAAGACGATAGGCCGAGCGAGCCGGCCCCGAATTCGAGATCGAATCGCAGAAGGACTATGCGCTCGCGCTCGACCGGGGCTGAGGGCCTGGAGGCTGGAGGACGCTCAGAAGAGCAAGAGGCCGAAGCGCGCGCGCTCAAGCGTGCGGTCACAATCGAGGATAGTCGGCAGAGCTAGGCTTCCGCCACGACACTCTGACGCCGGCTTCAAAAAAGATCGCCTTGTGTCGGTTGCTGCGGCTTCTCTGCCTCCGGTTCGACCGGGGCAGCCAGCGTTGGATCATCGTCGGGTGCCCGGCTGCTGTTGACCCGCGTCGAGACGATCCATTCCCGCAATTCAGGCGGCGGCCGGTCCAGCAATTCCTTGCCGCCGGTTCCGTTGAGCCAGGCATCAAAATCCTTCGGATGCAGCATCGCTGGCATGCGGTCATGGATCGCTGACATCCATCGGTCAGCGTCGCGCGTGATGATGGTGCAGGAGGTGATCTCCTCGCCGGTCGGCGGGTCCGTCCAGCGATCCCACAGCCCGGCGAAGGCCAACAGGCCGCCGTCGGCGGCGCTTATCCGGTGGGGGATTTTCTCGCCCTTCGGCCCTGTCCACTCATAGAACGCGCTGGCGGGGATGATGCACCGGCGCTTGATGAAGGAAGACTTGAACATCGCGCTATCGCTGACGCGATCGGAGCGCGCATTGAAGGTCGATCCGACCTCATTTGCCTTCTTCTTCCACCACCCCGGAATGAGGCCCCATCGCGCCTTGCGGAGCTCGCGCCCGGCCTCCGTCTTCACGATAATATCGACCTCGGTGGTCGGCGCGATGTTGTAGCGAGCCTGCAGGTTCGGTCGGCTGGCTGGCACCGTGAGAGGCTGGCTGAAAGCGACGATCTCTTCCCATGTGTACGCTTGGCTGAACCGACCGCACATCGCTGCTGCCTCTATTGGATCGGGGAAATCTGAGCCTGCGCTTCGTTCGCTTTTGCGAGCATGGCTTCAAGTTTGGCTAGCATTGCCGGTGCGAAGATTAGGTTCATGATTTGGCCGCCGGCAATCTCGAGACTGATCATGGTTTCGCCCTGCAAGTTCGTGGTGATCGCGACCCGGCGCACGTCCACGACGTCGAGATCGACTTCCGGCAGTACGGTCGGCTCGGCCATCAATCCCGCTCCTCGATCGGGCGCCAGAGCTGTTCGGGCTTGCGCTTGCCGGTTTCGCTCTCTTCGGCAATTCGATCGGTCTGAATCTGAGCCTCGATCCGGGCCGTTTCGAGGAAGTAAGCCAGCGTCCCGAAACCTCGTGCGTCCGCTTCGGCTATTAGCGCGACGATGCGTTCGACCAGATCGTCAGCCCGGTGCAAAGGGACGCACGGAACGCCTGAGCTTGAGCCAAGTCGCACGACATCTGCCATGACATCCTCCACCCCAAGGGCAAGGTATTCGGCAGCGGGGCAATTACACAAGACGAGCGCCGGACGCGGCGGTTTGCCTGCCAAGACCGGATCCATGCCATACTCACTTCGCAGCGATCCGGAGTGGCAAAATGGGCGGACATCCCGAAGGCACTGCGCGTGTGACGCTTGCACTTCGCGTCCATGATCGACCTGTGCATATCGACGTGCGCCTTCCGGACCGGACGGCGCGGCTCGATGAGCTGCTCCCCGCATTGCGCGAGATGGACGACCGCGTGATCGACGCGACGATCGCTCACGTCGAGGCGGGAGGGGAGCGCGTATCCTGCGCCAAGGGCTGCTCGGCCTGCTGCCGGGCCCAGCCGGTGCCGGTGACGCCGCCAGAAGCCTATGCGCTGGCGCGCCTCGTCGAACGGCTGCCCGAACCAAGCGGGGCAAGAGTGCGAGCGGCGTTTACCGCCAACGTCACGCGGCTGCGCGAGGCAGGGCTTTATGAGGCCTACATGCAGCGCGATCCGGCCATGACGCGCGACGAGGCGCGCATCATCGCGCGACGCTACATGGCGCTCAGGCTCACCTGTCCATTCCTCGCCGACGATGCGTGCAGCATCTATGCCGAGCGGCCATTCACATGCCGGCAGTATCTCGTGACCTCGCCACCGAAGCTCTGCGAAGCGCCTCTCGACAACGCGGTGAAGCCCGTCCCGATGCCGGCGACTTTCGCCACCGCAATGCTCGAAGCCGGCGAGGCCCTGACCGGACGTGCGCAACACACCGTGCCGCTGACACTCGCGCTCGACTACGCGGAGGCCAGTCGAATGGACATCGAGAAATCCGGCTCGGCGAAGCTGGCCTTCGAGCAGATCGTGCGCAGAGCACTGAAGTAAAAGCGAGCACGAATGACGTCAGCTTTCAACGCAACTCTGTCGCGGCCGGGACCAACGTAGAATACGAAGGCCCAGCCACTGCGCTTCGGCGCCGCCGATCAACCAAGCTTGAACAACTCTGGCGCCTTGAGGCCCCAGTTCTTGGCGGCGCTGCGCTTCTTGTAGAGCTCGTCCATCGCCTTCTGCATCTCGGCTGGCTTGGCGCGGGCGCGCTCCGGTGCGCCATAGCTAACCATTGTGAGGTCAGTCTCGTACAAGCTGATGATCCAGCTGTCGAACGTCGTCAGCTCATGGGCCAACCTAAGCACGTCAGGATCAGGGCTCTGAAAGCGGCGGTTGCGAGCGCCGTTACGAGCAATATCGGCCAGTCGCGCTAGGCTCGCGTCCAGGTGCCTGACCTCGCGCCGCGCTTCCTCGATCTTGTCCTGGAAGAGCGCGAACAGCCGCGATTTCCACTGAGTTGCTTCGTCGGTCGAGATGAGCTTTCGCTCGACATATTGGGCGATGGTGCGGAAGGCGCCATCACGCTCGAAGTCGGCTTGTATGCGCTCTGAGGTAAGGCTTGGGTCAGCCATATCGCAGGTCCTTTTTCAAGCGCTCCCTGGTAGTGTTGGCGATCGATAGTCGCAGCACAAGCAAATGTTGCGCGAAAGCGCGCCGAGGACCGACCGCCCTCGCTCTTGCGAGCCAAGATATCGATGCCGTTACAAAAGAGCGCGTCGAATCCTGCCTGTTCGACACCGGAAAGCGGCTTCAGCCAAGTCGCCTGCCGCAGGGGCTCCAGATATGCTGCGTTACGGAATACGCTGCGTCTCGACAAGCGCGCACGTCGGTGCCGACGATCAGTATCGCAATTTCCCGCATTAACAGCGGACGAATGCCATGAAAACCATCGGATGGCGTTTGGTTATGGTTGTCGCGTTACTCGCGGCGTCTTCGATCTCTGAAGTTCAGGCCCGTGATGAGACAATAGAACGCATACGTCTCGGCTCAGGTTTCGAAATAGTCATCGGCCAGAAGCAAATTGAACCGGGAGGACGGCTGCTGGAGGCCATTGCGATCTGGGTCGGTGCGAAACTGGAGCAGCCGGTGCCCGCTTCCTTGCCGAGGCTTGTGTTTGAGCCGGCTGGCCAAATTGCTGCGTCTCGGTTGAAACAGTACGCGTCCGAAATAATACAACAACAAGGCCGACCAAGTATCATCTCAATATACGATTCTCGTGAGAAAATTATCTATCTTACAGACGCATGGACCGGAGCAACAGCGGCAGATTTGTCAGTTCTTGTTCATGAACTGGTTCATCATTTTCAGGAGATGCATCAGACAAAATTTGAATGTGACGCAGCACACGAGGCAAAGGCTTTTGAGTTACAAGAGAAGTGGTTGAGATTATTCGGGCTTTCACTTGAAGGGGAATTCCAGATTGATCCGTTCACACTCCTGGTAAGAACATCCTGCGGAATGTGAGAACGTAGACCAAACGCGGTGGGGTCGCGCAGTCAGCACCCCGCGTTCAATTTATCCGGTCACTGAATGAATGGCCCGACAGGGCCTCTTATGAAAAGCAGGGAACCCTTGGCGGCGTTCCAAATCTGCCTGCGGGCGCCGTGCTCGCGTTGGCAGAAGTGGCCGCGGAGCCGCGGTAGAACCCAAGGAAAGTCCTGCAGCTTGGTGAATTCGTTCGACGGATTCACCGCCACATGCCACGCATCTTAGCTCTGACATCGACCTTCGGACCTCCGGAAGACATACGCCCGCCTTCTCCGGCTGAAGAGAGCGGCCAAGCGACCCGCTCGAACTGCCCAAGCAGGCCATTCGGAATGAAACGCGTGCGGTTCGCGTAGACGTGGCGATCACCGGTCGCGGATTGGCCGTGGGTGAAGAAGCGCTGCGGCACGACGAGATGCAGATCGTCCTTGGCGCGCGTCATCGCGACATAGAGCAGGCGTCGCTCCTCCTCGATCTCGTCTTTGGCACCCGCGCCGAGATCGATCGGAATGCAGCCGTCGACGACGTTCATGACGAAGACCGACTTCCACTCCTGCCCTTTCGCCGAGTGGATCGTCGAAAGGATCAGATAGTCCTCGTCGAGATGTGGAACCCCGGCCTGATCGCTGGTTGCGTCCGGCGGATCGAGCGTGAGTTCCGTCAGGAAGCGCTCTCGCGACGGGTAGCCGCTGGCGATCTGCTCAAGCTGCACCAGATCGGTCTGCCGGGTTGAGGCATCTTCATGGATCCGCTCGAGATGCGGCTCGTACCAGCGACGGGCGCGCTCGATCTCGCCGGGCCAGCCTGCCCTACCGGAACGGAGTTCGCCGACCGCGGCGAGGAACTCCGGCCAGTCCTGGCCGGCGCGCTGCGGGGCCGGAGCGTCTTCCAGTGCTTCGATCGGAGCGGCCGCTTGCCCGATATGATCCAGGACGCGTTGTGCCGAGGTCGGCCCCACCCCCGGCAGGAGCTGCAACACCCGGAACCCGGCGACGCGATCGCGCGGGTTTTCGACGAAGCGCAGCAGCGCCAGTAGATCCTTGATATGGGCGCTGTCGAGGAATTTGAGTCCGCCGAACTTCACGAATGGGATGTTGCGGCGGGTGAGCTCGATTTCGAGCGGACCGCTGTGATGTGAGGCCCGGAACAGCACGGCCTGCTGCTTCAAGGTCGAGCCGCCCTCGCGGTTCTCAAGAACCTTCTCGGCGATAAAGCGCGCCTGATCGGCTTCATCGCGAACATGGACGAGTTGTGGCGGTGATCCGGCTGCGCGATCGGTCCAGAGGTTCTTGGTGAAGCGCTCGGCCGCCAGGTCGATCACGGCGTTGGCAGCCGAGAGGATGGCGCTGGTCGAGCGATAGTTCTGGTCGAGTGTGATCACCTCTGCTGGCGGCGAGAAGGCGGCCGGGAAGTCGAGGATGTTGCGGACGGTCGCCGCCCGGAACGAATAGATCGACTGGGCGTCGTCGCCGACGACCGTGAGGCCCCGGCCGTCGGGCTTGAGCGCCAGCAGGATCGAGGACTGGAGTCGGTTGGTGTCCTGGTACTCGTCCACCATGACGTGGTCGAAGCGCGAGCCGACATCCGCGGCAATGTCCGGATCGGTCATGGCCTGGGCCCAATAGAGCAGCAGGTCGTCGTAATCGAGCACGTTCTGCTGCTGCTTGGCCTCGACATAGGCAGCGAACAGTTCCTTCAGCTCGGCCGCCCAGGCGACGCACCAGGGATAGGACTGGCTGAGCACCTCCTCGATCGGCAGCTCCGCATTCACGCAGCGCGAGTAGACCGCCAGGCAGGTTCCCTTGGTCGGGAAGCGCGACTCAGTCTTGGAGAAGCCGAGTTCGTGCCGGACGAGGTTCATCTGGTCGGCCGCGTCCTCGCGATCATGGATCGTGAAGGCGGGGTCGAGCCCGAGCTGATCGGCACAGTCGCGCAGGAGCCGCGCCCCGATGCCGTGGAAGGTCCCCGCCCATGTCAGCGCATCGCTGAGCACGCCGGCGCCGTCGCCGAGAACCTTGCGCGCGATCCGCTCGACGCGCTTCGCCATCTCCGAGGCCGCACGGCGCGAAAACGTCATCAGCAGGATCCGCCGCGGATCGGCGCCGCTGACCAGGAGATGCGCGACGCGATGCGCCAGCGTGTTGGTCTTGCCCGATCCGGCACCCGCGATGACGAGCAGCGGGGCCGCTGCCACCACGCCGACGCCGTGCACGACGGCGCGTCGCTGCGTCGGGTTGAGCGTATCGAGATAGGTGATCGGCGTGACAGCGTTCATGACGGCGACCTGTTTGATACGGATTCGCTCAAACCTACCATGTCGAATGACAGGTCTTCGGCAGGATCAACGACGCTTGGCATCGCGCGCAGCTCCCCTTCCTCGATACCATGTCCCCCAATGCGCACCGCGGCCGCGATCGCGGGGGTCGAACTCGATTCCGCCCATGATGTCCCTGAAGCGTGCCGCCTGGTCCGGATCGGAGAAGCAGAACACGCGGTAGTGCTTTCCGTCGTGAGCGACTTCATGTCCACGAGAGCACAGCGATGATAGAGGCCCTGTAGCTGGAACTATCCCAAGGCCAAGACCGTCCGGAATTTCGACGGCGACCTGATAGGGCCACACCCGATCAATCTCCGCCTTGGAAAGCTCACCCTTGCGCCTCACAGCTCATCGACCGTGCGAGGCCGGCGCCAGCCTTCGGAGAACCGGCCTCGCAGGAAGCCGCGAGAGGCCGCAGCGTCTGCATCCGCGGCCATGACGGCCAAGTCACGCAGCAGCATGCGGATTGCCTCACGAGCATCGCCGCCGGCTTCCTCCAAAACTGCATCAATCTCATGATCGGCAACGGCAAAAAGGTCCACTTCAGACGGGCTCTGGGGCGCGACTGCTGACATTGTTCTCATCCTCGATATGGGAACATTATGAGAACAAAGCATCCTGATGAGTCAACCAGCCAGAAGTTGCGTGGAGCGAACCTCAGGTTGGGTCAGCCCTAGTCCTATGTCGCCTTCTTGGCCGCACGCCGCTTCGGTGTTGGTGGCTTGGCGCCCTGCTTCACGCTGGCGCGCAGGGCTTCCATGAGATCGACAACCTTCGGCGCCTTGGATTTCTTCGCCACCTTGATGGGCTTGCCGGCGAGCTTCGCCTTCACCAGTTCGGCCACTGCGGCCTCATAGCGGTCGTCGAACTTGGCCGGATCAAACTCGCCACGCTTGGTTTCGATGATGTGTTTGGCGAGGTCGAGCATCTCCTTCTGGATCTTCAACTTGGGGATGTCATCGAAGGCATCGGCGGCCGAACGCACCTCGTAGTCGAAGTTCAGCGTATGGGCGACGAGGCCGAGCCCTTGGGCGCGGATCATCAGCGCGCGATAGCGCCGGAACAGCACGGCGTGAGCGAGCGCGCCGACCTTGCTGGCCCGCAGCGCCTCTCGGATCACCGCAAACGCCTCATCGCCGACCGTGCCAGTCGGAGCCAGGTAGTAAGGCTTGTCGAAATAGATCGTGTCGATCTCGCTGCAAGGCACGAAGGCCGCCACCGCAAGCGTTTTGTTGCTCTCCGGCACGGCCTTGGCGATTTCCTCGGGCTCAACCTCGACATAGCGGTCCTTGTCGATCTCGAAGCCCTTGATCTGGTGTTCGCGGTCGACCGGTTCGTCGGTGACGGGATCGATGAATTCGCGTCGGACGCGGTGGCCGGTATCGCGATTGATCGTATGGAACGCGATCCGCTCGGCTGTGCTCGCACCGGTATAGAGCGCCACCGGACAGCTGATCTCGCCGAATTTCAGATAGCCCTTCCAGTTCGCCCGCGCCGCAACCATGGCACTAAACTCCGGACGCAACACCACCCGATTCAATGCCGCGTCGACCAGCATGTTCCCAGACGCGGGAACTGTTCTGGCCGATCAGCATTGAATCCGGAGTTTCGTTCGCGGAGTTACGTTGTCATGCCCGCTCGGACCTATTGGAAGGGCTATCTCAAGCTGTCGCTGGTGACGTGTCCGGTCGCGATGACGCCAGCGACCTCCGAAAGCGAGAAGGTCCGCTTCCATACGCTGAACAGGGACACCGGCAACCGGATCATCAGCCGCTACGTCGATGCTGAGAGCGGCAAGCCCGTCGACCCCGAAGATCAGGCCAAAGGCTACGAGGCCGAATCCGGCCGCTTCGTTGTGATCGAAGAGGAGGAGTTGGAGGCAGTCCGGCTCGACACGGTTCGCACCATCGACGTCGACGCCTTCGTGCCAAGGGATTCGATCCCGTGGGTCTACCTCGACAGCCCGCACTATCTGGTTCCAGACGATGAGGTCGGGGTCGAGGCGTTTTCCGTGATCCGCGATGCCATGGCCGCCGCCAAGATGGTCGGCATTTCTCGCGTGGTGCTCTACCGGCGCGAGCGGGCGGTGATGCTGGAGCCGCGCGACCGCGGCATCGTGCTTTGGACACTGCGCTACGGCGACGAGGTCCGCGACGAGAAAGCCTACTTCTCCGAGATCGACGAGGTGAAGCCGGAACCCGAGCTGCTCGACCTGGCGCAGAAGTTCATCAAGGCGAAAAGCGCCGATTGGTCGCCGGAGTTGGTCAAGGATCCGGTCCAGGAACACCTGCTGAAGCTCATCGCCTCGAAGAAGCGTCGCAAGGGCGCGCGCGTATCTGCAAGCCGCGAGGACGGCCGGCCGGCCAATGTCGTCAATCTCTTCGATGCGCTGAAGAAGAGCCTGCAGGCGGACAAGTCGCTGCGGTCTTGACCGTATCCCCGCTCGGCCGCCCGGCCCTGAGAACGCGACGCGCATTCATGAACGCAACCTCGCCACGAACGGGTCGCAAACGGGCGGTGGGTCGATTAGTTCCTCAAGATGAAGAGCCCGCCGGCAATCGTCGGCGGGCATGGCTCAGCTGAGCACCGATTGATTGTAATGAAGCAGGACGTTCCGCTTCAGATCCTCCTCATCGAGCGCCAGGGGTGCAAAGCCGGCGACGAGATAGGCGATTCTCTTGCGCTCCCTTTCATGCTCCGATTTGGGAACGGACGTCTTGACCTCGTTCCAGACGGCCTCCAGTGCGGCATGGGCCCGAGCGAGATCTGCTGGGTCGCTCAACGATGAAAACGGCATGTCTCCTTCCCCCTAGAAGTGGACCGCGGAGAAGGATTTAGGAGCGGAGGAGCGGTTCGCAAGAGTGCAGAATGACGATCGGAACAGCCGTCTCCGACCGCCGTTGAATCGTTGGTATTAGCGTTGTGTGAGGTGTGCCATGGTTGCGTTGCGAAAGCCTGCAGGGCCGTCCGCGCGCCGGCCGATGCCACCTCGGCGCGAGCTTTATCGGGAGCGCTGCCAAGATGAGTATGGCAACCACTATATCGTCATTGTCTGGAGCGAGTGGCCCGGCCTCCCAACGACGTCCTACACGCTCAAGGACGGCACGCCGGTTCGTTACGAAGACGAGTACCGCTTCTCGCTTCCGTCGGGGAAAATGCTAACTCGTTGCGAGGATTGATCCACCGCATCCAGCGATCCGGCGAAGCCCAACCTTAATGCGCAAAATCGCTGCGCAGATAATGGGGCTTAGGAGGGCAACACATGAATCTCACAAATCGCAGGCTGCGAGGTCGAGATGGGCGCAATCAAGCCGAAGGGCAGATGGCGTGCGACCTTCAAGCACGTTACGACCGCCTCACCGTACTGGCCCGAGGGTTTGAAGCGGTAGGCGACAAGATTGATGCTGAACGCCATTATCAGCAGGCCGATCACTATCGCCGATTGTTGAACCGCAAAGCCGCATAGGGGCTCCAGCTCGGCTCTTTCGCGCCCTCTGGGAGAATCATCGGCCGCGATTTCGATCCGTCGCAGGCGATCCGCAATGGACAGCTCGTCGCGGGAACGCCCCGCGCGACCTAGCCGAACTTCTGAATGGCCAGAAGCATCGCAATAGCCCCTATCCACGCGGCTGCATGAAGCGCAGTCTGTCCTTGAGCGGCCAGAAATTGTCGCCAGCGCGGCCGACAACCTCTCCGGATACGCTCCTCGGCATTATCGCGGCCGATTTGCTTCCAATGGCCCATCGTGCGGTCTCCCGACAAATGCTTATTCGAGCGGCGCAACGGTGGGCGTGCAATCTGAAGGTCAAAGCTGTCCCAGATTTCCACAGGAGGTATTTCGCGCGCCCTCAAGTGGACGGCAAACCTCTCACCCGCTTCACCATCGCCCCTGCCTTCACGGCTCTCGTGTTCGTCGCTGTGTACCGGTGGCTGATGGGGGCTTGGCGATAGAGCGGGCTTATTCCGGCAGCCGCTGTCCCGCCAGAAAAGTGGCGACCGTCAGGGTGTGTTTTGGCTGCGCCCGGCAATGGCTCTCCACAACGGCAAGGATTTCGCCGTCCCCATATCGCGACAACCTCGAGCGGGAGTGCTGGCGCAGCGCATCGACCACCCATCGGCCGATCGTGTCACGCATGTCTTCGTCGGACGCCGCGCGCTTTATCCAGTGTTCGCAGGTGATGTAGTCCTGTAGGAACTCGCCCTTGCTCGGTTCAGCGCTGAGAGCACTCAAAGGAATCGCCGCAAGGCAGAGTGCCAACCACGCTCCGCGCATCATTTTGCCCCAATCTGTCTGCCCCGGCCGCGGACTTTACCCGTTGCCGCCCTTCGGTCCAGCGGCGATATCGTTTTTCCGCGCCGTCTTTCTTCAGGCAATGGTCCCACGTCTGCGCACCGAGATTGATCGCTATGCGGCACTGAAGGCGAAGGGATGAGGTCAGCTCTCGACCCGATTGCGGACACTGGCCTGTCGCATCATCATGGGATGGATAGTGTCTATGTCCTCCACCAGACGCCCAAGGCGGTCCGGCATATTGGCGGTCCGTCGTGGTTGACATGCAGATGGGCAATTGATCGGCACGCTAACGGCAATACTGTCGCTATTCAGAGGTAAGGGCGGTGTTCTCGCAATTGCAGCTAGGGTTCGCTATCATGCGGCTATCCCGTCCTGTATTGGCGGGGTGCCTGCTCATCGCGCCCTTTGAGGCATTGGACAGAGCTTCCGCTCAGGAATTTCAGCCAACGATGGGGACTATAGTTTCCGAAGCGCCGTACCCTTTCGTTCGCTTCATCGCGCAGGGTTTTGGCGTGCCGGACAGGATCGACCGTCCGCGGACCCATCTTCTCTTGGCACTGGAACCTTGGCCTCACAAAGGCCCCCCGACCGGACCAAATTGGATCGGCCGGACCGAACTCAGTGAGACATGGGTGAATCTGAAGCACAGCGGCTATGCGTTCGGATGTTTATCCGTCGATCATCGGCGGAAGCCCGGGCAGTTGCCGCCCCGCAAGCCTTTCATTGGACCAACGTTATTGTCTTGCCCCGCCGCTGGATAGAAGCGAAACGTCAGCTTTCGACCCCCGTTGCAGAAGTTGGATGTTTACCGCCAGATACGACCGATTTCCCTAAGGCTGTGAACGATGCCTCTCGACAGATCTGCCTTGCTCGTGGCTGCCTTCATTGTCGCGCTTTCGGCTCCCACCGTAGCTCAGCAGCCCAAAGACGTTGACCAACTTGGTTGCTGGCAGACCGAAAGGCGTGAAGTTCCACGCCAAGGCACGTTCCATGCTGCGTTCTGCTTTCTCAAAGGAGGGCGCATCTCTGGAGCTGACCTCCATGGGACTTCTGGACGCAGTTTAGAGGGCCGATGGCGGCGCCTAGGTCGGGCGCACGTCGAGATAGGCGGTCAGAATTGCGGTTTCAAGCGGTCGCGTGATGGTACGATGATGCTGCTTTCGGGCTGCCCGAAATATGCGCGCCAGTGGTTTAGGGCCGAGCCCCGACACGTGCTCCTTGGCGCGCGGTAAACCGTCTGCTTCCGGCCCAAGTCGGACCTCGTGCGGGACGCCATGGAGCGACCGCTGTTGGCCGAGAGCAGTCGGACTGCCTTGAGCGACCGGAATGCAAAAGCGGAATTCATCTAGTTTCGATAGACGTCGCAGTTTGGCCCACCGGACCATAGCCAGGCCCATTGCACGCCCTCCAGGATCAGGCTGGGACCAAGCCGCGCACCACACGGACCATCATGGGAAATGATCGGGGTCCATCCGGCAAGCCAACCAGATATCCGGCACGAACATGCTGCTCGATCGAAGCGCGGGCGTCATCCGAAAGTGCCATCAACATGCCTGTGACGCTGCCCGGGCCGTCGGTGAAGGTAGCCCAATAATCCGCGAAGGACTGATACTCGCAATCCACGACAACGGGAACCTCCGTCACGTCGGCGAGGCCGATCTTCCGCCACAACGCCGCTTGACCGTTAGGCCAGAATTGCTTGCGCCCCGCCCGCATGGATCTCATCCTGGCGACGTCGCTCTCAAGCACAGCACCGGTGTTATAGACGAGGTCGAAGGCGGGCATGCCACCAAAGAACTGGGTAACAGCGGACGCGACCACGCCGCCCGGACGGGTCACGCGCTTCATCTCGGCAACTACCTGTTCAATTTCCGGGATTACGTCCAGGGCCAGCGTGGAAACGGCCGCATCGAATACGTTATTGTCGAACCGCATGTGCCGGACATCGCCGTGTTCATAGGCGATATTGGGGTGGGATCGACGAAGGCGGGCTCCTTCCAGGTATCCCTCCGATGCATCAACACCGATCACATGCGCGCCCGCCTCGGCCAGTGCTTTCGTCAACACACCTGTCCCACAGGCTACATCGAGTACGCGACCGCCTGGAGCGACATTGACACGGGCGAGAAATGGGCTTGCCAGATGTTCGCTCCAGCGCCCCATGAAAGCCTCGTAGACGTCGGCATCAGCCCAATTATATCGTAGTTGTGCGGTTTCCATGACTTGCCATCCTCCCTCGATCACGGATGGACCTTAACACGGCCATACGGGCCGCGCGGATCGCCGTCACACCCGGGCAATCCAGCGGAACCTTGTTTGCGCTTCCCAAGAAACATGACGCAGTGGCGGCCCTGAAATCACACTGGCCTTCCCGTCGGGTGTGCTCCGAGGTCCCGCTTTGGTCGGTTTGACCAGTTCGATCGGCGTAGGTCGAACGGTGGGTATGGGCGCGATACGGCCGAACCCTCGCCCTCGCGGCAACGGCCGCTTCCCACCCCATCGCGGACCTCCGGCCAAACCAAAAGGCCCACCCCCTTCCGGAGAAAGACGCCGAGCCACCCACGCCATGGGAGGGGAAAGGCGCCAGCTCGGCGCCACGCCGCATCGAAGGCGCCCCAAGAGCCTGCCCCGAAATGGTGAACGACAGGCGAGCAATCTTCACGCTGCGCCCGGGGGGAAGGGCTAAAACGCAAAGTGGCCCCGCCCGATCAGACGCCGAATCTGCCCCCTCCCCGATTCCCTCAGCAGCGCTCGCCTTTCATGCACAGCGAGATTGGTTGCGGAAGTTGCGAGGCGTAGTTCCAACCATTCGGCGGAACGCTCGTGCAAAATGAGCCGGGTCGCTATATCCAGCCGCGAATGCGATATCGATGACCTTATCATCTGTGCTCTGGAGAAGTTCTGCGGCTATCTCGAACCGCACCATATCGAGCAGATCCGAGTACTTGAGACCTGCGAGCGCTAGCATACGCTGCAGACTTCTGAGGCTCATTCCCAGAATAACAGCCACCTCCGGCGCAGTTGGTGCTTTCTCTTCGTAGCTGCGACGCATCGACGATTTTATAGCCGCTACGATTCTGCATGCTCCGGAATGATGAGAAGCAAAAATAAACTTTTCTGGAAAAGGCGACCTTGTTGGATGAGATCCCACGATCATAGCGTCGGTCATGATGCTTGCCCCCCCCCGGCCGCACAAAAACCAAAAGCATAGATTTTAGAGATAGATGGACGAACAAAAATTGCCCTACGATCTCAATTGTTCTCCAATATCATCATAAAAACAAGCGGGATGATTTGTTGGTATGATGAAAGTATTTTATCGAATCTATGAAGGTTATCCTTCAAAACCCGCCACGGCGAGGCGCGAGAGCGGCGGCAGGACTACTCGCCATCGTGGGTGAGCCTGATGTCCCGCCGCCCCTCACTGACCGGGAACCGCGACGAACACGGCCAGAAAGCTCCTTATTTTAAGGTCGCTCCAGCAATCGCAGTTTGGAACATCAACGGAGCTCCGTGCGCCTCGTAGTAGCGGTTCAGGCGACGCAAGAGAGCCTGGTCGGAGGAGTGGAAGCACGAATGCGAGATCCGTTTTCTCGCCGGCTTACCCCTGGCCAAGCGCAATGAAGTCTTCGACGAGCCTCAGAAGGGTATGAAATTCAAACGCAGCGAAGCCGCTGTGGCGTTCCTGCGCGCCGAGATCGATCGCTATGCGGCGCTGAAGGCGAAGGGCTGAGGTCCTCCACCAACCGATTGCAGACTCCGTCATGGCGCCGGTGGCGTCATCGTAACAATGGTTCCGGCGGAGATGCGCCACGCGTCAAGGATTGGCGGAACTGCGATCTTCGGTGCGCGTTGCCGGGCTAGGGAGGATGCCCCATGAATGCCCTGACGATATCCATGCTAATCACGGCCGCGATTGTCGCGACTGCCTGTAGCACGACCGAGCAACGGGTTGGAGGAGCTGCTGTCGGTGCTGGCACCGGCGCCGCGGTAGGTGGACCAGTTGGCGCGGTTGTCGGCGGAGCGGCAGGTGCCGTTACAGCTCCAACGGTCGTAAAGGAGACTCGGCGCGCGACACGCCGCTGACCGATGTCAGGTCGCCCCCCATCGCGGTCGCGCGCTTCAAGCGCTCGCCAGACCATCGCGCCAAGCAATGACTTCGAGTTCGCCGCGCACGGCGTCCTCGACCGGAATAACGGGTCTCGCCTGAAATTCGAATGCGGGGAGCATGGAACAGAACTTGTGGACGGTGAGCGGATCGTCGCAGTCCGCCAACATGTAACCTCCCCAATCCCCTACTCGCACCACGAAGAGCTCGATCTTGAAGTTTTCAGGCGCCTTCCACTGGCGAAAAACTTCAAGTATCCGCTTCTGCGCGTTCTCATACTCTATGGCTGAACCTTGTGGTCGTTCCCACCAGCTGATCATGTATTTCATGGCGTCATCTCCCGCTTCTGCAGTCGACTCAACCCCGGTCAGATCTCAGGACGCGTCCAGGATGGATGCGACCGCGCTATCAAGTTCTACCCAGCGACCGCTCTGCACAAGGGCGACGCTTGCCTTACGGCATTCACAAGATCAGGATAGAAAACCGGGCTGTTGAACATGGCGGAGATGCGCCGATGTTATTGTTATGTGGAGGAACGCGCCCCGATGACGCGGCCTGAAACGAAAAAGCCGCCCTTCCGAAGGACGACGACCAGCGACACCCCTCGGTGCCAGGTGCCGCCTGCTATGAAAGCCTGGCGTGCGGCGCTGAAGGCGTAGCCTAAGCACCCAAGGACAATAGGCGGCGGCCACCCAGTTCTGCTAGCCTTGCCTTACGTCTGTTCCTGCCGAATCTGACGGTTAGTACGCTCAAGCGCCTACTGATGTTTTACTCTTTTCAATGATTTCGATGATCTCGCGAAGTTTGACATATTTTCGAGAGTTGAAGAGCCTGTATGTAGGGATCTGGCCTGCTTTGGCAGCGCGATAGAATTTGAAGATGGGAAGCCCTAGCGCTTCGGACGCTTCCTTTAGCGTTATTAGTTTGTCGTCTTGCTGGTTTTGCACGGTGCATTGTCCTTGTATGAGTGTTTCTACCCTCAAAAACGAAAACGCGCTGTAATCCGCTGCAATTTCGGTGATTGTTGAGACGAAATCAGTAGGGTTACACGGCAGTTGCAGGTTTAGCGGTTCGTGCACATCCGAGATTGGCGAGCGCCTACAGACTTGGCGCTCCAGTTCATTTTGAACGGAGATGGATCTGATCCGCCGAAAGCGCCGATTTCGTACGTGTGTAAGATATTGGAATTAAATGATAAATCGCTTGCCAAGGTTGGGGTCGAGGGTTCGAATCCCTTCGCCCGCTCCAAACAATCTCAAGCGATGAGAAGCATGCAAGCGTCGGATCTTCCGGCGCTTTTGCTTTTGGGCCTGGGCGCCGAGGACGTGCGAAACGCTCCGCGCCTGTGCCGGGGACGAGCCACGGGTATTCCATCCCCCGATCGATACGGCGGGCGTCACGTCCAGGAAACTGCGCCAGCTTTCGTGTCGCTGGCGCAGACGAGTCCAGGTTCAGATGCCCCTGATCAAGCCGCCGTCGATGCGGATCTTCGCGCCCGTCACATAGCTTGCCCGCTCGCTGGCGAGGAAGGCGACGACATCGGCGAATTCCTGCGGCTTGCCGTAGCGGCCGGCGGGAATCGTCGCCATCGAAGCCTGGGCGACAGCCTCGCGCGTGCCGCCGCTACGGGCCGCCGCGGCATCGTCGAGCTGGTCGACGCGCTCGGTGTGGATGCGGCCCGGCAGAACGACGTTGACCGTCACCCCGCTGCCCGCAACCTCCGAGGCCAGCGTCTTCGACCAGCCGATCACGGCGGCGCGGATGCCGTTGGAGAGGGCAAGGCGCGGAATCGGCTGCTCGACGCCGGAGGAGGCGATGGTGACGATGCGGCCGAAGCCGCGCTCGGCCATGCCGGGCAGCAGGCTCTGCGCCAGATGGAACAGATTGGCGGCCATGCCCTCGAAATGCTTCAGCCAGTCGTCGCGCCTGGCATCGCGGGCCTCGCCCGGCGGCGGGCCGCCGGAGTTGCCGATCAGGATGTCGACGCCGCCTTCCGCGACGAGGCGGTCGGCGAGGGCCTCGACCGAGGCGAGATCGGTGAGATCGAGCTTCGCGCCGCGGACCCGGCCGCGCTGATCCGCGGGCAGGGCGGCGATCCAGTTTTCCGTGACATCGCTGCTGCGCGCCGCGGCGATGACGGTCGCGCCTTCGGCCGCCAGCGTCTGAGCGATGGCCGCGCCCAATCCGCGGCTCGCGCCCAGCACCAGGGCGCGCTTTCCGACTAGTCCCAGATCCATCAGCCGATCTCCTTCAGGCGCCGCTCCTGCCGCGCGATGAGCCGTTCGATATCGGCGATATCGGCCTTCGACAATGCTCCGCCCGGCTTGCGCAGGGTGGCGGAGGCGATGGCGCCACGCTTCGCCAGCGTATATTTGCGGATGGCGAGGCCGAGGCCGGGCTGCTGCTCATAGCGGGCAAGCGACAGATAGGCGTCGAAGAGATCATGCGCCCGCTCGACTTGGCCAGCCGCATGCGCCTTCCAGACATCGACCATCATCTCGGGATAGGCGAAGCCGGTCATGGCGCCGTCGGCGCCGCGCGAAAGCTCTTCCGGCAGGAACATCCCGCCATTGCCGACGAGGATCGAGATGCGGCGGCCGCCTTGGTCGCTGGCCGCGCGCAGGGCGGAGATCTTTGCGAGGCCGGGCCAGTCCTCATGCTTGAGCATGACGCAGCTCGGATGGGCGGCGACGATCTTCAGGATCACGGCCGGGGTGATCTGCACTTGGGTGACGAGCGGGAAATCCTGCAGGACGAAAGGCGTCTTCGGTCCCAGTGTCTCGGCCACCATGGCGTAGTAGGAGACGATCTGATCGTCGGTCCGCAGGTTGGAGGGCGGTGCGACCATGACGCCGGCGGCGCCGTCGCCCATCACGCTCTCGCTGAGCTCGCGCATCGCCGCGAAGCCGGGTGCGGAAACGCCGGCGACGACCGGGACGCGGCCCTGCACCCGCGCCAGCACGCGGCGCACGAAGATGCGGGATTCATCCGCCGTCAGCTTCGGCGCCTCACCCATCATGCCGAGGACGGTGAGGCCAGTCGCGCCCTTCTCCAGGTAGAAATCGACCATCCGGTCGGTGCTGTCGAGATCGAGCGCGCCGGTCTCGGTGAAGGGCGTCACCGCGATGACGTAGACACCCTTCGCGGTTTCATCGAGCAGAACCATGATCGTCCTCAGTTGGGGGTGGAAGCGGGCAGAAGCTTGCCCGGCAGAAGTTTGCCCGGATTGAGCAGGCCTGCCGGATCGAGCAGGTGCTTGAGCTGATGCATCAGTTCGAGTTCGAGCGGCGCCTTGCGCAGCGGCATCTCGGCGACGCGCAGCTGGCCGATGCCGTGCTCGGCGCTGATCGAGCCGCGTCGACGGCCGATCTCGTCATGGACGATGCGGGTGAGCGCGGGCGCGAGCGCCGCGAAGGCTGCGGCATCCTGCGCTTCGGCCGGCAACAGGTTGTAGTGCAGGTTGCCGTCGCCGAGATGGCCGAAGACGATCGGCCGGACGCCCGGCGCCACCGCGCGGACGGCGACGTCGGCCGCAGCGACGAAATCGGCCATGGCGGAGACCGGCATCGAGACGTCGTGCTTGGCCGCCTTGCCCTCGCGCACCAGCGCTTCGGACACACCTTCGCGGATGCGCCAGAAGGCCCGGGCCTGCGTGCCATCCTGCGCAATGGCGGCGTCATGCACGAGGCCGGTCTCGATGCTGTCGGCCAGCGCGGCTTCGAGGCGCTCGCGCAAGCCGGGCTCGTCGTCCTGATCGGAGAGTTCGATCAGCACCGCCGCCGGCGGCATGATGGCCAGCGGCAGGCGCGCATCGCCGATATGGCGCAGGATCAGCGCCAGACATTCGCCGGTCATGAATTCGAAGGCGGTCAGCCGGTCGCCGCAATGGTCTCGAATCGCCGACAGAAGGGCGAGCGCGGCGGCTGCGTCCTGAACGGCGACGAAGGCGCTGGCGCGGGCATGGGGCCGGGCGAAGAGCTTGAGCACCGCACCGGTGATGATGCCGAGCGTGCCTTCCGAGCCAATGAAGAGATCGCGTAGCGCGTAGCCGGTATTGTCCTTGCGCAGCGCCGTCAGCCCATCCCAGATGCGTCCGTCGGCGAGCACGACCTCAAGGCCAAGGGTGAGCTCGCGCATGGTGCCGTAGCGCAGCACCGCGACGCCGCCGGCATTGGCTGCGAGGTTGCCGCCGATGGTGCAGCTGCCCTCGGCGCCGAGGCTGAGCGGGAAGAAGCGCCCCACCTCCTGCGCCGCCTGCTGTACCTTGGCGAGCACGATGCCGGCATCGACGGTGATCGTGTTGCCGACGATGTCGATACTGCGAATGCTATTCAGTCTTATGAGCGATAAGACGACCGCGCGACCCGACATGTCCGGCGTGGCGCCGCCGGACATGCTGGTGTTGCCGCCCTGCGGGACGACGGGCACTTCGTGGCGCGCGCAGATGCGCATTGCGGCGGCGACCTCTGCGGTCGAGCCGGGGCGCAGGACGGCCCGCGCGGCGCCTCGATACTTGCCGAGCCAGTCGGTGAGGAAGGGAGCCTGATCCTGCTGGGAGACGAGGACATTCGCCTCGCCGAGTGCCTCGGCGAGTGCGGCAATCAGATCGTCCATGTTCAGCCTCCGCGGAGGGGGTGCCCGCCCCAGCCCAGCTGCACGCGCCCGATCGCCATCGTCACCGCCGCCTGGGTCGGCTCGACGATCGGGATGCCCAGTTCTCGTTCCAGCGGCTCGCGGAAGCGCGCCATGCCGGCGCAGCCCATGACAAGCACATCGGCATGATGCGCATCGCGCAGGCTGCGGCCGACGGTGATCATGCGGCCAAGCGTGAGCGTATCGTCCGCCATCTCGGCAATGGTGAGGTTCACCGGCAGGTCGCCGGCGAAGCGGTCCATCATGCCCATCGCGCCGAGATAGCGCAGGTGGCGCGGGATCGAGTTTTGCAGCATCGCGACGATGCCGAAGCGATGGCCCAGCGTCAGCGCCGTCAGCACGCCGGATTCGGCGATGCCAAGCACCGGCTTCTCGCTCTGCTCGCGCAGCGCATGCATGCCGGGATCGGAGAAACAGGCGACGACGAAGGCGGCGGCCTCGTTCTCCAAGCTTGCGGCGCGCCTCAGCAGGGCCGGGATCAGCCCGTCGACGTCGCGCTGGGACTGGATGCCGGGCGGTCCCTCGGCCAGCGTCAGGCATTCGATCGCGGGGCCGCCTGCCATGCGCAGCGGCGCGACGGCGACATCGATCTCCCTGGTCACGCGCTCGGTCGAGTTTGGATTGATGACGTAGATCGTGCCGCTCACGACACCTCTCCTTCAGGGATGGTTCGCGTCCGTTCGCGCCAGCCTGCCAGCGTCTGGCGCAGAACCTGGAACCGATCGCGCAGGGTGACGTACCAGTCGGCGCCGTGCAGGCGGCCGACGAGGTCGAGCCTGTCGATATCGACATGCAGGCGCTCGTCGACGATGCCGTCGCGGATGTGGAGATGGACGATCTCGCCGACGACGAGGTTGCGATGCCGTGTGCCGAGCGCAAGCGAGACGGTCTCGCGGCATTCGAGCTGGACCGGGGAGGCGATGAGCCGCGGCGCTGCAATCGCGGCGCTCGGCGCGGTCGTGAGCCCCGCCGCCTCGATCTCATCGACCTCGCCGGGGAAGTCGATGGCGCAGATCTGCATCGCCTCGACCATGGCGCGGTCGACGAGGTTGACGACGAAGCTGCCGGTCTCGCGGATGTTGCGCATGGTGTCCTTCAGCGGCGAGGGGGCGTTGTCGCGCCCCTCGATGCCGAGCACGACCAGCGGCGGGGCATGGCTGAAGACGTTGAAGAAGCTGAAGGGTGCGGCATTGGCGCGCCCCTGCGCATCGACCGTGGTGACGAGCGCGATCGGGCGCGGCAGCACGGTGTTGACCAAGAGCTTGTAGAGATCGCGTTCCGCCAGATCGCTCGCTGCCCAGTCCATCGGCTTTAGCCCAGGCTCACATCGAGCAGGCGCACCGTCTCGGCCAGCACGCGTGCGCCGTCGCCGGCCTGCTCGGGTGTGATCGATTCCTCCGGCGCATGGCTGCGCCCGTCGAGGCAGGGCACGAAGATCATGCCGATCGGACCGGTATGGGCGACGAAGACACCGTCATGGCCGGCGCCGCTCGGCAGGTCGCGGGTGGCGAGCCCGAGCGAGCTTGCGGCATTGGCGATGGCCGAACGGATCTCCGGCGCGCAGGCTGTCGGCGCGACATGGCTGATCGGTTCGACCGCGATGGCAAGGCGCAATTCCTCCAGGGCGGGCTGCAGATCGCGCACCAGCGCATCGCCGAAGGCCTTGACCGCCGCCTCGTTGCCGGAACGGACTTCCAGAGTCAGGACGGCTTCGCCCGGCACGGCATTGGCGGCATTGGGGCTGACCTCGATGCGCCCGAAGGTGGCGACCAGGGGCTGGTTGTCCCGCGCGGTGGCGAGCGCCCGCTTATAGGCGGCCTCGATCAGCTTTGCGGCGCCGACCAGGGCGTCGGCCCGCAGAGGCATCGGCGTCGCGCCGGCGTGGTCGGCCCGGCCGGTCACGATGATGCGCTCACGGCGGATGCCGACGATATCGGTGACGATGCCGATCGGGATGCGCTCGTTCTCGAGCACGCGGCCCTGCTCGATATGGACCTCGACATAGGCGGCGACACCACCCGCCGGCCGCTTGACCGAAGCCAGCTCCGCCGGCCTGCCACCGATGAAGGCGATACCTTCGCGCAATGTCATGCCATCCGGGCGGGTGAGGGCAAGATGCTGCTCGGTGAGTGCGCCGGCGAGCGCGCGGCTGCCGATGCAGGAGAGGCCGAACTCGCTCGGCTCCTCCGCCAGGAAATCGACCACCTCCAGCGTATGGCGCAAACGGTCGCCGCGCTCGCTGAAGCTCTGGGCCACCTCCAGCGCGGCGAGCACGCCGAGGATGCCGTCATAGCGGCCGCCTGACGGCACCGTGTCGGAATGCGAGCCGATCAGGATCGGCTTCAGCGTCGGATCGGCGCCAGCGAGCCGGCCGATCAGATTGCCGGCCGCGTCGAGCTCGGTCTCCAGCCCGGCGTCGCGAAATTCCGCCACGAGCCATTCACGGCCTTCGAGAAAGCGCGGGGTGAAGGAGCGGCGCGTCCAGGGGCGCTCCGGATCGGTGATCCGCGAGAGCGCCTCGATGCGCCGCCAGAGCCGGTCCTGATCGATCGCCATGGCGCTCAGGCCGCCGGACGCAGGAAGCGGCCGTCGCCGGCCTTGTTGCGGATTTCCTTGCCGTCCCAGGCGAGCTGGCCGCGGACATAGGTCGCGGCGACGCGGACGCGGAACTCGCGGCCTTCCATCGAGCTCCACTTTACGGCCGACAGGCTTTTGCTCGGATCATGGATGAAGCGGCCTGGCTCCAGCACGGTGATGTCGGCATCGGCGCCGGCTTCGAGCCGGCCCTTGTCGGCGAGCAGGAAGGCCTTGGCCGGCCCCTCGCAGAGCTGCTTCACCACGATGCTCGGTGAAAGCCCGTGCTCCTCGCAACCGGTCCAGAGCGCCGGCAGCAGGGTCTCGATGCCCGGGCCGCCCGAGGTGTTCTTGAAGATCATCGGATCGCCCTTCTTCTCCAGCCCCCAGGAGACGTGGTCCGACGAGATGAAGTCGCAATGGCCGGCGGCGAGGTGGCTCCAGAGCAGGTCGCTCTCGGCCTTCGGGCGGATCGGCGGGTAGTGCTTCACCTTGGCGCCGAAGCGCGGCACATGCTCCTCGGCATTGAGCATGAAGTACTGCACGCAGCTCTCGACCGTGGCCTTGTGGCCGGCACGCTTGTACATGTTGCAGATCTCGAAGCCGCGCGAGGTCGAGACGTGGACGGCATGGGCGCGAGCCCCGGTCTCGGCGCCGATTTCGTAGATGCGGGCGGTGGCGAGGTTCTCGATCAGCGGGGTATGGGCGCGCAGGAAGGCGTCCGGGCCGGTATCACCGGCTTCGACGAGCCTGGCGATATTGCGCCGGGTCATCTCCTGGTCCTGGTTGTGGACGCCGCAGAGCAGGCCGGTCGGCTCGATCAGTTTGAAGGCCTCGTAGAGCGTGTCGTCGCCGATGCGCGGGAAGCGCGTCGGGTTGGCTTCGAAGGTCGAGAACTTGAAGGCGCAGGCGCCGGCCTCGACCAGGCCGGGGATGGCATGGAGTCCGTTCTCGATGGTGATCGTGGCGTAGAGCGCGACATCGACATGGGCGTCGCGCTCGACCACGGCGACCTTCTCGTTGAAGAGCTTGGCGCTGGTAACGGGTTCCGGCTCGTCATAGGGCATGTCGACCATGACGGTGACGCCGCCGGTTGCCGCCGCCCGCGAGCACATGCCGATGCCTTCGTGGTTGGCCTGGCTGCCGGAATGGACCTGCCCGTCGATGACGCCCGGCATGATCCACTGGCCGCGGAAATCCTGGGTCTCGCGGGCCGAAGGCGGCGTGCCGGAGCCGACCTTGCCGATCTTGCCGCCGGTGACGGCGACATAGCCGTCCTCGATGATCCGGTCGGACAGCACGATGTTGCCGCGAAGGACGAGATCGAAATCGCTCATGATCGGGGTATCCGGTTGATATTGCAGGCTGTGAGGAGAGGCGCGCGGCCTAGCCTTCGCGGCCGAGCGCGTAATCGGTGAAGTTCATGCCGAGCGCCTTCTCGACGATCGGATAGACGCTGGGGTCGGTCACGCTGGAGCTCAGCGGGATCTTGCTCTTGGGCACGCGCAGGACCGAGAGTTCCATGCCCTCGCGGACATGGCCGGCGCTGACAGGCTGACCGTCGGCGTCGAGCGTCGTAATGACATCCGGGAAGCAGGCGTGCCGGGCGCCGTCGAGATCGGTGACCGCCATGTACTCGTTCATGACATGGATGACGCGGGCGGCCGTGCCGGTGCCGACCTGGATCGTGCCGATGTCGAATGCCTCGTTGGTGTAGCGGACACCTTTCTTGGCGACCGGGCCGCGCGCGATGATCGAGCCGCCGGTCTGGTCGCAGATCGCGTCGATCACGGCGGTCCCGCCCCTGGGCTTGGCGTCGAGGATGCGCTCGCCCAGCGCCAGCGCCATCGAGATGCCGCCGAGCGCGGCGTTCTTGCGGACATAGGCCGCCGAGACGGGGTTGCGGCAGGAGGCGATGAAGCCGCCGGACATGTCGGAAGCGGTTCGCAGGATCGGCGAGACCTTGGCGGTGGCGCCGCGTGTCACCAGCTCGATGTACTGGTTCTTCGCGCGGTTGCCGCCGACGGCGACCTGGATCGTCGCTTCCGGGCTGTTGGCGAGGCCGATCGAGCCCATGTCGCCGGTAGGATGGGCGCGGATGTCGCCGACGGCATCGACGACCTTGACGCCGAGGATGGCGCTGGGAAGCCAGGCGTTCAGCGTGCTCGACATGCCGTTCTGGCCGATGATTAGGCCATAGATCGGCTTGCCCAGCGCCTCCTGTAGCAATTGCACGGCCTTGACGTAGTCGATGCCCCACATCTCCCATTCGGTCGTGCCGGCGGGCGCGCCGATGGCGGCGGCGGTGGCGATGATGGCGTCGTCGGGGATCTCGTCCATGGTGACGAGCTCGGGCCTGCCGGTGTTGACCGCGGCGGTGCCGAGCATGCGGCCATGATCGGCCCAGCCGCCTCCACCCGCGGCGAAGACCGAACCGCCGGCAACGGCGGCCTCGACATCCTTCATCGTCAGAGAGCGTCTCATCGGCCGGCCTCGTCCCGCATAAGTTGAGAGCATTGTTTAAGCGAAAAACCGGTTCCCACTTTTTCGCGCAATGCTCTGTCCCGAGCCGGTCGTTGCCGGCGCGACGAGGAGCTTAGAGCGCTATGCGCGAAATGAATCATGCTTATTATGCGACCGACCATAATTGGATGTTATCGCCATGCGCCTCAATCTCCGGCAGATCGAAGTCTTCCGCGCCATCATGATCACCGGCTCGATCAGCGGTGCCGCGCGGCTGCTCTCGGTCTCGCAGCCCGCGATCAGCCGCCTCCTGGCCTATACGGAGGACAGGCTGGCCCTGCGCCTGTTCGAGCGCGTGCGCGGTCGCGTGCAGCCGACGCCGGAGGCGCGTCGGCTCTTCCAGGAGGTCGATCAGGTCCATCAGGGCGTGGTCCGGGTCAACGAACTGGCCGAAGAACTGCGCGAGCGCGGCACGGGCTCGGTGCGGATCGTTGCGAGCCCGAGCGTCGGGCAGGCGCTGGTGCCGGACGCCATCGCCCGGCTGCGCGAGCGCTTCCCCGATCTGCGCGTCGAGTTCGAGGTGCTGACCCTGCTCGAGATCGTCGCCAAGGTCGTGGCCGGCCGGGCCGATCTCGGCGTCTCGATCCTTCCTGTCGACGAGCCGACGCTCGACACGGAAGTGCTGACCGAGGGGCGGCTCATGGTGATCATGCCGCGCGACCATGCGCTGGCGCGGCTGCGCGTCATCCGCCCGGCCGATCTCGTGCCCTATCCACTGGTCGGCTTCGGGCCGCAGACGCCTTATGGCGACGTCGTCGGGCGCGCGCTCGCGCTGAAATCGGCGCCTTTACGCATCAGCACCGTCGTCCGCTTCACGCCGGTCGCCTGCGCGATGGTCCGGGCTGGCGCCGGAATCGCCGTCGTCGACGAGTTCGTGCTGCGCGGGCGGACCTGGCCGGAGCTGGTGTCGCGCCCGCTCGCGCCCAAGACGCGGGTCCGTGCACATCTTCTGACGCCGCGCTTCGAGCCGCTCTCGCGAACGGGGAACGCTTTTGTCGACATTTTGCGGGGCCTGGTGCCGCCTATGCCCAAAGGCAAGGACGCCGAGCCGGCCGAAAGCGCTTAACATCATGTTATGGAAACCCGACAACAAATAATTGGCTGGGCATGATTTCGCCCTGTTAGGCTTCGCTCCAGACGTGGCCGGATTGTTGCAAGAACAGGGGCGCGACAATCGCGGCGTGGCCGTCGCACAACGGGAGCGGGAAGCATGAAACTGAATTCGATCGGGATGGCGCGCGCCGCCGTCAGAGGCGTGGCATTGGCCGCCCTCATCGCGATGCCGGCCATGGCGCAGGACGCCGACCATCCACAGAACGAAAAGCTGAAAGTGGCCTGCGATCTCGGTTTCGCACCGTTCTGCTTCAAGACGCCGGCGGGCGAGACGACCGGCTTTACCTACGACATGTCCGTCGCGATCGCCCAGAAACTCGGCCGCCCGGGCGTCGACGTCACGGATTCGAACTTCTCGGCGATTTTCGCCGGCCTGTTCTCCAAGCGCTACGAGATGATCCCGGCGCCGACCAACATCACGCCCGAGCGCGCCGCGCAGATGCTGTTCAGCGAGCCCTATATGCCGACGGGCCTCGGCTTCCTCGTCAAGAAGGGCGGCAAGATCGCCAATCTCGAGGAGCTGAAGGGCAAGGCGCTGACCGTCAACAACGGCTCGATCTCGGACAAGTGGCTGACCGACAACGAGGCCAAGTACGGCTTCACCATCCAGCGCTACAACAAGAACGCCGACGCGGTGCAGGCGGTCATGATCGGCCGCGCCTTCGCCAACGTCGCCGACGCGCCGGTCTCGCGTTATGTCTCCACGCAGACGCCGACGGCGGAAGTCGCCTTCGTGCTCGACAGCGGCCGCAATTTCGGCATCGCCTTCCGCAAGGAGGACGCCGCATTCCGTTCGCAGGTCGAAGGCGCGCTGGAGTGCATGAAGACCGACGGCACACTGGCGAAGATCCACGAGAAGTGGTTCGGCGTGAAGCCGGACGCGAACTCCTCGTCGGCCAAGGTCTATCCCGGCACCGGCGCGCCGGATTTCGAGGGCTATGACGCGACCGAGCGCAAGGCTGCCTGCAAGTGACCTCGCTGCCCGCCATGACGGCCACGCCCACCGAGACGATCGTTTCGATCGAGGGGCTGCGCAAGAGCTTCGGCAATGTCGAGGTCTTGCGCGGCGTCGATCTCAAGGTCGGCAAGGGCGAAGCCGTCGTGATCGTCGGCTCCTCCGGTTCGGGCAAGAGCACCTGCCTGCGCTGCATCAACCGGCTGGAGGAACCGACGGCGGGCACCATCCGCGTCGGCGGGCAGGAGATCACCGGCCCGAAGGTCGATCTCAACCTGCTGCGCCGCCGGATCGGCATGGTCTTCCAGGGCATCCATCTCTATCCGCACAAGACCGCGCTGGGGAACGTCACCCTGGCGCTGCGCAAGGTCGTCGGCCTCGGCAAGGACGAGGCGGAGAAGAAGGCCCGCCACCATCTCGAAGTCGTAGGCCTCGCCCACAAGGCTGATTCCTATCCGGCAGAGCTCTCCGGCGGCCAGCAGCAGCGTGTCGGCATCGCCCGCGCCATGGCGCTGGAGCCGCAGGTCATGCTCTTCGACGAGCCGACCTCAGCGCTCGATCCGGAGCTCGTCGGCGAGGTGCTCAACGTCATGGTCCGCACCAAGGAGATGGGCATGACCATGATCGTGGTGACGCATGAGATGAAGTTCGCGCGCGATGTCGCCGACCGCGTCGTCTTCATGGACCATGGCGCGATCCTGGCCGAGGGCACGCCGCAGGACATCCTGGTCACCCCGCAGCACCAGCGCATCCGCGATTTCGTGATGCGCTCCCACGGCTGACGGCGCGCATGGACCAGATCGTCCGCTACTTCTTCGACTTCCCGCTGATGGCGGCCTATTGGCCGGACATCCTGCGCGGCTTCCTGATCACCGTCGAGATGTCGATCCTGACGGTGGTGATCGGCATCCCGCTCGGCCTCGCGCTCGCGGTCCTGCGGCTCTACGGCATCCGGCCGCTGAACTGGCTGATCATCTTCTACATCGACTTCTTCCGCTCGATCCCGCAGCTCGTCCTGATCGTGCTGGCCTATTTCGCGCTGCCCTATTTCGGGCTGGTGCTGGAGCCGTTCACCGCTACGGTTCTGGCGCTGGCGATCGTGCTCTCGGCCTTCTCCGAGGAGATTTTCTGGGCCGGCATCAACGCCGTGGCGAAAGGGCAATGGGAGGCGGGGCGCTCGACGGGCTTAAGCTTCACCCAGACGCTCGCCTACATCATCCTGCCGCAGGTGGTGCGGATCTCGATCCCGCCGCTGACCAATCGCGCCATCGGCATCAGCAAGGGCACGACGCTGGGCTCCGTCGTGGCCGTGCCGGAGCTGCTCAACGTGACCTCCAGCATCCAGTCCAACGTGGCCAATCCGACGGCGCTCACTGTCGGCGCGTTGCTCTTCCTCCTGCTGTTCCTGCCCTTCGTGCGCTTCACACGCTGGCTGGAACACGTCTACGCGCATCCGAGGTCATGATGGACGAGCTCGTCACGACCTTCTTCAACTTCGACGTCCTCGCCCAGGTCTGGCCGCTGCTGCTGCAGGGTTTCTGGATGACGCTGGCGCTGGCTGCGGTCGCCGTGCCGCTCTCGGTGCTCACCGGCATCGCCATCGCCATGGCGCAGGACGTGCCGAGCAAGCTGTTGCGCGTCCTGCTCATCGCCTATGTCGACGTGCTGCGCGCGATCCCGCCGCTGGTGCTGCTGATCTTCATCTTCTTCGGCCTGCCTTTCCTCGGATTGAAGCTCAACGAGTTCACCGCGGCCGTGCTGGCGCTGACGCTGAACGGTTCGAGCTATTTCGCCGAGATCTTCCGCGCCGGCATCGAATCCGTGCCGAAGGGCCAGCGCGAGGCGGCGCGCTCGACGGGGCTGAGCTGGTACAAGAGCATGATCCATGTCGTCGTGCCGCAGGGCACGCGCAACGTGCTGCCGGACCTGATCAGCAACACGGTCGAACTGGTGAAGCAGACCTCGATCGCTTCGGCCGTCGCGCTGCAGGAGCTGCTGCGCTCGGCGCAGCTCGCCCAGGGCCTGCTCTACAACCCGACCCCGCTGATCGCGGCGGCGATCGTCTACTTCCTGATGTTCTGGCCCTTCGTGCGGCTGGTCTCGCGGCTGCAGAACCGCACGGCCGTCTCCGCGGCATGACGTACCGGCGCTACGCCGGTGCCTGCCGATTTTGCACGGAACCACGCCGTCATCCCGGGCTTGACCCGGGATCCATGCCGGAGCGCTTTCGATGAAAGTTCAGGCATGGATCCCGGATCTCCGCTTCGCTCCGTCCGGGATGACAGGCGTTTCTCTCGGAGCGCACCAGGTATTACGGCGCGATGGGGAAGAGGCGGGTGATGCGGTTCGGATTGGTCTCGGCGAGAAAGATGTCGCCGGCGGGCCCGAGCCAGAGGCCGTGGGCTCCGTTGAGGACCGGCCGGCAGCGACCGAGCAGGGCGCCATCTGCCGAGAGCAGGCTCAGCGTCGGGATGGAATCGCAGACATGAATCCGGTCTTCCGCATCGGCGACGACATCCTGGGGGCGCAGGAAGGCATCCCATACCGCCAGAAGCTCGCCTTCGGGCGTGAAGCTCTGTACGCGGCTGTTCTCGCGATCGGCGACGATGACGCGTCCGTCGCTGAGCACGCAGATTCCGTGCGGCGTCAGGAGGGCGCCCGGTGTGGTGCCGACCGAGCCCCAGCTTGCGATCAGGCTGCCGCTCGCGTCGAAGCGGTGGATGCGGCCGTTGCCGTAGCCGTCGGCGACGTAGAAGCCACCATCGGGCGCGAAGGCGATGTCACTAGGATGGTTGAAGGGCTTGCCGGGCTGATGGCTCTCGCCGATCTGCTGCCGCAATTGACCTTCGGCATCGCAGAAGAAGATGCGATGGGCATCGCGGTCGACGATGGCGAGGCCGCCATCGGGCGTCGTCGCGATCTTGTGGGCATCGAGACAGAGCGCCTCGCCCCAGCTCCGCAGGAAGCTGCCGTCGGCTGCCAGCGTGACCACGCAGGGGCCGTCAGGATCGACGGCGCTGTCACGGCGCAGCAGGACATGGACGAGCCCGTCCTTGCCGACCACGAGATCGGTGATCCGCCCCGACGTGGCGGGCAGGGCGCCCCAGGGGCGCTCGATGCCGAACAGCCGCTCGCCGAGCGCAACGCGCAATTCCGTTTTCATCCTGACCTCGTCGCTGTTTCGCGCGCTGTGGGTGGCCATCGCTTCAGGGCCCCGGCCGCATACGGAGAAAGACCATGAGCGATTTCGATCTCGTCATCCGCGGCGGCACGGCCGTGACAGCTTCCGATATCGGGCCTTTCGACATCGGCATTGCCGGTGGCGTCATCGCCGCGATCGGCAAGGGACTGCCGCGCGGCCGCGAGGAGGTCGACGCGCGGGGCCTGCTCGTCCTGCCCGGCGGTGTCGACAGCCATGTCCATCTCGACCAGCCCTTTTCCTCGGGCGCTGATATCGCCGATGGTTTCGACAGCGGCACGGCATCCGCCGCCGCGGGTGGGACGACCACGGTCGTCTGCCACGCGCCGCAGGTTCGCGGCGGCTCGCTGGCCGGCGCGGTCGCTGACTATGCCGAGAAGGCGAAGCAGGCGCGGATCGACCATGCCTTCCACCTGCTGATCAACGATCCGGCGCCGGAGGTGCTGGAACGGGAGTTGCCGGCGCTTGTCGAGGCCGGGCATCGCTCGGTCAAGATCTTCATGACCTATGACAGCAACCGCCTTGGTGATGCGCAGATCCTGCAGACGCTGGCTGCGGCGCGGCGCGCCGGTGCGCTCGTCTGCGTGCATGCCGAACATCACGAGTTGATCGGCTGGCTGACGCAGGCGCTGCTGGCGGCCGGGCAGACGGCGCCGCGCCATCTTGCCTGGGCCAAACCCATGGTGGTGGAGCGCGAGGCGACGCATCGCATCCTGGCGCTGGCCGAGGCTCTGGATACGCCGGTCCAGATCTTCCACGTCTCCGGCGCGCAGTCCGGCGAGGAGGTCGAGCGGGCGCAGGCGCGCGGGCAGAAGGCCTGGGCGGAGACCTGCACGCAATATCTCGTGCTCGACGAGGCCGACATGGACCGGCCCGGCTTCGAAGGGGCGAAGTTCATGATCTCGCCGGCGCTGCGCTCCGGCGCCGATCGCGAGGCGCTCTGGCAGTTCCTCCGCGACGGCGTCATCGACATCGTCTCGTCCGATCATTCGCCGCTGCGCTATGACGATCCGCGCGGCAAGAAGCAGCATGGCGAGAACGCGCCCTTCAACAAGATCCCGAACGGCGTGCCCGGTCTCGCGGCAAGGCTGCCCATCCTCTACTCGGAAGGCGTCGCCAAGGGGCGCATCGATCTGCGCCGCTTCGTCGATCTCGTCGCGACCAACCCGGCCCGGCGGTTCGGGCTCGCACCGCGCAAGGGCGCGATCGCGGTCGGGGCCGATGCCGATATCGTGCTGTTCGATCCGAAGCGGCGCGTCACCCTCACCAACGCGCTGCAGCATCACGGCAGCGACTACACGCCCTATGAGGGCCTGGAGGTGCAGGGCTATCCGACGGCGACCTACCAGCGCGGCCGCCTCGTCTTCGACGGGGAACGCGTGCTGGCGCAGCCGGGGCAGGGGCAGTTGCTGGCGCGCGGTCCCTATGCCGAGATCGTTCCGACGGGTCATTTCCCGACCCCGTTCGACCCGTTCCGCTGAGGCGGCCAAGGAGGGCGCTCAGGCGCCTTCCGCCTTTCCGAGGGGGGCGCCGACGCCGGTGCGCTCGGTGATCAGGCCGTAATGCTCGACGCGGCGATGGCGGGCAAAATCGAAGATCGTCGCCTTGCCGAAGCGGGTGTCGTCGAGATCGCAGGGACGGACGAGCACGCCATCGTCTTCATGGTCGAGTTCGCCGACGATCTTGCCGTCCGGCGCCGCGATCAGCGTGCCGGCGAAGAGGTGGTGGCCATCTTCCGTGCCGGCTTTCGCCACGGCCACGACCCAGGTCGAGTTCTGGTAGGCGCCGGCCTGAACGGACAGGCGATGGTGGAAGAGGCGATCCGCCGCCGTCTCGTTCGGCGATTGCGAGTTGATGGAGGGAGTGTTGTAGCCGAGCACGACCATCTCGACGCCCTGCAGGCCCATGACGCGATAGGTCTCCGGCCAGCGCCGGTCGTTGCAGATCGCCATCCCGAAGAGCCCGCCCTCGAATTCCCAGACGGGGAAGCCGAGGTCGCCGGGCTCGAAATAGCGCTTCTCGAGATGCTGATGCGCGCGCTCGGGGTCGAACTCGGCATGGCCCGGCAGATGCACCTTGCGGTACTTGCCGGCGATCCGGCCCGCGCGGTCCACCAGGATCGAGCTGTTGAAGTGGCGCCCTTCCGGGGTGAGCTCGGCATAACCGAAGCTCATGGCCATCCCGAGCGCTTTCGCCTTGTCGAAGAGCGGCTGCGTCTCCGGGCCGGGCATCGCGCGCTCGAACCAGTGGTCGGCCTCGGCGCGATCCTCGCTGTACCAGCGCGGGAAGAAGGTGGTCAGCGCCAGCTCGGGATAGACGATGAAGGTCGCGCCCTGCGCCTTGGCCGCCTCCATGAGCGCGATCATGCGCTCGATGACCTGCTTGCGGCTATCGGCCCGCTGGATCGGGCCCAATTGAGCGGCGGCGACTGTGACAATGCGTGGCACGGGCATTCCTGATCGGCTGAAGGTTGAGGGCCGCCCGGACGCGCTCTGCGATCCCTTTCGACGTTGATGTCGCGTTCGAGCGGGGCTTTCGCCAAGGCTGCCCTTATCGGTGTCGGCCCGTGTCACAGCCTTAGATCGTTGCCTTCCATTCTTCATATGCTTTGTTCGAGATCAGCTATAATCTGACGTTATGCTCTTTCTGCCGGTTCGGGTCCGCAATCCTGGGATCTGAAATCAGGGGGGTCGATCATACCTTCCATCATTCCGGGCTGATCGACACCCTTCGCTGCGCGCACTGTGGGCGCCGCGGACTTCGCATTGTGAAGCACCGGGAAAGCAATGTAAGTCTCGTGAGATAGCGCCGTTTCGGCGATCGACGTGCCCCCGGCACGCAGGTTGACGGAAGCGCCGAAGACAGTCGATCGGGATGCCGTGATGCCGGAGGATTCGCAGATCCAGGTGAGAGCAGCCTGGCTCTACTATATGGAAGGCCTGACCCAGGCGGAAATCGCCGACCGCCTGAAGATGACGCGGCTCAGGGTCAATCGCCTGCTGGTCGAGGCGCGCAGCAGCGGGCTCGTCAACATCACGATCAATTCGCGGCTGGAGAGCTGCGTGCGGCTGGAGCAGCAGCTCGTCGAGGCGTTCGGTCTCAGGGAGGCGATCGTCGTGCCTGCTCCGGACGATGGCGAGCAGGCCTATGCGCAGATCGGCAAGGCGGCGGGCGAGTTCGTCTCCCGCATCGTCGAGGAGAAACCCTCCGGTATCTTCGGTGTCGGCTGGGGCGGAACCCTGCGGGAGACGATCCGGCATGTGCGGGCCGGGCAGTACCGGGGTCTCGCGGTCAGCTCGATGATGGGCGGGCTGACCTACGGCATCGAGATCAACACCTTCGAGATCGCCAGCCGGTTTGCCCAACTCTGGCAGGCGGAGTGCCATTACCTCGCCGCGCCGATCTATGCCGGGACGCCGCAATCGCGCGATACGATCATGGCGCAGGATGTCTTCGAAGCCGCCTTCGCGCGCATCCGCGCCACCGATGTCGCGATCCTCAGCGCCGGCGATCTGAGCGCGCGTTCACTGATGGTCCGTTACGGGCTTCCCCGCGACGTCGGGACGGAGGAACTGGCCGCGCATGGCGCAGTCGGAGACATGCTCGGCCAGTTCATCGATCGCGAGGGCCGGGAGATCGATCACCCGATCAACCGCCGCGCGATTGCCCTGCCGCTTGAGGAGCTGCGCCGCATTCCGACCGTGATCCTGGCATCCGGCGGGCGGAACAAGGCGGCGGTGATCGCGGCTGCGCTGCGTGCCGGGCTCGCTTCCGTCCTGATCACGGATGAGGACGCCGCCGCGGCAGCGCTGGCGCTGCATAAGGGCTGATCGGGCCGGCGCGGTCAGGCGCTCCGGATCGCGTCCAGAAGCTCGTGATGGATCAGGCCGTTCGACGCGACCTTCTCCAGATCGTCGTCTCTAGAATCGACACCGGCGACGGTCGTCACCTTGCCGCCCACGGCGCGGACCAAAGGCAGGGCCGCGGCATGCGAGACGATATCGGCCTTCAGGCCGATGAAGGCATCGAGCTTCCCCGCCGCGACGAGCGACATCTCAAGTCCGCCGGAGACGATGACACGGACGCCGCGGCATAAGCCCGACAGCCGCCGGATGACGGCGCAGGTCCGCTCCGATTCCTCCGGCGAGTAATGCGAGGTCAGGCAGATCGAGACCACCGCATCGGCGAGACTCTTCGTTTCCGACACCATGGCGCGGTGATCATTGATGGTCGCGATCGCGCCCTCGGCGTAGCGCGCGACGAGGCCGGCGAGCGGCGCATGCGTCAGGCCCAGCACCGTGCGGCCTTCCTCCTGATAGGCCATGGTGACCGAGAACCAGGGGAGGCCGGAGGCGAAATTCACCGTGCCGTCGAGCGGGTCGATGATCCAGCGCGGCGCCTTGGCGGAGCCGGAGAAGCCGGCTTCCTCCGACAGGATGGCCGCCTGGGGCGTCAGGTGGCGAAGGCCCGTGATGACGAGGCGCTCGGAGGCGAGGTCGGCCGCGGTCACGACGTCGCGCAGCTCCTTGCGCGTGACGGCGAGTTGCTCGCCCTGCATCCGGACCAGCAGAGCGGCGGCTTCGCGCGCCAGCGCGTCTGCCTGATCGAGCAGGGGCGAAAGATGCGGCTCAGGCATCGGCAAGCGCGGCCTGCGGCTGGCCCGGATAGGCTGGATCGAGCGTGAAGGGGCGCGGCGCTCCGTAATCGCCGATCGGCTGCAGATGGCTGACCAGCCCGGCTTCCGGATCCCAAGCATGCACGGCGAAGGCCGGCGGCTCCATGATCATCTGATTCTCGGTTCCAGGCCGCAGGTCGAGCGCGACCTGATGCGCGGTTCCGGGCGCAACGTACCCGATCGTCCCGGCAAAGCGCCGCTGGATCGGGCGGTGATAATGGCCGCAGACGATGCGCTCGATCTCGGGGTGTCGGGCGATCAGGCCGGCGAAGCCGGGCGAGACGCGGCAGAGGATGCCGTCCATGCCATCGACCGCGACGCGGAAGGGCGGGTGGTGCATGAAGATCAGCGTCGGCCGTCCCGAGCCCTCGGCCAGCGTCTGCGCCAACCAGGCCTCGCTTTCCGCGCTGAGGGCGCCGCCGCTCTCACCCGGCACGAGGGTGTCGAGCCCGATCAGCCGGACCGGAAACGCATCGATCGCATAGTTCAGGAAGCCTGCCTTCGGCAGATAATCATGCTGCTCGGAAAGCTCGGCGACGAAATTCTCCCGACGATCGTGATTGCCAGGCACGACATAGACCGGCATCGGCAATCGGGCGAGCTGCTCGCGCACGATCGCGTATTCCTCGGCCAGGCCGCAATCGGTGAGATCGCCGGTCACCAGCACGCAGTCCGGCCGCGGCTGCATCGCGAGCACGGCATCGACGGCACGCCCGATCGCGGCGTTGGTGTCGATGAAGCCGTAGGCGGGCCGGCCATGCGGCCGGGCGTGGAAGTCGCTGAGCTGGGCGATGATCATCGGGGGGATGTCCGGGAATGGAGAAGTATGCGACCGCCCGGCCGCGCGGCCGGGCGGTCCGATCAATGGCCGAGATCTCGGCTCACTTCATCAGGGCTTCGGTCTCGGAGACGATGCGCTCGATACCGGCCTTGGGCTGGATCTCGCCGCGCATCACGCCGGCGATGACCTCGCGCTGCTGACGCCAGATGCGCACCGAGTTGCCGCCCGGATAGCCTTCCCACGGCGCGGCGCGGGAGACCTGGCCGTTGATCGTGCGGAAATTGGCGTTCGCCTTGTAGAACGGGCCGAGGAAGGCGTCCTCGCCGGCGCGCAGATTGGTCGGCATGTAGCCGGCGGTCTCGACGACGATCTTCTGGGCTTCCGGTCCGGTCACGAACTTGATGAACTCCCAGGCCGCCTTCTGCTTGGCCGGATCCCTGGCGGTGATGATCGCCGCGTTGCCACCGGTCGGCAGCTTGCCCTTGGCCTTGTCGTCGACGGGGAAGAGCGCGGTCTTCAGGGGGAAGCGCTCGCCGACGAGGTCGGTGACCTGGCGCAGCCGGGCAGGGGTGTCGAAGAAGATGCCGATCTTGCCGGCGATGAACTGCTGGCGCGACTGATCCCAGTCGATCAGCGGCATGCCGGCATCGGTGACGAGGCTGCGCAGCGTCGTCAGAGCCGTCTCGCCGACCGCGCCGCCGAAGGCGACCTTCTTGCCGTCCGCGGCCAGCATGGAGTGGCCGCCCTGCAGGATGATGCCGCGCCAGAGCCAATCATCCGGCCAGTCATGGATGTTGTAGGCGAGGCCAGCGGTGTCGCCGCTGCGGATCTTCTTGGCGAGCGCGACGATGTCGGCCCAGTTGTCGGGCATCTTCTCGGGATCGCCGCCGGCCTGCTTCACCAGATCGGCGTTGAAATACATCAGCGGCGTCGAGGCGTTGAAGGCGAGGCCCGCCTGCTTGCCAGCGACCTGGCCGAGCGAGAGCAGGGCATCGGAATAGTTGGCCTTGCGCCAGGCCTCCGGCTCGGCCTTGAGCAGCGGGCCGAGATCGACGACCTGCTTGCGCTTGTCGAGCGTCTCGACCAGCTCGGTCAGCAGGTGGAAGCCGGAATAGTAGACGTCCGGCAGCTGGTTTGTGACGGACTGACGCAGCATCGCCTGATGCCCCTCGTCATAGCTCGCCGCCGGCGCCCGGAAATTGATCTTGATATCCGGGTGCTTCTTCATGAATTCCGCGGCGATCGGCTCGTGGAACTTGGCGAAGGCCGGGAAGGCGTAGAGCACGTCGAGCGTGACTTGCTCGGCCCTGGCCGCCGTCGAGGCGAAGAGGGTGAGCGCTGCTGCGGCCAGCGCTTTGCCGAGAGGTTTCATGCGTGATCTCCTTGGCAGGGGGCAGTGGGGCTGTCGGGTTGCGATGCTTCAGGCGTGAACTCTTGGGAGGGGCAGCAGCGGCGCGCGAGCGGCTACTTCACCCCCGTCATGGTGATGCCGTCGATGAACCTGCGTCTCGCGACGAGGAAGGCGATGACGAGCGGTGCGGTCAGGATCGTCGCCGCCGCGGTGAGCGCGCCGTAGTTCGATCCGGTCTCGGCATCGGCGAAGAACATCATCCCAAGCGGCGGCGGCGCGAGCTTGGCATCGGAGATCACGATCAGCGGCCAGTAGAGGTCGTTCCAGTGCGCCACTGCCGAGAAGACCGAGAAGGCGGCGATCGCCGGCCAGGCGCTGGGCGTGACGATGCGCCAGACGATCTCGAACTCGCTCATGCCGTCGAGGCGGGCGGCGTTGATGATGTCGTCGGGGAAGCTGCGGAAGAACTGACGGAACAGGAAGATGGCGAAGACCGAGAGGAAGAACGGCACCATCATCGAGAAATAGGTGTTGAGCAGGCCGAGCTGGGCGAGCGCGATGTAAAGCGGCATCGCCGGAACCTGCACCGGGATGCACAGGCCGAGCAGCACCAGCACGAAGAGCGTGTTGCGCCCGGGGAAGCTCAGCTTCGCCAGCGCATAGGCGCAGGGGATGGCGACGAGCAGTTGGACGACGAGGATGCCGGCACAGAGGATGATGCCGTTGAGCGCAAAGCGCAGCAGCGGCGCCTTCTCCATGGCGAAGCCGTAATTCTGCAGGCCGTAGAACTGCTTGGGCCAGAGCGAGATCTCGGCGCTGAAGATCTCGGCCGGCGGCTTGATCGAGGTCACCAGCATCCAGATAAAGGGCGCCAGCATGAAGATCGCGCCGGCGATCAGCACGCCATGGATCAGCACAAGCGAGAGGAAGCGGCGCAGCACCGAATGGACGGGTGTGGCCGGCGCGGCGGAGAGCGCGAGGTCGGTCATCAGTAATGCACCTTCTTGTCGAGGGTGAAGGTCTGCACGGCCGAGAAGACGAGGATGAAGGCGAGGAAGATGAAGGTCAGCGCCGCGGCGTAGCCGGTGTGGAAGTACTGAAAGCCTTCGAGATAGATGTTGTAGAGCAGCACCTCGGTGGAGCCGACCGGACCGCCGCGCGTCATCACCGCCACCGTGTCGAAGATCTTGAAGGCGGTGATCATCGTCGTGACGAGGACGAACATGGTCGTGGGGCCGAGCAGCGGCCAGGTGATGGTCAGGAAGCGGTCGATCCCGCTCGAGCAGCCGTCGATATCGGCGGCCTCATAGAGATCGCGCGGGATCGCGGTCAGCCCGGCGAGGAACAGGATCATGTTGAAGCCGATGAGCTGCCAGATGCCGATCACGGCCAGCGTCGCCAGGGCCGTCGAAGGCTCGCTGAGGAAGGCGATTGGCCCCAGGCCCAGCCATTTCAGCAGGCCGTTGACCGGCCCGAGCGACGGATGGAGCAGGAACTGCCAGACCGTTGCCATGGCGATCAGTGTCGAGGTCACCGGCAGGAAGTAGATGACCTCGTAAAGCGAGCGGGTGCGCCGGCGCCGATGCACCAGCACGGCGATCAGCAGCGCGCCGAGCACGCCGCCCGGCACGACGATGGCGACATAGATCAGCGTGTTGACCAGCGAGCGCCGGATCACGGGATCGGCCAACGCTTTCTGGAAATTGGCGAAGCCGATCCAGTCCATATCGACGGCGCCGAACTCGTAGTTGGTGACGCTGAGCAGCAGCAGCACCGCGAGCGGCGCGAGGATCGTCAGCAGCAGCAGGATGAAGGCCGGCAAGGCGAAGCCGAGGCCGGTCAGGCGCTCGATCCGGAGCCTGCGGCGCTCGGCCGGGGGAAAGTCAGCGGACGATGCGACGGCGAGCGTCATGCTCAGGCCCTCAGCGGCACGACGGAGGCCGCCGTCGCGACGCCCTGCCCGCACGGCTCGATGCGGTCGTCATCGGCAGCGAAGACATGGGCTGCGGCCTCGTCGAAGCCGAGCGTGACTTCGGAGGCTTCGTTCACGCTTGCCGCGACGGCAGGTGTCGCGCGCATCGTCACGCTCACGGCGTCGTGCCCGGCGTGGTCGAAATGCAGGATGTACTCAGAGCCGAGATTCTCCTTGCGCCGCAGGCGGGCGGAGAACGAGGCGCGGTCGCTGCCGCCGGACTCGCCATGGACGAGCGAGAGCGCTTCGGACCGGATGCCGAGCGCCACTGCCTGTCCCTGTGCGAGCGGGACAGTGAGCGCCAGTGGCCGGCCGAAGAGTTCGAGGCGACCGCCAGCAATCACTACTGCCGGCAGCAGGTTGATGGCCGGGCTGCCGATGAACTGTGCAACCTTCAGTGAAGCTGGTTTCTCGTAGAGCTGCGAGGGCGTGCCGAGCTGCAGGACGGAGCCCGAATCCATCATCGCGACCCGGTCCGACATCGTCATCGCTTCGACCTGGTCGTGGGTGACATAGATGAAGGTCGCGCCGAGGCGCTTGTGCAGCTCGGCCAGCTCCGTGCGCATATGGACACGCAGCTTGGCGTCGAGATTGGAAAGCGGCTCGTCCATCAGGAAGACGTCGGGGTTGCGCACCATGGCGCGCCCCAGAGCCACGCGCTGGCGCTGCCCGCCCGAGAGCTGAGCCGGCTTTCGATCGAGCAGATGGGCGAGTTGGAGCTGGGATGCCACCGCCGCGACATCGGATTCGATGCCGCGCATCACCGACCGGCGCTGGGCCGAGAGAAGCCGCAGCAGCGGCAGGCGCTGCCAGAGCTGCAACCGCGACATGGTCAGCGGCAGGGCGATGTTGGCCCCGACACTCATATGTGGATAGAGCGCATAGGACTGGAACACCACCGCGACGCGTCGCTCATGCGGGCGCAGATGGTCGACACGATTGCCGCCGATGGCGACGCTGCCGCCGTCCTGATGCTCCAATCCGGCGATGATCCGGATCAGGGTGGATTTTCCGCAGCCGGATGGGCCGACCAGCGTCAGGAATTCGCCATCGGCGATGTCGAGATCGACACCCCCCAGGACCTTCGTCGGACCGAAGGATTTGGCGATGGAGGTCAGCGTGACCTTGGCCATGTCGTTCGCCTCTCTGTGGCCTCAGGGCTCTTCGTTGGGCGTGTCGTGCTCGACCGCTCAAGCACGGCCAAGCGTGCGGATCAGGCGGCGCGCGGCGGGTAGACCTCGTGGATCACGTCATCGATCCAGAGCGTCTTCAGCGCGTCGATCTCGATGATCTCGGCGGAGAAATCCCGGCCATCGAAAGCGTAGGAGACAGCGCCGAGCGTGGTCGTCCCGGCCATGCCGGGCTGCAGCTCGGGGCCGACGACGAAGCCGGAAGACGGTCCCCAGATGTAACGCGTGCCTTCGATCGCGAAGTCATGGGCCCGGTGGAGATGGCCGCTGGCGACAAAGGCGACCTCGTTGCGGCGCACGAGATCGAGGAGATGTGCGCGAGGTTTGGGAGGAACGCTCCAATATCCCTTGTCGCCTTCGTCCGGGGTCTCGATGAAAAGCGGCCGATGCAGGAACCAGCCGATGCGGCGCCCCTGCGCCTCGGCGATCTGCCGGTCGAGCCAGGCAAGCTGCCTTTGCTCTTCGGCCTCGTCGCTGCCGAACAGCATCGAATTGAGGCCGATCAGCCGCCAGTCCTCGATGTCGCGAATCCAGAAGTCTTCGCCGATATGGCTGCGCCAGCGCGCGAGGCGTGTGTCGTTGACCGGCTGATGCGGATGATAGGCCTCGCCGACGTCATGATTGCCGGGGATGCTGAGCACAGGCACGCCGAGCGTGTCGAGCAACGTGCGGCAATGACGCATGTCCTCGTCGATATCCGCCCCGTCGACGGTGACGTCGCCGGTATGGATGATCAGATCGGGCGCTTTGGCGGCCAGCCAGGTCGTCAGCGGCCCCCAATTGCAGGCGAAATGCTGCTTGGTCGGGCTGAGATGGGTATCGGAAATCTGTATGACCCGCCGCATGGCTCCCTCCGGAACACGCTGGCCCAACGGGGCAGCGTCCTGCCTCCGTCACGTCGGGGGCAGCGGCGGCTGCCTTGGATCATACAAATGAATGTTTGATGACACAAATGTATCTGGAGGCGGTGCTGGCTTGCCCGCTTTGGTTGCGGGCACGTCTCGGTGTTGCGGGTGTCAGTACGACGCGCGCGCGGTAGCGCGATGCCGCGGCGAGAGCGGCTTATAGCAGCTCGGCGCCGCGCCGCTCGGGGATCAGCAGCCACATGGCGAAGATGTCGAGGACATAGAGGGTTGCGAGCAGCGCGATGGCGGTCTGGAAGCCATAGGCTGCCGCGATCGTCCCGACCACGACCGGGCCGAAGCCGCCGACGCCGCGGCCGATGTTGAACAGGACGTTCTGAGCGGTGGCGCGGGCCGCCGTCGGGAAGAGCTCGCTGATCAGTGCACCATAGCCGCCGAGCATGCCGTTGACGAAGAAGCCCATCACCGCGCCGGCGACCAGGAGCTGCATCGGGTCGGTCAGCCGGGAATAGACGATGACCATCACGGCAGCCCCGAGCATGTAGCCGAAGAAGGCCGGGCGGCGGCCGATCCGGTCGGCGATATGGCCGAAGGCGTAGATGCCGACCGCCATGCCGGCGATGGTCACCGCCGTCCAGACCGCCGACTGCGTCAGGGCGAAGCCGAACCGCGTCGCGAGGTAGTTCGGCAGCCAGATCATCACGCCGTAATAGCCGAAGTTCTGGACTGAGCAGAGAATGACCATGCCGAGGCTGAGCTTGGCGGTGTCCCAGTCCTTGACCAGCAGGCGCAGCGCCGATTCCTTCGGCCGATCCTTGGAGCGGGCGACGAAGACCTCCGGCTCGTGCAGCGAATGGCGGATGAAATAGGCGGCGAGCGCCGGCAGGATGCCGATGGCGAACATGCCGCGCCAGCCGATCGCTGGCAGCAGGATCGGGGTGGCGATTGCCGCGGCGAGCACGCCGACCTGCCAGCCGAGGCCGACATAGGACGAGGCACGCGCGCGCTTCGAGGCCGGCCAGGCCTCGGCGACGAGCGCCATGCCGATGCCGAATTCGCCGCCGAGGCCGAGGCCGGCGATGGTGCGGTAGAGCAGCAGGTCCCAATAGCCCTGGGCCAGTGCGCACATCCCGGTGAAGACGGCGAAGAGGACGATCGTCCAGGTCAGGACGCGAACGCGGCCGATGCGGTCCGACAGCATGCCGAAGCCGATGCCACCGAGCACGGCGCCGACGAGCGTCGCCGTGACCAGCGAGGCGGCCTGGGCCTGGCTGAGCTGCAGGTCGGCCGAGATGGCGCGCAGCATGAAGCCGAGGATCAGCAGGTCGAAGCCATCCATCGCATAGCCGATGGCGGCGCCCCACAGCGCCTTGCGGGCCTTGCTGTCGACCGTTGTCGGCGCTGACAGTGCGGCGGCAGATGCTGTCCGATCGCTCATGGTTCAAAGCCCCTCGTTCTCGCCCGGCCGAAACGATGCTGAGCCGCATGCCTGATCGAGGCGCGCTCAAATGCGTGGTGTCGGTTCGCCATGTCACGCGGCTGAAGCCGGCGCAATGATTGGCCTCGAATCAGCCTGTGGATGTGTCGGGAAACATGTGCGCCTGTGGCTTCGTCGACAGTGCGATGCCTGTCCGCGGGCCATGGTGGAAATCGCGGCATGGGGATTGACCTGCCGGGCGGGGACGATCAGAAGAGGCCGTTTGCCAATTCGACCTGCCCCTGCGCCCTTGCCGTCCCCGGCGAGCGGCGTCGCTCAGCCCGGAGAGACCGCGCCATGCCCAATCTGTTCACCCCTACCGACCGGGCCGTGATCGCGCGCGAAGCGGCCAAGATGCTGCTCGAGATCAAGGCAGTTCACTTCTACAGCGACAAGCCCTTCTTCTTCACCTCCGGCTGGGCGAGCCCGGTCTATATCGACTGCCGCAAGATCATCTCCTATCCGCGCCTGCGCTCGACGCTGATCGATTTCGCCGCCACCACGATCGTGCGCGACATCGGCTACGAGTCGCTCGACACCATCGCCGGCGGCGAGACGGCCGGCATCCCCTTCGCCGCCTGGATATCGGACCGCCTCGCGCTGCCGATGCAGTATGTGCGCAAGAAGCCGAAGGGCTTCGGCCGTAACGCCCAGATCGAGGGCTCGGTGGTCGAGGGCGCGCGCACGCTGCTGGTCGAGGATCTCGCGACCGACGGCCGCAGCAAGGTCAATTTCTGCCAGGCCCTGCGCAATGCCGGCGTCGACGTCCAGCACTGCTTCGTGCTGTTCTACTACGACATCTTCCCGAAGAGCCGCGAGCTCATGGAAGAGATCGGCGTCAACCTGCACTACCTGACCACTTGGTGGGACGTGCTCGCCGTCGCCAAGGAGAGCGGCCATTTCGAGCCGAAGGTGCTGGCCGAGGTCGAAAGCTTCCTGAACGATCCGGCGAGCTGGTCGTCCAAGCACGGTGGCATCTCCTCTTTCGGCGAGGAAAAGCAGGCCTGAGATCGATCGATCTGCTTGCCAAGACGGCCGGGTGCGTCAGCGCCCGGCCGTTCGCGCTTCGAGCGCCTTGGCGACGCGGCGCATCGCCTCGCCGGCGGCGTTGCATTCCTCATCGCTGAGCACCGTCATCATCGCCTCGATCTCGGCGACGTGGATCGCCATCGCCTGGCGGGTCAGCGCTTCGCCTGTGGGCGTGAGCCAGAGCCGGCGCAGGCGCTTGTCGGTTTCGTCGTTGCGCCGCTCGATCAGGCCACGGCGCTCCAGCACCGGCAGCAGCATGCTCATCGCGCTGCGTCCGACCAGCAGCTTCTCGGCCAGCGCCTGCTGCGAAAGGCCCGGCGCATGGAAGATGTTGGCGAGCACGTCGTAATGCGCGAGCTGGATGTCGAGGGGCGCCAGCGCCTCGGTGAAGACCTTCTCCCACAGGCTGTGCGCGCGAGCGACGGCGACCCAGTTGCGGAAGCGCGGCAGATCCCAGGGCAGGATCTGCGTCTGATTGGAAGAGGTCGGCGCGGAAATTTCTTGCTTTTTGTTCATGGCTGAACATACTCGTTCAGCACTGAACAAGACAGGGTCTGTGCCATGACCGCTTCCGCCCTCCGCTACATGCGCCCGCTGGTCCGGGCCGCGAGCTTCATGGCTCCGTCCGCGACCGGCCGGCTGGCCTTCCGCTTGTTCTGTACCCCGCCGAGGCCGCCGAAGCGAAACGGAAACGGAAAATCAGCCGAACATCCGACCGCAATGAGGCTCCGGCAAGCGAGCCGACGCGCGATCCCGTTCCCCTGCGGGAGCGTGCAGGCCTATGTCTTCGAGCCCGAGATGGTCGTGCCGACGCGCACCGCGCTGCTGGTCCATGGCTGGACGGGAGAGGCGGCCTCGATGAGCGCTTTCGTCGAACCGCTGCTGGCGGAGGGCTTTCGGGTCGTCGCCTTCGACCTGCCGGGCCATGGCGCCTCGACCGGGCGCGAGCTCAACATCCCGCTTGGCGTCGCAAGCCTTGCGGCCGTGGCGCGAGTGTTCGGGCCGCTGCATGCGATCGTCACCCATTCCTTCGGCGGTGCGATTGCGCTCGCGGCGCTGGCGGGCTCGGTCAGGGGGCAGCCGCCGGTCAGCACCGAGCGCCTCGTGCTGATCGCCGCTCCGTCCTCGATCACCGAGATCACCCGCCAGTTCGGCGCCACCATCGGCCTCGGCCGGCGTGGCCAGGCCGCGCTGGAGCGGCGCATCCACGTCGTGGCCGGCAATCCGGTCGAGATCTTCGAAGGGGCGCTGCAGCTCGAGGCAATCGGGCTGCCGACCCTGGTGATCCACGACAGGCAGGACCGCGAACTCGGCTTCCATCATGCGCAGGCGCTGGCGGAAGCCGGGAAGTTCGTCACGCTTGAGGCGACGGAAGGGCTCGGACACCGTCGCATCCTGAAGGCGCGGCCGGTGGCCGAAAGCGCGGCGCGCTTCGTCGCGGGGGAAGGCTAGCTCAGAGCCAGCCCATCAGCTCGCGCTGCACGACCTCGGCGATGACGTCGACGCCCTCGCTGGAGTCGTTGAGGCAGGGCAGGTAGGCGAATTTCTCGCCGCCATTGTGCAGGAAGATCTCGCGGTTCTCGCCGTCGAGCTCTTCCAGCGTCTCCAGGCAGTCAGCCGAGAAGCCCGGCGCGACGATCGCCATCGATTTCTTCCCGGCCTGGGCCAGCGCCTTCACCGTCTCGTCGGTATAAGGCTTGAGCCATTCGTCCGGCCCGAACCGTGACTGGAAGGTCAGCGGGAAACGCTCCTCGGAGAGGCCGAGCTCGGCGCGCAGCAGGCGCCAGGTCTTGGCGCACTGGCAGTAATAGGGGTCGCCCTTCAGCAGATATTCCTTCGGCATGCCGTGGAAGGAGCAGAGGATGACCTCGGGCTCAAAATCGAGCTTGGCCAGCGAAGCGCGCATCGAGCGCGCGAGCGCACCGATATAGACGGGATCGTCGTGATAGGGTGGCGAGACGCGTACCGTCGGCTGCCAGCGCATCTGCATCAGCGCGCGGAAGGCCTGGTCGCAAGCGGTGGCCGAGGTCGGCGCGGCATATTGCGGATAGAGCGGCACCAGGAGGATGCGGTCGCAGCCCTGGTCGAGCAGGGCCTTCAGCCGACTCTTCACATCGGGCAAGCCGTAGCGCATCGCCCAGTCGAAGACGACGCGGTCGCCGGCGAGCGGCTTCAGGCGCTCGGCGAGCTGCTCGGTCTGCGAACGGGTGATGGTCTTGAGCGGACCCTCGTTGCGCTGGTTATTCCAGATTGACGCGTAATCCTTGCCTTTTCGGCCGGGACGCGTCGACAGGATGATCAGATTGAGGATCGGCCACCATTTCCAGCGCGGCTCTTCGATGACGCGCCGATCGGACAGGAATTCCTTGAGATAGGCGCGCATCGGCCAGTAGCCGGTGCCCTCGGGCGTGCCGAGATTCATCAACAGCACGCCGATGCGGCCGTATTGCACCTTGGGATGGTCGGGCGGCAGGGAAGCGGCCTCGCGGCCGGGCGCCGCGGCGATGTCAGCAGTCATGAGCGCATGCTCTCCTTAGCCTCGTGATTTAGACGAGTTCGCGCTTTCGTCCAGCCTTGAAGCCTGTCGAAGAGCGGGGGTGCGACATCGCCGACAACGGCTGTTCAGGCCGGCCTGGCCTCTGGTCAGTGCCGCGCAACTCTTGCTAGTCTGGAGCCGTTCTCAAGACCTGAGGGGCGCCCTGCCATGACGAAGCTCACCCGCCGCAAGGCTCTCGGCGTCCTGGCGGCGCCAGCGACGCTCGCCGCGACCGCCCCGGTGGCGATGGCGCAGCAGCCGGCGCCGAGCTTCACGCTGCTGCTGCTCAACGACATCTACAAGATGAGCGACGACAAGGGGCGCGGCGGCTTCGCCCGCGCCGCCGGCATCGCCAAGGCCGAGCGTGCCAAGGGCGTGCCGTTGCTCTTCTGCCATGCCGGCGACTGCTACTCGCCCTCGCTGATGTCGGGCTTCGATCAGGGCGCGCATATCGTCGCCATGCAGAACAAGATGGGCATCGACGTCTTCGTGCCGGGCAACCACGAATTCGACTTCGGCAAGGAGAACTATCTCAAGCTCGTCGCGGCCCAGACCTATCCGACCTTCGCCGCCAATCTGCGCGATGCCGGCGGAAGCGTGCTGCCGCACCACAAGGATTCGCAGATCTTCGAGCTCGGTGGCATCAAGGTCGGCGTCATCGGTACGACCTTCGATCCGACCCCGCAGCTCTCCAATCCGGGCGATCTGAAGTTCTCGTCGACGATGGAGGCGCTGCGCCGCGAAGCGAAGACGCTGAAGGGGCAGGGCGCCGACATCCTCGTCGCCGTCGTCCATGCCGACCGGGCGATGGATTACGAGATCGTGCGCTCACGCGTCGTCGACATCCTGCTCACCGGCCACGACCACGATCTCGCCATCGCCTATGACGGCAAGGTCGTGATGGTCGAGTCGAACGAGGAGGGCAATTACGTCACCGCCATCGACATCGCCGTCAGCATCAAGGGCGAGGGCGCGGCGCGGCAGGTGTCGTGGACACCGACCTTCCGCGTCAACGATTCCCGCTCGGCCACGCCGGACCCGGATGTCGCAGCCATCGTCAAGGGCTACGAGGCGGAGCTGTCGAAGGAGCTCGACGTCGACATCGCCACGCTCGCCGCGCCGCTCGATTCCCGCACCGGCGTCATCCGCACGCAGGAGACGGCGATCGGCAACCTGATCGCCGACGCGATCCGGGCCGCGACCGGCGCCCAGCTCGCCATCACCAATGCCGGAGGCATCCGTGCGAACAAGCAATATGCCGCCGGGCAGAAGCTGACGCGCCGCGATGTGCTGAGCGAACTGCCCTTCGGCAACGCCACGGTGATGGTCGAGATCACCGGCAAGGACGTGAAGGACGCGATCGAAAACGGCTTGCGCGATGCGCCGCAGGGCGCCGGCCGCTTTCCCGTCGTTTCCGGCCTGAAGTTCGAGGCTGATCTCAAGCAGCCGCAGGGCTCGCGCGTCATCGCGGTCACCGTCGACGGCAAGCCGATCGATCCGGCCGGCAAATACACGGTCGCTTCCAACAACTTCATGCTGGACGGCGGCGACGGCTATTCGGCGCTGGGTCGCGGAAAGATGGTGATCGGCCTCACCGACGGCAAGCTGATGGCGAACGAGGTGATGGTCTATCTGCGCCGGCTCGGCACGGTCGATGCCAAGGTCGAGGGCCGGGCCGTCCTGAAGTGAGCTGCACCGACGCGCTCGCGGCCTTTCTTGCGAGCGGGAACTCCAGGGGCTGGCGGGAGCTGCCGGTCTTCGCCGCTGGCGGAGACGCGGCGCGCGCCTGCGCGACTGTTGATGCCGAGCGGGCGGCCGGCCATGTCGTCGCGCCGGCGCCGGAGCGCGTCTTCGCCGCTCTGGCTTTGACTCCGCTCGACGCGGTCCGCGCCGTCATCCTCGGGCAGGACCCGTATCCGACGCCCGGCCATGCCAATGGGCTCGCCTTCTCCTATGTCGGCCCGCCGCCGCTGCCACGCTCGCTCGTCAACATCTACAAGGAACGGGCGGAGGATCTCGGGGGAGCGGCGCCGTCCGACGGCGATCTGACCCGCTGGGCGAAGCAGGGTGTGCTGCTGCTCAACACCGCGCTGACGGTGCGGGAAGGGGCGAGCAAGGCGGGTTCGCATCTTACGCTCGGCTGGGGAAAGGTCACCGATGCCGTGATCTCAGCCGTCTCGCGGGGGCGGCCTCATGCCGTCTTCCTGCTCTGGGGCGCGCCGGCGCAGGCGAAACGGCCTTTGATCGACGAGAGCCGGCATCTCGTCATCGCCAGCGCTCACCCCTCGCCGTTGTCAGCAAGGCGGGGGTTCTTCGGTTCGAAGCCGTTCAGCCGGGCGAATGCCTGGCTGGCGGAACAGGGGGAGAAGGCGATTGCTTGGTGAATGGCACCACCGTCATGCTCGGGCTTGACCCGAGCATCTCGTGAAGGACGGGCCCCTCATCTTGTCAGAGATTCCCGGGTCGAAGCTGCGCTTCGCCCGAGAATGACGGGACTTCACCCCACCGGACGCTCGTCGGCGATGACCTTGCCGTCATTTGGCAGGGCGCCGAGCGGCAGGATCTCGACCGCGCCCTTGAGCTTCGTCACCTGCTGCAGGGTCGAGGACACCGCATCGACGAGGCCGGCTGGCTCGGCGTAGATCTCGGCCTTGAGGGTCATGGTGTCGGTTTCGTTGGCGCGGCCGACGACGAGCCTGAGCTTGGCGATCTCGGCATGGCGCTTGGCGATCTCGGCGACCTGTTCAGGGCGCACGAACATGCCCTTGATCTTGGCGGTCTGATCGGCGCGCCCCATCCAGCCCCTGATGCGGGTGTTGCTCCGCCCGCAGGCGCTCCGGCGAGGCAGGACGGCGGTAAGATCGCCCACAGCGAGCCTGATCTGCGGGTGATGCGGGTCGAGATTGGTGATGACGACCTCGCCGACCTCGCCCTCCGGGACGGGATCGCCGGTGCCAGGGCGGACGATCTCGACGATCAGGTTCTCGTTCAGCACCATGCCCTCGCGGGCCGGCGTCTCATAGGCGATGACGCCGACGTCGGCGGTCGCATAGAGCTGATAGGCATCGATCCCGCGCTCTTTAACCCAGGCCTGGAGCGATGGCGGGAAGGCAGCGCCCGAGACGACGGCGCGCTTGATCGAGGAGATGTCGACGCCGCGCGCATCGGCCGCTTCGATCAGGATCTTGAGGAAGTCCGGCGTGCCGGCATAGGCGTTCGGGCGGTAGGCGGAGATCACCTCCATCTGCTGCTCGGTGTTGCCGGGGCCGGCCGGGATCACGGCGCAGCCGATGGCGCGTGCGGCGGAGTCCATGATGAAGCCGCCCGGTGTCAGGTGATAGCTCAGCGTGTTCAGCACGATGTCGCCCGGCCGGAAGCCAGCGGCATGGAGGCCGCGTGCGGCGTTCCAGGCATCGGCGGCAGTGCCCTCGGGCTCGAAGATCGGGCCGGGCGAGGTGAAGAGCCGGCCGAAAGAGCCGGGCGCGGCCGAGACGAAGCCGCCGAAGGGCAGGGCCTGCTTCTGGAGCGCGGGCAGGTCGGCCTTGCGCAGCACGGGCAGGCGCGCCAGCGCCGCGCGGCTCGTGACGGAAGCCGGATCGATGCCGCGCAACCGTTCGGCATAGGCAGGGGCCGCAACGGCGGCGGCGATCAGCTTTGGCAGCCGCGCAAAGAGATCGGCCTCGCGCTCCTCGGGCGAGCGGGTTTCGAGCGCATCGTAATGCTCGGTCATGGCGGTGTCTCGCTGAATGGGCGGATCGGCGGGCTGAAGGGCCGGAAGCCTCAGGAGAGCCAGCGCTTGCGGCGCTTGTAGCTCTTCACCTCGCGGAAGGACTTCTTGTTGCCCTCGGCGACGCCGAGATAGAATTCCTTCACGTCCTCGTTCTCGCGCAGCATCTTCGCCTCGCCGTCCATGACGACGCGGCCGGTCTCCATGATGTAGCCATAGGTGGCGTAGCGCAGCGCCATGTTGGTGTTCTGTTCGGCGACGAGGAAGGAGACGCCCTCATCCGCATTGAGCCGGCGCACGATCTCGAAGATCTCTTCGACGATCTGGGGGGCCAGGCCCATCGAGGGCTCGTCGAGCAGGATCATCTTCGGCTTCGACATCATCGCGCGGCCGATGGCGCACATCTGCTGCTCGCCGCCGGAGGTGTAGCCGGCCTGCGAATTGCGGCGCTGCTTCAGGCGCGGGAACAGCGTGTAGATCTTCTCGAGGTCGCGCTTGATCGCGGCGTTGCCGTCGCGGCGGGTGAAGGCGCCGGTCAGCAGATTTTCCTCGATCGAGAGATGGCCGAAGCAGTGCCGGCCTTCCATCACCTGGATGCAGCCGCGCTTGACGAGTTCGTTCGGCGAAAGCTTGTCGACGCGCTCGCCGTCGAAGACGATCGAGCCCTTGGTGACCTCGCCGCGCTCGGCCTTGAGCAGGTTCGAGATCGCCTTCAGCGTCGTGGTCTTGCCGGCGCCGTTGGCGCCGAGGATCGCGACGATGCCCTGGCGCGGCACGGTGAGCGAGACGCCCTTCAGCACCAGCACGACATGGTCGTAGATGACCTCGATGTTGTTGAGCGACAGGATGGTGTCGCTTGCGGTCGCTGCGGCTGGCTTTTCGAGGGTGGCGGTCGACATCGGCCTCTCCCGGCAATCGGTAAAAGGGGTGCCGGCGGCGGGATCCGCCGCCGGCCGCCGTCACATCAGGACGACTTCTCGCAGGACTCGACGCGCTTCGGCCAGTTGCCGGCCTTCTCGACATAGTCCTTGGCGTTGGACTCGATCAGCGGGCGGACCTCGTCCTTCATCGGCTCGAGCCAGTCGCCCTTCTGCGTCCATTTCGTGCCGTCCCACTCCGCGACATAGGCCTTGCTGTGGCCGGAATGGTCGGTGCAGGTGATCGTCGTCGGCGTGGCGAAGCCCTCCATGCCGATTTCCTTGAGGCGGGCCGGGGTGATGTTCAGCGATTCGAGGCCGCGGCGCATGTCCTCGGCGTTGACCACCTTCTTGCCGGTCAGCTTCTGGGCGTTGCGGATGGCCTCGACCACCAGCATCGAGTTGTAGACGCCGCGGTTGTAGAGGTTCTCGCCGACCTTATCCTTCGGCGTCGTGCTCTTCCCCTTCTCCACGACGTATTTGAGAATGTCCTGGATGGCGGGGAAGTTCTGCCCGGCTGCGTTGAGGTTGAGCGAGCGATAGCCCTTGGCCTGCTCGCCGCCGGCGCGGGCGTCGTCGTCACCGCCGGCCCACCAGACGCCGACCAGCTTGTTGATCGGGAAGTTGTTCTTGATCGCCTCCTTGACCGCGGTTGGGTTCATCGCGCCCCAGCCTTGGTTGTAGAGGTAGTCCGGCCGGTCGCGCCGGATCGAGAGCCAGAGCGAGCCCTGATTCTGCATGTCGGCTGCGGCCACGGGATAGAGCTTCAGCTCGAAGCCGTACTTCTTGGCGAGGTTCTCCAGGACCGAGATCGGCTCCTTGCCGAAGGGCGCGTCGAGATGGATCAGGCCGAGCTTCTTGCCCTTGAGCTTGTCCATGCCGCCGAGCTCGGCCGCCATGTGCTTCACCATGATCGAGGCGCCGTCCCAGTAGGTGAAGGGCGGGATGAACACCCAGGGGAAGTTCGTGCCGTCGGCCGAGGCCGAGAGGCCATAGGCCATCGACAGGATCGGGATCTTGTCGACATGGGCGCGCGGGATCGCGGCCAGCGTCGCGCCGGTCGACCAGGGCGAATAGACGATGGTGTTCTTCGCCTTCGCCTGCTCGTAGCACTCGATCGACTTCTTGGTGTCGTAGCCGGTTTCGCACTCCTCATAGACGACCTTGACGCCGTTCACGCCGCCGTCGCGCTCATTGATCATCGTGATGTAGTCGCGCATGCCGTCGCCGATCGGGATGCCCGAGCCGGAGAACGGGCCGGTGCGATAGGCGTTGTTGGCGAAATAGACGCTGTCCTGCGCCGCGGCCGGAGCGATCACACCGGCTGCGGTGAGTAGGGCGCCCAGAGCCGCCCCTTTCATCAGAATGCTGGTCTTCATGGACTTCCTCCGTTCGTTTCCTCCCGACCAGGCAGCTGCCGGATCGGTCTTTCAGCGCCGGCGCTTCAGCGTCGCCGGTCGTTTCTTGGGCCTTCCCCGTTTTTGACTCGGAAGCATGGCATCGAGCGAAAACCGGTTCCCACTTTTCGCGCCATGCTTCGGCCTCAATAGGGGAAGGGCCACGTCCGCAATTTCTGTTTCCCGATCTGCCAGAGCCGGGCGAGCCCATGCGGCTCGACGATCAGGAAGATGATGATCAGGGCGCCGACCAGCATGAAGGTGACGTGCTCAGCGGCGGCGCCGGCGAGCGGGATGCCGAGCGCCGGCAAGCCGAACTTCAGCGCCGTCGGCAGGATCGAGAGGAAGGCGGCGCCGAAGAAGGAGCCGATCAGCGAGCCGAGGCCGCCGATGATGACCATGAACAGGATATTGAAGGAGAGCCGGATCGAGAACACGTCCGCTGCTTCGCCGCCACCGTACCAGAAGAAGATCATCATCGCCCCGGCGACGCCGGCGAAATAGGAGGAGACGGCGAAGGCCATCAGCTTGGCGTTGAGCAGCTTGATGCCCATGAGCTCCGCCGCGATGTCCATGTCGCGCACGGCCATCCAGGAGCGCCCCAGCTTGCCATGAACCAGGTTCGAGGCGAACCAGGTCAGCACCACGACGAGGCCGAGGCAGACGAAATAGCGCGTCTCGGGCGTCGCGGCGGCGCCGGTGACGGGCAGGCCGAACAGCGTGCGCTGCGGCACCTCGATCGCGCCCGAGGCGTTGTAGTTGAACAGCCAGGGCACGCGCACGAAGGCCCATTGCAGGAAGAACTGCGCGGCGAGCGTCGCGACGGCGAGGTAGAAGCCCTTGATGCGCAGCGAGGGCAGGCCGAAGAGCACACCGATGCCGGCCGAGAACAGCCCCGAGAGCAGGATCAGGACGATGATGTTCACGTTCGGGAAGAAGGTGGTCAGCTTGTAGCAGGCATAGGCGCCGACGCCCATGAAGGCGGCGGTGCCGAGCGAGATCAGCCCGGTGTAGCCGGTGAGGATGTTGAGCCCGATCGCCGCCAGCGAGAAGACGAGGAAGGGGATCATCACCGAGGCGATGAAGAAGTCGCTGCCGAAAAAGGGGATCGCGACCAGGGCGGTCGCCAGGATGACGGCGATGCCGATCCTGTCTTCCCGGAGCGGGAAGACGGCCATGTCGGCGGAGTAGGTCGATTTGTACTGGCCGGCCTCGCGGTAGAGCATGGCTACACCGTCATTCCGGGGCGGCGCGAAGCGTCGAGCCCGGAATCCATGAACATTGTCGCTTGCGAAGAGGTCGCGCCGTTTCCGGCACTGCCTGCGGTTATGGGTTCCGGGCTCGATCCTGCGGATCGCCCCGGAATGACGGCGAGGTTCATTGGCGCAAGCATCAGATCCTCTCGATGATCTTGTCGCCGAACAGCCCCTGCGGCCTGAACAGCAGGAAGCCCAGCGCGATGAAATAGGCGAGCCAGCTCTCGATGCCGCCGCCGACCAGCGGGCCCCAGTAGAACTCGCCGAGCTTCTCGCCGATGCCGATGATGAGGCCGCCGACGATGGCGCCGGGGATCGAGGTGAAGCCGCCGAGGATCAGCACCGGCAGCGCCTTCAGCGCCACGATCTCGAGCGCGAAGGAGACGTCCGAGCGCGCGCCCCACATGATGCCGGTGATCAGCGCGACGATGCCGGCGGTGAACCAGACGATCACCCAGATCTGGTTGAGCGAGATGCCGACCGAGAGCGCCGCCTTGTGGCTGTCGGCCACTGCCCGCAGGGCCCTTCCGATGCGGGTGTATTGGAAGAACGCTGCGAGCGCCGCGATCATCAGGGAGGCGATGACCGCCGCGGCGATGTCGATCTTCTGCAGCGAGACCAGCCCGCCGAGGATCTGCAGATCGAGCGCACCCTTTGGCAGGAAGAGCTGCTCGGCGATCATCTGCTTGGGATTGCCGCCGAACAGGGCTTCGCCGAAGCCGATCAGGAAATAGGTGATGCCGAAGGTCGCCATGAACAGGATGATGTCCGGCTGGTTGACCAGCGGCCGCAGCACCACCCGCTCGATGGTGACGGCGAGCGCGAACATGACGCCGAGCGTGATGATGACGGCGAGGAAGGCCGGCACGCCCTTCTCGTAGAGGCCGACCAGGGTCAGCGCCGCGAACACCACCATGATGCCCTGGGCGAAGTTGAACACGCCCGAGGCCTTGAAGATCAGCACGAAGCCGAGCGCGATCAGGGCGTAGAGCACGCCGGAGACGAGCCCTTCCCAGATGGTCTGCACCAGCAGGTCCGGTGCCTGGGCCATCTGCTGGAACGGGTCGACCAGGATGGCGTAAAGGGTGTTGGAGGAATCGAGCCGGATGCCGACGACCGCTGCGACGATGATGGCGGCGAGGATCAGGCCGGTCCGGATCAGCGGGCTGGCGAGCGGGCTCGGGGCGGGCCTGGTGGCGACGTCGCTCATGGCCGTGCTCCTGCTTGACCCGTCATGGTCGGGCTTGTCCCGACCATCCACGACTTCGCGGATCGAATGTCGTGTCCAAGACGTGGATGCTCGCCACAGGGGCGAGCATGACGGCTCGCCACATCGCTCGGGCGGGATGAATGGATCGCGGTCATCAGTGCGCCACTCCCAGATAAGCGTCGATCACCGTCTGGTTCGCCTTGACCTCGTCCGGCGTGCCGTCGGCGATCTTGCGGCCGTATTCGAGCACGACGACGCGGTCGGAGAGGTCCATGACCACGCCCATGTCGTGCTCGATCAAGGCGATGGTCGTGCCGAACTGCTGGTTCACGTCGAGGATGAAGCGGCACATGTCCTCCTTCTCCTCGAGGTTCATGCCGGCCATCGGCTCGTCGAGCAGGAGCAGCTCCGGTTCCATGGCGAGCGCGCGGCCGAGCTCGACGCGTTTCTGCAGGCCGTAGGGCAGCTTGCCGACCGGCAGCTTGCGGATGTGCTCGATCTGCAGGAAGTCGATGATGTCCTCGACGACGCGGCGATGCGCGATCTCCTCCTGCATCGCCGGGCCGTGGCGCAGCGCCTGCCAGAACAAGCCCTTCTTCATCTTGAGCGTGCGGCCGGTCATGATGTTGTCCAGCGTCGACATGCCCTTGAACAGCGCGACGTTCTGGAAGGTGCGGGCGATGCCGCCGGCGGCGGCGCGATGCGGGCGCATCTTGGCGCGGCGCTCGCCCTTGAAGACGATCTGGCCTTCCTGCGGCTGGTAGAAGCCGTTGATGCAGTTGAGCATCGAGGTCTTGCCGGCGCCGTTGGGGCCGATGATGGCGCGGATCTCGCCCTTGCGGATGTCGAAGGAGACATCGGTGATCGCCTTCACGCCGCCGAAGCGCAGCGAGATGTTCTCGACCGAGAGCAGGACTTCGCCCTTGCCGCGGATGGGAGTGCCGGTCACGTTCATCGGCTCCGCGTTCATGCTGCCTTCGCCGCTGCCGGCGCCTCCTGCCCGGTGACGGGATAGATCTTGGCGTCGCGCACCTTGACGCGGGCCGAGATCACGCCCTTGCGGCCGTCCTCGAAGGTGACTTCCGTCGAGATGTCGGCGGCCTCCGAGCCGTCATAGAGAGCCGCGACCAGCGGGGCGTAACGCTCGGCGATGAAGCCGCGGCGGACCTTCTGGGTGCGAGTGAGCTCGCCGTCGTCGGCATCGAGCTCCTTGTGCAGGATGAGGAAGCGCTTGATCTGCGCACCGCCCATCATCGGCTCGGTGGCGAGCGAGCGGTTCACCTCGTCGACGTGCTTGGCGATCATGTCGTAGACGAGATCATGGCCGGCGAGCTCCTGATAGGAGGCGTAGACCACGTTGTTGCGTTCGGCCCAGTTGCCGACGGCGGTGAGGTCGATGTTGAGCGCGACGGTGGCGTAGTCGCGGCCCTGGCCGAAGGCGACGGCTTCCTTGATGTTCGGATAGAACTTCAGCTTGTTCTCGATGTACTTGGGCGGGAAGAGTTCGCCGCTCGCGAGCTTTCCGACGTCCTTGGCGCGGTCGATGATCTTGAGGTGGCCGCCCTCGTCGAAGAAGCCGGCATCGCCCGAGCGGACATAGCCGTCGGCAGTCATGGTCTCGGCCGTCTTCTCCGGGTCCTTGTAGTAGCCGCCGAAGATCGAGGGCGAGCGATAGAGCACCTCGCCATTGTCGTCGATACGGATATCGACCAGCGGCGCCGGCTTGCCGACCGTGTCGGCCTTGATCTCGCCATTGGGCTGCATGGTGATGTACACGCCGGCTTCGGTCTGGCCGTAGAGCTGCTTCAGGTTGACGCCGATCGAGCGGTAGAAGCGGAAGAGCTCGGGGCCGATCGCCTCGCCGGCGGTGTAGCCGACCTTGATGTTGGTCAGGCCGAAGCGGTTGCGCAGCGGGCCGTAGACCAGGAGATCGCCGAGCTTGTAGAGCAGCCGGCCCTTCAGCGGCACGCTCTCGCCATTCAGGATCTGCTCGCCGTAGCGCTTCGCGACGCCGAGGAAGTAGTGGAACATCTTCCGCTTGAGTGCGCCGGCATCCTCCATGCGCACCATGGTCACGGTCAGCATGTTCTCGAAGACGCGCGGCGGGGCGAAGGCGTAGGTCGTGCCGACCTCGCGGCGGTCGTCGATCACTGTGTCCGGGCTTTCCGGGCAGTTGACGCAGAAGCCGGCCAGCATCGCCTGGGCATAGGAGAAGACGTGGTCGCCGACCCAGGCGATCGGCAGATAGGCGATGACCTCGTCGCTCTCGTTGAGCCCGTCGAAGCCGCAGCCAATCTCGGCGGCGACGATGACGTTGTAGTGGCTGAGCATCACGCCCTTGGGCCGCCCGGTGGTGCCGGAGGTGTAGAGGATGATGCCGAGGTCCGAGCCCTGGCCTTGTTCCATCTCGCGGGCGAGCGCGGCCTCGACTTGGGGATCCTTCAGCGCCTTGGCGCCGGCCGCGATCACCGTCTCGATGGCGTGGAGCTTGCTGTGGTCGTAGTCGCGCAGGCCGCGCGGCTCGTCATAGAGCATGTGCCTGAGATGCGGCAGGCGGTCGGTGATCGAGAGCAGCTTGTCGACCTGCTCCTGGTCCTGCACCACGGCGAAGACGGCCTCGGCATGGTCGAGGACATAAGCCATCTCCTCAGCGACACCGTCGGCATAGACCGGCACCGGGATCGCGCCGATCCATTGCGCGGCGCACATCGACCAATAGAGCTTCGGCCGGTTGTAGCCGATGATCGCGACCTTCTCGCCGCGCTTCAACCCGAGATCCTGCATGCCCTTGGCGAAGTTGCGGACATGGTCGGCGACCTCCGCCCAGTTCCAGGACTGCCAGATGCCGAGATCCTTGTGGCGGAAGGCGACGCGCGCGGCGCGCTCCCTGGCGTTGCGCAACAGCAATTTCGGAAAGGTGTCCGCCTGAACGGCGGTGCCGCTTGCCACGATTGCGTTCTCCCTGACGAGCTGCCATGCGTCGTGGCAGCCTCCTGTGAGCCGGTTCCCGGTCTCGTTGTCATGCAAGACTTGCAGCCTGGCACCATCTTCGCAAGGAGGGGCTTGACAGACAATTCTCCTTTTAGTGAGTATCATCCCGCCGAGGTTCGATCATTGGCGCGCGGCGCCGATTCTCGCTCGGATTTCCCTCACATTTCCACGGTTCCTGGGCGGTTTTCAACCGGTGTCGCGGCGTCAATCTTGCGCATGAGACGAAAGTCTTACGCAAAAAATCGGCCCGCAACTCGCATGAGCTGCGGGCCGATCCGGAACCGTCGCGAAACGGTCAGTAGCGGTAATAGTGGTTCCGGCGGTAGCCATGGGCCGGCGCCCAGGGTGGCGGGCCACCATGGCGGCGACCATAGCCGTAGCCGCGATCATAGCCGCGGCCGTGACGGTAATAGTCGCGCCTGTGCTGCCGCTCCATGTTCCGCTGGATTTCCCATTCGCGATGCTCGCGGGTGTGGCGGGTATATTCGGCGGGCAGCCTGTCCAGCGCCTCGGCCTGCGGAATGGATTGCGTTGTAGCGCTAGCCGGCGTGGCCGCGATCGCGGCGAGGGCGAGGCCGGCGGCCATCAAAATTCTACGCATGGTCGTCTCCTTCAGTCGATGGCCGTATTGGATCAGGGGTGGACCCAATGAAGCCTGAACGGGCGGGTTGGCTGCCGTTCAGAAACGCTGACGGTGATAGCTGGCTTCGCGACGAGGCGTCCGACCATGCGCACGGCGATCGACCGTGGCTTTCGCCGGCTGGAGAACGTGGAGGGGATCGACCCATTCGCCCCAAACGCGCCGAGCGATGTCCGATTGGGCGGTAGCGTATTCGGTCGCCTGGTCGTTGACCCGCCTTATGAATACATCGAAGAAGCCAAACATATCGAAAGTTCCTTTCCCAGCTCTGGGCTGTTCGGGAAAGGCAACGCGCGAGACGCGATTTGGTGCCATTCGAGAAACATCAACCTTCGTAGCGGGCAAGCTTGTCGAGGTCGCGGATGGTAATGCTGCCATGTCCCAATTCGATCAGGCCGAGGTCGGCGAGCTTCGCCAGACCCTGATTGGCCATCTGGCGTGAGATGCCAGCGAGCATGCCGAGCTCTTCCTGCGAGATCGCCAGCGTGCGGCCAAGATCGGGGTAGAGGATCGGGTTGAACAGCCAGGCGAGGTTGCGGGCGAGGCGACCGGTCGAATCGAGCGTGCGCTCGGTCTCGGCCAGTGCGATGAACTGGGCGAGGCGCTCGTTGAACTGGTGGACGAGGAAGCGGTTGAACGCGGCCGAATGCTCGAACAGCCACAGGAAGGTCGAGCGGCGCATCAGGGCAAGCCGTGTCTCGCGCAACGCTACCAGCTCGTAGCGCCGCGGCTCGGCCTTGATCACCGTACCCTCGCCGAACCAGGCGCCGGCGCGCATGCCCGCGAGCGTCGCCGTTTTGCCGGATTTCGAGGTGGTGGCCATCTTGACCAGCCCCTCGGCCACGCCGGTCCAGGACTCCAGCCGGTCGCCGACATGGCAGATCGAAGCGCCCTTGCCGTAACTCTTGAAGGAGATGCCGCGCCGCGCTTCCTCGAACTCGTCGTCCGACAGGTCGCGGGACCAGGAGGCGATGGCGCGCAGTTCCTCGGGGGTGATCAAGATGGGGATGGTCCCGGCAATGGAGCGGCTCGCGGGGTAGTATGGGCTGCGACGGGACCCTGACTCAAGTTGAACGAAAGAGGCGTAGTTGAAACGAAAGGGCGCGGGGAACCCTCTCCCGGAGGGAGAGGGCAGGGTGAGGGGATGGCCGCTACCCGACATTGCTGTGAGGTGGTCGCCGGGGCGGTGAGGTTGGCGCTGCGCTGGTCCAACGGCCTACACCTCACCCCTGCCCCTCTCCTTAGAGGAGAGGGGTTTTCCGCGCCTTACTCCGCCGCCTGGGGCAGAGTTGACGCGGTGGAAGCTCCGCCTCGCAACTGTCCGAGCAACACCGCCTCTTCCGCCTTCGCTGCCTTCAGATGCCGTTCCTTAACGTGGCCGAAGCCGCGGATCTTCTCGGGGATGGCGGTGAGGGCGATGCAGACCGCATGGTTCTCAGATGAGAACCGGGTCAGCAGCTCGTTCAGCAGCGTCTCGTACTCCGCGATCAAGCGGCGCTCGGTGCGGCGCTCCTCAGTGTAACCGAAGAGGTCGAAGGCCGTGCCGCGCAGGCCCTTGAGCTTCGCCAGCACGGCGAAGGCGCCCATCATCCAGGGACCGAAGCTGATCTTGCGCGGCAGGCCGGTGTTGGGATCGCGCCGCGCCAGCAGCGGCGGGGCGAGGTGGAACTCGTAGCGCAACGGCTTGCTCTCGCTACCTTCGGTCTCGAAGGTCGCTGCGACCTGCCTGCGGAAGGCGCCGTCGCTGTAGAGGCGCGCGACCTCGTATTCGTCCTTGTAGGCCATCAGCTTGAAGAGATTGCGGGCGACGGCCTCGCTCAGCACGGTTTGGCCGGGCGTGACCGCAGCTTCCCGCGTCTGCACGCGTGCGACGAGATGGCGGTAGCGCGCCGCATAGGCGGCGTTCTGGTAGGCGGTGAGGAAGGCGACGCGACGCTCGATGATCTCGTCGAGCGTCTGGGAGAGTTGGCGGGCCGGCGTCGCCGCCTTGCTCCGCGAGAGGAGCCCGGCCAGTGCTTCGGGATCATGCGCGGCGCGGCGGCCGAGCTCGAAGGCCTGCCTGTTCATGGCGACAGCTTCGCCGTTGAGCTCGATGGCCCTGAGCAGTGCCTCGCGGGAGAGCGGGACCGTGCCGAGCTGCCAGGCATGGCCGAGCATGAACATATTGGCAGCGATGGCATTGCCCAAAAAGGCGACGGCGGCGGCGGTCGCGTCGATGAAATGCGTCTGGTCGCGGCCGGCCGCCGACAGGATCGCGCGCTTCAGCCGCTCGGTCGGCAGCGAGAAATCGGCGTTGCGGGTGAAGTCGCCCGGCAGACTCTCGGCGGTGTTCACGATGACCGTGCCGCGTTCGGCCCGGATCGCGCCGAGCACCTTCTTGGAGCCAGTGACGGTCAATTCGCAGCCGAGCACGAGATCAGCCTGTCCGGCGGTGACGCGGATGGCGTGGATGTCGTCGGGGTGCGGCGCGAGCTTGACGTGGCTGAAGACGGCGCCGCCCTTCTGGGCGAGGCCGGCCATATCGATCATGCCGCAACCCTTGCCCTCGAGATGGGCGGCCATGCCGAGGATGGCGCCGATGGTGACGACGCCGGTGCCGCCGACGCCGGTGACGATCACCGCGAAGCTGCGATCAAGCGCCGGCACGGCTGGTTCGGGAATCTCGCCCTCGCCGAGGGCCACGGTATCGAGCCTGAGGGGATCGGCCTTCTTCGGTTTCGCGCCGTGCACGGTGACGAAGGAGGGGCAGAAGCCCTTGAGGCAGGAGAAATCCTTGTTGCAGTTGGACTGGTCGATCTGGCGCTTGCGGCCGAACTCGGTCTCGAGCGGCTGCACCGAGACGCAGTTCGACTGCACGCCGCAATCGCCGCAGCCCTCGCAGACCAGCTCGTTGACGATCACGCGCTTGTCGGGATCGGGATAGGCGCCCCGCTTGCGCCGCCGGCGTTTCTCGGTGGCGCAGGTCTGGTCGTAGAGCAGCAGCGAGACGCCGGAGGTGGCCGCCAGCTCGCGCTGGACGGCGTCGAGTTCGTCGCGGTGATGCAGGGTCGCGCCCGCTGGCCATTGCGTGCCGGGCGGATATTTGCCGGGGTCGTCGCTGACGACGGCGATGCGCTTCACGCCTTCGGCCGCGACCTGCCTCGCCATCTGGTCAGGCGAAAGATGGCCTTCCGCCTGCTGGCCGCCGGTCATGGCGACGGCGTCGTTGTAGAGCAGCTTGTAGGTGACATTGACGCCCGAGGCGACGGCCCAGCGGATCGCGAGCGAGCCGGAATGGGTGTAGGTGCCGTCGCCGAGATTCTGGAAGACGTGGCCGCGCGTCGAGAATGGCGCTTCGCCGACCCAGTTCGCGCCCTCGCCGCCCATCTGGGTGAAGCCCGCCGTGTCGCGGTCCATCCACTGCACCATGTAGTGGCAGCCGATGCCGGCATAGGCGCGCGAGCCTTCCGGCACGACGGTCGAGGAGTTGTGCGGGCAGCCCGAGCAGAAATAGGGCGTGCGCCTCGCGATCTCCTGCGCTTCAGCGAGGCGGCCCTGCGCTTTCGCGATCTCCTCCAGCCGCGCGCGCAGGGCGGGATCGTCGCAGTATTGCAGGAGGCGGCCGCCGAGGGCGATCGCGATGTCGTTGGGGTCGAGCGCGCCATGGACCGGGAAGAGCCAGTCGCCCTTCTCGTCCTTCTTGCCGATCACCATCGGCTGGTGCGCAGCGCCGTAGAGCTCCTCGCGGACCTGCACCTCGATCAGCGAGCGCTTCTCCTCGACCACCATGATCAGGTCGAGGCCCTCGGCGAAGGATTTCAGCTCGGCCGGGTCGATCGGCCAGGGGCAGGCGAGCTTGAACAGGCGGATGCCGAGATCATTGGCGCGGACCTCGTCGATGCCGAGGTCTTCGAGCGCCTGCTTCACGTCGAGATAGGATTTGCCGACGGTGGCGATGCCGATGCGCGGCTGCTTGCCACCATGGGTGACGATACGGTTCAGCCGGTTGGCGCGCAGATAGGCCAGCATCGCATCGCGCTTGTAGAGATGCATCCGGCGTTCCTGCTCGACGAAATCAAGCTCGCGGCGGATGGCGAGGCCGCCGGGCGGCGGGACGTAGTCCGTCGGCGTGACGATCGCGACGCGATCGAGCGAGCCGTCGATCGAGGCCGTCGATTCGATGTTGTCCTTCACGCATTTGATGCCGACCCAGACCGAGGCGAAGCGCGAGAGCGCGATGCCATGCAGGCCGTAGTCGATGATCTCCTGCACGCCGGCCGGATTCAGGATCGGCATCATCCGGTCGACGAAGACGAACTCGGTCTGGTGGGCGTTGGTCGAGGATTCGGCGGTGTGGTCATCGCCCATCAGGCAGATGACGCCGCCATGGGGATCGGTGCCGGCCATGTTGCCGTGGCGGAAGACATCGCCGGAGCGGTCGACGCCCGGCCCCTTGCCGTACCAGAGCGCGAAGACGCCATCATGCTTGCCTTCGCCGCTCAGCCCCGCTTGCTGCGTGCCCCAGACGGCGGTGGCGGCGAGGTCCTCATTCAAGCCAGGCTGGAAGACGATGTTCGCCGCTTTCAGCGCCTTGCCGGCGCGCATCAATTGCTGGTCGAGCCCGCCGAGCGGGGAGCCGCGATAGCCGGAGACGAAGCCGGCCGTGTCGAGCCCGGCGCGACGATCGCGCTCGCGCTGCATCAGCAGCATGCGGGCAACGGCCTGTGTGCCGGTGAGGAAGACCTCTCGCTTGTCGAGATCGTATTTGTCGTCGAGCGCGACGCTGCGCAGCGCTCCCGCCTGGGTGCCGGATATGCGCGGTGTCTCGGCCATGGTGGCCTCCCGGATCGTCGTTTCCGCCGACGGGCCGGTTGTCCCGGCCTCATGCTCCGCCGTCTTTGCGGCAAATATGTCAGTGATGCTGACATATCGACCGGAGGCGGTCAATTGATCTGGTATCATTCCAGTTTTCGAGGCCCGGTCCAGAGGTTTGCGGGAATGCCCGGCGCGCGCGTGGGGAGGCGCCGCGATTTGGCCCCGTTTGGCGAGGATGGCTGTTGGGGCCGTCGCACGCTCGTCGTCACGGCCGTTGACGATCGCTTAACCATGATCCACGCAAGCGTGCCGGGACTGTGGAGGATTTCGCCTGTGACGCGACGCGTATGTCTGACGGCCCTGTCGGGACTCCTGCTGGCCGCCCTAGCGGTGGGGCCGGCGGCTGCGCATCCGCATGTCTTCGTCAATGCGAAGGCCGAAATCGTCTTCGCGCCGGACGGCTCGGTGCAGGCGATCCGGCATCACTGGAGCTTCGACGAGGCCTATTCCGCCTACATCACCCAGGGCCTCGACAAGAATGGCGACGGCAAGCTGACCTCGGACGAGCTCGCCGAACTCGCGAAGATCAATGTCGAATCTCTGCCCGACGTCGAGTTCTTCACCGTCGCCAAGATCAACGGCCGCAAGCAGGAATTCGGCACGCCCGGCGAGCAGGTCATGTCCTATGACAACAAGGTTCTGACGCTGACCTATACTCTGCCGCTGAAGAGCCCGCCGCGGGCGCGCTCCTTCGGCATCGAGATCGGCGACCCCACTTATTTCGTCGCCTTCACCATCGTCGATGCGCCCGATGCGGTCGTCACCAAGGGCGCGCCGGAGGGCTGCGTGGTGCGGGTGAACCGCCCGCCCAAGCTCGACGACGCCACGCAGAAGCGCCTGGCCGAGGCCGACATCACCGCGACGCCCGATGTCAGCGGGCTCGAGGTGACGACGCGGGCGCTGGTGGCATGTCCGTGACGCCGGCGGATACGGCGCGCCCGGCCGGCGTGTCACTCTCGCGGCGACTCCTCGCCTGCGCGCTGGCGCTGCTCCTTGTCGGGGGCGCGGTCACGCTTCTCGCCGTGCTGATCGCGAGCGTGAGCCCGCCGCCACCGCCACCGTCGCGCAACCCCTTCGGCACGGCTCTGCCGCGCGAGGCGCTGCCGTCCACCACCGGCTTGGGCGCGCTGCTGATCGCCTGGCAGTCGAGCTTCTACCGCGAGCTGACGGCGGCGCTGAAGGCGATCGCGACGGCGCCGGGCGCGCTCTGGGGGCTGCTCGGGCTCTCCTTCGGCTATGGCATCTTCCACGCGGCCGGGCCGGGCCACGGCAAGGCCGTGATCTCCGGCTATATCGTCGCCGACAACCGCAGCCTGAAGCGGGGCCTGGGTCTGAGCTTTGCCGCCGCTTTCCTGCAGGCGCTGGTCGCCATCGCGATCGTGACGGTCGCGACGCTGCTGCTGCGGGTCACGGCGATCCAGTTGAATGCCGCAACCACCGTGATCGAGCAGGGCAGTTTCCTGCTGGTGGCGCTGGTTGGCCTGCTGATGCTCTGGCGCAAGTCGGGGACCTTGATCGCGCTGGAGACGGGCGCGGCACATGATCCGGCGGCTTGCGATCACGTTCATATGCCGGATGCCGATCAGGTCTCGCGGCTCGCTGGCTGGCGGGACATGGCCGGCGTCGTGCTGGCGGCCGGCGCACGGCCCTGCGCCGGCGCGCTGATCATCCTCGTCTTCGCCGCCTCGCAGGGGCTGTTCTGGGCCGGCGTCGCCGCGACCTTCGCCATGGCGCTCGGCACCGCGATCACTACCGGAGCGCTTGCCGCCTTTGCGGTCTTCTTCAAATTCGCGGCGCTGAAATTCGCCGGCGGTGGCAGCCTGCGCTCGGCACGGCTGATCGCCGGGCTCGAGCTTCTCGCCGCCGCCTTCGTCGCCGTGCTGGGCGCGGCGCTGTTCACCGGCCTCTGGCTCGGCGGGATGGGGAGCTAGAGCATTGTGCTTTAAGCTGGAATCGTAAGGCGCAGGCTGGCGCGACGCTTCCCCTCCCCCTTGTGGGGAGGGGATGGGGCGGGGGTCGAAAAGCAAGGGCGATCGACGGGGACGTGTTTTCGGCGCTGCTGCCACGGCGCGATCCTGCAGCCGGTCACCAAGCGGCGCCACCCCCACCCCTATCCCCTCCCCACAAGGGGGAGGGGAAGAGTACGCATCGCCGGCATGGCGGTTCAATTTATCGCATTTTCTTTACGCGAACCGGTATCCACTTCGCTCGAAAATGCTCTATAGCATCGGACCGAAAAGTGGATTCCACTTTTCGGAAAAATCCGATGCGATAACAAATACATAGATCGCCGTCATCGCGTCCGATTGGACGCGCGGCGATCTAGGCTCAGCGAGCCTCGGCCTCGTAGGTGAACAGGGTCGACTTGTCGTCGTCCGGCATGAAATAGGCACGCACGCCCTGTCCGGCCGGCTCGACCCAGAAGGGATTCTGCGTCATCGGCAGCCCGGAAGGCGACCAGAGCTCGACCGGAAGCTGGTAGACGGGCCGGTTGTCGCGCAGATCGACGATCTCGAAGCCGCCGAGACGGAAGATCGGCGCGTCGGGCGCGACACGATAATTGTTGAGGCCGGAGCAGAGCATCCGGCTGCGGCCGATGAAGTGGCAATCCTGATAGTCGATGTAGAGCGCCGGGTTGATGACGCGCAGCTGCTCCGGGGCGGTGCCGGCATTGGTGACCTTGCCCTCGGCGTCGAGCGGCCATTTGTAGAAGCGCCGCGAACCCCAGCTGACGCCGTGCAGCGACTTGTCGTCGGTGTTGTGGACGATGCCGCCGATATGGTCCTTGAAGCGGAAGACTTCGGTCGCCTTCATCGTCGCCGGATCGACCTTGTAGATGATCGACTGGCTGTTGGGCCGGTACTCGGCCACGGGAACCCAGATGTGCTGGCCGTCGAAGTCGATGCCGCCGGGGTGGTAGACCGAGCCCTCGCCGAGCGTGAGATCGCCCAGCAGGCGCCCCTCGGCGTCGAACTTAAAGAGATGGCCCACGCCCTCGCCGGTGTCGCGGTCATAGCCGCCCTGCGGGCTCGGGAAGCGGGTCGTCGGCTTGCGGATATCGACCGAGGAGACGAAGAAGGCGTCGCCGATCTTGACCATGCCCTGCGGGTGGAAGGTCGGGAACTGCAGCGTCACCGCCGCCTTCTGCTGCCACTGCGTCGCGCGGGTCAGCTTCGGGATCGTATCGTTGAGGGCCGGGTCGGCGGCGCGGGCGGAGCCCGCGGCGAGGAGGACGGTGCAGATCAGTCCGGTTGCGAGGCGCGTCTTCATCGGGATTCTCCCAGGTTGTGACGACGCCTTGCCGGCGTTCTTTTTCAGGGTGATGACAGGCTACCCGATCGACGCTGCCTCCGTCGGGCGCAGCGGATCGTTCTCCAGCCGGATCGGCTTGCCATGCGGCGTCGCCTCGGCAGCGCGCGCCCAGGAGGCGGCGAGCGCGTCGACGCCGTCATCCGAGGCGATGCCCTTTTCGATCAGCAGGTGCTCCAGCGCCTCGCACCAGCGCTCGTAATAGTCGGAGCCATCACGACAGCCGCCAGCAGCGAGCGCTTCGCGGATCTCGGCACCGAGCGCCTGCGCCCATTCCTCGGCCGTGAAGACGCCCTTGTTCTGCAGCGCGACGACGAGGGCGAAGGCCTGGGCCTGCCAGGGCTCGGCGAAGATCGGTCCCTCGGCATCGCGCGGGATCGGCGTGTCGGCCGCGAGCGCTAGAGCATTGCTCGAAAAAGTGGCTTCCGGTTTTTCGGAAGAGCAATGCTCCAAATTTTGGACATCGATCACATTGTGATCGATGGGCAGATCGGTTTCAGGCCGGCTCAAGATAGCTCTCCCACGCCTCGATGCTGACGGTGGAGCTCGGGTCGCCGTCGCGGCCCCAGAGCTCGCGGCCGGCGAAGACCACCCTGTAGAGCCACTGCGCCGTCTCGGGCTGTCCCTGCGAGCCGGTATCGGGGAAGACGTGGCAGCCGACGATGCGTTCGATCACGCCCTGCTTGCCGCGGGCATAGCGCGGCAGGCGGGTGTGGTGCTGCGGATGCATGACGATGGTGCGGACCTTGTCGCCCACGGCGAAACGCGCCGGTGTCTCGGCGTTGCGCTCATAGGGAAAGCCGCGGCGCAGCACGCCGGCGACCTCCTCGCCCTCGAGCACGCGCTTTGGCTCGCGGCGCTCAGCCGAAGGCTTGCCGGTCGCGAGCTCGTCCGCTGTCAGGAAGCCGTGCTTGACCAGCACCTTGTCGAGTGCGGCGAGCCAGATCTCGTAATAGGTCGAGGAGAGATATTCCGCCGGCGGCAGGCTCTCGCGGGCATGGCGGATCTCGTCGATGGTCCAGGCGCCCATGGCACCGGCCGCGACGTTGATCGCGAGCACGCGCTTTTCCCAGTCGCCGTGGAAAACCGGTTCGTTCGGCTCCGGCACGACCGGCCCGAAACCCATCTGGCCGCCGAGATCATGGGCGCTGTTCATGCGGCATCCTCCACGGCAGGCAGGCCGGTGCCGATCATCGAATCGCGCGAGACGATGCTCGCCAGCTTCTCCTCGCTCCAGCCCTCGGTGCCGGCCGGGCGCATCGGGATGACGATGAAGCGGGTCTCGGCGGTCGAATCCCAGACGCGGATGCGCTGGCCCTCCGGCAGCGTCACGCCGAAATCGGCGATCGTGCCGCGCGGATCGATCACCGCCTTGGCGCGGTAGGGCGGGGATTTGTACCAGACCGGCGGCAGCCCGAGCACCGGCCACGGATAGCAGGAACAGAGGGTGCAGACGATGAGGTTGTGCTGCTCGGGCGTGTTGAAGCAGGCGACGATGTGCTCGCCGCCGCGCCCGCCATAGCCGAGTTCGGCCACGGCCGCCGTGCCGTCCGCCTTCAGCCGTTCGGCAAAGGCGGGATCGGTCCAGGCCTTGGCGACGACGCGGGCGCCGTCGCGCGGGCCGATCCTGGTCTCGTAGGTATCGATGATGGCGTCGAGCGCGGCCGGATCGACATAGCCCTTCTCGACCATCAGCGTCTCCAGCGCCTTCACGCGCGCCTCGATGGCGGTGAAGTGGTTGTCGTGGTCGTGATCGTGGTGGTGATGTCCGCCCATGGCGAGATCCTCTCAGGCGATCCGGATGCGCGCGGCGCGTTCGTAGCGTACCGCGAAGGCGACGAGCGAGCGATCGGAACCTTTCGGCCCGATCAGCGACAGGCCGAGCGGTGCGCCCTCGCGCTGGGCCACCGGGATAGTAACCTGCGGGAAGCCCGACAGGCCGGCAAGGCAGAGCAGCCGCAAGGCCCGGTTGCGGAAATCCTCCAGCTCCGCCTCTTTCGCCGCGATCAGCGGGGCGACGTCGGGCATGGTCGGCAGGATCAGCACGCCGTCCCGGCCGAGAAGGCGCGTAAGCCTGGCGCGGAAGGTCTTGCGGGTGGCTTCGCCACGCGCGTATTCGGCGTCGGTCACCGCTTTCGAGAAGATGAAGCGCTCCTTCACGCCCGGCCCGAGCGGCGGGGCGAAGCGCTCGATCATGGCGCCGTCCGACAGCCAGGCTTCGCGGCCCTGGATCCAGCGGAAGGCCCAGTAGAGCGCGTCGAGATCGCGCACCAGCTTGACGCCTTCCGGCTGGCCGAGCGCGGGAATCGTGCGCTGCACGACATTGCGCAGGATCGTCTCGGCCTCGGGGATGGCCTGGGCGAACATGTCATCGGCGATGATGAGGCGCGGGGTTTCCGGCAGTTCGGTCCGATCCAGATCGAACAGTGTGTTGGAGACACGGGCGAAGACCTCGCCGTCGCGGGCGAACCAGCCGGGCGTGTCGAGGCTCTCCGCCAGCGGCCAGACCCGCTTCAGCGAGAGCCGGCCATGGGTCGGGCGGATGCCGAAGAGGCCGCCATAGCTCGCGGGAGCCCGCACCGAGCCGCCGGTGTCGGAACCAACAGCGATATCGGCGAGGCGTCCCGCGACCGCCGCCATCGAGCCGCAGGAGGAGCCGCCGGTGATACGCTCGGGCGCCGCGGGATTGATCGGCGAGCCGAAATGCGCGTTCTGACCGTTGAGCGAGAAGGCGAGTTCGTCGGTATGGGTCTTGCCGACGAAGCGGGCGCCGGCTTGGAGCAGGTCCTTCACGATCGGCGCCGTCTTCGTCTTGATGCCGGACTGCGCCAGCACCAGCGGCGAACCAGCCCCGGTCGGGTAGCCCTTGACGTCGAAGAGGTCCTTCACCGCGAGCGTCAACCCGGCGAGGGGCCCCGCGACAGCATGCTTCACCGGCGCGTCGGGATAGGGAACGAAACAGCGGAACGGATCGTCGAAAGTCATCTGGCGTCAGATCCCCCTGGCATCGCCGTCGGAACGCGGGTCGTGCACCGCCTCGACATGGCCCTTGGCGTGCTTCACCAGCATGCCGGCATGGCCGAAGCCCTCGGAATAGGCCAAACCGCTCTCCTCGACCGGATGTCCGGCGGCATCGAGCCGTTCCAGCAACGCGGAATCGAAGCGGCTTTCGAGCTTGAGGCTGGTCGAGCCGGCGCCCCAGGTCTTGCCGAAGAGCCAGCGCGGCGCATCGACCGCCGTGGCGAGGTTCTGGCCGGCGCGGTAGCGGGTCAGGATCTGCGACTGGAACTGCGGCTGTCCGTCGCCGCCCATCGAGCCATAGGGCAGGATGCGCCCGTCGTCGAAACAGGCGAAGGCCGGGTTCAGCGTGTGGAAGGGCTTGCGGCCCGGCGCCAGCGGATTGGCGGCGTTCCGGTCGAGCGAGAAGGAGACGCCGCGGTTCTGCCAGTGGATGCCGGTCGCGGGCAGCACGCAGCCGGAGCCATACTCCCAGTAGATCGACTGGATGTAGGAGACGGCGAGGCCATTGCCGTCGATCGCACCCATCCAGATCGTGTCGCCGTCGCCATTGCGCAGGGGCAGCTTTGCCGCACGTTTCATGTCGATGGCGGCTGCCTCGCGCGCCAGCACGGCGTCGCTCAGGAATTCGGCCGGTTGGCGCGCGAGATAAGCGGGGTCGGTGACATAGCGGTCGCGGATGGTGAAGGCCCGCTTCGTCGCCTCGATCAGGCCGTGATGGTGCTCGAAGCTGTCGAGCTTGGTGGCGCCGAGCCGCTCGAAGATGCCGAGGATCATCAGCGAGGCCAGCCCCTGCGTCGGCGGCGGCAGGTTTGAGACGGTGATACCAGGCAGCCGCAGAGAGAGCGGCGCGACGGCATGTGCGCGATAGCGCTCGAGATCGGTGCGCGTGACGGGGGCGCCGATGCGTTCGAGATCGGCGGCGATCTCGCGGCCGACATCACCGCGATAGAAGTCGTCGAGCCCGGCATCGGCAAGCTGCTGCAGGGCGGCGCCGAGCGCCTCCGGCTTGCGGCGGGCACCGGGCTTGGGCGGCGCACCGTCGATCCAGAAGGTGGAGACGAAGCCGGGCGCGGCCTTCAGCGCCTCCAACTCGTTGGGCTTGTTGCCGAGCTCGGAATCCGAGACCGCATAGCCCTCACGGCAATGGCTGACAGCATCGGCCAGCAATTCGCCGAGCGGCAGGCGTCCGCCGAGCGTGCGCGAGAGGTCGAGGGCGAGCTGCCAGCCGCCGACGGCGCCCGCGACGGTGAGCGCGGCTTCCGGCCCACGTGAGGGGATGGCGTCGTAGCCCTTGCCGCGATAGCGCTCGATTGTGGCAAGCGAGCCGGCCGGGCCGCAGGCCTCGATGCCATGCAGCCGGCCGCCCGGCTCATGCACCAGCCAGAAGCCATCGCCACCGATCGCGTTCATGTGCGGATAAACGACCGCGATCGTCGCTGCCATCGCGACCATGGCCTCGATCGCATTGCCGCCCTCAGCAAGGATGGCTCGCCCCGCTTCTGAGGCGAGGCGATGGGGCGCTGCCACGGCGGCCAAGGCGAAGACAGGCGTATCCAGCATCAGGGCTTTTCAAGCTCCGGAATCATGCCCATCTGGGCCAGAGGCTGTTATGAACCATGGAAGAGGATTTGATGAGGTCAAAACGGCGGAGCTGCAGCGTCGCACTGCTTGCCGATACTAAGGGTATCGGCTGCGCAATGCTCCTCCCATCTCTGCCGTTTTGACCTCATCAAATCCTCTTCCATGGTTCATAACAGCCTCTCGGGGCGCGAATTTGTTGCATGGGGCGGCAAGCTCCGCTAGGTGCCTAGGGCGCATGGCAGCGTGAGGCAGCCTGCGCGCGAAGGAAGGACAGCATGGCCGGACGGCATATGAACTGGCGCAACCTGATCATGGTCTCCTCGTTCGGGATCCTGATCGCCGTCGAGCTCTTCGGCGTGGCGCTGGCGGCCGGCTGGGCGCTGGCCGGCCTGTTCGATCTCGGCACCATCTTCGAATACATCATGATGGCGGTGTTCTCGGTCTTCGCGGCCTACGGCTTGCTCAACCTGATGCGGCGCATGCTCAAGATCGAGCATCTGACCGAGGTCGATTGAGCCTGCGTCATGCTCGGGCTTGACCCGAGCATCTCGGAAACCAGCACCTTTCGCCCTGAGATTCTCGGGTTTGCGCTGCGCTCCGCCCGAGAATGACGGTGCCGCTCAATCACAGATCTTCAGCGTCACCGGGTCGGCCTCAGCCGGCATGTAGTCTCCTATGGGCCGGCACTGGCCTGCCCAGCAGATGCGCCAGTCGGCAGTCGCACCCGAGCGGCGCATCACCACCTCCTTCAGCGGTGGCATGGTCGGGCGCCAGCGCCAGAAGCCGTCGATCAGCTTCGCGCCTTCGGGCGGGTCCATGCCGGCGCCCGAGCCCTCGATCCGCGCCTCGACGATGTCGAGCCCGGCGGGCGTCTCCCGCCAGACCTCTTCCCACAACGTCTTCTGCACTGAATGGCGCCAGCTGAGCGTGATCTCGCTGTGGCCGAGCGCCACGACGAGCGCGCCGGCCGCGAGGCAGAGGCTCATACCAGCACAGTCTCGGCCTTGCGCGCCGAGAGCCAGTGCCGCAGCACGATCGCCGCGGCGAGCGCGTAGCCGAGCGGGTCGCTATAGGCGAACTCGCCGAAGAGCAGCACCGCCGCGCCGAAGCACAGCGCGCGTTCGAGGACGGAGAGCTTTCCGAACAGATAGCCGATCGCGACCATGCCGAAGAGACCGATCGCGACCGTCGCCTTGAAGGTGGCGTAGACGACCGCCGGCCAGAAGCCGATGACATTCGCCATCGGATCGCCCGGTTGCAGCATCAGGGCGGGCGAATAGACGGCGATGAAGGGGATGACGTAGCCGGCGAGCGCCACGCGCATCGCCTCCCAGCCGATCTTGTCGGGGTTCTCCTTGGCGATCGGCGCGGCGGCAAGCGCAGCGAGCGCCACCGGTGGCGAAAGGTCGGCCATGATGCCGTAGTAGAAGGCGAACATGTGGCTGACGATCAATGGCACGCCGAGCTTCTCCAGCGCTGGAGCGGCCAACGCTGCGACGATGATGTAGGTCGGGATCGTCGGGATGCCGGTGCCGAGCAGGATCGACAGGATCATCGTCAGGATCAGCGCCAGGAACAGGCTGTGCTGGCCGAGTCCGATGATCCAGGCGCCGAAGGTGGTGCCGATGCCGGTCTGGGTCATCAGGCCGATGATGGTGCCGACGATGGCGCAGGCGATGCCGACCGGGAGCGCTGTCTTGGCGCTGTCGGCCAGTGCGTCGCGACTGATCGCTAGCGTCGCGCGCCCGCCCAGCGTGAAGGCATTGGCGAGGATCAGCGCCGCGATCAGCCCGGCGACGATGCGGATGTCCATGCCGTCGCGGAAGAGCGCGGCGGCGATCAGCCCGAGCCCGACCCAGAAGATCACCCGCAGCGTCTGCGTGCTGAAGCCTGCCGTGACACCGGCGCCGAGCAGCAGCCCGACCGTCAGCGCCAGCCCCATCGTGCCGGCGAAGAGCGGGGTGAAGCCGTGGAACAGCATGAAGATCAGCACGGCGAGAGGCAGCGCCAGATACCAGCGCTCGCGCAGGGCCTTGAGCGGGCTCGGCAGCAGCGTGCGCTCGATGCCCTTGAGACCGTATTTGCCGGCTTCCAGATGCACCATCCAGAAGGCCGAGGCGAAATAGAGCACGGCGGGGATCGCGGCGGCCTTGACGATCTCGGCATAGGGAACGCCGAGCGTCTCGGCCATGATGAAGGCGACCGCGCCCATCACCGGCGGCATGATCTGGCCGCCCATCGAGGCGGTGGCCTCGACGCCGGCGGCGAAGGCGCGCCGGTAGCCGAACTTGATCATCAGGGGAATGGTGAACTGGCCGACGGTGACGACATTGGCGACGCCGGAGCCGGAGATCATGCCCATCATCCCGGAGGAGACCACCGCGACCTTGGCCGGGCCGCCGCGCGCGCCGCCGAAGATCCCGAGTGAGACGTCGTTGAAGAGGTGGATCATCCCAGCCTTCTCGAGGAAGGAGCCAAAGACGATGAAGAGGAAGATGTAGGTCGCGGAAACGTAGATCGGCGTGCCGTAGAAGCCTTCGGTACCAAAGGAGAGGTGGCCGATGATCTGGTCGAAACCGTAGCCGCGATGGTTGAAGGGGGCGGGCAGGTACTGACCGAAGAACCAGTAGGCCAGGCAGACGCCGCACATGATCGGCAGAGCATTGCCCATCAGCCGGCGCGCCGCCTCGAAGATCAGGACGATCAGCAGCGTGCCGACGATGAGATCCATGGTCGAAGGATCGCCGTCGCGCAGGATCAGGTCGCTATAGAAGATCCATTGATAGAGACCGACGCCGAAGCCGAGGATGCCGAGCGCCCAGCCGAGCAGCCGGCCGGGCGTATCCTTTGCCCGGAAATTGGCGACGAGCCCGAAGGAGAGCAGCAGCAGGAAGCCGACATGGACGCCGCGCGCCGCCTGGCTCGGCAGGAAGTTCCAGGCCGAGATCGCGATCTGGAAGGCGGCGAAGGCGAGTGCCAGGCCATAGGCGAAGAGCCCCGAGCCGCCGGGGCCGAAGCCGGGCGGGAAACCGTGCTCGAAATTGTCGAGGTCGGGATGCTCGATCGGAACCGGGGTGGCGCCGGAGAGAGCCTCTAACTGGTCGGTCTCGGCGGTGGTGGTCATCGTCCAGATCCTGCCGGTGTCATGGTGTCATCTCGCACGCGCCGCGGCACGTCAGTGCTGCGGCGCAGATGCGGGATCGTCTTTAGGTCGAGCGCCTTCTCGTCACGCGGTCCCGTGTCTGCGCGGCGGCATTGCATGCCGCAGCGCGCACGGGATGACACGCGCCTTACGAGCCGGCCTTCAGGCCTTTTTCCTTGAGATAGCGCGCTGCGCCCGGATGCAGCGGGACGGGCATGCCGTCGAGTGCCTTCTCGAGCTTGATCTCCTTGCCGGCCGAGTGCGAGGCGGCGAGATCGCCTAGGTTCTCGAAGATATTCTTCGTCATCTGGTAGACCAGCTCTTCCTTCACGCCTTCATGGGTGACGAGATAGTTGACCACGGCGGCGGTGTTCACGTCGCTGGTCTGGCCGGTATAGGTGTTGGCCGGGATCGGGGCGCTGATGAAGGGCGGGCCGGCCTTGTCGATGACGGCCTTCGGCACCTCGACGACGTTGATCTCGACCGAGGTGGAGAGGTCGCGCAGCGAAGCGACGCCGAGGCCGGCCGATTGCAGCGTGGCGTCGAGCTGGCGGTTCTTCATCAGCTCCACCGACTCGGCGAAGGGCAGGTACTCGATCTTGCCGAGATCCTTGTAGGAGAGGCCGGCGGCGGCGAGGATGGCGCGGGCATTGAGCTCGGTGCCGGATTTCGGCGCACCGACCGAGAGGCGCTTGCCCTTGAGATCGGCCAGCGTTTTTATGCCGCTCTCCTTGGAGGCGACGATCTGGACATAGTTCGGATAGATCGCGGTGACGCCGCGCAGCTTCTTCAGCGGCGCCTTGAAGCCGGCTTCCTCATCGCCCTTCCAGGCGGCGTCGAGCGAGTCGCCGAGTGTGAAGGCGATCTCGCCGCGGCCCTGCTGCAGCAGCACGAGGTTCTCGACCGAGGCCTTGGTTGCCTGCACGGTCGGGCGGATGTTCTGGACCTTCTCGCCGTAGATCTTCGAGAGCGCGACGCCCATCGGATAATAGACGCCCGAGGTGCCGCCGGTCAGGATGTTGATGAAGTCCTGGGCGCTGGCTTTCATCGGGGTGGCGGCGAGCGCGACAGCGGCAGCGAGGCCGGCAAGATGCCGGGCGCGGAGCAGCGATTTCATGATGTCTCCCTGGATGCGTTCCGGCTCGTGCGGCCGGTTGTCGCAGTTTTAGAGCATGCTGGACGGCAAAGTGAAAGCACGACGGCGGCCCCGCGCTTTTCGTCTTTAGCCCAAGCCCCGGACTGGTTTCGCCATGATTGGCTGACTATCTCCGCTTCGCACGGCTGCTCTTCCTCCGGGAGCATGCCAGCCGGGCATCCGGACAACGAGCGATCAGGAACGACATGGACGACCGCGCCGGGCAGGGCAGCAGCCAGAGGCTTCGCCTCGATCGACGGACTCTTCTCGCCGGGGCGGGCGCGACAGCGACGCTGGCGGCGCTCGGGTTCGCGCCGGAGGCGCTGGCGCAGCAGGGGCTCAAGCTCGGTCAGGCCGAGGATTTCACCTTCGAGGCGTTGAAGGCGCGGGCGAAGCAGATGGCCGCGCAGCCCTACCAGCCGCCGCCGAACCCGCGGCCGGACGTGCTGCAGCGGATCGACTACGACGCCCATGGCAAGATCCGGTTCAAGCCGGAGATGGCGCTGTGGGCGAACGGGCCCTCGCCCTGGCCGGTGACCTTCTTCCACCTCGGCCGCTATTTCCAGAAGCCGGTGCGGATGCATGTCGTCGAGGCTGGCCGGGCGCGCGAGATCATCTACGACGAGAGCTATTTCGAGATGCCGGCCGACTCGGCGGCGCGTGGGCTGCCGACCGGGGCCGGCTTCGCCGGCTTCCGCTTCCAGGAAAGCCGCAGCGGTCATCCCGGCCGCAAGGGCGAAACGCTCGACTGGAAGAAGAACGACTGGGTCGCCTTCCTGGGGGCGTCCTATTTCCGTGCCATTGGCGAGCTTTATCAGTACGGCTTGTCGGCGCGCGGCCTCGCCATCGATCCGGCGGTCGCTGGCCGGTCCGAGGAATTCCCCGACTTCACCCATATCTGGCTGGAGACGCCGAAGGACGGCGCCGAATACGTCACGGTTTATGCGCTGCTCTCGGGGCCGAGCGTGGCCGGCGCCTATCGCTTCCGCATGCATCGCGGCAAGGGCGTCACCATGGAGATCGAAACCGCGATCCATCTGCGCAAGGATGTCGAGCGGCTCGGCATCGCGCCGCTGACCTCGATGTTCTGGTATTCCGAGACGTTGAAGCCCACCGCGATCGACTGGCGCCCGGAGGTCCATGATTCCGACGGGCTTGCGCTCTGGACTGGCTCGGGCGAGCGCGCCTGGCGGCCGCTCAACAATCCGCCGCGCACCATCGCCTCGGCCTTCGTCGACAACAATCCGCGTGGCTTCGGGCTGATGCAGCGCGACCGCGAGGTCGGGCATTTTCTCGACGGTGTGTTCTACGAGCGCCGCCCCAGCCTTTGGGTCGAGACGGAAGGCGAGTGGGGCAAGGGCTCGGTTCAGCTCATCGAGATCCCGACCGACGACGAGATCCACGACAACATCGTCGCGATGTGGGTGCCGGAGGGCCCTGCCAGAGCCGGCAATGCCTATAACTATCGCTACACGCTGCACTGGCTCGCCGACGAACCCTTTCCGACCACGCTCGGCCGGGTCGTCGCGACGCGGCTGGGCAATGGCGGCCAGCCGGGGACCATGCGCCCCAAGGGCGTGCGCAAGTTCATGGTCGAGTTCCTTGGCCCGGCGTTGGAGACGATTCCCTTCGGCAGGAAGCCGGAGGTGGTGCTTTCGGCCTCACGCGGCAGCTTCTCCTATGTTTTCGCCGAGGCGATGCCGGACGATATCCCCGGTCATTGGCGTGCCCAGTTCGACCTCACCGTCGAGGGCAGCGAACCAGTCGAGATGCGCTGCTACCTCAAGGCGGGTGATGCGGTGCTGACCGAGACCTGGCTCTACCAGTACCTGCCGTTCTAAACGGGCGCGTCCATTTCGACGATCATCGCGCGGTAGACATGGGCGCCGGCAAGCGGGGCGATGAGGCCGGCAATTCCAGTCGCGCTGCTGAGCAAGATGGCCGCAAGGGGCTCCCCCAACATGTCGATCAGCATCTCATGGTTGCCAAGCGAGCCTAGGAGAGAAAGTGCGCCGAATGGCAGTAGCGACAGGATCAAGATTGCGAGCAGGCGGAGCGTCTGTCCGGACGTCAGTCGGTAGGACGCCAATGGATCGGGATGATGAAGCCCCAGCGCGAGGGCCGTGAAGGCGAGCGTTGTCCGCAATTCGAGAAAGATCGCCACGCCGACCAGCGCAGCCATCGGCAATCCGAAGGCGGGGTGGGCAGAAGCCAGCGGCAGCAAGACCAGAGCCGGCAAACTCAGCAAGAGGCTCAAGTCGAAATAGCGAGCTGTCGTCGGCGACAGGAGATTGAGCAGCTCAATGGGAGCGGATTGTGCTGATACCGCGCTCCGGATGCTGGCGAATATGCAGGGCAACCAGATCATCAGGGTGAGCGCGGCGGCTGCCACCGACGGGAAGGCCGCCGCGACACCGCGCGGATCGACCTCGAGCAAGAAACGCACGAGGCCGTAGTCTACTCCAGCCGTACACAGAAGCGTCACCGCGAGCGCAAGCGGATGCCTCCTGACAAAGCCGAACAGATCGCGCCATGTGGCGCGCACGATCTCAAAGACGGGAAGTTTCATCGCAGTCCCCCAAAGATGCGATGGAACAAATAGAGTACAAATACCCGGTCGAGCGCAAGAGGGCCCGGGTGATTTTTCGACGATTTCGCCGCGCACCGGTTGCATCGGGGAGAGTGTAATACTATAGCATTTCAGGTGATGTCCAAGAGCCACGATCACTCCCACGCCGTCGCGATCGAGCCCGGTTTTTCGCTGCTGCGGATATCCGCGCCGGCGCGGCTCGGTCTTGCGACGCTCGTCGTCGCTTTGCTCTGGCTGGCGACGCTGGTTGTGATCCTGTGATTGAGTCGCGTTCCATGTCCGCCATTCGCCTGACCGACCTGACGCTGGGTTATGACCGCCATCCGGCGGTGCATCACCTGTCCGGCGAGATCGAAGCCGGGAGCCTGACTGCGATTGTCGGGCCGAACGGCGCGGGCAAGTCGACTCTGCTCAAGGGCATTGCCGGGGCGCTTGCGCCGCTGTCTGGCGGCATTGCGCTCGCCAAGGGCAAACGGCTTGCCTATCTGCCGCAATCGGCCGATCTCGATCGTTCCTTTCCGATTCATGTCTACGACCTCGTCGCCATGGGGTTGTGGAACCGGGCCGGCATCTTCGGCCGCATCGGCGCCGGGGCTGCGCATAAGATCGGGCACGCCATTGCGGCGGTGGGTCTGACCGGCTTCGAGGGCCGGCCGATCGGTACGCTCTCCGGCGGGCAGATGCAGCGCGCGCTGTTTGCGCGGCTTCTGCTGCAGGACGCCGATGTGATCCTGCTCGACGAGCCCTTCACCGCCATCGATGCGCGCACCACAGCGGATCTGCTGGAGCTTGTGCGGCGCTGGCATGGCGAGAACCGCACGGTTGTCGCCGTGCTGCACGACATCGAGACGGTGCGGCAAGCCTTTCCGCAGACGCTGTTGCTGGCGCGCGAGGCCGTCGCCTGGGGTGAGACCAGCGCGGTGCTGACGCCTGAGAACCTGCTGAAGGCGCGGCGTATGGTCGAGGCCTTCGACAGCCACGCCGCTCCCTGCCAGCGCGACGCGGCGTAGGCCAGGTTTCATCAATCCTTCCGCAACCCGCGCCGTCATTCCGGGCGCAGCGAAGCGGAGACCCGGAATCCATCGTCGAGGGGTGCGCCTTGTGATGGATTCCGGAGCGGAGCCGCTTCGCGGCTTGTCCGGAATGACGGAAAGTGTTGCCGGCGTTGCTCTACGATCTCTTCATCGGCCCCTTTGCCGAGTTCGACTTCATGCGGCGCGCCCTTGTCGGCGTGGCGGCGTTGTCTGTTTCGGGTGCGCCCATTGGCGTCTTCCTGATGCTCAGGCGAATGAGCCTGACCGGCGACGCCATGGCGCATGCGATCCTGCCGGGTGCGGCGCTTGGCTATCTCGTCGCCGGCTTCTCGCTGCCCGCGATGACTATCGGTGGGCTCGCCGCCGGATTCGCGGTGGCGCTGGCGGCTGGCGCGGTGGCGCGGGCGACGGTGCTCAAGGAGGACGCTTCGCTTGCCGCCTTCTATCTGATTTCGCTGGCGCTTGGTGTCACCATCGTTTCGCTGCGCGGCTCTGCGATTGATCTTCTGCACGTTCTCTTCGGCAATGTGCTGGCGCTCGACGACCAGGTGCTGATCCTGCTCGCCGGCGTCGCGACCGTGTCGCTGCTGTCGCTGGCGGCGCTCTACCGGCCGCTGGTGCTGGAATGCGTCGATCCCGGCTTCCTGCGTTCAGTCAGCCGCTCCGGCGGCGTCGTGCACCTGACCTTCCTTGCGCTTGTCGTGCTTAACCTCGTCGCGGGCTTCCATGCACTGGGGACGCTGCTCGCTGTCGGCATGATGATGCTGCCGGCTGCGGCCGCGCGCTTCTGGACGGCGGACATCACGCGCCTTCTCCTGCTCGCGGCCGGTTTCGGCATGGTCTCCGGCTATGCCGGCTTGGTTGTGTCCTACGCGGCCGGCAGCAGCCTGCCGGCGGGGCCGTCGATCATCCTCGCCGCCGGCGCGATCTATCTCGGCTCGCTCCTGTTCGGCTCGCAGGACGGGCTTGCGCGACGCCTCTTGCCTCGGGCCCATCTCCAGAGATAGAAACGTTATATCGTTTCATTTCATGGAGTCACCAATGCCGAACCGTCGCGCCCTCGTCGCCGGCCTCGCTCTCGGGCTTGCTGTGGCCGCAGCGCCTTTTGGTGCCTTCGCGCAAGAGACCGCGCAAGGGAAGCTGCCGGTGGTGGCGAGCTTCTCGATCCTCGGCGACTTCGTCCGGCAGGTCGGCGGCGATCGTGTCAGCGTGATGACGCTGGTCGGACCGGATGGCGACGCGCATGTCTATTCGCCAACTCCCGCCGACGCGAAGGCGATGGCGGCCGCGAAGCTCGTCGTCGTCAACGGGCTGCATTTCGAGGGCTGGCTGCCGCGCCTCGTGAAATCCTCCGGCACCAAGGCGACGCTGGCCGAGGCAACGAAGGGCATCACGCCGCTCGAGGCCGACGACGACCATGACGACAAGGGCAAGGGGGGCCATGCGCATGCCCACGGCCATGACGACCCGCATGCCTGGCAGAACGTCGCCAATGCGAAGATCTACGTCGCCAACATCCGCGACGCGCTGAGCGCGGCCGATCCGGCCGGCAAGGCGACTTACGAGGCCAACGCCACCACCTATCTCGCCCAACTCGAGACGCTCGAAGGCGAGGTCAAGGCCGCGATCGCGCGCATTCCGTCTGAGCGGCGCAAGGCAATCACCACGCATGATGCCTTCGGCTATTTCGTGAAGGCCTATGGCGTCGACTTCATCGCCCCGCAGGGCGTCTCGACCGAGGCGGAGGCTTCCGCCAAGGACGTCGCCCGCATCATTCGGCAGGTGAAGGCGCAGAAGATCCCGGCCGTCTTCCTTGAAAACGTCACCAATCCGCGCCTGGTCGAGCAGATCGCCCGCGAAAGCGGCGCCAAGGTCGGCGGCCGGCTCTATTCCGATGCGCTCTCCGACGCCAGCGGGCCGGCGGGGACTTACATCCGGATGATGAAGCACAATATAAGCGAGATCGAAAAGGCGCTCGCCGCCGGCCCGGCCTGAGAGACAAATCCGCAGGAACCACGCCGTCATCCCGGACAAGCCGCGCAAGCGGCGCCGATCCGGGATCCATCGAAGGGGCTGCCCTATGATGGATCCCGGCGCTTCGGCCGGGATGACGGTCGCGGATTTGATTTCGGTTCGGGCTAGAACCATTCCTGAATATCGAGCAGGTCAAGCCATGTCCGAGAAAATCCCCGTCACGGTGCTCACCGGCTATCTGGGCGCCGGCAAGACCACGCTCCTCAACCGCATCCTGACCGAGGATCACGGCAAGAAGTTCGCGGTCATCGTCAACGAGTTCGGCGAGGCCGGCATCGATGGCGACCTCATCGTCGGTGCCGACGAGGAAATCTTCGAGATGAACAACGGCTGCATCTGCTGCACCGTGCGCGGCGATCTGATCCGCATTCTCGACGGGCTGATGAAGCGCAAGGGCAAGTTCGACGCGATCATCGTCGAGACGACCGGCCTCGCCGATCCCGCGCCGGTCGCGCAGACCTTCTTCGTCGATCAGGATGTCGGCGACGCGACCCGTCTCGATGCGGTCGTCACCGTCACCGACGCGAAGTGGCTGAAGGACCGGCTCAAGGACGCGCCCGAGGCGAAGAACCAGATCGCCTTCGCCGACGTCATCATCCTCAACAAGACCGATCTGGTGACGCCGGAGGAACTCGGCGAGGTCGAGGCCGCGATCCGCGCCATCAACCCCTACGCCAAGCTGCACAAGGCCGAGCGCTGCGACGTCGATATCGCCGCGCTGCTCGACCGCAACGCCTTCGACCTCGACCGCATTCTCGATATCGAGCCGGATTTCCTCGAGGCCGGCCATCATCACCATCATGCCGAGGATGTCCGCTCGATCTCGCTGACCGTGCCGGGCGATGTCGATCCGGAGAAGTTCATGCCGTGGATCAACGACATCGCCCAGATCCAGGGGCCGAACATCCTGCGTTCCAAGGGCATCCTCGCCTTCAAGAACGAACCGCGCCGCTTCGTCTTCCAGGGCGTGCACATGATTCTGGACGGCGACCTGCAGCGCGACTGGAAGGACGGCGAGACGCGCGAGAGCCGCCTCGTCTTCATCGGGCGCGGTCTCAACGAGAACGAATTGCGCAAGGGGTTTGAAGCCTGCGCGGCTTAAGGGTTTCGGTATTCACCGCCGTCATCCCGGACAAGCAGCGAAGCTGCGCAGAGCCGGGATCCATGCCAGAACCTTCCCCGGAAGTGCTCCGGCATGGATCCCGGGTCTCCCTTCGGTCGCCCGGGATGACGTCGCGGTTTTCATGGAAAACAAGCTGCGCTAGACCGGCCGCATGAACACGACCACCCAACCCGTCTCGCTGCGCGAGCATGTCACTCCGATTGCGGCGGAGACGCATGTCGTCGCTGCCCGCTGGCTGAAGCAGGGGCTCGCGCTCGCGCTCGCCGACGGGCGCGTGCTGCGCTGGCGCGACGGCGCCACCGACAGCGTGGAGGCCCATGCCGGTGGCATCCTCTGCGCGACGGGGAATGGCGAGCGCCTGATCTCGGGCGGCGATGACGGGCGCGTCGTCGCAACCCGGATCGAGGGCGAGCCGGAAGAGCTGGCGAAGGACCCGAAGCGCCGCTGGATCGACGCGATCACGCTCTCGGCTTCAGGCAATATCGCCTGGAACAGCGGCAAGACCGTGCAGGCGCGCGATGAGAAGGGACGCATCCGCACGTTGGAAGCGGCGAGCACGCCGCAGGGCCTTGTCTTCGCGCCGAAGGGCTACCGCCTCGCCATCGCCCAGATGAACGGCGTTTCGCTCTGGTATCCCAACACCGAGGCGAAGCCGGAAGTCCTGGAATGGAAGGGCTCGCATCTCGATGTCGTCTGGTCGCCGGACGGGCGCTTCATCGTCAGCTCGATGCAGGAGAACGCGCTGCATGGCTGGAAGCTCGGCGACAAGCCGGGCCATATGCGGATGACCGGCTATCCGGCCAAGCCGCGCTCGCTGTCCTGGTCGCATGACGGGCTCTGGCTCGCCTCCAGCGGGGCGGACGGGGCGATCGTCTGGCCGTTCCAGGGCGACGGGCCGCAGGGCAAGGCGCCGCGCGAGTGTGGGGTGCGGCGCGCGCGTGTGACCCGAGTTGCCTTCCATCCGGGCGCGCTGGTGTTGGCGGTCGGCTATGACGATGGCTGCATCCTGCTGATCCGGTTGACCGACGGTTCCGAATTGCTGGTGCGGCCGGCCGAGCGTGACAGCGGCATCAGCGCCTTCGCCTGGGACAAGGCCGGCAAGCGGCTCGCCTTTGGTGCCGAGGACGGCGCTGCGGGCGTGCTGGTCCTGCCGAGCTGAAATCGCATGCGCTTGGGTCTCTTCGGCAGGGGCCGTGATGCGAAAGTCGAGGCGAAGGCCGCGGCCGAGCGAGTGAAGGCGCGGGTGAGGGAATTGCTCGGCCTTCCCGAGACGGCGGCGATCGCCGTCAACGAGATCATCTGCGCCGATCCGGCCTGCCCGGGCACCGAGACGGTGATCCTGGTGATGAAGCCGGGAGAGAAGACCCGCGCCTACAAGCTGCAGATGGCGATGGGCGAGGTGACGGCGGAGGCGTTGGCGGAGGTTCTGGGGCCGTAGCAGGACAGCTCAGAGCCCATTCTGCATAGCCGCGTCGTCATTCCGGACAAGTCGCGAAGCGACGCCGATCCGGAATCCATCATAGAGCTCGGCGCTCTCCGATGGATTCCGGGTCTGCGCTGCGCTTGCCCGGAATGACGGGCGTTTTCGTTCGAACTTCAAAATCAAGGCTTGAAGCCGTTTGGCAGGGCCGGCGCCTCGGCCTTGAGCACGATGCCGACGCGGCGGTTGTAGGGCAGATAGGGATTGTCCTTGATCAGCGGCTCGGTGTCGCCCTTGCCGGCGACGGAGAGGAAGCGCTCGTTCGGCACGCCGGCATTTGCGAGGATCTCGCGGACCGCATTGGCGCGGGTGATCGAAAGGCCCCAGAGATCGCCCTCCGGCGCTGTGCCGGGCCGCGGCGTTGCGCTGTGGCCGGAGATGGCGATCTTGTTCGGCATACGCCGGAGCGTTGGGGCGAGAGCGGCGAGAACCTTGCGCATGCGCTCGTTCGGCTGGGCCGAGCCCTCGGCGAACATGGCGCGGCCCTCCTGATCGACGAGCTGGATGTCGATCCCGGCCTCGGAGACCTCGACGAGGACGTTGCGCGAGACTTCCGCGATCTCCGGCATGTCGCGCAGCGCCTGCCGGAGCGAGGCGGCGGCCAGCGCGAAGCCGCGATCGTGGGTCGCCGCGATCAGCCCGTCTTCCTTCTGGTTGTTATGGTTGGGGGCCGTGTTGTCGGAAGCGTCCTGCAGGGGCCGCACATAGGCGTTCTTGATGTGCGTCTTGGTCGGGATGCCATCGAGCTCGACGATGCCGGCGAGGCGCACATCGGTCTGGGTGCCGAAGGCCTCGCGCATCGAACCGGCGACGATCTGGAGCTTCTGCTTGTCCTGGCTCGAATAGGCGGCGACCATGACGAAGAAGCTCATCAGCAGCGCCATCAGATCGGCGAAGGTCACGAACCAGCCGTGACCGCCATGCGCTCCGCCCTTCTTGCGCGCCATCGCCGCTCTTCCTCAGGCTTCCGCGAGTTCGGAACGGTGATGCTGCGGCAGGTAGGCGAGCAGCATTTCGCGCACCAGCGTCGGCGATTTGGCATCACGCATCTGGAGCACGCCATCGATGATCAGAGTGCGGGAGATCTCCTCCTCCTCGAGTTTGACGTGCAGCTTGTCGGCGAGGGGGAGCGTGATCATGTTCGCGATGACCGCGCCGTACAGGGTCGCCAGCAGCGCGGTCGCCATGGCCGGGCCGAGCCTGGACGGATCCGACATGTTGGCGAACATCGTCACCATGCCGAGGATCGTGCCGATCATGCCCCAGGCCGGGGCGCAGTCGCCGATGGCGCGGTAGACCTTGGAACCTTCGTCGAGCCGCTGCAGGAAATTGTCGCGGTCGCGTTCCATCGTGTCGCGGATGAAGTCCTTGTCGTAGCCGTCGGCGATATAGCGCAGGCCCTGGGCAAGAAACGGGTCGGAGACCTCGACATTCTCCAGCGCGACGGGGCCGCTCTTGCGGGCGATCTCGGCGACGCGGGTGATTTCCTCGATCAGCTCGCGCGGATGGCTCGCGCTCATGGTGAAGGCGAAGCGCGCACCCATGGGCAGGCCGTGGGCGATCACCGAAAAGGGAAAGCGCGTCATGGTCGCCGCTGTCGCGCCACCGAAGATGACGATGACGGCGTGCTTGTCGAAATAGGCGGCGAAATTGCCGCCATCGATCATGATCAGGCCGAAAATAACGCCAATTCCGGCAAAGATACCCAAGCCGGTTGCAATATCCATCACTCACCCCGGACCCAGCTGCCGGCGCGCCGGAGCGCGGCATCGCCTTTTCGCGTTCACCATAAGGAGGCTGGTTTGAAGGAAGCGTTAAGGTTGATCGCAGCGAAAGCAGCGGCCGATCCCGCGGCACCCATGCGGAGCAGTCCCGGTTCCGCATCGTGATCTCCGCGTGTTCGAATTTTTGCCGAAGCCCTCATCGTGAGGAAGCGCCGTCAGGCTAAGCCTCGAAGGATGGTCCAAGAGGCTCCGGAACCATCTGGAGCATCCTTCGAGACGCCGCTCACGCGGCTCCTCAGGATGAGGGCTGGAGGATCTGTGAACGGTCCCCAAAACCGCACTCCACTTTTCGGGCCGATGCTTTAAAGCTTGTCGGGATGTCGCTGCTTTCGCTCTATGCCCGTGTCCTCGGCGAACTCGGCCCGGAAAGGCGGCTGGGGCTCATCCTGGCGTTGGCCAATGTCCTGCTGGCCGCAGTCGCCTTCGCCGAGCCGATGCTGTTCGGCACGCTGATCGACCGGCTGACGACGATCCAGATGTCCGGCGGCAAGCTGACTTGGAACAGCATCGACTATCTGATCCTCGCCTGGGTCGGTTTCGGCCTCACCAATATCGGGCTCGGCGTCTTTGTCGCGCTCCATGCCGACAGGCTCGCCCATCGTCGGCGGCTCGCGGTGATGGCTGAGTATTTCGAGCATGCGCTGACGTTGCCGCTCGCCTATCACACCCAGACCCATTCCGGCCGCGTACTCAAGGTGATGCTCGACGGCGCCAGCGCGATGTGGGCGCTCTGGCTCTCCTTCTTCCGCGAGCATTGCGCCTCGATCGTCGCGCTGTTCGTGCTGCTGCCCTTCACCATCTGGAAGAACTGGCAGCTCGGCCTGCTGCTGATCGCCCTCGTCATCCTGTTCGGCTCGCTGACGGCCTTCGTGCTGCGCCGGACCGACCAGCTCCAGCGCAATGTCGAATCTTATCATTCCAGCCTGGCCGAACGGGCCTCGGATGCGCTCGGCAACGTGCCGGTGATCCAGAGTTTCACCCGCATCGAGGCCGAGGTGCGTGGCCTGCGCTCGACCATCACGAACCTCCTCAATGCGCAACTGCCGGTGCTGTCCTGGTGGGCGGTGGCCAATGTCGCGACGCGGGCCTCGGCGACGCTGACGGTGCTGGCGATCTTCATCGTCGGCACCTGGCTCCTGATGCACGGCCAGACCACTGTCGGCGAAATCGTCACCTTCATGGGGTTCGCCACCATGCTGGTCGGGCGTCTCGAGCAGATCGTCGCCTTCGTGAACTTCATCTTCATGCAGGCGCCGAAGATGCGCGAGTTCTTCGAGGTGCTCGACACACTGCCGACCGTGCGCGACCTGCCGAATGCTCCGGACCCCGGCCGGCTCATCGGCGCCGTCGCCTTCGAGGACGTCTCCTTTTCGTATGACGGCAAACGCGCCGCGGTGCGCGACGTCTCCTTTTCGGTCAGGCCCGGCGAGACCATCGCGGTCGTCGGCTCGACCGGCTCGGGCAAATCGACCACGCTCGGGCTGCTGCATCGGGCCTTCGATCCGCAGTCGGGGCGGATCACGGTCGACGGCCTGGATATCCGTGACATCTCGCTGCTCTCGCTCCGACACAATATCGGTGTCGTCTTCCAGGAGCCGATGCTGTTCGCCCGCTCCATCCGCGAGAACCTGCTCGTCGGCAAGCCGGACGCGATCGATGCCGAGCTGATGCAGGCGCTCGACCGCGCCCAGGCGACCGAGGTGATGGCGCGCCAGCCCGACGGTCTCGACACCCTCGTCGGCGAGCGTGGCCGCACCCTCTCCGGCGGCGAGCGCCAGCGGCTTTCGATCGCGCGCGCGCTTCTCAAGAACCCGCCGATCCTGATCCTCGACGAGGCGACCTCGGCGCTCGATGCCGCGACCGAGGTGAAGCTGCAGAAGGCGCTGGAAGAGGTGATGAAGGGACGCACCACCTTCGTCATCGCGCACCGCCTCGCCACGATCCGCAATGCCGACCGCATCCTCGTCTTCGAGCAGGGGCAGGTCGAGGAGATGGGCACCTTCGACGAGCTCGTCGCCAAGGGCGGGCGCTTCGCGGCGCTGGCACGGGCGCAATATCTCGTCAGCGACAAGCCGGCAGCGCTCGCGGAAGGCGAGGCGACCCCGCTGGCGCAGAAGATCATTCCCGGCTGATACGCCGCCGGCTCTCGGAAGGCCTTTCGCGAAGATCGCATGCGACATCAGCCGTTGCGCCGCTGTCGCCTTTCCCGCTTATTAGGGCGCACCCCTCCCGCAACAGAACCTTCCGTGTGACGACGACGATGATGATCCTTCGCCTTGCCTGTGCCTGGGTTTCGGTTGCCGCCTTCCTGCTGTTCGGCGACACCCTGCTCGGCCAGCTCGGCGCGCCGCTGCCGTCGCTGCTTTTGTTTCTTTGGCTGCTCGGCATCATCGTCTGGGCGTCTTTCGGCGTCGTGCACGAGGCCGAGGAACTGGCTGAAAGGCTGGGCGAGCCCTATGGCACGCTGATTCTGACGCTCTCGATCGTCATCATCGAGGTGGCGCTGGTCGGTGCCGTCATGCTGGGCGCCCAGGGCGCGCCCACGCTCGGGCGCGACACGATGTTCGCAGTGCTGATGATCGTGCTCAACGGCGTGGTCGGCGTCGGGCTGCTCATCGGCGGCCTCAGGCATTTCCAGCAGCGCTACAATCTGAAGGGCGCCACTTCCTATCTGGCGGTGATCATCCCGCTCACGGTGATTCCGCTTTTCCTGCCGAATTTCACGACCTCGACCCCGGATGGGACGCTGACCTCGTTCCAGGCGATCGCCTTCTCGATCTTCACGGTTGCCCTCTATGGTGCCTTTCTCGCGCTCCAGACGGGCCGGCATAGCATGTTCTTCCGCGAGCCCGACGAGGACGGCAAGCCGGCATCGGCATTGGCTGCCGCGGAAGACAAGCTGGCTTCGCCGTCTTCCGCGGGTGAATTGCTGCCGCGCGTCGGCCTGCTGCTCGCCAATATCCTGCCGATCGTCATCCTCTCGAAGAGCCTGGCGAAGGTGCTCGATTTCGGCATCGCCAAGCTCGGCGCCCCGGCGGCGCTCGGCGGCATCCTGATCGCCATGGTGGTGTTCACGCCGGAATGCATCGCGGCACTGCGGGCGATAACCGCCAATCAGCTCCAGCGTGCGGTCAATCTGTGCCTGGGCGCGGCGGCCTCGACGCTCGGCATGACGGTGCCGGCTGTGCTGCTGATCGGCGTCTTCACCGGCCAGCCGGTCGTACTCGGCCTGTCCGGGACGAACATGGTCATCGCCGCCATGACCCTGCTGCTCTCGACGCTGACTTTCACCGGCACGCGTACCACCATGCTGGAGGGCGCGGTGCATCTCGCCGTGTTCTTCGTCTTCCTGGTGCTGGTGTTCAGCCCCTGACCCACGGACGATAACCCCGCAGGTAATCGACCCGCGCCGTTCGGCGCGCCATGGTCCTTCGCGACGGCCGGCTTTCGAAGCGCCGCCCACGGAGACGACCATGACTGCCTATGCCATCGCCCATCTGCAGGATGTCCGCCTCGGGGCCGAGATCATCGACTACATCAAGCGGATCGATGCGACGCTTGAGCCCTATCAGGGACAGTTCCTGATCCATGGCGCCACACCCGAGATCGTCGAGGGGCCGTGGCCAGGCGATCTCGTCATCATCGGCTTTCCCGATATGGAACGGGCGCGCGCCTGGTATGATTCGCCCGCCTATCGCGAGATCCTGCCGCTCAGGACGGAGAATTCACGCGGCGTGACGATGCTCGTGAAGGGTGTCGAGCCGGGTTACCGCGCGGCGGACTTCCTTGCCAAGGCCGGTCTGGCCTGATCGCGGTTCAGGCTGCCAGCTCGGCCTCGATGAAGCCGCGCACTTCCTCAGCCGCGACGCCCGGCGCGATGAAGCTCTTGCCGATGCCGCGGGCGAGGATGAAGGTCAGCACGCCGCGCTTGACCTTCTTGTCCTGCGCCATGGCGTTGACGATCTCCTCGGCGCTGCCGGCACCGCCCGGCACCTGCTGCAGCCGGCTCGGCAGGCCGACATGGTCGAGGTGGCGGGCGACGCGCCCGGCATCCTGCCCTGGGCAGAGCCCAAGGCGCTGCGAGAAGCGGAAGGCGAGCGCCAACCCGATGGCGACAGCCTCGCCATGGACGAGGCGGCTCGAATCGTAATTGGTCAGCCGCTCCAGCGCATGGGCGAAGGTGTGGCCGAGATTGAGCAAGGCGCGGTCGCCCTCCTCACGCTCGTCGCGGGCCACGATCGTCGCCTTGGCGCGGCAGGAAACGGCGACGGCATGGTCGCGCTCCGGTCCGCCGGCGATGACGCGGCTCCAATTGGCCTCGCACCAGTCGAAGAAGTCGGGATCGTCGATCAGCCCGTACTTCACCACCTCGGCATAGCCGGCCTTGAACTCGCGCTCGCTCAGCGTGTCGAGCAGGGCGGTATCGGCGATGACGAGCGCGGGCTGGTGGAAGGCGCCGATCAGGTTCTTGCCGTGCGGCGAGTTGATGCCGGTCTTGCCGCCGACCGAGGAATCGACCTGGGCGAGCAGCGTGGTCGGAATCTGCACGAAGCGCACCCCGCGCCGCAGCACCGCCGCTGCGAAGCCGGTGAGGTCGCCGACGACGCCGCCGCCGAAGGCGATGACGAGGTCGTTGCGCTCGATCTTCGCTGCCAGCAGCGCGTCGCAGAGCGCGATAAACTGGCTATAGGATTTCGAACCCTCACCCGGTGGAATGGTGATGCGGGTCGCCGTGATGCCTTCCTGATGCAGGCAGGTCTCAAAGGCGGCGCCGTGCAAGGCAGCCACGCTGGTGTCGGTGACGAGGGCGGCCTTGGCGCCGGGCGCGAAGGCGGCGATCAATGCCGCCGCCTCGCAGAGCTGGTGGCGGCCGATATGGATGTCGTAGGCGCGGCCTTCGAGCGCGACGGGGACGACGATCCGCGCGCCGGCCTTCTTGGTCAGGGTGGCGTTCATGGCGTGTCTTCTCCGGCCGTCAGGCGCAGATAGCCGCCCAATGCGGCAATGGTTTCGCGGACCACGATTTCGTGAGGCTCATCGCTCGACAGGATGGTCAGGTCGGCAAGCGCATAGACGGGCTCGCGCTCGGCCAGCATCCGGCGCAGCGTCCCCTCTGGATCGGCAGTCTGGAGCAGCGGGCGGTTCGAGCGCTTGCGGACGCGGCGCATCAGCACGTCCGGCTCGGCCTTGAGCCAGACCGAGATGCCGAACTGCTTGATCCGCTCGCGCGTCTCGGCGTTCATGAAGGCGCCGCCGCCGGTCGCCAGCACGACGGGCGACTGCGTCTCCAGTATCCGGCTGATCACGCGCCGCTCGCCCTGGCGGAATTCGGCCTCGCCACGCTGCTCGAAGATCTCGGGGATCGTCATGCGGGCCGCCGTCTCGATCTCGACATCGGCGTCGATGAAGGACATGCCGAGCCGCGACGCCAGCCGGCGCCCGACCGAGCTCTTGCCGGAGCCCATCATGCCGACGAGCACGATGGTGCGCCCGCCAAGGGCGGTGCGGAGATCGGCCATGTCCGGGGCGGCGATGGTGGCAGCGGCGGTCATCAATGTATTGTCCTAGGGAGGGCTGTAGCACGCAGCTGCCGGCCACGTCATGCCTCCGTCATGGTTTTTGGCGGCGCTTTGCACGGTGCTGTGGCCTGCCTGCCCTTGCGCGACGCGGATGGCATCGCGGATAGTGCCTCGGTCCAAGATCGCGCGATTGCGAAAGTCCGCCCGAAGTGCCGACGTTATTCCGTTTCCTCGTCTTCGTCGCGGTCATCGCCGGTCTGGTCTTTGGGGGCATGGTGGCGCTGGTCACTTTCGTCCAGCCGGTGCAGCGCGAGATGATCGAGATCGTGCCGCCTTCGAAACTCCAGCCGAAATGAGCCGCCTGTCGCGCCAGCGGCTGAATGCCTTCCTCGACATGTTGGCAGCCGAGCGCGGCGCGGCGCGCAATACGCTCGAAGCCTATGAGCGGGACGTCGAGGACTATCTCGAATTCCTGGGCGGCAAGGTGCTGGGCGAGGCCACGGCCGAGGACATCCGCGGCTGGCTCGCCGATCTGTCGGGGCGTGGCCTCAAGGCCTCGTCGGCGGCGCGCAGGCTGTCTGCCGTGCGGCAGTTCCACCGCTTCCTCTACACCGAGGGGCTCGCCGGCACCGACCCGACCGCCGCGATCTCGGGGCCGCGCCAGGGGCGACCGCTGCCGAAGGTCGTTTCCGTCGGCGATGTCGACCGGCTGCTCGAAACCGCGCGGGAGGCCTGCCTGCGCGAGGGGCCGAGTCCGGCGGCGCGGCTGAAGGCCTTGCGAATGCGCTGCCTCGTCGAGATGCTCTACGCCACGGGCCTGCGCGTCTCCGAGCTGATCGCGCTGCCACGCTCGGCCGCGACGACGCGCGAGCGTTTCCTGATCGTGCGCGGCAAGGGCGAGAAGGAACGGCTGGTGCCGCTGAACGAGGCGGCGCGCCAGGCAGCGCGCGACTGGCTCACGGCCCTGACGGAGGCGGGGCAGGGGGAGGGGCGCTGGCTCTTTCCTTCGGATGGCGAGAGCGGGCATCTGACGCGGCAGGTCTTTGCGCGCGACCTCAAGACGCTGGCCGGAGCGGCGGGGCTTTCAGCTTCGGCGCTGAGCCCGCACGTGCTGCGCCACGCCTTCGCCAGTCATCTGCTGCAGAACGGCGCCGATCTCAGAGTGGTGCAGGAACTGCTCGGCCATGCCGATATCGCGACGACGCAGATCTACACCCATGTCCTCGACGAGCGGCTGAAGAGCATGGTGCGCGATCTCCACCCGCTGTCGGATGGGGAGTGAGGCGCCGCCGTCGCGGCGTCATTCTCGGGCCGCGCTTGCGCGGACCCTAGAATCTCAGAACGAGAGAATCTGGTTTCCGCGATGCTCAGGTCAAGCCCGCGGCTGTCCAGTTGGTTTTGAACACCGTCTTGGAAAGCACAATGGATCGAAGGCTTTCCAGAGAACAGCGACGGAGATGACAGGTGCGGGGAACCCCTCCCCCTTGTGGGGAGGGGCAGGGGTGGGGGTCGAACGACGGGGTTCAACGCTCACCAAGCGGAACCACCCCCATCCCCATACCCTTCCCCACAAGGGGGAAGGGAGGAGCCCGCCCCGGCACCCGCCAGCGCGATGTGAACCGGACAGCCGTGGGTCAAGCCCGAGCATGACGTACAGCGTTCACGCCTCGGAACAGCGAATCTGCTGGACGCGCTTGGGCATCTCGCCGATGGCGGGAATGAACTGGCCGGTGGCCGGGTCGAGGATCATCAGCACGCCGGTGGCGACGGCGAAATAGGCGCCGTGCAGGTGCAGCCTGCCCTTGCTCTCCAGAATCTGGACGCAGGGGAAGGTCCGCAGATTGGCGAGTGATTGCTGGATCGAGGCGAGTTCCAGCCGGTGCAGATAGTCGTCGAAGCTCTCGTTGCGGCCGCGACCGCCGGTGCGCTCGGCCGCCGGTCCGATCAGGGTGATCCACTTGCCGATGAAGTCGCCGGGCGAGAGCGCTTCCTGACTATCGTCGGCGAAGGCGCGGATGCCGCCGCAGCGGCCATGGCCGAGCACGACGATATGCTCGACCTTCAGTGCTTGAATGGCGTATTCGAGCGCGGCCGAGGTGCCGTGGAGCTGATCGTCCGGCGCGAAGGGCGGCACGAGATTGGCGATGTTGCGGGCGACGAACATCTCGCCTGGCCGAGCATCGAAGATGACTTCGGGTGAAACGCGCGAGTCGCAGCAGCCTATCAACATGATCTTCGGCGTCTGGCCGTGCTCGCCGAGCTCTTCGTATCGGCCCTGTTCACGGATGAAACGGTCGTCGAGGAAGGTGCGATAGCCTTCCGTCAGGCGCTGCGGGAACGGCTCTGCAGGCTTGTTCATGGGCTTTCTGGAACAGGAAACCGCGGCTTTCGTCAAGTCTATGTTGCGGTGCGGGATCGGCGAACCCGCCTAGAGTGCGCTGACTTTACACGGAACCACGCGGGTCATCCCGGCTGCAGCGAAGCGGAGAGCCGGGATCCATGCCTGAACCTTGATCGGAAACGCTCCGGCATGGATCCCGGGTCAAGCCCGGGATGACGCCGTGTTTTCGTGTAAACCCAGCACGCTCTAGGTGAGCCTGTCGAGGCAGGCGGCAAGCGCTGCCGCCAAGGCGGCAGCATCGCCTTGCAGAGCCACGGTTTTCAGCCGTGCCGTGGCGCCGCTCGCGATCGAAAGCTGCGAGCGGGGCAGCCGCAGCTCACCGGCCAGCAGCCGGATGAGCGCTGCATTCGCCTCGCCATCCGTCGGGGCGGCGCGGACACGGGCCTTCAGGACGATGCGCCCGTCCGCGAGCGTCTCGACGCCGTCGAGCGCATCGCGCCCGCCGCGCGGCGTCAGGCGGACATCTAGCGCGACCCCCTCCTTCGTTTCCCGCCAGGGCCGGGCGGCCGGGTTGCTCATGAGCCCTCTCACCGGGAAGTGGCGGCCATGCGCAGCCGCCACATGGACATATGGTCGCCGTCGCCTAGTCTGGGGTGTCGGCCCGATGCGGCATAGCGCTTGCGAGGGGCCGTGCGCAACGGAGATACGAGCCTTGACCGAACCCTGCGATCTCAGCGCCGTCGCTGCGCGCGCCCTCATCGGGGCCAAGAAGCTGTCCGCCCGCGAGCTGCTCGAAAGCTGCATCCGCCGTATCGACGCGGTGGACCCAGCCGTGAATGCGATGGTGGCGCGCGACGACGAGGCGGCGCGCAAGGCGGCAGCCGCGGCAGACGAGGCGACGGCGCGCGGCGACCAGCTCGGCGCGCTGCACGGCCTGCCGGTCGGCATCAAGGATCTGGAGAATGTCGCGGGCTTACGCACCACCTATGGCAGCCCGCTCTATCGGGATTTTGTGCCGAAGGAGGATCAGCTGATCGTCGCCTCGGTGCGCAAGGCCGGCGCGATCATCGCCGGCAAGACCAACACCCCCGAATGGGGCGCGGGCGCCAATACGCGCAACGCCGTATACGGCGCAACCGGAAATCCCTTCGATCCGTCGAAGAGCGCGGCCGGCTCCTCCGGCGGTTCGGGCGTGGTGCTCGCGACGGGGATGGTGCCGATCGCGACCGGCTCCGACACCGGCGGCTCGCTGCGCAACCCGGCCGCCTTCAACGGCATCGTCGGCTTCCGCCCGACGCCGGGGCTGGTGCCGAGCGAGAAGCGCCAGCTCGGCTGGAATCCGCTCTCCGTGCTCGGGCCGATGGCGCGCAACGTGCCGGATCTGTGCCTGCTGCTCTCGACCATGGTCTCCGACAACGCGGTCGACGCTCTCGCCACCACGATCCATGGCAAGACGGTGCGGCGGCCTGAAGACTTTGCCCGGCCCGAGACGATTGATCTCGCTTCGCTCAAGGTCGCGCTGACGCCGGATTTCGGCTTCGCCCCCACCGAGCGCCTGATCCGCGAGACCTTCGCCGAGAAGACCGGTGCCTTCAGCCACCTCTTCCATGCGGCCGATGAAGCGACGCCGGATTGCGACGGCGCCGACGAGGTCTTCGAGATCCTGCGGGCCGTCAACTTCCTCGCCAGCCATCTCGACAAGGTGCGCGACACGCCCGAGATGGTCGGGCCCAATGTCCGCGCCAATGTAGAGGAGGGGTTGGGCTATTCCGCGCTCGACGTGACGCGCGCCATGAAGCAGCAGACGGCAATCTATCAGCGCTGGCAGCGCTTCTTCGCGGATTACGACGTCATCCTGTCGCCGGCGGTGACGCTGAGCCCGCGGCCCTGGACCGAACTCTTCCCGGCCGAGATCGACGGCAAGCCGACCCGGACCTACTTCCACTGGCTCGCGCTCGCCTATGCCGTCACCATCGTCGGCCATCCGGCGATTTCACTGCCGGTCGGGCTCGACCGCAATGGCATGCCCTTCGGCCTGCAGATCGTCGGGCCGCGCGGCGGCGACGCCAAGGTGCTGGCGGTGGCCGCTGCACTGGAGGCGGCCCTTGCCGGCGATCCGCTGACGGCGCGCCCGGTTCCGGATCTGGCCAGGCTCGCCAAGGCGCGGCCGATCAGCGAGAGCCCGAATTTCATGGGGTTTGCCTGAGCACTACGCAACGACTGCCAATCATAAGAGGGGAGAACCTATGAAGCGTCGCGATTTTCTCACCGGGACGGCGGCTCTCGCCGTCGCCGGCCCGAGCCTGACCCGCTCCGCTGCCGCGCAGAGCGCCACTGTTCTCAAATTCGTGCCACAGGCCAACCTGACCGCACTCGATCCGATCTGGACGACGGCGACGGTGACCAACAACCACGGCTATTATGTCTTCGATACGCTCTATGGCGGCGATCTGGACCTGAAGCCGCAGCCGCAGATGGCGGAGGGACACGAGGTCTCGGCCGACGGCAAGAGCTGGCGCATCCGTTTACGCCAGGGCCTCTCGTTCCATGACGGTGCGCCGGTGAAGCCGGCCGACTGCATCCAGAGCATGAAGCGCTGGTGCCAGCGCGATCCCTACGGGCAGCTGCTGGCCAAGGTCGTCGAGGCCTGGAACGCGCCGGACGAGCGCACCATCGAGATCAAGCTGACCCGGCCCTTCCCGATGATGCTCGACCTGCTCTCCAAGGCGGACAACCCGCCCTTCATCATGCCGGAGCGTCTGGCGCAGACCGATGCGACCAAGCAGGTGACGGAGATGATCGGCTCCGGTCCCTACAAGTTCGTCGCCGGCGAATTCGTCACCGGCAGCCGCGCTGTCTATGAGAAGTTCGACGGCTACAAGCCCCGCAGCGAGCCGCCGAGCCGTAATGCCGGCGGCAAGGTCGCGAATTTCAAGCGGATCGAATGGCACATCCTGCCGGACCCGGCGACGGCGGCGGCGGCTTTGACCACCGGCGAGGTCGACTGGTGGGAGCGGCCGCTCGCCGACCTGCAGCCGATGCTGGCCCAGAGCCCGGACATCAAGCGCGAGGTCATCGACAAGGCCGGCCGCGGCGCCATCATCCGGCTCAACCACCTGCAGCCACCCTTCAACAACCCGAAGGTGCGCGCAGCCGTCCGCATGGCGGTGAAGCAGGAAGACTACATGCGCGCTGCCCAGGGCGACGACACCTCGATGTGGCAAGTCTGCCGCAATCTCTGGTGGCGCGGCACGCCCTATTATACCGGCGAGCAGGAAGACCTGATGCCGGCCAGCCTTGAGAAGGCCAAGGCGGCCCTCAAGGAATCCGGCTACAAGGGCGAGAAGGTCGTCATCATCAACCCGACCGACTTCCCCGATATCGGCCCGCTCGGCGAAGTGACCTACGAACTGCTCAAGCAGCTCGGCATGAATGTCGAGATGGCGGCGAGCGACTGGGGCACGGTGATCCAGCGTCGCAACAGCCGCGAGCCCGTCGAGAAGGGCGGTTGGAGCATCTTCCACACCACCGGCGCGGCGATTGGCTGGGGCAATCCGGCGCTGTCCAATCTCGTACGCGGCCAGGGCGAGAAGGGCTGGTTCGGCTGGTGGACGAGCGACAAGGCCGAGGGCCTGGCCGAACAATGGCTCTACGCCCCCGATGAAGCGACGCAGAAGAAGACGGCGGTCGAACTCGGCCGGCTGGCGCTGGAAGAGTGCGCGACCATTCCGCTCGGCCAGTTCGTGATCCGCACCGCCTATCGTAAGAACCTGACTGGCATGCTGCCGGGCTCGGCGCCTTATCCCTGGGGGCTGAAGCGGGTCTGACCGTGATTCGTCATGCTCGGGCTTGACCCGAGCATCTCCTGCAAGAGATTCTCGGGTCTGCGCTACGCTTCGCCCGAGAATGACGGCCCGGCGCCGTGCCAAGCCGGCGGGGTCGGCGTCAGCGTTGCGCGGCGACCGCAGCCGACCAGGGTGAGGCGGCGTCGCTCGATCCTTCGGCGCCGTCGCGGTCGACCCGGATGAAGTTCGGGCAGGCGAAGTTGATCGGCATGACGGCGTGTTCGGCCAGCGTCGTCGGGCCGGCCTGTTCCAGCGCGGCCAGAGTCTCGGCCGGCAATCGCGGATCGGCGCTGGTCGAATCGGGGCCGGAGACGTCGATGCGCGGCTGATGCGCCGTGTCCTCGGTCCCCATGCCGAAATCAAGCTGCCAGGCCAGCGTCTGGTAGACGCTGGCGAGGATGCGCCGCCCGCCGGAGGAGCCTGCGGCCAGGCGCGGCCAGCCACCGTCCTTCGGCGTCACCACGACCGGGCACATGTTGCAGAGCGGCCGGGCGCCGGGCGCGATCGCATTGGCGCTGCCGGGGCGCGGGTCGAACCACATCATGCCGTTGTTCATCAGCACGCCGGTCGAGGGCAGGACGACGCGGCTGCCCATCGAGGAGAGCAGGGTGGTGGTCACCGTGACGAGATTGCCCTCGCCGTCGACCACGGTGAGATGGGTGGTGCAGGTGTCGCCTGGCTCCTTCGCGGCCGTCGCGGCGCCGAGGCCGTCGAGGCGCTCGCGATAGGCCTGCCGCATGACGCGCGAAAGCTCAGCGAACCAGGCGGCCGAAGGACCTTCGCCGTCGATGGGCGCGTCAGTCATGCCGGCGATGACGCGCTCCAGCGTGGGGGCGGCGGTCAGGCCACCAGCCGTATGAACGAGGTGGCTGCCGCGCCAGTCGATCGTCGGCGAGGAGCGCAGTTGCGCCTCGCAGCCCGCCAGATCCTGCTCGTCCACGACGCCGCCAGCCGCGGCGATGTCGGCCGCGAGCCGGCGGGCGATGTCGCCGCGGTAGAAGTCGTCGAGGCCGGCTTGGGCCAGCCGTTCCAGCGTGCCGGGCAGTTGGCCCAGCGTCATGAAGCCGGGCGTGCCCTGATAGGGCGGCACCGGCGGCAGCCCGCCGGGCAGATAGATGCGGGCGCTTTCCTCGTAGAGCCTGAGCACCGAAGCCGAGGACGCGATTTTCAGCGTCGTGTACCAGTCGGCCGGCAGGCCGCGCTTCGCGAGCGCGATCGCGGGGGCGAGGATGTCGGCGAGTGGCAAGGCGGAGCCGAAGGCATCCTTCAGCTTGGCGTAGCCCGCGACGGAGGAGGGGATGCAGAAGGAGAGCGGTCCGTGGATGTTGCGGTCACCGACGACCTCGGGCCAGGTGAAGAGGTCCTTCTTCATCTCGCCGGTGAGGGGATAGTCGGCCGGATCGGCGCGCCGTGGTGCGATCGGCCCGAAATCGACGACCTGTGCCCGGCTCTCGCCTGCCTTCAGCACCACCGCAAAGCCGATGCCGCCCAGGCCGCTGTTCCAAGGCTCGACCGCGGCCAGCGCGAAGCAGGCCGCGACGGCGGCATCGGCGGCGTTGCCGCCCTGTTCGAGGATCGCCGTTCCAGCCTCGGCTGCCTCGCGGCTCTGCGAGACGACGATACCGTGCTTTCCGCGAGCGGCAGGCTTGGTCAGAACCCAGTTCTGACTGCGATAGGGGCGGGTGGCTGCGGCCATGCGGGCGACCTCGGGCGATTGCGGAGGCCGCCATACTGCATGCCGCTCATGGCGGCGTCGAATGCGTCGTGGACGCCCGAGAGCCGCGCCACGTGCAGGACAGTCGCCGTCAGAACACGTTGGGGTAGATGTAGCGGACGATGACGCTCTGGATGAAGTAGATGATCAGCAGCAGGATGATCGGCGAGATGTCGATGCCGCCGAGATTGGGCAGCATGTTGCGGATCGGGCGCAGGGCCGGTTCGGTGATGCGGTAGAGCGAGTCCCAGACCGTGGAGACGAACTGGTTGCGTGTGTTGATGACGTTGAAGGCGATCAGCCAGCTCAGCACCGCCGAGGCGATCAGAAGCCACACATAGATCTGCAGAGCGAGCAGAACCACGTCGAGAACGGCACGCATCGATCTTCCTTTTGAGCCAGTCCGGAGAGGGTTCGCGGAATATCCCCTGCTCGCGCCAAAACACATGGCGGAAGTGATTGACATCCACGCGGCGCACGGCCTAGAAGGCCAGCGCCTTGGGGCTGTAGCTCAGATGGGAGAGCGCTGCAATCGCACTGCAGAGGTCAGGGGTTCGAATCCCCTCAGCTCCACCAAGGCTTTCCGTTAGCTTATCCCGAGATTTGCCCCAACACCGCTCGCAGCTCGATTCGGGCTGAGACAAGCCGGAATGGACTTGTCACGCCCTTGGCGGGCCGTGCTCTGGTTACGGCGATTCCGAAGTACCGCTTCTCCTGCGATGGGCCACGCCGCCACTAGCCGCAGCACAGCCATCTAGAAGCCTGCTAGATGGAAAGCGTGTTGCGTTTCATGCCGCGACATCAGGCGATTTTACGGCGAAGGTCATCGCGGTCTGACAAGGTTCGGCAAACTCAGGTGGCGGATAGGGCTATGCGCTATCCCGCATTTGTGAAGGCTAGGTCTGCGGATCTGAGGCCAGGACCGGCTATGGTCGGTGCATCGCGAAGCCGGGGATCACCGAGTGATGGACGCATTCGCCACAACCTTGAGCGCAAACATCGACAGCGGTGCGCGCGAGCGGAAAACGGCTCCATGCGCTAGAAGCTGGCAGCCGACGATCGCATTGCTGCTGACCCTTCTCGGCCCGGCATATGCGGATGCCCAGGAGGGCGCGGCTAAGGACCAGATATCTGGAGCCAAGCCCGCGCCCGAGGCGACGGAGCGGCGGATCGTCATATCGGCCAGTTTACCGGCGCCTTCGGTCACACGGCACGAAATCGCTTTAGCCGACGGCCCTCTGCAGTACACCGCAACAGCAGGCGCGCTTCCGGTGCGTGAGCTCTCGGGGCGAGTCCTCGGAGAGATCGCCTACATTGCCTATCAACGGATATCTGCAGGCGAGAAGGCTGATCAGCGCCGCCGCCCGGTCGTCTTCGCCTTTAACGGCGGACCCGGGGCTGCCTCGGCCTATCTCAATGTCGGAGCGTTCGGGCCTAAACGCGTCGCCTTTGGGCGACCGGGCGACGCGCCGTCCGCTCCGCCGAACTTGGTCGATAATCAGGAGACTTGGCTCAATTTCACCGATCTCGTCTTCATCGATCCAGTCGGCACCGGCTTCAGTCACTTCGCGCCTGGCGTCGACGACGCGCGCGGCACGCTCTGGTCCGTCGGAGGTGACTATCGCTCGCTCTCGCGCTTCATCGTCAACTGGCTGCGAGCAAACGACAGGATCGGCTCCCCCGTCTATCTGGCCGGTGAGAGCTACGGCGGATTCCGGGCGCCCAAAATCGCTGGCGAGTTGCAGACCTCGGACGGAGTCGGTGTCTCCGGCCTTATCCTGATCTCGCCGGTGCTCGACTTCACGTTTCAGCGCGACGCGCGCGACACTCCGCTGAAATGGGCCGTCACCTTGCCTTCATTGGCGGCCACGCATCTAGAGGCAACAAGAGGGTTTTCGCCCGACCGGCTCGCCGAAGCCGAAGCTTATGCTGCCGGAGAATATCTGACCGACTTAATGAAGGGACCTCGCGACCCGCAGGCCCGCGCACGGATCATTGAACGCGTCTCTACCCTCACAGGACTGGATCGGGACCTTGTCGAACGCCGTGGCGGCAAGATCGACAGCGGCACCTTTTTGCGCGAGGCAGGGCGGAAGGAGCTCGCTGTCGGAAGCCCGTATGACGGAGCGGTCGCCGCGCTGGATCCGGAGCCGGACGCCGCTCGGAGCCAGGCTCCGGATGCTGTCCTGGAGGCGGCTACCGCACCGCTGACGAGTGCAATGCTGAACCATTATTCAAATGACCTGAAATGGAGCCCTGACGGGCGATATATGTTGCTCAACAGCGAGGTCAGTCGCCGCTGGAATTACGGATCAGGGCGTGGCGATCGGGAGTCGATTTCGGAGTTGCGGAAGCTTCTCGCGCTGGACCCGCATGTCAGGGTTCTGGTCGCCCATGGGTACTCCGATCTCGTCAGCCCATATCTCGAAAGCAAACTGCTGCTCGATCAACTTCCCGCCTTGGGCGATCCCCGACGGGTGAAGCTATCGCTCTTCGAGGGCGGCCATATGTTCTATTCCCGGGAGACATCACGCGCCGGCTTGCGCGATGCCGCTCGGCAGATCGTGGAGCCTCGCCAGGGGCTTTAGCGACGTGTCGTCAAGTAAATTTGAGAGGCCAATGCACTGAACGGCCGCTGATCCTATACAGCCCTTGAGTTTCCATTCGGCAGCACGCGCAGATCGGCGAGCGTGGGAGCTCCCAGCATTCCCATCGTGATCCTGAGTTCGTTGGCGAGGATGTCGAGGATGCGACCCGCTCCCGCCGCACCGCCGATCGCCACGCCGTAGAGCGGTGCGCGTCCGACGAGAACGCCGGATGCGCCGAGCGCGAGGAAGCGGGCGATGTCGGCACCGCGGCGCACGCCGCTATCGGCCAGGATCTCGAGTCGGCCGGCAGCGGCGTCGGCGATCGCCGGCAGAACCTGGGTCGGGCCGGGGGCGCAGTCGAGATTGCGGGCGCCGTGGTTCGACACGACGATGGCGTCGACGCCGTGCGCCAGCGCCAACTGCGCATCCTCCACCCGCAGGACGCCTTTCAGCACGAGCTTGCCGCGCCAGTGCCGGCGCAGCAGTTCCACGTCCGTCCAAGTCACGTCGGTTGCGAGGCTGACCTCGTCCGACAGCGAGGCGCGGCCGAGCTTCGTGCGGAATGCGTCGGGGTAATGCGCATAGGTCGGTACGCCGCCTGTCGCCAATGCTCGCAGCATCACCGAGGCCGTCCAGCGCGGGTGCAGCGCGACATCGAGCCCCGCTCGCCACGAGGTCTTGAGCGGGATGCCGAAGCCATTGCGGAGATTGTATTCGCGGTTAGGTCCGACGGCGGTGTCGACGGTCAGAACCAGGGTCTCGGCACCGGCCGCCCAGGCGCGATCGAGCAGCGCGAGCATGCGCTGGCGGTTCTTCCAGACATAGAGCTGGAACCAGAGCCGGGCGCCCGACTCCGCCGCGATACGCTCGATCGCGGTGATCGACTGCGTCGAGACACAGAAGGGGATGCCGGCCGCCGCCGCAGCCTTCGCGATGGCGATCTCGCCATCGTACCAGACCAGCCCGGCGACCGCGGTGGGAGCGATCACCAAGGGGAGGGGCTGGCGATGGCCGAGGATCTCCGCCTCGGTCGAGCGCCCGGAGACATCGACCAGTACGGCAGGCGAAAGCCGGATCGCGTCGAGCTGGCTGCGATTGGTCGTGATGGAGATCTCGTCCTCGCTGCCACGGTCGACATATTCGAACAGGCCGCGCGGCAATCGCCGGGCCGCGGCGCGGCGCGCATCGGCGACGTTGAGAATATCGGCGAAGGTTGGCTTGAGAGTCATCGCGGCAGCGTTGTTCCGATACCGCGTTCGCGGGCGCGACCGACGACAAGATGCGCGAGCGCGAGATCCGCGAGGGCGAAGCCGCGGAAGCAGAAGAAGGAACGGGCACCCGGGGCGGTCGGATGGGCGGCGTTCGCAAGCTCGACGAGGTCGTGGCCGAAGCGGACCGTCGTCACCGGGTTGCCGTCGATGTCGTAGGGCGCCTTCGACTGCTCGAGGCTGTCCGTCGCCAGCACGTCGAAAGCCGGCAGGCTCTCGGGGATCCAGCTGCGGCCGATGTCGACGGCGGCAGCGAAGGCGTTCGGCTTCGTTAGGCGGGCGTCGAGGAAGGGCTTCAAGCCCGGAGCGCCCGGCACCATCGAGATGACGATGTCGCTGCGGGCGAGCAGCGTGGCGGCATCTGCGGCGATCTCCGTTGCGAGCCCGCGTTCGGAGGCAGCCTGTGCGAGACGTTCCGCCGAGGGCCGGCTGCGGCTCAGTGCCAGCGCTGTGGTCAGGCCCGGATAGAGAGCGAGGAAAGCAGCGAGATGGGCATGGGCCTGAAGGCCGCAGCCAACGAAGCCGATGGTCCGGGGTGCGGGCGGCGCCATCCGCGCGGCGGCCGCGGCCGAGAGCGCGGCGGTGCGGATGAGCGTGATCTCGTCGCCGTCGAGCACGGCCAGTGGTGCACCGCTCTCGTAATCGCTGACACAGATCAGGGCGTTGATGCCGGGTACGGTGCTGTCCGGGCCGACAGGAGCCATCGAGACCCATTTCAGCGTGGCGATCCCGTTCGCCTGCGAGGCGGCCGTCATTGCCTGAAAACCATGGCCGGGGCCGAGGCCGAGCGCGCTCTTGGGCAGGCTGCGATTGAGGCCAGCGGCATGGTCGCGGAAGGCCTGGAGCACGGCTTCCCGCGCCTCGCCGGGAGCGATGGCGAGGGCCTTCACATCGTTGCGCGAGAGATAGAGCAGGCGCTCGCTCATCGGGCGAATCTCCGGGCGGAATAGGGGGTGGGATCGAAGGGCGGCTCGCGCCCGTCGATCAGCGCGGCGACGAGCTTGCCCGTCGCCGGCGCCTGGGTCAGCCCGGTATGGGCGTGACCGAAAGCATGCACGATATCGGGCGAGCCGGAAGCGAAGCCGATGCAGGGCAGGCCGTCCGGTGTCGAGGGGCGGTTGCCCATCCAGCGGTCGATCTCGGCGGCGTCGAAGCGTTTAGCGCGGCGCCAGTCGGGCGCAGCCGCGGGGTCGGCGAGCTCGACCTGTCCGGCGAGCCTCAGTCCTTGCGGCGTCGAGACGATGCCCATCTGACCATCCGAGGGCATCAGCCCGGCCCCGAGCTCCACGCCGGGTTCAGGGATGACGACGTGATAGCCGCGCTCCGAGATCAGAGGCACGTGGTCTCCGGCGAGCCGGGCCAGACCGGCTGAGCCGATGCCGGCCGCCAGGACGGCGCGCTGGCAGGCGACGGGTCCCTGGTCGGTCGTGACGGCGCTCAACCTGCCGCCGTCCAAGGAGAAGCCGGTCGCGCGAGCCACGATACGTCGTGCACCGCGCGCCTCCAGCAGCTGGGCGAGGGCGGCGCAGTATGCGCCGGGATCGGCAATCTGGCCGGCACCGTCGAGCCGAGCGCCGAAGCGGTAGGTCGGCGACAGCTCGGGCTGCAGGCGGCGCAGTTCGGCTTCCTCGATCTCGCTGAAGCGGACGCCCAACTCCCGGCGCATCGCCCAGATCCGCCTCTCTGCAGCGAAGGCAGCCCGATCCGGATAGACATAGACCAGCCCCTGCTGCCGGATCAGGTGGCCGACGCCAGCCTCAGTGGCATAGGCCTGATGGTCGGTCACGGTCTCCTTGCAGAGCGGGTAGCGGTGCCGCGCGCAGATCGCGATGCGGTCCCAGTCCCGGCCGGCGGCGACGAAGCGAGCGAGCCAGCCGGCATGCCGGGGCAGGTCGCGCCAGCGCACCGTGAACGGCCCCGTCCGGTCGAGCAGGAAGCCGGGCACCTTGCGCCAGAGCCCCGGCAGGGAAATCGGTACGATTGCGCCGGGATTGATCCAGGTCGCGTTGCCGTAGGAGGCCGCTTGCCGGCCACCGGGCTCGCCCGGTTCGATGAGCAGGACATGATGGCCGGCGCGCTGGACCTCCAGCGCCGCGCACAAGCCCACGACGCCGGCGCCGGTGACGGCGACGGTCAGGGGCGCATCCTTCGACATCGCCAGCCTCAGCCGCGATTGTGGAAATGGCTGAGGAAGGTTCTGGTCGCCTCCTGCTTGGGCTCGCCGATCACCTCGCGGGCGGGGCCCTCCTCGACGATGACGCCGTCGCGCATGAAGACCACCCGGTCAGCGACTTCGCGCGCGAAGCCGATCTCGTGGGTGACGATGATCATCGTCATGCCCTCGGCGGCGAGATCGCGCATCACGCCAAGCACTTCGCCGACGAGTTCGGGGTCGAGAGCGGAGGTCGCCTCGTCGAAGAGCATCACCTCTGGCTCCATGGCCAGGGCGCGGGCAATGGCGACGCGCTGCTTCTGGCCGCCGGAGAGCTTGTTGGGGAAGACGTCGACCTTGTCGCTCAGGCCCACCTTGGCGAGCAGCTTGCGGGCGAGCGTCTCGGCCTGCGGCTTCGGCATCGCCTTCACCGAGACCGGGCCTTCCATGACGTTCTGGATGACGGTCATGTGCGGGAACAGGTTGAAGTGCTGGAACACCATGCCGGTATTCGAGCGGAAGCGTGCCTGCTCGCGGGTGGCGGGCAGCTTCGAGCCGTCACCGAAGGAGAAGCTGTCCTCACCGATGCGGACGCGGCCGCCCTCCGGCATGACCAGCAGGTTGAGGCAGCGCAGCAGCGTCGACTTGCCGGAGCCGGAGGGGCCGATTAGCGCGACGACCTGGCCGGCCTCGACCTTGAGGTTGATGTCGCGCAGCACGGTCAGCGAGCCGAAGCTCTTGCGCAGGCCCGAGACCTCGATCTTGTAGCTCATCACCGCGCCCTCAGTTGCTCTGCGCCAGCCGCTTCTCGGCCTGCTTGACGATCGCGGTCAGCGGCAGCAGCACGACGACGTAGATCGCGGCGACCACGGTGTAGACTTCGAGCGCGCGATAGGTGTCCATGGCCGCGACCTGACCCTGATAGAGCAGGTCGGGGACAGCGAGGACAGAGACGAGCGAGGTGTTCTTGAATTGGATGATCGACTGGTTCATCAGCGGAGGGATCATTCGCTTGATGGCTTGCGGCAGCACGATACGACGCATCACCTTTGTCGGGGTCATGCCCAGCGCCAGACCCGCCTCGCTTTGTCCCGGGTCGATCGAGACGATGCCGCCGCGGATGACCTCCGCGTAGAACGAGCCGCCATAGAGCGCGAGAGTGACGATCGAAGCCGTCAGCGCATCGAGCTTGATCCCCGTCATGATCGGCAGCGCGTAGTAAAACCACAGGAGCAGCACGAGCAACGGCGTGAGCCGGAACATCTCGATATAGGCCCATGACAGCCAGCGCAGCGCCGGTGAGCGCGATATCTGGGCGATGCCGGCGACCAGGCCGGCGATCAGGCCGAGCACGACGACCGCAATCGTGAGCGCAATGGTCACGCCGGTTCCGGTGAGGAAGATCCAGCGATAGCCCCAGACGATGTCGAAATTCCAAGTGTAGGACATGCCCTATCCTGTCCGCGCACGGCGCGGCCTTGCGGACGAAAGCCGTTGGCAAGAATCGCTCCGGCTTCCCGCGACGAGGCGCGGGAAGCCGGAGAGCCCTCAGAGCGTGATGCCCGCCGGAATGTCCTCGGGCGTGACGCCGACCTGTTCCAGGCTTTCGACGACGGCGCTGCGGACGAGGCCGAGGCCGCGCGCGTAGACGATCCAGGTGTTGACGAAATCGCGCCAGGTCTTGTCCGGCTCGCGGCGGAAGGCCGCGTTCGAGGTCGAGCCGAAGAAGGGCTGGGGCACGACGACCTTGCCGAGACTCGGATCGGCCTTCACTGCGCGCACGCCGCCCATCCAGAAGATGCACTGCGCATCGACGCGGCCGGTGCGGAGCGCCAGCATGGCCTCGTTGATGGTCTTGAAGCGCGTGATCTGAGCCTTCGGGCACAGGAGCGTCGCGATCTGGTCATGGGCCGAGCCGACGTCGACCGAGATTTTGACCTCCGGCTTGTTCATGTCAGCCCAGTTCTTGGGCTCGAAACCCGGCTTGGCGATGACGACCAGCGCGCTGTCATAGGCGCCGACCGAGAAATCGACCGCCATCGCCCGCTTCGGCGTCGGGTTGAGGCCGAACATGATGTCGATCTTGTCAGCCTGGAGATCGAGCACCGCGTTGCCCCAGGTGGTTTCGACCAGCTCGAGCTCGACCTCCATGTCCTTCGCGAGCGCCGAGCCGATCGTGTAGAAATGGCCGCTCCATTTCCCGCTCACCGGGTCCTTCGTGAACCAGGGCGCGCTGGACGTCACCGCGCCCAGCCGCAGCTTCTTGTTCGCGATGATCCGATCGAAAGTATTCTTGGCCGCCGTCTGGGCGCTTGCTCCGTTGGAGGCCAGCGTCAGCGCCCCGGCTGCAACCGCGCCTGCGCCGATAAGCCCTGCCAAATCCCTGCGTGTCGTCATTTCCCGTTCTCCCGGCGTTATGATGTGATCACCGTTCTCTGGTGAGAGAGGCCTCCGCTTCCCCTGCGGTTCCCGTGATCTGCGCCCCTCACCGAAGGCAGCAGCGGATTTTTGGCGGTGCCGGCCTGGCCGCTCACGTGGCTAGGAGCACCCCCGGATTCATGAGATTTTGTGGATCGAAGAGAGCCTTGACCTTGTTCATGAGCTCGTAGCGCAGCGGATCGGCAAGCCGTTCGAGCTCTTCCGTCAACTTGCGCCCGACACCATGCTCAGCACTGAACGTGCCGCCAAAGCGGGCGGCGACGTCGTGGATGGCGCGCTCGACCTCGAGGGCAAACGCGTCCTGATCGGCCACTGACGCCCAAAAGTCGCGTTGGAACATCAGGATGAAGTGCACATTGCCATCGCCGAGGTGGCAGACCACCTGCGTTATGGCCTGAGGGTAGCGCTCAGCCGCAAGTCTGTCGGCGGCGGCGATGAAGCCGGCCACGTCCGATGACCGTACCGCCACGTCATGGACGATGCCGATGCCTTCCTTCTTGTTGGCTTCGGAAACCGAATGGCGGATGTGCCAGAAATCCGCCGCCTGCTGCTCCGACGTTGCGATGACCGCATCGATCACCTCGCCGCTTTCCAGCGCGGCGCCGACGACCTCTTCGAGGATGGCCTGGAGGTCCGTGGTCGCATCCTCGCTGCCGAGCTCGATCAGGACGGACCAGACCGGAATCTCGGGGAAGGGGAAGCGCGCCCGCTCGGCATGGCGGCGTACCAACTCGAATTGTGAGGCGGAGACCAGCTCGAAAGCCTGAATATAGGAGCCGGCGCGGTCCTGCAGCGCGGCGAGCAGCGCGACCGCGGCTGCGGGGTCGGCGGCGGCGACCCAGGCATGAGCGGTGTTCGGCGTTTGGGGGTGTAACCGCAACGCTGCGCCTGTGATGATACCGAGCGAACCCTCGGCTCCGATGAAGAGATGGCGCAGGACGTAGCCGGTATTGTCCTTGCGCAAAGCCGCGAGGTCCGCCAGCACCCTCCCGTCCGCCAGCACCACTTCGAGCCCGGCGACGAGATCACGCATCGGGCCGTAGCGGACGACGCCGGTGCCGCCGGCATTGGTCGAGATCAGCCCGCCGATCTGGGCGCTGCCCTCACTGCCGAGATGCAGGGGGAACTGGCGCCCGGCCTCGGCGGCGGCGTTGTGCAGATCGCCGAGGACGACGCCGGCATCAACCGTAGCGATGCCGGTCGCACGGTCGATTGCACGGATGCGATTCATACGGCGGAGTGACAGAACGATGCCGGGCTTGTCGCTACGGTCGCTCTCCGGGACAGCGCCGAAGCACAGCCCGGTATTGCCGCCGACCGGAAAGACCGGCTGGCCTTCGGCCGCGCAGAGCGCGACGACCGAAGAGACCTCCTGGGTCGAGGCCGGCTGGACCACCGCGAGCGCTTGTCCGCGCCGGCGCTGGCGCCAGTCGGTGAGCCATGGCCCCATCTCTGTGGGATCGGTGATCAGCCCCTTCTCGCCGACGATGCTGCGAAGCTTCTCGATCACGATCCAGTCTCCACTCAGGCCAGGCTCACGGCTTTAGCCTGCGCGGCAGCGACTTTGAGTTTTGCCAGCGTGTCGGCGCTCGGGCCCAGCAAGGGCAGGCGCACGCCACCGACCGGCATGCCCGCGAGCGCCATATACTCCTTCAGCGGCCCCGGATTGGTTTCGACGAAGATCGAGTCGACGACAGGATCGATCTTGTCCTGCAGCTTCAGGGCTTCCTTAAGCTTGCCCTGACGCGCGAGCTCGAAGATCTGGATCCAGATCTTCGGATAGATGGTCGCGGAGGCGAGGACGCCGCCGCGGGCGCCGAGCGTGACATGGGTGGCGAAGAGCGGCTCTTCGCCGGACAAGATCGCGATCTTGTCGCCGGCATATTTCACCGTGCGAATGAAGTCCGGCATGTCGTAGGAAGAGTACTTCATGCCGATGATCGAGCCGTCCTCGGCCATCGCCTGGACGGTGTCCGCGAAGGCCGAGACCGTCGTGCGGCGCGGGATCTGGTAGAGCATGACCGGCAGATCGAGCGCGTCGCGGTAGTTTCGGAAATAGGCCCGCATGCCGTCCTGCGTGCCTGGGGCATAGTAGGGCGTAACCGTCATAACTGCTGCAGCCCCTGCCGCAGCGAAATCGCGACCCGCCTCCAGCGCATCCTCGTAGCCGGTCGATAGCACGCCCGGAATAACCGGCTTGCCCTCCGCGGCCTCGACACAGGCTGCGACGATGTCACGGCGCTCGGCCCTGGAGAACGCCGGATATTCCCCCGTGCCACCGATCGGCACGATGCCGGCTGCGCCAGCGCGCAGCTGAAAGCGAACCAGCTCCTGCAATCCCTTGATATCGACTGCACCCTCAGAGGTCAGAGGTGTGACGATCGCGGTGTAGAGGCCGCTCAGCTTGTCGTGGGTCAGTGTCATTCGAAGCATCCCTGCCGCGATGCTGCCGCCATGTGCGCATCGGCCCCTCGCCGAGCGCGCTCGGTTCATTGCCGGCGCATCTTCTGGGATGAAGCCTCTTTCACGTTCTAATGGCTGTCAACACAAAAGTAGAAAAAATGTCTGATAGGACAATTTCTGAACTAAGAGGGTGCATCTCCCTTTTCATCGCGGTCGCGCGTCATTATGACATTGCAATAAGGGAGAGGTCCCCGACGGAGACAAGCGGCATGCCGGAGTTATCATTGGCGGAGCGGGGCGACGCAGCCGAGCCGCCTGAAGCTACGCGCGGCAGTGATGAGCCGCGGGGCGTGGATATCGGTGCCCGCCTTCTGAAACTGCGCAGGAGCCGGCAGCTGACGCTGCAGGACGTCAGCACCATGACCGGAGTCTCGGCCTCGGCCTTCTCGAAGATCGAGCGTAACGAACTGTCGCCCACGATTTCGACGATGCAGCGCATCGCCCATGGGCTTGAAGTCGAGCTGGTGACCCTGCTTGCGACCGATGAGGGGGCCGGCGCGGTGAGTTTCGCGGGGCGTCGGAGCATCAGCCGGGCCGGCACTGGAAGCAAGCACACGACGGGAACGTGTAACAACGTCCTTCTATGCGCCGACCTCAAGAACAAGCGCGCCACGCCCATCCTGACCACAGTGACCGCTCGGTCTCCGGATGAATACGCCGCTTGGGCGAAGTCGGAAGCAGAGATCTTCGTGATGGTGCTTGAGGGCACGTTGGTCGTGCATAGCCGCCTTTACGAGCCGCTTGAGCTCAACAAGGGCGACTCGGTCTATTATGACGCCACGACCGAACATACCTGGACATCGAAAGGTCCCACGAACGCAGTGGTTTTGTGGGTCCTCGTCGATCTCTGATCAGGCGGGGTTAGCAGAAGCGGAGGCGAACTGCGCCGCGGGCCGACACCTGTTTCCGGGCGTCGGATCACGGCTGCCTACCGTCTCATCGTAAAGCGCTTGCGAGGATTCCCGATCTCCTTGCAAGCGCTTGAGTCTATGATCGCGTTTGCGGCCTCTCGTGCAGATAGCTGATCGTAGGCCTGTCTGGAAAAGGGTTCTGTCAGAAGTAGCGGACTTCCTCGGCCTCGATGCTGAGAGGGTTCTTGCCGCGCTTCGTCAGCCACGAATAAACCGGCGGCACACGGTCTGCGATCGATTCCACGTGAATATCGATCAGGCATGGCCCGTCCGTATACGCGAAGGCCTTGGCCAGCGCCGCGTCGAGTTCCTCGGAGTTGGTAGCAGTCCAAGCTTTCACATCGAAAGCCTCCGCGATTGCCTGTCCGCGGGGAGGCGTAAAATCGACGCCGAAGCACTGGTTGTGGCCCTTCAGCCGATGCAGGCCCTTGATCCATCCGAAGGTGCCGTTGTTGAACAGGAGCAGGATGGCGGGGACCTGCAGTCGAACGAGCGTTTCGAGTTCCCCGACCGACATTCCAAACGATCCGTCGCCGAACATGCCAATGGGGCGGCGCTCCTTGTCTGCGAACCACGCGCCAACCGTGGCGGGCAGTGCGGAACCGAGGCCGCCGAAGGCGCGCGGGATGGCAAAGCGCGTCTTGCGATCCTTAAGCTTGAGAAAGCGCGTCATATGCGGCGTCGGCGTGCCCGCGTCGGAGTAGATGTGAGCGGGCTTGCCGTAGAGCTCCAGCGCCTCATTGAAGCAGCGCACCGCCCGCTCCGGCCGGAGCGGCGTGGCTTCCGAACCCAATAGAGTCTCGGCATTCGTCCAGAAATTCGACCGCAGCGCGTTGAGCTCATCCACCCACTCCTGCGTCCTGCCGGCATCATTGTCGGTGGGAGCCATGTCGATCAGGCGTTGCAGCACCAGTCGCGCGTCGCCCTGGACCGAAACCACGTTCTCATAGTTGTTCGCCATGATCTCGGGATCGATATCGATCTGGGCGACGCGCTTGTTCAGCGTGATCCTCGGGAAGGTCCAGCCGATGGTGACGACCGATCCCATTCGGGAGCCGACGAAGAGCACGAAGTCGGCATGTTCCAGGGCCCAGTTGGCGTGAGGATGAAAGCCGTTATCGCCGATGACGCCGACCGCAAGTCGATGGTCGTCAGGCATGGTTCCCTGTCCGGTCATGGTCGTGCAGACCGGGATGTTCAGACGCTCTGCCAACTCCGTGACTTCCGGCCCGGCGCAGGAGCGATTGACGCCGCCGCCCGAGACGATCAAGGGCCGCTTGCTGGTGGTCAGCTGGTCAATCAGCGTGTCGAGCTTCTCCGGTGCGGGCAGCGTCGGATACGCTGGGAACTCCATGCATTCCTTCTCGACATGCAGCGAGATCCGAGCCGGATCGACCTCGGCCAACAGCATATCTTCAGGGATCTGCAGGTGAACGGCGCCGGGCTTGCCGGAGCAGGCGACGCGGAATGCGCGTCGGATAATCTCCGGCAGCTTCTCCGCCGACTTCACCTGCACGGACATCTTGGTGATCGGCTCGAACAGGCGGGCGCAGTCGAGCTCTGTCAGCACGCCGCGTCCTTCGCCTGGAAGGGGAATGTCGATCGTCAGGAGAATGACAGGGACCGAGGAGGAGTTGGATTCGGCAACCGGGGGCAGCGAATACATCGCGCCAGCGCCCGACGGGCACTCGAAGACGCCCGGCTTCTTTGTGAAGCGGCCATAGGCATCGGCCATATAGCCTGCCGAGCGTTCGTCGCGCGCCATGACGTGACGGATGCGCCCTTCGCGCTGTTGAAGCGCTTCGTAGAACGGAACGTTGGTGTCGCCCGGTACGCCGAAGACGACCTCGACCCCATAGCCGATGAGCATTTCAACCAGGATGTCTGCCCCACGCATTGCTTGTTCTCCTTCGATTTTCTTGATGGCCGGCTTGTTCAGGAATCCGCGCGGATGGCGGCGACATAGGTTCGCAGCGCGGCCAGGATGCTGGGCGCGACGATCCGCGAGGTTTTCGGGTTGGGGGTGGGGCGATTGTAGCTTTCAAGCATGAGCCCGATGCTATCGACGATCCCGACTCTCATGGTTGAAGCGTTCCGAGCTTGAACCGTCGCGGCGAGTAGGGCGCGATGTCGAAGGCGTTCGGTAGGCCCGCCAGGTGGTCAGCCACGATTCGGCCGGTCACGGGCCCCGAGGCGAAGCCGACATGACCGTGACCGAAGGCGTAGAAGATGTTTGGCGACCGGGTGGATCTGCCGATGACAGGCAGGCCGTCGGGCGTCGACGGGCGGTGCCCCATCCACTTGTCGACGGTGAGCTTCTGAGTCTGTGCTAGCGAGGGATAGGCCTTGCGGGCGTGATCGACCAGGATATCGACGCGGCTCCAGTTCGGAGGCGCGTCAACTGATGCGAGCTCAACCTGGCCGGAGAGGCGCAGACCCGCCAAGGTGGGCGTGTTCGCCATCCTGCCGTCGCTCGGCATGACGGGGTGGCGCGGGCCTCCGGATTTCAGGGCAATGACGCCGTGATACCCGCGCTCGCTTTCCAGCGGAATGTGGTCACCCGATAAACGCGCGAGCCGTTTCGACCACGCTCCCGCAGCGATGACCGCCTGGTCGCATTCGATCAACCCGGCATCGGTCTGGACACCGACGAGGCGTTCTCCATTGCACACGATCCCGCTTGCCGTGGCCCGAAGCGCCTTTGCGCCATATGCACAGGCGGTCTCGACGATCCTGGAGACATAGGCGGCGGGATCGACGCAGTGAGCCCCGTCCTCCGCCAGGATGCCAAATGTATAATGCGGATCGAGATCCGGTTCTCTCTCGGCCAATGCTCCGGCGTCGAGTTCCCGCCAGCGCAGGCCGGTCATCCGCCGCAGATGCCAGGATAAGGCCTCCGCTTCGAATGCCCTCTTATCGGGGTATGCATAGAGCAGCCCTTCGCGACGGATCAGATCCGGCACGCCAATCTCCTGACTCAGCGTCTGGTGGCGAGTGGGACTGTCCTGGAGCAGCTGGCTCAAAGCGCGGGCAGTCGCCTCGACCCGCGGCACCGAGGCCCCGGCCCAGAGGAAGCGCAGCAGCCACGGCGCAAGCCGAGGAAAATGGCGCCATCGAATGACGAGAGGGCCTTTCGGGTTGAGCAGATAGCCAGGGATCTGTTTCCAGAGACCGGGCATCGACATCGGGACCACAGACGCTGGGCTGATCCAGCAGCCGTGGCCATAGCTTGCCGACTGCCGGCCTCCCGGTTCCCCGATATCGATCAGGGTGACGAGATGACCTGCGCGGACGAGTTCGAGCGCGCTGCAGGCGCCAACGATGCCGCTGCCGATGACCAGTGTGTGCGTTCTCGCGGCGCTGGGCATGACCATTTTCCCTAGATCACGTCGCATTTTGACGGAATCGTCAAAATGCGAAAAACGTGATCGATTCTAAGAGTTTAGAGCATTGCTTCTGCGAAAAACCGGTACCCACTTTTTCGCGCAATGCTCTAGGCTTTGGGCAATAGCTCTCGTCTCCGTCACGGCGGAGGCCGTGATCGGCAAGGAAAGGCGGTGGTGTCGATCAGTCTGGCTTTAACGTTCCGCCAGGACCCGCGCGTTCGATCTCAGCGAGCTCTCGGACACGCGAATTCCCAAACCGGGACCGTCGGGTACGACGACTTCGCCGTTGCGGTTCGCGATCTTCTCCTCGAGCACGTCTTCGGTCAGGACGTGATGCGGCATGTAGAATTCGCAGCCGAGCGAGATGCCTGGCGTCGCTGCGATGAACTGGGTTCCGGCTGCGAGCGCGACGCCACCCTCGTACAGCGTTCCGCCATAGCCGGGGAGGCTTGCGAGATCCGCGAGCGCCATCAGCGCCTGTGCGTTGAGCATGCCGCCGGTCTTCATCAGCTTCACCGAGATGGCGTCGGCCGCCTGCAGTCTGATGATCTCCAGCAAGTCCCGGGCATCAAAGCAGCTCTCGTCGGCAAGGATCGGGGTATCCAGCTCCGCAGCAAAGGACGCCATGGCCGCCAGGCAATCGCGTGGGACCGGCTGCTCGATGAAGGTCGGCTTGAACTGATCGACGTCGCGCAGCTTCTTGATCGCGCCAAATGGCTGCAGGGCCTGGTTGTAGTCGATCCGCAGATCGATCTGGTCGCCGAATGCGTTACGCATCGCCTCGAGGTGCGCGACGTCCTCCTGATGGGTTTTCACCCCTGTCTTCACCTTGAAGATCCGATTGCCCTGGGGAACCATCTCTTCCATGCGCCGCATGTCCGCGTCGAAATCCGGATCGGCGATGGAGAAGGAGAGGGGGATGGTGTCGCGAACGCGCCCGCCAAGCAGATCGGCGATCGAAAGCCCCGATGATTGACCCAGAATGTCGAACATCGCGGTTTCGATCGCGAGCTTGGCCTCGCCATGGCCGACGAGCGCTTTCTTCATCTGCAGGGTCAGTGCGCGGATCCGGTCGACCCGAGCGCCGATGACGAGCGGACGCAGGTAGATGTCGATGGCCGCAACCGCGGCCTCGGCCGTGCCCGTGAAAACTTCCCACGGCGCTGCCTCGCCCCAACCGACGATGCCGGATGAAGAAGTCAGCTCGACCAGGACACGCTTCACCGTGCCCTTGACGTCGCCGACGCCCTGTTGCCTCGCCATCTTGATCGGGCTTTCGATCAGAAAGACGCGGAGATTGCTGATCGTTTCCATCGTGTCGGACTCTTCTGTAGGCGCTTACCGGGGCGCTGCGCCCTTGTGGAAATGGCTGAGGAACGTCTTCGTCGCGTCCATCTTGGGTGTGTCGATCACGTCGCGCGCCGGCCCTTCTTCGACGACGTAGCCGTCGCGCATGAAGACCACGCGGTCCGCGACATCGCGCGCAAAGGTGATCTCATGAGTGACGATCACCATCGTCATCCCGTCGGCGGCGAGCTTCTGCATCGCCTGCAGGACTTCGCCGACCAACTCGGGGTCGAGCGCCGAGGTCACCTCGTCGAAGAGCATGACTTCCGGCTCCATGGCCAGCGCGCGGGCGATCGCGACGCGCTGCTTCTGGCCGCCCGACAGTGTGTCAGGCATCTGGGAAGCGCGATCCGCAAGGCCGACCTTTTCGAGTTGAGCCATCGCCTGGTCGGTGGCTGTCTTCCTGTCCAATCCTTTCACATGGATGGGAGCTTCGATGACATTCCCCAGGACCGACATGTGCGGGAACAGGTTGAAGCTCTGGAACACCATGCCGGTGCGGGAGCGGAATGCGGCCAGCGGCTTGGCCTTGGGCTGCTGGAGCGATTCCCCGAACTGGAAGGTGGTTTCCCCGACGCGAATGGTTCCGTCATCGGGCACCACCAGCAGGTTGATGCATCTCAGCAGCGTCGACTTGCCCGATCCCGACGGTCCCAACAAGGCGACGACGCCGCCCTGCTCGACCTGAAGATTGATGTCCTTCAGGACCTCCAGCTGCCCGAAGCGCTTCCGCAGCTTGGAGATCTCGATCATTGGCGATTTCGCTGTCATCGGGCTTCTCCCAGCCGGCGCTCGCGGCGGCGCACGTACAGCGTCAATGGGAAGAGGATCATGAAGTAGGCGACCGCCACGGCGGTGTAGGTCTCCAGGGGGCGGAAGCTGTCATGAGCCGCGATCTGACCCTGGTAGACGAGGTCCGGAACGGCGAGCACGGACACCAGGGAGGTGTTCTTGAACTGAAGGATCGACTGGTTCATCAGCGCCGGGAGCATGCGGCGCAGCGCCTGCGGCAGGATAATGCGGCGCATTGCCAGTGCAGGTGTCATTCCCAGCGCCGAAGCCGCTTCGGACTGGCCGGGGTCGATCGATACGATGCCGCCGCGGATGATCTCGGCGTAGAACGAGCCACCATAGCAGGACAGGGCGAGAAGCGAGGCCGTAACCGGAGTCATCTCGATGCCCGCGATCATCGGCAGCGCATAATAGCACCAGATCAGCTGCACCAGGACCGGGGTGCATCGAAAGATCTCGATGAAGCCAAGGGCGATCCCGCGCAGAATCTTGAAGCGGGACAGCAGGCAGATCGCCGCGGTCATGCCGATGACCAAGCCACCGACGACCGTCGCGGCCGTGAAAGCCACAGTCACACCCAGACCCTGCAGGAGCAACCAGCGGTAGCCCCACAGGATGGAAAAGTCCCATTCATACATGCGGTGAATTCCCGTGCTCGAAATCGCTTATGGAGGGGCCGAAGCCCCGCCATATTAGATCATCAGATTTCGAAGCCGGGGGGGAAGTCGCTCTCTTTGACGCCGACGAGCTCCATGTTCTTCACGACGGCGTTCTTGATGAAGCCGCTGGCGCGCTCCTTGCTGATCCAGCCATCGACGAATTCGCGCCAGGACTGATCCGCCTCTCGCCGGAAGCCCGCATTCGAGGTGGTGAAGTCGGCGGGCGTCGGCATGACGATCTCGCCGATCGCGGCGTTCTTGGCGCGCAGCGAAAGCGACAGGATCAGAACCAGGCACTGCGCATCGACGCGGCCTGCCTGCAGGGCGGCGGTCGCGTCACTGGCCGTCTTCAGCCGTGAAATCTGAGCTTGCGGCGCCAGGCGGGTGACGGCTGCATCATGCGAGGAGCCGGCATCGACGGCGATCCGCATCTCGGGCTTGTTGAAATCGCTCCAGGTCTTCGCGCCCAAGCCCTTTTTCATCACCATCGTAAAGGCGTTCTTGAAGACCGGGCCGGAGAAATCGATGACCTTCTGCCGTTCCGGCGTGGGATTGAGGCCGAAGAAGACGTCGATCTTGTCGGCCTGGAGATCGAGCACCGAGTTGCCCCAGGTCGTCTCGAGGATCGTCATCTTGACCCCGAGATCGTCCGCGAGCTTCTTGCAGATATCGATATAGAACCCGCGCCAGCTGCCGTCGGTCACCATCTTCTGATAGTAGGGAGCCCCGTCGGCGACGGCTCCGATCCGCAGGGTGCCCGATGACTTGACTCGGTCCAGGGAACCGGCTGCCAGAGCGCCTTTTCCCGTATAAAGACCTGCCGATGCGGCAACTGCGCCCAAGCCGATGAGCTTGTTGAATTCGCGCCTGTCCATACTCTTCCCCTCTTCATTTTCGTTTGCGGGCTCTGCTTGCGCGCAGTTGAGCTGGTCCCTGTTCCCCTCGGATCAGACGCTCGCGCTTTTGTTTTTGAGCCCGACCTGTCGAGTTTGGACGAGCCCGAGAGGAAACAAAAACGTTGAAAATTTCGTCTGCCATGACTTTTAATCATGATGGAGGACGAGGTTCCTATGAGACGCTACCTGCCATCGCTATCTGCTTTGCATGCGTTTGAGGCAGCAGCGCGATTCATGAATTTCACCAAAGCGGCAGAGGACCTCGGGCTCACGCAAAGCGGCATCAGCAGGCAGATCCACAACCTCGAAAAATTTCTCGGCGTCCCCCTGTTTCATCGGTCGGGACCACGCCTCGTCCTGACGGAAGTCGGCGCAAATTATTATAGAAACCTCGCGCTGACGCTGGACAAGCTCCAGGAGATCACGATCGACGCCGTGCGTGGCCGTTCGGTCGACAGCTCCCTCATGATCGGGACGCATCCCACGCTGGGTGCGCGTTGGCTGCCGCGGCGGATCGATACCTTCATACGCGCGCACCCCGATATTCCTGTCGAAGTCACCTTGGCAGCCCCAAACCTGGACTTCGAAACGACGCGGCTGGATGTGGCTATCCTTCGTGGCGTCGGCACGTGGCTGAATGCACGGTCGGTCGAGCTGTTTGCGGAAGAGATCGCGGTCGTCGCTTCACCCAGATTGGTGGAGCTGGGGGCAAAGCTCGACGAGAAGGACTTTGCGAAATTCCCCATGCTGCAGAACGCCAGCCGTCCCAGCATGTGGCTGCATTGGCTGCGGCTCTCCGGCCTCAGTCACCAGGGCAGAATTCAAGGCACCCGTTTCGCGCATACGGAGATGCTCATCAACGCTGCGGCTCAGGGCATTGGCATCGCCATCGTGCCCGTCTGCTACATCGAAACGGAGCTCGCGCGAAACGAGCTCCATATGCCGTTTGGTCCGCCGATACTTTCGGGAGATTCCTATTATGCGGTCTACCCTGAGCGAAAGGCACATCAGCCGAGCGTCGTGGCGTTTCGCAGTTGGGTCACGCGAGAGACACGAACCTATCGAAAGCTGAAGGCACAGTAGCGTCTCGCGATGTCCGCCAGCGTAGACCTTGGTGAACGTCCGCATGCGCAAGCGGTGCCGCTACCGTCCCAAGCTTGGTGTGGCCAATCGCCCGGGTAGGCGATATTGGCAGTTGCCCTTCTTGCCGGTCGGCCCGGCTGCCGGAGCCCGGAAGACCGTGCCCTACCAGGCTCGCTGGAGTACCGAGCATTGCATCTCGCCACCAAAGTCGTCAGGCGACTTTCCCGCCCGCGAAGGCTGTCGATTTTGGCCTGAAGGCTGGCCTGATCGACGTTGATGCTCAAAGCGCCGTATTGTCGCTGTAGTTTAACATTTCTCCCGCGACCTCATGCGATAATAAATTCTTCCTCGACCTGCCTGAAATATAGAATATCCATGCATTCGATATTCACTACCAAAATTACCTTACAAAACCGGTGACGCAGGGAAGAAAATCCGTTAGAAGCCCCCGGCCGATCCGCCTAGGGACGATGTAATGAGTCATTTCTACGAGGAGCAGGTCCTCAGCGTGCATCACTGGACCGATACGCTGTTCAGCTTCACAACGACGCGCGACGCTACGTTCCGTTTCAAGAACGGCCAGTTCACGATGATCGGGCTGAAGGTCGGCGACCGGCCGCTGCTCAGGGCCTACAGTGTCGCCAGCACCAATTACGACGAGAACCTCGAATTCTTTTCGATCAAGGTGCCGGACGGCCCGCTCACTTCACGTCTGCAGGATCTCAAGGTCGGTGATCCCATCATCGTCGGCAAGAAGGCGACGGGGACCCTCGTCCTCGACAATCTCAAGGATGGCAAACGCCTGTTCCTGCTCGGCACTGGCACGGGGCTGGCTCCCTTCCTCTCGCTGATCCGCGATCCCGAGACCTATGAGCGCTACGAGAAGGTCGTGCTCGTTCATGGCTGCCGCCAGGTCGCCGAGCTCGCCTATGGAGAGCGCATTACCCGGCACCTGCCGCAGGACGAGTTCCTCGGCGAAATGATCCGCAACCAGCTCGTCTACTACCCGACGGTGACGCGCGAACCCTACCGCAACCGCGGTCGCATCACCGACCTCATCACCTCGGGCCAGCTCTATTCCGACATTGAGCAGCCCGGCTTCGACCCCGAAGGCGACCGCTTCATGCTCTGCGGCTCGCCGCAGATGCTCGCCGACCTCAAGACGATCTTCGCCGAGCGCGGCCTTGCCGAAGGCAACCACGGCGAGGCCGGCGACTACGTCATCGAGAAGGCATTCGTCGAAAAATAGCGTCGTCTCGGCACGAGATCGGCGATTGGGGCCGATGCTGGCATTTCTGCGTTCAGAAATGCCGCAGGCCGCCCGCCCTTCCTCATGCGCTAGCCGGACGTCTCCCGTGCAAATGGCTGCGGCGATCACGCCCCTGTGAACGTCTGGCGCGGCGGGGACGGGAATAAACCCGCGTCTCTACCGGTCTTCTGGGCATGTGCCATTGGCGGCACTGCAGGAGACCGACATGACCCATCACCGCGGCAGCAATGGCGAGCCTGTCGACCGTCGGCATGCGCTTGAATGCATGATCTGGGCGGGTACCGGCGTTCTCTGGACGGTTTCGGGCGGAGTACCCGTATCGCTCGGCCTGCTCGGCGAGGCCAAGGCGGCCGAGGCGCCGTCGGCAGGTTTCACGTTTCTGCAGATCTCGGACAGCCATATCGGCTTCGACAAGGCCGCCAATCCGCATGCCGTCGACACCTTGAAGGAGGCCATCGGCAAGGTTCAGGCGCTGCCCGAAAAGCCGTCCTTCCTGATCCACACCGGGGACATCACCCATCTGTCCACGGCTTCGCAGTTCGACACCGCCGCGCAGATCATCGGCGGCGCCGGGTTCGACGTGCATTATGTGCCCGGCGAGCATGACATCATCGATGAGAACAACGGACGCGCCTATCTCGAGCGCTACGGCGCGGGCGCCAGGGGCGCCGGCTGGTATTCCTTCGACCAGAATGGCGTGCATTTCGTCGGCCTGGTCAATGTCGTGAACCTCAAGGCCGGAGGACTCGGCAATCTGGGGGCGGACCAACTCGCCTGGCTGGCCGACGACCTGAAGGCCGTCAGCGCCTCAACGCCCGTCGTCGTCTTCGCCCATATTCCGCTTTGGGCGATCTATCCGGAATGGGGCTGGGGCACCGACGACGCGGCGCAGGCGCTCGCTCTGCTCAAGCGCTTTGGCTCGGTCACCGTCCTCAACGGCCATATCCACCAGATCATGCAGAAGGTGGAGGGCAACGTCACCTTCCACACCGCCCTCTCGACCGCTTTCCCGCAGCCGGCGCCCGGCACCGCGCCATCCCCGGGCCCGATGACCGTGCCTCCCGGCCAACTACGAAATCTCCTCGGCATCACCAATGTCGCAGTGGAGCGGGGCAGGGAGGAACTCGCGATCATCGACAGCACGCTTGCCGGAAGCTGAGCCTCGCAGCGAAGAAAAGGATGCTTCCCGTGATCTCTACAGGTCTTATCACTCGACGGTTGGCCTTCGCTGTCGTCGGTCTCGGCGTCAGCGTCATGGCGCAAACTCCGCTCCGGGGCGCGGATGCCACACGCGTCAAGATCGAGAACTTCACCTTTACCCCCACGGCCCTCACGGTGAAGGTCGGGACGGTCGTGACATTCGAGAACGACGACGACATTCCGCATATCGTGGTTGCGAGCGATGGTTCGTTCCGGTCCAAGGCGCTCGACACAGGCGACGGCTACACCTTCACCTTCACGAAATCGGGCGATTTTCCCTATTTTTGTGCGCTTCATCCGCACATGCAGGGTACCATTACCGTCATCCCGTGAGAGTGGCAGGCGAGCCGTTCTCCGACGAACCGGACGATGCCGCGGTGTTGAGCGACAAAGCCTCGGCGGAACGTTTTGGCGAGGTGGTCCTGCCCCATCTCTCCGACGCCCTGGCGCTCGCCCGCTGGCTGACCGGCAATGCCGATGACGCCGAGGACGTGGTGCAGGAGGCCTGCCTGAAGGCGCATAAGGGGCTGGCAACCTATGCGGGCGGCAATGCGCGCGCCTGGTTGCTGACGATCGTGCGCAACGTGTCCTACGCCTGGCTTGCGCGAAACCACCCACGTCGCATCGTCGCCGTTGGCGATCTGGCCGATCTCGACGCATTGGCCGCCACCGCCGAGACTGGCGCTGATACGCCGGAGGCGGCCTTGATCGCCAAGGCGGATGCGGCGGCGCTGGAAGCGGCGATCATGGTGCTGCCGCACCCTTTTCGCGAGGTTCTGGTGCTGCGGGACATCAACGGCCTCAGCTACCGGGAGATCGCGGCGATGCTTCATGTGCCGCTGGGCACGGTGATGTCGCGCCTGTCGCGGGCGCGCCGGCTGCTGATCTCGGAACTGGGGGGCAAGCGATGAAGGAAGCCATGGGATTGCCGTCGGACCCGGCGGATCTTCGGTTGCTGCTTCATGCGCTGGTTGATGGCGAACTCGACGCTGCCACGAGCTTGGCCCTGGAGCGACGCCTGGCAGACGATCCGGCCCTGGCGGCTGAACACGCCCGCATCGTTGCGATGCAGACCGCCATTCGCAGTCTGCCGCGGCCCGAAGTCAGCGAGGCGTTCCAGGCTCGCATCGCCGCACTTGGCGTTCGTCCCGCGGCAGCGGCACAGCCGGCCATTTCCCGCTTCGGCCCGTTCGGCTGGCGCGCCATGGCGGCATCGGTCCTCATCACCACGGTTTTGGCAAGCGGGCTGACCCAATGGGCGATGACACGTGGCGCGCCGGACAGCTTTGCGGCGTCGATCGCCAGCAGCCATCGCCGCAGCCTCCTCGCGGCAAGCCCGGTGGACGTCGCCTCGTCGGATCGGCACACGGTCAAGCCCTGGCTCGACGCCCGGATTGGGCTGTCGCCCGCCGCGCCGGACCTTGCGAGAGACGGTTTTTCGCTCCTGGGCGGCCGTGTCGAAGTGATCGGGGACAAGCCGGTGCCGGCGCTGGTCTACAAGCACCGTGAGCATCTGATTACCCTCGTCGCCGCGCCGCAGGACAGTGGAACCGCATCTGTGCTGGTCGCGGCGGAGCGTTCCGCCGGCGGTTTTTCGCTGCTGCGCTGGACCGACGGCGCTTTCTCCTATTGGGCCATTTCGGACACGGACCGCGCCACGCTCGAAGACTTCGTCAGCCGTTTCCGGGCCGCGGCTGCAGCCGGCTGATGCTCGCGCCTTCGCCCTTAGAAGCTGCTATGAATCGAATGACCCTGATATCCAACGAGATGGCTAGAGGCCCGCAAGCCGTACCCCTTTGCAAGCTCCGGCGGGACGCCAGAATACCGGGTCGCGGGATAGAGCCAGCCAGGGCAGCAGGCTCGCCGATAAGAAGCATCACTCTGCCGGCTGAAACGGCAGGATCGAGGTCTCCGATGGCGCGACAGACTAAGCCACTCCTCCTGTCCCGTGCCGAGCGCTACGCCGCCGGCAAGGCCCTGCGCAGCAAAGTTCCGCGCGAGAGCCATGCGCAATGGTCGCTTCGCGCCGGCAGCGAAGCCGTCTCCATTCTCGCCGAGAGCGATGGCAGCCGCATTCCGGAGCTTCTGCCCATCCGCTACCAGCGCATGATGCAGAATCCTTTCGCCTTTCTGCGCGGGGCGGCGGCCGTGATGGCGGCAGATCTTGCGGGTCTCCCGTCGGCCGGTCTGGGTGTGCAGGCGTGCGGCGACTGTCATCTCATGAACTTCGGCGTCTTTGCCACCCCGGAGGAGAATGTCCACTTCGACATCAACGACTTCGACGAAACGCTGCCGGGTATCGACTTCACCGTCGACCTCAAGCGCCTGGCCGCCAGTGTCGCCGTAGCGGCGCTCAACGCCGGATTTTCCGGGAAGGCCGCCCGTCTCACTGTCGCGGCGACGGTCGAGGCCTACCGCCGTCGGCTGCGCAGACTTGCCAAGCTCGCTCCGATAGAGGCCTGGCAGGCGCGCACAGAACTCGGACAGGAACTCGAGCGGCTCGATGATCCGGCGCTGCGCCGGCATGTGCACGGCCTCCTCGCCAAAGCGCGGAGCAACCCGCAGCAGGATGACAATTTTCCCCATCTTGAGGCCACGACGGATGGCTCCTGGCGGATCGAGGATCGGCCGCCCCTGATCTACCATCTCGCCGAGGAGCGCGACGGGACGCGAGCCTTGCAGGCCCACAAGGTCTTCCATCGCTATCGCGAGACCTTGCCGCCGGAGCGCCTCGTGCTGGTTGCGCGCTACGAGCTGCGGGACCTCGCCTTCAAGGTCGTCGGTGTCGGCAGCGTCGGCACGTTCTGCGTGGTCGGCCTGTTCATGACCGCGGATGATGAGCCGCTGTTCCTGCAGGTCAAGGAGGCCCAGGTCTCTGTCCTCACGCGGCTCAAGGGTGGGGGCCCGGTGCCGTCTCATCAGGGACAGCGCGTGGTGGAAGGTCAGCGCATGCTGCAGGCGGCGAGCGACGTGTTTTTGGGGTGGGCGGACGACGATGCCAGCGGGCGTCAGTTCTACGTCCGGCAACTCAAGAACCGTCGTCTGGGATCGATCGCCGAAGTTGTCGAGGGCCAAGCCCTGACGGCCTATGCCGAACTCTGCGGCCGAACGCTGGCGCGCGCCCATGTCCGCTCCGGCGATGCGGCAGCCATCGCGGGTTATATGGGCGGGTCCGAGATCTTCGACGAGGCTGTGACCTCCTTCGCCATGGCCTATGCGACGCAGAGCACGCAGGACCATGCGGCGCTCGTTGCGGCCAGGGATCCCGGCAAGACGGTGGAGGAACCCACGGTCAAAGCTGGAGCGAAAGCCTCCGGTGCCGGTGGCGCTGATCCGGCAACGCGCCGGGTGACGCGGGCATCCCGCAGGCGATGACCGCAGGAGCGGCCTCAGGTCGGGCGCGGGCTGTCACTTGTTGTCGAGCGCATCGCGGGCGCCGTCCCCGAGCAGGTTGACGGCGAGGATGAGCAGGCACAACCCCGCGCCGGGAAGCGCGATCAGCCAGGGATCGAACAGGATGTTCTCGCGCCCCTCCGCGATCATCAGCCCCCAGGACGGTGTCGGCGGCTGGGCGCCCAGCCCGAGGAAGGACAGTGCCGCCTCGAGCAGGATGACGTTGGCGATCTCCAGCGTTGCGACCACGATCAGCGTATTGCGCAGGTTCGGCAGGATGCCGTGCAGCATGATGTAGAGATGCGAGGCGCCGAAGGACTGCGTCGCCTGCACGAACTCCCGGTTGCGGAGCCCCTGAGCCGCCGCCCGGACCACCACGGCGAAGCGATCCCACAGAAGCAGGCTGAGAACGATCGTCAGGGTCCGCAGCGAGGCCCCGCCCAGGGCGACCGCCGCGAGCGCGACGAGCACGATCGGCAGCGAGAGCCTCGTCGTCACGATGAAGCTCACCAGCATGTCGACGCGGCCGCCGAAATAGCCGGCGGCCAATCCGAGCATCGTCCCGATGATCCCGGCGCACAACGTCACAAACAGGCCGACGCCGAGCGAGACGCGCGCGCCATAGAGCAGCCGCGCGAAATAGTCCCGTCCGAGATGGTCTGTGCCCAGAAGATGCGCGGGATCGGCGCCGGGATACCAGAACGGCGGGATGAGGCGCTTCGCGAGGTCCTGCGCGACCGGATCATGAGTCGTCAGCCAGGGGGCGAACAGGGCGGCCAGCACGATGACGGCCAGCAGGCCGCCTCCGATCCGGATGGCGCTGCTTGCGCTCAGGCCCTTCCAGAGTTTGCGCCGGCGCAGGATGGCGGTTTCTCGATCGGCGATCGACATCAGGCGCTCCTCAAGCGGGGGTCGAGCCAGGCATTGATCAGGTCGGCGACGGTGGTGAGCGTGACGTAGATCAGCGAGAGGATCAGGATGATCGCCTGGACCACCGGGAGGTCACTGCGCAGGAGGGATTCCCAGGCGAGGCGGCCGAGCCCGTTGATGGCGAAGACGCTCTCGATCACGATCGATCCGGACAGCATGACGCCGAACTGCACCGCTGCGAGCGCGACCAGAGGCAGCACCGCATTGCGCAGGGCATGGATCAGCAGGATGCGCATCTGCGAGGCGCCCTTGGCGCGGGCGGTGCGGATATAGTCGGCGGACAGGACATCGATCATGCCGGCTCGAGTCAGGCGCATCAGCGCCGGCATGGCGTAGTAGCTGAGGACGACGACGGGCAGGATGTAGCCTTGCCAGCTTTCGGTGCCGGAAATTGGGACGAGACCGTACCAGACGCCGAAGATCACGATCAGGATCAGGCCGAGCCAGAAGCTTGGGATCGCCTGGCCGAGGACGGCGAACAACAACGCAATGCGATCGACAATCCCACCCGGCCGTAACGAGGCGGCAATGCCGAGCGGGACGGCGATGACGAGGGCGAGCAGGAAGGCGGCGCTGCCGAGCAGCAGCGTTACCGAGAGGCGCTCTGCGATGATCGATGCTACCGGCAGATTGAAATAGAGACTCGTGCCCAGGTTGCCGGACAGCGCATGGCCGATCCAGCTCGCGAACTGCACGATGATCGGCCGGTCGAGCCCGTAGGCCTGTCGGATCAGCTCGACGTCCTGCGCCCGGCCGGCCTGGCCGGCGAGCACGACGGCGGGGTCGCCCGAGACGAACATCAGGCCGAAGGCGATGGCAGAGACGGCCAGCGCCACCAGCACGGCGACGATCAGGCGACGCATGAGGAAAGGCAGCATGTCGGCTCCGTGGATGGCGGGTCGGCTTGCCAGAAAGGTCTTGCTTCGCCCCGGTGTTCGAACCGGGGCGAAGCGGGCAGGCGTGCTACTTCCAGCTCGACAGCCACCAGCGGGCGAACTCGTCCGGATGGGGCTTGAAGACAAGCGACTGCGACAGGCCGTAGTTGATGTTGAAGTCGTACATCGGCAGCCAGTAGGCCTGATCGGCGATCTTCTTCAGCGCCTTGGCGTAGTTGGTCTCGCGCAATGCACGGTCCTGCGAGGTGTCGGCCGCCGTCACGAGGTCGATGACCTCCTTGTCCTGCACCAAATCGTCCGCCCCGCCGCCAAAGAAGTTCGAGATGATGAAGGCGACGTCGCCGGTGCCGTAGCTGCCCCAGTTGGTGAAGAGCGCCGGCAATTCGCCGGCCCGCCACTTCTGCACCGCTGCCGCATATTGCTGTTCATTCAGCGTGACGCGGATACCGACCTTGCCGAGATCGGCCGCGATCGCCTCGGCAACCGGGCGCGGCATGGCTGCGAACACCATCTCGGTGTCGACCCCGTTCGCGAAGCCGGCCTCGGCCAGCAGCGCCTTGGCCTTGGCCGGGTCATAGGCGTATTTCGCCACGTCCTGCGCGCAGCCGAACTGCTTGGGATTGCAGGCGGCGTTCAGCACCTGCGAGGCGCCGCCGGCAAAGGCCTTGACGATCGCCTCGCGGTTGACGGCGTGGTTGATGGCGCGCCGCACCAGCACGTTCCTGGTCGGGTAGTCCTTGCCCTTGCCGGTCACGGTCATGCCGACATAGGAGATGCGCATGATCGGGCCGTTGACGATCTGCACGCGGCCGGCGAGGCGGGCGGCCTGATCGGGCGGAATGCGCCAGGTCCAGTCGAGCTTTCCGGCCATCAGCTCGGCGAACTGCGTGTTGAGCTCGGGAATGGTGCGCACCACGATCTTGCCGATCGCAGGCTTGCCCTTGGGGCTGCCGGCATAATGGCCGTCGAAACGCTCGAAGGCGTAGCGGATGCCGGGCGTCATCTCGACCAGCTTGTAGGGGCCGGTGCCGACGGGCTTGGCCGCCATGCCGGCCGAGCCGACCTCCTTGAAATAGGCCGCCGGGTAGATCGGCAGCGCATCGGCCAGCATCTCGACCGCCCCAGCGAAGGGCTTGGCCATCTTGATGCGGACCCGGAAGTCCGAGACCTTCTCGACCTTGTCGATCCAGTCGACGGCGATGCGGAAGCGCGTGCCATAGGTGGGATCGAGCACGGTCGTCAGCGTATAGACCACGTCGTCGGCGGTGAACTTGGCGCCGTTGTGGAAGGTCACGCCCTCGCGCAGGTCGAACTCCATCGTCGTGGGATCGACGAAGCGCCAGGCCTTGGCGAGCGCCGGCTTGATCTCGCCGGTATCGAGGTCCTTGTAGAGCAGTCCGTCATAGACGTGCCGGGCAAGGATCAATCCTTCGCGGCCGGCGATCTTGTAGGTGTCGAGCGCCTCCGGCTCCAGCGCGAAGGCGACATTGAGCGTGTCGTCCGCCTTGCCGGCCCGTGCCGGCGCGGGTGCAAAGGCAAGTGAAGCCGCGAGCATTGCTCCGACCAGCGCGGCCGTTCCCAATTTCTTCATCGGTCTGTTCCCCTGTTTTCTGGAAGGCTTGTCGAATTGCGGCCCACCCTCTGCGTGCAGTGCCGCGGAGCGTTGTTAATGTTGGTCCGCTTTAGCGAAGAGAGCGCGGGCTCCGTTGATCTCGTCGATCCGTTCTCCTACACGGATTCTTGCGATGATCTCCGGCTCGGCGGCCTGCATCGCAAGCGCGCGCTCGGCAAGCGCGGCGGCCGCGGAGACCTCGATCACGCAGACGCCGTTCTCGTCGGCGAGGACGAGATCGCCGGGCATGACACGCACCCCGCCACAGGTCACGGCCACGCCGATCGAGCCGCCGCGTCCGTGCAGCTTCGTCGTCAGGGGCGAGCGGCCGCGGCACCAGACTGGCAGCCCCGAAGCGCGGATTGCGGCGATATCCGTGACGAAGCCGTCTATGACCACGCCTGCGAGGCCGGCTGCCTGCGCTGCTGCGGTCATCACCGCTCCCCAGCAGGCATGCTGGTCATCGCCCTGCCGATCCACAATGAGGATGTCGCCCGGTCTTGCCTGCACGACCGCGCAGGAGAGCGCCGCGCCGTCATCGGGAGGCAGGCTCACCGTGAACGCCGGGCCGCAGATCCGCGGGGCATCCCCGGCGCACTGAATGGTGGGAGACATGAAGCCTTCCGTCAGGATATGGCCGATCGTCGCGGTCTCGACGTCGCGAAGACGCATGACGAGCTGCTCGATCGAAATAGCGGCCAGGGATCCGTCCTCGGACATGCTCGTTCCGTCGCTGGGAATTTCGGGTCATGGCGACCCTACGGAGCCAGCGAAACGAGGTCCAATAGATCGTCGCTATGCTAAGCATAGAGGCCGTTATGGTCCATAACAGCCTCTAGGCTCGCCGCGGCAAGAGAGTTGCACTATGCCGGCTGCGACCAAGGAGACAGGCGCTTGAGCGGCAAGAAGCCAAAGCTGCATCATCTGAACTGGAATCTGCTGCATACCTTCCTCGTCATCGTCGAGGAACGAAGCATCACGCGCGCTGCCGACCGCCTGCTCGTTCGCCAGCCGACGGTTTCGGCCGCCTTGCAGAGACTGGAGGAAACGCTCGGCGGCCAGCTCATCCAGCGCGACAGCCGGCGCTTCGTGCTGACCAAACGCGGCGAACTGCTCTACAAGGAATGCGTCGACATCTATCGCAGCGTCGCGCGCATCGGCGACAAGCTCTCGGAAGACCATGACGACCTGACCGGGCTGGTCCGCCTTCTCGTGGTGACCCATGTCGTGCTTCCAGTGCTCGACCGGGCCTTGACCAGCCTCAATCGCAGGCACCCCGGCGTTGGCGTGCGGATCGACGTGGCCAACAGCCAGGATATCGTGCGTTCCGTCTCGCAGAAGCTCAGCCCCTTCGGCTTCTGCCTGCTGTCGAAGCCGCTGGCGGGTCTGGACTGTCAACCGTTGCTGCGCGAAGAGTTCGGTATCCTGTGCGGGCGCGACCACCCGCTGTTCGGGCTTCACGACATTCCGCTCGCCGAATTGCGCGACGAGCCTTTCGTTGCGCTGGCTTGCGGCCAGGACGGCGCGCTGGAGCCGATGGTTTCGCTTCGCGAAGGCGCCGGTTTGGGCACCCGCGTGGTCGGCTCCAGCCCCAATCTCGAGGAGGTGGCGCGGATGATCGCCGCGGGCCTCGGCATCGGCATCCTGCCGCTGGCTTCGGTGCAGGGGGCGCTCGATAGCCGGATGCTGTGGAATCTGGCCTCGGCCTCGGACGGCCTCGGCGCGGATCTCTACTTTGTCTTCAACCCGGCCATGCCGCTCAGCGCGGCGGAGGCCGCATTTCTGCGCATCTTCCAGGAGCAGATCGCCTCGGCCGGCGATGCCGCCATCGAGCGGACGCATGCCGAGACGGTTGCGCCCGCTCTCAGAGCACGCGCCGATCTGACTGCAACGCAGTCAGATCGGAGAACGCGTTCTCTCACTTGAGTTTAGAGGCGGATTCACCGATCAGGTTGATTCAACCTGATCGGATCCGGCTCTAGCGGTCCGCCCGCGCCACGACAGCATTGAGCAGCACGTTGAGACCCGGCTCGAGGTCTTCGCGCGTGCAGAGTTCGGCATTGTTGTGGGTGATGCCGCCCTTGCAGGGCGCGAAGATCATCGTCGTCGGCGCATGGCGGGCGACGAAATAGGCGTCGTGCCCGGCCTGGCTCAGAATGTCCTGCGTGCGATAGCCGAGGCCGAGCGAGGTCTCGCGGACGCTGCCGATCAGCTCTTCCGAGAAAATCCGGCCGCCCCAGTTCCAGGTGTCCAGGATCTCCGCGGTGCAGCCCGACCGCGCGGCAGCCTCACCGACAGCGCGGCGCAGCCGCTCCGCCATGGCCAGAGCCGTCTCTGGATCGGGGTGGCGCACGTCGCAGACGGCCTGGGCCCAATCGGAGAGGATGCCGGGCTTGTTGGGCCAGGCGATGAGCCGCGCCGCCGTGGCCTTGCCGCCGCCAGAGGCATAAGCCCAGCCGATCTCGTCCGTCTCGACGAGAAGGCGCGCGCCGGCGAGAAGGGCATTGCGCCGCCGTTCCATCGGCCAGGGGCCGGTATGGGCGGTTTCGCCCTTGAACTCGACCAGCATGCCGGTGCTCGGGAAGCCGCCGGTCACGACGCCGACCTGCATGCCGTCACGGTCGAGATAGTAGCCCTGCTCGATATGGAACTCGAAATAGGCGTCGAAGGCATGCGGTTCGGCTTCCATCTCGCCGAGATAGCCGATCCGCGCCAGTTCCTCGCCGATCGATTGGCCGTCGTCGTCGCGGCGGCCCTGCGCCCAATCCAGCGCATAGGTCCCGACGAAGCAGCCGGAGCCGACCATCGGCGGCGAGAAGCGGGCGCCTTCCTCATTCGTCCAGTTGACGATTTCGATCGGCCGGTGCGTGTGGTGCCCCAAAACATCCAGCGTCCGGCAAACCTCGAGCCCGCCGAGCACGCCGGCAATGCCGTCGAAGCGGCCACCATTGATCTGCGTGTCGAGATGGCTGCCCATCACCACGGGCGGAAGCGTGTCGTCAGTCCCCGCGCGGCGCGCAAAAATATTGCCGATGCCGTCGATCCGAACTGCGAGGCCCGCCTCGCGGCACCAGGTCACGAACTGGTCGCGCATCTGCCGGTCCGCATCGGTCAGGGCCAGGCGCGACAGGCCACCGGGACGGCCGGGCCCGATCTCGGCGGATCGCTCGATCGTGCTCCAGAAGCGTTCGATATCGATGCGAAGCTTGTCCGTGCCGGGCATGGCGATCTCCTCTCCCGCCACGACGGCGGAAGCTGGTCGAATGACAGGTGAAACGCCGCGGCGCTCGGGTTCGGTGGCGCTCGGCAGTGACACAAGGATTTCAGCGATGCGGCAGGGTACGCAAATAGATATTGCCTATGCTTGCCATTGAGGCACCGAGCTACGGTGCGCACAGGCTTCGGATATCTGTGTTGGCCCGTTCCGAGGCTGGGTGTTTTGCCGCGAAAGTTCCTCCAGCTCGCCACTGGGAAACGATGGGACCGATCTTGAGTGTCAGCTTGCGGGCAATCCCGCTCACATTACCGCAACCGGGTCGGGGCTGGCGATTCACCGGACCTCGTTGATGCAGGCGTGTGCGGCCATGTCCTCGTCGCTCGCCAGATCGGCCGTGATTTGCTCACGGACGGCAGAGATGCGGATATACAATAAAAATAGCCGTTTGGAGATTTCGATGCCGATCAATACTCAAGATCAATACGTCGATAGCGCAGCTCTGGTCATCATGCATTATCAAGTCGACGTGTTCGAAATCCTGTTCGGGAACGAGCCGTCGCCGTTGTTGGATCGGTGTAACACGCTGATCCGGAGCTGGCGCGCTACCGGCAGGCCGCTGCTGTTCCCCAATTTTTCGCTCGGTGAAGGGTATGAACATGCGCCGCCGGCGAGAAACCGCCAAATCTCACCGTATATCCCGAGCGGGCGATTTCGTACCGGCCTGCCGGTCGAAGGACTCGCGATCGAACGAGGTGATCTTTTCTATGCCTGTCCGCGGGCCAGTGTCTTTTATGGCACATCGCTCGACGCCGACCTTCGAACGCGTGGTGTAAACACGCTGGTCATGGCTGGGATAAGCACCACCGGCGTTGTTCTTTCAAGCGTCACCTGGGCCAGTGACGCGGACTACGATGTGCGCCTGGTCAAAGACTGCTGCTGCGACCCAGATCAGGAGGCTCACGAAGCTCTGTTTCGTTCCGGGTTCGGCGGACGCGTACAGGTCGTGTGAAGCCCGAGGGAGCTTCTGGACGGTAGTCGTATGCTGGCTTGGGGCGTTTGCCTTCCGCTGCCGCGCTGAGGCGCGACCGCTTAGCGCGCGCGCAAACCTCGTGCGACATTCCTGGCCCGCCTGAGAGTGGTTACGGCGGCTCCGGCGGCGATGAGCCAGAGAGCGATGATCAGCACCTCGTTGTGGCCATGCCAGAGCGGTTCCAGCAGTGATAGCAGGGCCGCCGCGGTGATCGTCGCCATGCGGTGCTGCTTGGCCATCGGGCCCGAGAAATCGGCGGGCAGCCCGCAGGCACGGCCGAGTTCGCGCGTATACGCGGTCAGAACGGCAAAACCGGCAGCCGCCCAGCCCAATGCTGGCACGCCAGCCCCGTAACCGGCTCCGACGAGAATGAGGATATCGGCAACGCGATCCGGGAATTCGTTCCAGAACGGCCCATCGGGCGCCTGCTTGCCGCCTTCGATGGCCACCATTCCGTCGAACAGGTTGCAGAGCAGCCTGAGCTGGCAGAACAGGGCGGCAGCCAGGAGCAGGGCGGCGCGCGGACCGGCCTCGGCCGTGCCCGCCAGCCAGAAGGCGGCGCCGGCAAAGGTTGCCATCACCATGCTCGCCATCGAGATCTGGTTCGGCGTCACGGCGGCAGCGCTCAGCCGGTGGGCGACCGAACGGGCCCAGCCGGAATCGCGGCTCGCGAGCGGTCGCCGATTGTCGTCCTGCGCCATGATTCAGGCCTTCCCGGTCCGCCAGAGCGAGAGATTGTAAAGCACCGCGTAGCTCGTCGCGACGGTGAGCGGCACAGCGATCGTCCGACCGATCTCGGGCGTTCCACCGATCGTGTGGACGAGGGTCAGCACGCTCACGGAGACGAGTGCGGCGATCGCGGGCGGTGCGAGAAGCGCGGCCAGGCCGGTGAAACGGCTGGCCAGATATTCGATGCATCGCTTCAGTAGCAGCGTGATGACGGCCGATAGCGCGCCTTGGATCACCCCGGCCAGAAGAGGTGCCGGCATCGGATGGGCGCGGTTGGCGAAGACCGCCCAGCTCCCCATGGCGAGGAAGGCAAAGGCGACATGGACGATGCTGCTGCGCATCAGGCGTGCGAGCGACGGGGTCATACGGCCGACCACCCGTAGCGGACCAGATGGAAGAAGATCGGGGCCGAGAACACCACCGAGTCGAGCCGGTCGATGAAGCCGCCGTGACCGGCGATCAGATGCCCCCAATCCTTGACGCCGCGGTCACGTTTGATCGCGGACATGACGAGCCCGCCGAAGAAACCCATCAGGACGATGACCAGCGACAGGAACGCAGCCTGGAGCGGCGTGAACGGCGTCATCCAGGACAATCCGGCGCCGACAGCCGTCGCGCTGAGAGCCCCGCCGACGAAGCCCTCGACCGTTTTGGACGGCGACAGCCGTGGCGCGATCTTGGTGCGGCCGAGGAGCTTGCCCCAGACATATTGCAGGACGTCGCTGATCTGCACGACGATGACGAGAAAGGCGATCAGCAGGACGTTGCGTCCCTGATAGCCGGCGATGTCGAGGTTCAACAGCGCCGGCACATGCGAGGTGCTGAAGACGCAGATCATCAGCGCCCACTGCACCTCGGCGATGCGCACGAGGAAATGGTCGGTGTCGCCGCGCAGCGCCGCGATGATCGGCATCAGCAGGAAGGCGTAGACCGGGATGAAGATCGAATAGAGACCGTACCATTCGATCCAGACGAGATAATATTGCAGCGGCAGCACAACGAAGAAGGCGGTCGCCAGCGCCCAGTGGTCGGCCCGGCGCGTATCGATCAGCGTGATGAACTCGCGCAGGGCCGCGAAGGAACAGAAGGCGAAGAGCAGCGTCACGCCGGTCTTGCCGCCGATCAGCGCCAACCCCATCAGCACGACCATGACCCACCAGGCCCGGATGCGGTCGTTCAGGTTCTCGACCACGGCATTCGAGCCGTCGGGCGACAGCCTGCGCTGCAGTCCGTAGCCGATGACGGAAGCCACGATCAGGACGCCAAGCAGGCCGGCCAGGACGGCCACCAGATCGGGATGCGGCATCGTCATGACGCGTTCGCCTTCGGTGACAGGGCAAGCAGGGCCGCCTCTGCCCTGGCCAGGAAATCCTGTTTCGTCTCCGCATCGGCGAGACGAAGCGGCGCGCCGAAGGTGACGGTGCAGATCAGCGGGATCGGCACGAACTCGCCCTTCGGCATGACCCGGTTGAGGTTGTCGATCCAGGCCGGCACGAGGACGACGTTCGGCCGCGCCTTGGCAAGGTGGAACAGCCCGCTCTTGAACGGCAGGAGCCGGGCCTCCGTGGTGTTGCGCGTGCCTTCCGGGAAGACGATGAGGGACGAACCGGCATCCAGCGCTTCCGTCATCTGAACGATCGGATCACAGGTCCGGCTCGCGCGATCGCGATCGATCAGAACGGCGTTGAAGACATCGCAGCCGATGAAGCGCCTTATCCGGCTCTTCAGCCAGTAATCGCTCCCGGCGACCGGCCGGGTCTCAAATCGCATGCGACGCGGCAAAACTGTCCAGATCAGGACGAAATCGCCGTGGCTCGCATGATTGGCGTAATAGATCCGCTGCTCGGCAGCCGGCGCCACACCTTCCCACCGTCCGCGGACGGCGGTCAGGAAGCGGGCAAAGAACAGGATCAGCGTCCCCGCCAATCTGATCGATGCGCCACGCATATCCCAGCCCCGATTGTCACCCCACTGCTGAGGTAGAGCATCGGACCGAAAAGTGGAATCCGCTTTTCGGAGAAATCCGATGCTAAGAGAAAGAGTTGGGCCGCCGGGCGTCCGATAGGATGCACGGCGGTCCGACGCCCAATTCCAGCGCTGTCGATATTGTTCGAAGTCCGAAAGTGCTCTCGCGAGAGCGCACCGACCAACATCGTGAACATCCGACGTCGCAAGGACGTCGTCAGCAGCCGATCACCTTGAACTCCACCCGCCGGTCGAGCGCGTCGCTGTTGTCGTCCTTGCCGGTTCCGATGAGATTTTCCTTGAAGCCGCGTCCGGTCGCGATGATGCGGTTGCGGTTTTCCGGCGCGCCGGTCAGCAGCAGGTCCATGACGAACTGGGCGCGCAGCGTCGAGAGGCGCTCGTTCACCTGGGGCAGCCCGGTGCGCGATGTGTGGCCGACGACCTCCAGGCAAGCTCCCTTCTGGCGGGCATGCGTCGCAATCTGGCTCAGCCACATCGGATAGGGCTCGGTCATGCGTGGATCGTCGATGAACTGGGTGGTGCCGGGCTTGAACAGTAGCTTCACCATCAACTGGTTGGTGCCCAGGCCGTAATCGACGAGGTCGCCGAAGGCATCGACCATATCGTCGCGCCGCGCGAGCTTGCTGGCGGCGAGGTAGGTCCCGATCCTGACCCGGTGCTGCTCGCCGCCCGGCAATTTGCGCGCGGCCCGGTAATAGGCCAGCGCCTCGCGGAAATGCTGCGATTCATAGGCAAGGATGCCATCATTGACCAAGGCATTCGCCGTCAGTCGTTCGACATAGGCCGGATCGATCGCCTCGCCGAGCTTCGTGCCCTGGCAGGTCTTGATGTAGGCGCTGGTGGCCTGATCCTGCGCCCAGAGTGGCGACTCGCGATAGAATGGGGTCGGCGTCACGTCGACGCCCTCGATCTGAGCACGCGCCACGCCCTTCGAGACGACGCTGTTCGATTTCAGATCCGCCAGCGTCAGGCAGATTCGGTAGGCGTCTTTCGGGCCGTCTGCCGCTCCGCTGTTGTTCACGGCTGTGAAGGTTCCGACCAGCACGACGGGCTTGCGCGCCAGCGCCTCGCTGTCGAAGGGGCGGACGCTGAAGCGCGGATAGGATTTGCGGGCGATCTCGATCAGAATCTGCTGCATCGAGCGGGTGGCGGTCGATTGCGAGCCGGAGGCTGCGTCGATCAGCGGGTCGATGACGAGATCGACCTGCTGATCGGTGAGCGTGGCCTTGCCGAAGAGGTCGTCGGCCGCCTTCTGCAGCGCTTGCTGGAAAGGCAGCGGTGTGGGTGGCGGCGCCGATTGTGCCCATGCGGCAGTGGCGCTCGCCAGAAGCGTCAGCGGGGTCAGAATGCGGCCGAGGCGCGTGACGATCGACATGCTTCATTCCTCCCCGTGTCGGGTTTTCGCCCCACTCCGCCCCATCCCGCTCAGCGGCATTGCTGAAGTTGCTCGCGCGCTGCCGGCGTCAGTTCGCCGAGCTGGGCCCGCAGCAGGAGCTCGCTGCAATTCGCCTTGGCCGGTGCTCCGGCAGCCGGAGTATCGGCGCGGCGCTCGGCCGGGCGCGGTGCGCTCGCCGGCATGGCCTGAGGCTGCGTCGAACGATCGGGCGGGGAGGGCGCCAACGTGCCGAGCCGCGCCGCCAGTGCTTGCTCGACATTGCGGCGCTCTTCGGCCAGGCGCCGCTTCTCGGCTTCGAGCGCGGCCAATTCCTTTTCGCGCCGGGCCAGCTCGTCGGCGAGACGGGAGCGCTCGGCAGTATCCCCGGTCGGTGGCTTGGGCGGGATGGGGGCCGGCTTCACCCGCGTGGTATCCCCGGTCGCGGGCGGCGGCGGCGCGATTGCCTCACCACGTTCCTGCCGGGCGAGATCGGTCGCGGCCTGCTGGCGCCCCTGTTCGGCCCGTTCGAGCCGCTCGAGCAGCGCGCGCTCGCGCTCTGCGAACTCGCGCACCAGCCTGTCGCGTTCGCTCGTCGCGAGCGAGCGGCGCTCGATCAGGTCGAGACGCGTGCGCGCATCGACGGTGAAGAAGCTCGCCGGATAGCGCTGGATGAAGTCCCGGAGCGCGCCGGGCTCGTCGCTGGCGCGGATGCGCTGCCAGACATCGGCATCGGTCTCCTCGCGGTTGAGGTAGAAATCGCCGAGCAGCGAGAGCGAGAGCTCAGGGGTCTGGCGGCCGGAGGTCGCATCGTAGACGCTCTTCTGGACGCGGCGGAACAGGGTCGCCACCTCGAGTCCTGGCTGGTCGATCTCGCGCACCAGCGCCGCCGTGAAGGGGCTGTTGCGGCCGGCGCCGTCGGCGGCGACGTCGTTGGCCTGCGTCGCATAGGCGATGACCATGCCCTGCGCCCGCGCCACGGGAGCGAGGCCGGAGCCGACCGAGAAGCCGCGCGTCGCCTGCCGCCTGGCGAGCTGGTTGACGAAGGGGTTGTTGCGGCAGGCGTCCAGCACCATGATCTTGACGCCCCTGGCATAGTTCAGGGCGGTGACGACATCGGCCAGCCGCGTCGTCTCGTATTGGACGCCGACCTCGTCCTCAATCTTGGCCTCGATCGGCACAAGGTAGTTCTCGCCGTTGAACTGGAAGCCGTGGCCGGCGAAGTAGAACATGACGGAATCGGCGTCTTGTGCCAGCCGGGCGAAGCGGGTCAGCGCCGCATCCATGCCGCGCTTGTCGAGATCGATACCGTCGATCACCTCGAAGCCGACCTTGCGCAGCGCCACGGCCATGTCGCCGGCGTCGTTGACCGTATTCAGCAGGACGGGCGCGTTGCGATAGCTGGAATTACCGATGACGAGCGCAACGCGGCGCTCTGGAGCCGGCGCCGCCATGGCCAGGCCCGTCAGCATGAGCATGATCAGCCCGCAGAGTCTGGCGATGAGGATCATGACCCCCTTCCTTGCGTCAGGCTACCGCATGGCTTCGCCGGACTCCAGAACAAAGCCGCTCCAGCTATAGCATCGGACTGAAAAGTGGAATCCGCTTTTCGGAAGAATCCGATGCGATAACAAATAGATAGATCATCGTTATCGCGTCCGATGGACGCGCGGCGATCTAGGTCAGCGCCAGGTGTTCCGCTTGAAGGGGAGGAGCCGCGCTGGTAGCCTCCCTGTATTCGTCTCGTGGATGGGAGACGTCGATGCCATCGAGGGCGCTTCGCCTCATACTCGCCCTGGTACCGGCGGCTCTGGCCTGCGCCATTGCCATCGCGCTTCCGATCGGCGAGGCTGCGGCCCAGGCGCGCGCGATGCAGCGCAGCCCGGCCCCAGCAAGCGCCAAGCTCAACTTCGTCGGCCTTGCCAACAATGACCGCGTTCCCGGCAAGTTCACGGTCCGCTTTGCGATCAGCGGCATGGAGATCGCGCCCGCCGGGCAGGCCAGGCGCAACACCGGGCACCATCACCTGCTGATCGACACCGAGCTGCCGGCGCTCGACCAGCCGATCCCGAGCGACTTCAACCACATCCATTTCGGCGGCGGACAGACCGAGGCCGAGATCGCGCTGACGCCCGGCCGGCACACGCTCCAGCTTCTCTTCGCCGACCATAACCATGTGCCGCATGATCCGCCGATCGTGTCCGAGCGGATCACCGTCGAAGTCGCGGCCGATCCGGCCGAGAAGCCGCGCTCCGCTGCTGCTCCCGGCGCCCGGGTCTTCTTCATCGACCTCAAGGACGGCGCGACGATTCCGACCCGTGCGAAGATCCGCTTCGGCATCGAGGGCATCACCATCACGCCCGCCGGCACGATGAGCCCCAATGGCGGCCATCACCATTTGCTGGTCGACACGGAGGTGCCGGCGCTCGACCGCGAGATCCCCAGCGATTTCAACCATCTGCATTTCGGGCGCGGCCAGACCGAGGTGGAGCTCTCGCTCCCGCCCGGCGAGCATACGCTGCAGCTCCTCCTGGGCGATCACGAGCATGTCCCGCATGACCCTCCGGTGATCTCCGAGCGGATCCGGGTGCGCGTCGTCGACACGGCGCAGGCCGGCCCCGCGGCGCCCGCTGCTCCGGCGGCCGGGGCCGGGCGCTCGCGCACAGCTTCGCCCAATGATGCGGTCGTCTACTTCATCTATCCGAAGGATGGCGAGACGATCTTCCCGAACTCGACGATCCGCTTCGGCTTACGCAATATGGGCGTCGCGCCGGCTGGCGTCGCCAAGCCGAACACCGGGCACCATCACCTGCTGGTCGATGTGCCGACCCCGGCGCTCGATGAGCCGATCCCGTCCGACCTCAATCACATCCACCTCGGCGGCGGCCAGACGGAGCGGCGTATCACCCTGTCGCCCGGCAAGCATACGCTGCAGCTCCTGCTCGCGAATGAGAACCACGTGCCGCACGATCCGCCGGTCATGTCGGAGCGCATCACCGTCATGGTGATGCCCGGTGGGCGCAAACCGACGAGGCGCCGATGAGAGCTTTGCGCCGCATCGCAGCCATCCTCCTGGCGAGCTGTTCGCTTGTGACGGCCGGCTTGCTCTTGCTCTGGCCGGCCGATGCGCTGGCGCAGGCCGCGAAACGGCAGAAGGCGCCGCCCGGCGCGCTCGTCTATTTCCATTATCCCCTCGACGGGTTGCGCGTGCCGGAGCGCTTCACCGTCCGGATCGGGCTGCGCAACATGGGTGTCGCGCCGGCCGGCGTCGAGCATGCGGCGACCGGCCATCACCATCTGCTGATCGACACCGATCCCGGCCCGCCCGACCAGCCGATTCCGTCCGATTACAACAATATCCATCTTGGCAACGGCCAAACGGAGGTTGTCGTCACCTTGCCGAAAGGGCCTCATACGCTGCAATTAATGGTCGGAGATCACACCCATACGCCGCATGATCCGCCCGTGATGTCGAAGAAGATCACGATCTATGTGCGCTGAGACTGCGGTGGCCTGCACTCCGAGACGCCGCCGATGACGAATGGTCGCTAGCATGGACTGGTTGCGCTCCTTCCTCCTCGCCGTCCCGCTCGTCGCGCTCGCGGCAATGCCTGTCCTGTCACAGGAGGCTACGCCGCCTGCTCGCGTTGCGCTGGTGATCGCCAACGGCGCCTACCCCGATGCGACCGTCGCACAGGCGCCGGCACAGGGGCGCGCCGTTGCTGCAGCTTTGCGCGAAGGCGGCTTCGAGGTGATCGCGGTGGAAAATGGCGGCCGTGCGGAAACGCGGCAGGCCATCGCCGCGTTTGCCGGCAAGCTGCGCCCCGGTGCCTCGGCCGTGGTCTTCTATTCCGGTCACGCCGTGCAGCAGCGCGACCGCGACTTCCTTGTGCCGATCTCGCCCAACCCGGTGCAGGACGCGGTCGATCTCGATGAGGTGATCGACCCGCTGATCATTGCCAAGCCGTCCAGCGCCCTCGTGCTGATCGACGCCAGCCGCGACAATCCCTGGCAGGCGCGGGGGAGGGGCCTGCGCGCGACCGAGCCCCTCGAGACCGTCGCGGTGATGTTCACGGCCGCGCCGGGAAGAACGGTCGCGGATTCCGGGCCCCGCGGCAATCACGCCGTCGAGGAATGGCTGAAGGCGATCCGCACGCCCGGTCTCGACATGGCGGCGGCAGTCGTCCGCGTGCGCGACGCGGTGGCGCGGGCGAGCCGGCGCAGCCAGCAAATCTGGCTCTCATCCGAGCCGCCGAGGGGGCTCGTGGTGACGCCTGTCGGCCAGCCCGTCGCGGCCGCACAGGCGAACCGCGCCGTCATCCTGCCACCGAACAGCCCCGACGCCTCGCCGGACGTCTTTGAGCTCGCCTTCTGGGAATCGATCCGCAACAGCGAGAATGCCAGCGAATACCGCGCCTATCTCGACGCCTATCCGAATGGCCGTTTCTCGGCACTGGCGCGTGCACGCGAGCAGCTCTATCGCGGCAAGCCCGGGGCGGCTGCGGCCGCAACTTCGGCCGCTCCGCCTCCGGCCGCAGCAACGCCCGCCGCGCCGGCGTCGAAGACGGGTCCGATCCGCGATTGCAGCGATTGCCCCGAGCTGACGGCGATACCGCCTGGCTCCTTTCAGATGGGTTCGAATGATCTCTACGAGTTCGAGAAGCCCGTTCACCCCGTTGCGGTGCGCGGCTTCTATCTCGGCACGCGGGAGGTGAGCCTCGAGGAATGGGATCGTTGCGTGAACGAGGGCGGCTGCAACTACCGGCCTGACGATCGCGGGCTCGGGCGCGGAAAGCGCCCCGTCACGGATATTCACTGGATCGACGCCAATGCCTATCTCGCCTGGCTCTCGGCCAAGACGGGAAAGCGCTATCGGCTGCCCAGCGAAAGCGAATGGGAATATGCCGCGCGAGCCGGCACGACGACGGTCTATCCCTGGGGCCAGACCATGGAGAAGGACCGCGCGAACTGCCTCGGCTGCAACGATCAGCCGCGCCGCAGCGCCATCACTTCGGGCCAGTATCCGCCCAATGCCTTCGGCCTCTACGACATGGCTGGGAACGCGGCCGAATGGGTCGCGGATTGCTGGAGCGAGAATTATCGCGCCGCACCGCGCGACGGCAGTGCCTATGTGGTGCCCGGTTGCCGCGAGCGCGTGCTGCGCGGCGGCTCCTTCAACAACGATCCACGCTATCTACGCTCGGCTGCCCGCTTCAAATACGAGGCCGATGTGCGCTTCTATACCAACGGCTTCCGCGTCGCGCGCGAGCCCTGACGACCTGGCGTATTCTGATCTATCGTTTGAACTGAAGGACCGCCCTAATCCGATCGCGACGACGCACGCGGCGCGATGAACAGAGCGAAGCGACTGAACCCTGGGGGGTGGGGGCGGATCCGGAGGGTGCCGGCGCCTTCAGCCGACCGAAACCGTCCCCGGGGCACTCCCGCGCAGGACGGGCTCGGCCGGAACCGTCTCGCAGATCGCGACGCCCTGCTGTGCCGGGGCCGCAGGTACCAGGAGATCGAGCACGATCTCGCCCGTCAGCCGGCCGATGGAAGCTGCATCGATCCTGACCGTCGTGATGCCGGGCGCCGAGACGCGCGCGATCTCGAAATCCCCGAATCCAGAGATGGCGAGCTGATCGGGAACCGAAATCCCGCGCCGCGCGCAGGCTGCCATGATGCCGAAAGCAAGCGGATCGGAGACGCAGGCAACCAGCTCGGTGTCGGGATAGTGCTGCAGTACCTCGTCGAGTGCGCGCTCGCCATCGGACATCGTCGCAGGCGGGCGGGCAATCGCGCAAAGCCTCGGCGACAGCCCTACCTCGCGCATCGCCTCGCAATAGCCGTGACGCCGGGCGGCGCCGCGCGTCTCGTCGTCGTCCAGCTCGCCGAAATAGGTGATGCGCCGGTAGCCCGCGCGAAGCAGCGTCGCGATCAGGCCCTTCATCGCCTCGCGGTTGGAGAAGCCGACCACATGCTGGATCGGCCGGGCCGGCAGGTCCCAGATCTGGACGACCGGCACCCTGGCTTGTCCCAGCAGCCGCACGACGTCAGGTGAGTGGCCATCATTCGTCAGAACGATGGCTTCAGGCTTGCGCGCCAGGAAGGCCCTGACGAGCCCCGCCTCCTTCTCGCGGTCATAGTCGGTGCTGCCGATGAGAAGTTGAATGTGGTGGGGCTCCAGGGCGGCGTTCAGGGCGAGAACGGTCTCGCTGAAATGCGAATTGTTGAGCGAGGGGACGAGGACCGCGGCAAAGCCGGAGCGCCGCGACGCCAGCGAGCCGGCGATCTGGTTCGGCACATAGCCGAGTTCCTCGATCGCCTTCAGAACCGCCTCGCGCGTCGCCGGCGCGACCGTCGTGTCGGCGCGCAGCGCCCGCGACACGGTCATCGCCGAGATGCCGAGCCGCTTCGCCACATCCTGCATGCGCATCGCGCGGAGCTCCATCTGGTTGCCTGCCCTCTCCAACCACGAATCGCGGAAGGGGCTTTTCAAACATAGCAGATTGCTGCATACAGTGTTAGCGCTAACGTTAGCGCTAACATAACGAGCCTCGCGACCGACCGGACCCGCTCCGGCAACGGAGGCCAGCGCTGGCAGTCTTGGGAGGGACAATGCCTCAGATATCGATCAGGCAGCTGCAGAAGCGCTTCGGCGATCTGTCGATCATCTCCGGGCTGGACCTGGAACTTGCCGACAAGGAGTTCACCGTCCTGGTCGGGCCGTCCGGCTGCGGCAAGTCGACGACGCTGCGCATGGTCGCCGGGCTCGAGGAGAGCAGCGGCGGAGAGATCTGGATCGGCGATCGCGAGGTCAGCCGGCTCGATCCCAAGGATCGCGATATCGCGATGGTGTTCCAGGATTATGCGCTCTATCCGCATATGAATGTCGCGAAGAACATGTCCTTCGCGCTGCGGCTGGCGCGCTATCCGGCGGCCGAGATCGAGGCGCGGGTCAAGCGCGTCGCCGAGATGCTGTCGATCTCGCATCTGCTCGACCGCAAGCCCTCGGCGCTGTCCGGCGGCCAGCGCCAGCGCGTGGCGATGGGCCGGGCGCTGGTGCGTGACGCCTCGGTGTTTCTGTTCGACGAGCCGCTGTCCAATCTCGACGCCAAGCTGCGCAACCAGATGCGCGCCGAGCTGGCGCTGATGCGCCGGCGGGTCGAGAAGAACATGATCTACGTCACCCATGACCAGGTCGAGGCGATGACGCTGGCCGACCGGATCGTGGTGATGAATGGCGGCACGGTCCAGCAGCAGGGCAGCCCCGAGGAGCTCTACGAGCGGCCCGCCAACCTCTTCGTCGCCGGCTTCATGGGAGCGCCGCCGATGAACCTGCTGCCGGCGCGGCTGGTGCGCGAGAACGGCACGATCTTCGCCATGGGCGAGGATTTCGGAATCCGCCTGCCGCGCTCCCGCTATGAGGCGCTGGAGGCGCGGCGCACGGCCGAGGTGATCGTCGGGCTGCGGCCCTCGGCGCTTCATGCCGGGCAGGCGCCCGCGGAGGCCGAGCAGCTCACCCTCGATGTCGTGCTCGCCGAATATGTCGGGGCGCAGTCCGTGCTCGTCACGCGCTGCGGCGAGCGCAACGTCATCGTCGAAATCAATTCCGAAGGCCGGGTGCGCGCTGCGGGACGGCAGAGTTTCTGGTTCGCCCCCGAGAGCGTGCACCTCTTCGATCCCGCAACCGAGCGGGCGATCCGCTGAATTTCAGGCCGCGCCAAGACGGCCCCTCACCCAAACCACCAGATGGAGGAAACAGCATGCATACGAGGCGTGATCTCCTGAAGACCGCAGGCGCGGCGGGTTTCGCCACCGCCCTGTGGCCGTCGCGCGCCAGCGCCAACCCCTATGAGCGCTTCAAGGGCACGACGCTGGTCGTGAACTTCCCGGCCCATCCGCATTTCGACGCGGTGACGAAGATGCTGCCGCAGTTCACGGCGGAGACCGGCATCAAGGTCGAGGTCGACACGCTGCAATATCTGCGCATGCGCGACAAGCAGCTGCTCGAGATGTCGAAGCCGGGCAATGGCGATTACGACCTCCTCGCCTATGTCGTGTTCTGGAAGTCGGAATATGCCGGCAAGGGCCTGATCGAGGAGATCGGCCCCTATTTCAAGAACGAGAAGCTCGCCCTCGCCGATTATGAATTCGCCGATTTGATCCCCGGCTATGTCGAGAATATCGGCCTGGTCGGCGGCCGCAAAGGCTATCTGGCCGGGCCGAAGGCCAAGCTCTACGGCATCCCCTTCGGGGCCGAGACCTCGGTGATGGCCTATCGCCGGGACATTTTTGTCAAGCACCAGCTCAAGCCGCCGATGAGCTATGACGATCTCCTGCCGCTCCTGTCAAAGATTCCGGAGCTGGAAAAAGGCCTCGGCGCGCTCGCCACGCGCGGCCAGACGGGCCACCAGGTGGTTCATGCCTGGCTGCTGCATCTCGCGCCGCTCGGCGGGCGCATCTTCGACGACAACTGGCAGCCGGCCTTCAACAATGAGGCCGGCGTCAAGGCGGCGACCCTGCTGAAACGGATCGTCGAGACCGGCCCGCCCGGCGCCGCCGCCGCCGGTTTCGACGAGATGAAGAACGCCTTCCTGCAGGGCCGCACCGCGATGTTCCTCGACTCGATCGCGGTCGCGGGAGAGGTCGACGATCCGGCGAAGTCGAAGATCGCCGGCCAGGTCCGCTGGCTGCCGCATCCGGCCGGGGTGCGCCAAGCCTCGCAGACCGGCGGCTTCGGCATCGCCATCCCGAAGAACTCCGCCAACAAGGAGGCGGCGTTCCTCTTGATGCAGTGGCTCACCTCGAAGAAGGGCGACCGGCTGGTGGCGTCCTTCGGCGGCTCGCCCTCGCGCTTCTCGACCTATCGCGATCCGGATCTTCAGAAGAAATACCCCTATTACTCCACCTTCGCGGTGGCGCTGAAGGATGCCGATCCCGACTGGCGGCCGATCATCAACGAATGGAGCGAGCTCAACGCGCCGATCTTCGGCGTCGCGCTCGGCGAGATCGTCACCGGAAAGAAGGAACCGCAGGCCGCGCTCGACGAGATCGTGCCCAAGGTCAGGGCGATCATGGAAAAGGGCGGCTATTACGGGGCGAACGCGCCGAAATAGCCGGCCTCTTCCTGCCGGTTCAGCCCCACGCTGGAGAGGCGTGCGCTTCCCCTCCCCCTTGTGGGGAGGGGATAGGGGTGGGGGTGGCTTCGCTTGGTGACCGGCTGGAGATTCAGCGCCGTTGCAGCAGCGCCGAGAACACCTACCCGCCGCATCGCCCCTGCCCCACGACCCCCACCCCTGCCCCTCCCCACAAGGGGGAGGGGTTTGCGTCGCGCCACTCGAGCCTCGCGATTCCAGCTCAAGGCACCCTCCCCCAACCACGGCCACAAGCACCATGTCCGCGCGCCAAATCCTCAATCGGGCCACGCCCTATGTCTTCCTCGCGCCAGCCGCGGCGGTGACCTTCGTCGCGCTGCTCTACCCGATGCTGCGCTCGATCTGGCTCTCCTTCCACGAATGGTCGATCGGCACGCCGCCGGCCTCGGCAAAATTCGTCGGGCTGGAGAACTATGTCTGGCTTCTGAACGACGGGGCTTTCTGGAGCTCGGTCGGGGTGACGCTGACCTTCGCTGCCGCCGTCGTCACGCTGGAGGTGGTTCTCGGCGTTGCGCTCGCGCTGGTCCTCGACCGCGAGATGCGCGGCATCTCGCTGTTCCGGACCATCTTCATCCTGCCGATGATGGTGGCGCCGATCGTCGTCGGGCTGATCTGGCGCTTCATGTATAATGAGCAGTTCGGCACCTTCACGGGGCTGCTCAAGGCCTTGGGCCTGCCGGCGATCCCCTGGCTGTCCTCGCCGGATGTCGCGCTGGTCTCGGTGATCATCTCCGATGTCTGGCAATGGACGCCGTTCATCTTCATCCTGTCGCTGGCGGCGCTGCAATCGCTTCCCGCCTCCGCCATCGAAGCGGCGCGGATCGACGGCGCGAGCCAATGGCAGGCCATCCTCCATATCAAGCTGCCGCTGATGCTGCCGGTGATCGTGATCGCAGCACTCCTGCGCCTGATCGACGCCTTCAAGGTGCTGGAGGTGATCTACATCCTCACCGAGGGCGGCCCCGGCCTCTCGACCGAGATCCTCTCGCTCCACATCTACAAGACCGCCTTCGTCAGCCAGCAGCTCGGCCGCGCCTCGGCGCTGTCGAACTTGCTCCTGCTGCTGGTGCTGGGGCTCACCATCCTCCTCTTCATCCTCGGCAAATTGCGTGACGCCGCCGCAAGGCGCGCGGCAGGCGGGGAGTAAGCCCGATGTCGTCCAGCTCCACCACCCGCAAGGCCACGCCCTTCTCCTATGCGGTCGTCGCCGCGCTCGCGATCATCGCGCTCGGGCCGATCTTCGTGATGATCTCGACCTCGCTGAAGCAGAAGACCGATATCTTCTCCGACGGCTTCTCGTTCTTCTTCATGCCGACGCTCGCGAATTACAGCGCGGTTCTCAGCGACGGGCAGAATACGCGCTATCTGACCAATTCGCTGATCGTCGCCTGCGCCTCCACCGTGCTGACGCTGATCTGCGGCTGCATGGCGGCCTATGCCCTGGTGCGCTTCCGCTTCCTCGGGCGAGGCGCGGTCTCGGTCGGCACGCTGCTGATGCGCATGGTGCCGCCCGCCGTGCTGACGGTGCCGGTCTTCATGATCTGGACCTATGAATTCAGCCTGTCGAATTCGCTGCTCGGCGTGATCCTGGTCTATACGGCGATCAACATCCCGTTCGTCGTCTGGATCCTGCAGAGCTTCATCGCGCAGGTGCCGCGCCCGCTCGAGGAGGCAGCGCGGATCGACGGGGCGAATTTCTACCAGATCTTCTTCCTCATCGTGCTGCCGCTGATCAAGCCCGGCCTCGCCGCAGCCGCCATCTTCACCTTCAGGATCGCCTGGAACGAGTTCATCCTGGCGCTGGTGCTGACCAATCGCTTCACCCGCACCATGCCGGTGAAGGTGTCGCTGTTCATCAACGAGCACAATATCGAATGGGGGCAGATCATGGCGATCGGCACGCTGATCGCCATTCCCCCGCTGATCTTCACCTTCATGGCGTCGCGCCAGATCATCACCGGCATGACCGCGGGCGCGGTGAAGGGCTGAGCATGGACTGGCTCCTCGCCTCGATCGATCCGGCCCGGCCGCATCTCGTCGATCCCGCCATCGCCTGGCATGCCCGGCTGATGGTGTTGGCCTGGGGCATCCTGTTTCCGCTGGGCGTGCTGATCGCCCGCTTCTTCAAGGTGACGCTGCGGCAGAACTGGCCCGAGCAGCGCGACAACCGCTTCTGGTGGCATTCGCATCTCGGCCTGCAATATCTCGGCGGGGTCCTGATGCTGATCGCCCTGGCGGTCATCCTGGCCGGCCACGGCGCAGGCGGCCTCGGCAGCCCTCACGCCTGGCTGGGCTATGCCGTCCTCCTCCTCGGAGGCACACAGTTCCTCGCCGGCTGGCTGCGCGGCTCCAAGGGCGGGCCGAGCGAGCCGGAGCTGCGCGGCGACCATTACGACATGACGCCCCGCCGCATCGCCTTCGAGTATCTGCACAAGAGCGCGGGCTATCTGGCGATTTTCCTTGCCGTCGCCGCCATCCTCACCGGCCTGTGGCAGGCGAATGCGCCGCGCTGGATGTGGATCGTGCTGGGCGGCTGGTGGCTCGGGTTCGCCCTGGTCTTCGTCCTGCTGCAGCGGCGGGGCCTTGCGGTCGACACCTACCAGGCGATCTGGGGGCCGTCGCTCGAGCATCCCGGCAACCGGCGCAAGCCGATCGGCTGGGGCCTGCGGCGCATCGATGAGCGAAAGGGAGCCTCCGAGTGAGCGAGATCATCATTCACGACGAGCGGTTCAGCCGCCTGATCATCGGCCATGCCAAGCTCGAACGCTTGTGGACCGGCGGCCGCTGGCTCGAAGGGCCGGCCTATTTCCCGGCCGGGCGCTACCTGGTCTGGTCGGACATCCCGAACAACCGGCTGATGCGCTTCGACGAGACGGACGGCTCGGTCTCGGTGTTCCGCGAGCCGAGCCAGAACGCCAACGGCAACACCGCCGACCGACAGGGGCGCCTGATCGCTTGCGAGCATCTGACCCGCCGCGTGACGCGCACCGAGTTCGACGGCACGGTGCGGGTTCTGGCGGATCGCTTCGAAGGCAAGCGGCTGAATTCACCCAACGACGTGGTCGAAAAATCGGACGGGTCGATCTGGTTCTCCGATCCGAGCTACGGCATCGACGGCGACTATGAGGGAGAGCGGGCCGAGTCCGAGATCGGCGGCTCATATGTCTACCGGCTCGATCCGTCGACCGGCCGGGTCGAGGCCATGATCCGCGACCGGGTGCAGCCGAACGGCCTCGCCTTCTCGCCGGACGAGAGCATCCTCTATGTCGTCGACACCGGCGCCTCGCATGTGCCGGGGCTGCCGGTCACGATCCATGCCTATCCCGTCGAAACCGGCGGGAGCCTCGGCGCGCCCAGCCTGTTCGCCACCTGCCCGGACGGCTTCTATGACGGTTTTCGGGTGGATGTTTTGGGGAATATCTGGACCTCGGCGGGGCGCTCCGTTCATTGCCTCGCGCCTGACGGCACGCTGATCGGCGAGATCCGGATCGGCGAGATCGTCGGGAACCTGTGCTTCGGCGGGCAGAAGCACAACCGGCTCTATATCTGCGCGCAAACCTCGCTCTACGCCTATTTCATCAACACGCGCGCCGCCGCTCTGTTCGGCCCCCCGCAGGCCGCGGCGTCACGCCACGGGTAAGACGGATTGGCCGCTCGTGAATCCATTGCCCTGATCGAGAAAGGCGCCGACAGGCTTGCCTTCTACGGCGTCTCGGGCGCGTTCGAATCCGCCATCGCACTGCCGCCTTATCCGCATGAGATGGCGCGCGATCCTGACGGCCGTACAGCCTATATCGGTCACTACGGTGCCTTGAATTCCGCCGATCCGGCGCCGGGTGGCAGCACGGTCATCGTCATCGACCTGCTTGAGCGCCGCATCCTGTCGCAGATCGATCTGCGCCCCTATCGGCGGCTGCACGGGCTGCAATGCGACGGAAGGGGGCGGCTTTTCGTGCTTGCGGAAGCCGATGACATGCTTCTCGTCGTCGAGAAGCCGAAGGCGCAGAAGATCGCAACGCGCGCAGTCCGCACGAGCGGCGTGAAGGGCCATCTCGTGGCCGTCACAGCCAATGGCGAGCGCGCCTTCTGCGCCAACCTCCTGTCCCACAGCATCACGCGCGTGGCGCCTTTCTCCGCCGCGACCACGCCGCTCGTCATCGAGCCAGGTCCAAAACCTGAAGGCATCTGCCTTTCCGCGGATGAGGGCCGGCTGATGGTGCTGAACCGGGGCGACGCAAGCCTTGCGCAGGTCGACGCGCAGAGCGGCCGAGTGACCCGAACGGTGCGGCTGCGGGGCGAGGCAACGCGAATCTATCGGCACGGTGCGGACGCGTTCATGCTGACCTCTTATGCGGATCAGAGCGTGTCGCTGCTCGATGCCAAAACGCTCGCGGAACGGGCCTACCTGAATCTCGGTGGCCGTGTCACGGCGGCGAGCCTCCACCCCGAGCGGCCGGAAGCGCTTGCCTCGCTCGAAACCCACCACCTCGTTCGGATCGATCTGTGCAGCTTCACCGAAATCAGCCGCTTCGCCACCGGCCGGGATCCGGATGTGTCGACCTTCGTTCGACATGCCGGCGCAACGGCATGACCAATTCCCCGCTCGATCTGACATCTGGCGGGTGAAAAGCGCGATCCGAAGGCGCAGCTAACGCTCCGCGAAGCCGCCGATGATGCGGCCGCGCCTGCGCTGACCTACATTCGTTTTCGGGTCGGTATCGGACCAATCGTTTGATACTTGCTCACGTCCGCTTCGCGCAAGGCCCAATGTCCGCATGGCGCTCCGCTGTCGCGTGACTTCGGGTTGACGGCTCCTTGAAACCACCGACGCCAGAGCTATCGAAAATACCCATGCCCCCCATTGTCAAAATGGATTCGCGCGCTCCTGTACCCTGCACTAGCTTGGCGCCGATACCGGATGCCCGTGCTTCGGCGTTCGCTGGGTATAGTGCTCTACCTTCTCCGCGTCACCTGTGTGGGGACGCTATATATTTTATGTTTAGATGAGATAATCTATATATTCCGCGTCATTTTGACGATTTGCTTACGGTATTAGAGCTCATTATAGCCCCTATCAATAGGGCGAGTTGCGGAAAATATATCAATGATCCCTGATATATTTGCCGTCTATTCGGTCTATCACGTCGATTTTCGATTATAATTCTTAAAATACTTCATTTTGTTAATGAATCGTTAACCAATCGTCATCCCTGCCAGATCAAAAACACGCACTCGGCTCGTCGCATGCGGGCCGTCCCCGGCTGGCGGCGGGCGGGGCTTTCGATGTGCTGGCTAAAGGATCTGCCCCATGACGCGCCCCGTCGGTTCGATCGACTTCGTCTGAACATCGCCCGCAATCGCGCGGGCTCCTGTGGGAGCTCTCGCAATCCGTAACGATCAAAGCCGAGCGGAAGGGTGAGTTGCGCCCGACGCCGCCTCCTCAGCCTCCACGTCAAACCCGGGACTGGAAACAGGGACTTCAGCCATGGCGCTCAGTAAAGGTTCGATCGCGTTTGTCGGTTTCAACGCCGACGGCAACGACAACATCGCCTTCGTGGCGCTGACGGATATTCCAGCCGGCGAGACCATCATCTTCGAAGACAACGAATGGAACGGCTCGGCCTTTGCCGACACGAATGAAGGTGCCTTCAGCTGGATGGCGACCTCGGCCGTCGCCGCGGGCACGATCGTCACGATCGACAATATCGGCTCCGGTACGGCCTCGGCGAGCAGCGGCTCGGTGACGCTGCCGGTCGCCGGGCGCGGCAGCAATCGCGGCCTCGCGGCCGGCGACGAGACGCTCTACGCCTATCAGGGCTCGGCCTCGGCCCCGAATTTCATCACGGCCGTCGCCAATGGCGGTTTCAACAGTGCCAATGGCGCGCTGACCAATACCGGCCTGACGGCGGGCGTCGATGCGCTCGACCTGAGCACGCTCGACGACGACGCCGACATCGCCGCCTTCAACGGTGCGCGCAGCGGTGCGTCCTCCTTCGAGGCCTATCGCACGGCGATCAACACCGCCGCGAACTGGATCAGCCAGGACGGCAGCGGCGACCAGAGCAACGATGGCACGGCGCCCGACGTGCCGTTCTCGACGCAGTCCTTTACGATGACCGGCAGTGGCGCGGTTTCGATCGCCTCGGTCACTGTCGACGCAGCTTCCAAGCCCGAGGGGTAGAGCTTCACCTTCACGGTTACGCTGAGCCAGACGGCGGCGGCCGACACGGTCGTGAACCTTGCTGCCTCCGGCGCGACCGGCGACATCGGCACGGTTCCCGCTGCGGTCCCTGTCCTCGCCGGCCAGACCACCGCAAGCTTCAGCGTGGCGACGATCGACGACGCCGTTGCGGAGCCCGATGAGAGCTTCTCGATCACCGCGACCCTGGGTGCCTCCTCCCAATCGGCGAGCGCGACCATCGTCAACAATGACGGCACCCCGATCACCCTGATCAGCGCCGTGCAGGGCGCCGGCCTCGCCAGCACGATGGTCGGCAAGACCGTCACGGTCGAGGCCATCGTCGTCGGCGACTTCCAGAACGGCGACGCCGATGGCGCACGCAACCTCGGCGGCTTCTGGCTGCAGGAGGAGGCGAGCGACTCCGACGGCAACGCCCTGACCTCCGAAGGCATCTTCGTGTCCTATGCCAGCCTGGGCGTCGACGTGAAGGTCGGCGACAAGGTCAGCGTCACCGGCGTAATCGCCGAGAATTTCGGCAATACCGAGCTCAACGCCTCCTCTGTCACAATCGTCCAGGCCGGCGCCATCGCCGACGTGAACAGCATGGCGGCCGAGATCGACCTGCCGAGCGTCGGTGTGCAGAGGGCCTCGAACGGCACCTATGTCGCCGATCTCGAAGCTTATGAGGGCATGCTCGTCCGCTTCTCCGAGACGCTCACCATCACCGAGCAGTACAATCTCGACCAGTTCGGCGAGATCCGGCTGACTCAGGGCGGGCGCCCGAACTCCTACACCGTCGGCCATGAGGCCAGCGTCTCCGGCTACGACGCGCATCTGCGCGACATCGCCTCGCGCTCGGTCACCTTCGATGACGGCCGCAGCATCCCCAACCCGAACCTCGACAACACCGTCGTCGACGGCGACTACAACGCCACCACCGCGCCGCGTATGGGCGACACGATCACCGGCCTCACTGGCGTGCTCGACTACGACTTCAACCAGTTCCGCGTCCATGCGATCGAGAACGGGCCGGGCATCAACGATGTCGTCTCGGCCAATCCGCGTCCGGAGAGCTTCCCGGATGTCGGCGGCACGCTGAAGATCGCGAGCTTCAACGTGCTCAACTACTTCACCACCCTCGACAATGGTCAGCTCACGGCGAACGGCTTCGAGCCGCGTGGCGCCGAGACGCAAGGAGAGTTCGACCGGCAGACCGCCAAGCTGGTCAATACCATCCTCAAGCTCGATGCCGATGTGCTCGGGCTGATGGAGCTCGAGAACAACTTCATCGAGGGCTCGAGCGGCAACGCGATCGACTATCTGGTCGATCAGCTCAACAGCGTCTCCGGTTCGTATAAGTTCGACTGGGTTCGCCCGGGCCAGGACTTCGTCGGCGGCGACGCGATCGCGGTCGGCTTCATCTACGACGTCACTTCGGTACGCGTCTCCTTCGATACGGAAATCGCGATCCTCGACGACAGCGATGTCTCGTCCGAGCTTCTGGGCCAGAGCACGCTCGGCCACATCTTCAACGGGGCGAACACCAGCCGCGCAGCGGTTGCGGTGACCTTCGAGGAGCTCGCCACCGGCGGCGAGTTCACTGCTGTGGTCAACCACTTCAAGTCGAAGGGCGGCTCCGGCACCGGTGAGGACGCCGACATCAAGGACGGCAATGGCGGCTGGAACAACCAGCGCGAGCTTGCCGCCAAGGCGCTGGTCGACTGGCTCGGCACCGATCCGACCGGATCGCATGATCAGGATGTGCTCATCCTCGGCGACCTCAACGCCTATGCGAAGGAGGACCCGATCGATGTGCTGGTCAATGCCGGCTACACCGACCAGGGCGCCGGCAATTATGGCTACGTCTTCGACGGCCAGAAGGGCTCTCTCGACCACGTCCTGACCAATGGCAGCCTCTCGGCTCAGGTCACCGGGGTCGCCGACTGGCACATCAACGCCGATGAGGCGGACGCCGTCGACTACCAGCTCAATTTCAACGCCGACCTCACCACCAACGAGCGCGATCCCGCGATCTTCAATCCCGCGGTGATCGCCCGCGTCTCCGATCACGATCCGATCATCGTCGGGCTCGATCTGACGGAGGAACCCGTGTCTACGCCTGCCTTCACGCTTCAACTCCTGCATTTCTCCGATGGCGAAGCCGGCCTGCTCGCCGGCCAGACCGCCAAGAACCTCGCCGCCCTCGTCGATGCCTTCGATGACGATTTCGCCAACACGCTGATCCTCTCCGGCGGCGACAACTTCCTGCCGGGTCCGTTCATCGCCGCCGGGACCGACCCGTCCGCGCGCGCTGCGATCAATGCCGCGACCGGCTCGACCATCGCCGTGGGCACCAATCAGCCGATCGCCGCCGCCGATATCGCCATCTTGAACGCGATCGGCATCGACGCCTCCACCATCGGCAACCATGATTTCGATCTCGGCTCCAGGGTGCTGCGGGATGCGATCGCGCCCGGCTCCGTCGCCGGATGGAACGGCGCCAACTTCGCTTATCTCTCGTCCAATCTCGACTTCTCGGCCGATACCGACCTCAACCCGCGCTACGCGAACACGGTCGGCAATGGCGCGACGCCGACTGTCGATATCGACACGCTGAACGGCCGCATCGCGCCGGCCGCTGTCGTCACCAAGGGCGGCGAGAAGATCGGCCTGATCGGCGCCACCACCCAGATCCTCGAGCGCATCTCCTCGCCGACCGGCACCGAGGTGAAGGGCTTTCTCGGCGACGGCGCCGAGGTCGACGACATGGACCTGCTGGCGAGCCAGTTGCAGCCGATCATCGATGAGATGATCGCGGAGGGCATCAACAAGATCATCGTTCAGTCGCATCTGCAGCAGATCCAGAACGAGCAGCTGCTCGCCACCAAGCTGCGCGGCGTCGACATCATCCTGGCCGGCGGCTCCAACACCCGGCTGGGCGACGCCGACGACGTGGCCGAGAACTTTCCGGGCCATAGCGCCGAATTCGACGGGCAGTATCCGATCGTCACCGCTGGCGCCGACGGCAAGCCGACCCTGATCGTCAACACGGACGGCGAATACACCTATCTCGGCCGGCTCGTGGTCGATTTCGATGCAGAGGGCAACGTCATCGTTGACAATCTCGCGGGTGACACCGCGATCAACGGCGCCTATGCGGCGACCGATAAGAACGTCGCGGAAGCCTGGGGCACGACCGTCGACAACCTCGAGAACACGGCCTTCGCCGAAGGCAGCAAGGGCGACAAGGTCCGCGACGTGACCGATGCGGTCCAGTCGGTGATCACCGTCAAGGACGGCACGGTCTATGGTTACACCGAGGTCTATCTCGAAGGTGAGCGGGCCCTCATCCGCAACCAGGAGACCAATCTCGGCAGCCTCTCGGCGGATGCGAACGCCGACGCCCTGCGCGATGCGCTCGGGACCGATGCCCCGGCCTTCGTCGTCTCACTGAAGAACGGCGGCGGCGTGCGCTCGCAGATCGGCACGGTCTCCGATCCGGACCCGGTCACCGGCCAGGTCGACAAGCTGCCGCCGCCCGCCAATGCGGCGACCGGCAAGGCCGAGGGCGGTGTCTCGCAGCTCGACATCGAGAACTCGCTGCGCTTCAACAACAAGCTGATGGCCTTCGACACCACCGCTCAGGGCCTCAAGGCCATCCTCGAGCACGGCGTCGCAGTGCTCGGCAACCAGGGCCGCTTTCCGCAGATCGGCGGCATCGCCTTCTCCTACGATCCGGACCTGCCGGCCGGCAGCCGCGTCTCCGACATCGCGCTGGTCGCCGAGGACGGCACCAGGATCGCGCTCTATGACAACGGCGTGCTGCAGGCGGGCGTTCCGGCCAAGATCACCGTGATCACGCTGAGCTTCCTCGCCAATGGCGGTGACAGCTACCCGATGAAGGTCAATGGCGAGAACTTCCGTTATCTGCTGGCGGATGGCGGCCTCTCCGGCCCTGTCGATGAATCGCTCGACTTCACGGCGGCGGCGGTGGTCGCGGCCAACACGCCGACAGGCTCGACGCTGCTCGGCGAGCAGCAGGCCTTCGCCGAATACATGCAGGAGTTCCACGGCACCAAGCAGACGGCCTACGACGTCGCGGACACGCCGATGGAGCTCGACCAGCGCATCCAGAACCTGAATGTCCGCCAGGACACGGTGCTGGACGATGCCGTGGAGTTGCCGGTCGGTACGGATGGCGACGATGTGCTGGTCGGCATGTCGTGGAGCGAGACGATCCTCGCGGGTCTTGGCGACGACGAGGTGTCCGGCCGCGGCGGCAATGACGTAATCGATGGCGGCGAAGGCGACGATACGCTGTCCGGTGATGAGGGCGACGACATCTTCAAGGGTGGCGCCGGCGACGACGCGCTCTTCGGCGGTGTCGGCAACGATGTCCTGAGCGGCGGCGCGGGCGATGACCTGCTCGATGGCGGCGCCGGCATCGACACGGCCGACTACTCCGACGATACCGTCGGCGTGACGGTCGATCTCGCGGCCGGTACGGCCTCGGGCGACAAGGCGGGCGAGGACGAGCTCGTCTCGATCGAGACCGTCATCGGTGGTTCCGGCAACGACACCCTGATCGGCGACGGCGCTGACAACCGCCTCGTCGGCGGCCTCGGCGACGACGTGCTGAAGGGCGGCGCCGGCAACGACCTGCTCGATGGTGGCGCAGGCGATGACGTGATCGAGGGCGGCGCGGGCGACGACATCATCCTCGCCGGCCTCGGCGACGACGTCATCGACGGCGGCGCGGGCTTCGATACGCTCGACCTCTCGGCGGCGACGGGCCCGGTTACCGTCAATTTCGCGGCGGGCAAGGTCTCCGGCGCGGGCATCGGCTCCGACAGCTTCAGCAATATCGAGAAGCTGCTCTTCGGCGCGGGCAACGACACCGTCATCGGCGGCAATGGCGACGATGCCTTCGACGGCGGCGCCGGCAACGACACGCTCAAGGGCGGTGCCGGCAACGACACGTTGTGGGGTGGCGCGGGCGACGACCTCCTGGATGGTGGCTCGGGTGACGATCAGGTCTTCGGCGGCGTCGGCAACGACACGATCAAGGCCGGCTCCGGCATCGACCATGTCGAGGGCGGCGAAGGCGACGACGTGATCGATGCCGGCTCGGGTGACGACACCGTCCTCGGCGGTGCCGGCAATGACGTCATCGACGGCGGCTCGGGCAATGATCGCATCGAGGGCGGCGCGGGCGACGACATCCTGACCGGCGGCTCCGGCCACGACGCCTTCGTCTTCGCCGTCGGCTTCGGCAAGGACACGATCACCGACTTCCGGACGAGCGGTTCCAGCGCCGACCTGCTGGAGTTCTCGATCGGCGTCTTCGCCGACTTCGAGACGGCCATGGACGCAGCCGAGCAGATCGGCGCCGACACGGTGATCTCGATCGACGCCGACACCACGGTGACCCTCAAGGGCGTGCAGCTGTCGAGCCTCGCTCAGGACGACTTCCGCTTCGTCTGAGCGAAGCCCCTGAACCATGGAAGAAGGGGCGCCCAGCAAGGGCGCCCCCTTTTTTGTCTACCTATGCTCGGTCGCGCTGTTACACCGCCGTGCATCAGCACGGTCGGACGCAAGCGCCAAAGGAGAAGGCACCCGTTCTGACCAGATAGCGGTTCGCTCGCTCAAGTGATCGCGCTGGCGATGACGTCTGGAGTCGTCTTCCGCTGAAAACCGCTGAAACAACGTCATCTCGTCATTAAATTCCTTCGTTACCGCAACCTCCGGGACGCGGGGCCGACGGTTGGACCGCCCGAGACGAGGACGGGAATGGAACGACCGACGGCCACGACCCGGGATGTCGCCGCGCGCGCCGGCTGCTCGACGGCGACGGTCAGCCGCGTCGTCACCGGGCACGGCCCGGTGAGTGCGGAGATGCAGAAGCGGGTGGTCGACGCCGCTCTCGATCTGGGCTTTCCGCTCCAGCAGGCGGGCAACCGGCGGCGGCCCGTTCTCGGCGTCCTGGTGCCGAGCCTCACCAATCCGGTCTTCGCGGGAGCTGTCGCCGGCATCGAGCAGCGCGCCCGCGCGAGCGAGCTATCGATCATCATCGGCCAGTCCAACTACGACACCGCGCAGGAACTCTCGGTCGCCACGGCGCTGATCGCGGAGCGCCCGGTCGGCCTCATCATGACGGTCTGCGACCCGCTGACGAGCGAGGCCTTCACCCGCGTCCAGCGGCAGGAGCTGCCGGCGGCGACGATCTACAACGAGGACGTGCCCGAGGGCTTCGGTGCCGTATCCGTCGACAATCGCGCCGCAATGCGCCGGCTGACGGAAGAGCTACTTTCCCTCGGCCATCGCTCGATCCTGTTCGTCGGGGGACGCTTTTCATCGTCCGACCGCGCGGCTCATCGCTACCGCGGCTATTGCGACGCTGTCGAGGCGGTCGGGGGACGGCCATTGCAGCCCATGCAGGTCGATTTCATCGACGCGGTGCAGGATGTCGATCTGACCGGCGCCTTCGCAGCTCATGGGCCGACGGCGGTCGTCGTCTCCAACGACATGCTCGCCGTGACGGTGATCGCGTCGCTGCGCCGCATGGGGCTGTCGGTGCCCCAGGACGTTTCGGTCACCGGCTTCGACGGCATCGACCTTGCCCGGCATGTCTTTCCGCGACTGACGACGATCACCCAGCCGTCCCGCGCGATGGGCGTGCTTGCGGCGTCGCTGGTCCTCGACGTCGCAGCCGGGCGACGGCGCCCGCAGCACATCCGGGCGGATTTCACCTTCGCCTCCGGCGAAACCATCGGACCGGCTCCGTGCCGGCCGGCCGCGGCCTCCTCCACCTTCACGACCGGGAACAGGAACCCATGAAACGCACCCTTCTTTCCGCCTGCCTCGCGGCGTTGGCCAGCACCTTCCTGCTCGCCGCCGCTCCGGCTCGGGCCGCCGACGTCGTCTGCTACAATTGCCCGCCCGAATGGGCCAATTGGGGCGAGATGCTGAAGACCATCAAGGCCGATCTCGGTGTCGAGATTCCCGGCGACAACAAGAATTCCGGACAGGCGGTCGCCCAGATCATCGCCGAAAAGGCGAGCCCCGTCGCCGACATCGCCTATCTCGGGATCAACGCCGGCATTTCCGCCGCGGACCAGAATCTGGTCGAGGCCTGGAAGCCGAGCCGCTTCGCCGAGATTCCGCAAGGGTTGAAGGATGCCGAAGGCCGCTGGTGGACCATCCATCAAGGCACGCTGGGCTTCTTCGTCAACATCGACGCGCTCAAGGGGGTCAAGGCTCCTGCCTGCTGGGCCGATCTGAAGAAGCCCGAATATAACGGCCTCGTCGGCTATCTCGATCCGACCTCGGCTGCCGTCGGCTACGTCTCGTCGGTGGCCGCCAATCTGGCGCTCGGCGGCTCCCTCGACAATTTCACGCCGGCGATCGACTACTTCAAGGCGCTCGCTGCCAACGGCGCGATCGTCACCAAGCAGACTTCCTATGCCCGTGCCGTCTCCGGCGAGATCCCGATCCTGCTCGACTACGACTTCAACGCCTATCGCGCCAAATACACCGAGCAGGGCAAGTTCGCCTTCGTCCTGCCCTGCGAGGGCACCGTCAGCTTCCCCTATGTCATGACGCTGGTGAAGGGCGCCCCGCATCAGGAGACCGCCAAGAAGGTGCTCGACTACCTGCTCTCGGACAAGGGCCAGCTCTTCTGGACCAAGGCCTATCTGCGGCCGGCCCTGCCGGTCGAGATGCCGAAGGACATCGCCGAGAAGTTCCTGCCGGCGAGCGAATACGAGCGCGCCAAGGCTGTCGACTGGGGCCGAGCCCAGGCCGCCCAGAAGGCCTATTCGCAGCGCTATCTCGCGGAAGTCCGGTAAGCCGGCGCTGATTTCGATCAGATCGAATCGCACGAGCCGTCATTGCGAGGAGCGAAGCGACGAAGCAATCCAGGGGCCGCTGCGCTCTACGCTCCCCTGGATTGCTTCGCTTCGCTCGCAATGACGGTTCAGCCGGCCCAGCGCCGACCCTTTCGTCGATATTTCGCTTTTAAAGGAGGCTGCCGTGCAAAACCGGCGCTTCGATATCCTGCTGCTCTTGCCGTTGGCGATCTTCACATCGGCCTTCCTGATCCTGCCGCTCGCCCGCCTGACTGTAGCGGCCGGCGAGGGCGAACAGGGGCTCATGGCCTTCCTCGCCATCGTCACGGAGGCCCGCTACCGGACGAGCCTGATCGCGACGCTGCTGCTTGCGATCCTGACCACGGTCGCGACACTGGCGCTGGCGACGGTCGCCGCGCAAACGCTGGCCAACCGGCGCTTTGCCGGCCGCGGACTGCTCCTGTCGCTGCTCACCTTTCCGCTCGCCTTTCCCGGCGTCGTCGTCGGCTTCATGGTGATCCTGCTCGGCGGGCGCCTCGGCCTCGTCGGCAGCGCCACCAAGGCGGTGGTGGGAACCAACCTCGTCTTCGCCTATTCGCTGGTCGGACTCTTCCTCGGATACATCTATTTCTCCATGCCCCGCGTGCTGCTGACCATCCTGGCGGCGGCAGAAAAGCTCGATCCCTCGCTGGTGGAGGCCGCGCGCTCGCTTGGCGCCGGACCGGTCGCGATCCAGCGCGATGTGGTGCTGCCCGCGCTGTTTCCGGCCATGTATACCGGCGGCGCGCTCTGCTTCGCGACCGCCATGGGCGCCTTCGGCACGGCCTTCACGCTCGCCACGAACATCGATGTCGTGCCGATGCTGATCTATACCGAGTTCACTTTGGCGACCAACGCCGCCATGGCGGCGGCGATCTCGATCGGGCTCGGCCTGATGACCTGGGCCGTGCTCGCCATCGCCCGCAACCGCGCCATGCGCGATGTCGGGGCCAACTGAGATGCGGCTACGTTGGACCTCTGCGGCCGGCATCGCGATCACGGCGCTGCTGACCCTGTTCCTGATCCTGCCGGTGCTCCTGTCGGTCTTCGCCGGCCTGAGCCGGAGCTATGCGCGCGGCCTGTCCGCCGGCCTGACCCTGGACTGGGTCATCCAGGTCTGGGGGCTCTACGCCGACACCATCGCGCGTAGCCTCGTCGTGGCGCTGGCGACGCTGGCTCTGACGCTGATCATCGGCGTGCCCGGGGCCTATGCGCTGGTGCGGCGCGGCGGCCGCCTCGCCCGCGTGGTGGAGGAGGTGGTGACGCTGCCGGTCGCGATCCCGGGACTTGCCCTCGCGCTGGCGCTGATCCTGGCCTATGGCGGCTTCGGCGCGTTTCGCCAATCGACGCTGTTCATCATCGTCGGGCATGTCCTGTTCACGCTGCCTTTCATGATGCGGGCGGTCATCGCCGTCCTCGAAACCATCGACTGGAAGGTGCTGGACGAGGGCGCCGCCAGCCTCGGCGCCCCGGCCTGGCGGCGCTTCTTCGACGTGATCCTGCCGAATGTCCGGCAAGGTGTCTTGGCCGGCGCGCTGACCGTCGTCACGCTCTCGATCGGCGAGTTCAACCTGACCTGGATGACGCATACGCCGATGACCAAGACGCTGCCGGTCGGGCTGGCCGACGCCTATGCCTCGATGCGCCTCGAGATCGCCTCGGCCTACACCCTTGTCTTTCTCGTCATGATCATTCCCCTGCTCGTCGGCCTTCAGCTCGTGGCCGGCCTTACCGAAAAGCGATCCCGGCCATGACCTCGACCAAACCCGGCGCGCCGCGCCGCGGTGCCGCCATCACGACGCGGCAGCTCAGCAAGACCTTCCATGGCGTGACGGTGCTGCAACCGACGGACCTCACGGTGCAGGCCGGAGAGATCCTGGTGCTGCTCGGGCCTTCCGGCTGCGGCAAGACCACCCTCCTGCGGCTCATCGCCGGGCTGGAGCGGCCGGATGGGCCGGACATGATCCGCTTCGACGGCGAGGATGTCTCGGGAGTGCCGATCGAGAAGCGCAATGTCGGCATGGTCTTCCAGTCCTATGCGCTGTTTCCGAACATGACGGTGGCCGAGAACGTCGCCTATGGGCTGAAGGTCCGGAAGGTGCCGCGGGCCAAGCGCGAGGCCGAGACCCGGCGGCTGCTGACGCTGGTCGGGCTCGGGGATTATGCCGAGCGCCGCATCGCCGCCATCTCCGGCGGCCAGCGCCAGCGCACGGCGCTGGCCCGCGCACTGGCCATCAAGCCGCGCGTGCTGCTCCTCGACGAGCCGCTGGCGGCGCTCGACGCGGTGTTGCGCGAACGGCTGCGCATCGAGATCGGCGCGTTGCTGCGGGAGTTCGGCATCACTGCCATCTATGTGACGCATGACCAGGCAGAAGCCATGGCGATCGGCGACCGCATCGCGGTGATGCAGCGTGGCCGGATTGCCCAGATCGACAAGCCGCAAGTCATCTATCATCGGCCGGCCGACGCCTTCGTCGCCGATTTCGTCGGCACCATGAACCGCCTGACCGGGCCGGTCCGCAACGGCGTGCTCTCCATCGCAGGCGGCCCGACGCGCGCGCAACTCCCCATCGGCGGGGTGGATCGCGAGACGACGCTCTGCTTCCGGCCGGAGGCTGCACGGCTGAGCGATGGTGCCGGCGCGATCCTGTCCCGCGTCACGGCCTCGACCTTCTTCGGCGCGACGCAGCGCCTCGTCGTCGAGGTCGCAGCCGGCCAGACGCTGCAGATCGACCTGTCGTCGAACCTGTCCTTCAACCCGGGCCAGACCGTCGCTTTCGACGTCGATCCCCGGTCCTTCATCGAATTTGCACAACAGGCCTGATTCCATGCTCATCGCCCAGATCTCGGATCTGCACGCCCGGCCCCGCGGCGTCCCCGCCTACGGCATTTCGGAAACCAATCTCTATGCCGAGCATGCGATTCAGGCGCTGCTGCGGCTCGAGCCGCGCCCCGATTGCGTGCTCGTCACCGGGGATCTAGCCGATTGCGGCCTCGACGAGGAATACGCGCTGGTCCGGGAGCTGTTCGCCCGCCTGCCCATGCCGGTCTATGCGGTGCCCGGGAACCACGACCGGCGCGAGCCTTTCCGCCTCGCTTTCCGCGACCGGGACTTCCTGTCCGAGACGGGCTTCCTCAACTTCGCCGTGACCTGTGGCTCCGTCCGCATCGTCGGCCTCGACAGCCTGGTCGTCGGCGAGAGCCATGGCGAGCTTGCGTCCGAAACCATTGCTTTCCTGGAGCAGACGCTTGCCGCCGCACCGGAAACGCCGACGCTGGTGATGCTGCACCATCCGCCCTTCGACACCGGTATCGGGCATATGGACCGGACGCGCTTGCGCACGGGCGTGACCGAGCTCGAACGCCTCGTCGCCGCCAACCCGCAGGTGAAGCGGCTGCTCTGCGGCCATGTGCATCGTTCGATCCAGACCGTCTTCGGCGGCACGTTGTGCCAGATCGCTCCCTCGGTCGGCCATCAGGTCACGCTCGACCTGCGCTCCCAGGCGCCGTCCTGCTTCATGCTGGAACCGCCTGAATTCCTGCTGCACCGTTTCACTGGGGATGGCGTGGTCACCCATACGGCGAAGATCGACCGGGCGCCGGGCCCGTTCCCCTTCGTCCTTCCGGACGACTATCCCGGCCGCAAGCCTGCCGCAGCCATGTGACACGGCCCACCGGCAAGCGTTTCTCCCCGGCTTCATATCAGCCTCAAGAGCCCGCTGCGCTTTCATGGAAGCGCGAGTCATCCCGGCCAGAGCGAAGCGGAGAGCCGGGATCCATGCCTGAACCTTTGTCGGAAGCGCCTCTGGCATGGATCCCGGGTCAAGCCCGGGATGACGGCGTGTTTCCGCCGTCGCGGTGTGCACGCAATTGCGCCCGCCGCCTTGGCGCGATACGGGGCGGCATGGACCTCGCTTGGATCAAAGCCGTTCAAGGCCCGGCGATGACGATTTCGAGCCGTGCCGCAGAAAATGCTTCGGCCAGATGGCTCGGCGGAGCCGCGTCGGTCACGAGTTTGGAGATGAGATGCGGAGCCGCGACTTGGGCTACGCCATGTCTTTCGAACTTCGAGCAGTCCCCGACGATGACGGATGTTTCGGCGCGGCGCATCGCGGCCTGCTTCACGGCGATCTTCTCGAGGTCGTAGTCCATCACGGTCCCGTCCTTTTCGAAACCCGAATAGCCGATGAAGGCGATGTCGAAACGGATGGCTGAAACCCCCGCCACCGTGGCCGCCCCGGCAAGCGAGCCGTCGGCGCCGCGCACCGCGCCGGCAAAGACATGCAGCTCGATGTCCGGCGCGCCCGCAAGGATCATCCCACTCGCCAGGCTGGACGTGAAGACGCGAGCCTTGGCGTGCTGGGTGCGCAGTTGCAGAGCGACCGCCTCCACCGTCGTGCCGACATCGAGAAAGACCGCCGCGCCCTCCGGCACGAGGGCAGCGGCCGCCCTCCCGATCCTGGCCTTGGCGTCCATCGCGCGCATGCGCTTTTCGACATAGCCGAGCCGGACCGTCGTATCGGAAGGACCGGCACCGCCATGAAAGCGCTGGAGCAGGTTCAGCCGGTCGAGCTGAATGATGTCACGCCGGATCGACTGGGTCGAAACCTCGAAATGTTGCGCAAGGGCCTCGAGCGTCGCGTAGCCCTTCTCATCGACCATCCTGACGATGTCGGCCTGCCGAGCCGTCAGTTCACCAAACGCTTCATCGTCCATCATAGAATCTCTCATATGTCATATAGTTTACAGAGACGCGACAGAAGCTGAAAGGCAGGAGGCGGAGCATGTCGAAACTCTACTGGTCGGATGAGGAGCGATGCCTGGTCAATGAAGGCCGGCGTTTCGTGCCCTCGCGCCTCGCCTGGACAACGGACGAAGGCTGCCCTCCCGCGGGCCGGGAGGTGACGCCGCTGCAGGCTCTCGCGCAGCTCGCCGAGCAGCAGTCGCTGAGGCGCGTTCCGATCGGGATCATCGGGCCGCGGGAGGCGACGCCGGCGCAATGCGAGCTCGCCGCGGATCTGGGGGGCGCGCTCGCCCGCCATGGCCTGCAGCTGCTCTGCGGCGGCAAATCCGGCGTGATGGAAGCCGCTTGCCGGGGCCATGCCTCCGAAGGCGGGTTGCCAATCGGCCTGCTGCCGGACGAGGAGTGGCAGGCGGCGAACCCCTATGTCGCCATTCCCATCGCCACCGGGATCGGCCCCGCCCGCAACGCCATCATCGCGCGTGCCTGTGTCGCGCTGGTTGCGATCGGCGGTGGTGTCGGCACTCTCTCGGAGATGGCGTTCGGGCTGCAATTCGGGCGGCTCGTCCTCGCCATGGCCGATGCGCCCCAGGTCGACGGCGTTCCCCGCCTCGCTGGCGTCGAGGCGGTGCTGGAGCGGATCGCCATGCGGCTCTTCGGTCAGTTGTAATATTTCTTCCATTTGTCATCATAATATCACGCAACCCCTTTAGCGAGCGACGGCACCTGATCTGACCGCAAGAGGGGATGCCGCCGTGCGAGCCGTCGCGATCGCCTATCTGGTCTTCCTGGCCGCGCCCGTGCTTCTGCTCGCGCTCGGCTCCTTCGGGGAGAGCTGGAGCAATACGCTCCTGCCCACCGGCTTCACGGGACGCTGGTATGCCGAGGTCGCGGGCGATCCCAGCTTCCGCCGGGCTTTCGTCACCAGCCTGCAGGTCGTCGGCGTGACCTGCGCGCTGAACGCGCTGATCGGCCTGCCCCTCGCTTATGCCATCCAGGCCGGCGCCCGCGGCGGCGTCCGGCTTGCGGCGCGCCTGGTCACGCTGATGCCCGTCGCGGTGCCGGAGCTGGTCCTCGCCTTCGGCTTCATCCTGGTGTTTTCGTCCGACGCCTTGCCCTGGCTGGGGAGCTTCTGGCTGCTCGCCGCCGGCCATCTGGTCCTCACGCTCCCCTACACTGTCACTGCGCTCGTGGCGGATATGGAGCAGCTGCGGCTGGACGAATACGAGCACGCTGCGGCGACGCTCGGCGCCTCTTTCGCCGCGCGGCTGCGAGACGTCACCTTGCCCTTGCTGCGCACCAGCCTGCTCTCTTCGACCTTGACGGTGGCTGCCCTGTCGATCGGCGAGTTCCAGCTCTCGAACCTGGTGTCCGGCTTCCTCTCGCGGACCTATCCGGTGGTGCTGCTCCAGGCCTTCTACGGCGCGACCGGGTTCGCCTGCGCGGCGACCGTCGTCCTCCTGATCCTCGCAGCACTGGCTTCGTTGACCAGCAGCCTGACGGCCCAGTTCGCGGGCTCCAGCAAAGCGGGATCCACCCCATGACGCTTAGATACGAGAATGTGAACTACACCTACCCCGGGGCCGCCACCGGCGTCTTCGACATCTCGCTCGAGATCGGCCGTGGCGAGCTGCTTGCGATCATCGGCGCCTCCGGTTCGGGCAAGTCGACCATCCTCAAGCTGCTCGCGGGGTTCGTGAAGCCGGCGAGCGGACGCATCCTGATCGACGGGCAGGATGTCGGCGCCCTGGCGCCCGAGGCGCGGCAGCTCGGCGTCGTGTTCCAGAACTACGCGCTCTTCCCGCATATGCGCCTGTGGGAGAACGTCGCCTATCCGCTGAAGGTGCGGGGCATTGCGCAGCCGGCCCGGCATGCGCGTGCCGTCGAGATGCTCGATCGGGTCGGGATGCGCCTGCGCGCCGATGATTTTCCGGCGGCGCTCTCCGGCGGCCAGCAGCAGCGCGTGGCGCTGGCGCGCGCGCTCGTCTTCGAGCCCCGTGGCCTCCTGCTCGACGAGCCGCTTTCCGCGCTCGACGCCGGGCTGAGGATGGAGATGCGCGACGAGATCCTGCGCGTGCAGCGTGCCTCCGGCATCGCGACCCTGCTCGTCACGCATGATCAGGAGGAGGCCCTGTCGATCGCGGATAAGGTCGCGGTGATGCGCGAGGGGCGCCTGATCCAGCTCGGGACCCCGCGCGAGCTCTACGAGACGCCGGTCAATGCCAATGTCGCGGCCTTCGTCGGCCAGTCCAATCTCTGGCCTGGAAAGGTCGCTGCGGACGGGATCGTCGAGACGAGCATCGGCCCGCTCGCTTGCGACACCGCCGGCCGCGCTTCAGGCGAGCCGGTGACGGTTTTCGTCCGTCCCGAGCGCGTCGAGCCCACGGAACAACCCACCCCCGCAGGTCGGCCCGGCCATTTTGCCGGGAGCGTTGCCGTCGACCGCTATCTCGGCCCGGTCCGGCGCATCGACCTCGCGGTGGAGGGCGGGCTCATCCGGATCGAAACCCATCTGCGCGAGCCGGTCTCGGCCGTGTCGATCCCGCCCGAGGCGGTGCGCCTTCTCCCTGTGACCTGACACGCTGCAACCCTGGAGAATCACCTGATGAACAAACGTCAGTTCCTGCACGCCGCCGCCGGGGCGGCGCTGATGCTCGGGCTCGGCCAGCCGGCCTTCGCCTTCGAGGGGCCGGAGCTCTATGCCGGCGAGAAGGCGCTCTATGAGGCCGCCCGCAAGGAAGGGCTCATCGTCTCCTTCGACACCGGCCCAACCTGGGCGAACTGGGCCGGCCAGTTCAAGGCCTTCCAGAAGCGCTATCCCGGCGTCGAGATGGTCTATAACGACCTCGGCTCCGCCGCGACCGTCGTCGCGCTCGACAAGGCGCGCAACCGGCCGCAGGCCGACACCGCCTATTATTTCGCCGGCTCCGCTCTCGATGCCGCCAAGGCGGGTGTGGTCGAAGGCTTCAAGCCGGGCAATTTCGAGCGCCTGCCCGAAGCGCTGCGCGAGAAGGACGGCCAGTGGTTCACCGTCCACACGCTGAGCGTCGCCTTCCTCGTGAACACGAAGCTGGTCAAGACCGTTCCGCAGAGCTGGGCGGATCTTCTCAAGCCCGAATACAAGAACGCTATCGTCTATCAGGATCCGCGCTCGACCGGCCAGGGTCAGGTCGTGACCTTCGCGGCCGCCTTCGGCAATGGCGGCAGCATGGACGACATCAAGCCGGGCATCGACTATCTAGGCAAGCTGAGCAAGGCCGGCAATGTGCTGCGCACCGTCGGCACCACGCCCTATGCCCAGTTCCTCAAGGGCGAGATCCCGATCTGGATCGGCTATGAGAATGACGGCCTGAAGGCGAAGCATCTCGACGGCATGGGCGAGGGCATCGCGGTGGTCATCCCGCAGGAGGCTTCGGCGGCCGCGCCCTATGCCATCTCGCTGGTGAAGAACGGCCCGAACCCGAACGCCGGCAAGCTCTGGCTGAATTTCGTCATGAGCGACGAAGGCCAGAAGATCTTCGCCGAGGGCTATGTCCGCCCCGCCGTGCCGGGCGTGGCGCTGCCGGCCAGCGTCGCCGACAAGATGCCGGCGGCGCCCCAGGTCCGTCCGATCGACATCGCCAAGGCGACCGTCAAGAAGCCCGAGATCGACGCTGGCTGGGCCAAGGCCGTCCTCGGCCAGTAATCGCCAGGCCGGGCCGTTCGCGCAGGCGGGCGGCCCGCTTCCCGAACCGACCCAACCGGAGACTGCCATGAGCGTGCGCGCATCCACTCCCACACTCGTCGCCTTCGCGACGCCGGGCGTTGCCGTGCTCGGGCTGTTCTTCCTGGTGCCGGTCTGCGCCGTGCTGATCGGCGCCTTCTCCGATGGCGGCAGCGCCTTCGGCCGGCTGCTCGCCGATCCCGTCTTCTGGAACGGGCTGCGCGGCACGCTGATCCTCGGCACGGCCGCGCCGCTGTTCTCCCTCGCCGTCGGGTTCTGCGTGGCGCTGACGCTCTCGCGGCTGGCACCCAGGGCCCGGGCGACGGCGCTGATCGCGATCTCGCTGCCGCTGACCTTTTCCGGCCTGATCGTCGCCTATGGTTTCATCCTGCTTCTGGGGCGATCGGGCTTCGTCACGCTGCTCCTCGCCGAGCTGGGGCTCGACCCGGCCGTCACGGGCGCCTTCATCTTCTCGCCCTTTGGGCTCGGGCTCGCCTATTCCTACTATCTCGTGCCCCGCGTGGTGCTGATCGTGCTGCCGGCGATCAGCAATTTCGACCGGGCTCAGCTCAGCGCGGCGCGCTCGCTCGGCGCGGGAGGGACGCGCGCCCTCGTCGACGTGATGCTGCCACAGATCATGCCGAGCCTCGTCGCCGCCTTCTGCCTCACCTCGGCCGTCGCCGTCGGCGCCTATGGCACTGCGCTGGCGCTGGTCGGCACGCAGGTGAACATTCTGCCGCTCGTCCTCTACAGCAAGGTCTCCGAAACCGGCACGGATCTGCCGGCCGCCTCGGCCGCCTCGCTCGTCCTGGTCGCCATCTGCGCGCTCGTCGTCTCGGTCGGGGAGGCCGTGGGACGCCGGCGGAAACGGGCGAACTGAGCCGCGGTGCCGCGCCTGCGGGTTGGGCGGCGTGGACAGTTGTCGGGATGGATCCACCGGCACCGCCGCCGTCATTCCGGGGCGGCCCCCCCGGGCCGAGCCCGGAACCCATGAACACGACGCTCCGGATAGAGCCGGGCCGGCTCGCAGCACTGCTCTTCCTGCTGAGACAGTGTTCATGGGTTCCGGGCTCAGGCCTTCGGCCTGCCCCGGAATGACGGCGGTGGAGGGCGAGGCCGGCACGGCAAGTGTCCACACCGCCTAGCCCGCCGCCGCGATGCACGGCCTCGGGGCGAGATGAATGCCCGCCAGCATGCAGCGGACGGAGCCTCCGGCGAGTTCGATCATCGGGACGTCGAGCGGCAGCAGGCGCAGATAGCTCTCGATCGCTTCGCGCTGCCCGGCTGTCAGGGAGCGCAATGCCCGCGACGACAGAGCCAGCACGCGCCCTTCCTTGCCGTCGAGTTCGATGGCGTTGCCGGCGAAGTCTGCGATCTGTTCGTGCGTGAGGTCGATCACGGTGCGGCCCGTCTGCGCGAGGCGCTGGGCGATTTCGGCGCGGCGCGGCGGCTCGCTCACCGTGGCGAGGCCGATCAGCGCGATGTCCGTGCCGATGCACATCAACACATTGGTGTGGTAGATCGGCCGCCCCTGCGCGTCGGCAGCGTCGAAGACCACCGGCTCGAAGTTGAAATGCGTGCAGAAGCGTTCGAGCGCCACCTCGTTGGTGCGGTTGGAGCGGGCGGCGTAGGCGACACGCTCGATGTGGTCGAGCACCATCGCACCTGTGCCTTCGAGGAAGACCCCGTCCGGCTCCAGCCCGGAATAATCGATCACGTCCTGGACGCGGTAGCGTTGCTTGAGCATCTCGATCACGTCGGGCCTGCGCTCCTTGCGTCGGCTCGGCGAAAACATCGGATAGAGCGCGACATGACCGCCGGCATGTGTCGAGAACCAGTTGTTCGGAAAGACCGAATCCGGCGTCTCGCGCCCGGCGTCCTCGAAGAGATGGACGGCGACACCCGCCTTCTCCAGCGCCTCGACGGCGCGGGTGACCTCGTCGCGGGCAGCGGCGGCGATCCCGGCGGCGCTGCGACTGGCGTCGAGCGCCTGGAAGGCGTTGTCGACCGCGGTCGCCCCGTTGGGGTGGAAGTGGTGCGGGCGGATCAAATCACCACGGCGCGCGGTGCCTGAACCGAGAGCTTCTTGATGGGAGATAGGGGCATGGTCAGCAGACCTCGCACAGCTGGGTTTCGGGGGAGGGCGCCTTCAGCAGCCCGAACAGGTCGCGGAGATCCGGCGGGGCCGTGAGGAGGTCGGTCTCGTTGGAGAAGCTGTCTTCCTCGGCGGAAGCGGTTACCGTGCTCCCGACACCGGCATAGCGAACCACGCGACCCTCCCGCTCAAGTCAGAGCAGAACGTTAGATCGCCTCGATTTGCATTGGAGATGGCGAAGGATTTTGCTTTCTTCGCCCAGATTGAGCATATTGAATAGATAATCTGAGCATTTTGCCATGCATCTCTTCGACGATCTCGATCACAGGCTGATCGCCGTGCTCCGCGAGGACGGGCGGGCTCCGGTCTCCAAGCTCGCAACGATCCTGGGCGTGTCGCGCGCGACCGTTCAGACACGGCTCGATCGGCTGCTGGAGACCGGCGCCGTCCTCGGCTTCACGATCCGCGCCCGTCAGGGCTATGACGACCGGGCCATTCGCGCGATCATGATGATCGAGGTTGCCGGCCGGTCGACAACCGCCGTGATCAGGCAGCTGCGCGGCTTGCCCGAATTATTCGCCCTGCACACGACCAATGGCGCCTGGGATCTCATCGCCGAGCTCAGGGCGGAGAGCCTTAGCGATTTCGACCGCGTGCTGCGTGAGGTCCGCAACATCGACGGCATTCTCAACAGCGAGACGAGCTTGCTGTTGAGTTCGGTGTAGCCGCGGCGTTCGAGGACGCCCTCGTTCGCCTGATCCTTGGCTTTCTCAGCGGTCCGGATATTCCGGGATTGAGAACCTCGCCGATAGAGCCATGACCGTCGCGCTTCTGCACCGAGGCGAGCGCCGGGCGGTGCCGAACTACGCCGGGGCTGCGGCGCCGATCCCGCCGATGCAGGTATATTTGACGTCGAGGTAGTCCTGCAGGCCGTATTTGGAGCCCTCGGAGCCGAGCCCGGATTCCTTGAGGCCGCCGAAGGGAGCGACCTCGGTGGTGACCAGCCCCTCGTTGACGCCAACGATGCCGTATTGCAGTGCCTCCGAAACCCGGAAGGTGCGGCCGAGATCGCGCGTGTAGAAATAGCAGGCGAGGCCGTATTCGGTGTCGTTGGCCAGCCGGATCGCTTCTTCCTCCGTCTCGAAGCGGAAGACCGGCGCGACCGGCCCGAAGATCTCCTCGCGCGCGAACTGCATGGTGCTGGTCGCGCCCGCGATCACGGTTGGCTCGTAGAAGCTGAGGCCCAGCTCCGAGCGCTTGCCGCCGGTCGCGACGACGCCGCCCTTGGCCCTGGCGTCCGCCACCATCTCCTCGACCTTGGCGAGCGCCTTGTCGTCGATCAGCGGGCCCTGCGTCACGCCGGTCTCAAGCCCCGAGCCGACCTTGAGCTTCCTCACCGCCGCGGTCAGCTTCTCGACGAAGGCGTCGTAGATCCCGGCCTGCGCATAGAAGCGGTTGGTGCAGACGCAGGTCTGGCCGGAATTGCGGAACTTGGCGGCGGTCGCGCCTTCGACCGCGCGGTCGAGATCGGCATCGTCGAAGACGATGAAGGGCGCGTTGCCGCCGAGCTCCATCGAGACCTTCTTGACCGTATCGGCCGCCTGCTTCAGCAGCACCTTGCCGACCGGCGTCGAGCCGGTGAAGGTGATCTTGCGCACCAGCGGATTGCCGGTCAGCTCGCCGCCGACCGTCCGGGCATCGCCGGTCACCACATTGACGACACCGGCGGGAATGCCGGCTTTCTCGGCCAGCACGCCCCAGGCCAGGGCCGAATAGGGCGTCTGCGAGGCCGGCTTGGCGACGACGGTGCAACCCGCGGCCAGCGCCGGGCCGATCTTCCGCGCCAGCATCGAGGAGGGGAAATTCCAGGGCGTGATCGCGCCGACCACGCCGATCGGCTGCTTGGTCACGATGATGCGCCGGTCGGCCCAGGGCGAGGGAATGACGTCGCCATAGACGCGCCGCGCCTCCTCGGCGAACCACAGCACATAGGCCGCGCTCATGCCGACCTCGCCCCTGGCCTCGGCCAGCGGCTTGCCCTGCTCGCGCGTCAGAAGCTCGGCGAGCGCGTCCTGGTTGGCGAGGATCTCGTCGGCGAGCCGGCGCAGCAGCGTTGCGCGCTCCTGCGCGGTCTTGGCGGCCCAGGCTGGGAAGGCGGCGTGCGCGGCCTCGATCGCGGCGCGCGTCTCTTCCGTGCCGGCCGAGGGCACCGTCCCGATCGACTTGCCCGTGGCCGGATCGGTCACGGCGATCGCCCCGCTGGAAGCTCGGTCCAGCCAGCGCCCGCCGACGAAGATCGCATCCCGCTTGAAGTCGCTCCACTGAGACATGAGTCAGCCTTTCAGAATACGGGCAGGCGCGTCTTTGCGGCCCCGCCAGCGTGCAGTTTCTCGTATAGCGCGCTCAGAAGGCGAGCTGAACCTTCATCGATCGGCTGCGGTCGGCGGCGAGTTCGAAGGCCTCCACGGCCTTCTCGAAGGGAAGCGTCGCGCTCACCAGCGGCTTGAGATCGACCTGGCCGCGATTCATCAGCTCCACGGCGAGCTGGAACTCGGTATCGAAGCGGAACGTGCCGTAGAGCTTGAGCTCCTTGGTCACGATCACGCTCATCGGCAGTGTCATCGACGAACCGATGCCGACCTGTACGACCTTCCCGCCCGGACGCACGGCATCGAGGCCGCCTGCGAGAGCCCGTTCGTTGCCGGATGCCTCGAACAGAACGTCGAAGCTGCCCTTGTCGCTGCAATCGGGCGCGAGACCTTCCGGATTCGCCGCAATATCGATGGCTGTGTCCGCGCCGAGTTTCATGGCTGTTGCGAGCGGTCCGGCAGCCACATCCGTCACCACGATCTCCTTGGCGCCACCGAGGCGCGCGACGACGACGCAGAGGGCGCCGATCGGCCCGCAACCGGTCACGAGCACGCGCTTGCCCAGAAGCGGGCCGGCCTGTCGTGCCGCATGCAGGCAGACGGCAAGCGGCTCGGTCATGGCGGCTTCGGCGAGGCTGACATTATCGCCGACCGGAACGGCTTGCTCTGCCCTGATCGTCAGGCTCTGGCGGAAACCGCCCTGCGCATGGGGAAAGCGCATCGCCGAGCCGATGAACTGCATGTTCAAGCATTGGTGCCGCAGGCCTTCCCGGCAGTAGCGGCATGTGCCGCAGGGCTGGCTCGGATTCACGGCGACGCGCGTGCCGATGGCGAGATGGGATACGCCGGCGCCGATCTCCTCAATCGTTCCGGAGATCTCATGGCCGAGCGCCATCGGTTCGCGGATGCGGACCGTGCCGAAGCCGCCATGGTGGTAGTAGTGCAAGTCGGAACCGCAAATGCCGCCAGCGCCGATGCGAATGCGGACTTCGCCGTGCCCCGGCGGGATTGTCGCGATGTCCTCGATGCGCAGATCATGCGGCGCGTGCAGGATGACGCCCTTCATAGCGTTCTCCCTCCCGTCAGGCCGCGAGCGCCAGATCGGCGGCGAGCCTTTCGCCGCTGCTGCGCGAGAACAGTACCGCCTCCGACAGGTCGAGCCCGACGGTCACCGCGGTTCCCGGTTCGAGATCGCTGTAGCCCTGCGTCGTGACCATGATCTCGCCGGGCACCGCGCCTTCCTCCTCATGCGCGGTGCCGGCATGCGACAGCTTGACGGCGATGACGGATTCGGCGCCGACATGCTCGACCAGGCTGACAGTTCCGGCGAGGCCACCGGTGCCACTCGCCGGCAAGGCCAGGGTCAGCGCATTCGGACGGATGCCAAGGAGGACGCCGTCGCGTCCCGCATGATGGCCTGCCCCCGCCAGTGCGTGCGGGAGCGGCAGCTTCGCCTCGCCGATGCGGATGGCTCCGTTGTCGATCTGGCCTTCGATCAGATTCATCGGCGGGGTGCCGATGAAGCGGGCGACATAGGTGTTGGCCGGCGAGGTGTAGATCTCGCGCGGCGTGCCGAATTGCTGGATGACGCCGTCGCGCATCAGGGCGATGCGCGTGCCCATCGTCATCGCCTCGACCTGGTCGTGCGTGACGTAGACGAAGGTCCCGCCGACGCGCTGATGCAGGCGCGTGATCTCGGCGCGCATCGCGGTGCGTAGCTTGGCGTCGAGATTGGACAAGGGCTCGTCCATCAGGAAGACCTCGGGCTTGCGGACCATGGCGCGCCCGAGCGCGACGCGCTGCCGCTGGCCGCCCGAGAGCGTGCGCGGATGGCGGTCGAGCATCTCGGTCAGCGAGAGCACCTTGGCCGTCTTCTCGACGAGGTCGTTGACCTCCGGCGAGCGCTCGATCCGGCGCTTGGCGAGCCCGCCGATGATCGGCAGATGGAACCACCATTTGAACTGCCGCATGATCAGCGGGAAGGCGATGTTCCGCCTCACCGTCATATGCGGATAGAGCGCATAGGACTGGAAGACGAAGGCCATGTCGCGGGCGCTCGGCGGCAATTGGTCGACGCGGCGATCGGCGAGATGGATCTCGCCGCTGGTCACGCTTTCGAGCCCGGCGAGCATCCGGAGCAGGGTCGACTTTCCGCAGCCGGAGGGGCCGAGCAGGACGAGGAATTCCCCGTCCTCGACCGCGAAGTCGATATCGGCGATCGCGACCTTGCTGCCGAAATGCTTGGCGACGTGGTTGAGGGTGATGGAGGCCATGTCGGTCCCGCTTTCTCAGCCCTTGACGCTGCCGGCGGTCATGCCGGCCACGACATAGCGCTGGACCATGAGGTAGAAGAGCACGGCCGGGAGCGTGTAGATCACGCCGATGGCCATGACGGTGTGGATCGGTGTCGAGAGCTCGCCGATGAAGCTGGCGAGGCCGACCGAGGCGGTGCGCAGTTCCTGGCTCGAGACGAGGGTGCGCGCGAAGACGTATTCGTTCCAGCCGTGGAAGAAGGCGATGACGGAGGCCGCTGCGAGGGTCGGGGCGACGACCGGCACGACGATCGACAAGACGATGTCGAGCCGCGAGCAGCCGTCGACGCGAGCGGCTTCCTCCACCTCCAGTGGCACGCCGTCGATCGCCCCCTTCAGGATCCAGGTGATGACCGGGACGGTGAAGGCGGTGTTGGCGAGGATGAGCCCGCCGAGGCTGTCGAGCAGCGAGAGATTGGCGAAGATCGCATAGAGCGGTACGACCAGCATCGCTTCGGGCAGCATCTGCGTGGCGAAGAGCAGGAAGCCGACCCCGCCCTTGCCGCGGAAGCGGAAGCGCGAGAGCGCATAGGCCGGCAGGATGGCGAGCAGGATCGAGAGAACCATCGTGCCAACCGCGACGATGGCGCTGTTCGTCAGCCAGGTGAGGACGCCGGTGTTGCGGAAGGTGTCGGCGTAGTTGAACGCCTGGCTCGGATCGGGGAGCATCTGCGGCGTATCGGCGAAGAGGTTCGCTGAGGAGGTCAGCGAGGTCACGATCATCCAGTAGATCGGAAAGACCGAAGCGCCGAGGAGCCCGAGGATCAGGACGATCCGCACGGCATGGGAGGTCGAGCGGTTCATCAGCGGCGGCCCTCGGCTTTTTCGGCGCGCTGCGTCGCCCAGAAGTAGACGAGCGTGACGACGAGGGCGATCGAGAGACCGACCATGCCGATTGCCGCGGCCTCGCCGAGCTCGCGAGAGACGAAGGCGCGGGTATAGAGCTCGATGACCAGTGTCTTGGTCGCGCCGATCGGTCCGCCCTGCGTCATCACCCAGATCAGATCGAAGCGGCGCAGCGACCAGATCGTGATGAAGAGGCAGAGCAGCGTCACCGTCGGTCGGATCGTCGGCCAGACCGCGACCTTGAAGATGTTGATCCGGTCGGCGCCGTCGATCTGGGCGGCCTCGCGCACCTCTTCCGAGACGCCCTGCAGTGCGGCGAGCAGCACGACCGAGGAGAAGGGGAAGATCTGCCAGATCGTCGTGAACAGGATGGCCGGCAGGGCGAGCCTCGGATTGTCGAGCCAGCTTTCGTAGCCGATCTCGAGATCCATGAGCTTCAGCGGATAGTTGAAGATGCCGTACTGGGCGTTCAGCATCCAGGCGAAGATGGTCGCCACCGCGATCGGGGGCGCCGCCCAGGGTATCGTCACCAGCGCGCGCGCCAACCCACGTCCGCGAAACGGCCTGTCGAGCAGCAAAGCCGCACCGAGGCCGAGCGAGATCGCCATGACCACGCAGACGAGCGTGTAGATGCCCGTCACGGCGATTACATGCCAGAAATCGGGGCGGGCGATCAGCTCCTCATAGTTGCGCATCCCGATGAAGGTCGATTGCTGCGGGGTGAGCAGCGAGGTCTGCGTGAAGCTGAGCATCAGCTCGCGCAGCAGGGGATATCCCTGCAGCGCCAGCAGGAAGAGAACGACCGGCGCGACGAACCAGTAGGGGGTCCAGGGGCTGCCGTCGAGACGCGCAGCCCTTTCGGGCCGCGCGGCAAGCTTGGGGGAAAGCGACGCCTGGGGCCGCATGATCGCGTCCGCCATGCGTCACCGGCGCAGGATGCGGCTGAGTGCCTGGGCCTGGGCGTCGTCCATCACCTTCTTCGGCGATTCTCCGCCGACCAGGCAGCGCAGCACGTTCTCGCAGACGACCTGCTGGAAATCGAGGGTCTTGCTCTCCAGTGAGCGGACCAGGAAAGGCTGGCCATAGGGCGTGTTCTCGTCGAACGACTTCACCCAGGGATATTTCTTGAGCTCCTCCTCGGCGCGCGGGATCTGCGTCGCGACGTTGGAGGCGCCGAGCAGGAGCTGGAGTTCGGCCTGCGGCTCCGGCTGGAGCATCCAGTCGACAAAGGCTGCGGCGCCGGCCTTCTTCTTCGAATTGGCGTTGAAGGCGAGCATGGTGAGCGTGATGCCCTGCTCGCGATGCGGGAAGGGCGAGCGGGCAGCATCGAACTTGAAATCGGGCGCCTGGGCCGAGAAGATGCCGCCGACACCGCCATTGTCGATGTTCATGCCGATCTTGCCCTCCCAGAACATGCGCCGGTAGGTCGCGGCATCGGCGCCCTTGGGGGTCACGCCGAGATCGTAGACGCGCTTGTACTGGGTGATCGCCTCGACGACCTCCTTGCTGTTCAGCAGAGGCTCGCCGCCACCGCCCCATTGCCCGCCGAAGCCGTAGACGTAGTTCGAGAGGTCGAACCAGAAGCCGGCCCGTTCCGGCATCGTCGCGCGGAAGGCGTAGCCGAACTTGCCGCGGCCGGTCGCCTCCTTCGCGGCGGCCAGGAACGTGTCCCAATCCTTCGGCGGCGCGCCGTCCTTGAGCAGCGCGGGGTTATAGAGCATCGCATAGTTGGCGGTCTCGAAGGCGATGCCGATGCGCTTGCCGTCGACCTTCACGAACTTGTCGGCCGCCTGGAACTTGAACTTCGACAGGTCCAGGAGATCATCGACCGGGAAGAGCCGGTTGGCCGGCACAGCGGCGAAGAAGTCGGTCTGGTCGAAGCGGATCAGGTCCGGCCCGCCACCGCCGCCCATCTGCGTGAAGACGGTGTCAGCCAGCTTCGAAAACGGGATGGCGACAGGCTCGATGACATAGCGATCCTGACTCTTGTTGAACTTCTCGATCCAGGCGCGGGTGCGGTCGCCACGTCCGGCCTCGGCAAAAAGCCCCGCTGCAAAGGTCAGGGTCTCTTTGGACTGAGCGAAGCTGCGCGTGACGTTCATTGCGCCAGCGCCAGCGGCGAACTTCAGGAGCGTGCGTCGAGAGAACTTCGTCATGGCTTCCTCCGGGTGATACCCTGCTATCGGGCGTGGCGCCCGGTATTCCGGGTCACCGTTGGGCTGAGCGCCGAACCGGCGCGCCGTTTGGGAATTCAGGCTAGATCGCCGAGCGTCCTTTCGGACGCAAAATGGCAATCTATCTCTTCGCTGTAGCATCGGATTTTCCCGAAAAGTGGATCCCACTTTTCGGCCCGATGCTCTTGATCGCGTCCGCCTCCGCATAGGCAAGCTGCTCGAGCTCGCTTTCAAGTGCGTCCGGCAGGACGCGGATCTCCGCGGGGTCACCGAGGAGATCGGTAAAGCCGTGGCTGAAGGAGGCTGCGTTCTGTCCGTGGAAGACGATCCGCATGTCGGTGTCCTTCAAAGCGCTCGAAGAAGGTTGCGCCATGACCGCACCCATAACGTGAGAGAAGTCAGGTTGTCAAACAACTGACAGCATGACAATATGAGCCTCATCTGGAGTATCCCATGCAGTAGTCGAAGGCGCTCCGGCGGCCAGCACAATCGGCTGCAAGCCGACCGCTGTTGGCCGCAGGGCAGTTCGTGCACGAAGAACGAATGTCGATTCAGCGCGTTGAGCCGGTCCGACGAACTTCGCCCTCTCGCTCAAAGGCATCGATCAGGACATTCCCCCACCGGATGTCGTCCTGAATGGCTTTGCTCGCGGCGGCGGCGTCGTGCCGCCGCAAGGCTTCCAGGACGACGTGATGAAGATGCTGGTCTGCTGCCAGGTCCCGCTTCGGGATGTGCACGTGGAACAGGCGCAGGAAGGGACCCATCAACACCCAGGCGTTCTCGACGATGCCCTCGAGGATGGGGAGCTGGGCTACCCGGAGCAGGGCGAAGTGAAAGTCCCGGTTTCGAACGCTCGCCTCGGCGGGATCGACGGCCGCCGCAGCGAGAAAGCTCTCGTGAATCCGCGTGAGCTCATCGAGTTGTTGAGGGGTGATGATCTTCGCTGCACGCTCGGCCGCCGCTCCTTCCAGCTCGACGCGTATCAGCTGGATCTCGCGCAGGCGGTCGGGATCGAGCTTGGGAACGTGCACGGCCGTGGCCGCCCGCATTTCCAAGGCCCGCTCGCTGACGAGCCGGAAGATGGTCTCGCGAACCGGCGTGATGCTGGTGCCGAACTGCTCGGCCAGGCTGGAAATGGTCAGTCGCTCGCCCGGCTCGAACTGGCCGTCCATCAGCGCACCGCGCAACTGCGCATAGATGCGCGCGGAGAGATTCTCCTTGCTGACCTGTTTGATCGGGGTGCCGCTCTCAGCCATGGCTTTCCTCCTCGGGAACCTCGACCAGCTCTATCAGGATGCCGTGGGGATCGCGCATGAAGAGACCGCGCAACCCTTTGGCAATGCCCTCGGTGATCTTGCTGACCTCGCCTTGCAAGCTGCCGCCCGCATCGAGAATCTCCCGGCGCAGTTCCGGCAGCCGCGTCACGCGCAGGCAGATATGCGCAGTACCGGGCTGATTGGCGTCAGGCCGGATCGGCTCACCGGCGGGCGAGACGAATTCGATGAACTCGATATGGGCGCCGTGGCCGAAGAGATGGGCAAGGCGCATATGGGCGCCGGGCACGCCGATGAAGCGCTCGAGCCAGGGCGCGCTGCGCTCTCCGATCGGCTCGGGGCGAAAGCCGAGGACCTCGCTCCAGAAGGCCACCGAGCGCTCGATGTCGGGCGTGATGAAGCCGGTGTGTCCGAAAGCGATCGAGCGGGGCGGAGCGGTCCGCACGTCTGTCGCGATGGCATCGCTCATGCGCGTTCTCCCAGAGTCTCGCTGCGCAGGGCGAAGGCGGCCGCCTTGTCCCAGTCGAAGGTGATCGCGGCGCCGGGCGCATCGCTGACCACGAGATCGCCATCCTCGACCCGCGCCGGGTCAGAAAAGAGGCGATCGATCGGATCGGCGCCGACCTCCGGCAGGATCATCTCGACGCAGCGCACGGCGGGGAAGGCCGCCGCGAGCTGGCCATGCAGCGCCGGGAAGACGTGGGGGATGACCTCGCGATCCATGATCGTTGCCAGATGCAGCGCCTCGATCGCGCCGGTGAGCCCGCCACTGACGGAGGCGTCGATGCGCAGGATGCGGGCGGCCTCGGCGAGATCGCGGAAGCCATAGCGGTCGATCACGTCCTCGCCGACGGCGAGAGGCACGCCGATTCGTGCCTCCAGCTCGGCAACGTTGCGCCATTGCTGCGGCAGGAACGGATCCTCGATGAAGACGGCGCCGAGACCTTCTGCAAGCCGGCAGGTCGGCAGCGCGTCACCGATTGTCTTCCACGACCAATGCGCATCGATGCCGAAGGCGACTTCGTCCGGCAGCGCCTTGCGGACGGCTTCGAGCAAGGCGGTGTCGGCGGCGAGATCGCTGCCGTTGATCATCACCTTAATGGTGCGGAAGCCGCGAGCCGCGAGATCGCGGCACTGTTCCGCCACCGCTTGCGCCGAGGCGCCGTAGCCGACGACCGGCATCACCGGGACGTGCTGGCGCGCGCTGCCGATCAGTGCGTGGAGCGGCAGGCCCGTGCCCCGCCCGAGCGCGTCCCACATCGCGATGTCGAGCAGGCTGATGCCACGCATGAGCACGGCGCGGGCCGGCGGCGCGGCCGCCTCCGCCGCCAGCCGCGCGGCAGCGCGTTGGGCCGGCGACCGCCCGACATAGAACGGCGCGACGCGCATCGCGAGATCCAGGAGCGGCAGCCCGCGCTCGAAGCCGACGGCGTGGCCCGTGGTCCCGTCCGCGAGGCGGATGCGCAGCAGCACGTAGTCGCGGTGGGTCATGTGCAGCTTGCCGAGCTGGAGCGGGCTCGGGAAGGGAATGCGGCAATGCATCGCCTCGACCGCTGTGACGGCCGGCAGGGCTGCCGCGTCCGGGGCGTCGCTGAGGGCAGGGCGCTTGGTCATGCGGCAAGCCCCAGATCGCTGATCTCGGGCTGGAACAGCGTCGCCGACATGCCGCCATCGACCATCAGCACATGGCCGGAGACGAAGCCGGCGGCGGCCGAGGCGAGGAAGACGGCCGGGCCGGCGAGTTCATCGGGCGAGGCCCAGCGGCCGAGCGGCGTGCGATCGACGACCTGCTTGTGGAAGCGGCCATCGGCCAGCGTCGCCTTGTTGATCTCGGTCTCGATATAGCCCGGGCCGATCGCGTTGACGGTGATGCCGTAAGCGCCGAGCTCGGCCGCCAGCGCCCGCGTGATGCCGACGACGCCGTGCTTGGCGGCGACATAGGAGATGACGCCGGGCCGCGACGAGATGCCCATCAGTGAGGCGGTGTTGATGATCCGCCCGTAGCGGGCCTTGCGCATGTGCCGCGTCGCCTCGCGGGCCAGCGCGTAAAGCGAGGTCAGGTTGATCGCGATGACCTTGTCCCAATCGGCGATCTCATGGGTCTCGACCGGCTTGCGGATCAGGATGCCGGCATTGTTCATCAGGATGTCGAGCTTGCCGTGGCGGGCGACGATCGCGTCGATCGCCGCGGCGCCGGCCGGATGGTCGGTGACGTCAAAAGCCTGCGGCTCGGCCTTCAGTCCTTCGGCGCGCAAGCTTTCGCAAGCCGCTTCGGCGGCTGCCGGGCTGACGTCGTTGATGATGACGGTGGCGCCAGCCTGCGCGAAGCCATGTGCGATCGAATAGCCGATGCCACGCCCGGCCCCGGTGACGAGCGCGATGCGCCCGTCGAGCGAGAAATCGGCGATCGGGCGGGAGGGTGTGGCCGTGCTCATTCCGCCGCATCCTTCCGGTTCGAGGAGGCCGCTTCCACGGCCTCGATGGCCGCGACGAGGTCCTGCGCCGAAACGGGCCGGGAGAAATGCTTCATATGCGCCGCCTGCGCCGTCAGTTCCGCGATGGTCGCGATCTCCGCGGCCCCGCCCTGGAAGCCGAGATCGGCGAGCGAGAGCGGCAGGCCGGTCTGCGCGAAGAACCCGCGGATATCGGCGACGAAGGCGGCATCCCGCCCTTCAAGCGCGAGCTGGACCAAAAGCCCGTAAGCAACCTGGTGGCCGTGCGGCGCCGAGGCCGAGCCCGGCACGGCGGACAAGCCTCGTGTCATCGCATGGCAGACCGAAAGACCGCCGCTCTCGAACGCAAGCCCGCTCATCAGGACGCTGGCCTCGACCAGCCGCTCCAGCGCCTCGTCCGGCTCGCCGCGCTTCACCGCCGCCAGCGCCGCGACGGAGTCAGCGCGAACCGTCTCGTAGCAGGCCCGCGCCAGGGCGAGCGCCGTCAGCGGCGAGCGGGCGCCGAAGACGTTGTTGCCTTTCACGCCGATGCATTGCTCGACCTCGAAGCGCTTGACGACGGCGTCACCGATGCCAGCGGACAATAGCATGGCCGGTGCCTTGGCGATGATCGCAGTGTCGACGAGAACCAGATCAGGGTTGGCCTTGAGTTTCTCGACACCAACCAGCTTATGGTTCTCGTCGTAGACCACGATGATGTGGCTGGTCGGGGAGTCGTTCGAAGCGACGGTCGGCATCGTGACGAGCTTCGCTCCAATCTGGCCAGACAGGAACTTCGCGGCGTCGATGGTCTTGCCGCCGCCGGCAGCCACGACGATCTCGGGCGGATTGCCTTGGCAGAGCGCCGCCATGCGCTCGACCTCTGCATGGGTGATCTCGCCGCCGAAGGTGATCGGAGACAGCGATACGCCAGCAGCGTCGCAGCTTTCCTTCGCCTGCGCCGAGACCAGGCGCTGAACATGTTCGTCGGCGATCAGCACCGCCGTCTTGCCGAGGCGAGCAAGCTCGTCGCCGAGCTGTGCGATGGCCCCGGCTCCCTGAATGTAGCGTCGAGGCGATCCGAAAATGATCATCGTCAAAAGGTCCTTTGTGGGATGTCAGGCGATGCGCAGCGTCGGCTGCGCTGCGGTTTGGGCATCGCCGAGCAGAAAATCGATGAAGAGGTCGATTTGTGCTGCGAGCATGTGCATGCCCTGATGGATCCGGGCGCCCCGCGCCTCGGCCCCGCGCAAGAGCGGGGTCATGGCGGGCTTCATCACAATGTCCGCAACCATGCTGGCCGGCTCGATCGTTTCAACGTCGACGGGGCTCGCCGGATCGCCATCGAGGCCAACCGAGGTGCCATTGACCACCAGATCGAAGCCGCGGGCATTCGCTGGACCAACCAGGATTCTCTGGCTCGGGTTGAGCACGCGCAGTCTTTCGGCGAGCGCCTCCGCTCGCTCGATGTTGCGGTTGGCGATCACGAGTTCCACGACACCTGCTGCCAGCAGCGCTTGCGCCAGCGCGGTCGCTGCACCTCCGGCTCCGAGAAGCAGCACCCGCTGCCCGCGAGGCTCGTAACCGTCGTTGCGCAGTCCCGCTACAAATCCCTCTCCGTCATAGAGCCGGCCCGTCGTCAGCCCATCCGAGGCCCGACGCACGACATTCACGACCCCGAGGTCCGATGCGACGCCCTCCAGTCGGTCGCAGTGACGCGCTGCCGCTTCCTTGTGAGGGATCGTGACAATCGCCCCGGCAAGATTTCGCCCGGAACGCAAGCCGGCCCAGGCCGATGCAAGATCTGAAGGTGCGACTTCCCAGGGGACCAGCACGGCATTGATCTGCCGCTCCACGCAACGGGCGTTGAACAGCGTCGGCGTCCGAAGATGCGCCGATGGGTATGCCAGATGGACGATGACGCGTGTGCGCCCGTCGATCTCCATGACCGTCTCCCTAATCAGCCGCTGAGATGTTCCGCAAATCACGTCTCTCAGCCTTGTTATCATATATGATGCATGATACGAGATGGGCGTCAACCGGGAATTGTCAGGCCGGCTCCTTCGCTGGGATGCTCCGAGAAGTCGTTGGCCTGGAAAGAGAATCTCTCGTCGCGCTCGCCACCGAGGTCACTCCCGGGGAAATTGGATCGAGGAACGCTCAGCATGTCAGCTCCATCCGCCGCGCCCAGACGCGACGCCAACGACTACACGCCTTCTCCTGCCGAAATCGCGCGCTTGCGCGAGAAGGCCCGCTTCGTTCGGCTCGAGACGATCCGCCTGATCGAGATCGCCAAGGTCGGGCATTATTCGTCCGTCTTCTCGGCCGCCGAAATCTTCGCCGCGCTCTATTATGACGTTCTCAGCCTGAAGCCCGGCGAGCCGGCCTGGCCCGATCGCGATCGCTTCCTGATGGGCAAGGGCCATGCGGCGGTCGGGCTGTTCCCGATCCTGGCCGATCTCGGCTACATCCCGACCGAGGTGCTGAACGGCTATACCCGGCTCGGCAACCCGCTGGGCGACCATCCCGACATGCGCAAGGTCCCCGGCATCGACTTCTCCTCCGGCTCGATCGGGCATGCGCTTTCGGCGGGTGCGGGCATGGCCTGGGGTGGACGAGCCGATGGCCGCGCCTTCGACGTCTTCGTCATGCTCGGCGATGGCGAGATGCAGGAAGGGCAGGTCTGGGAGGCCGCCATCTTCGCCGCTCACCACAAGCTTTCGAAGCTGATCGCCATCGTCGACCGCAACGGCTTCCAGCTCGACGGCGCCGTCGACGACGTGATGGGCGTCGAGCCGCTCGACGAGAAATGGCGCGCTTTCGGCTGGGAGACCCATGTCGTCGACGGCCATGATCTCGGCGCTATCACCGCTCTGCTGCGACGCCTCAAGGCCGACGATACGCGCGAGCGCCCAGCCTGCATCATTGCCAAGACGCTGAAGGGCAAGGGCGTGACCTATATGGAGACCGAGCCTGGCTGGCATCTCGGCTATCTCGCTCCCGAAGACGCGGAACGTGCCATCGCCGAAATCAAGAGCCGGGAGATCTGAGCATGAACGCCCATCAGTTTGCCACGGGCCCGCAGTCCTCGAATTCCTGGCAGTATCGTGCGCTGAACGTCGCCAACCCCGGCCTGGACTTCTTCTCCGACGGCCTGATCCAGCTCGTTGCGGAGGGCTACCCGTTGATCGCCGGCTCGGCCGATCTGCAATATTCGAACGGCCTCAACAAATTCGCCGCGAAGCATCCCGACCGCTACGTGCAGTTCGGCATCTCCGAGCAGAACATGGTCACGGCAGCCGCCGGGCTGGCGACGACGGGACACATGCCCTTCGTGGCGACCTTCGCCTCCTTCCTCGGCCTGCTCTGCTGCGAGCAGATCCGCATGGACGTCGCCTATTGCGCCCAGCCGGTCCGCCTCGTCGGCCATCACACCGGGATTTCACTCGGCTTCTACGGCACTTCGCACCACGCGACCGAGGATATCGCGACGATGCGTGCCATCGCCGACCTCACCGTGATTTCACCGGCAGACGGCCCGCAGCTCGAAGCCGCGATCAAGGCTTCCGCGACATGGCCAGAGCCGATCTATTTCCGCATTGGCCGTGGCCGCGAGCCCAATGTCTATGAACGCGGAACGCCTTTCACCATCGGCAAGGCGATCGAGCATATCGAGGGGCACGAGCTGACGATCATCGCCTGCGGATTGCCGGTTCATCCCTCCCTCGAAGCCGCGCGCAAGCTCAATGCGGAAGGCCGTTCGGTTGGCGTGATCGACATGGCCACCGTCAAGCCGCTCGACCGCGAGGCCGTTCTGCGCGCCGCCGGCCGCTGCAAGATTCTGATGACGGCCGAGGAGCACAATGTGCTCGGGGGCCTGGGCTCGGCGGTCGCGGAAGTTCTGGCCGACGAGGGCTGCGGCGTCAAACTCCTGCGCCACGGCATTCATGACGAGTACAGCCTGATCGCGCCTCCGACGCATCTTTACGCGCACTACAAGCTCGATGCCGCGGGCCTCGAGGAAATCGCTCGGTCCGCGCTCAGCAAAATATGAGACCGGCCATGCACGGTGCGGGCTCTTCCAGCCCGCGCCGTGCAGCATAGGCCTAAGCAGACCAGTCTCTGCTCTCCGGATGGCCGCCGGCATCAGCCTTGAGCCAGAGGAGCGAGCGCGGCGCCAGCTTGAAAACGGCCTGGCTGCCGACCTCGGACAGTTCCCGGCCGGACTGGAGCGGCGTGTCGACGGCCACTGCGGTCGTCCCGATGCGCGCGCCGTAGCGGATGCTGGCGTCGAGGAACTCGCGATTGGCGATGGTTGCCATCGGAGGTCGCGGCGGCGACGAGGCTGGCGTGCTGAGGGCGGAAGAGCAGGGTGGAGTCGTTGGGGGTGTCCTGTGCCTCGGCGATCGGGATATTCGCGCTGCCGTCGATCTCGAAGCAACGGGCTGGTCCGCTACCAGTGAGCTTTCCCGCCAAGATATTGGCGGTGCTGAGGAAGCCGGCGACATCCTGGTCGTGGGTGACGAGGATCGTCGTCAGCCCGAGGCGCTGTTGCATGTCGCGCAGCTCGCGCCGGACCTGCACACGCATCTTGGCGTCGAGGTTCGACAGCGGCTCGTCGAGATAGCGCTCGCCCTCCATAGAAGTCGGCGTTAGACGGCTGCTCGGTATAATATAGAAATTTCTTATTATAACTATAAATACAATAATGTTGTGTTATTTTTTTCTCCCACCTAAGCTTCGGCAAAATTCAAAAAGGGAGGCTGAGGTGAGCGATATCGCCTTGAGGGATGAAGCACCGTCCCAAACGACGAGCCAGGTGTCCCCGGACAGCAAAAAGCCGGAACCGATCCTCAAGAAGATCGGCATTCCACTCGCCCTTATCGTCTTTGCCGCGCTGATGGCGATGCCGACTCCGGCTGGCCTCAGCTATCCCGGCCAGAAGGCGCTCGCGATTTTCTGCACGGCGCTCACGCTTTGGGTCGCCGGATCGATCCCGATCTATCTGACCTCGATGCTGGCGATCATCGCCCTTGTGCTGACCGGAACGGTCAAGGAGCGCGTTGCCTTCGAGACGCTCGGTTTCGACGTCATCTGGCTGATGGTCTCCGCATTCGTCCTGACCTCGGCGATGGTCAAATCCAATCTGGCCCGCCGATTTGCCCTGTGGATGATCACCTCCTTCGGCGGCACGCCGAGGCGGACGCTGCTGGTGCTGATCTTCATCAACTTCGCGCTCGCCTTCTTTGTGCCTTCGACCACGGCACGCGCGAGCCTGATGGTGCCGATCTGCGTCATCCTGCTGGAGATCTATCGCGCGGTTCCCGGCCAGAGCCATTTCGGGCGGCTGATGATGCTGCTCGGCGTCCAAGCCGATGCCGTCGCCACCTCCGGCGTGATGACCGGCACCGCAGCGAACATGATCGCCGTGAAGTTCATCAAGGAACAGACGGGGACGGACATCGGCTACATGGACTGGCTTGCCGCCGCCATGCCCTCGGCGTTGCTGACCATGCTCCTGACCTTCTTCGTCGGCCTGAAGCTCTTCGATTTCCGCGGCGAGAGCGGCTTCTCGGAAGGCACGGCCAAGCTCAAAGAGCAATTGTCCAGCCTTGGAAAGCTGACTCTCGCCGAAAAGAAGGCGATGGCGATCTTCGTCCTGACGCTCGTCCTGTGGGCGACCGAGGACTATCAGGAAGCCTGGTTCCACGGCTTCGGCATCTCGGTCTACATGACCGCCGTCATCGCCGCCACACTCTGCCTCATGCCCGGCATCGGCCTGATCACCTGGAAGGAAGCCAATATCAAATGGGATCTGATGATCTTCGCGGCTGGCGCCTACGCCGCCGGTAACGCGCTCGAATCGACCAAGGGTGCGCAGTGGATCATCGGCAAACTCGTCTATGGGCTCGGACTTGAAACCATGTCACCAGCCACGGTCTACGTCGTGGTGATCTTCATGAGCATGTATAGCCACATGATCTTCACGTCGAAGACCGTGCGGACGACGATCATGATCCCGGCCTTCATCGCCCTGGCGAAAACGCTCGGCATGAACCCGGTGACGCTGGCGCTCGCGGCGTCGTTCACCCTGACCTATACGATCACCCTGCCGCCGCACTCCAAGGTCAACACGATCTATTTCGCGACCGGGTACTTCTCCGTCCTCGACCAGCTCAAATACGGCCTGATCACCTGTTTCATCGGGGCCGTCCTGATCTCGCTGTCGGTGTTCACCTGGTTCAGATTGCTCGGCTACGGCCTCTGATCCGTCGAGGCGGGCAGACCAGAACCTGCCCGCCTCCATCCATTTCCTTTTCGGCAGAGTAGAGACGATGCGACTGATCTTGCTGAGACATGGCGAGACGATCTGGAACACTCAGAAGCGCCTGCAAGGGCATGACGATTCGCCGCTTTCCGAGCGCGGGGTCGCGCAGGCCAAGGCGATCGCCGCAACGCTGCGCCGGCTGGCGCCGCCGCGTGCCGTGGCGTCCGATCTCGGGCGGACACGGCAGACGGCCCGGCTCGTCGGATTTGACGGCGCCGTGAGCGAGCCACGGCTTCGCGAGCTCGACATGGGCGAATGGACGGGCTGCGCGAAGGATGAGCTGATGGCCGACAGGCCCGGCGACTATGCCGCCTGGCGCGCGGGGCGCCTGACGCCCGCCGGCGGCGAAAGCTGGGGAGCCTTCACGGCGCGCATTCGCGACGGCCTGCTGGACTGGGTCGGGCGCGGCGAGGGAGATCTGCTGGCGATCGTGCATAGCGGCGTCGTGCGGGCCGCCTGCAACGTGTTCCTCGGGCTGACACCCGGCCAGATCCTGCCCGTCACCCCGGGGACCCTGACGATCTTCGACTTTGCCGGCGGCGACCCGGCAACGCCGCGCCTCGAAGCCTATAATGTCGGCCCGTCGACGCCCGACATCGACGTGGCGGATTGAGAAGGGATGCGGGCTGCCGGCGCCCGATGGCGGGAGCTACGGCCCGGCCGCGGCTTGGCCCGGCATGTCCTGGGACAGCAGCAGGTCGAGGAAGCGCGTTACGGCCGGCGATAGCAGTTTTTCGCGATGGTGAACAATGCGAATGCCGCGCTCGAAACATGCGTTCTCGATCGAAACTTCCACGAGGTCGCCAGCCGCTATCTCGCGCGCCACGGCAAATCTGGAGACGATCGAGATGCCGAGATTGTGCATCACGGCCTGCTTGATGGCTTCCAGGCTCGAAATATTCATCTCGTCGGCCAAGGAGACGCCGGACAGGCGCATGCGTTCCGACAGGAAATCCCGGGTTGCCGATGGTCCCGGCTTGATCAGGAAGGTCTCAGTGGCGACCTGTGCGAGCGAAACCTTTTCACGGTGGGTAAAATGATGCCCCGGAGCCGCGATCAGAACCAGCCGGTCCCGGCACAGCTCCCGAAAGACGAACCGGGCCCGGTCGAGCTGGAGCTGATCGGACACCATCAGGAAGTCGACGCTGCCCGCTTCGAGGCGGCGAACCAGTTCCGAGGAGGAGGCGATGTCGAGCTCGAAGGCGAGCTTCGGCGCCAGCCGCTTGTGGTGCGCAATGATGGCGGGGATCAAATAGGCGCCGATGAAATTGCTGGCCCCGAAATGGATGGTGCCCGACAGGGGGTCCTCCATCTGCCGGAGGTGCTCGCGCGCGGTCGCGAGCGTGTTCACGACCTCGAGCGCGTATTCCCTGAAGGCCTTGCCCTGGCGCGTCAGGTGCAGCCGCTTGGCAACGCGGTCGAACAGCGGCGTGCCGAGCTCCTGTTCGAGCATCTGGATACGCATGGTCACCGCCGGCTGGGTGCAATGAACCCGGCGTGCGGTCTCTGTCACGCTGAGACAATCGGCCAGGACGAGGAATGCGTCGAGTTGATTGATATTCATCCGGTCGTCCGCTGCGAGCAGATTCACAAAGTTATTTTATCAAGAACTCCCAAATATCAATCCATCTTATGATCCGGCGGTACGGCACCGCCGCTTATCCCATCGATCGCACTCGACCCAGGTCGTGTGCGCCCCTCTCTGGAACGTTCTGGAACACGGATTCATGAAGCGCGAACGCCGGATCAAGATCATTGCGACGCTAGGGCCCGCTTCCTCGACGGAGGAGATGTGCGCCAAGCTGTTTGAGGCGGGCGTCGACGTGTTCCGCATCAATATGAGCCACACCCAGCGCGAGACGCTGGCCGAGAAGGTGGCGATGCTGCGCGGGCTGGAGACCAAGTTCCGGCGTCCGGTCGGCATCCTCGCCGATCTCCAGGGCCCCAAGCTGCGCGTCGGTGCGTTCGGCGGCGATGGCGGTGCGATGCTGGAGAAGGGGGCGATCTTCACCCTCGATTCCGATCCGGCGCCCGGTGACGCCGAGCGCGTCCACCTGCCCCATCCCGAGATTCTGAGCGCGCTCGAGCCCGGCCACAGCCTGATCCTCGATGACGGCAAGCTGCGCCTCGTCGTGGAGAGGGCCTCGGACAAGGAAGCGGTGACGCGCGTCACGGTCGGCGGGCGGCTGTCCTCGCGCAAGGGGGTGAGCCTGCCCGACACCACCATCGCCGTCTCGGCGATGACCGAGAAGGACCGGGCCGATGCCGAGGTCGCGGCCGAGGTCGGGGTCGACTGGATCGCGCTCTCCTTCGTGCAGCGGCCCGAGGACATGGCCGAGCTGCGCAAGATCGTGCGCGGCCGGGCGCTGGCGCTGGCCAAGATCGAGAAGCCGCAGGCGGTGCTGCGGCTGGAGGAGATCATCGAGGCCTCGGACGCGATCATGGTGGCGCGTGGCGATCTCGGCGTCGAGATGCCGCTGGAGAAGGTGCCGGGCACGCAGAAGCGCATGATCCGCATGGCGCGGCGCAAGGGCAAGCCGGTCGTGGTCGCGACGCAGATGCTGGAGAGCATGATCACCAGCCCGGTGCCGACCCGGGCCGAGGTCTCGGACGTGGCGACCGCGGTGTTCGAGGGCGCCGACGCGGTGATGCTCTCGGCCGAGAGCGCCGCCGGCCAGTACCCGGTCGAGGCGGTGACGATGATGAACCGCATCGCCGAGGAGGTCGAAGGCGAGACGGTCTACCGCTCGATCCTGGAGGCGCAACGCGCCGAGCCCGAGGCCACCGGCGCCGACGCCATCGCCAAGGCCGCCCATGAGATCGCCGAGACGCTGCATCTCAAGGCGATCTGCGCCTGGACCTCGTCCGGCTCGACCGCCTTCCGGATCGCCCGCGAGCGCCCGAACTCGACCGTGATCGCGCTGACGCCGAACCGCGCCACGGCGCGCCGTCTCACCCTGGTCTGGGGCGTGCACGCCATCGTCACCAAGGACGCCAGCGACGCCGACGACATGGCCTTCCGCGCCTGCAAGTTCGCGGTGCGCGAGCACTATGCCAGGCTCGGCGACCGGATCATCGTCGTCGCCGGCGTGCCCTTCGGCACACCGGGCGCGACCAACATGGTCCGCATCGCCTTCATCGCCCAGGAGCACGTCGCAAAGGCCTGAGCGAAGAGGGGGCAGAGCGGGGGGCAGGTTGAAGCCGCTGACTTGGGGACGGTGAGGCACGTCCCCGTCCATCATCGCCATGACAGAACTGCGCTGCCGAGGATGCGTTCGGCCGCAGCCCGGAGCGTCCGCAGATCGGCGTAGCCGACGGCACGGACGATCAGGTGCGGAGGGCAGCCGTCTGTCGCCAGGGCTAGTGCGCGCACCACCCGCAAACGCACTCTCCACTCGCCGAAACTCATGCCGGTTTCGGTGCGGAAGCCGCGCGTCAGCGTGCGCCGGCTAGCTCCGGCGTGCTGTGCCCAGCCGTCGAGGTCGAGGGGCGAGGCAGGGTCCTTCAGCAGCGCATCGCAGACGCGCCGCAATCGCGGGTCGCGCGGCAAGGGCAGGGTCAAAGGCGTTTCGGGTGCGCGCGCGATCTCATCCAGGATCAGCGCGGCGAGATGCCCGCCGCGCCCGTTCTCATCATAGAGGAGGGGCTCGGCCGCCAGCGCCGCCAGCGACGAGGCCAGCAATGGCGTCACCTGCAGAACGCGGCAGCCCTGCGGCAGGACACCCACGGCTTCAGGGGCGACATAGGCCGAGCACATCGAGACTCTTCCATGCATTCTGACCTCATGGAAAAGCTGCGGTGGGATCCAGAGCGCATGCTGTGCCGGCAGAATCCAGGTTCCGTCTTCCGCTGTCACCAATGTCAGCCCGGCAGTAGCATACAGAAGCTGGGCCCGCGGATGGCTGTGCCAGCCGGTAGTTGCGCCCGCCTCATAGGTCTTCGGCATGACGCCGATGGCGCGCGGGACCGTCTGATAGGCGTTGCTGTCGCCGCGCATCGCAATCTCCGTTTGGCCCGATTATGCAGATTATCGGCCCAACAGGCCACATCGGGTCAAGGTAGAAGAATCCCATCCTTGTCGCGAGCATCCCCATGAGCCCTGAGACACTGTCCAAACGCACGCTTCTCTTCGTCAACGCAGCCCATGCGCTCGATCACTTCGTGCTGCTGATCTATCCGACGGCCGTGATCGCCATCGCGGCGCAGACCGGGCTGAGCTATGCCGAGCTCATCGGCCTCGCGACGGGTGCCTTCGTCGCCTTCGGCCTGTGCTCCCTGCCGATGGGGTGGCTCTCGGACCGCTTCGGCCGGCGCAACATGCTCGCCGTCTTTTTCCTGGGCTACGGGCTGTCCTGTCTTGGCGTCGCCAGCGCGAGCCAGCCGGCTGCCTTCGCAGCCTGGCTCCTCGTTCTCGGCGTGGCATCGGCGATCTATCACCCGGTCGGTTCGACCATGCTGGTCAATCATGCCCGACAGCTCGGCCGCGACCTCGGGGTCAATGCGGTCTGGGGCAATCTCGGTGCGGCGTCGGCGGCCGGCGTCACCGCATTGTTGGCCGCAAGCCTCGGCTGGCGCGCAGCTTTCGTGCTGCCGGGCCTCGTCTGCCTCGTGCTCGGAGCGGCGTTCCTCGCGCTCGTGCCCGGTGACGGGGCGCCGCATGCGAGCCGCTCGGGCAAGGCGGAGCTCATTCCGGTCAGCCGTCCCATGGCGCTTCTCGCCGTCTTCGCCATCGCGATCATCGCCGGTGGCATCACCTTCAACATCACGACCATCTCCTTGCCGAAGATCCTCGATGAGCGGCTCGGGCCGGACCTGCCGCTGGCGCTGACCGGCTCGCTGGCGACGCTGGTCTTCGTGTTCGGGGCCGGGGCGCAGTGGCTTATGGGCCGGCTCGTCGATCGCTACACGCTGCCTGCCCTGTTCGTCGGGCTTGCTCTCCTGCAGCCACTCGGCCTCGCGCTCTCTGCAACGACGCAGGGCATCCCCCTGCTGCTCGGCCTCGTCCTGACGATGACCGCGATCTACGGGCAGGTCGTCGTCAACGACGCGATGGTTGCCCGCTATGTGCCGGCCCAGCACCGCGCCAAGGCGTTCAGCGTGCGCTATTTCCTCGGCTTCACCGTGAGCGGCTTCGTGGTGCCCATGCTGGCGGTTCTATACGCTCAAGGCGGGTTCGGGCTGGTGCTGGGCGGAGCGGCCGTGTTCGGCCTGATCGTCTGGCTCGCTTCGCTGGCGTTCTATTTCCTCGCTCAAGGCTCGGCATCGGAAAAGGCTGCTCCGGCCGAATAGCCGGAGTTCTCCTGTGCACCTGCCGTAGCCGATTTGGCCGGGTTTTCGCATGCCGCGAAGCCCGGCACAGGCGCTCCACACACCCTGAATGCTCGGTCCGGCCGGCGAACGACGCCGGCTTCTTCGCGTGGATAAGCGGCGCCGGTTTACCGCTTGTTAACCATACGCTCGATACACCGAAGCAACCGAAAATTTACCAAGATGACCGGCGTGTTAACCCAATCCCGACCCATTCGTCTCAAGGGCCGCAGCTTCCTTGCGCTGGCCCTGACACCCGAGCTTCCCTTCGAGGATTGGCTGGTCCGGCTCGATGACCTGGCCTCGCGCTCGACCGGCTTCTTCATGCGCCGGCCCGTGGTTCTCGACATCACCGGCCTCGACATCGACCGGCCGCAGCTGCGCGATCTGATCGACCGGCTCGGCGCGCGCAATGTGCGGATCATGGGTATCGAGGGGGCGCGCCCCTCGCTGCTCGGAACGGATCTGCCGCCGGCCATGGCCGATGGCCGCCCGACCTCGGATATCGAAGCGCCGGCCGCGGAAGCGGACGGCAAGCCACAGGCTCCCGAAAGCGTCGCACCGCCGGCCATGGCGGTACCGAAGGCGTCGCCTTCGCTGGTCGTGACCCAGCCCGTTCGTTCGGGGCAGTCGGTGATCTTCGCCGAGGGCGATGTAACGATCGTCGGCTCGGTCGCATCGGGTGCGGAGGTCATCGCGGGTGGCTCGATCCATGTCTACGGCACGCTGCGCGGCCGGGCCATGGCCGGGACGATCGGCAATGCGGAGGCGCGCATCTTCTGCCGGAAGCTCGAGGCCGAGCTCGTCGCCATCGACGGCTACTACAAGACGGCCGAGGATTTGGAGCCGGGCCTGCGCGGCAAGGCCGTCCAGTTCTGGCTGGAAGGCGACACTTTCAAGGTCGGATCACTCGCCTGAACCGAGGGCGCGTCCACAGCAACAGGAGAGGTCAATGGGCAAGGTCATCGTGGTCACATCGGGGAAGGGCGGCGTCGGCAAGACGACCTCCTCGGCGGCATTGGGGGCGGCTCTCGCCCGCGGTGGCGAGAAGGTCGTGGTGGTCGACTTCGACGTCGGCCTGCGCAATCTCGACCTCGTCATGGGGGCGGAACGGCGCGTGGTCTACGACCTCGTCAACGTGATCCAGGGCGAGGCGAAGCTGACGCAGGCGCTGATCCGCGACAAGCGGCTGGAGACGCTCTACCTGCTGCCGGCCTCGCAGACGCGCGACAAGGACAACCTGACGGCCGAGGGCGTTGCGGCGGTCATCGGCGCTCTCAAGACCTCGTTCGACTGGGTGATCTGCGACAGCCCGGCCGGCATCGAGCGCGGCGCGACGCTGGCGATGCGCCATGCCGACATCGCGATCGTCGTGACCAATCCGGAAGTCTCCTCGGTGCGCGATTCCGATCGCATCATCGGCCTGCTCGATTCCAAGACGCTGAAGGCCGAGAGCGGCGAGCGAATCGAGAAGCACCTCCTCCTCACCCGCTACGACCCCGCCCGCGCCGAGCGCGGCGACATGCTGAAGGTGGACGACGTCCTCGAAATCCTGTCGATCCCGCTGCTGGGGATCGTGCCGGAAAGCATGGACGTGCTGCGGGCCTCCAATGTCGGCTCGCCGGTCACGCTGGCGGATGAGCGCAGCGCGCCGGCGATCGCCTATTTCGACGCCGTGCGCCGGCTCAAGGGCGAGGCCCTGCCGGTCACCGTCCCCGGCGAGAAGCGCGGCTTCTTCGGCAAGATCTTCGGAAGGAAGGCGGCATGAGCATGAACCTGCTTCGTCTTTTCTCCCGCCCTCGTTCGGCCCCCGCGGCGCGCGAGCGGCTGCAGGTGTTGCTCGCGCATGAGCGCGCCGCGGTCGGCGATTCGGACCTCGTCACCAAGCTCCGGGACGAAATCCTGCGCGCAATCTCGAAGCACATGCAGGTCGATGACGAGAAGGTCAGCGTCCGCATGGAACGCGGCGCCCAGGTCTCGACACTGGCCGTCGATATCGAAATCCCGTTCGACGCGGGCAAGAAGGCGGCCTGACGGCCGCCCCTTACCTCCGTCTCGCATCAGCCGTTTCGGCTTCCGCCGCGGTTCAGCAGCCAGATCAGGTAGGGGCCGCCGATCAGCGCGGCGAACAGCCCGACCGGCACCTGATACGGAAAAGCGACGATGCGCGAGAGCCAATCCGCGACGATCATCACGGCGCAGCCGATCAGGACGGAGGCCAGGAGCTGGTCGCGACTGCGGGCAAATCCGGCGAGCCGGGCAAGATGCGGGGCGATGAGCCCGATCAGGCTCAAGGGGCCGACCAGCAGCGAGGCTACCGCCGTCATCAGCGCGGCAAGGGCGGCAAGGCAGAGCCGGGTGCGCTCGACGGCGAGGCCGAGGCTGCGGCTGGTGGCATCCCCGAACGGCAGCAGATCGAGCCAGCGCACCGCGAGCAGGAGAGGGGCGATCAGCAGGACGCAGGCGATAAGGCCGGTCCAGGCCTCGATCTCGCCAGCGCGGTTGGTCGAGCCTGAGAGCCAGACCAGCAGCATATAGGCGCGCAGATCGCCCTGGGCGAGTGCGGTCGAGACCACCGCCATGCAGAGCGCGCCCATGGCGATGCCGGCAAGCAGCAGGCGCTGCGGCCCGACGCCCGGGCTGGCGGCGAACAGCAGCATGACGAAGAGCACTGCGAGCGAGCCGCCGGCGATGCCAGCCAGCATCGCAAAGGGGCTCGCCGGCAGGAACGTGAGTGCCAGCAGCAACCCGACGCCGCCAGCGGCGCTGACACCGAGCACTTCGGGGCCGGCGAGAGGGTTGGCGGTGAGGCGCTGCATCAGGCAACCGGCGGCGCCGAGCAGGACGCCGGCCGATCCCGCCGCAACGAGGCGCGGACCGCGGAATGGCAACAGATCCCAGAAGAGAGGACCCGTCGCCAACTCCCATCCCTGCGGTCCGCGTCCGAGCACGAGACCGAGCGCAGCGACGAGTGCCATGATGGCGGCGAGCGGAATGAGCGCCCGCAGCGAGCGTGCCGCCCGGTTGTTGAGCCAGACAGGATCGGTCGCCTGCGGCGGCAAGGCCGGCGGAACCCGTCGCATCAGCCACAGCAGCAACGGGCCGCCGAACAGGGCGGTCGCGGCGCCTGTCGGCGCGAGATCGTTGAAGCCGGAGCCGAGCAACTGCACCGTGCTGTCGGTGATCGAGAGCAGCAAGGCCCCGAACGCTGGTGCCGCCAGCAGCATCTGCCGCGGCGTGCGGGCGCCGAGTTCGCGCGCCAGAGCTGGCGCGGCGAGGCCGACGAAGCCGATCACGCCAACCTCGGCGGTGACGCTCGCCGCCAGCCAGACGGCGATGCCGAGAACGGCAAGGCGTGTCGCATGAAGGGCGAGGCCGAGGCTGCGTGCCATATCCTCGTCGAGGCCGAGTAGGGTGAGAGGCCGCAACAGCAATGCGGCGGCAAATGCGCTCAGCATGAGGCGTGGGCCGAGCGCCAGAGCGGCATCCCAGCTCTGCTGGTTGAGCGAGCCCGCGCCCCAGATGAACAGCGACAGCACATACTCGCCCTTGGCGAGAATGACGGTCGCGCTGGCTGCCGCCGCGACGAGCGAGACGACCATGCCCGACAGGACCACCGTCATCGGATCGAGCCCGCGCCGCCAGCTCAGGCCGAGGACGAGAGCGACCGCGGCGATGGCGCCGACAAGCGCGACGCCTTCGCGCGAGAATGCAATCAGGGCCGGGGCATAGGCCGTCGCTGCAGTGAGTGCGAGTTGCGCGCCGGAGGCGATGCCGAGCGTCGAAGCGTCGGCGATCGGGTTGCGCAGCACACGCTGCAGCAGCATGCCGGCGAGCCCGAGCGCCGCACCGCAGATCAGCGCGGTTGCGGCGCGCGGCATCAGGCTCTGCCGGAGCAGGATGCTTTCGAGCGTCCGGGCGAGTTCGGACGAGGCCTGCAGGGACGGGCGCGTTACGACGACCGCCAAGAAAAGGGCTGCCGCCGTCAGCGTCGCGAGAAGCCAGGCGCCCGGGTGCCTGCCCGGTGGTAGCCGTATCGCGCGGACCGCCTCAGCCACGGGCCGTCTCCGCCGCGAGCAGGGCGTCGGTCAGCAATCGCGCGAAACGGCGCGCCGCGGGCAGACCGCCATAGGGGTTGATCGAGCCGAGCTGCAGGAGCCGGCCTTTGCGCAGATTGGGCAGGGCATTCCAGAAGGCGCTGCCCGCGAGGGTCGGCATGGCGTCGGGAGGCACCGGCGGGATCAGCGCGATGAAGGCGTCCGGGACACGAACGAGCGCTTCAAGCCCGATCGGGGCCATGGCGGAATAGTCCGTACGCTCCGTCCAGGCATTGGCGAGGCCGAGCCGCCGCAGCACCTCGCCGAACATGCTGTCATCGCCGAAAACACGGAAATGCCGGGCATCGCCGAGGTTGACCGGGATCACCGGACGCGCGCCCAGCGGCTTCAACCTTTCGCGCAGGCTCGCAAATTCCGTCTCGGTGTCGGCGATGTAGCGCTCGGCCGTCACGGCGATGCCGAGGCGCTCGCCGATACTTCGGGTCATCGCGACCACCGGCTCATAGGGCAAGCGGCCGGGCGCATAGATCGAGAAGCTTTCGACCGGCGCGATCCGGCGCAGCCGCGGCTCGGAGCCGACATAGAAGCTCGACGAGAAGATCAGCTCCGGCCGTGACAGCAGCAGCAATTCGAAATTGATCGTGCCGCGCAGGCCGAGATCGGTGACGCTTGTGGGAACGGCGGGCTCGATCGCGACCTCGCGGAATTGGCGCAGCTCCGGTGCGGCGATCGGCGGGACTCCGAGCGCAAGCAAAGTCTCCAGCACCGACCAGTCGACGGTTGCGACGCGCAAGCCCGCAGCCTCGGCCGGCAGCGGGAGGCTGGCGGCGAGAAGCGCCAATGCGCCGCGTCGTGTCGGGAAAGGCGGGGTGCCGATCATGTATCCGGGTCTAGCGCTTGTCGCGCTTCTATTGAAACGAATGTCATCCCGGACGCAGCCCTCGGGTCCGATCTTCGATCGGCCCAAGGATAAACTCCGCGGAGATCCGGGATCCATGCCTGACGATTTCTCGGAAGCGCTCTGGCATGGATCCCGGGTCAAGCCCGGGATGACGGCGTGGTTCCGTGCAAAATCAGCATCTAGCACAGCCGAAGGCCGGGGCGTGTGGCTGCGGCCTTCTGTCATGACGGAAAGCGCCCTTACCAGCGGTAGTTCGCCGAGACGGTGACGGTGCGGGCATCGCCATAGCCGCAGCCGGAATAGCCGTTACAGCTCTTCACATAGGTCTTGTCGAAGAGGTTGGTGACGTTGACCGCCATGCCCCAGCCCTTTGAAGACGCCTTCGGGTACCGTGTAGTCGAGCCAGGCGGAGGCCATGACTTCCGGGACGACGATCGGCGTCTTGCCGATCAGCTGCGGGCGGGTGTCTTTGGTCGTCTTCAGGTCGTAGGCCGTGAAGGAGGCGAGCAGCTTCAGGTCCGTGTCGATGGGTTGAGGCGGTCAATCTGTCGGAGGCCTCTGAGCCGGGCGCGAGCCCGATGGCTTTCCGAGACGGAACAACTCTACTTTCGCCATGAGCCGGGGCGATGTAGGGCGAGGCGACCGTGGCTGAAAACCGATGATCCCGAAGGCGAGTTCGATCATGGAGAGCAAAGCTTCCGCATTTCCGCCCGGTGATGACGTTCTGGCGGCGAAGGCTCTTTCGATGGCTGGGGCTGGCCCGTTTGCAGACGGTCAGGGCGATCTCTTCGAACTCGACGGCGTGACCTTCGGGGTGCCGGGCCGCGTGCTGCTCGAACCGCTCACCTTCTCGCTGCCGACGCGGCGCGTGATCGGGCTGATCGGCCATAACGGTTCGGGCAAGTCGACCTTGCTCAAGCTGCTCGCCCGCCAGCAAGCCCCCTCGGCCGGGACGATTCACTTCGAAGGCAAGGCACTCGACGCTTGGAACGGCCGGGCCTTCGCGCGCAAGGTCGCGTATCTGCCGCAGCAGACGCCGCCCTCGTCCGGCCTTCTCGTCAAGGAGCTCGTCGCACTCGGCCGCTATCCCTGGCATGGCGCGCTCGGCCGTTTCGGCGCGAGGGACCGCGAGAAAGTGGCCGAGGCCATGGCGCTGACCGATGTCGAGTGTTTTGCCGACCGGCTGGTCGATACGCTGTCCGGTGGCGAGCGCCAGCGCGTCTGGCTGGCGATGCTCGTCGCACAGGACGCCGAGTGCCTGCTGCTCGATGAGCCGACCTCCGCGCTCGATATCGCTCACCAGATCGAGGTGCTCTCGCTGGTGCACCGGCTGTCCGCGGATAAGGGGCTCGGTGTCATCGTCGTGCTGCACGACGTCAATATGGCGGCACGGTTCTGCGACGAGATCATCGCGCTGCACTCCGGCAAGATGATCGTCAGGGGAACGCCGGAGGACATCATGACCTCGCAGCAGCTCGCCCGCATCTATGGCATCGAGATGAGCGTCATCGCCCATCCACAGACGCAGCGCCCGATCGCTCTTCCAGCCTGAGAGCGGTCGCCGCGGAGACCGATATGGATCTGATCAAGCGGTTCGCCGCCTATTACCGGCCGCATCGCGGCCTGTTCTTGCTGGACTTCTGCAGCGCGGTCGCGGCCGGCCTGCTGGAGCTCGCCTTTCCAGTCGCTGTGACGCTGTTCATTGACCGGCTGCTGCCGACCGGCGAGATCGGCATGATCGCCCTCGCGGCTGCCGGTCTCTTCGTCGCCTATCTGGTCAGCGCGGGGCTGCAGGTCATCGTGACCTATTGGGGCCATATGCTTGGCATCGGCATCGAGACCGAGATGCGGGCCAAGGCCTTCGACCATCTGCAGAAACTCTCCTTCGGCTTCTTCGACAACCAGAAGACCGGCCATCTCGTCGCCCGGCTGACCAAGGATCTCGAGGAGATCGGCGAGGTCGCCCATCACGGCCCGGAAGATCTGTTCATCGCGATCATGACCCTGATCGGCGCCTTCGCGTTGATGCTGTGGGTCCATGTTCCGCTTGCAGTCGTCACGGCGCTGGTGGTTCCGCTGACGGCCTTCGTCACCATCCGCTACGGCAGCCGGATGACCACGAACTGGCATGCGCTCTACGGCCGCGTCGGGGATTTCAACGCTCGCATCGAGGAGAATGTCGGCGGCATCCGCGTCGTGCAGGCTTTCGCCAACGAGGACCATGAGCGCCGGCTCTTCGCCGAGAGCAACCGCCACTACCGCGATACCAAGCTCCAGGCCTACAAGCTGATGGCCGCCTCGACCTCGCTGTCCTATCTCTCGATGCGCTTCGTGCAGGTCGTGGTGATGCTGGCGGGCGGCTGGTTCGTGGTGCGCGGCGAATTGTCGGCGGGGGGCTTCATCGGGTTCCTGCTGCTGGTCAATGTCTTCTTCCGCCCGGTCGACAAGATCAACGCGGTCATCGAGAGCTATCCGAAGGGCATCGCCGGCTTCCAGCGCTATCTCGCTTTCCTGGCGACGCGCCCCGACGTCGCCGACAGGCCCAATGCCCGCGCGGTCGAGCGGCTGGGGGGCGACATCGCCTATCGCGGTGTCCGCTTCGGCTACAGCGCGGGAAGGTCGATCTTCGACGGCCTCAACCTCGATATCAAAGCCGGCGAAACGATCGCCTTCGTCGGGCCGTCCGGCGCCGGCAAGACCACGATCTGCTCGCTGCTGCCGCGCTTCTACGAGGTCACGGGCGGCGCGATCCTGATCGACGGCATCGACATCCGCGACATGACGTTGAAGTCGCTGCGCTCGAATATCGGCATCGTCCAGCAGGACGTCTTCCTCTTCGCCGGCACCATCCGCGACAACATCGCCTATGGCCGCCTCGATGCGACCGAGGAGGAGATCGTCGAGGCAGCGCGGCGCGCCCGGCTCGACGGCGTCATCGCGGCGCTGCCGCAAGGGCTCGACACGGTGATCGGCGAGCGCGGCGTCAAGCTCTCGGGTGGGCAGAAGCAGCGCCTCGCCATCGCCCGCATCTTCCTGAAGAATCCGCCGATCCTAATCCTTGACGAGGCGACCTCGGCGCTCGACACCGAGACCGAGAAGGCGATCCAGCAATCGCTGGCGGAACTCTCGCAGGGCCGCACGACGCTGGTCATCGCCCATCGACTCGCGACGATCGCCAATGCCGACCGGATCGTGGTGGTCGAGAACGGCGATGTCGTCGAGCAGGGCAGCCACGCCCAGCTCCTCACCCGCAAGGATGGGCGCTATCGCAGCCTCCATGCCGCACAGGCCGGCCATGGACCTCCGGCTTCAGGCCATGCCGTTGCCTGAGTTTGACCCAGGCGGTGGCGAACTGCTCAGAACAGTCCGCGGAAACTGTCGGGCAGGCGCCATGCTTCCGTGCCGGCGATATTGAGCGGCGCCACATACATCGTGCCGACCTCACCGCCACGCTCCGAGGGCTTGATGCCTTCGACGAAGCTTTGGCAATAGCGCGCGATCGCATCGTCGTCCCAGTCGCGGCGTTCGAGCCGGTCGAAGCTGCAATAGAGGTTGAGCAGGTCGAGGTCGCTGCTGCGCTGGTGGTGGCCCTGGTCGACCTGGGTAAAGTCGAGCCCGCGCGTCAGCGATTGCCGGTACACACGCTCGCCCAGATCGGCGTATTTGAGGTGGAACAGATAGGCGCCGGGAAAGTGCGGTGGGCGGTTGGCGTGGTGGAAGCCGCCGCCCCAGCGGACGGGCTTGCGCACGATCAGCGTTTTGCACATCGGCGAGACGAAGCGGACATGGCCGCGCTGGCGCAGGATCGGCCCGTCGAGCAGCGCCGCGTTCTCCTCCTGCAGCATCGGCGTCACGTTGAAGCCGATGCAGGTCGCGTGCTCGAAATCGGTGGCGTCAAGCCAATCGCCGAAGCTCTCGAAACGGCGCGGGTCGTGGCTGATGAACTCGTCGCAATCCGAATAGATCACCGTCTCATAGAGCTCGAGCAGGGCGCCGACGAATTTCGAGACGAAGCGCGCGCGCTCCTGATCGTCGAGCGCCGAGCGGGGATAGCGCACGACGCTGACGCCCTGCAGCGTCTCGCGAATCTCCGCGTCGCTGTCGTGATCGATGACATAGAGGTTCTCGCGGCCGACGAGCCCGGAGTAGTAATCGATCCAGCGCGAGACGTAGAACGCCTCGTTATACTGCATCGTCACCACGGCGACCTTTTTCATCCCGCGGCTCCTGCGGTCACATCCGGTGCGGGACGCCGTTGCGGTCGAGGAAAGCGCGCATCCGGTCGTAGGAGGCGGCGTAGGATTTGGCGAGCCCGTTGAGCGCCGCCTCGCGATAGACCGCGCGCCAGCCACCCTCAGCCAGCGCCTCCTCCGGTACGACCGGGATCTTCAGCGTCTCGGCCAGTTCCTGGCTGCGCGTGTCGTAGGCGACGAGCACGCCCGGCACGCCGTGAGCGACGGCCGGCAGCACGCCGTGAACGCGGTAGCCCACCGCGAGGTCGACGCTTTGCGAAAAGCGATCGTAGTCCTCGACGTCGAAGAAGCTGAACATCCGGCGCTCGTAGATATCGCGCATCCGCGTATCGTTCGGCCCGTCCCACCATCCGGTCTTCACGAATTCGGCGATGGCCTTTTCCTTGGCCGCCTCGTCGCGCAGGAAGAACGCCTTCTCCTCCTGCTCGCCATGCGAGGACATCACCATCTCGCTCTGGCCGTCGACTTTGAGCAGGGCGGCGCGCTGGTTGCGCAGATAGGCCTCGGGGTCGACCGTGTAGCTCTTGTCGGCCTCGCGGCGCAGGCTGAAGGCGACCTTCCGGATCGCGCGCTGGTCCGGCACCCGGATCTGGAGATCGCGGTTGCAGGTGCGGAAGATCGAGGGACAGCCGACGACCTCGACATTGCCGACGCCGTTGCGGCGTAGAGTCTCGGCGCTGAAGGTGCCGCGCACGCCGATGGCGGCGCAGCGATCGGCGACGATCTGCCAGAAGCGCTTCGAACTCTCGGGCAATTCGATCGCGCGGTTCTGGCTGGCCTGCGCGCCGACGCCGATGGCGTAGACCGGCAGCTTGACCTTCTCCAGCACCTCGACGGCGCGGAACCACTCCATCTTCTCATGGATGAAGTTCGAGCCGCGCACGAAGACGAAGTCGAACTCGCTGGCATAGCGCTCGATGTCGACCTCGGTCGGATTCATGATCTTCATCGGCTCGAGATGCGCGTAGCGCAGCAGCTTCAGCGTCGAGTCGAAGACGATCATGTCGCCGATGTTGAAATAGTCGGAGAGCAGCTTCTCCAGCGGCGCGCGATACCAGCGCACCTTGTCGTGGTCGTAGACCTCTCCCGCCGGATAGATCACCAGCGCGCGCAACGCTTTCGCCGTGGCAACGGGGCGCAACTGCGAGCCGGGAGCGAGAGCGCCGGTCCTGGCATCGGCGACCGCGATCGCGCGCAGCCGCGTCTCGGGAAGAGCGGGCAGGGGAATGGCGATTTCCGCCACCGTCGCATCGCCGGCGATGAGGGCGCCGGGGTGGATCGTTGCATAGTCCTCCCCGTCGAGCAGGAGGCGCAGGGAGGGCCAGGCTCCGCCCGGCTCCCGGGCGACAAGGACGACGACCTCCCGCGTGCTGGCGCGCAGGATCTTCATGGTCTGCACAGCCCGGCTCGCGGCGAATTGGTGTGAGGGGGCATTCGCATTCATGGCGTTTCCTTCACGATGCGGACCTTGATGCGGACAAGGTCGCGTTGCGGCCCCATCTTGCAGTTGGCGACGTGCATCTTGGTCATGAACAGATAGGCTTCATCGCCCGTCGTCTCGAAGTTGCGCGAGGGCGAGGCGGGGTCGGCGACGGCGCCATAGGCGTAGCGCTCACGGTCGCCGCAATCCTTGCTCCACATCGTCGGATGGGTGAGGAGCGTCTGCAGCGGCGCCCACTTGATCAGATCCTTCGACCAGCTATAGGCGACACGCCCGCCCGCGATGCCCTGCTTGGGGTCGGGGCCGAGATGGAAGATGGCGAGCCATAGCCCGCTCGCCTCATGGCGCGTGATCGAGCCGACGACCGTCGGCAGCACCTTGAGCGGCTGGCAGGGCTTCGCCTGCGCGGCATCCTCGCGATAGGGATCGACGGCGCGCACGGTGAAATCCTGCCCGTCGAAGGCGCGCCAGGCTTTCGGATCGCTGATGTCGGTGGTGCGATAGAGGCAGGTGCCGCCCCTCTGCCCCTCGCCGCCGGTCGTCGCGATCAGCGCATACCAGGCGCCATCCTTCTCGATGATGTTCGACGGGTTGAAGAAGCCGCGGTGCCGGCCCTGTCCGACCTCCTGCTTGAAGGCAGGCGCCGCGACCACCGCCGGCGGATCGTCAACCTTGAAGCTCTGGCCGCCGTCGCGCGAGCGCGCGGCTGTCACGACATTGTACCAGCAGGCCATGCCGTCCTTGAACTGGCAGGCGCCCGGATGACGGTCGGCGTGATACTCGTCGTGCATCAGGGCGTAGATGTCGCGGCCGTTCTTCGTCCAGGTCGCGGCGATCCAGCTCATGTCGCTGAACTGGCTGGGGTCCGCGCTGTTCTTGGCCTCGAAGGAGATCGAGCAGGTGGTCTTGATCCGGTCCAGGCCTGAGCCGATCAGGGGCCGGTTGCGGTAATGACTGGCGAAGGCGACGACCTCGCCCTTGTCGTCGCGGAAGGCGCGCAACGGCGCGTCCGGGATATGCCACTCCTGGCAGTGCTCCTTCGACCAGTCGAAGACCGTTTCCTCCTGAGCTCCGGGCGCGAGTTCCAGGCGGTAGCGTGAGCCTTCCGCGGCACCGGCGAGCGAGGCGGGCAGCAGCGCCGCAAGCAGCGGCGCGATGCGCAGGAGGATTCGGCCGTTCCTCATGCCACCTTCCGCTGCGGCTCCGCGGCCGCCCGGCCCACCATCTTGTTGTCGACGCGGTTCTCGACCAGGAAGTCGCGCATCTGCCCGTAGACCTGCGCATAGGCCGTGTTGAAGCGATCGAAGCGCGCCTGATCCCAGTATTCCTCCAGCCGGAAGTCCTTGCCGGAGAAGACGTCGACGCTCGGGATCTTGAACGTGTCCGCGAACTCGACGGTGCGGCTGTCATAGGTGAAGTAGATCGAGGGCGTGCCGTTGGCGAGCGCCATCAGATTGCCGTGCAGCCGGTAGCCGAGGACGAGATCGAGCCCGCGCACCAGCCGCTCATATTCCGCGACGATGTCGGAATAGAACATGCGGCTCTGATAAAGACCCGAGACCTGCTCATCGATGTACCAGTCGCGCGCCCAGGCATTGTCGCGCAGCGACGCCATGGCCGCCTCCTTCTGCTCGGGCGTGCCGAGGGCGAGCTTCTTCTCCTCGACCTCGCCCTGCGACATCAGCGTGACCTCGAAACGATCCGCCATCGCCTTCACCAGATCGCGGTGGAAGGTGAGGTAGCGCTTGATGTCCTGCGCATAGGTCTTGGAGACCTCGCGCCGCAGCGTGACGCCGACGTTCTTGACCTGGTCGAGCGCGGGCAGGCGGATGGCGAGATCGGGGCTGTTGTTCCGGAACGCTGTCGGGCAGCCGATGATCCGGACATTGTGGATGCCGAGATCGTTCAGCACCTCGGCGGAGTAAGCGCCGCGCACGCCGAGCGAGGCGGTGGAGTCCGAAATGAGCTTCAGGACGGTCTTGGTGTCCTCGCTCAGTTCCAGCTTGCCGCTGACCGGCGCCTGCGCGCCGATGCCGAAGGCGATGACCGGCAGCTTGAGCCGGCGCAGCACCTCCGCCGCCTTCGACCAGTTCATCTGCGCATGGATGTAGTTCGAGCCGCGCAGGAAGACGTAGTCGTACTCGGCATTGAGTCGATCGATCCTCGCCGGATCGACATGCGCGATCGGCAACTCGTCGAGCTTCTCGAAGTTGAGCAGCTTCAGCGAGGAATCGAAGACGAAGGCGTCGCCGATGTTGTGGTAGTGATCGATGTGGCTCTGCAGGTCGGCATAGCGATACCAGCGCACATTGTCGTGGTCGTAGACCTCTCCCGACGGGCTGATGACGAGGATGCGGGCCATGTCAGGTCTCCCCTGTTATCTTGTTATGGCTTCAGGCGATCATCGCGGCGGGGTCTTGCCGCGTGGGCGCAGGCTGGCTGCGTTCGGCCAGGAGGCGGCGATAGAGGTCGAGATGCGTCTGTGCACATTCGCGATGGCTCATCGGCCGCTTGATGCCCCCGCGCAGGCGGTCCCAGAGCTTGGGTTCGGTCAGGGCGCGCACCATGCAGTCGACAAGGTCTTCCGGGCTGCCGGAGCGGAAATGCAGGCCGTCGACCTCGTCGGTGATCTTCTCGGCCATGCCGCCGAGATTGCTCGCCAGGATCGGGCGGCCGTGGAAGAACGCCTCCTGGATCACGATGGGTGAGTTCTCCCACCAGACCGAGGGCATTACCACCCAGTCGACCGAGCGCATCAGGTTCGGCATCTCGTGGTTCTGGAAGGCACCGCAGAAGCGCACGCGCCGGCCGGCGCTCTCGACCAGCTTGGCGAACTTGTCCTGATAGGCTTTCGGCTGGCGTTCAAGATTGCCGCCATAGACCAGCAGGATCGCATCCTCGTCCCAGACGGAGTCCGGGATGCGCGTTACTGCGTCGATCAGCACATCGGCACCCTTATAGGGCGTAAGCTGGCCGAAATAGGCGAAGCGGGAGCGCCGCGCCTTGCCCTCGGGCAGGGGACGCGGCGGCGCGGTGCTGGCCACGTCGATGCCGTTCTCGATCACCGAGAAGCGCTCCTCGCTGAGCCCCCAGTCGACATAGCGGTCGGCGAGGAAGCGGCTCGGCGAGACGAAATGGTCGGCGAGGCCGAGCATGCCCTTGATGAAGGTCTCGCGCGCCAGGAAGCGCGCCGGCGAGATCTCGGGGAAGCAGGCGTTGCAGTCGGTCGGCGAGGCCCGGTAGCAGAGCTTGAAGGCGCCGGTCTTCACCATCTGGCCGTGGTGATGGCAGATGCTGAGATATTCGTGGAAAGTCACGACGATCAGCGTATCCGGCAGCGCGTCGCGCACCGCGAACAGGCATTCGAGCCCGAGCCCGATGAAATGGTGGAAATGCACCACATCCGGCTTCAGATCGTGCAGAACGCGCACGAAGTCGCGCTCGATCTCCTCCGTCGCGCGGTTGGAGATCAGGAAGTGGTCGTAATCCTCGGCGTAGTAGAGCAGTTCCCCGCCGCGCTGGCGCAGGCTCATCAGCGCGGTGCCGGCATGGCGCGGGGTCGGTGCACCGACGCGGGCGAGGTAATGGGAATCGACACCCTCGCCCGTCTGCAGCCCCTTGTGCAGGTTGTAGGACGCCATCTCCGCCCCGCCGAGCGAAAGCGACGGATGGCCGTGCGATATGACGAGAACCCGCATCCTCAGCCTTTCATGTTGGAGATGGCGAGCGCCCAGCGCCGGTCGAAGCTGGTCCGGTCCGCGAGCTGGGCGAGCGCGCCGAGATGGGGCGAGGCTATCTCGGCGTCATCGACCGCGTAGACCTCGACATCCGGCACCCAGAGCGAGGGGGAGCCCGCCATCCTGAGCTTGAGGCAGAGATCGAGACCTTTCTCCGCCGTGGTGAAGTAGTTGCGCGCAAAGCCGCCGACCTCGACGAAGGCGGCACGCGAGAGCACGCAGCATTCGCTTGCGCCGGCAGCGACCTCCATCGGGCCGAGATTGCCGACCGCCTCCAGCGGGTAGCCGACGAAACGGTTGGCGATGCGCCGGCTCGTACCCTCGCCCTCCAGCCAGGCGCCGGCCCAGCGGATCGAATCGTCCTCGAACAACAGGGTCGGGCTCGCGACGCATTGGCCGCCGCGGGCGCGATAGGCGCGTTCGAGCCGGCCGAGCCAGCCGGGCATGCGGATCTGCGCCGCGCCCGAGAGCAGCGCGACCGTCTGGAAGCGACAGGCGCGGACACCGGCCTCCAGCGCATCGCAGGCATCCTCGACGCCTTCGACGGCGACGAGGCGCACCGAGAGCCCGTAGAAGCGGGCCAGCCGGCGGGCTTCGGCGCCGACGCGGTCGAAGCTTTCGGACGGTGCCGCCAGCACGATCGGCAGCGGCCTGACCTCCGGGTCCATCGCCATCAGTGCAAACAACGCCGAAATTTCGCGGTGGCGGTGATCGAAGCCGATGACGAGGCCGAGCGGGGCTTCCGGATCGAAGGGGCCGACATCGAGGTTTTCGACGGCGCGCGGCGGCGCGATCTCGGCCGCCTGCAGGGCCGGCGCGATCTGGCGCTCGACGACGGCGTTCGCTGTCGAGGAACGCGGGTCGAGCAGGCCGAGGATGCGCTCCAGCGCCCGGCGGGCCTGGCCGCGATTGGGTTCGAGCGGCAGAAAGGCAGGGCCGGTGCCCTGGACCTCGAAAGCGAGGTGGAGTGGCTGTCCGGGCTCCGGCACGAGCTTGGGCGCGAAGACGATGAAGCCATGGCTGTTGCGGCGCGAGGCGAGGGCCGGGCCGAAGCGCGGGTCCTCCATGAAGGCCGCCGTGACGTCCGGCCGCTGCACACGCGTCCAGAGCCGGTCGACGGCACAGGACTGGCTGCCGCTGCGCAGCGTCACCCCGTCGACCCGGCGTTCCGGATCGAAGAGCCAGCCGATGATAAGGACCCCGGTGTTCTCGATGATGGTGACGGAATCGATGCCGGCGCGCACGGGCTCTTCCAGCAGGCAGACCGTGTCGCGGCCGTCGAAACGCTGGGAGGCGCGCCGCAGCTTGTCGGAGGTGGCCTGGGGAGCGGTTCCGCGCTGGAGCCCGTCGCGCAGATGACCCGGGACGGTGATGGGATCGAGCAGGACGTAGCGCTCGTAGACCTCGAGCGCCCGCCAGCCGTCGTTCCCGCGGAAATAGAGCCGCTCGATCTCACCCGGTTGCTGGGCCTGGCAATCCTCGAGCAGGCCGAAGAAGCCGCGGGCACCTTCGCCGAGATCATCCCGCTCGAAGGTTCCGGCCTCGAGATTGGCAGGGGAAAGGCCGCCATGGGCGATCAGAAGCTTGATCCGCCCAGCTGCGAAATGCGAGGTCCAGCCCTGCAGGAAGATGCCATCGCCATCGAGCGAACCCATCACCTCGACGAAGCCCCCGGGGCGGGCGACGGTCTGCAGCAGCATCGCGACCGCGCGCAGGCGGCGCGGATTGGGCGCGCCGGTCAGCAGCACTTCGAGCAGGCCGTCGACGACGCTTGGAAAGGCCTGTCCGGCATCGTCGGCGAGCTCGGAGAGGAAGACCTGCAGCGGCTGCGGCTTCGGCGCCAGGATCAGCCGCAGCGGCCGACCGGGCCGGCCGATCAGGAGCGCTCCGGTCCCGCTGCTGTCGACGGCCGGCGCCGGTGCCAGGCAGAGGAAGCCGGTGCCTGCCGAAGCCTCGGCTCCGGGCCGGCGCCAGCTCAGCACCATGGTTTGGGCTCGGTTGCGCGGATTGCCATCGACCGCGACCGGAACCTTGGCCGGAATGGCGTCGCAGCTGCTGCGGACGAGGATGGCGTTCTCGCCGAGCGGCGTCCAGGCGACGGTCGGGGCCGGGCTGACCGCAGTCCTCTCGGGAACGATGACCTCGCTCATCGCCTCAGCCTCCCCAGAGCGTCACGGCGAGGGTGACGAACGACATCACCGCGGCAAGCGCCGACAGGAAGCCGAGGATGAGCGTGACCTGCCGGAGCGGCGCGCGCGCCTCCTTGCGGATCGCTACCAGACGGTCGTCGAAGGCGCGCAGCGTGCCGTCGAAGCGCAGCTGGAAGACGTCGAGCTCGCCGAGCCGGCGCACGATCTCGCTCTGGCTCTCGGCCTCGGCCTTGGTGGCCTCCGCCAGGGCATGGTTCTCTTCGAGCCGTGCTGCGATGCGGTCGAGCTTTTCGTTCAGCTCCTTCTGGGCAAGCTGGCTGCGCCGGTTGAGCGCGATCAGCATTTCGACCTTGTCGAAGAATCGCGCGAGCGGCACGGCAATTGCGGCTTCCGCTGCCAGCTCGTCCGCTGCCGGCAGGCGCAGCTCCAGTTCGGCACCGGTTGCCGGCGAAACACCGACGACGGTGAGCCGCGCGCGCGCGGCGACCAGCGTCTCGTCGAGATCCATCGAGAAGGCGTGCTTGCCGTCACCGATGCCGTTGCGGCGCAGGTCGATGCGGCTCTGATCGGCTTTGATCTCGCTGGCGAGCTTGCCGTCGCAATAGAGCTTCACCGTGATGGCTTCGTCAGGACGGGCCTCGTCCCAGATCCAGCCATGCAGACGGCTGCCGTCGAGGGCGTCGATCCGTCCGTTCAACTTCGCCGGGTTGACGTTCGGCAGGCGGACTTCGTTGTCCTGTTGCTGAGCTGTCGTCATGCGGCCTCCGCAAGCTTGAGGCTATCGAAGAGGGTTAGGTGACGGCCGGCGCATTCGGCGAGCGAGGGCTGATCGGCAATGCCGTCGACGAGGCGCTGCCAGAGGCCGTACTCGTCCATCGCCCGGCGCATCGTGCGGGCGAGTGCGGCCGGGTCGCCTGGCCGGACATGGAGTCCGTCGACATCGTCGCGGACCATCTCGGCCATGCCGCCGATATTGCTGACGATCAGCGGCCGGCGATGCTGGAACGCCTCCTGGATGACGAGGGGCGCGTTCTCCCACCAGATTGAGGGCATCACGACCCAGTCGACCTCGGCCATCAGTGCCGGTACTTCCTCGCGGCGATACGGACCGCAATGGGTGACGACGCCTTCGGTGCCGGCAAGCGCCGCATCGAGAGCGGTGGTGAAGGCCTCGCTCTGGAACGGCGCGCCGCCATGAATGCGCAGCGAGAACTCCCGTTCCCCGGCGGCGCGCAGCAGCTGCGCCGCCTGGAGTAGCGGGAGAACGCCTTTCCAGGGATTGAGATTGCCGAAATAGCCGAAGCTCGTGCGGCGCCCGTCGCCGGGCCGGTGTGCGGCCGGCTCCTGGCTCGGGCGGGCATTGGCGATGACGTCGATCTTCTCCGCCGGCAGACCCCAATCGGCATAGCGCTGGCGCAGGAAGCGGCTCGGGGCGACGAAGCGGTCGACGGCAGCGAGATGCGTCTTGATGAAGCGCTCGCGCAGCAGGAACCGATCGGAGCCGATCTCGGGGAAGCAGCCGTGGCAGCTGGCAGGGGAGGCGCCCGAGCAGCGCTGGCGATCGCTGGGCCGCACCATCAGCCCGTCATGGTGGCAGATCGGGTAGTAATCATGCAGCGTCATCACGATCGTGGCTTCCGGCCGGAGCCGGCGTGCCAGCGTCAGGAACTCGGCGCCGATCAGCACGAGATGATGGACATGGATCACGTCCGGCCGGAACTCGCCGAGCAGCGTCGCAAGATCCTGCAGCGTGCCGTAATGATCGATCTGACTCATGTGGAAGCGGTCGAAATGGCCGCTCCAGAGCACCACGTCGTCGCCGACGGATTGCAGCGCCGTGCCGGGATGCGGCTGGCGATGGATCGCGTTGGTCGCGCCGAGGAACAGCACCTCGCAACCCTGCTCGCGATAGGCGCCGGCGAGATCATGCGCGAAGATCTCGGTGCCGCCCGGATGCAGCGCGGGATGGTTGTGCGCGACGACGAGGATGCGGCGGGTCATCGGCGGTTACCCGGCTTCGTCGCGATCAGCACGTCCTGATAATGTGCTGCGCTGATGCCGCGCCAATGGCCCGGGCGCAGCGGCTCGACGGCGAGACCGGCCTGTGCCGCCTGCTCCAGGAGGAAGCTCGTATCAATGCCGGCGGCGGCGAGCGGCGCCTCGTCGATGGCATACCAGCCCGGGCCATCCTGCCAGCGCTTGAACGACAGGCGCTCCTGGCCCGTGGCGGCGCCATCGATCGCGAAGGCGGTGAGGAAGAGCCGGCCACCGGGCGCCAGAAGCCGGGAGGCTTCCTGCAGATAGACGACGAGCTCGTCAGGCGGCAGATGCGTGGCGACGGAGATCATCGTCACGAAATCGAAGCTGCCATTGGCGAAGCCGAAGCGGACCTCGATGCCGGGCAGCGAGCCTTGCGGATTGTAGAGCGGATGGGCGATGTCGAGGCGCTGGAAGCGGAAACGCGGATAGGCCGGGGTGATCGTCTGGGCGCACCAGAGGATGCCCTCCATCACCGGGTCGACGCCGTCATAGCTGCCGTGCTCGGAGTCGAGATATTGCGTCAGCGGAATGGCCATGCGGCCGATGCCGCAGCCGATGTCGAAGACGCGCTCATGCGGCTTCAAGCCGCCGATCCGGATGAAGTGGCCGAGGAACTCGGCGCCGATCGCGCGGTAGTCGCCATCGCCGACAAAGATCGAGTCCAGTGGCGGGTGCGGCATGAACCGGTTGGTCTGCAGCGCAGCCAGCAGCCAGTCGAGCTTCGGCCCGACAGGGGTGTTCTCGGGCGCCGGTTCCGGCGCGATCTGTCTCAGGGCTGTGATAGCCGTCATGCCGCGGTCGCTCTCCTGAAGCTGAAGCGGGGAACAAGGTTGGGCTCGCTCGGAGCGGGCTCTTGCAGCGCGGGCTCCGCCGCCGAGGTCTCGAAGGCCTGCATCAGCGCATCGATCTGCGCGTCCCAACGCCGGGTCTGGAGCCAGGCATTGTGCTGGGAGGCGGCGCCGCGCGTGTAGTCGGAGCTCTTGGAGATCGACTGGCGCTCGAGGTGATAGAGCGCCGTATCCGGCGCATAGAGGATGCCGAAGCCGGCGCGCCGGACCTTGAGGCAGAGGTCGCTGTCCTCGTAGTCGCCGATGACATAGCTCTCGTCGAAGCCGCCGAGTTCGTCGAAGAGCTCGCGCGCGATGACGATGCAGGCGCCGGTCACGCCCGGCACCGGGCGCTCGATATTGGCCGGTGCATAGCTGCTCGGCATGCCCTTGAAGTAATGATGGTTGAGCCAGACGCCTTTGCTGTCGCGCTTGAAGTAAAGCCCGGCATGCTGGAGCGAGCCGTCATCGTAGAGCAGCTTCGGTCCGACCGCCCCGACCTTGCGGCGGCGGTCGAGCTTGGCGATCAGCGCCGCCAGCCAGCCATTCCTACTGGGGATCACGTCGGAATTGACGAGTGCCAGAGCCTCGCCGCGCGCCTGGCGTGTGCCGGCATTGCAGGCGGCCGAAAAGCCGCCATTGCGCCGCATCGCGACGAGCCGCATCGGCAGGCCGTAGGCGAGATGGAGCCCACCGAGCAGATGCGCGACTTCCGCCTCGTGCTCGGGCGAATCGAGCACATAGATCAGCTCGGCATTCTCGACGAACCAGGGATCACCGGCGAAGGCGGCGACCTGCACGCGCAGGAAATCGTAGACGCGATAGAGCGGGATCACCACGGAGGCTTTCGGCCGGCCCCAAGTCTGCCCAAACTCCTTGACGGTGGGTTCCGGACGGCTTTCGCTCAATTCGTCCTGACAGGCGGCGAGGATCGGCGCGAGCGTCTCCTCCAGCATTGTGGCCGTCAGATATTGCGGCGGGATCGCTGCGAGGGTCCGGGCGCGGATCGTCGCAGCGTCGGCCGGCTGGACCGCCGGGCGCAGCGTCAGCGTCGTCCCGGACTTCAGCTTGATCTCGCAGCGGGGCTGCAGCACCGGCGCGCCGCCAGCGTAGTCTGAGGCGAAGGCGGCGAAGCCCGTAGCGGCGCGCGTTTCGCCTTCCGCACCGGTCGGCAGCCGCACGGGGAAGCGCTGGAGGCGGGAGAGCATGGCGATCGGTTCACCGGCGCCGCGATGCAACAGCACCTCCTCCAGGAGATCGTCGGGATCGCGCAGCCAGCCGCCGATCAGCAAGCCGGCGCGATTGCAGACTGCAAGGTCGAGCTCGGCAGCGGGGAGGTCGTCGTTCCGGCGAACGTGCTGGATGGCCAGCGGAACCCGCCGCTGCATCTCGACCGCCAGCAGCCGCCCCTGCTCGGACAGGCCGGCAAGCTGCTCGACGACCCAATTGCGCAGGCCGTCGCGGCTCGCTGCCTTCCCGGCCCACCAGCGACCGAGCGAGGGCGCTACCTGACGACCGGGCAGCGCGCGAACGACCAGGGAGCGATCGCTTTGAAGGATCAGCAATCCGCCGCCGCGAACGGGCGGCTCCTCCATGACGAGGTGCAGCTCGCGCTTGCCGGTGCGATCGGCGGCGCCGATGCGCGACTTCAGAGCCAGGCGGGTGAGGCCGGCGCCATCGAGGCGAGACGCCGTGCGCAACGCGCCGAAATCGGCGGGCACGAAGGTCTCGAATAGCCATTGGCCTTCGACCAGCGCCGCAGTGGGCTGCATCGCGGCCGGCTTCGCGAACATGGTCAGCAGAAGCTGGCGCAGAAAGGACAGGTAGTTGGGAATCGAGGAGAGGCCGAACAGCGGCGGCCAGGCCCGCACGAGCGCATTGGCCAGCGTCAGCCGGGCTTGCGGCGTGAGATCCTTCAGGATCTCTGTGGGATCAGCGAGGCCATGGACGAGCGCGGGGTCGAACGAGGCGGTCACGTCACCCTGCGGGCCCTGATCCGAAAGGGTCGCGACGATGCTGTCGTGGCCGGAGGAGCGGAAGGCGATTGCAAGCCGCTCGCGACCGTCACGCAGGCCGAGCGAAACCGATGCGGCCGCGAGGCGCCGGCCTCCTCCCGTCAGCGCGATCGACGGCTTGCCGAAGGGCGAAGCCTCGAGCGTCCAGCAGAGCAGGAAGACCGAGCCGCCGAGGCGATGGAGTTCGAGCTGGGCCGGGGGTGTCACCGCAACAGGGGCGGGCGCAAGTGAAAGCATGAAGGCGTTCCTGCGGCACTGGGGAGTCTGGAGCGCCCCGCGAAGGGCGCTCCAGGAGGACGTTGGGGTGTGCCGTCCCGCCCGAACACGGCCGGGCGGGACGCGCGTCAGGTCGATCAGGCGACCGAGAAGTAGGAGTGCGGATCGGCCTGCACGTCCTCGGCGTTCACGCCGACGAGGGTCAGGGTGTCGCCATTGCCGAGATCGATGACGGTGTTGCCGCCGACCGTGGTCGCGCGCGCCGCCACGTCCTCGGCCGAAGCCACGCCCGTGCCGTTGATGTCCTGCGCGATCTGCAGCATGTCCGAGCCGGCATGGAAATCGAGGACGACGTCGTTGCCGCCACCGCCGGCGAAGACGAAGACGTCGCTGCCGGCGCCGCCGTGCAGAGTGTCGTTGCCGGCGCCGCCGAACAGCATGTCGTCACCAGCGCCGCCCTGCAGGACGTCGTCACCGGCGCCGCCATAGAGGATATCGGCGCCCTGGCCGCCCTGCAGGACGTCGTTGCCGGCGCCACCCTGAAGGATGTCGTCGCCAGGTCCGCCTTGCAGGATGTCGTTGCCTTCGCCGCCGATCAGCACATCGTTGCCGGCATTGCCGCGCAGGATGTCGTCGCCGGCCCCGCCGATGAGCGTATCGTCGCCTTCGCCGCCGAACAGGGAGTCATTCCCTTCGTCGCCGGAGAGGACGTCGTCACCGAGCCCGCCGAAGAGGGTGTCGTCGCCCTCGCCGCCGAACAGGGCATCATTGCCACCATCACCGAAGAGTAGGTCATTGCCTTCCTCGCCGAAGAGCGAGTCGACCTGATCGCCGCCATGGACGATGTCATGGCCAGCACCGGCCAGAATTACGTCGCTGAAGCGACTCCCAATCAAAAAGTCGTCGAATGCACTTCCTTCGATCGTCGCCATACGGCACCTCCATAGCGATCTGATGATCCTGGTCGTTCGGCGGCGGCGCCGCGGAATTGAAAGTCCAGGAACGGTTCCGACAGCTCCGCATAGGTCATGCTGTCGCTCGACGACCTAAGAATTACTCAAGTAGTGCGTTGCAGCAAGGCTTTTGTTGTGACGATTTTGCGATGCAGCACAGTTTAGCCTTTATTTTATAAAGGTAATTCCTTCGAGTGTACTGTGAATATATTTCCAAAATTGAAATACCCGCATGAGCAGCGCAGCGACCGATGTCGCCGGGCTGCGCTGCGGGTCAGTCTTCGCGGAAGGCGCGGTTGAAGCTGTCGGTGAACGGCGAAACCAGATAGTCGATCGCCCGGCGCGCACCATTGACGATCATGACCTCCGCGTTCATGCCGGCATGCAGCGAAACCTTGTAGTCGCGCAGGCTTTCCTGATCGATTTCGGCGCGCACGATGAAGTAGGCCGCGCCGGTCTTCTCATCGATGAGCTGGTCCGGCGCGACATAGGTCACCTTCGCCTGTATCGGCGGCAGCAGACGGGAGTTGAAGGCGGTCAGGCGCACGCGTGTGTTGGCGCCGACGCGGACCGCATCGATGTCGCGCGGATCGACCTTCGCTTCCACGATCAGCGGCTCGCGTTCCGGCACGATGTCGAGGATCGCCTCGCCGGCGGCGATCACGCTGCCAGCGGTGCGCATCCGGATGTTGGCGACGATGCCCTCCTGCGGGGAGATCACGACCAGGCGGCGCAGCACATCCTCGGCCTGCACGATGCGTTCGGTGACCTCGGAGAGCATGAGCTGGGATTCCTGGATCTCCCTCGCGATGTCGTTCTGCCGTTCGAGACTGATCGAAAGGATTTCCAGATTGGCCCCGGCCACCGCCTGCTCGGCCTTGGCCTTGCGGGCGGCGAACTCGCCCGCCCGGCCGACGAGTTCGCTCTGCTTGGTCTGCAGTTCGACGAGCTGGCCGCGCTTGGCGTAGCGCTTTTCGTAGAGGTCGGCCATGATCCGAACCTCTTCGTCGATGAGCGAGCGCTGCTGAAGGGTGGCGTCGATCTGGGCCTTCAGTGCATCGGCTTCGGCCTGATGCTGCTCGATGACGCGCTGCTGGATATGGATCTTGCCGTCCTGGACCTGGCTGCGTGACTTGAAGAACGTCTGCTCGGCCCGCAGCACCTCACGTGCGATCGGCGTTTCCATGCGTGCAATGTCGGCGGGGAAGGCGATATCGGTCGCGCTCGTCTGTTCGGCGCGCAGGCGGGCGAGCTTTGCTTCCAGCCCGATGCGCTTGGCCTGCAATTGCTGCAATTCAGCGCGGGCGCGCGCGTCCTCGAGCCGCAGCAGCGGTTCGTCCTTGGTGACGCGCTCACCTTCTGCCTTCAGCAGGGTCTTCAGGATGCCGCCTTCGAGGTGGCTGACCGTCTTGCGCTTGCTGTCGACGGCGACGACGCCATTCGCGACGGCGGCATTGTCGAGCCGCGCAGTGACGGCCCAGGCGCCGAAACCGCCGAAGCCGACGCCGATCGCAGCAGCGCCGGCGAGGACCAGGCTGCGCAGGCTCGGGACGCGCTCATCCTGCAGCTCTGCATCGATCTGCACGACCAGGGGCTGTTCAGGGCGTTTGATCAGGGAACGTCCGGTCATGCCTTCACCTCACGGATCGGGGTCGGTGTGGCTGGTGTGTTGGCGGGAGGCTCCATTTCGATCCGGCCACTTGGCGTGATCATGCCGGCGATGGCAGCGCGCGGGCCGAATTGCTGCACGCGGCCCTCACGCAGCACGAGGAGCTTGTCGACGACCTGCATCACCGAGGGGCGATGCGCGATCAGCACGACGATGGCGCCGCTTTCGCGCGCCGCGGCAATGGCGCGAATCAGGCTCTGCTCGCCTTCGGCGTCGAGGTTGGCGTTGGGCTCGTCGAGCACGATCAGGCGCGGCGAGCCGTAGAGCGCCCGTGCCAGACCGATGCGCTGCCGCTGGCCGCCCGAGAGAGTGAAGCCGGTATCGGCGACATTGGTGTCGTAGCCGAGCGGCAGGCGGCCGATCAGCTCGTGAACCCCGGCGATGCGCGCGGCTTCCAGGATGGCGTGAGGGTCCGGCTCGCGCATGCGGGCGATGTTTTCGGCGATCGTGCCGTTCAGCAACGAGACCGATTGCGGGAGATAGCCGACCATCGCGCCGAAGGAGCCGCGTTCCCACAGGAAGGTGCTGTGGCCATCGAGATAGACGCCGCCGACATTGGGCTTGAGCACGCCGACGAGCAGCCGTGCCAGCGTCGACTTGCCGGCGCCGGAAGGGCCGACCACGCCGAGCACCTCGCCCGGTTCAAGCGCGAAGGAGACGCTCTTGATCACGGTCTGCTCCGAGCCCGGCGGTGCGAAGACGACGCGATCGACCACGAGGTCGCCCTGGCAGGGCGGAGTCGGCACCGTCTGCCGCTGCGAGCTGCGCGTCAGCACGAGGTCGCGCACGCGCTTCCAGGCGGCAGCGGCCAGAACCCATTGCCGCGAGTCGGTGATCATCGAATCAAACGGCGCCAACAGTCGGCCGGACAAGATGCTCGCGGCCATCAGCGTTCCGGCGGTGACCTCGTTGCGGATGATGAGGATTGCGCCGGTTGCATAGACGGCAAGCTGCATGGTCATGCGTATGGAGCGTGTCAGGGCGGCGATGAACTTGGCGCGCCGGGTGCCCATGTCGAGCTGCTCGATCATCGCGAGCTGCTGGCCGCGCCAGCGCCGGGAGAGCGCCGGCAGCATGCCCATGGCCTCGATCGTCTCGGCATGGCGCAGGCTCGCGCCGACCTCGTTGATGCTGGCGACGCCCGCCTCGTTCGCCTCCTTGAGGATCCGGCGGGTGAGCATGTCGGACAATACGCCGAGCAGCAGCAGGATGATCAGCGAGGCCAGGCTGACCAGCCCGTAGACCGGATGCAATGCGAAGAGGACCGCGAGGAAAATCGGCGACCAGGCCGCTTCCAGCGGGGTCGCGATCGCCGAACTCGCAATGAAGAAGCGGATATCGTTGAGGTCGCGAATCGCCTGCGTCGCCTGTCCCGAGCCCTGCTCCAGCGACGAGCTCACGGCGGCCTGCAGCGCCGGCAGATTGAGCCGGCGTGCAAAAATGCTGGCCATGGTCTGGAACGTCAGGGAGCGGATGAACTCGACCGTGCCGTACAGCGTCAGGGCCCCGACGGCGATGACGAGGAGCATCGTGAGTGTGTCGTAGCTGTGGCTGACGATGACGCGGTCCTGCACCTGCATCATGAACAGCGGAACGGTCAGCAGCAGCAGGTTCACGCAGAGGCTGAGGAACGCCGCATAGCCGAGGCCGCCAACGAAGGAGCGCTGGAGATTCCGGATAAGGACGTCAGGTGCCGGCATCACAGCCTTCATGCATGACTCCAGGATTGTGATTGGGGTGCGGAACGTGGCGGCGAGGCCGCCAGACACGTGCTCGCTATCAACAAGGCAAACGTGATACGGAAGGAGTGTCAAGATTATGACAGATTAGAACGGTAGTCCATCGAGTCGGAAGAAAGCAAATGAGGCAAAACTATGCAAAACTTTGAATTTCGAACTAGTTTCCGACCAACTCTGGATTGATGCAATCTTAATTATTAGCCACTGAATATGGCATGTGCTTTGCCTATAGGCTTTTAGTGGAGAAAGGGGACAAAAAGGGTGGATTGTTCATTTTTCGACCAGGCGGAGTAAGGGATGCACTTTAAATTGCGTAGCGGCGAGCAATTCCTAGGCAGATCCTTGAATGGCCATCCTCGGGCGAACGGGTCCGATGATCTTGAAGACGGACCCGATCGCGGAATTTCCCCGTTCGATCTGGCCCGCGTTATCGAACGTGTCAGCCGGCGCTTTCTGGATTACCTGCGCCTCGAGCTGAACAAGCTGGGCATCGACGACATCTCGCCATCGCAGGTGATGGTCCTGATGACGATCGGGCACGGCGAGATCGCGGTCCGCGATCTCCTGGACCGTGGACATTACGGAGGGTCCAACGCGTCCTACAATCTCAAGCAACTGGTGGAGAGTGGCTATCTCGATCGTGGGGCTTCGCCGCGCGATCGGCGGCAAGCGCGTATCTCTCTCTCGTTGAAGGGCCAGATGCTGTGCGAGCGTCTGCGGCTTCTCGACGAGGCCAGCCAGGTCGGTCAGCGGCTCGAAAGCAACCGCGGCACCGATCTGCGCACCACTCACGAAACCCTGCGCCAACTCGAACAATGGTGGAATGACGCGCTCCGCTACGGCGGCGTGCTGCTCGCATCATGCATGTCCTATTCGTTCATCGCGCAGGATCTGGTCAATTCGCTGCTCTGATCGCGAGCCTCGTCGCCCAGGGCGTCGAGGTCTCGCTGATCACGGAGCGTCCTGAGCAGGAGCAACCCGGCGTCAGTCAGCTGGTGTATTCGGTGGAGGAGACGTCGACGCGGCATCCCGCGCTCGCCGCCACCGAATATCACCTGCGGACGGGCGAGGCGGTTGCCCAGCTGATGGAGCGGCTGAAGAGCACCGACCCGCCCGATGTCGTCCTCGGACACATCGGGTGGGGAGGGCTGCTGTTCGCCCGCGACGCGCTCCCCGATGCCGCGCTGATCGGATACTGCGAGTATTACTACCGCAGCACGGGATCCGACCTGGATTTCGGCATGAGCGATCCGGTCCCCGCGGCCGATCGCTATCGCGTCCGCATGCGCAATGCCGCACAGCTACTCGCTCTCGACACGCTGGATGCCGCCTATGCGCCGACGCAGTGGCAGCGCCAGCAATATCCGGCGGCTTACCGCAAGCGGATCGCCGTCTGCCATGACGGCATCGACACAACCTTCTGTCGACCTGATGCAGAAGCGTCCTTCGTTCTGCCCGATGGCCGTGTGCTGACCCCGGGCTCACCGGTGGTCACCTTCGTCGCCCGCGACCTCGACCCCTATCGCGGCTACCCCCAGTTCATGCGCGCGGCGGCTATTCTGGCAGCCCGTCATCCGGATCTCATTTTCGTCGTGATCGGCGGCGATGGCGCCGGCTATGGGCGCCCGCGTTCCGATGACAACAGCTGGCGCGAGGCGATGTGCGCGGAGACCCGGCTCGGTGACCGCATCGTCCACATCCCCTGGTTGCCTTACGAGAATCTGATCCGGCTGTTCCAGGTCTCGGCGGCGCATATCTATCTCACTGTTCCCTTCGTTCTGTCCTGGTCGCTGCTTGAGGCGATGGCCTGCGGTTGCCTCGTCATCGGTTCGGATACGGAGCCGGTGAAGGAGGTCATCCGTGACGGAAGCAACGGTTTGCTTACGCCGTTCCACGACGAGCAGTTGCTGGCTGAGCGCATCGAGCAGGCGCTGGCGCAGCCCGTATTGGCTCGTTCGCTCAGGCGGGCCGCGCGCGAGACGGTGATCGCCGGTTACGAGCGGGAGCGCTGCGTCGACCGGCAGATTGGCTGGATTCGCCAGTTCGGCGAATAGGCAGCGGGATATTTGTCAGCCGCGCGGTTGCTGATACCGGTGACGGATCGCTTTCCGTCGGCGGCTGCCATCGCGAGGACCAGGCAATCCCATGCGCGTGGATGTTCTAGGGCTTCAGGCGTTCATCAGCATCGCGGAGCGCGGCAGCTTCCGCGCCGCTGCCTCCCATCTCAACCTATCGCAGACGGCGCTCAGCCACCGCATCCGCAAGCTCGAGGAATCGCTGGGCACGCCGCTGTTCCTGCGCACCACGCGGCAGGTCTCGCTGACGGCGGCCGGCACGGCGCTGCTGCCGCGGGCGCGGCGCATCTTCGAGGATCTCGGCTCGGCGCTCGACGAGGTTCGGGTCGATGTTCGGGAGGGAGACGAGCAGGTTTCGGTCGGCTGCCTGCCGACGGTTGCCGCCCATTGCATGCCCTCGGTGATCGCCGCCTTCGCCAAGCGCCATCCCGGCATCGGGGTGAGGGTTCACGACAATTCGGCCTCGGAAATCGCCGACAAGGTGCAATCCGGCGAGGCCGAGTTCGGCGTCACCATCGTTGCGGCGAATCGCTGGGACCTGGAATTGAAGCCGGTGGTGAAGGAGCCCTTCGTGCTGGTGAGTCATCGCAGCATGCCGCTGGCCCAGGCTCCGTCATTGACCTGGGCGCAGTTGCAGGGCGAGCCGCTCGTGCGCATCAGCGCCGAAACCGGCAATCGCATCCTGATCGACGATGCGCTGGGCGCGCGGCGCGAGAGCCTGACCTGGCGCTACGAGGTCCAGCGGGTCGTCACCGCGGTCAGCCTCGTGCGTTCCTGTATCGGCTATGCGGTGGTGCCGCAGCTCGCGCTCGACGTCGTCGATGCTGGAGAGCTGGTCGCCGTGCCCCTGCGCGCGCCGGCCATCACGCGGACGCTCGGCATCGTCATCCGCAAGACCGTGCCGCTGCGCCCTGTAGCGCGTGATCTTCTGTCCCTGCTGAGCCAGGCGCTAAAGCGCAGCGTCGCGCCGCGAGCGATGAATGAAACTAATCAATCGCTGCATTCTTATCATTTGATGAAGCAATGAGCCTGCTCCACCCTTGCTGCGGGATGAAACGCACAGGGAGTGCCACGATGGCTGGTTCGACACCGGCAGCGATCGCATTCATCGGATTCGGCGAGGTCGGACAGACCTTCTCGCGCGGCCTGCTGGCCAACGGTGCCGCCGGAATCCGTGCCTACGACCTGCTGTTCGGCAGTGATGCCGGGCGGCGGCTGGAGGATGCGGCGCGGCAGATCGGCGTCGGGTGTGGTGCGTCGCCGGCCGAGGCCTGTTCGCAAGCGTCCTTAGTCTTCTCGGCGGTGACAGCAGATCGGGCCGAAGCGGTTGCTGCCGAGGCAGCGAGCTGGCTGAAGCCCGGTCAGATCTTCGTCGATGTGAATTCGGCCGCACCTTCGACCAAGCAGCGTGCGGCGAAGGCGGTCGAGGCCAGCGGCGCTGCTTATGTCGAGGCGGCGGTGATGGCGCCGGTGCTGAAGCCCGGGCTCAAGGTCGCGATCCTTGCCGGTGGCCCGAAGGCTGAGGCGGTAGCGGCGACGCTGAACGGGCTCGGCATGAATCTGACGCCGGTCTCCGAGACGTTCGGCCGCGCCTCGGCGATGAAGCTCTGCCGCAGCATCGTGATCAAGGGGCTGGAGGCGCTGATGGTGGACTGCGCCGCCGCCTGCGAGGCCTGGGACGTCAAGGACCCGGTCTTCGCCAGCCTGCACGCGACGTTTCCGTCGATCGATTTCCATGCACTCGCCGCCGACATGCGCGAGCGCGTCGCGACCCACGGCATTCGCCGGGCGGCCGAGATGCGCGAGGCAGCAGAGATGCTTACTGTTGCTGGTCTGGAGCCCGGTCTCGCCAGTGCCATCGCCGATGCCCAGCAGCGCGGGGCGCGCCGGGAGGGAGCTGCCTGATGACGCTCGACCGCCGCTCCGTTCTTGCCGGCCTCGGCACCGCTGGCCTCTACGGCGGCGCCCCGGTTCAGGCCCAGCCTGCATGGCCGAGCCAGATCATTCGCATCGTCGTGCCCTTCACGCCGGGGGGCAGCACCGACGTGCTGGCCCGGCTGATCGCCGCCAAACTTGAACAGACGATCCCGGGCAAGGGCTTCGTGATCGAGAACAGGCCGGGCGCCGGCGGCATGACGGCGGCGGGCCAAGTCGCCAAGTCGGAGCCCGACGGCCATACGCTGATGATGGGGCATATCGGCACGCTCGCCTTCGCGCCTGCGCTTTATCCCAATGTGCCCTATGATCCGGTCAAGGATTTCCAGCCGGTCGCGCTCGTGGCCATGGTGCCGAACATCCTCGCGATCAATCCGAAGCTGCCGGCGAAGACGCTCGGCGAGTTCATCGCATACGCCAAGGCGAACCCCGGCAAACTGAACTACAGCTCCGGTGGTCAGGGCAGCGCCGCCCATATCGCCACGGCCTATCTGACCTATCGCGCCGGCATCGACGCGGTGCATGTACCTTATCGCGGCACGGCGCCTTCGGTGAACGATTTGGTCGCCGGGAATGTCCAGTTCACGCTGACCGGCGGCCCGGCCGTGCTGCCCCTGTCCGAGGGCGGGCAGCTCAGGGTGCTCGGCGTTGCCAGCCGTGAGCGGGTCGGATTCGCGCCGGACCTGCCGACGCTGGTGGAAGGTGGCCTGCCCGATTTCGAGGCGGTGCAATGGTACGGCGTGGTGGCGCCGGCGCGGACGCCGCGCCCGGTCGTCGATCGGCTCAACCGCGAGATTAACGCGCTGCTCGGCCAGTCTGACTTCGCCGCGGCACTGGCCCGCGACGGCGCCATCGCGCGACCCGAGTCGCCGGACGGCTTCGGCAAGCTGATTGCTTCGGAACTGGCGCTCTGGCGCGATGTGATCACGCGCGCCGGCATCAAGGCAGCGGAGTAGGGCAATGGGCCAGATCGCCGTTCCCTGTATGCTGATCCGCGGCGGCACCTCGAAGGGCGCCTATTTCCTGCGCGACGACCTGCCAGCGGAGGTCGCGGCACGCGACGCCTTCCTGCTGGCCGTGATGGGCTCGCCCGACAAGCGGCAAGTCGATGGGCTCGGCGGCGCGCATCCGCTGACCAGCAAGGTCGCGATCGTCTCCAGGTCGAGCGAGCCGGGATGCGACATCGATTTCCTGTTCGCCCAGGTCGGCATCGAGACGGCGAATGTCGATACGACGCCGAATTGCGGCAACATCCTCGCCGGCATCGGGCCGTTTGCGCTGGCGCGCGGCTTGGTCAAGGCGGGTGGCGTGCGCACGACGATCCGCGTCCGCACGATCAACACCGGTACCATCGCTGATTTGACGATGGATACGCCGGATGGCGAGGCGAGCGCCGAAGGTGATGCGCGCATCGATGGCGTGCCCGGAACCTCGGCGCCGATCGATATCGGTTTCCTCGACGCAGAGGGCTCGGTCTGCGGAGCGCTGCTGCCGACCGGCAATGTCGTCGATGTCATCGAGGGCGTGCCCTGCACGCTGATCGACAACGGCATGCCGGTGATCGTGATGCGGGCCGCCGGTCTCGGGCGCACCGGCTATGAGCCGCGCGAGCAGCTCGACAAGGATATGGAGCTCAAGACGCGGATCGAGCGCATTCGGCTCGCCGCCGGGCCGCTGATGAATCTAGGCGATGTCGCGAAGAAGGTCGTGCCGAAGATCGCGCTCGTGGCGCCGCCGCAGGCCGACGGCGCGATCTGCACGCGCAGCTTCATCCCGCATGAATGCCACGCCTCGATCGGCGTCTTCGCCGCCGTGACCGTGGCGACCGCGGCGGCGCTTCCGGGTTCGCCGGCGGCTTCCGTCTCGGTGATGCCGCAAGGCCGGGAACGCTCGCTCTCGGTCGAGCATCCGACCGGCGAGTTCACCGTGACGCTGACGTTTGGCGGAACGGCTGGGAAACCGGTGATCGAGCGGGCCGGGCTGCTGCGTACCGCGCGCATTTTGATGGAGGGCCGCGCCTTTGTGCCGGCGAGCGTCATGGCGGCGCATGCGGGCAACGCCCGTGACGCTGCTGAATGAATTGAGAGGGGGCTGAGCTGCCATGGCGAACCAGCAGAAGACAGGTCTGGTGATCACGGCGCATCCGGGCGATTTCGTCTGGCGGGCGGGCGGGGCCATCGCGCTGCATGCCAAGCACGGCATGCGGGTGAAGATCCTCTGCCTGTCCTATGGCGAGCGCGGCGAGAGCCAGTTCGCCTGGAAGAAGGCGGGCGTCAGGATGGAGGACGTCAAGGCGCAGCGCTGCGAGGAGGCCGAAGCAGCCGCGGAGCTGCTAGGCGCCGAGATCGAGTTCATGGATGCCGGCGACTATCCGCTGCGCACCACGCCGGAAATGCTCGACCGTGCCATCGACATCTTCCACGAGCTCAAGCCGAGCTTCGTGCTGACGCATGCGCTGGAAGACCCCTACAATGTCGACCACCCCGAGGCGACGCGCTTCGCCCAGGAGGCGCGCATCATCGCGCAGGCGGCCGGGCACAAGCCCGATCCCGACCGCGCCTATGCCGCGCCACCAGTCTTCCTGTTCGAGCCGCACCAGCCCGAGCAGTGCAATTTCAAGCCGAACGTCATCCTCAACATCGACGAGGTCTGGGAGGTGAAGCGTCGGGCTTTCGAGATCCTCGCCGCGCAGAAGCATCTCTGGGAGTACTACACCCGCGTCGCGCTCAATCGCGGCATGCAGGGCAGCCGCAACTCCGGCAAGGCGATGACCTATGGCGAGGCCTATCAGCGGCTGTTCCCGGAAGCGCTGGAGGCGCTGGCATGATCCCCGTCGTCGTCCGCACCAAGAAGCGCGCCCCGGCCGCTGCGATGGCTGATCTCCGGGAACTTGGCGTCTCCACGACGCATGAGGCGATGGGCCGGACCGGGCTGATGAAGCCCTATATGCGGCCGATCTATTCCGGCGCGCAGATCGCCGGTGGGGCCGTCACCGTGCTCGCTCAGCCCGGCGACAACTGGATGATCCATGTCGCGATCGAGCAGGTGCAGCCGGGCGATGTGCTCGTCGTCGCCTGCACCACCGACAATACCGACGGCATGTTCGGGGATTTGCTCGCGACCTCGCTCAAGGCGCGGGGCGGGGTGGGCCTCGTCATCGATGCGGGCGTGCGCGATGTGCGCGTGCTAACGCAGATGGGCTTTCCGGTCTGGTCGCGGGCGATCTCGGCCAAGGGCACGGTCAAGGCGACGCTCGGCTCGATCAATGTGCCGGTGATCTGCGCCGGGGCGCTGGTTCATCCGGGCGACGTGATCGTCGCCGACGACGACGGCATCGTGGTGGTGCCGCGGCTGGAGGCGGAGACTGTCGCGGCGGCTGGCCGCAAGCGCGAGGCCGCCGAGGAGGAGAAGCGCCGGCGTCTCGCCTCTGGCGAACTCGGACTGGACATGTACGCTATGCGCGAAGGGCTCGCCAAAGCAGGCCTCGTCTATCGCGACGACGATTGAGACGAAGAACGGCTTCGCAGAAAGCCGCAGCAGGGGAAAGGGAACGGCAATGACGGTTCGCAGGACGATTCTCAGTGGCATGCTCGGCCTGGCGCTGGCCGCCTCGACGAGCGGGTTTGCGCTTGCGCAGGAAGCGGTGAAGATCGGCCTCATCCTGCCGATGACGGGGCCATTCGCCTCGACCGGCAAGCAGATCGATGCGGCGGTCAAGCTCTTCCTGGCCAAGGAAGGCGCCACCCATGGCGGGCGCAAGCTCGAAGTGATCCTCAAGGACGATGCCGGCAATGCCGATGCGACGCGCCGCCTCGCGCAGGAACTGGTCGTCAACGACAAGGTCTCGGTGCTCGCCGGCTTCGGCCTGACGCCGCTCGCGATGGCGACGGCGCAGGTCGCGACGCAGGCGAAGGTGCCGGAGATCGTGATGGCGGCGGCGACCGCCTCAATCACCGAGGCCTCGCCCTATATCGTGCGGACGTCCTTCACCTTGCCGCAGGCCTCCGAGCCGATGGCGGACTGGGCCTGGGCGAACGGCATCAAGAAGGTCTTCACGGTCGTCACCGATTACGGGCCGGGCATCGATGCCGAGACCTCCTTCGCGAACAAGTTCAAGGCGGCGGGCGGCACGGTCGAGAGCGTTCGCGTGCCGCTGCGCAACCCGGATTTCGCCCCCTTCCTGCAGCGTGTCTCTGAGGCCAAGCCCGATGCGCTCTTCGTCTTCGTGCCTTCGGGCGTCGGCGCGCAGTTCATGAAGCAGTTCGTCGAGCGCGGTCTCGACAAGGCGGGCGTCAAGCTGATCGGCCCTGGCGATGTGGTCGATGACGACATCCTCGAAGGCATCGGCGACGTTGCGCTCGGCGCCATCACCACGCATCATTATTCGGCGGCCCATGACAGCCCGGCGAACAAGGCCTTCGTCGAGGCCTTTCAGAAGGCCAATCCCGGTATGCGCCCGAATTTTATGGCAGTCGGCGGCTATGACGGGATGAAGCTGATCGCCAAGGCGCTGGAGGCGACCAAGGGCGATGCCAGCGGCGACAAGCTGATCGCAGCGATGAAGGGCGCTTCCTGGGAGAGCGTGCGCGGGCCGGTCAAGATCGACCCCGACACCCGCGACATCATCCAGAACATTTATGTCCGCAAGACGCAGAAAGTCGGCTCGGAGCTCCACAATGTCGAGTTCGCGACGATCAAGGACGTCAAGGATCCGGTGAAGGCCCGCAAGTGACGGGCGGGCATCCGACCGCAGCGGATCGACGCACATGTTGACCATCCTGTTCGACGGCATCGCCTATGGGATGGTGCTCTTCGTCCTCGGCTGCGGGCTCTCCGTGACGATGGGGTTGATGAACTTCGTCAACCTCGCCCACGGCGCCTTCGCGATGCTCGGCGGCTATGTCGCCGTGCAGGCGATGCAGCGGCTTGGGCTGCCGTTCCTGGCAAGCCTGCCGCTCGCCTTCCTGGCGGCGGCAGTGGTCGGGATCGTGCTGGAGCGGCTGATCTACCGGCCGATGTACGCCAAGAGCCATCTCGATCAGGTGATGTTCTCGATCGGGCTGGTCTTCATGGCGGTGGCCGGCACGGACTGGCTGATGGGCTCGACCCAGCAGTTCATCCACCTGCCGGCCTGGCTGCAGGGGCGCTTCGAGATCGCGGGGGTCGGCATCGGCCGCTACCGGCTCTTCGTCATCGCGATCTGCGGGCTGCTCGCCTTCTCCCTGCAATGGGGCTTCACACGCACGCGCTTCGGCAGCCGCCTGCGCGCGGCGGTCGATGATGCGCGGGTGGCGCGCGGGCTCGGCATCCCGGTCAACCGGCTCTTCGCGCTGACCTTCGCGCTGGGCAGTGGGCTTGCGGGCCTCGGCGGTGCGCTCGGCATCGAGCTCATGGGCCTCGACCCGAGCTTTCCGCTGAAGTTCATGATCTACTTCCTGATCGTCGTCACCGTCGGCGGCACCTCCAGCATCACCGGTCCCTTCTTCGCCGCGATGCTGCTCGGCGTTGCCGATGTCGTCGGCAAGTATCTCGTGCCGCAAGTCGGCGCCTTCATCATCTATGCGCTGATGGTCGTGCTGCTGATCACCCGGCCGCATGGGCTGTTCGCGAGGGCGCGGGCATGAGGGCCGAGACCTTCGAAGCCAAAGTCAGGCAGGCTTTGTATGCGGGCCGGCGCTGGCATCCGGCGGAGATCGCCTTCTGGCTCATTGCCTTCGCCGCCTTCCTGCTGTTCCCGAGCCATCTGCTGCTGCTCAACGAGATCGCGATCCTCGCGCTGTTTGCGCTCTCGCTCGACCTGATCCTCGGCTATGCCGGCATCGTCTCGTTGGGGCATGCCGCCTTCCTCGGCATGGGCGCCTACGCGGCCGGGCTCTTCGCCAAGCATGTCGGAGGCGATCCGCTCGCCGGCCTCGTCGTCGGCATGGGGGCGGCCGGGCTGCTCGGCCTCGTCACCAGCCCGCTGGTGCTGCGCGGCACGGACCTGACGCGCTTGATGGTGACGCTCGGCGTGGCGCTGATCCTCTACGAGCTGGCGAATTCCTTCGGCTCGCTCACCGGTGGCGCCGATGGTCTGCAAGGCATCACGATGGGTCCGGTAATTGGGCTGTTCGACTTCGATCTCTTCGGCCGCACCGCCTATCTCTATTCGCTGAGCGTGCTTTTCGTCCTGTTCCTGATCGCGCGGCGGGTGGTGCATTCGCCCTTCGGCCTCTCCCTGCGCGCGGTGCGCGACAACCCGCTGCGGGCCTCGGCCTCGGGCGTGCCGAATGCGCGGCGCCTCGCTGCCGCCTACACGATTGCCGCCGCCTATGCCGGGGCGGCGGGAGTGCTGCTCGCCCAGACCACGCAATTCGTCTCGCTCGATGTGCTCGACTTCCACCGCTCGGCCGATCTGATGCTGGTGCTGATCATCGGCGGTGCCGGCTATCTCTATGGCGGCCTCGTCGGTGCCATCGCCTTCAAGCTGCTGCAGGACGCGATCGCGACCTTCACCCCGCAATACTGGATGTTCTGGATCGGACTGTTCCTGGTGCTCTTCGTCCTCGGCGGACGCGAGATCATCCATGGCGGGATCAAGGCCGTGGCCGGCCGGTTCGCCCGGCTCGGGCGGGGAGGGGCATGATGGCCGTCGCTCTCCAGACCTTCGACCTTGTCAAGAGCTTCGGCGGCATCACCGCGACTGATCATGTCGACTTCACGTTGGCGAAAGGCGCCCGCCACGCGCTGATCGGCCCGAACGGAGCCGGCAAGACCACCTTCGTCAACCAGCTCACCGGCGTGCTCAAGCCGAGTTCCGGCCGCATCGAACTGATGGGCGAGGGCATCACCAGGCTGCCGCGCGAGGCGCGGGTGAAGCGGGGCCTGGCGCGCACCTTCCAGATCAACCAGCTCTTCGCGACGATGACGCCGCTGGAGATGATCGCGCTGGTCACCTCCGAGCGGCTCGGCCGCGGCAGCCATCCCTTCCGCGCGCTCGATCGCGACGCGGAACTCGTCGACCAGACCGCCGAGATCCTGACCCGCTTCAGGCTCGATGATATCATGGACCGGACCATCGCGACGCTGCCCTATGGCAAGCAGCGGCAGATCGAAATCGCCGCGGCCTTCGCGGCGAGGCCTTCCGTGCTGCTGCTCGACGAGCCGGCAGCCGGCGTGCCCGAGGCTGAGCGCCGCGAGCTGATGCAGACGGTGTCCGAACTTCCGGACGACGTCTCCGTGCTGCTGATCGAGCACGACATGGACCTCGTCTTCCGCTTCGCCACCCGCATCACGGTGCTGGTCAATGGCCGCGTGCTGGCGGAGGGGACACCGGAGGAGATGGCGCGCGATCCGGCGGTGCGTGCGGCTTATCTCGGTGAGGGCGCCCATGTCTGAACTGCTCAAGATCGAGAAGCTGAGCGCCGGCTATGGCGAGGCGCAGGTGCTGTTCGACATCGACCTCGCGCTGGCGCAGGGGCACTCGCTCGCGCTGCTCGGCCGCAACGGCGTCGGCAAGACGACGCTGGTCAACAGCATCATCGGCGTCACCCGCCGCCGCGGCGGGCGGATCGTGCTGGCGGGGCGGGACCTGACCAGCGCCTCGCCGGAGCAGCGGGCGCATGCCGGCATCGGCTGGGTTCCGCAGGAGCGCAACATCTTCAAGTCGCTGACGGTGCTGGAGAACCTGACGGCGGTGGCGCGGCCGGGCCCGTGGGATGTTGCTCGTGTCTTCCGGATGTTTCCGCGGCTGGCGGAGCGCAAGGCCAATCTCGGCAACCAGCTTTCCGGCGGCGAGCAGCAGATGCTGGCGATCGGCCGGGCGCTGATGCTCAACCCCAAGCTCCTGCTGCTCGACGAGCCCACCGAAGGGCTTGCGCCGATCATCGTCGAGGAGCTGCTCAAGGCCCTGAAGACGCTGTTCCGCGAGGAAGGGCTTTCCGCCATCGTCATCGAGCAGCATGCGCGCAAGATCCTCGAGCTGACTGACGACGCCATCGTGCTTGAACGCGGCCGCGTGGTGCTTGCCGAGCGCAGTGCTACGCTCATCGCCGAGCCCGCGCGGCTCGAACATCATCTCGGCCTCGCCGCCGCAGCATGACCACCAAGAACCGGGAGGAAACGCCATGACACAGAGAAACAAGCCACCGTTCCGGGGCGATATGGTTGGAAGCCTGCTGCGCAGCGCGCCGGTGAAGGAGGCGCGCGCCAAGGTCGCCGCCGGCGAGATGGATCATGCCGAACTGACCAGGATTGAGGACGAGGAGATCAGGAAACTCGTCAGGAAGCAGGAGGAGATCGGGCTGCAGGCGGTGACCGACGGCGAATACCGCCGCGCCTTCTGGCATTTCGACTTCCTCGACGGTTTGACCGGCGTCACCAGCTACGCGACCGACTCAGGAATCCAGTTCAAGGGCGTCGCCACCAAAGGGCACGGCATCCGCGTCACCGGCAAGCTCGACTTCCCGGCGGATCATCCGCATCTCCAGCATTTCAGATTCCTGGCCTCGATCACCAACCGCGTGCCGAAGATGACCATCCCCAGCCCGTCGATGCTGCACTATCGCGGTGGGCGGAAGGCGATCGATCCGAGCGCCTATCTCAAGATGGAGGATTACTACGACGACCTCGGCAAGGCCTACGCCAAAGCGATCAAGGCCTTCTATGATGCCGGCTGCCGCTATCTGCAGCTCGACGACACCAGCCTGTCCTATTTCTGCGATCCTGAGCAGCGCAAGATGCTGGCCGATCGCGGCGACGATCCGGACAAGCTGATCTTCACCTATCGCGATGTGCTCAACGCCGCGCTGAAGGCGAAGCCGGCGGACATGCAGATCACCACCCATACCTGCCGCGGGAACTTCAAATCGACCTTCATCGCCTCGGGCGGCTATGAGCCGGTGGCCGATCTCGTCTTCAACCAGATCGATGTCGACGGCTACTTCATGGAATGGGACGACGACCGCTCCGGCGGCTTCGAGCCGCTGCGCTTCCTGCCCAAGGGCGAGAAGCAGGTCGTGCTCGGCCTCGTCACCTCCAAGTTCGGCACGGTCGAGAGCAAGGACAATCTCAAGCGCCGCATCGAGGAGGCGACGCAATACGCGCCGCTGGAACAGCTCTGCCTGTCGCCGCAATGCGGCTTCGCCTCCACCGAGGAGGGCAATGTGCTGGCCGAGGACGAGCAATGGGCCAAGCTCTCGCGCATCCTCGAAGTCGCCAAGGACGTCTGGGGATGAGCAGCGAACCTTGTTTCGACATCGCCCATCTCGGCCATGTCGAACTCTTCACCAACAAACCCGAGGCGAGCCTCGACTTCTTCGTCAACATCTTCGGGCTGACGGAGAGCGGGCGTGAGGGCGATTCCGTCTATCTGCGCGCCTGGGACGACTACGAGTTCCACACGCTGAAGCTTACGGCGTCGAACACCACCGGCGTCGGCCATATCGGCTATCGCGCCGCGAGCGAGGCGGCGCTTCTGCGCCGCGTCGCCGCGATCGAGGCGATGGGGGCCGGCATCGGCTGGAGCGAGGGCGATCTCGGCCATGGCCGCGCCTATCGCTTCCGCGACCCGGACGGCCATGTCTTCGAGATCTATTTCGACACGAACAAGTATGTGGCGCCCGAAAGCGAGCGGCCGGCGCTGAAAAACCAGGCGCAGCGTAACCATGGCCGCGGCTGTGCCGTGCGCCGGCTCGATCATCTCAACCTGCTGGCGCAGGATGTCGCGGTGATCCGCGACTTCATGCCGAAGGCGCTGGGCAGCCGCATCACCGAGCAGATCGTGCTGGATTCGGGCGAGGTCGGCGGCTGCTGGTTCACCATCAACAACAAGAGCTATGACATCGCCTATACCCGCGACCACACCAAGGCGCAGGGGCGCTTCCACCACGTCACCTATGCGGTGGACCAGCGCGAGCACATCCTGGAGGCGGCCGATCTCTTCCTCGAGAACGGCGTCTTCATCGAGACCGGTCCGCACAAGCACGCGGTGCAGCAGACCTTCTTCCTCTATGTCTACGAGCCGGCCGGCAACCGCGTCGAGATCGCCAATGCCGGCGCGCGCCTGATCCTTGATCCGGACTGGCAGACCGTGACCTGGACCGAGACCGAGCGGAAGAAGGGGCAGGCCTGGGGGCTCAAGACCATCGAGAGTTTCCACACGCACGGCACGCCGCCGGCGTCGTAGAGACCGCTGCTTAGTCAACGCGTGGTCATTCCGGGCGAAGCGGAGCGAAGACCCGGAATCCATCGAAGAGCGTGGCGCTTTACGATGGATTCCGGATCGGTGCCGCTGACGCGGCTTGTCCGGAATGACGGGCTTTTTCCAGAGAAATGGAGGATTCTGGCTGCTCAGGCCATCACCAGCCCGCCATCGACATGCAGTGTCTGGCCGGTGATGAAGCCGCTCCAATGGCTGGCGAGGAAGAGCACCGGGCCGGCGACATCGATCGGCGTCGCGATGCGGCGCAGCGGCGTTTGCGCGATCAGCATCTCGCGCACCTCCTCCGGTGTCGTCTCGCTCGCCTGCGTCGGGTAGACCAGCCCGGGCGCGACGCAATTCACCCGGATGCCGAGCGGGCCGAGCTCGGCCGCGAGGTTGCGGCTGAAGCCGATGAGCGCCGCCTTGGCCGTGGTGTAGTCGTGATAGGGGATGCTCGGCCGCGTCACCAGATCGCTCGCGAGATTGACGATGCTGGCGCCGCTGCGGCGCTGGAGCAGCGGCAGCATCGCCCGGCAGACCATATAGGCCGCCTTCACCGCGCCCTCGAATTGCTGGCCATAAGCCTCCCAGGGCGTCTCCCAGAAGCGGGTGCGGTTGTCGGGGTCGAAGCGATAGGGCGCGAAGGCATTGTTGACGACGACGTCGAGCCGGCCGACCTCCTCCGCGATGCGCTCGGCCATGGCGGCGACCGCTTCAGCGGAGGTGACGTCGGCCGCGATGGCCAAGGCCTCGCCGCCGAGCGCGCGGCATTCGGCAGCAACGGCCTCGGCCGCCGCCTCGTTTGCCCGGTAGTTGATGATGACGATCCCACCTTCGGCCGCGAAGGCCTTGGCGATCGCCGCACCGATGCCGCGGCTCGCGCCGGTGACGAGGATAGCCCGGTCGCGGAACTTCACGGCGCACCGTCCTTCTGCGGGATCAGGTCGCTCTTCACGACCTGCTTCATGTCGAGCGTGCGGGCGACCAGGCCGAGGCTGCGGAAGGTGTCGGCGCCCTTCTGCAGGGCTTCGAGATCGAAGCGGCCGAGGCCCTCGCGCTCGGTCGTCGGCGAGATGCTGGAGAGGTTGCGCAGCTTGATGATCTCGAGATTCACAGCCTCGTCGCGGCCGTTGATGGCGCGAGTGACGGCGAGGCGCGCGGCCTCTTCGGGCTTCGCGATCATCCAGGCGGCGGAGTCGCGATAGGCGGCAAGGAAGCGCTTCAGCAGGGGCTTGCTCTGCTCGTAGAAGGCTTCCTTCACGACGAAGATGTCGCTCGGCAGGTTGAGCTGGTCGCGGACCTCGATGACGTTGGCTTCGCCCAAGCCCCTGGCGCGGGCGACAAGGAGGCCGGTATCGGTCGCTGCGGTCGCATCGACCTGACCCTGCATCAGCGGGGCGAAATTGAGCAGGCCGGTCGGCTGGATGGTGACGTCCTTCTCAGTGAGGCCCACCTGATGCAGCAGCACGAGCAGGTTCTGGTAGGTGCCGCTGGCAAGGCTGTAGACGCCGATGCGCTTTCCCTTGAGATCGGCGGCGGTGCGGATGCCGCTGCCCTTGAGCGCGACGACGTTGAAGACGTTCTGCGGGTAGATGTTGTAGATCGCGACGAGCTTCTCGCCCTTGTCGAGCGCGAGATAGAACGCGGCGGGATCGGTGAAGGCGATGTCGGCCTGCCCCGCGATCAGGGTTTGCAGTGCTGCGCCGCCGCCATTGCCGGGCACATAGTCGAGCGCGATGCCCTTCGCCTTGAAGAAGCCCTTGTCCGGCTCGGCCAGCAGGTTGGTGATCTCGCTGATCGGCTGGCTCCAGCCGGCGACGGTGACCTTGTCGAGCGTCTGGGCTGAGCCAGGCGCGGCAGCCAGCCAGGACAGGGCGAGCAGGAGAATGCCGGGCAGGGTGCGGAGGGCTGGCATGGTCTAGCCTTTCGAGAAGCGGTGCAGGACGCGGCGCTCGAGCAGGCGCACGGCCTCGTAGAGCAGCATTCCCAGAGCAGTGATGACGATGAAGAGCGCGAAGATCAGGCTTGAATCCATCACGCTCTGGGCGGCAATGATCGAGGCGCCGAGCCCGATGCGCCCGCCGATGAACTCGCCGACCACCGCGCCGACCAGCGCGAGCACGACCGCGACGCGCAGGCCAGCCATGATGACGGGCAGGGCGGCGGGCAGCTTGAGGCGCAGCAGGGTCTGGAGACGGCTCGCGCCCAGCATGCGAAAGAGCTCGCGCCGGGCCGGATCGATCTCACTCACTCCGGTCAGCGTGTTTTCCATCAGCGGGAAGAAGCAGATCAGCGCGGTGATGACGACCGTCGGCGTCATGCCGAAGCCGAACCAGATGATGAAGAGCGGGCCGAGCGCGAGCTTGGGCACGAGCTGGCTCGCCAGCACATAAGGGCGCAGCAGCCGGCTGAGCGCAGGCACTTCCGCCAGCAGGATGCCGATGCCGAGGCCGACGACGGTGCCGATGCCCAAGCCCAGTGCCATCTCCGCCGCGGTTACGGCGAGATGTGGCCAGAGTCGGCCCGTGGCGATCTCGCTCCACAGCGTCGCGAGCACGGCCGAGGGCGGCGGTAGGACGAGCGCCGACAGGCCGCCGAGCCGGCACCAGGCTTCCCAGCCCGCGAGAAGGGCAAACAGCAGCAGGAGGGAGGGCAGGCGCGCCGTCATGCCGCCGGCCTCCGGCTTGCGACGGCGACAGTCTCGCCGTCCATGGCGTCGCGCAGCTCATGGCAAGCGGCGGCGAAGCCGGGAGCGTAGCGCATGTCGCGATGGCGCGGCCGGGCCAGCTCGATCCGGCGTGCATGACTGAGGCGGCCGGCGGCCATCACCGCGACCTTGTCGGCGAGATAGACGGCCTCGCCGATATCATGGGTGACGAAGAGCGCGGTTGTGCCATGGAGAGTGCAGAGCCGCAGCAGGTCGTCCTGCAATTCCTCGCGCGTCAGGGCGTCGAGCGCGGCGAAAGGCTCGTCGAGCAGCAGCAGATCCGGCTGGCCGACCAGCGCGCGGGCGACGGCGACGCGGCTCTGCTGACCGCCGGAGAGCTCGGTAGGCCGACGCGCCGCAAAGTCCGCAAGGCCGACCCGGGCGAGCAGATCGAGCGCGGCGTCGCGGTCGGCGGCGGTCGGGCGGCGCTTCAGCGAGACCGGCAGCAGGACGTTGTCGAGCGCGCTCAGCCAGTCGAGCAGGGTCGGAGCCTGGAAGACGAAGCCGGCGCGGGGGCTCGGGCCATGCAGCGCCTCGCCGCCGATGCGGATGGCGCCTTCGGTCGGCCTGAGCAGGCCGGCGGCGAGCTTCAGCAATGTGGTCTTGCCGCAGCCGCTGCGGCCGAGCAGGCAGTGGATCTCGCCGCGCGGGATGACCCAGTCGACGCCGTCGACGATCGCGGGGCCCGCCGCGCCATAGCGATAGCGGACCTGCTCGATCGCGACGAATCCGGGTGTGGGGAGGTCAGTCGACATAGGGTGCGAACCCTTCCGCCGCCGCTTCCGCGCTCTGCTCGACCTCGGTCAGGGTGACGAGATCGAGCAGGCTGAAGCGCCCGTCATGGTGCCAGCCGGCTTCCGGCGCCGTCATGCGGCCGAGCGGGGCGATGCGGGTGACACCGACCGCGCCGAGCCCCTCGGCGAGCCGAAACAGCCTCTCCGGCGCCGCCGCAACGCCCGCGGTCTGCAGGAAGCTGCGATGAGGCGCGACGAGGGCCGGGACATCGTCGAGGCTCTCGACCGAAACCAGCTTGAGCGTGCGATTGAGACCCGTTGGGCTTAGGTCCTCGGCTGCATCGACATGGACGATGCTCCACGTATCGGAGGGCTCTCCGAACAGTTCGGTTCCGCCGTCCAAGGCGCGTATTTCCTGTGCGCCGCGCCAGGCGACGATGGAGGTGGCTTCGCCTTGCGAGAGGGCGCGACGCGGATGGCGGTGGGCGAGGGCGCCGAGCTCCCGCGCGACGTAACGGGCGAATTCGGCGGGGCTGACCCGTCCACCGCGTTCGACGAAGAGCATCTGCGGCGAATAGCAGCCCTGCTGCTCGTAGCGGGCGACGTCATGAGCGGCGAGCCGGGCAAGCGCCGGCGCCTTGCGGCTGTCGAGCGCCTCGCGCGCGATCACGCCGAAGCCGATCTTGTGGCCATGCGGAAGGAAGCGTGTCGTGATCGGCAGCTTGGCGCGCAGGGCTTCGAGCGTGTCGTTGCCGGCATAGGCCATAACGGTATTGGCCTCGCGCAGGAAAACGGGTTCGGCAGCCGCTTCGCCGCCCTTCCACCAGACGATGGCGAGGCATTCGCCGAGTTCCGGGTCGATCTCGGTGATGAGGCTGGCGAACCAGCCGGCGGTCAGCGGCTCGGCCGAAGCGAGCTTGCCGATGCTGCCAGCCTTGACCAGGAGCCCGCAGATCAGGCTCCAGAGCGAGAGCGCCGGGACGTTCCCGGCCCAGACATGCAGCAGCAGCTCCGGGCCATGGGCGCGCAGATAGCCGCCCTTGGGCGTCGGCTGGAAGCCGTCGAGCACGGCGGGATTGGCGAAATCCTCGGCCAGGAAGCGCAGGAGCTGCGGGCGCCGGAAGGTCTTGAGATAGCCGGTCAAGCCGAGGCGGACGGTTTCGCGATCATAGCCGGTGACGATCGGCAGCAGATATTCGGCCTTGCGTCGCAGCGGGTGCGCGCGGTCGAGCAGGCGCGCGATGGCGGCGTCGATCGCAGCGACGATGCGTGCGGTGTCCATCCGCTTCAGCCGGGCGCGGGCGTTGCTGCGGACATGCGCGCAAAGAGCCGCGGCCTGCGCCTCGTCGAGCTCCGGCAGCGCAATGGTGGCACTCTCACCCCAGGCGCTATGGCTGACCTTACGCCAGCGCAGCGTCTCGCGGCTCAGGCCCGGCAGATGGCCCGCATGCTCGATCACGTCAGTCAGCCTCGCGCTGCCGCCAGGAATTCGGCCACGGCGACGGAGCAGCCTTTAGAGGCTTCGCCATCGACTCGGCCGAACAGCTTGAAGCCGCCCGGCACGATCTCGCCGGCATCCTCGGTCAGGATTGCCGAGACGCAGTTGAAATGCGCAAGGTCGTGGTGGACGATGACGCCGCGCTGGCCCTCCGGCAGGTCCGCTCCGGTCAGCGGATCGATCACGCGGCTGCGGATCCAGTGCGGGCCGGATTTGACCGACGGGCAGGCCGCATTGCCATCGTCGTAGAGCTGGGAGCTCAGCTCGGTCATGCCGTACATGTTGATGCAGGATGAGCGCGGCACGCCGAAGGCGGCGGCGAGACCGTCATAGAACTCGTCCGGCCCGAGCTCGCGCGACTGACCCTTGAAGCCGCCGGTGTCGAGGATGAGGCTGCCTTCCGGCAGGGAAAAGCGCCGGCCGCTTGCCGCAAGCGCATCCATCAGCGGTACGAAGGAATAGCTCGCGCCGAGCAGGGCATAGGGCTCGCCGCTCGCTTCGGCTTGCGCGAGCGTCGGCAGCAAACGGTCGAAATCGAGGCCGGCCGTGCCGATGAAGACCTCGGAGTCGGGCGTGCCGCATTCGCGCCGGGCGAGGCCGAGGTAGTGCGCGAGAGAGGAATTGGGCAGCTCCGTCTCGTCGGGGAAGAGGATGCCCATGCGGATGCGCTCGCGGCCGCGCATGAAGCGCTTGCGGAAGTTGACCAGCATCGAGCGGCTCCAGACGGCGAGCGTTGGATGGTAACTGCGGCCGCGTATCCCTTGTGTCGTGCCGCTCGTCATGAAGACGCGCTCCGCCGCTTCCGGCGGGCTGCAACTCAGGGTCAGGTCCTTGAAGGCGGTGATCGGCACGGCCGGGATGTCGCGCCAGCGCCTGACCGAGAGCGGCGTGCGGCCGCGCTGCAGGGCGAAGCGCTTATAGGGCTCGTTGTTGCGGAACTGATAGGCGAAAACCTTCAGCGCCATCGCCTCGAATTCGGCTTCCGACGCATCGGGAAGCGCGATGAACGCCAGGAGCGCCTCGATGATCTCGGCTTGCGTCACTGCGGCCCACTCCGTCCGGACGCTCGCGGGCAATCCGAGAGCGTCGATCGCGACAGGATCATGGGCGCAAGCTGGAATCAGGGCCTCGACGGCCGCATGTCCCGCATCCCTACGCCGGCATGATCCGGATCAGGTTCGTAGGGTCACCGCGTTGCCGGGCCTAAAGCCCGGCCGGCGGAATCTCAGCCTCCTAGCGAGGCCCCCCTGGGAACAAGGTTTAGGTGGGGCTTCGGGCCATGGCTTGTCAAGCGTTGCCGGCGCAGGGCCCGTTGTATTCGGCGAGAAGCCGGGACATGGCGCGCATGTCGAAGAAGAGGCTCGACGCCGGCCTGCAAAACCGTTTCTGTGCCGCCCATGAACGTTTCCGCACCGCCGCCCCGCATCGCCTCCTTCACCTGCGAGAAGAAGCCGGCCACCGGCTCGCGCGGGATGGTCGTCACCAACCATCCGCTTGCCTCGGCGGCGGGTGCGCAGATGCTGCTCGCCGGCGGCAATGCGATCGATGCGGCGGTGGCTTCGCTGTTCGCGCTGACCGTCGCCGAGCCGATGATGGTCGGCATTCTCGGCGGGGGCTTGAGCCATATTCGCCTCGCCGATGGGCGCCATGTCGTGATCGACAATCTCTCGACTGCACCGGTCCATGCGACGCCCGATATGTATGATTGCCTCTCGGACGAGATCGGCAGGCAGCGCGATACGCGCGATCGCGAGAACGTGGTTGGCGCCAAGGCGGTCGCCGTGCCGGGCGCGCTCAAGGGCTGGTGCGAGGCGCTGGCGCGCTTCGGCACGCTGCCGCTGGCCGAGGTGCTGCAGCCGGCGATCGGGCTGGCGGAGCGCGGCTTCGTCGTCACGCCCTATCTCTCGAACTGCATCACCGACAATGCCGCTGATCTTGCCCGTGATCCGAGTCTTGCCGCTCTCCTGCTGCCGGGCGGCCAGCCGCTCCAGTCCGGCGCGCGGCTTATCCAGTCCGATTATGCCGCAAGCCTGAAGCTGATCGCGGCGGAAGGACCGCAGGCGCTCTATGGCGGGCGGCTCGGGCGGGCGCTGACCGACTACATGGCCGCGAATGGCGGGCTGATCGATCAGGCTGACCTCGCCAATTACCGCATCGAACTGCGCCAGCCGATCCGCGGCTCCTATCGCGGCTACGAGATCATCGGCCCGCCGCCGCCTTCGTCCTCGGGCGTGCATATCGCGCAGATGCTCAATATCCTCGAAGGCTACGACATCGGCGCGCTCGGCTTCGGCTCGACGGATGCCGTGCACCTGCTGGCCGAGGCGCTGAAGATCGCCTTCGCCGACCGGGCAGTGGCGACCGCCGATCCCGCCTTCGTCAAGGTTCCCGTCGATAGGCTGATCGACAAGAACTACGCCGCTGAGCGGCGCGCGCTGATCGAGCTGGGCCGGGCGAAGAGCTGGACGGCGGGGCTGTCAGGCGGCGAGTCTGCCGACACGACCCATGTCACCGTTGCGGATGCGCAGGGCAACGTCGTCAGCGCGACGCAGACGATCAACGGGCTGTTCGGAGCCTGCGTCCAGATCCCCGGCACCGGAATGATCGCCAACAACTACATGTTCAACTTCGACCCGCATCCCGGCCGGGCGCTCTCGATCGCACCGGGAAAGCGGGTCTTCACCTCGATGGCGCCGATGATGGCGCTGAAGGAGGGCAGGCTCGCCTTCGCGCTCGGCCTGCCCGGCGCTCTGCGCATCTTTCCCTCGGCGCTGCAGGCGATCGTCAACCTGATCGACCATCGCATGACGTTGCAGGAGGCGGTCGAGGCGCCGCGCGTCTGGACCGAGGGTGGCGTGCTCGAACTCGAAGAGGCGATTCCCGAGGCCGTGGCGCAGGAGCTTGCGGCGCGCGGCCACAGGATCGTGCGTTCGCCGCGCGTCGCCGGTGGCATGAACGCCATCGCCTTCAACCCGGACGGCACGCTGACGGGCGCCGCCTGCTGGCGCGCCGACGGCACGCCGGTCGCCATCTCCGGCGGGCTTGCCCGCGCCGGTGCGCGCTTCAGCATTTAAGCGGCAGCGGCGGTATTCGCTGTCTGATCTCCAATCCGAGCCCTCATCCTGAGGAGGCCCGAAGGGCCGTCTCGAAGGATGTTTCAGGAGCTCTGGAGCCCTCTGGAGCATCCTTCGAGACGCAGCCGTTGGCTGCTCCTCAGGATGAGCGCTCAGTCGGGTTCTGACGTTTCGTCAGTGCAGCCCGCCGACGCCGATATAGCGCTCGAGCACCGTGGCATCGCTGCGCAGCGCGGCGGGCTTGCCCGACCAGACAATCCGGCCGCGCTCGAGGATGATCACGTCCTCGGCAAAATCAAGCGCGCTTTCCAGGCGCTGTTCGACGAAGAGGATCGTCATCGCGCTGCTTGCCGCGAGCCGGGTGAAGGCCTCCATCAGCATGTCGCAGATGACGGGAGCGAGGCCTTCAAGTGGCTCGTCGAGCAGGAGCACCGAGGGCTGGCCGAGGATGGTGCGGGCTGTCGCCAGCATCTGCTGTTCGCCGCCGGAGAGCTGCGAGCCCATGTTGCGGCGGCGCTCCTGCAGACGCGGAAACAGTGCATAGGCCTCCTCGATCGCGCTGCGCGGGCGGCCCTTCAACCCGGCGAAGAGGTTTTCCTCGACGGTCAGCCCCTTGAACACCTCGCGGGTCTGGGGGACGAGGCCAATGCCGGCGCGGGCGCGTGCCGCTGTGCCGAGCGCGGTGACGTCGGTGCCGCCGAGGCTGATGCCGCCGGCATAGCGGCGGGTCAGCCCCATCAGGCTCGCCATCAGCGTGGTCTTGCCCATGCCGTTGCGGCCGAGGATGGAGAGGCGCCCGCCCGCCGGCACGGAGAAGGAGACCTCCTCCAGCACATGGGTCTGGCCGTAGCCGGCGCTTAAGTCCCGAACGTCAAGCGTGGCTGCCGGCATGCGCGTAATTCCCGAGATAGGCTTCACGGACCCTGGGGTCTTTGGCGACGTCAGCCGGCAGACCCTGGAAGATGAGTTCGCCGGCGGCCAGCACCACGACCTGCTTGGCGAAGCGGAAGACGAGGTCCATGTCGTGCTCGATCATCAGCACGGCGAGCGAGGGGGGCAGGCGGGCCAGGGCCTCCTCGATGCGTGGCGTGTCGGCGGAAGGCACGCCGGCTGCCGGCTCGTCGAGCAGCAGCACCTTCGGGCGTTGCGCCAGAGCGATCGCGATCTCGAGCAGGCGCTGCTGGCCATAGGCGATGGTCGCGACCTTGCGGCGCGCGACTTCGGTGAGCCCGAGGGTGGCGAGGACCTCGGCGGCTTCGTCGCGTGCTTCGGAATCGCCGTGGAAACGGGCGAAGATGCGTGTCGCCCGGCCGAGCCGCTGCAGGATGGTCATGACGACATGCTCTTCCGGCGTCATGTCGGGGAAGAGGCGGGTGACCTGGAAGGTGCGGACGAGGCCGCGCCGCACGCGCTTCACGGCGCCCAGGCCCGTGATGTCCTCGCCAGCGAGGCGGACATGGCCCGCGCTTGGCGGGATGCGGCCGGTGACGAGATTGACGAAGGTGGTCTTGCCCGCGCCGTTGGGGCCGATCAGGGCGAGGCGTTCGCCTTCGGCCATGGCGAGCGAGATGTCGCGGCTGACCTTGAGGCCGCCGAACTCCTTCGAGAGATGCGAGACCTCGAAGACCGCACTCATGGGCGGGCCCCCCAGCGGTTGCGCGTGAGCAATCGGGCGGCTTCGTCCAGCGTGCCGGACAGGCCCCGCGGGGCGAAGAGCACGATGGCGATGAGCACGGCGCCGACCAGCGTCATCCAGTGGAAGGGGTTGATCGCAGCGACAACGTGTTCGAGCGCCATTAAGATCACGGTACCGATCAGCGCGCCATAGAGATGGCCGATGCCGCCAAGGACCAGCATGACGAGGGCGTTGGCGGAGATCTCGAAGCTGATGCTGTCGAGCCCGACAACTTGCGTCGCGATGGCCGCGAGCGCGCCGCCCATGCCGGCGACGGCACCGGAGATGACGAACATCTTGAGCAGCACCGGGAAGGCGAAGATGCCGAGCGCGCTGATCCGCAGCGGGTCTTCCTTGAGACCGCGGCAGATCATGCCGAAGGGCGAGCGCGTAATGAAGCGCAGCGCTGCGAAGACGACGATGAGCAAAGCGAGCCCGAAGAGATAGGCGCTGCGGCCCCAGAGATCGAACTCGAAGATCCCGAAGAGCGGGGCGGGGATCATGCCGGAGAGGCCGTCGCTGCCGCCGGTGATCGAGGAGGCTTTGTTTGCGGCTTCGTGCAGCAGCTGGACGATGGCGATCGAGAGCACGAGCTGCGGCAGGCCATGGGCGCGCAGCATGACCGTGCCCGTGAGCAGCCCCATCACGGCGCCTGCGGCGGCTCCGATCAGGATGAGCAGGAAGGGTTCGGTCACGCCATGGACGCAAGCGATGCCGGCGGCATAGGCGCCGGCGCCATAGAGCGCGCCCTGGCCGAGCGAGGCGATGCCGCAAAAGCCGACGATCAGGTCGAGCGAGAGCACGAGCAGCGCCACTGAGATGACGCGGGTCAGGAAGGCGAGGTTGTCGGGGAAGAGCACATAGCCGGCGAGGCCGACGAGCGCGATCAACACCAGGCCGATGAGATCGCGGCCGAGCGGTCGGAGGCGATGGGCGGATGGACGAGGGAGTGTGGCTTCAGCCATCTTACTGAGCCCGCCCCATCAGGCCGCGGGGGAAGGTGCAGACCACCAGGATCACCGCGAGATAGAAGAAGAAATTGCCGAAATCCGGCACGAGATAGCGCCCGGTGACGTCGATGGCGCCGAGCAGCAGGCAGGCGGCGAGCGCACCGGGAATCGAGCCCGCGCCGCCGACCGAGACGACGACCAGGAAGGTCACCATGTAGCGTAGCGCGTAATAGGGCTCGATCGGCAGGAACTCGGCGCCGACCACGCCGCCGAAGGCCGCGAGCCCGATCGCGAGCGCGAAGCTCGCGGCATAGATGATTTCGGTACGCACGCCGAGCGCGCGGGCCATCGGCGCATTCTCGACGGCGGCGCGCAGATGGATGCCGAAGCCGGTGCGCTCGATCAGGAACCAGAGTCCGCCCGCGACGACGAGGCCGCTCGCGATGACGAAAAGGCGGTGGCCGGCGATGCTGCGGAAGCCGAGATCGATCGGCCGCGCCAGCTCCGGCGGCAGCGGGATCGTCTTCAGCGTCGGGCCGAAGAAGTAGTTGGTGATGCCGATGACGCAGAAGGTGATGCCGATCGTCATCAGCACCTGCGAGAGCTCACTGCGATCGTAGATGCGGCGATAGAGCAGGCGTTCCAGCGGGATGGCGAGCAGAACCGTCCCGACCATGGCGAGCAGGATGCCGAAGCCATAGCCGAGACCGAGGTCGCGCGCGGCATAGGAGGCAATGTAGCCGCCGATCATGGCGAAGGCGCCATGGGCGAGGTTGACCACCCGCATCAGCCCCATCGTCAGCGACAGGCCGATGCAGATGATGAACAGCGCCATGCCATAGGCGAAGGCGTCCATGGCGATGCTCAGCGCGGTCTGCATGAGTGCGGGCCTTCCCGATGCTCAGGCGTATTGTATTCGGGTGAAAACACCACCGTCATTCCGGACAAGCCGCGAAGCGGCGCCGATCCGGAATCCATCATAAAGCTCTGCACCCAACGATGGATTCCGGGGCAAGCCCGGAATGACGCGCGGTTCAAGCGAAACCGACGCGCTCACTTCGCCAGGCCGGGGTCCTTCTGGTCCGGCACGCCGGCGATCTCCTTGTTGATCCAGCGGCCCTGCGCATCCTTGGCGACCTCGCGCAGATAGATCGTCTGGGTGATGTGGCGGGTCTCGGGATCTATCTTGACCGGGCCGCGCGGGCTTTCCCAGGCGAGGCCCTTAACCGCCTCGACCGCCTTTTCGGCGTCCTGCTTGCCGCCGGTCGCCGCGATCATCTTGGAGATGATGAACATGCCGTCATAGGCGCCGACGGCCGGGAAGGAGAGCAGGTCCGGCGCGCCGATAGCCTTGTCGGCGGCGGCGACGAAGCGCTTGTTGATCTCGGAGTCGTGCGAGACGGCGTAGTGGAAGGAGGTCACCATTCCGGAGGCCGCTTCGCCGAGCGCCGGCAGGTCGGATTCCTGCGTCAGGTCGCCAGTGGCGAAGAGCTTGACGCCCGCCTGCTTCAGGCCGGTGTCGCTGAAAGCCTTGACGAAGCCGAGCGTCGGCGGGCCGGACGGCAGGAAGGCGAAGACACCCTGCGCGCCGGCATCGCGGATGCGCTGCATGATCGGGCTGAACTCGGTGGTGTTGAGCGGCATGCGGATCGATTCGACGACCTCGCCGCCCGCAGCCTCGATCGCCTTCTTGAAGGCGCCCTCGGCATCGACGCCCGGGCCGTAATCGGTGACCACGGAGACGAATTTCTTGATGCCGCGGTCCACCGCGGCCTTGCCGATCGGCGTCGCGGTCTGCGCCGTGGTGAAGGAGGTGCGCACCACCAGCGGCGAGGAGGTCATGATCGCCGAGGTCGCGGCGTTGAAGATCACCAGCGGCACGTTGCCCTGCTTCAGCAGCGGGGTGATCGCCATCGCATCCGGGGTGAAATAGACGCCGCCGAGATACTGCACCTTGTCGCGGACGATCAATTCCTGCGCCAGCGCGCGGGCCTGCTGCGGGTTGGCCGTCGGCAGGTCGCGATAGACCAGCTCGATATCGTGGCCGGCGACCGTCTTGCCGTTCTGCGCCAGCCAGGCCTCGGCGCCGGCCTGGAAGTTCTTGCCCTGCAGGGCGAAGGGACCGGAGAAGGGCCCGATGATGCCGACCTTGATGGTGTCGGCGCTGGCCGCGACGCTCAGGCCCCAGGCACCAGCGAGTGCCAGGGCGCCAGCGCGCAGCAACCGGCCGAAGGATGTCTTCTGCATTGTCCTCTACCTCCCGATATCGTGCGCCGCTGCGGCTGTGTCCTCTGCCGTGCGGCGATCGTCGCCGTCCGTTCCTCGCCGGATCGCCATGCGGCGGCGTCCGGCTCTTGTTGTCACCAACGCAATTTTTCGCCCGAGGGCAATGCCCATCGCCTTTCGATGCTGGAATCCATCAGGTCGAAACAGCCCCCAAGGTGAATTCATTTCGATGATTGGGCAAAGAGATGATCTTCCCGTCCCGCTTGCTCGTCCTGCCCTGTGGAACGGGCTCTAATAGGGCAGGCCGACATAGTTCTCCGCGATGGTGATACCCGCCGCCCGCGACTGAGTGAGATAGTCGAACTCGGCCTGTTGGATGCGCTGGCCGAAACCATCCTTCTCCGGGAAGCGATGCAGCAGGTTCGTCATCCACCAGGAGAAGCGCTCCGCCTTCCAGACGCGGGCGAGCGCCCGGGCCGAATAGGCGTCGAGACCGGCATCGGAGCGGTCGCGGTAGTGCTCGCGCAGGGCGTCGAAGAGATAGCGCACATCGCTGGCGGCGAGGTTGAGCCCCTTGGCTCCGGTCGGCGGCACGATATGGGCGGCGTCGCCGGCGAGGAAGAGCCGGCCGAAGCGCATCGGTTCAGCAACGAAGCTGCGCAGCGGCGCGATGCTCTTCTCCAACGAAGGGCCGGTCATCACCGCATCGCCCACCGCTGCGGGCAGGCGTCGGCGCAGCTCGTCGAAGAAGGCGTCGTCCGACCAGTTCTCGACCCGCTCCGCCAGCGGAACCTGGATGTAGTAGCGGCTGCGCCCGGCCGAGCGCATCGAGCACAGCGCGAAGCCGCGCTCGTGATTGGCATAGACCAGTTCATGCGCCGCTGGCGGGCGATCCACCAGCAGGCCAAGCCAGCCGAATGGGTAGACGCGCTCGAAGACATGCAGCGCATCTGTCGGGACGGAGCGGCGCGACACGCCGTGATAGCCGTCGCAGCCGGCGATGAAGTCACAGTGCAGCTCCTCGGTCCGCCCGTTCGCCCGGAAGGTCACGCGCGGCGAGGCGCCGTTGAAATCGTGCAGCGTGACATCCTCTGCCTCGTAGATCGCCGGGCGGCCGAGTGCCTGGCGGGCATCGATGAGATCGTGCGTCACCTCGGTCTGGCCGTAGATGGTGACTGTCTTGCCGCCGCTGAGTTCCTTGAGGTCGACGCGGTGGAGCGCACCGCGGAAGGCCAGAGCGAAGCCGTCATGGACGAGGCCTTCGCGATCGAGCCGCTCGCCCACGCCCGCTTCGTGCAGGAGATCGACCATGCCCTGCTCGAGCACGCCCGCACGGATGCGCGACAAGACGTAGCTGGCGCTGCGCCGCTCCAGGATGACGTTGTCGATGCCGGCGCGCGACAGAAGCTGCCCGAGCAGCAGACCGGCCGGGCCGGCGCCGATGATGGCGACCTGCGTTCGCATTCTTTTTTGACCTCCCGCGGGACGACGATTTGCACCGTTCGATCCGCAGGTTAAGAATAATGCATTCGCTGTAGTCGACGGAATGGAGGATTCGCGCATTGTCTTGGACAAATCGATCCTGAGTAAGGGAATGCCCGGCCGGACCGTTCCCGCCTATTGGCTCTATGGCGAACGCCTGACGGACCGCTTCCCCGACGCGCTGCATATCGAACCGATCATGGCGCGCAGCTCGCTGCATGGCTGGACGATCCAGCCGCATCTGCACCACGATCTCTTCCAGTTCTTTCTGGTCACGGAGGGCGGCGGCCGGACCCGCGTCGACGGCCGCGAGCATGGTCTCACGCCAGGGTCGGTGCTGCTGCTGCCGCCATCGACGATCCACGAATTCGCCTTCCTCGACGGCACCAACGGCTTCGTCGCCAGCGCGGCCGCGACCTCGCTGAAACGCCTGTTCGCCTGCGAACCGGAAGCGCGCGCGCTCCTCGGGGCGGCGGCGGTGCTGCACGTGTCGGTTGACGGGTCCCAATTCGCTGCGCTCGACGCGATGATGCGGCTGGCGATGAGCGAATTCGCGGCAAACCTGCCGGTGCGGGAGTTCTCGCTCGGCGCCTATGCCGACCTGATCGCATCCTGGTTCGTGCAGGCCATGCGCGGGGCACGGGCGGTCACTGAGCCGGCGCGGGACGCGCGGGCCGAACTGGTCCGCCGTTTCGTCGAACAGGTCGAGGCGCGCTTCCAGCACCACGATGCGCTGATTGACTATGCGCGCACGCTCGGCGCCTCGGTGCCGCATCTGTCGCGTAGCTGCCGGGAATTGCTCGGCCATTCGGCGGCGCGCGTGATCCAGGACCGGCTGATGATCGAGGCACGGCGCGATCTGGTCTACACCGCGATGTCGATCTCGCAGATCTCGTTCCGGCTGGGCTTTTCCGATCCCGCCTATTTCTCGCGCTTCTTCGCCAAGCGCGCGGGGGTGTCGCCCTCGGACTACAGGGCGAAGCCCTGAAGCTGGTCAGCCCGCTTCGATCTCCTTCATCACCGCCGCAGCTTCAGCGAAGGCGGTGTTGCCAGCCGGTACGCCAGCATAGATCGCCGTCTGCATCAGCACCTCCTTGAGGTCGTCGGCGGTGAAGCCGCCGCGAGTCAGCCCGGCGCGGACATGCAGGCGGAACTCTTCCCAGCGGCCGAGGCTTGCGGTGATCGCGAGCACGAGCAAGCGGCGCGTGCGATCGTCGAGGCCGGGCCGGCTCCAGATTTCCTGCCAGGCGATGCGGGTGATCATCGCCTGGAACTCGGCATTGAACGACGTGCGGTTGGCGAGCGATCGGTCGACCCAGGCGTCGCCGAGGACGCGGCGGCGGTTCTTCAGCCCGGCCTCGAACAGGGTTTCGGCCGCATCCGCGACATCGGCCCCCGGCGAGAGAAAGGCGCGCAGGGAGCCGGCCAGGGCGGCGGGCGCTTCGAGGGGAGCGAGATGGCCGCAGTCGAGCCGCTCCAGCTTCGCGCCGGGGATGGTGGCGACGAGGTTCTCGCCATGGCCGGTGAAGGGGGTGGAGGCATCGCGCTCGCCGACGACGACGAGTGTCGGGCAGGCGAGACCGGGGAGCCTGTCGATCAGATCCATGTCGCGGATGGCGGCGCCGGCCCCGGCATAGCCCTCGCGCGCCATGGCGACGAGACCGCGCCGGACACTTTCGGCGACCGCAGGCTGGCCGGCCGCGAAGGCCGGAGAGAGGAAGCGCTGCATGGCGAGATCGGCGATCGCCGCCGTGCCGCCAGCGCGGACCTTGTCGACGCGATCCTGCCATGCTGCCCGGTCCATGGTGGCTGAGGTGCAGATCAGCGCCAGCGCCGAGACGCGCTCCGGCCGGGAAAGCGCCAGCTCCATAGCAATCATGCCGCCAAGCGAGACACCGGCGACCGCGGCCCGCTCAATGCCGGCTGCGTCCATGACGGCGGCGACATCGCCCGCCATCTGGGCGAGCGTGTAGTCACCGCCGGGAGCGTCGGAGGCGCCGTGGCCGCGGGTGTCGAGCCGCAGGACACGGAAGGAGGGCAGGAGAGCGAGCATCGCCGCATCCCAGAGGCCGAGATCGGTGCCGATCGAGTTCAGCAGCACGAGCGCCGGCTTGTCGTCCGCGCCTTCGAGCTTCCAATAGATGCGGGCGCCGCTTCTCGTTGCGAAAGGCATCGTCCGTCCCTCAGTCGTTTTGCGCGAGCAGCGCGGCGGTCAGCGCTGGGCTCTCGCCGATATCGGTTCCAACACCGGCTGCCGCGAGATTGCGGGCGATGGCGGCTTCGTCGATCTCCAGCCCTTCCGACACCGTTGCCATGGCGTCGGCCGCGCCCGCAGCGAGAAGGAAAAGCTCGGCCAAGGCCGGGCCTTCGGCCTGCCAGCCGCCGAGGCCACGCTCCTGCTCGGCCGGAAGGCCGGCGAGGACGCCGGCGACGAGGCCGGGCGCCCGCAGGGCGGCGGAGAGCGCGACCTGGCAGCCGGTGGGGTTGCGCTTGTGGGCCATGGCGGAGGAGCCGCCGCGGCCTGGGATCGCGGGTTCGCGGGCCTCGCCGACGCCGTTCTGCGCCAGAAGCGAAACGTCGCGGGCCATCTTGCCGAACGCGCCAATGACGATGGCGAGTGCCGTCGCGATCCCCGCGATGCCGCCGCGGCGCGCGTGCCAGGGTGCTGCGTCAGGCAAGTCGAGGGCGGCGGCGAGCCGGGCGGATACGGCAGCGCTCTTGCCGCGAAGCCCGGCGCGCGAGCCGGCGGCACCGCCGAACTGCAGCGTCGCACCGGCCTCGACCTCGCGGCGCAAGCGGGTAGCCGCTTCCGCCACGCCGGTCCGCCAATGCGCGATGCGCAGTCCGAAGCCGATCGGCAGCGCATCCTGCAGCAGGGTACGGCCGATGGCCGGGGTCGCGGCATGGCGTTGTGCCAGTGCAGCGAGTGCCGTCGTCACGCGGACGAGATCGCCGTCGAGAAGGCTGCTCGCGGCGCGGATCTGGCAGGCCAGCACCGTGTCGGCGACATCCTGGCTGGTCGCGCCCTTGTGGAGGGTCTTGGCTACCTCGCCCGTCAGGTCAGCGCGCAAACGCGCCACCAGCGGGATCGCCAGCGTGCCGGCGAGCGCGGCCTCCTCTGCAAGCTCGGCTGGGTCGATCGTGACCGTCGCGCAAAGCGCTGCGATTGCCTCGGCCGCGTCAGGGGCGATCAGCCCCTCCGCTGCCTCGGCGCGGGCGAGTTCGGCTTCGAAGGCGAGCGCATACCGAAGCGTGGCCGTGTCCGAGAACACGGCCAACATGGCTTCGGTTGTCGCCGGCCTCGAGCGGAGGAACCCGCTCACGCGGCCTTGGCGAGGCTCGGCGCCACAGCGAAGGCAGCCGCCGTCTTGGCCTTGACCTCGTCGAGCGTGACGCCGGGCGCGAGCTCGATCAGGGTGAGCCCGCCGCCCTTCTCCTTGTCGCAGCTCATGACGCAGAGGTCGGTGATTATCAGGTCGACAACGCCGGCGCCGGTCAGCGGCAGCGAGCAGCGCTCCAGCACCTTGGATTCGCCCGCCTTGTTGGCATGATCCATCACGACGATGACCTTCTTGACGCCGGCGACGAGATCCATCGCGCCGCCCATGCCCTTCACCATCTTGCCGGGGATGGTCCAGTTGGCGATGTCGCCATTGGCCGCGACTTCCATAGCGCCGAGAATGGTCAGGTCGATATGGCCGCCGCGGATCATCGCGAACGAGTCGGCCGAGGAGAAGAAGCTGGAGCTCGGCAGCGCCGTGATCGTCTGCTTGCCGGCATTGATCAGGTCGGGGTCGGCCTCGCCCTCATAGGGAAAGGGGCCGATGCCGAGCAGCCCATTCTCCGACTGCAGCGTCACATCAACGCCATCGGGAATGTAGTTCGCCACCAGCGTCGGGATGCCGATGCCGAGATTGACGTAGAAGCCGTCCTGCAGCTCCTTGGCCGCACGCGCGGCGACCTCCTCGCGGGTCCAGGCCATCAGGCTGCCTCCCTCTTGCGCTCGGTCAGCTTCTCGATGCGCTTCTCGTTGATCGTGCTCTTGATGATGCGGTCGACATAGATGCCGGGGGTGTGGATCGCTTCGGGATCGAGCGAACCGACCGGCACGATCTCCTCGACCTCGGCCACCGTCACCTTGCCGGCGGTCGCCATGTTCGGGTTGAAGTTGCGGGCGGTGCGCCGGTAGACGAGGTTGCCGGCGGTGTCGGCCTTCCAGGCCTTGACGATGGCGAGGTCGGCCCGGAGCCAGGTTTCGCGGACGTAAGATTGCCCCTCGAATTCCTCGACCGGCTTGCCCTCGGCAACAACGGTGCCGACGCCTGTCCTGGTGTAGAAGGCCGGGATGCCGGCGCCACCGGCGCGGATGCGCTCGGCCAGCGTGCCCTGCGGGTTGAGCTCGAGCTCAAGTTCGCCGGCCAGGTACTGCTGCTCGAACAGCTTGTTCTCGCCGACATAGGAGGCGATCATCTTCTTCACCTGCCGGGTCTGCAGCAGCATCCACAGGCCGAAGCCGTCGGCGCCGGCATTGTTCGAGATCACCGTCAGGTTCTTCACGCCGGAATCGCGGATCTGCGGGATCAGGCTCTCCGGGTTGCCCGACAGGCCGAAGCCGCCGGACATGATCGTCATGCCATCGAAAAGCAGCCCCTCCAGCGCAGCCGCAGGGCCGTCGTAAATCTTGCGCGTCATCGGTCCTCCATGGGCGCGGCTTGGCGCCGCGGCATTCGTTTCGGTGTTCCGGCCCGACTGCGGCGCCGAGGGCGCCGCGATCAGGCCGGTCCAAAGTTTCCGGAGCGATCAAAATACGAACGCGGGAGAATGTCCATGGCTGCAACGCAAGAGCGGCACGGCCTTCACGCAATGTCGGGGAGCTCGGTCTTGCAGCCGGGCTTCAGGCAGCGGCCAGCCGCTCCGGTCCCGGGATCGGAAAGACCCGATCGTAGGTCAGATTGAACAGGAAGGCGTAGACTACGTAGAAGATCACGATGGCAAGATCCATCAGGAAGGTCTCCCACAGGCCCATGCCGAGATACCAGGCGATCGGCGGCAACAGCAGCACAAGCAGCCCGCCCTCGAACAGCAGCACATGCAGCACGCGTGTCGGGATGTTCTTCCGCGTGTGCCCGACGAGCCGGTGCATGGCGTGGTCGAAGCCGAGGTTGAAGAAGAAATTCCAGATCGTTGCGACGGTGGCCGAGCCGACGCCGATCACGCCCATATGCGTCGCCGGCAGGCCGAAGAGCTGAGCGCCGCCGGGAATCACCAGCGCCAGTCCGATCACCTCGAACAGTACGGTATGGCGAACCCGGTCGGGAAAGGAGCGCATCGACATTCAAAACACCTGTTGTTCTCGTTGACGCGCCGCTTTCTATCGCCAAGATCCGGTACCTCAAGTTAGATCGTATCTGGATTTCAGATAGATGAGCGTTTCCTTCGAGCAGCTGGAAGCCTTCGTCGCTGCCGCCGAGCATGGCTCCTTCTCCGCGGCGGGGCGGGTCCTCCGCAAGGCGCAGTCGGCCGTCAGCACGCAGGTCGCCAATCTGGAGGAGGATCTCGGAATCGCGCTGTTCAGCCGGGCCGGCCGCAACCCCGTGCTGACGGCGGCAGGCGAGCGGCTGCTGCGCGAGGCGAAGGTGATTCTCGATCGGCGCGAGCATCTGGTCGGCGTCGCCAGCGGCTTCGAGGCGCATGTCGAGAAACGCTTGGTGGTCGCGATCGACGAGCTCTATCCGGAACATCTGCTCGGTACGCTTTTCGCGGATTTCGCGCAGCAGTTCCCGCATGTCGAGCTGGAGCTGCTGTTTCCGCTGATGGAGGATGTCAGCCAGCTCGTCCTGGCGGGGCAGGCCGATATTGGGGTGATGTGGCGGCAGGAGACGCTGCCGCCGGAGCTCGGTTTCCAGACGGTCGGCTGGGTGCCGATCAAGCTCGTCTGCGGCAAGGGGCATCCGCTGGCCGGCACTCGCGTCGATTGGGAAGATCTCAAGCGGCACCGCCAGATCCTTATCGCGGCGCGCGGCGATGGGCCGGAGAAGCAGCGCCTACGGGTCGCGGCCGAGGTCTGGTGGGTCGAGAGCCACTGGGTTATCCTGCAACTTGTGAGGCAGGGCATTGGTTGGGCCTTCGTCTCCAGCTACGTCATCGAGCATTCACCAGTGGCGGCCGCCCTCGTCACGCCCGACCTGCAGTTCGATAATTTCGACTTGCCCGTGGCGCTGGAGATGGTCTGGCACAAGCAGCGGCCCTGCGGGCCGGCGGCGAGTTGGCTGCGCGAGCGCTTTGCTGCCGCACGCATTGATGCGACCTGATCGCATTGGCCTTCGTCTGCGTGAGCCTTGAGGCGTCGCGGGGCTTCCTCATGCCCGGAATAGGGAATTAAATTACACATCGCGATCGAGCTTTCCGTTGAATGCGGAAGCGAAATCGGGAGAAAATCGGCATTCGTGCTGGAATGCGACTCTCTGACTTGTCACGTGGGGCGGCGTCGTACTATCTATATCGGTAATAAAATTTCATAATGCCGCCGAGGTGCGGCTTGATGTGGGGAGTGATTATGCAGAACGATTCCTTCTCTCGCGCTGCCCTGACGCGGCGTGGCCTGGGCGGCCTCGCGGCCGGTCTCGCTGCCTCGACAATGCTGGCTCCGGCTGCCGGCTGGGCCCAGGCGGCTTCGAGCGCGAACCTCGCCATGGTCGGCGAGCCGCAGTCGCTCGATCCGATGGCGTCGACCGCCGATCTCGTCGGCACTATCATGCAACATGTCTACGAGCCGTTGTTCACCTTCGACGCCAACTGGGCGACGCAGCCGATGCTCGCCGCCGCGCTGCCGACCGTCTCGGCCGACGGCAAGACCTACACGATCGAGCTGCGCAAGGGCGTGAAGCTGCACAACGGCCGCGATCTCGATTCCGAGGACGTCGTCGCCTCGCTCAAGCGCTGGTTCGAGATGACGCCGCGCGGCAAGGGCCTGGCGAAGAGCCTCGCCAGCCTGACCGCGAAGGGGCCGACGACGGTCGAGATCGTGCTGAACAAGGTCGAGCCGTCGCTGCTGGCGCATCTCGCGCTGCCGTCCGGCTTTGCCGCGATCATGGCGAAGGAATCGATCGCCAACCCGCTGACCGAGTTCGTCGGCACCGGCCCCTACAAGTTCCGCGAGCGCAAGCCCGACCAGTTCGTCGTGCTGGTGAAGCACGAGGGCTATGCCTCGCGCAGCGAGCCGGCCTCCGGCTATGCCGGCAAGCGCGAGGCGAAGATCGACGAATTGCGCTTCATCCCCGTGCCGAACGCCAATACCCGGGTCGAGGGCGTGATCGCCGGCCAGTACCAGTTCTCCGACCAGCTTCCGGTCGAGAGCTTCAAGAAGCTGTCCGGCGCGAGCGCGGCGCGCGCCGTGCTGACCATGCCCTTCGGCTTCCCCTATTTCCCGACCAACACCAAGCAGGGCCCGATGGCCGATCCGAAGGTCCGCCAGGCCTTCCAGATGGCGCTCGACCTCGAAGAGGTGCTGATGGCGGGTTTCGGCGAGCCGAAGTTCTTCGCGACCGCTGCCGAGCATTTCCCCAAGGGCTCGCCCTTCTTCTCCGAGGCCGGCAAGGACAAGTACAGCAAGGCCGACGCCGCCGGCGCCAAGAAGCTGCTCGCCGAGGCCAAGTATGACGGCACGCCGATCCGCATCCTGAACTCCAAGCAGTACGACTTCCATCATCGCATGGCGCTCGTCTTGGCCGAACAGATGAAGGCGGCCGGTTTCAAGGTGCAGCTCGACGTCGTCGACTGGGCGACGCTGATCCAGCGGCGCGGCGATCCGGCGCTGTGGGACATCTACATCACCCACTCGGCCTTCCTGCCCGAGCCGATGCTCTCGCCGCCGCAGCTCGGCGAAGGTGCGCCCGGCTGGTGGTCGAGCCCGGCCAAGGAAGCCGCCCTTTCCGCCTTCAACGCCGAGCCGGACCCGGTCAAGCGCGGTGCGCTCTGGGGCAAGGTCCAGCAGGTCGTGTACGACGAGGTGCCCTATATCCGTGCCGGCAATTTCGGCGCGCTCTCCGGCGCCTCGGCCAAGATGACCGGCTATGCCGCGATGCCCTGGCCGTCCTTCTGGAACGTCGGCCTGGCCAAGTGACCCGGCCGGGATAACCGGCCTCGTGACCGGCCCGGTGCTGCACAGGCTGCGCTGGACCGGTTTCCAGACAAGCCCGCCTTCGCCAACGGAGCGTATCGGATGCTCGCGCATATCGGACGCCGGTTCGCCGGCCTGTTGCTCGTGCTTTTCATCGTCGCCGCGCTGGTCTTCTTCCTGACGCGGCTGGCGCCGGGCGACCCGGCGGCGCTGATGCTGGGCGACCAGGCGACGGCGGAGGACATCGCGCGGCTGCGGACCGCCTATGGCCTCGATAAGCCAATGCTGCTGCAGTTCTTCCTGTGGCTGAAGGAGGTCGCCAGCGGCAATCTCGGCCAGTCGATCTTCCTGCAGCGGCCGGTGACACAGGCGCTGCTCGAGCGCGCCGAGCCGACCTTCTTCCTGGCGATGTTCTCGCTCGCGATCGCCGCGGCGATCGGCATCCCCGCCGGCATCGCCTCGGCGGTCTGGCGCGGGCGCCCGGTCGACCAGGCCGTCAGCGGGCTCGCCATGCTGGCGGCCAATATCCCGAGCTTCTGGCTCGGCCTGATCTTCATCCAGCTCTTCGCGGTCAAGCTCGGCTGGTTCCCTGTCGCCGGCTACGGATCGCCGGAAGCCAGCTTCGCCGAGCGGCTCCAGCACCTCTTGCTGCCGTCCGCGGTGCTCGGCGTGGTCAATTCCGCGCTGATCACGCGTTTCACCCGCGCCAGCATGCTCGACATCCTCGACGCCGACTTCCTGCGCACGGCGCGGGCGAAGGGGCTGTCCGAGCGGCGCGTCCTGCTGCGGCACGCCTTCCGCAATGTGCTTGTCCCGGTCATCACCGTGCTCGGCCTGACGCTGGCGTTGCTGATCGGCGGTGCGATCGTGACGGAGACGGTGTTCGGGCTGCCGGGCGTCGGCAACCTCGTCGTCTCGGCGGTGTTGCGGCGCGACTACCCCGTGATCCAGGGGGCGCTGCTCGCGGTCGCCGGGATCTACGTCCTGATCAACCTCCTCATCGACGTGATCTACACGCTCGTCGATCCGCGTGTCCGCTACTGAGGGGGCGACGATGAATTCTCCCGTCCTCGCCTTCTTCCGCAGCCTGTTCCGGCGCAAGCTCGTGCTCGTCGCCGCCCTCGTGCTCGCGGTGGCCTTCGTCCTTGCGGTGCTCGCGCCCTGGATCTCGCCCTATGATCCCGGTGCGATGCGTGTCGCGCGGCGCCTGCGCCCGCCGAGCGAGGTCAATTGGTTCGGCACCGACGAACTCGGCCGCGACATCTTCTCGCGCATCATCTGGGGGGCGCGGGCATCGCTGGGCATCGGCTTCGCCACAGTGATGATCTCGGTGACAGTCGGCACGGCGTTCGGCCTGATCGCCGGCTATTTCAAGCGGCTCGATGCGCCGATCATGCGCTTCGTCGATGCGCTGATGGCGCTGCCCGACATTCTGCTCGCGATCTTTCTTGTCGCGGTGCTCGGCGCCTCCGCTGGCAACGTCATCCTGGCGCTGTCGATCGTCTATACGCCGCGCGTGGTCCGGGTGATCCGCGCTTCGACGCTGGTCGTGCGCGAATTGCCCTTCGTCGAGGCGGCGCGCTCGATCGGTGTCTCGACCCCGCGCATCCTGGCGGTGCATCTCCTGCCCAACATCGCTTCGCCGGTGCTGGTCCAGGCGACCTTCATCTTCGCCTACGCGGTGCTGGCGGAAGCCGGGTTGTCCTTCCTCGGCGCCGGCGTGCCGCCGGAAACGCCGACCTGGGGCACCATGATCGCCTCCGGCCAGCAATATGCTGATGATGCCTTCTGGATCGTTGGCTTCCCCGGCCTCGCCATCGTCTTCGTGGCATTGTCGTTGCAGGTTCTCGGCGACGGGCTGCGCGACATGCTCGATCCGCGTCTCAGGAAGGCTCTGTGATGGCTGCCGTCGTTCCGCTCTTCCCCCAGGCCTGCAGCGATCTCGTGCGGCGGGGGAAGACCGGGATGGCATCTGCCTGCAAGGCCGGTTTCGGCGGAGCTTCGACATGACCAGTGCATTTGATCCCGCGGGAACAGCCCGGGCGGCCGGGCTCGACGAGGCGGTCGGTGCCTCCGACATCCTCAGCACGATCCGTTCTGGCCTCGACCACATGTCGGAGAGCCAGCGGCGCGTCGGGGCGCTCTTCCTCGACGACCCCGACTGGGCGGTGAAGGCCAATGTCGAGGACATCGCCGCACGGGCCGGCGTCAGCGCGCCGACGATCGTGCGCTTCGCCCGGGCGGTCGGATGCGAGGGGCTCAGGGACCTTAAGCTGAAGCTCGCTGGAGCGCTGGCGCTCGGCGCGCCGTTCCTGCATCGCTCGGTGCATGTCGGCGAGACGGCGGCCGATGTGGTGCGCAACGTCACCGGCAGCATGACGACCGTGATCGCGGACTGGCAGCGCCGGCTCGATCCCGCAGAGGTCGACCGGGCGGCGGCTGCGATCAAGCGTGCGCGCCGGATCGACTGCCTCGGTACTGGTGCGACCTCGCATTTCCTGGCGCAGGACCTGCAGGCGCGGCTCTTCCGCCTCGGCCTGACGGCGAACGCCTTCTCCGACGCCCATTTCCAGCTCGTCGCCGCTGCGACCCTGACCTCGGCCGATGTGCTCGTCGCGATCTCCTTCGTCGGCCGCATGCCGGCGCTGCTGCGCGCCGTCGAGGTCGGCCGCGCGCGTGGGGCGACGGTCATTGCCCTGACGCAGGCGCGCACGCCGCTCGCCGAACTCGGCCACATCGTGTTGCCGATGGATGTGCCGCGCGATGCCACCATGCTGGTCGGCACGGATGCCTATGTCGTTCAGCTCATCGCGATCGAGATTTTGATGATCATGGTTGGGCTGCGTCAGGGGCCCGAGCTGATCGCCCGCATGAACGATCTCCATCATGTGCTGAACACCTATGGCGTCGATCGCGAGGACCCGTCCGTCCTGCATGCCGGCTGGCGCCAGATGCTGGATTCGGACCTTGGGTCGACTGAAACCGGCTGAGGCTCTAGGTCTTTGTTTTATCGCATTTTCTTCGCGCGAACCGGCATCCACTTCGCTCGAAAATGCTCCGGCTGCTACTGGTGGAAAGTCCAGAGCAGGCTCTCGCTCAACTCCTTCAGCGCCTCGACGGCATCCGGCCGTTCGCGAGCGACTGCGGCGATCAGGGCGTCCGCGAGTGCGAAGACGGCCGTGGGCGAATTGGGCAGCAGGCGGCTGCGCGCGGGCGCAAAGAGCGTGACATCGGCGATCGACGCGAGCGGCGAAGTCGGGCCGTCGGTCAGTGCCAGAAGTTTCGCGCCGCGCTTCTTGGCGAAGCTCGCGAGGTCGAGCGTCGAGCGCGAGTAGCGCGGGACCGAGATTGCCACCAGGAGATCGTCCGGCCGTGCCGACATCATATGGCGCACCGCGCGCTCCGGGCCGGTGCGTGCCGAGGCGAAGATCACATCCGCACCGAGATAGAGAGCCAGGCCGTCTTCAAGAAATGAAGCGACGTGGTGACTCGCGCCCGAGCCGGCGATGAAGACGCGCGGCGCCTTGAGCAGCAGCTCGACGGCCCGCGTCACGGCTTCCTCCGTCAGTCCTTCGCGGGCCGCCTGCAAATTGGCGGCCTGGTCGGCAAGGGCAGCCTCGACAGTCGCGAAGATCGAGCCGGCGGCCGACCGGGCGCCGGCGAAGCTGTCGACCGGAGCATGGGCGAATTTCAGCGCGGCCGAGAGCGCGCCGCGAAACTCGCCATAGCTGCCATAGCCGAGCGTCCGGACGAAACGGGTCACCGTCGCGTTGGACGTGCCGCTCCCTTCCGCCAACCCTTCGATCGTCATGGTCGCAACGTCGAGCGGATGCTGCAGCACGAAATCGGCTGCGCGGCGATGGCCGTTGCTCAGGGAGGGGTAGATCTGCGCGATTCGGTTCGAGAGATCCGTCGACGGCTTCAGGCCCTGGGACATGTGCCTCCGCCCGGTTGACGTTCAAAAATTTTCATGTTTGCTACTCGACGAAAATAAACCTGTCAAAACGACAAGCGGGAGCGGATACCATCATGCGTCAATCCCTGTTCGTCGCGGCACTCGCCGCAACGTGCCTGTCCGCCACGGCGGCCTCGGCGCAAACCCTGCGCATCGCGCTGGCTTCCGAGCCGACGGCCGTCGATCCGCACTATCACGACCTCACTCCGAACAACGCTCTGGCGCAGCATATCTTCGATTCCCTCGTCAGCCAGGACGAGAAGCAGAAGCTGCATCCGAGCCTCGCCACATCCTGGGAGAATGACGGCAAGAACCGCTGGACCTTCAAGCTGCGCGACGGCGTGAAGTTCTCGAACGGCAAGCCGTTCACGGCCGAGGACGTGGTCTTCACCTTCTGCCGCACCTTGAAGAACGAGACCAAGGTGTCGGATTCCTTTGCCGACGTCACCGGGAATTTCGCCTCGGTCGAGACGCCCGATCCGCAGACGCTGGTCATCAACACCATCAACCCGGAGCCGCTGCTGCCGAACCTGCTCTCGGCGCTCCCCATCCTCTCGGCTGGAATCGTCGAGCATGGCCCGATCAGCTACGACATCGCCAAGAATTGCGGCGTCACCGGCCCCTGGCCGACGGTCAACGGCTTCAATGACGGCACGCTCGCGATCGGCACCGGGCCCTACAAGCTGAAATCCTATGTCCGGGGCTCGGCGATCGAGCTCGAGCGCAGCCCGACCTATTGGGGCAAGGCCGAGCCCTGGGAGCTGGTGCGCCTGCTGCCGGTGACCAATGCCGGCCCGCGCCTCGCCGGTCTGCTCGCCGGCGATTACGACGTGATCGAGAACCCGGCGGCGCGCGACCTCGGCCGGATCAAGGACGACAAGCGCTTCGGCCATGTCATCACGCCCTCGACCCGCGTGATCTATTTCCAGCTCGACGTCGCCCGCGACCAGAGCCCCTTCGTCAAGTCCGAGGACGGCAAGAACCCGCTGAAGGATGCGCGCGTTCGCAAGGCGATGTCGCTTGCCATCGACCGCGACGCCATCGTCAAGCGCATCATGGATGGCGCGGCCGAGCCGGCCTACCAATACCTGCCGACCGGCATGTTCGGCACGCTGCCGAACCCGCCGAAGCTGGCCTATGATCCCGCGCAGGCCAAGAAGCTGCTGGCCGAGGCCGGCTACGCCAAGGGCTTCCAGCTCACCCTGTCGACGACGAACGATCGCTACATCAACGATAGCCAGATCACCCAGGCGGTCGCGCAGTACCTGACCCAGATCGGCATCAAGACCGAGGTCGACGCCATGACGCGGGCGATCTACTTCCCGCGCCGGGCCAAGAAGGAATTCAGCGCGGCTATCGGGGGCTGGGGCTCCGGCACCGGCGAGGCCGCGTCTTTCCTGCGCCAGTGGCCGCCGACCCCCAACGAGACCAAGACGCTGGGCGGCTCGAACTATGGCGGCTACAAGAATGACCAGTTCGACAAGGTGATCCGCGAGGCCGTGACCACGCTCGACGACGCCAAGCGCGCTGAGCTGCTCCAGGAAGCCGGCAAGCTCGTCCTCGCCGATGGCGCCTTCATCCCGCTGCACTTCGAAAGCGGCGTCTGGGCCTTCAAGTCCAACCTCGCCGTCACCGGCCGCGCCGACCAGTTCATGCTGGCGATGTCGGTCAGGCCGGCCGGCAAGTAAATCCTCGCTGGGCAAGTCCCCGAAATGACGGGTGGCCCGCCAGGGCCGCCCGTTCGGAACACGTAGCGGAGCCGGTCTCACCCCATGACCGCCTATGTCCTGCAGCGGCTGATCCAGAGCGTCCTCGTGCTGCTCGCGGTCTCGGTCGTGGTTTTCTTCGCCGTCTACGGCATTGGCGATCCGATCGAGCTCCTGGTCTCGCCCTCGGTCAGCTCGGCCGAGCGCGAGGCGCTGATCCGGCGCCTCGGCCTCGATCTGCCGATCTGGCAGCAATATTTCGTCTTCATCGGCAACGCGCTGAAGGGCGATCTCGGCCGCTCCTTCGTGCATGGCGTGCCGGCGATCGAGCTCATCCTCGCCCGCCTGCCCGCGACCTTCGAGCTCGTGCTGCTGGCGATGACGCTGGCGATCGTCACCGGCGTGCCTCTCGGCCTCTATGCCGGGCTCGATCCGGAAAGCCGGCCCTCGCGCATCATCATGGGCAGCACCGTGCTCGGCTTCTCGCTGCCGAGCTTCTGGAAGGGCATGATGCTGATCTTGCTCTTCGCCGTGCTGCTCGGCTGGCTGCCGACGGCCGGGCGCGGCGAAACGGTCTCCGTGCTCGGCTTCAAGACCAGCCTGCTGACGCTGGACGGGCTGAAGCATCTCGCCCTGCCGGCGATCAACCTCGCCATTCCCAACATGGCGCTGATGATCCGCCTCGTCGCCGCCGGCACGACCGAGACGATGACGCAGGACTACGTCAAATACGCCCGCGCCAAGGGCGTGCGCCCCCGACGGATCGTCGGCCGGCATGTGCTGCGCAACATCCTGATTCCGGTTGTCACCGTGGTCGGCATCGAATTCGGCAGCCTCGTCGCCTTCTCGACCATCACCGAGACGGTTTTCGCCTGGCCGGGCATGGGCAAGCTCTTGATCGACTCGGTCTATCAGCTCGATCGGCCGGTCGTGGTCGCCTATGTGCTGCTGGCGACGCTGCTCTTCGTCACCGTCAACTTCCTCGTCGACATCCTCTATGCCGCGCTCGATCCGCGGGTGAAGCTGACGGGAGAGATGGCATGAGCGCCAAGACGAAAACGGCCACCGTTCCCGCCTATGCCGACACGAAGCTGCGCGAGAAGGTGCTGCGCCGCATCCGCAGCCGGCCGACGACGCGGGGTGCTGCGATCCTGCTCGGCATCATGGTCGCGCTGGCTTTGCTGGCGCCGGTCATCGCGCCGCAGAACCCACACGACCTCGCCGCGCTCAGCGTGATGGACAACCGGCTGCCGCCGGGCGAGACCAGCATGAGCGGCATGACCTACTGGCTCGGCACGGATTCGCAGGGGCGGGACATGCTGAGCGCCATTCTCTACGGGCTGCGTACCAGCCTGATGGTCGGCCTTTCGGCGACGCTGGGGGCGCTCTTCATCGGGATTTCGGCCGGGCTTCTCGCCGCCCAGTTCGGCGGCGCGGTCGATGCCATCATCATGCGCATCGTCGATTTCATGCTCGGCTTCCCCTCGATCCTGGTCGCGCTCGTGCTGCTCGCCTCGATCGGGCGTGGCGTCGATAAGGTCATCCTCGCCATCGTGCTCGTGCAATGGGCGCAATATGCCCGGCTGATGCGCGCCTCCGCGCTGGTCGAGCGGCGCAAGGAATATATCGAGGCGGCGCTGAACTTCGGTTTGCCGACCCGGCACATCATGATCGCGCATCTGCTGCCGAATTCGGTCGGCTCGGTGCTCGTCGTCGCTTCGATCAGCGTCGCCAGCGCGATCACGCTGGAGGCGACGCTCTCCTTCCTCGGCGTTGGCGTTCCGGTGACGCAGCCCTCGCTCGGCTTGCTGATCGCTAACGGCTTCGAATTCCTGCTCTCGGGCGAATACTGGATCGCGGTCTTCCCGGGCATCGCACTGGTGCTGCTGATCGTCTCGCTCAACCTCGTCGGCGACCGGCTGCGCCGCAGCTTCAACGTGCGCTCATGAGTGATCCCCTGCTCGATGTCCGCGGGTTGCGGACGGTCTTTCATGCGCTCGACGGCGCCTGGCCCGCCGTCGACGGTGTCGATCTCAGCGTCGCGCGCGGCGAGGTGCTGGGGCTGGTCGGCGAGTCCGGTTCCGGCAAGTCGGTGACCGGTTTCTCGCTGGTCCGATTGATCGATCCGCCGGGCGAGATCGTCGCCGGTACGGTGAGCTTCGGCGGCGAGGACCTGCGCGCCGCGACCGAGGAGCGCTTGCGCGACCTGCGGGGCGACCGTATCGCCATGATCTTCCAGGATCCGCTGATGACGCTGAACCCGGTGCTCAGCATCGGCGAGCAGATGAGCGAGGCGATCCTGGAGCATCGCGACTGCAGCCGACAGGAGGCGCTGGCCGAGGCGGCCAAGGCGCTTGCGCGGGTCGGCATCTCCTCGCCCGAGGCGCGGCTTAAGCAGTTCCCGCATGAATTCTCCGGCGGCATGCGCCAGCGCGTCGCGATCGCGACCGCGCTGCTCAATGCCCCCGACCTGATCATCGCCGACGAGCCGACGACGGCGCTCGACGTCACCATCCAGAGCCAGATCCTGTTCGAGGTGCAGAAGCTCGCCCGCGAAACCGGCACGGCCGTGCTCTGGATCACCCACGACCTTGCCGTGGTCGCCGAGCTCGCAGATCGGGTGGCGGTGATGTATGCCGGCCGCGTCGTCGAGATCGGCCCGGTCGACGCGGTGCTCGATGCGCCGCGCCATCCCTATACGCTCGGGCTGCTCAACTCCTCTGCCGCCAATGTCGCGCCGGGCGAGCGACTGAACCAGATCGACGGCGTCGCGCCGCCTATCGATGCGCGCCCGAGCGGCTGCCCGTTCCGGCCGCGCTGCCCGCGCGTCCGGCCGATCTGCTCTGAGCAGGATCCGGCGACGACCGAGGACGGCGCCCGCAGCTTCCGCTGCCATAACCCTGTCCCGTTTGGAGAGGCGGCATGAGCGCGCCCATCATCGAACTCAAGGGCGTCACCAAGCATTTCAGGCGTAATCCGACACTGGCGGAGCGCATCCTGATGGCGACCGGCCGTGGCAAGGCGCCGCCGGTGCTGCGCGCTGTCGACGGCATCGACCTCAGCGTCAAACGCGGCGAGGTGCTCGGCCTCGTCGGCGAATCCGGCTGCGGCAAGTCCACGCTGGCGCGTGTCGTCACCGGCATCCTGAAGCCGACTGCTGGTGAGGTGATCTACGAACAGCGGCCGGTGGCGGGCCTCAAGGGCAAGGAGCGTCTCGACTTCCTGCTCAAGGTCCAGATGATCTTCCAGGACCCCTACGCTTCGCTCGACCCGCGCATGAAGGTCAGCCGCATCGTCGGCGAGGCGCTGAGCGTCCACAAGCTGCTGCCGAAAGCCGAGATCGACAAGGCAGTGGACCGGGCGCTGAGCGAGGTCGGGCTCGATCTCGCCTATCGCGAGCGCTATCCGCATCAGTTCTCGGGCGGGCAGCGCCAGCGCATCGGCATCGCGCGGGCTCTTGCCGTGAAACCCGATTTCCTCGTCTGCGACGAGCCGGTTTCGGCGCTCGACGTCTCGATTCAGGCGCAGGTCGTCAACCTGTTCATGGATGTGCGCGAGTGCCACGGGCTGACCTACCTCTTCGTCAGCCACGATCTCGGTCTCGTCCGCCATATCAGCGACCGGGTCGCGATCATGTATCTCGGCCGCATCGTCGAGGTCGGGCGGGCGGCGGAAATCTTCGCCGAGCCGGCGCATCCCTACAGTGCCGCGCTGATCGCCGCGATTCCCTCGGCGGCACGACGCAAACGCGCCTTCCAGCCGCTCAAGGGCGAATTGCCCTCGCCGCTGGCGCCGCCGCCCGGCTGCCCCTTCCACCCGCGCTGCGAGCAGGCGATGCCGGTCTGCCGCGAGGTCCGGCCGAAGCTCATCGAGATCGCGCCCGGCCGCAGTGCTGCATGCCATCTGCACAAGGCTCCGGAGGCCGCATGACCACCACCACCCTCAACGCGCCGGTCGGCCGCAGCGCGCTGCCCTTCATCGACCGCTGCCATCCGGACCGGCCGCTGGTCGTGAACTTCTACCGGCCGGAGGGCCACCAGCCGAACGATCCGGTCGTCGTCGTGCAGCATGGCATGATGCGCAACGGCGACGACTATCGCGATTTCTGGATCGACGCCGCCGAGAAGCACGGCCTGCTGATCGTTGCGCCGACCTTTCCCGACGCGCATTTCCCGAAGGCCGAAGGCTACAATAACGGCCTGCTGGTTGCCGAGGATGGCGCGATCGCCCCGCGCGAGCAGTGGCTCTACGCGGTGCCGGAGCGCGTGCTGGATGCGCTCCGTGCCGGCGGCGTGATTGATAGCCCGGTCATCCGCATCTTCGGCCATTCGGCCGGCGGGCAGTTCGTACACCGTATGCTGGCGACAGAGGGTGGCGGGCTCTTCGCGGCGGCGATGGCTTCGAACCCCGGCTGGTACACCCTGCCGACGCTCGATCGCCGCTTTCCGGAAGGGCTCGGCGGGCTCGGCCTCGACCGTGGTGCGCTTGCATGCTGGCTCGCCTATCCCATGATCATCTTCGCGGGGGACCGCGACATCGTCACCGACGATCCCAACCTGCCGGCGCAGGCCGAGGCGCTGGCGCAGGGGCCGCATCGCTACGGCCGCGCTCATTTCATGCTCGATTTCGCCCGGGCCGAGGCCGCGCGTCTCGGCATGCTCTGCAACTGGCAGCTGATCACCGTGCCGGGGATCGGCCATGACGGCGCGGCGATGTCACGCGCGGCGGCGGCCCACTGGTTCGAAGGCGGCCGGATTCCGCCGGTGGAGGAGCTTGGAATGCAGGCCGAACCGGTACTCTGACAACTCCTGTTGCGGCGCAATATTGCCGACCGGGTGCAGGAGCAGCCGGGGTCGCGGAGCTTCCCAGGCGGGGCGCTTGAGCGCGCCGCCGCTGCCTCTTCCTTGGGCAACATTGCCGTAATCTTCGTTCGCAATCTGCGCGTGCCGACCCGCTCCGATCCGCGGAGACAGGGCGCAGGCAGATGCGTCGGCGGCATGGCATGTCGCCGCAAGGAGTTGTTATGTCTCGCACCATCCCGATGGCGGGTCTTGGCCTGCTGGCCTTGTTCGCGGTGCCTGCGGCGGCGGCGGATCGCCCCCTGCCGCGCACCCACGAGTGGCCGGCCTATACCGCGCCGCGCAGCTACAACTGGAACGGCATCTATGCCGGTATCCATTCCGGCGCAGCGTTCGACCGCTTCGACGGCGCCGCCAAGAAGAGCCGCAACGAAGTGCTGTTCGGCGGCCAGCTCGGCTACAACGTGCAGCTCGGCAACATGGTCTTCGGCATGGAAGGCGATGCGTCGATGAGCGGCACGAGCAACAACTCCAAGCGGAGAGGCGTCGGGACCAGCGCCGACATGCGCTATGTCAGCACGTTGAAGGCGCGCGCCGGTGTCGCCTTCGATCGCGTGCTGGTCTACGGCACGGGTGGTCTGGCCTATGGCAACCTGAAGGTGAGCGACGGCCTGCTCTCGAAAACCAAGAGCAAGATGGGCTATGTGGTTGGTGCCGGCGCCGAATACGGCATCACCGACAACCTCACCGCCAAGCTGGAATACAACTACGTCTCGCTCGGCAAGCAGAACTTCCAGTTTGGCAACGCCCGCAGCCGCATCGGCGTCACCGAGCATCTCGTCAAGGCCGGCCTGAACTACCGCTTCTGACCCCGCCAGCTCTTTGTTTGATCGCATTTTCTTCACGCGAACCGGTATCCACTTCGCTCGAAAATGCTCTCTTGCGGCCGGTCTTGCGAAACCGGCCCTGATCTGCGGCCTTTTTGGCCGTTCTCTGGTAGGGATGGGGCGGGATGTCTGGAATTCCCGCCCCCAGAGGCTGTTATGGACCATGGGATCGATTTGACGCTGGCGCTTTTGCGCGAATGCAAGGAGTTCGAGGACGCAAACCTTCCGGTTTGCTACGAAGAACGACACGGCAGTCGCGCAAAAGCGCCGCGCCCTGCGGGTGAGGTGAAAACGGCAGAGCTGCAGCGTCGCACCGCTTGCCGATACGGGCGTATCGGCGGCGCGATGCTCCTCCCATCTCTGCGGTTTTGACCTCATCAAATCGTTCCCATGGTCCATAACAGCCTCTAGTCCGGCATCACGTTCCATCCCTGCACCTCTACAGGACAGACATGCGCGCATTGATCGTCGAGGACGAGCCGGACCTGATGAGCTTCCTGTCCTCGCTTCTCACGAATGCGGGGCTGATCGTGGATCGCACCACGACGATCGATGCCGCATTGGCCGCCCTGCGGACGGCGCCCTTCGACATCGCCATCGTCGACCGGCGGCTGCCGGACGGCGACGGCCTGTCGATCGTCAAGGCGCTCAGCGCCGACGATACGCGCCCGGCCTTCCTGATCCTGACCGCACGCGACGCCAAGACCGATGTGATCGAAGGTCTCAATGGCGGGGCAGATGACTATCTGGTCAAGCCCTTCGAGCCGGGGGAACTGCTTGCGCGGCTGCGGGTGATCGTGCGGCGCCGCCATCCCAGGCGCTCGCTGGTCATCGCGGCCGGCAATCTCTCGCTCGACCTCGAGGGTCGCAGCGCCTGTGTCGGAAGCGAGCCTCTCGACCTGCGCCGGCGCGAGGCGCTGATCCTCGAAGCGCTCGTGCAGCGCGTCGGCCGCGTCGTCACCCGCGACGTGCTGATCGAGGCGGTCTATGGCTTCGATGACCTGATCGAATCGAACACGCTCGAAGCGCAGATCTCGCGGCTGCGCCGCAAGCTCCGGGACGCCGGAGCCCAGGTCGAGATCACTTCGCTGCGCGGCATCGGCTACATGCTGAAGACGAGCGAGGCGGTGCTCTAGAGCCTGTCGTGTTTTCACGGAAACGCGGGTCATCCCGGACGGAGCGAAGCGAAGATCCGGGATCCATGCCTGAAGCTTTGTCGGAAACGCTCCGGTATGGATCCCGGGTCAAGCCCGGGATGATTGCGTGGTTCTTCGAAAAATCAGCAGATTCTAACGCTCAATCGCGGCTGGTGCCGTCCGGCGGGAATGCCAGGCGCACCGTGGTGCCGCCGCCCTCATTGCCGAGAATCGCGATGCTCCCGCCATGGGCGGCCATGATGTCGCGCACGATCGTCAGGCCGAGGCCGGCCCCGGTCGAACTGGGCGACATGCGGTTGAATGGCTCCATCGCCTGGTTACGCTTGGTCGCGGCGATGCCGACCCCGTCGTCGATGACCTCCAGAACAGCTCCGTCGAGGACGCGAACCAGAATGATCGACCTGGCCTTGGCATGGCGCAGGGCATTGTCGACGAGGTTGGCGAGCGCGGCCCGGACCGTGGGCTCATTGGCGTCGATCATCGCGTGCAGATCGCCTTCCTCCTCCAGTGCGACATCCACGCCATGGCTCAGGACGAGCGGAGCAAGCTCGGCCAGCACGGAGCGAGCGAGCGCGTTGAGCTGCAGCGGCTCGAAGGGCAGCTCGGTCGCATGCAGGCGCGCGAGCTGCAGCATCGAGGAGACGATGGTGGTCAGCCGGCTCAGATCCGTGGTCAGCTTCAGGCGCGTCGGCTCGTCCGGAAGTGCGTCGACCCGGCTGCGCATCACCGCGAGCGGTGTGCGCAGCTCATGCGCGACATTGTTCATGAAGCGCCGCTGCACCTCCATATTGCCGGCAATCTGGTCGAGCGCCGAATTGAGGGCCGTGGTCAGCGGCATGAGCTCGACCGGGGTTTCCTCGGTTGGCAGCAATCCACGTGGCGCGCGCGGATCGATGCGGGCTGCCGCTTCGGCGGCGCTGCGCAGCCTTGCGCTGATATAGGAGACCGACATCGCGATCGCGGCTGCGATCATGATGCCGAAGACCACCGAGATCGCGAGTGCCGGACCGGCGATCGCACGCAGGAAATAGCCGAGGATCAGGTCCCAGCCCGGCACGCCGCCGCCGGTTGCGACAATGACGCGGCTGCCATCCTTCTCGATCACGTCGAAGGCGAGCGCATTGTCGCCGCCGACACGCATCTGCGCGGCGATGGTCGGGCCGTCGAGCCGGATGTCGATGGGCAACCCCGGACGCAACTCTGGCGCATACTCGACGACGGAACGTCCATCGGAGACGAGATACCAGAGACGGGGGCTGGCGCGCTCGATCTGCACGAGCCCCGCGGTCTTCTCGACCTGCAGCCCGCTGCCCGTCGATGGCCGTACGCTTTGCTGGATGATTTGTGAGGTAACGTCGTTGCGTAGAGCGCCGGGGTCTTCGGTGATGAAGGTGAAGGCCAGAACGGCGGCGATGAAGGCCGCGAACAGGACGATGCCCAGCAAGCCCAGGCGGATCGTGAGGGCGCGCGACAGCGAGGTCACCAGAGGCCTCCGCTGTCACGAAGGTCCGGAGTGCCGGAATTCACCGGCGACGGCCGCAGGGAAATCGGTTCAATGTTGCGGGTCGTCACGGAGCCTCTGTGCGGGTATGGCTTGTCGGACAGGGCGCGCCGCCCTGCCTCGCTCTGCATGGACCGTAATAGCGTTGCCGTTCAACTCTTCCATGGATCTGCCGGCCTGATGCCTGTGTTGCGCACCGTGGCAAGAGCATTTCCACGTTTCTTCGAACCGCGGAAATGCTCTAGGTCTTTGTTTGATCGCATTTTCTTCACGCGAACCGGCATCCACTTCGCTCGAAAATGCTCCAGGGGGAGCCGTCCGGTCTGGGCGCTGGCGGCGCTGCTCGCGGTCGTGCCGATTGGAACGACGGCGTTGGCGCAGGGCAAGCCGCCGGCGAAGGAACAGATCCGGCCGGGCCAGCTGCCGACGACATCGCGCAACGATATTCTGCGATTGGTCGAGGGGGTATTCGATACCGCGTCGAAGACGGTCAGCCTTCCGATCGAACGCGCGTTCGCCCTGTTCGGTGAGCCCAATGCCTATATCGTCGGTGGTGAGCTGAGCGGCTCCTTCGTTGTCGGCGGGCGGCACGGCAGCGGCGAGTTGCGGTTTGCGGACGGCCCTCCCGAGCCGGTGATCTGGTCGGCGCTGTCGGTCGGCATAGGCCTCGGCGCCGATTACGGCCGGGTGATCATGCTGGTCTACGGGCTTGACCGGCGGGAGGACGTGTTCGGGGACTATGCCAGCCTCGGCGGCAGCGCCCATTTCCTGGCGGGCGCCAATGCGACGATCCTGGCCTCGCCGCGCGCGCGGATCGTCCTCATCTCGTCGGGCCTCGGCCTGCGCTTCTCGGGCGATCTCAGCCGCATCCGCATTGAGCCGGCGGGCGAGCCGGAGATCCTGCGCCCGCCCGCAAATATCTGCGGCAATCCTGCCGATTGTCCGCCGCCGGGGCGCCCCTGACGGGATGGAGGAAGGCCACGCTTAGAACGTTTTCCGATCGGGTTGGATCGCAGAGCCGTCATTGCGAGGAGCGAAGCGACGAAGCAATCCAGGAGCGGCAGGACTGAACGGTTCAACCCGGTCCCCTGGATTGCTTCGCTGCGCTCGCAATGACGGTTCAGCCTGATCGAAAAATGCTCTAGCTAGCGTGCCCGCTCGAGCGATTGATAGGCCGCGGCATGGAGATCGTCGAGGCGGGCCGAGATGTCCATCGCGATAAGGCCGACCTCGCGATCGTCGGCGCCTTTTCTGACATAGAGCGGCTCCGACCAGAGGATGCAGCCGCGGCCGAAGGGCAGGGCGATGCTCGCCCGATCCCAGTTGGTGAGATCGAAGCGGGCGCTGGTGACGGCGGCAAAGAGATAGATCGGCCGACCGGTGACGCGGGCGAGCTGCACGGCGCCCTTGCCCGCCACGCGCGATACTTTTGGGACGTCTGCCGTGAGAACGACGCTGGTGCCGTCGCGAAGCGCATCCCGCATCTCGAAGAAGGCGGGAATCGCCCGCTTGGTCTGGATCTTCGGGCGGCTCTGTGTCCCCGAACCACGGATGGTCCGGAAACCGGCCCTTTCGACGACCGAGGCGACGACCTCGCCATCGAAATGCAGGGAGGCCAGGATCGCCACCCGCGATGCTCCCGTCAGCGCCGCCAGGCTCAGCATCTGCTGACCGTGCCAAGTCAGGGCGATGAACGGCTCGCGGCTGCGCTCCCAGGGGCAAGCCCCCGGAATCGCTGGCTTGAACCGGGTCGTTCGCTGCACGAGGTTGATATAGGCATGCAATGCGCGGCCCGCGAGCGCCGCCGATTGGCCTGAGCTGGAACGCATCTTCCGCCCTCCATGGTGAATCACATGGAGTGGTCGGCGTCCCGGCTTGCTGGAACATTGCGCGGCTGCCGGCCGGGAAGCCGGTTTTGCACGAAATCAGGGTTTGAACGCGTTTCCGGCCTCGTCAGTGGCTCCGACCATGGCTGTGGTCCGTCCGCAGGCGGCGTTCGATGAAGCGGCTGTAGGAGCCCATGCCGTAGCTGAACACGGCATAGACCAGCGCGGCGAAGACATAGCCTTCCATCACCGCGATGCCTTGCCAGCTGGGGTCGCGCATTGCGGATCGCACCGTATCGAGGAAATCGAGCAGGCCGATGATGGTCACCAGTGTCGTGTCCTGGAAGAAACCGATGAAGATGTTGACCAGCGGCGGGATGACGATCTTGAGCGCCTGCGGCAGCACGATCTTGCGCATCGACAGCCAGTAGCCGAGGCCGAGCGAGGCGGCGGCCTCATGCTGGCCTTTCGGCACAGCTTGCAGGCCGCCGCGGACCGTCTCCGCGATATAAGCGCCGGCGAAGATGATGATCGCGACCTGCGCCCGCAGCAATTTGTCGATGGTGACGCCATCCGGCATGAACAGCGGCAGCATCACCGAGGCCATGAACAGGATCGAGACCAGCGGCACGCCGCGTACGGTCTCGATGATGATGACGGCGATCACCTGGATCGCCGGCAACTTCGAGGAGCGCGCCAGCGCCAGCAGCACTCCGAGCACGAAGCCGAAGGCGAGCCCGACCGAGGAAAGCATGAAGGAGAGCGGCAGGCCGCCCCAGTTCGTGGTGGTGACGAGGGGCAGGCCGAGCACCCCGCCATACATCAGCACGCCGCAGACCAGCACGACCGCGAGCCAGAGCCAGAGCAGGCGCCGCGACCAGAAGCGCGGGATCATCGAGACGATCATGGCTGCAAGGAACAGCAGCACCGCCAGCGCCGGCCGCCAATGCTCCTCGTAGGGATAGAAGCCGAAGATCATGAAGCGCAGCTTCGCGGCCAGGAAGGGCCAGCAGGCCCCGTTGCCGACCTTGCAGGCCTGCGGCCCGCCCTCCGTCACGGCGCGGGTGACGAGCCAGCCCCAGGCCCCCGTCGTGAGGCGATAGATCAGCCAGAGGCAGGCGAAGGTGATGATGGCGTTGAGCGGCGAGCCGATAAAGGGCTTCAGCCCTGCGAGCCAGAGGCGCCGGCCCTGGGGCCGGTCGCTACGCTCGACGCCGAGCATGGCCGTATTGGTGAGCTCAGACATCTCAGCGCTCCACCAGAGCGACGCGGGCGTTGTACCAGTTCATGAGCAGCGAGATCGTGATCGACAGGCCGAGATAGACCAGCATGAAGATCGCGATGCCCTCGATGGCCTGCCCGGTCTGGTTCATCGTGGTGTTGGAAACCATCACCAGATCGGGATAGCCGATCGCGATGGCGAGCGAGGAGTTCTTGAAGGTCGAGAGATAGGAGCTGGTCAGTGGCGGCACGATCACGCGCAGCGCCTGCGGCAGTACGACCAGCCGCATCGTCTGACGGTCGTGCAGGCCGACGGCGCGCGCGGCCTCCCACTGCCCACGCCCGACCGCGAGGATGCCGGCGCGGACGATCTCGGCGATGCCGGCCGAGGCGGAGAGGCCCAGTCCGACCAAGAGCGCGGTGAATTCGGGCGTGACCTGCAGGCCCCCGGTGATGCGGAAGCGGCCTTTTTCCGGCCAGTTCACCACGAGATCCGGCTGGAACAGCAGCAGGCCGATCAGCGGTGGCGCGAAGAGGGCGAGCAGCACGAAGGGCCAGGCGGCCCGGGCATGGCCGGACACGACCCGGTGGCTTCGCATGATCGATGCGACGACGAAGGCGAGCACGATGCCGACCACGACGGAGGCGAGCACGCCGGTATGGGCGGCGGACCAGCGCAGCGAGGGCACGATCAGGCCGCCATTGCTGAGGAAGACGTCGGGCAGGATCTGCCAGGCTTCGCGCACCGGCGGGAAGACCGCGACGATCAGCGCATACCAGAGGAAGAGGTAGAGCAGCAGCGGCACATTGCGCAGCGCCTCGACATAGATCAGGGCGAGGAAGGACAGCAGCGGATTGCGCGACAGCCGGGCGATGCCGACGATCAGGCCGAGCACCGTCGAGAGGATGACGGCGAAGACCGAGACCCAGACTGTGTTGAGCAGCCCGACGAGGATGGCGCGGCCGTAGGTGTCGCTGGATTCGTAGCTGATGAAGGACTGGCTGATGACGAAGCCGGCCGGCCGGGAGAGATAGGCGAATCCCGTCGCGATGTTCTGTTCGGCGAGCTTCCGCGAGACAGTGCCGAAGAGATAGAGGCCGATCCCGACGACGAGGACGACGGCCACGACCTGATAGAGCACGGCGCGTACGCGCACGTCGTAGATGAGCCGCAGAGGGCTGGAGGCTGGAGAGGCCATCGGGCTGTTCCGTGCTGGGGACGCGCCGGCCGCGTGAGGCGCGGCCGGCGGTCTCAGGTCAATCGAGGGAACGCGCGTTAGATCGCCGCGCGTCCTGCCGGACGCGGTAACGGGGATCTATCTATTTGTTATCGCGCCGGATTTTTCCGAAAAGTGGATTCCACTTTTCGGTCCGATGCTATAGCCGGTATCACCGGAAGGGCGGGGAGTAGATCAGGCCACCCTTGTTCCAGAGCTGGTTCGGGCCGCGGCTGAGGCCGAGCGGAGTCTTCTCGCCGAGATGGCGCTCGAAGAGCTCGCCGTAATTGCCGTGCTGCTTGATGGCGTTGTAGGCCCATTTGTTGTCGAGGTTCAGCATCTTACCGAGGTCGCCGTTGACGCCGAGCAGGCGCTGGATCTCGGGGTCCTTGCTCTTGAGCTGTTCGTCGACATTGGCCTTGGTGATGCCGTATTCCTCGGCCGCGATCAGGGCGTTGACCGTCCAGGAGACGATGTCGCGCCAGTTGCTGTCGTTCTGGCGGACGACGGGGGCCAGTGGTTCCTTCGAGATGGTCTCGGGCAGGATGACGTATTGCTTCGGGTCGTTGGCGATCGCACGCACCGAGGCCAGGTCCGAGCGGTCGGTGGTGATGACGTCGCAGCGACCGGAGAAGAAGGCGTTGCGCCACTCGTCGGGATTCTCGAAGACGACCGCCTCGTATTTGATGTTGCGCGGCTTGAAGTAGTCTTCGAGGTTCTGCAGCGTCGTCGTGCCGGGCAGGATGCAGACGGCCGACTGCGACAGCTCAGCCGCGCTCTTCACGCCGAGCTTGCTCGAAACCATCAGCCCCTGGCCGTCATAGAAGACGACCGGCGCGAAATCGAGCCCGAGCGAGGTGTCGCGCGAGAAGGTCATCGTCGTCTGGCGCGAGAGCAGGTCGACCTCGCCGGATTGCAGGCCCTGGAAGCGCACATTGGTGTTGAGCGGAACGAAATCGACCTTGTCCGGCGCACCGAAGACGGCGGACGAGACGGCGCGGCAGATGTCGCTGTCGAAGCCCTGGCGAACGCCCTTGTCATCGGCATAGGAGAAGCCCGGAGCCGTCGGGGAGACGCCGCAGAGCACCTTGCCGCGCTTCTTGACGGCATCGAGCGTCGCTTGCGCCGAGGCGGGAGCGGCAAACACAGAAAAAGCGGCCGCGGCGAGACCGATCGCGGCCAGCTTGCAGAACATTTTTGGCATAGGCGTTTCCCTTGTGCGCGCCTGTCATCGGCGCGTCGGGAGGGAGCCTATTGAGCTGCGGTTGACGCCGCAAGGACCTTCCGCGCCAAACTCCTTTGACGGCGCAGAGTGACGGCATGGGGCCGGCGCGGTAGGTTGAGCGCGAACCGGATCACGCTCTTGAAGTCCCGACACGCCACATTCCTGCTGCTGTGGGTTCCGCTTGCGCTCGCCGGCCTCGGGCTGGGGGCCACGGTCGAATTCATCCGGGCGCGTGATGCACTCCAGCGCGAGGGGACGACGCTTCATCGCGTGATCTCGCAACGTGTCGAGCAGCATGACGCGCATCTCACCAGCCTGGCGGCGGTGCTGGCGAGTTCGACCGCGGACTCCGCGACGTTCCGGGCGGTCGTCGAGGCCATGCAGCGCTTCTATCCGCGTATCGCGGCGGTTGAACTGGCAGGGTCAGGTGCGCCGCCGGGCGGGCTCGACGGGAAAGCAGCCGAAAACCTCAAGGATTTCGATCTGGCCACGCTTACGGCGCGCATCCGGGGGCTTGCGCCGGGGCAGGCCAGCACGCTGCCCAGCCGGGGAAGGAAGCCCTTCTACGCTCTCGTCAAACGCGTTCCCGACAACGCCTCCGAGCCGCGGGCGCTGGTTCTCGTCATCGACGCCACGCGCATGGCCGAGCCGGAGGGTGGCTTGCCAGAAGAGACCGTGCTTGCGTTGCGCGATAGCTCCGGGGCCGTGATCGTCCAGCAGGGAAGGGAGCGTCCGCCCGGCAGGGCGATGCCGGAGCTCACTTTCGAGCGGGCGCTGGGCAGCCGCTCTCAACCGCTCATCCTGTCACTGGAGCGGCGGCTGGCGGTCGCCGAGGTCCTGCCGCCTGCCCTGCTGATCGGCTGGCCGGTGGCTTCGGGGCTCGCCGTACTGCTACTTCTGGCCGTGCTGCGCGAACGGCGCGCCAGCCAGCGGGCGCGCGAGGCCATGCGCCTGCATCAGCAGGATGCGCGGCTCGCCCATGCCATGCGGGTGAACACGGTCGGCGAGATGGCGTCCGGCATTGCCCATGAGATCACCCAGCCGCTCACGGCGATCCTGAGCCAGAGCCAGGCTGGCCTGCGGCTCGCGCGCTCCGGCGCGGCGAAGCCGGACGAGTTGATCGGCGTCCTCGAAGCGAATGTGCGTCACGCCCTGCGCGCCGGCGAGATCCTGGAGCGGCTGCGGGCCTATGTGACGCGCCGCGAGCCGCAGCCGCAGCCGAACGATCTCAACCGGATCGTCCGCAATGTCGTCGCCCTGACGCAGCGCGACCTGGAGGAGCGCGGAATTGCCCTCGGATTGGAACTCAGCCTGCCGCCGCTGCCGGCGCGGGTCGATCGGGTCGCGATCGAGCAGGTCGTACACAATCTCGTCCGCAACGCGGCCGAGGCCATAGAGAGCAATCCCGGAGGCCGGCGCGAGATCATGCTCGCGACCCGACTCGTGGGAAGCGATGTCGAGATCGCCGTGAGCGATACCGGCCCGGGGATCGCGGACGCTGATCTGGCGCGGCTGTTCGAGCCGTTCTTCACCACCAAGAGCGGCGGCATGGGGCTCGGCCTGCCGCTCTGCGAGCGCCTGGTCGAGTCGGCTGGCGGGCGCATCGCCGTGCGCAGCGATGCCGGCCAGGGCGCCGTGTTCATGGTTCGCTTTCCGGCTCTGGCCGGCGAGCAGGGGATCGCGGCCGAATGAAGCCCGCTGCCCGTACCGTCTATCTGATCGACGACGATGTCGATGTTCGCGACGCGCTCGCGCTGCTGCTGCGCACCATGGGTTTTGCGGCGAAACCCTTTGCCAGCGTGCAGGCGTTCCTGGAGCGCCCCAATCCGCGGCAGGATGGCTGCCTCGTCGCTGATATCCGCATGCCCGGCACATCCGGCCTGCAATTGCTGGAGCGCATGGCGGCCGAGGCGGAGCGGATGCCGACGGTGATCATCACCGGCCATGGCGATGTCGCCGCCTGTCGGCGGGCCTTCAAGGCTGGCGCCGTCGATTTTCTGACCAAGCCGATCGACGAGCAGGTTCTGCTTGAGGCGATCGAGGCGGGTTTCGCGGCGCTTGACGAACACAGCCGGACGCAGGCGGCGCGTGCCGGGCGGGAGGCGCTGCTGGCGAAGTTGACCCAGCGCGAGCGCGAGATCCTCGACCTCGTCGCTGAGGGGCTTTCGACCAAGGAAATTGCCCGTGCGCTCGATGTCTCGCCGCGTACGGTCGAGACTCATCGCGCCAACATAGCCGAGAAGCTCGGCGCCGGCTCGGTGGCCGAGATGGTTCGCATCGCCCTCGAAGGGTAGGGGGCTAGCAGGTCCGCTCACGAGACCGTTCTCGCTGCCCTTCTCCGTAGGATTACGGAGTGGCCTCCGGCGCCGCACCGATCTTTTTTCGCTGCGCGGCTCGGTAGCTTGACCCCCGTCGAGCTCAGCGCTCGCCATGCCCCGCATCGGAGAGATCATGTCCAAGGTCGTTTTTGCCGCCGCCGCTGCGGCGCTCGTGCTCGTTCCGGCCGTCGCCGGTGCCCAGGTCCTGCAGGAGCGCAACATCCCGCTCGCCATCGCCCAGGAGATCGCCCAGGCGACTGTCGAGGCCTGCGCCGCCAAGAACTTCAACGTCACCGCCACCGTGGTCGACCGCGCCGGCGTGGTCCGCGCCATGCTGCGTGCCGACCGGGCCGGTCCGCACACCGTCTCGGCCAGTCGCGAGAAGGCCTACACCGCGGCTTCGGCCCGCAATGTCACCAGCGCGATCGCCGAGGGCGCCGAGAAGAACCCGGCTGCGCGCCATCTCGCTTCGATCGAGGGCTTCCTGCTGCTCGGCGGCGGTGTGCCGGTCAAGGTCGGCGACGAGGTGATCGGCGCGGTCGGCGTCGGTGGCGCTCCCGGCGGCCATCTCGACGAGGAATGCGCCAATGCCGGCGTCGAGAAGGTGAAGGCGAAGCTGCGCTGAGCCTGACTTTCCGGTCATCATCAGGCAGGTGGCCGCTCGCGCGGCCGCCTGCCTTGCCATTGGGGAACGTCGCCATGTCGAGGATGTTACTGGGCGCTCTGGCGCTCCTTGCCGCCATCTGGTCCGGTGAAGCGACGGCACAGACGCCGCCGAGCCCGGCCGAGCTCGCCGCCTATCGCGGCTTGCATGCGGCGGCTGCGACCGGCGAGGCCGCGACCATCCGCCGGCTTGCCGCCGCGGGGAGCGATCTCGATGCGCGCGATGGCAATGGCCGCACGCCGCTCCATGTCGCGGCCTTCCAGGGCCGGGCGGAGGCGGCGCGTCTCCTGATCGCCGTTGGCGCGAAGCTCGGGCTGCTCGACGATCAGCGCTATGACGCTGTGACGATCGCGGCGGTGCGTGACGATGTACCGATGATGAAGGCGCTGCTGACATCAGGCGCTTCGGCCAAGCTCATCACCAGCCGCTATGACGGCACGGCGCTGATCGCGGCGGCGCATCTCGGCCATGACGGCGTCGTCCGCGAACTGATCAAGGCCGGGGCGCCGCTCGACCATGTCAACAATCTCGGCTGGACCGCGCTGATGGAATCGGTGGTGCTCGGCGACGGCGGGCCGCGCCATGTCGAGACGGCCCGGGCCCTGCTCGCTGCGGGGGCGGATCGAACGATCGCGGATCGACAGGGCGTCACGCCGCTGCAGCACGCCAGGGCGCGTGGCTATCGGGCCATGGCCGAACTGCTGGAAAAGTAGCAAGGGCGTTGAATACGCATTGACCCAGGGCACGCAATCGCGCTGGCCGGGCCAGGCGTGGCGCGGTCAGCAATCCGCATTTCGCCCCTCGCAATCGACCGGCAATCCGACGCTCCGGCATGGAACCTCGCCGACGGCTTCCCCGTTGAAGCAGGCAGCGGGAGAGGTCCGACATGCCTCAGAGAGCGATGGAACTGCGCCGTTCGGATGTCCGCGCCGCCCCGGCACGGCATGAGCGATGCCAGGATGCCAGCGGGAACAGATATGTCGTCGCCGTGTGGCCCGACACAAGCGGGATCGCGCGTTTCACCCTCCTCGACGGAACATCGCTCGCGCGCGTCGACGACGAGACATTCGAGCTGCCGGGCGGAACGCGCCTTCGCTGCTGCAAGGACGCCCCCTTTGCGCATTGGGCTTGAGCGCTCGCTCGCCCGCTTGCCGCCCAACATTGTTCGTCAGGATCTTTGAGTGGCGGGACAGCAGATGACCGACGCTCCGCCTCCCTCGCAGCGTTCGCGCATGCGCCAGTTCTTTCGGGTTGCCCTCCGCTATTGGGGCGACCGGGAGACGCGTTGGCGGGCCTGGGGGCTGACGACCGCCGTATTGTTCTTCGTCGCCGCGCAAATAGCGAGTGCGGTCGGCATCAACAAATGGAACCGTTTGTTCTTCGATGCGCTGGAGAAGCGGGATGTCCCGGGCGTATGGTCGGCGACGGGGTGGTTGCCTCTTCTGGTCGTGGCTACGGCCCTGTCGGTGTCGGGGCTGGTGGTCTGCCGCATGCTGCTCCAGACGCGCTGGCGCGAGAACCTGACCCGACGCGTCTCAGGCTGGTGGATCGCGGACCAGCGCTATTACCGCCTGGGGTTCCTGACCAAGAAGCTGACGGCGCCTGAGTACCGGATCGCCGAGGATGTCCGCCTCTCGATCGAGCCGCTGGTCGAGCTGGCGATCGGGCTGATCAGCGCCTTCATCACGGCGGCGACCTTCGCCGCCATCCTCTGGCAGGTCGCGGGCTCGGCCGAGGTGACACTGGGAACCGTCACGGTCGTGATCCCCAGCTATATGGCTGTCGCTGCCGTGCTCTACGCGGTGATCGCCTCGCTTGCCGCCTATCTGACCGGGCGGCCGCTCGTGGGACTCGTCTCGCGCAAGAACGAGATGGAAGCCCAGTTCAGGGCCGAGATGACGCGGCTGCGCGAGAATGCCGAAAGCATCGCGCTCATCCGCGGCGATGCCGACGAGCTGAGCACGGCGGGCGAGAATTATCGGCGTGTCGTCGCGGCCTGGCTCAGGATCGTCCGCCAGCAAGGCATCATCGCCCTGGTGCTCAATACCAACGGAGCCTTGTTCCCCATCGTGCCGCTTCTGCTCATCGCGCCCAAATTCCTGGTCGGATCAGTGACGCTCGGCGCGGTCGTGCAGGTCGTGGCGGCTTTCAGTGCGGTTCAGGCGGCGCTGATCTGGTTCGTCGACAATTTCGTCCGGCTGGCGGAGTGGTTCGCCTCCGTCACGCGCGTCGACGAACTGGTCGAAGAACTGCAGGGGCTCGATATCGGCACGATCATGGAAGCAGATACGCAGATCGAGCTCGGCGAGAGCGAGGACGAGGCGATCCATATCGAGAATTTGTCGTTGGCGCACAGCAATGGCCGCGTCGTCGTCGCGGATGCGACGGTTGCCATCGAGCGCGGTGCGAAGGTCCTGATTGCCGGGGAGAGCGGCTCGGGCAAGAGCACGCTCATCCGGGCCTTGGCCGGGCTCTGGCCCTGGGGATCAGGCTCGATCCGCGTGCCCGCAGGGCAATCGATCGCCTTCGTCCCGCAAAAACCGTACCTGCCGCGCGGGACGCTGCGCTCGATCCTGCTCTACCCGGCTTCGGAGCGTCCGGTCGACGACGAGACGATCACCGGCGCGCTGCAGCGCTGCGGCCTCGGCTATCTGTCGAGGCGGCTCGACGAGGAAGAAGACTGGGATCGCATACTGTCGGGGGGAGAGCGCCAGCGCATCGCCTTCACACGCCTGCTGATCCAGAAGCCCGACATCATCGTCATGGACGAGGCGACGTCCGCGCTCGACGAGGAGAGCCAAGAGGTACTGCTCGGACTGTTCGACAATGAACTGGCCGATGCGACACTCATCAGCGTCGGGCACCGCCCGGGGCTCGAAGATTATCACGAGCAGAAGATCACGCTCGAACGCCGCCCCGCCGGAGCCCATGTGACGTCCAAGCCTATCGGGCGTTCGCTGTGGCGCCTGTTCCGGAGCCGCCGGGCGGCCAATGAAGATACCGCAGACTGAAACACGGCGAGGCCTGCCGATGCCGGGACCCTGCGGCTGGTCGAGATCGACCAGCCGCAGGGTCGATGTCAGCTCTGCACGAAGGCCAGCAGATCGGCGTTGAGCACGTCGGCATTCACGGTCAGCATGCCGTGGCCGAAGCCCGGATAGGTCTTCAACTTGCCGTTCTTCAGGTGCTTGATCGACTCATGCGCGGAGGCGCCGATCGGCACGATCTGGTCGTCCTCGCCATGCAGGACCAGGGTCGGCACGCTGATCGCCTTGAGATCCTCGGTCTGATCGGTCTCGGAGAAGGCCTTGATTCCGTCGTAATGGGCCTTGGCGCCGCCCGCCATGCCCTGGCGCCACCAGTTCCAGATCACGCCTTGATCGATCTTCGCGCCCGGTCGGTTGAAACCGTAGAAGGGGCCCGTCGGGACGTCGAGGAAGAACTGTGCCCGGTTGTCGGCCAGCGCCTTGCGGAAGCCGTCGAAAACCTCCAGCGGCAGGCCGCCGGGGTTGCTGTCGGTCTTGACCATCAGCGGCGGGACGGCGCTGACCAGCACCGCCTTGGCGACGCGGCCCTGCGGCTCGCCATGCCTGGCGACATAGCGCGCGACCTCGCCGCCGCCGGTGGAATGGCCGATATGGACCGCGTTCCGGAGATCGAGATGCTGCGCGACCGCCGAGGCATCCGCCGCATAGTGATCCATGTCATGCCCGTCCCAGACCTGGGAAGAGCGGCCGTGGCCACGGCGGTCATGCGCGACGACGCGATAGCCCTTCGACAGGAAGAACAGCAGTTGCCCGTCCCAATCATCCGAGGAGAGCGGCCAACCATGGTGGAACATGATGGTCTGGGCGTCTTTCGGTCCCCAATCCTTGTAGAAGATCTCGACCCCGTCCCTGGTTGTGATGAATGGCATGTCAGTCTCCTTCAGTGCGCCAAACTTGGTCTTTGCGTCGACGGTGCCGACGCCATCGGCTCCATCGAAATTCTTCGCGATGCCTATCGTCGGATCGGCAGCGCCCGACAGGCTGCACCCTGCAACGGCATCATCGGGGCGTCTTGTCGGATCGCCCGGAGTTTTGTGCTTTATCGTCTCGACTTGGCAGATATGCGTCAAAGCCGGCTGCGCCATGTTCCCGGAGGGTTCCCAGCGCAGCGCGTGAAGGCGTGTTTGAAATGACCGGGTCATCAGCGCCGCAGTCGGGGGCTCTCGTCAAGAGAGACGAAAGTGCGGCGTGGCGTCTGGCGTCGACTTTCAGCTTCTCGCTCCCAAAGCTGTTGTAGATTGCGGCAGGTCGCGTTTGAGGAAACATCATGATTCTGGTCTGTGGCGAGGCGCTGATCGACCTGTTCGTCGATGCGCCCGAGCGTGGCGGGATGCCGGCGCGGGCCGTCCCTGGTGGTTCACCGTTCAATGTCGCGATCGGCCTCGCGCGGCTCGGCATCGAAACCGGATTTCTCGGAGGTATTTCGCGTGACGCGTTCGGTTCGCTGTCGAGGCTCAGGGCGCGACGCGGGTCAGTTCGAGGCGCTGTGGTGGCCCCAGGGTGCGGCTGGTGGTCGAGATCGTTCGGACGCTCGTCGGATTCCGATCGATCTCGTACATGCGGATCAGCCGCGCGCTTTCGAGGTCGTTTTCCCACAAATCGGGCTTCTCCGGCTCGGCAGATTCGGCCACGCAACCGGTGAAGGCAAAGGACGTGTAGCTGGGAAAGGCGTAGGGCTCCCAGCCATCCGATCCCATCGGACTTGGCCGTTCCATGATCCATTCGGCGGTGGCGCCGCTGATGCGCAAGCCCGTCGGGGCCGATGCGTTGAAGGCCTGCAGGATGATGCCCTTGGTGACGTTCTTCAGATTGCAGCGCACCGTGGTCTCGTCGAGCACGGTGATGATCGCGCTGATCTCGTCATAGGGATCGACAGGCAGAGCGAGGATCTGAAGCGGGAGATCCCGCCCCCGCGCCCACCATTGGAACCAGCTCAAATATTCGGTTCGCGGGACGGGGTCCGCCAGCCAGCGCTGCCGCGTTCCGATCTGGGGGAGCGAGGAATCGAGATATGATTTCTGCCCGTCGAGTCCGATCCACGTCGAGCTCTGGTATTCCGGCGCCGTTCCGCCGAGCGGTGCGGAGACCGAGGGCACCGTCCAGTTCGCCATGACGGAGACGAGACTGCGGCCGTCGCGCGGCGTTACGTAGCCGCCCGACCAGTTCATGCTCTTCTGCACCGGCCGGGAGGCTTGCGTGGCAATTGTGACGATGCCCGTGCGCTGAATCACATCGGTGGCTTTCAACGCGCTGAGAAACTGCAAGGGTGGAGCGTTCGCGCGCCGGCGCAGGAAGGCCCGGCGAAATGCCGCAGCCGCCGGATTGCCCCTGAATTCCATCGCCGTCGGCAGGCCGTAACGCTGCAAGTCCTCGTCGCCCGCATCCGCGGGATTGAAGGTCTCCGATGGCAATTCATAGAGCGCGATGGCGCCGTTCGGGGGGCGGGACTCGGTTGCGTCAGGGAGAGAGCTGGCCATCGCCGTCTCCTCACTCCGCTTTCCATTCGGCGGCGGCCTTCGTCACGGCCTCGCCGAATGATTTGAGCGTGTAATCACCAGCGCTCTGCCCCATGCCGCTGTGCTCCGACAATTTGGCGAAAGCCACGGACGCCAACGCGGCGCCAGCTGCGGAATCGCTCGGATAATGCAGTCCGGCGATCTCGCGATTGCGCGCCACGCGCCGGGCCAGGGCCATGAGCGTTTCGGTCAGGGCGGTCTGGTCAGCCTGCGGCAGCGCCGGAGACACGATCTTCAACATCTTCGCCAGGCAGGTTGCCATGAGATGCGCCTGGGTGGCATGGCCGCTGGGATAGGATGAATGTCCGGGGACGGGGATTGGCGGCATCAGCGCCGGGCATTCCCAGGATGGGCGCGGGCGCTGGAAGACCTGCTTGTAGTAGAGAGCGCTGAAGGACCCGGCCAGGCTGGCGATGTGCAGGAGCCGGAAGGTCTGTGGATGCGATGCCGGCGTCATTGCCAGCGCTTCCATGAAGGCAGTGATAAACTCTCCGTCCTGCGCGAGTATTTCGCCCAGGGCCGATGCGCGCTCATCGCGTGCTGCAGCGAGGAGATTCTTGATCTCCCGCGCCTGATTGGTCTTGCCATCGACGGTGTCGTTCAGACCGAGCAGGATGTCCGCAAGGGTGTCGTTCAACTGGTTCGTGTTCCAGTTCGTCGCCGCGAACTCCGTCAGCACCCGGAAGGCAATCCAGCGGGCGGCCCAGTTGCGATCCGCGAAGGTCGCCGGTTCGCCGCCGACGGCAGCATTCATGAAGAGGATTTTCTTGTAGCTCCCCGATGTCGGGTCCAGCCGGATATGGACTGATCTCTGCAGATCCCGGATCCGCCCGTCCGCCGCCGTCGCCGATTCCATCGAGAACGGAAAATCAGCCCTGTCGGGCACGAGCCAGCTTCCAGCGTCACCGCTGATACCCGTGTTTCCCGTGTTTCCGGTATTTCCCGTGTTTCCGGTATTTCCCGTGTTGCCCGTATTGCCGGTCATCGCATGAACCCCGCACGGTTGCTGTTACGGCAAACTCGTTAGGCTTCGGCTCAGTCAGGCAGGCCCGCCTTCCGTAGGTGCCCGATCCACTGATCCAGAATAGGTGGAGCGAACGGGCAGCGCGGCGCATAGGACGTCAGTCTAAAATCGGGTTGAAGCAAGAGAAGGCGATCAGCCACGCTTGCTGCCTCCCTGGATCGGCCTGCTGCGACTAGGCTGGCGGCTAGCGTACGTAAAGTAAAGCGGATTGAGGGATTATGCGCAACAGCACTGCGCGCCCAGCCGACCGCCTGATCATGGTCACCGTTGATGTAATGCGCCTGGGCCAGGATGCCCTCGTGCCAGAAACGGTAGGGATCGGCAGGGGCGAGACGCTGGCCCACCTCGCCGTGCTGAACCGCCAGGGCGCCGTTGCCGACAAAACCGCGCGTTGCGCTGCTCATCGTCCAGGCCATCGCCACGCTTGGCCCTGCCTCGATCGCCCGATCGAGGAGGCGCTGCGCTGTGACCGTATCGCGCAGGAGGAAGGCCTGGACATGGCCGTAGACGGCGAGCGCGAGCGGGTCGTTGCCGTCGCGCTCGATCGCCGCACGCGCCCGATCAACCGCCGCCTGCGCATCGCCATCGGGGTCGGGCGAGCCGAGTTCGCCGACGCGAAAGACATGCCAGAGCGCGGTGTAGGTGAAAGGCGGTGCGTAGGACGGATCAAGCGCCATCGCTTGCTGCAGCAGGCCTCGCGCGCGGGCAAAGTTGTCGTCGTCCATCTTGTAGAGCAGGTCGAGCGCCTGGAGCAGCAAGTCATAGGCGGTCATGTTCTGCGGGTGCTGACGCAAGGCACGCCGTAGCTCGCGTTCCCGGACATGGGGCGCGACGGTCCTGACGAGCTTCAGCGCGATCCGGTCCTGCAGGTCGAACAGCTCGTTGACCCTGCCGTCATAGTGATCGGCGCTGACCACGGCGCCGTTCTCGTTGGCGATGAGTTCGGTGCTGATGCGTACGCGGCTTTCGGATAGCGAGACGGTGCCGTCCATGACGTAGCGGACGCCGAGCTTGCGCCCGACGGCGACCGGGTCGATCCGCTGCCGGCCAAATTCCAGCGTCGACCCGCGCGAAATGACGAACAGCTCCTTGAGGCCCGACAGCGACTGGATGATCGAGTCGACCACACCATCGGCGATGGAGGTCTTGTGGGCGCGGGAGCCGTGCATCCGGAACGGCAGGACCGCGATGGAGGCTCTCGCATCCGCCTCTGCATGGGTCTCGCCGAGCTTTCGGCTCGGAGCCGGCCCGGGTTCGACCCGGAGGGCGAACACCCGCACCGGTTGCTCGTGATTGCGCAGGAAGATCTTGCCCATGTCGGAGCCGAGCGTCCTGTCGGCGTCATCGAGGTGGTCGAAGACCGCCTCCGAGACGATCACGCCGCCTTGTTCGGCATAGGATTGCAGCCGGGCGGCAACGTTGACGCCATCTCCGAAAATATCGTCGTCCTCGAAGATGACGTCGGCGAGATGGATGCCCATCCGAAATGCGATCCGCAGGGAAGCGGGCTGATCGGCGGTTGCCGCCGCAAGCGCCTGCTGGAGCGACAGGGCGCAACGAGTCGCCAGCGGAGCGCTGCCGAATGTGGCCAGAAATCCGTCGCCGGTGTTCTTGACGATCTGTCCGTCATGCTCGCGCACGCAAGGATCGATCAGGCCAGTGCGCAGGCTCATCAGCCGATGATGCGTCGGTTCTTCCGCCGCCTCGCTCAGGCGCATGTAGCCGACCACGTCGGCTGAGAGAATGGCGGCCAGACGACGTTGCATCTTCGCTGACGCTCTCACACCTGACACCGACCCTGTCAGGGCCGGGATCATCAACAATGGATCAAGCCTCCCTGGATGCTGGCATGAGAGTGGTGCGAGGTCCACCGCAAGCGTTGCCGAACCGGTGCCTGGGTCATGAAGCGAAAACGCCGAGGTTGTCTTCCAAAGCGGTGTGATCTGGCGAGATGAGGTTCCGAGCCAGGCTGGCAGAGCGGCCGATCGACCCGCCGGAACCGCGCACAAGAGCCGCCTGCGGCCTATTTCTTCGAGTCGCTGTAGAGCATGTCCATCCGGGACAGTCCGATGTCGCTCAGTGTGTGTTCGTCGAGGGGGGCCGGATCAGTGTCGCTGTGCCGCAGGATATGGGTCGGGATCAGCCAGCGAAGCAGACCCGAGGCGGCGTGCGCCGGCGGCGCTGTCGGCGACGCTTCTGTCGTCCCGTCGCGCAGCGAGGCCGAAACTGCTAGGCTTGAAAGTGTATGAGAGGGGTCCAGAGCGTCGTGCACGATTGAGCTCCGTTCGGTCGGGCTCTCACCGAGGCCGCGGGATGCGGCCGGGGCGGCCTGTCGCGACAGAGTTCTCTACCGTTCACGCCGCGGGTTCTGTGCGCTGGATCACATAGAGGCTGTTATGAACCCTGGGAGTGATTTGAGGCCGCGCCCTGCGGGTGAGGTGAAAACGGCGGAGCTGCAGTGTCGCACCGCTTGCCGATACGGGCGTATCGGCGGCGCAATGCTCCTCCCATCTCCGCCGTTTTGACCTCATCAAATCATTCTCAGGGTTCATAACAGCCTCTAGGCTCGGGCCGCTCCGGAAACCGAATGTCGGGGGGCGTCAGATGAACGATGGACCTCTTCGCATCGCGAGCCTTCTGGCGGTGAATCCGTTCTTCGCGGATTTGCTGCCGGGAACGCTGGACGAGATCGCGCTCATCTGCCGCCCGCAGCATCTGGCGGCGCGAGAGGTCCTGTTTCTGAAAGGTGATCCGGGCGACGGCCTCTATGCCATCCGGCGCGGCCTGATCCGTATCGGCACGACGAATGATCTGGGGCAGCAGATGACGGTCAATCTGCTGGGAGGCGGCGACATCTTCGGTGAAATCGCTCTTCTCGATGGCCGCTCGCGAACTGCGGATGCGGTTGCCGTGGAAGATACGGAGATGTTCTTCCTGCCTCGCCGGGATTTCCTGAAGCTGCTTTCGACCGATCCCGCGCTTTCGTTGCAATTGATCGAGCTTCTTTGCGCAAGGCTGCGGGACGTCCTGCAGCGCATGGAGGAGAAAACCTTCTTGCCTGCAGCGACGCGGCTGGCCCGGCGCATCCTCACCCTCGCGATCGATTACGGGACGGAGGTGCATGCGACGCAGGATGAATTGGCATCGCTCAGCGGCATCACGCGCGAGACGGTGAACCGCCAGCTCCAATGCTGGAAGCGGATGGGCGTTCTCTCGCTTGGGCGCGAACGCCTCTTGATCTTGGACATCGATGCGTTTCGCCGGCTTGCGAAGGTCGCGATGCCCAAGCCGAACCCCGAGAGTGCCTGAGTCAAGCTCTTCTGGCGATGACGAGCGAGTAAATCGGAACGGGCTGGTCGTACCCCTTCAAGACCCGTGCCTTCAGTGCGACAAGTGGTAAGCGCGAACCCACCGCTTGAGCCGCGACGCGATCGCAAAGAACCTCGAAATCATCCGCGATCGAACACAGGCGCGAAGCGAGATTCACGACATTGCCGATCGCGGTATAGTCGAGGCGGCCTTCCGAGCCGATCCGGCCGACGGTCGCGGGGCCCATCGCAAGGCCCACGCCGAAGCCGAGCCGATGGTTGAGGCTGCGCCGGCTGGCCAACAGCTCGTGCACGCCGAACTGCATGTCCCTCGCCATCTCCAGAGCGCCTAAAGCAGGATCCTCACAGGGGACCGGCGCATTGAACAGCACCATCGCGCCGTCGCCGGAGAAGTTCGTCAGCGTGGCCCCATGGGCGCTGACCACGTTTTCGAGAGCGGTGTAATATTCGCCGAGCATGTGGATGACGGTTTCGGGTTCGGCGCGGGCCGAAAAGGCGGTGAAACCTCGCAGATCGCAGAACGCGACGACCACCTCGACGCGCCGCCCGTCGAGCAGGTGATCGTCGCCGGTGCGCTCGAGGAGCTCGGCCACCTGCGGGGCAAGAAAGCGCTTCAGCCGATTGATGCGCTCCGAGCGCTCCTGTGAGACCGCCAGTTCGCTAGCCATCTCGTTGAAACGGGTTGCCAGCCGCTCGAACTCGTCGCCCGTCGTGAGATGAATCCGATGCTCGAAATGCCCGGCGCCGATGCGGCCCACGCCATCTTCCAGAAGGACGATGGGTTCGATCATGCGTTGGGTGAGCCAGTAGGCAAGCACGGCGGCGAGGCCTGCACCGGCGATGAGCAGAGCTATGGTGCGCCACAAGGCTGCGTAGATCGGGCCGAACGCCTCGACGACGGGTTGCTTGACGACGACGCTCCAGTCCACGCCGGATATCGGCGCCATCGCCGCGAGGACCCTGCCTCCCGTCACATCCCGACCGGCGATCGCTTCCCCCGGCCGGATCAGGATCGAGGCCCGCAGGTCCCGCAACGGCTTCGTTGCGGTTTCATCGGCCCGTAGGACCAGGCTGATATCCGGATGAGCAATCAGCCGACCCGGCCGGTCGAGCACGAAGGCTTCCCCCGTGCGCCCGACGCGTATCGCCGAGATCACGTCCCAGATGAACTTGAGATTGACTTCGGCCAAGGCCACGCCGGCGGTCGGGCGATTTCCGGCGACCGCGATGGTCATGAAGGGTTCCGAGCCGCGTTGAAACGTGACGGGGCCGAACCAGGTGCGATGGGAGCGTGCGCCCGCAACGGCCGGGTTCCCGGACTGGTCCTTGCCGCTCTCGATCCTGTTCAGGCCGATGCGGGACAGGAACAGCCGTTCGCGGCCGGCAGCGTCGACAAGGCTGAGACTCTCGATGGCCGGAACCTGGCGAAGCACCAGGAAGGCGTCGAGCTTGCGCTTCTCATCCGCGCTTTCCGGCCAGGGCAGCAGTACCGCCCATCCGAGTTGATCGCGGATACCTTCGATGAAATCCTGGATCTTGGCCGCGGCTCCTCGGGCCTCCGCATCGAGAATATCGTTCAGCCCGGTGCGCTGGTCGCGATAGCCGAACCATGCTTCGACGCTCCCTGCGAAAAGCAGCGGCACGACAACGGCGGCGAACAGGGCGAGGAAGTACTTCCAGAACAACGATATTCGCGGCGCCGCTGGCTTGTTGGACATCGCGTTGGCTCGCTCGGCGGCTCACCGGCCGGGTTATTCGATCACGAAGTCGGCGCTGCTCAGAAGCGAAGGTGGGATCGACAGACGGAGGGCGTTCGCAGCCTTCAGATTGATGAACATCTCGACCTTGGTGACACGTTGCACCGGCAGCTCCGATGGTTTCGCTCCCTTGAGGATGCGGCCGGCATAGACCCCAGTGTGACGGTGCGATTGCTCGAAATCGCCGCCATAGCTCATCAATCCGCCGGCCACGGGAAAGTCGCGGGACTGGGTGATCGCGGGTACCCCGTGGGCCGCGGCGAGCGCGGCGAGCTGCGGGCTGCGATAAGCGAAATAGGGGTCTGAGGTGAAGACGAGCCCGCCGGCGCCGGCTTGAGCCGCGCCGGCGAAAAGCGCGCCGAATTCCTGTTCCGTGCTGGCTTTCAGCAGATGCAGCGTCAACCCCAGGCTGCCCGCGGCTGTGTGAAGGTTCGCCAACTGCGAGTTCGAGGTCGGGCTGGCCGGGTTGACGGCGATTGCGAAGAGCTTGGCGTTCGGGAGCAGCTCCGCCATGAACTCCAGGCGCTTGCGCGAAACCTCGACGCTCAGGCTCGACACGCCGGTGAGGTTGCCGCTCGGCCGGGACAGGCTGTCCACCAGACCGAGGGCGACAGGGTCTCCGCCCAGCTCGAAGACGACCGGAATGGTCGCCGTTGCTGATTTTGCCGCGAGCGCAACCTCGGCGCCGCCGGGAGCGACGATCACGCTCGCCTGGCGATCGACCAGATCTCTCGCGAGCGCCGGTAGGCGCTTGTACTGGCCCTCCGCCCATCGAAAATCGATCGCGACATTGCGCCCCTCGACATATCCAGCCTCGCCCAGTCCGGCGCGAAAGGCCGCAAGGCGGCTGGCGTAGCGGTCCGGGGTTTCCGAACCGAGATAGCCCAGCAACGGCATGGCGGGTTGCTGAGGCCAGGCCGGGCTGGCCCATGCTGCCGCCCCGCCCGCAAGCACGAGGACGTCGCGCCGGCTGATGCGGTCAACTGCCTCGGTCGAAGCGAAGGGCAAGAAGCGCAAGGCATCCTCTCCTTCCATCGTCCATTCGCCTGGAGCGGCAGGATACTACCCCAGTCAGGCGGCGCCGGCATAGTTGCGTTGCGTCACCCGAGGCCCGGAAGCCGGGTTACGTTTTGCAGCCTCTCTGCGAGGGAAGAAGCAGACGACGTTTGGCGCTCGCTGCCGTGCCGCCGGAGGAGTCCGCGGGGACTAGCTTCCTTCGAAGATGCGCCTGCGTGCGCTTTCGAGATGAACCTGCATGGCTTTGCGCGCGGCGGTCTCGTCGCCGTTCTCGATCGCATCGAGGATGGCCTTGTGCTCGCGCTGGACGGTCAACAGGCGCGGTCGCGGCTGGATCAGCGAGAGATTGCGATTGAGACTGATGCCCGTGGCGATCTGCTCGTGCAGCGCGTTGAGCATCGTCACGAAGAAATGGTTGCCGGTCGTCTCGGCGACCGCACGATGGAAGGCGATGTCCTCCTCGACGCCGAGCCGTCCCTGCTCGCTGACGATCTCCAGTGCGATGAAGGCATGGCGCAGCTTCAGGAGGCCGTCCTCGCCACGCGTCTTCGCCGCCAGCGCGGCGGCTTCTCCTTCCATCGCGATCCGGAAGACGAAGCAGCGCTGGATATCGGCGATGCTGCTGATCGGGGCGAAGCTACGGACATCGGGCGCCGGCCGACGCAGGACATAAGAGCCCGATCCGCGCCGCGATTCGATCAGGCCGTCGTCGCGCAGTCGGCCCAGCGCTTCGCGAACGATGGGGCGGGAGACGGCCAGACGCTCGGCGAGCTCGCTCTCGGCTGGCAGCCGTGCCGCTACGGCGAAGTCTCCGGTCATGATCTGGCTCAGGATGTATTCGTAGACGCGGTCGCCGAGCTTGCCGGTGTTCATGGTCTTTGCCGTGGAGCCACTTGTCGTCGCATCAATCGCATTCCCGCCGCGCAAGAGGCGGGATGCTCCTTAAGAATGCTACTTTACAACTTATTTTACAAGTTATAGGCGTTTCGTTGAAGTGTGCTGCAATCGGCGCTGGACCGCTTTCGTCTCGGACATCGATGCCGCGAGTGGGCGGCGCATCTCTTCGGGAATGAACTGATGTCCAAGCTCAAGCCGGAAACACGCAACAAGCTCCGCACCGTCTCCGTCGCCACGGTTTGCACGGCGCTCTTCAAACGCGGCTTCCGCAACCAGTTCATCCAGGATGTTCGGCCATTGAGCCAGGATACCGGCACGATGGTCGGCGAGGCCTTCACGCTGCGCTACATCCCGGCGCGCGAGGATCTGAACCCGCTCTCGGTGTTCCAGGATCGGGCGCATCCGCAGCGCAAGGCGGTCGAGGATTGCCCGCCCGATGCAGTAATGGTGATCGACAGCCGCAAGAATCCGCGCGCCGCCTCGGCAGGGGGCATCCTCGTCTCGCGGTTGATGAAGCGGGGCGTTGCCGGTGTCGTCACCGATGGCGGTTTTCGCGATTCCCCGGAAATCGCGAAGTTGCCCTTCCCGGCCTATCACAACCGGCCGGCGGCGCCGACCAACCTGACCTTGCATCAGGCAGTCGACATCAACGTGCCGATCGGCTGCGGCGATGTCGCCGTCTGGCCAGGCGATGTCGTGCTCGGCGACGGCGAGGGGGTCGTCGTCATCCCGGCCCATCTCGCCGATGAGGTGGCTGAAGAGGCGGTCGAGATGACCGCCTTCGAGGACTTCGTCGCCGAGGAGGTGATGAAGGGCCGCTCGATCCTCGGTCTCTATCCTGCAACCGAGGAGCAGACGAAGATCGACTTCGCCGCGTGGCGCAAGGCCAGGAACCGGTGAGGGCCGCTTAAGCCGCGGCCCGCAGCGCAACCTGGCTCAGACCGTCTCGCCGACGGCCTGGAGATAGAGGTCGAGGATCGCCTCTTCCTCCTTGCGCTCTTCGAGATCGCGCTTGCGCAGCGCCACGACCTTGCGCAGCACCTTGACGTCGTAGCCGTTGCCCTTGGCCTCGGCATAGACCTCCTTGATGTCGTCGGCGATCGTCTTCTTCTCTTCCTCGAGCCGCTCGATGCGCTCGACGATGCTCTTGAGCTGATCGCCCTGAACCGGATCGTCCATCTGATATCCTTCCGGGGTATGAAAATTCGGCCGGCAGCGTTCGCCCGGATCGGGGCAGGGCGTCAAGCTGGAAACACACCGTCCTCAACAGCTGTGATGCCGCAATTCCATCCGGAGAAGTCGCTGAAGAAAAGTATGACTTAATCACCATAAGACTGATGACGCCGACCTTCCCGCCACCTAAGAAGGATCAAGAGAACTGCTGCGGCTAGAGCCGGATCCGATCAGGTTGAATCAACCTGATCGGTGAATCCGTCTCTCACTAGCGGTAGCGCCGGGTGGAAATGGGCAACGTGCACAGTCCTGTGATCGAGACAGTGAAGCTGCGCGAGACGGCGCGGAAGATCTACGATGCCGCCGTTTCGCGGGCTCATCCGTCTGGATGCCTGCCGCAGCATCTCCCGCCCGCCCCGGCAACCGGCCGCCTGATCCTGCTCGCCGCCGGAAAGGCTGCGGGCAGCATGACCGCTCTCGCCGAAGCCCACTATCTCGATGGCGGCTTTCCGCCGGAGCGGCTTCTCGGTCACGCGGTCGCTCGCCACGGCTATACAGCGCCGACGCGCCGAATCCCCATGGTGGCGGCTGGCCACCCGGTGCCCGATCAAGGCAGCATCGACAGCGCCGAAAGGGCCCTGGCACTCGCGGCCTCCGCGACGGCGGATGACCTCGTCCTCGTCCTGCTCTCCGGCGGCGGCTCGGCCAATTGGGTCGCCCCGGCAGGCGGGCTTGCGCTCGCCGAGAAGCAGGCGGTCAACAAGGCGCTGCTGCGCTCCGGCGCCCCGATCGGCGAGATGAACATCGTCCGCAAGCGCCTGTCGCGGATCAAGGGCGGCCGGCTTGCCCTCGCGGCGGTGCCTGCCAGGCTGCTGACGCTCGCAATCTCCGACGTGCCCGGTGACGAGCCGACCGCGATCGCCTCGGGCCCGACCGTTGCCGACCCCACCACCACCGCCGAGGCCCGTGTCATCGTCGCCCGCTACGGGTTTGACCTGCCGCCCGACGCCCGCGCCCTGCTCGACGACCCCGCCAACGAGACGCCGAAACCGGGCCATCCCGCCTTCGCGAACAGCGAATTCCGCATCATCGCCCGCCCGGCCGATGCCCTCGCCGCCGCCCGCGCCGCCGCTGAGGCGGCAGGCTACGAGGTCCATGATCTCGGACCGGATGTGGAGGGCGAGGCCCGCGAAGTTGCCGCTGGCCATGCCGAGCTCGCGCGACGGTTGAAACGTGAGGGCAGGCGTGCCGCCATCCTCTCCGGGGGCGAGCTCACCGTGACGCTGCGCGGCTCTGGCCGCGGCGGCCCCAACCAGGAATATGCGCTGGCGCTGGCGATTGCGCTCAGCGGGGAGCCGGGCATCGTCGCTCTCTCGGGCGATACCGACGGCACCGATGGCGGCGGCGGTGAGGCGACTGACCCCGCAGGTGCGTTCGTCGATCCGCAAACTTTGGCGCGCGCGGCCGAGATCGGCCTTGATCCCGCCCGATCCCTCGCCGACAACGATTCGACCGGCTTCTTCGAAGCGCTGGGCGATTTGCTGCGGCCGGGACCGACGCTCACCAATGTCAACGACTGCCGCGTGATCCTGATCGAGCCGTGAGATTTCCCCTGAACCAGCGAGCGATCCTTCTGGCGGCCTGCTGCGGCGCCGCCTTTGTCGCGAGCGCTCTGCCGGCAAGGGCCGATCTGCGCATGTGCAATACGACCTCGAGCCGTATCGGCGTCGCCATCGGCTACCGCGACGCGCAGGGCTGGACGACCGAAGGCTGGTGGAACATCAGCCCGCGCGGCTGCGAGACCCTGCTGCGTGGCACGCTGGCGGCGCGCTTCTACTACGTCCACGCCGTCGATTACGACAAGGGCGGCGAATGGACCGGCAAATCCGTCATGTGCGTCCGCAACAAGGAATTCACGATTCGCGGCATCGAGGACTGCCTGGCGCGCGGCTATGACCGCGCCGGCTTCTTCGAGGTCGACACAGGTGAGCAGAAGAGCTGGACTATCCAGCTTACCGATACAGGCGGAGCCGCATCGCCGCGTCCCTGACCGGAACACCGGAACCGGATGCTGCGGCGGTGACGATTGAGGCCGGTCCTGCCGGCTGGTGGGAGAAGGCGGGAACGGGCGACCAGTGCTGCAGAGCGCGCAGGTCGTTCGGCCCGTGGATGAGTTTGAGGGTGCTGACAGGCCAGAGACGGAACAGGCTCGGCCTTACGGGGACTGACAATGAAGCGCGAACGCCGGATCAAGATCATTGCGACGCTAGGGCCCGCTTCCTCGACGGAGGAGATGTGCGCCAAGCTGTTTGAGGCGGGCGTCGACGTGTTCCGCATCAATATGAGCCACACCCAGCGCGAGACGCTGGCCGAGAAGGTGGCGATGCTGCGCGGGCTGGAGACCAAGTTCCGGCGTCCGGTCGGCATCCTCGCCGATCTCCAGGGCCCCAAGCTGCGCGTCGGTGCGTTCGGCGGCGATGGCGGTGCGATGCTGGAGAAGGGGGCGATCTTCACCCTCGATTCCGATCCGGCGCCCGGTGACGCCGAGCGCGTCCACCTGCCCCATCCCGAGATTCTGAGCGCGCTCGAGCCCGGCCACAGCCTGATCCTCGATGACGGCAAGCTGCGCCTCGTCGTGGAGAGGGCCTCGGACAAGGAAGCGGTGACGCGCGTCACGGTCGGCGGGCGGCTGTCCTCGCGCAAGGGGGTGAGCCTGCCCGACACCACCATCGCCGTCTCGGCGATGACCGAGAAGGACCGGGCCGATGCCGAGGTCGCGGCCGAGGTCGGGGTCGACTGGATCGCGCTCTCCTTCGTGCAGCGGCCCGAGGACATGGCCGAGCTGCGCAAGATCGTGCGCGGCCGGGCGCTGGCGCTGGCCAAGATCGAGAAGCCGCAGGCGGTGCTGCGGCTGGAGGAGATCATCGAGGCCTCGGACGCGATCATGGTGGCGCGTGGCGATCTCGGCGTCGAGATGCCGCTGGAGAAGGTGCCGGGCACGCAGAAGCGCATGATCCGCATGGCGCGGCGCAAGGGCAAGCCGGTCGTGGTCGCGACGCAGATGCTGGAGAGCATGATCACCAGCCCGGTGCCGACCCGGGCCGAGGTCTCGGACGTGGCGACCGCGGTGTTCGAGGGCGCCGACGCGGTGATGCTCTCGGCCGAGAGCGCCGCCGGCCAGTACCCGGTCGAGGCGGTGACGATGATGAACCGCATCGCCGAGGAGGTCGAAGGCGAGACGGTCTACCGCTCGATCCTGGAGGCGCAACGCGCCGAGCCCGAGGCCACCGGCGCCGACGCCATCGCCAAGGCCGCCCATGAGATCGCCGAGACGCTGCATCTCAAGGCGATCTGCGCCTGGACCTCGTCCGGCTCGACCGCCTTCCGGATCGCCCGCGAGCGCCCGAACTCGACCGTGATCGCGCTGACGCCGAACCGCGCCACGGCGCGCCGTCTCACCCTGGTCTGGGGCGTGCACGCCATCGTCACCAAGGACGCCAGCGACGCCGACGACATGGCCTTCCGCGCCTGCAAGTTCGCGGTGCGCGAGCACTATGCCAGGCTCGGCGACCGGATCATCGTCGTCGCCGGCGTGCCCTTCGGCACACCGGGCGCGACCAACATGGTCCGCATCGCCTTCATCGCCCAGGAGCACGTCGCAAAGGCCTGAGCAGGCGATCGCCCAACGTCATTCTCGGGCGGAGCGAAGCGAAGACCCGAGAATCTCGGGACGACAGGGCGCTGGTCTTCTTTGATGAGAGATGCTCGGGTCAAGCCCGAGCATGACGAGCCATTTGCGGACGCTCAGGCGTCGCGACCGTCGACCTCGCTCTTGAGCGAGTCCACCGCCTTCTTCACGGCGTCGAACTGAGGATAGAGCGCCAGTGCCTTGCGGAAGGCGACCATGGCGCCCTTGTCGTCGCCCTGCTGGCGCAGGATCATGCCGAGCCCCATCATTGCACCGTAATGGCGCGGCTCGCGCTTCAGCGTCTCGCCGATATCGATCATCGAGCGGATCGAATCGCCCGCGATATAAAGCGCGTTGGCGCGCTGGTTCCAGGCCTCGGCCCAGTCCGGCTGCAAGCTGATGATACGGTCGAGCAATTCGATCGCGAGTTCCGTCTGCTTGTCCTGCAAGGCCTGCTGCGCGCGGGTCATCAGCAGATCCGCCGTATCCGAGCCGGAACGTGCCCAGCGGCGCTGGATCAGCCGGGCTACACCCTCGGCCTCTTCCTGCGTCCTGGCGTCATGAAGGCGTTCGAACAGTCGGTCGAGTGTCGCGGCCGGACCGCGCTGCGGGGTTGAAGGCGTGACGGGATTATCGGCCTTGTCGGACGGCGCTACGGTGCCGGGGCGCGGCGACCCAGCCGTCTGCGCAACGACTGCGTCCGCGCCAAAGGAGCCGGCCAGAGCCAGCCCCAGGGCAAGGACGGAAGGCGAGAGAAAGCGCTTCATGCCGGGAGTGTAGCCGCCGGGCCTCGCAGGTCAAATCACGCAGAGGCGAGCACGCAACGCAAAAAGCGGGCGCGCCGGCTGGCGCCCCGCCTTGCAAAGTCCGGTCAGGCTCTGCGCGACCAGGTCGCGCAGAAGCTCAGCCCTGACGCGCCTTGAAGCGCTTCTGGACCTTGTTGATGATGTAGATGCGGCCCTTGCGGCGCACCAGCTGGTTGTCGCGATGGCGCGCGCGCAGCGACTTCAGCGAATTGCGGATCTTCATCGTCTCAACTCCATCGACCCGTCCTTACGGACGCGCCGGTCAAAAACCTTCAGCCTGCGACGCGGGTTCTGGCAGCATCGGCTATCCCGAAAACCGGGTTCCACTTTTCGGGCCGATGCTTGGGAGCCCTCGCCGCCCATGACAATGGTGCGACTGATGCGATGCCGGCTGTATACGGATTTTTCCGCGGACCGCAAGTGCGAACACGGCTGCGGAAGTACTTGGCCATGCAAAAGCCCGACCGTGCCTGCTTTGACGGCAGCCTGGCCAGGAATCGCCCGGCCGCCCGATCCGGAGGACCTGAACATGCGCCTATCGATCCTGACCCTCTTCGCTGCCACGCTGACGCTCGGCGCCTGCGGCAACACCGTCGAGCAGCGTATCGGCGGTGCGGCGGTCGGCGCCGGCACGGGTGCGGTCGTCGCCGGTCCGGTCGGGGCTGTGGTGGGCGGTGCCGCCGGCGCTGTCACCGGACCTTCCGTGTCGCGCGCGGTGCGTCGCGCCTCGCGCTGACGGGGCAACGGCATCTCAACACCCAATCTTGCCCTGCGCCTGTTCGGATGCAGGGCAGCGGCAGCTCCAACGGGCTTCGGACTGCCCGGTGGGATTGTCATCAAACTCTCATCTGGCAATCGAATTCTGCCTGAATGTCCGATTCGCTGCGCCGCCTCCACGCTGCCGTCCTGGATTCGCGCTTGCGTGATCCTGCCACCTCGCGCACGGCCAAGCTTTTTGCCGACGGCCTGCCCAAGATGGCCAAGAAGGTCGCGGAAGAGGCTGTCGAGCTGAGCCTGGAGGCGCTGCAGGGCAATCGCCAGGCCGCCATCCTCGAAAGCGCCGACCTGATCTACAATCTGACGGTGCTCTGGACGGCCCTCGGCATCGAGCCAGCCGATATCTGGGAAGAGCTGGATCGCCGGGAGCGCTTGTACGGCATGGCCGAGAAGCTGCCCAAGAGGGGAGGCGCGCAGCGCAGGAAAGCCCCGCGACAGCGCTCTGCCGTGATTGCGCCACTGCCCTGACAGTGCGGAATCGCCGGCTATCCACAGCCGCAAAGAATTCGGCTGACCCGGCGATTTTGAGGGTTGCCAAGACGAAACGAAGCCTTTATCTCCGCGTCCATCAGGCCGGACGCACAAGCGTCCTGACGTTCTGAGACGCGCCCGTAGCTCAGCTGGATAGAGCATCAGACTACGAATCTGAGGGTCAGAGGTTCGAATCCTTTCGGGCGCGCCATTTTCTCCTAAAACTCAACAGCTTACAGACTGGTTTCTCAGGCAGTTACCCAGCGCATGGTGCCGGGTAACACATGGGTAGCCGGGCCAGGCATATTCCGCTGCGGCTTCCTCTTTTGCGAGCCGCGCAGCAACCTGAGCGACTTCACCAACGCCGTCGCAAGAGCGGACCTCCGAATCTAGAATAATCCGGGCCCGATATTCTTGGTCGTAGCCCCGGCCAGGATTTGCGACGTCAGCGTTCTTGACGATCTGCACGGCCGCGTCTTCAAGAGCATCCAAACATCGCCCTGCGGTATTGAAAGTGAGCTTCTTGTCGGGGACGAAGTAGCGCGGCTGATTAATCAGCCCAGACGTCACGTCGGACAGAAGGCGCAGAGCCTCGTACAGCGCCCACGCTTCCTGGAAGTTGTCTCCGGCGTGAAAGGGAGGGAGTTGGATCCTGCCCCAATCGAACGTGCAGATCGGCGCCGATGGCAAACAACCTCGCAGCTATCCGCTCGGCCCTCGAAGCAGCAGGCGTCATCTTCGTTGCTGAAAATGGCGAAGGTCCGGGCGTGCGACTCAGGAAGGCAAAGGCGTGAACACTGCTCTTCCAGAAGCGGTGCAATGGCTCCAAGCGCTCGGCCCGACATTGTAGCGGCTCTTGTCGGGGTGCAGACGAGCAAGATGGCCGAGTTGCGGGTCGCGCGACGCAATGCGCGCAAACCGAAGCCACCGCCAGCGAGCGGCGACAAGCCCGCCTTTGACACCGAGGACGCAAGCAGTGGATTGTCACGCCCTTCGGAACGGGAGAAAACCCATGGCTGAAAGCAATGAGATTCCCGCAGTTCGGGTAGCCGGATTCCAAGTCTTCCGGGGGCCTGACGCCATTGCAGTTCGCTTCGAATTGATGACAGCGCCGGGCACTACGGAGTCGGTCACCATCGCACTGACACCGACTGGGGCGCAGGAGTTGGCCAAGCAGCTCGCGCAGGCAGCTACTGCCGCAACCACGGGAACCACGCCCGACAGCTTGCGCCAGTAGCCACGGCTCTAGTCGAAGTCGTCGATCCCCGCTCGCCCGGTGCTCTGCCGGCGGCCGCCAGCGCGTGCTGCGCGGCGCGGGCGCGTGCAAGGTGGGTTTCGACCTGAGGCCAGCCCAGGGTTGCCCTGATGGTGACGGGCACACCGAGCCACGCAGCCGCGAGGCCGGCTGCCCAGCAGTGGCCGCTTGCCGCTTCAGTCGCTCGATAATTTTTCAAAAATACTGAGACGAATTAGCCCTCATTTGACAATGAGCCCTATAAGTACGATGTTAGAAACATCGATGTAGGCCGAACGAATTGGCCCCGCGCTCTATCGCGCTCTGCTGACGAACTTCCTGCTCAAATCGAAACACGCGCTGCATCCGTAGCGTGTGAGCGCTCGCTTTTACAGGAGGTCAGCATGGCCAGCGGCACAGTCAAATGGTTCAACACCGACAAGGGCTTCGGCTTCATTCAGCCGGACGACGGCGGCCAGGATGCCTTCGTCCATATCAGCGCCGTAGAGCGAGCAGGACTGCGCACGCTCCGGGAAGGCCAGAAGGTCTCTTATGAGCTGGTGCAGGACAAGCGCTCCGGAAAGGTTTCTGCGGATAATCTGCAGGCCGAGTGAGCTGAGACGCCGTCCGGCGTGGCAATCGAGATATGCGGCGACCGCGGATGTACCGGCGCCTGCGCGATTGAGCGATGGATGGCCACGGAGGGTCGGGATCAACCCGGCCCTTTTTTGTTTTCACCAGAAGGGAAGTTCGAATGCAGGTTCTCGTCCGCGATAACAATGTCGATCAGGCGCTTCGCGTCCTTAAGAAGAAGATGCAGCGCGAAGGCGTGTTCCGCGAGATGAAGGCGCGTCGCTCCTACGAGAAGCCGTCCGAACGGCGCACCCGCGAGAAGGCTGAAGCCATCCGCCGCGCTCGCAAGGCGGCACGCAAGCAGGCGCAACGCGAAGGATTGCTGCCGGCACCAAAGCGTGCAGAGCGGCCAAATCGTCCGGCACGGCCCGCGCAGGCACAATAAGCGAGGTTTCGGGCTTGAGCTTCAATCCGCAGAATTTCGCTGATCGACAGGCCAGCTCGGCTAATGCCAGAAAGGCGCTGCTGGAGCGCTTCAAGGCACGTCCCAAGGCCGATGATCCGGTCATGCTCCAGCGCCGGACCGAGCGCGAAGCTATAGCGAAAGCCCGAGCCGAGCGAGAGGCTGAGAAGGCCGCCAGGCATGCTGAAATGGAGCGCCTGGCTGCGGTCGAACGCGAGCGCATCGCTGAAGAGAAGCGCCAGGAGGAGTTCGCTCGTCAGGCTGCCCGCCAGGCTGAACTGGCGAGGATCGAAGCCGAGCGCCCCCGCAAGGTTCTGCTCGAAGCGGTTCAATACATGCAGGAGCGCTCGGCAGGAAAACGACGCTGACGCTTTGGCATCATGCGTTCGGGAAGGAGTTTACCGATGTCCGATAATAGGATTTCGCCGGAAGAGTCTCAGTTGCGGGCCCAGAGCAGGGCGACGCTGGCCGCGCAACGTCGTGCCGAGGCGGAAACCGTGTTGGAAGCGCTGCGCATCGAACAGGCTGCCGTCCGCGAGCGCACGGCAAGATTGCGAGCGCTACGACTCGCCAAAGAGGCCGCCGACGCCGAGGCAACTGCGGCGATCCGGGAAGTTGCAGTGCAAGCGAAGTCGAAGGGCAGCGCTCGAAGGAAGCGGACTTCTCCCTGACTGCGAAACAGGAGGCGGCCATGGATACCACGGTTCGGGCGAGCCTACCCAATCGATGGGGTGTCACCGACCTGCTGGAGCGTTCGATCTGCTCGATCGTCCGCGATCCTCATGACCAGTTCTGGATCATCCTCTCAGCTGACGAGCTTCCTCGGATGCTTGAAGTACGGCGTGGGCCCTTCAAGGCGATAGATGGCGCGATGAGTGCCATCGAAAAGAACCTGCACGGTGCTTGTCGGTATGGCGCTGCTGTCGCGCCTGCCGATTATTTCCCCTGACGGGGGGGCGGCAACTTTAAACAGCCACAATGGGTCGCTAACAAGGTTCAATCGACCGAGTTATTCGGCTGGCCTCGCCGCGATAGGCGCGTTGCCCGACTTTCCACTCTTTCGACAATCGAACGCCGCTTTGCGGCACGCTGCCGCCAGCACTCCGCCCGGCAGCCTTATAGGCAGCGCGGACAAGCCGCGCGCCACTGGACCGATATGAAAAGCAAAACCCAATACGAACACAAGAAGACGCAGCGCGTTGCTGCGTCAGCCTCGCGACCGTTGCCCCCGAAATCCTCGCCGAACTGGAAACCCGAACCTTGCGGCCTCTCTCGCGAGGAACTGCGCAAGATCGTCACGCGGATCATGGGCTGAGGAGAAAACCATGAACCTCAATCATCGCAAGTTGCCGGAGGCCGATAGGCGCAATCAGACTGACGGACGGCCGGGTTCCGACCTTCGGGCACGTTACGACCGCGCCGTGGCTCTCGCCCGCGGGTACGAAGCGATCGGCGACAAGGTCGATGCTGAGCGCTTCTATCAGCAGGCCGACCACTTTCGCCGCTTGCTGAACGGCAGAGCCGCATAGGAGGCACCATGCTGGACCTGACAATGGTCGATGCTGCCCTCATCGACAACGTCGAGTGGATCACCCCTGCGGGTCAGCTGCATGTTGCCTTCAAATTCACCGCACCGGGGCATAGCCAGGTCTTTCTGCTGGATCGGCCTCAGGCTGAAAAGCTGGCAGCCGGTCTCAACGCCTATATGCCCGCACCGGCCGGCGACGAAGTCCAGATCGATATACCCGCAGGCCTCGTGGGAGAGCATGAGGTGACGGCGACATCGATTGATACTGACGAACCGCGCTTTAGCGGGGCAACGCAAGGCAAGTTTCATCTACGGCTGACGATCGGCGACCGCCATGTGACGATGACGATGTCACACAGCGAACTGTTGCGGCTCGTGGCGCAGATGCAGGCCAAGCTCCAAGAACACAGAGTTCGTACCGCGAATTGAACGTTCGACCTCAGAACCAACGTTCGCGCCGACCCTAAGCTGGCATTCAGACAAAAGCGAAAAGGCTCGGCCTCACCGAAGCGAGATCAAGTCTTCGTCATGCGATAGCAGATTGTCGGTACCGCTCAACGGTCCGCTTCGTCAGGTCATCTTCGTCTTCCGCTACGGCCACCAGCGCAGCCACGATGTAAGCCAATCTGGTGCGTTCCCGCTCCTCGAACTCAGCGGGAACCGTCGACCTGACTTCATTCCATGCTGCCTCCAGTGCCGCCTGCGCCCGAGCGAGGTCAATCGGATCATTCAGCGACGAGAATGGCATGGCTCCTTTCCTCCAGCGGATGCCCGCCGCAAAATCTATCTGAAGTCGCCGTTCGGACAAGTTCGATTGCTTGAGCTGAACCACGGAACGAAAGGGCTCCTCGATTGTTCGGCTTATTTGGACCGAGGAACTGTGATGGCGCAGATCTTGACCGTGTGCCGCCTCGGCACAGACTGGGTCGTCAGAGATGTCACGGGCGAGTACTACGGCAGATCCGGCGACATTAATGAAGCGATCGAATATGCGAGAGGGCTGGCCAGCCGCACGGGAAGTCAGGTGGTGTTGAGCAATAGCGCTCAGGAATACATTCGCTCAAAGGGAACGTTCGATCCGCGCAGCAGCTGAGATTGGCCTCCTCGAGATCATCGATTTCCTGTTCGCCCGCAATTCTGGGACAACAGTGCTGAATGGAATTAGCCCCGCCGCCGAAGGCGGTGGAACCAGATTGCCAAATGTGGCCTGCATTCGCTTCGAGCAGCTTGCGATTGCGGGCCAGATCACCCGCGAGCGCTAGGACCATCCCACCGCGAGCGGCTCGGGGAGGTTATCGCCTCCCTTGACCACTGCGCGGCGATCTGTCGAGAGCGCAGATGCGCGGGTGACGCGCGACATGCTGGGCACGTCAATGCTCCTGCTTTCCCTGCTCGCGCGCGAGCAGCACGCGCTTGCGCCGGACGCCCCAGCGATAGCCGGAGATCGAGCCATCCTTCTTGATGACGCGATGGCAGGGGACGATGACTGCAATCGCGTTGTTTGCGATCGCCTGCGTCACATCCCGCGGATCCCGCTCGCCGAGCTTGGCGGCCAGCGCCCCATAGGTCGTCGTCTGGCCAGCCGGGATTTCCCGCAGCATCGTCCAGACCTTCACCTCATAGGCCGTCCCGCGCATATCGAGCGGCAAGTCGCAATCCTTCGCCGGATCGTCGATCAATGCCGTCACCGTCGTGATGACGTCTGCCAGTTCATCCGCGCTCCGATGCAAATCGGCATCCAGAAAGCGGGTACGCAGGGCATCCTCCATCAAGTCGCGTGCAGAGCCGAATTCGAGCGCCACGATGCCCTTGTCGGACATGGCGACGACAAAATCGCCAAGGGAACTGATCCCCCATGCAAAGCGAATGTTCTCACGCATTGTTTTTACCTTCTCGTTTCAATGCGTTGAATATTAAATTCAGCATCCGGCTGCACCTCTCCGGCTCTTGCTCTCAAATCGAAATTCATTGCGAAATCTCGATTTATCTCTCCCCAAAGGACAATCTCCGATCCCCGATCTCGCTGGACTGCCGTTTGACGACAGCTGGGCCGGAACCAAGTCCCGGCCTTCGGCGAGGTGGAGGACGGTCTCTATTCCGCCTGCTGCAAGAACGGCCTCGGCATGGTCAAGAGCACGCTCGCCGGCATGATGGCCGCCGAGCTCGCGACAGGAATCCGCTCGGAGGACCTGGATAAGTACCCCAATCAGCCGAAGCCGAGCAGGCTTCCGCCGGAGCCGTTCGCCTGGCTCGGAGCGAACGCGGTCATCCGCTGGCAGGAGATGCGGGCCGGCCGGGAAGGCTGAGACGGGGGAGGGGAGGCTTTCCGGCGCGGGCGAGCCTCTCATCGCCGTGTTCACGGGGAGGGGCCTTCCGCCTTTCGCGTGAACACACCGAAGCCAGACAGGCCCTGTCCGATGGACCGCGGCTGCGCCGTCTCCTTCCGCATGCGCAGAAGGGCTACTTCCCGAAGACGGCCGTCCGATTGCCGCTGAGCATCACTCGCCGTTCGAGATGGAGCTTGACGGCACGGGCGAGCACGCGCGACTCCACGTCGCGGCCGATCGCGACGAGATCCTCGGCGCTATCGGCGTGGCTGACCCGGGCGACGTCCTGCTCGATGATCGGGCCCTCGTCGAGGTCGCTGGTGACGTAATGGGCGGTGGCACCGATCAGCTTGACGCCGCGCTCATACGCCTGATGGTAGGGCTTGGCGCCCTTGAAGGCCGGCAGGAACGAGTGGTGAATGTTGATGGCGCGGCCTGAGAGCTTGCGCGAGAGATCGTCGGACAAAACCTGCATGTAGCGCGCGAGGACGACGGCCTCGGCGCCGGTCTGGTCGAGCAGCGCCAGCAAGGCGGCCTCCTGTGCCGGCTTCGTCGCCGCTGTCACCGGCAAATGGACGAAGCGGATGCCCGCTGCCTCGGCGATCGCGCGGGCCTCCTCGTGGTTCGAGACGATGGCGGCCACCTCGGCGTGCAGCCAGCCGACCCGGATCTGGTACAGCAGATGCAGGAGCGCATGGTCGAACTTCGAGACCATGGCGATGATGCGCGGCCGATGTGCGGCGTCGACGATCTGGAACTCCAGGCCGAACCGCTCGACGGCGGGGCCGAGTGCCCGTTCCACGGTCGGCACGGTCAGGCCGTCCGGCCCGATGAAGGCGACGCGGAGAAAGAAGCGATTGGTCGACCGGTCCCAGTGCTGATGGGTCTCGGTGATGTTGCCATCGAGCTCGGCGATGATGCTGCTGACGGCGGCGATGATGCCCGGCAGGGGAGCGCTGGCGAGCGTGAGGATGAAGGAGCTATCCGGCACTTTCAGCACCCCGGGAGGTTGACGGCGAGGCCGCCGGTCGAGGTTTCCTTGTACTTCACGCTCATATCGAGGCCGGTCTGGCGCATGGTCTCGATGCAGGCGTCGAGGGGGACGACATGGATGCCGTCGCCACGGAGCGCGAGCGAGGCGGCGGCGACGGCCTTGATGGCACCGAGCCCGTTGCGCTCGATGCACGGCACCTGGACGAGGCCGCGTGCCGGATCACAGGTCATGCCGAGATGATGCTCGAGCGCGATCTCGGCGGCGTTCTCGACCTGGGCGTTCGTTCCGCCGAGCGCGGCGCAGAGGCCGGCGGCGGCCATGGCGGCGGCGGAGCCGACCTCTCCCTGGCAGCCGACTTCGGCGCCGGAGATCGAGGCGTTGGTCTTGATGATCCCGCCCACGGCAGCGGCGGTCAGCAGGAAGTCGCGGATGCCTTCATGGGAGGCTCCAATGCAATGGTCGCGGTAGTAGCGGATCACCGCGGGCACGACGCCGGCGGCACCGTTGGTCGGTGCGGTGACGACGCGGCCGCCGGCCGCGTTCTCCTCGTTCACCGCCATCGCGTAGACCGACAGCCAGTCGTTGACGGTGTGCGGCTGGGCGGCATTGCTGCCGCGCTCGGCGAGGAGCGCCTGATGGATGGCGCGGGCGCGCCGGCGGACCTTGAGGCCGCCGGGAAGTGTACCCTCGGTGGCGAGGCCGCTGTCGATGCAGGCGTCCATCACCGCCCAGAGGCGGTCGAGATCGGCGTCGAGCGTGGAATGGCCGCCCGCCGTCTCGTTCGCGCGCTTCATCGCGGCGATGCCCAGGCCGGCACTCTCGCCCATGGCCAGCATCTCGGCGGCGGTGGCGAAGGGATAGGGGCGGGTCACCTCGGCGTCGTCTCCCTTCAGACTCGCATTCCCGAGCTCGTGCTCGGTCAGGACGAAGCCGCCGCCGATCGAATAGTAGGTCTCGGCGAAGTGCAGATTGCCCGCGGCGTCGTAGCTGCGCAGGACCATGCCGTTGGCGTGGCCGGGGAGCGGCGGGCCGTAGTCGAAGACGATGTCCTTGTCCAGGTCGAAGGCGAGCGGGCCGACGCCGGGAACATCGATCCGGCCGGTGGCTCTGAGAGCGGCCTCGCGGCGCTCGGCTTTGTCGGGGGCGAGGGTCTCCGGGCGGAAGCCGAGAAGGCCGAGGATGACGGCGCGATCGGTGGCGTGGCCCTTGCCGGTGAAGGCGAGGCTGCCGTGCAGCGACGCCTCGAGCCGGACGGGCGCTCCAGAGCCGGGCACGCGCTCCTTGCCCTCGCGGAGAGCGTCGAGGAAGCGGGCGGCGGCAAGCATCGGGCCCATGGTGTGCGAACTCGAAGGGCCGACGCCGATCTTGAAGATGTCGAAGACGCTCAGGAACATCGGGCTCTCGAAGGGCGGCGTGTGTGGGAGCGGCGCACATGCCGCCCCGGAGTTGCTATGGAGGTGGTTGGGATCGCGTCAGTCAACGTAGATCGGATGAGCGGCACAGAGGCGGCGGACCTCGGCCAGCACCTCGGCCTCGACGGCCGCATCGCCTTCGGGCCCGCTGGCGGCGAGAGCCTCGACCACCTTCAGGGTCAACTCGCCGATGCGGGTGAATTCGGCCTCGCCGAAGCCGCGGGTGGTGCCGGCGGAGGTGCCGAGGCGGACACCGGAGGTGACGAACGGCTTCTCCGGGTCGAAGGGGATGGCGTTCTTGTTGCAGGTGAGGCCCGCCCGCTCCAGCGCCCGCTCGGCATCGCGCCCCTTCACCCCCTTCGGGCGCAGGTCCACGAGCACCATGTGGCAGTCGGTGCCGCCGGAGACGATGTCGAGGCCGCCTGCCTTCAGCGCCACAGCCAGCGCCCGGGCATTGGCGATGACGCGGTAAGCGTAGTCGCGGAAGGACGGCTGCAGCGCCTCGCCAAACGCTACGGCCTTGGCGGCGATGACATGCATCAGCGGGCCGCCCTGATTGCCCGGAAACACGGCGGAGTTGAGTTTCTTAGCCAGCTCCGGATCGTTCGTCAGGATGAGGCCGCCGCGCGGCCCGCGCAAGGTTTTGTGGGTGGTCGAGGTCGTGACGTGAGCGTGCGGCACCGGATTGGGATAGAGGCCCGCGGCGATCAGGCCGGCATAGTGAGCCATGTCGACCATCAGCCAGGCGCCGACCTCGTCGGCAATGGCGCGGAAGCCGGCGAAGTCGATCTGGCGCGGATAGGCCGAGGCGCCGGCCACGATGAGCTTCGGCCGGGTTTCGAGCGCGCGGGCGCGGACTGCGTCCATGTCGATCAATTGATCGGATTCGCGGACCTGGTAGTCGACCACGTCAAACCATTTGCCGGACATGGTGACCGGCGAGCCGTGGGTCAGATGGCCGCCATGGGCAAGCGATAGGCCCATGATCCGATCGCCCGGCTGGAGCAGCGCGAGGAAGACGGCCTGGTTGGCCTGGGCGCCGGAATGCGGCTGAACATTGGCGTAGGCCGCGCCGAAGAGCTGCTTGACGCGCTCAAGCGCCACGGTCTCGACCTCGTCGACATATTCGCAGCCACCGTAGTAGCGTTTGCCGGGATAGCCCTCGGCGTATTTGTTGGTCAGGACCGAGCCCTGCGCGATCAGTACGTCGCGGGAGACGATATTCTCCGAGGCGATCAGCTCGATCTGGTTCTGCTGGCGGCCGAGTTCGCGGCCGATGGCGGCTGCGACGGCCTCGTCGGCGAGGCGAGGGGCGGCGGTAGCGAGCATGGCGGTTCCCTTATGGTTTCAAAGGCCGGCGGCAAGTTCGCGCGCGGCGATATCGAGCAGGGCGCGAAGATGGGGCGCGAAAGAGCGCCAGACCGTCAGATGGAACCGGTCCTCGGCCTCGCGGGTCAGCACGATCTGCACGGTGTCGAAGATCGTGCGGCAGCCGGCGCCGACCGTGAGTTGCGCCACGTCGCGCGGGCAGCCCGTGGCGAGCAGGTCGAGGATGGCGGGGCCGGCGAGCGCGAAGGTAATCTCGCGGTCGGAGACCTCGACGGCGCTGAGCGGCAGCCGTGCCGCGAGCTCGGTGAGGGTCCCGGTGAGCAGGCCGGCTTCCGCCTCGGGCGCTTCGATGAGCCATTCGTCGGGCCCGAGGCACAGCGCGGTGCGGGCGCCGGCGACGGCGCGGGCACCGACCTTCGCCGGCAGTTCGAGGCCGAGGCCGGCGGCGACGGCGGAGGGATCGGCGGTGCGCAGCGAGATCCGGGTGGTCGGCGGCAGCTCGGTGATCGTCGCCGGGGCGAACGAGGCGGTCATGATGGTCATGGCGTTTCCTCTCAGGCGCTGAGGCGGGTGCCTTCGGGATCGTAGAAGACGGTGCTCTTGACCACGCGGGCGGGAATCGTCCGGTCCGGCATCGGGATGTGCAGCCTCTCGCCGTCGCGGGCGCGGCCGTCCGCGATGACCGCCATGGCGATCGAGCGGCCGAGCGCCTCGCTCCAATAGGAGGACGTCACGTGGCCGAGCATGGTCATCGGCTTCGGCTCATTCGGATCGGCGACGATCTGGGCGCCTTCCTGCAGCACGATCTTCGGGTCGTCGGTCAGGAGGCCGACGAGCTGCTTGCGGCCCTTCGCCACCATGTCGGGGCGCGAGAGCGAGCGCTTGCCGACGAAGTCGGGCTTGGCCTTGCCGATCGCCCAGGTAAGGCCGGCATCATCCGGAGTGAGGGTGCCGTCGGTGTCCTGGCCGATGATGATGTAGCCCTTTTCGGCGCGCAGAACATGCATGGTCTCGGTGCCGTAGGGGATGATGTCGTATGGCCGGCCGGCCGCCATGAGCGTCTCCCAGAGGGCGCGGCCGTGGCGGGCGGGAACGTTGACCTCGAAGCCGAGCTCGCCGGTGAAGGACACGCGGAACAGCCGGGCCGGGAAGCCGGCGACGGTGCAGGTCGCGACCGACATGTGCGGGAAGGCGGCCTCGGAGATGTCGAGCCCCTCGACGAAGGGCTCGAGGAGCTTGCGCGCGTTCGGACCCTGCAGGGCGATGACGGCCCATTGTTCGGTGGTCGAGGTGAGCCAGACCTTGAGCTCGGGCCATTCGGTCTGGAGGTAGTCCTCCATCATGTTGAGCACGCGGGCGGCGCCACCGGTGGTCGTGGTGACATGGAAGCGGTCAGCGGCGAGGCGGCCGATGACGCCGTCGTCGCGGATAAAACCGTCCTCGCCAAGCAGCAGGCCGTAGCGGCAGCGCCCGACCCCGAGCTTCGCCCAGGGGTTCGTATACATCCGCTCCATGAAGGTGACGGCGTCCGGCCCGACGACCTCGATCTTGCCGAGCGTCGAGGCGTCGAAGATGCCGACGGAGGCGCGGGCCGCGCGGCACTCGCGGGCGACGGCGGCGTGCATGTCCTCGCCCGCCTTCGGAAAGTACCAGGCGCGGCGCCAGAGCGCGACCGGCTCGAAGGCGGCGCCGTTGGCCTCGGCCCAGGGGTCGATCGGCGTCTTGCGCGTGACCTCGAAGGTCGCGTCCTGGTGGTAGCCGGCGAAGGTGCCGAAAGTGGTCGGCGTGTAGGGCGGCCGGAAGGTGGTGAGGCCGACCTGCGGCGGCTCCTTGCCAAGGGCGTCGGCGGCGATCATCAGGCCGTTGATGTTCGACATCTTGCCCTGGTCGGTCGCCATGCCGTTGGTGGTGTAGCGCTTGACGTGCTCGATCGAGCGCATGCCCTCGCGGACCGCGAGCCGGATGTCCTTGGCGGTGACGTCGTTCTGGAAATCGATGAAGGCCTTGGCGGTCGCCGGGTTGCGGTCGCTCGCCAGCTCCGTGAGCGTGACGCCCGAGCCGGTGCGGTCGGCGGTGACGGCGTAGCTCTGCGCCGTCGCGTCCCGGCCGGCGGCGCGGGCGGCGGCAGTGCCTGCAGTGGCGCCGTCGTTGAGGACGGCGGCGATGCCCCAGAGGCCGCGGCCAGCGCCCGCGATGTGGACGGCTTCGGTCTTCTTGCCGGGCAGGTACGCCTGGAGCTTGTCGTCCCAGGCCAAGCTGCCCTTGGTGTGGCTGAAGAGGTGCAGGCAGGGGGTCCAGCCGCCGCACATGAGCACGGCGTCGCAGGCGATCTCGCGGGCGGTACCCGCCCGGCCTTTCTCCAGCCGGTTGACGCGCAGCGACTTCACTCGCAGGCGGCCAGAGGTGCCGGTGACGCTGTGGCCGAGCAGGGACTCGATGCCCAGCGCGCGGGCGCGGTCGGTGAGGGCGGGGGCGACGCTGGCGCGGATATCGACGATGACGGCGGGCTTGGCGCCGGCCTCCGCCAGGTCGAAGGCAGCGAACCAGGCCGAGTCGTGGGTGGTGACGATGGCCGGGCGATCGCCGACCTTGACGCCGTAGCGGTGAATATAGGTCTGGGCGGCGCCGGCCAGCATCACGCCCGGGCGGTCGTTGCCGTCGAAGACCAGCGGCTTCTCAAGCGCGCCCTGGGCGAGGACGACCTGGCCCGCTCGGACCTTCCACATCCGCTCGCGCGGTGCGTCTTTGGGCGGGGTGGCGAGGTGGTCGGTCAGGCGCTGCGCCAGGCCGATCAGGTTCTGGTGGTAGTAGCCGATCGCCGTCGTCCGGGTCATGACGGTGACGTTCGGGAGCGCGGCCAGTTCGGCGAGGGCCGCAGTCAGCCAGTCCCAGGCCGGCTTGCCGTCGATCGTCACCGAGGGCTCGGAGAGGAGGCTGCCGCCGGGTTCGGCGGTCTCGTCGACGACCAAGACGGAGGCGCCGGAACGGCCGGCGGCGAGCGCCGCGGCAAGGCCGGCGGGGCCTGCGCCGATCACGAGCACGTCGGTGTGGGCGAAGCGGCTGGCGTAGCGATCGGCGTCGGGCTCGGTGGGGGAGACGCCGAGGCCCGCGGCGTTGCGGATGATCGGCTCGTAGACACGGTCCCAGAAGGCGCGGGGCCACATGAACGTCTTGTAGTAGAAGCCGGCGGAGAAGAGCGAGCCCAGGCGGTCGTTGATTGCGCCCATGTCAAAGGAGAGGCTGGGCCAGCGGTTCTGGCTGGTCGCTTCCAGGCCGTCGCGGAGTTCCTGGATCGTCGCGCGGGTGTTCGGCTCGAACCGGCCGGGGCCGCGGCTTGTGCCCATCAGCGCGTTCGGCTCGTCGGAGCCGGCGGAGACCACGCCGCGGGGCCGGTGGTACTTGAAGGACCGGCCCATCAAGTGGACGCCGTTGGCGAGCAGCGCCGAGGCGAGGGTATCGCCGGCCAGCCCCTGATAGCTCTTGCCGTCGAAGGTGAAGCGGACGGGCTTGCGGTGATCGACGCGGCCGCGGCCGGAAAGGCGGTAGCGGGTCATTCGGCGCCTCCCGTCAGAGCGGAGATGTCGGGACGGGCCTCGCCCGCCTTGTAGGTGAGAAGGAAGCGGTCGGAGACGGTCTCGCGTGCCGCGTTGAAGAAGCGGGCGCAGCCGTTGACGTGGCGCCAGCGCTCGAAATGGACGCCGCGGGGGTTCGAGCGGATGAAGAGGAAGTCGCGCCATTCCTCGTCGGTGAGCTGCGACGGGTCCTGCGGCCGGGCGATATGGGCCTCACCGGCATAGGCGAATTCGAGCTCGGGCAGGTCCTGCTCGCAATAGGGGCAACGGATCAGCAACATGGCAGGTCCTCAGTGCGCGACGGCGGCAGCGGCCGCCTCGTCGATCAGCTGGCCGGTGGTGAAACGTTCGAGCGTGAACGGCGCGTTGATCGGGTGCGGCTGATTGCGGGCGATCGTATGGGCGAAGACATGCGCGGAGCCCGGCGTCGCCTTGAACCCGCCGGTGCCCCAGCCGCAATTGACGTAGAGGCCCGGCACCGGCGTCAGCCCGATGATCGGCGAGCGGTCCGGCGTCACGTCGACGATGCCGCCCCATTTGCGCAGCATCCGCATGCGCCGGAAGATCGGGAAGATCTCGCAGATCGACGCCAGCGTGTGTTCGATCAGCGGCAGGCCGCCGCGCTGGGAATAGCTGACATACTGGTCGGTGCCGGAGCCGATGACGAGCTCGCCCTTGTCGGACTGGCTGATATAGGCGTGCACCGAATTCGACATGACGACGCAAGGGAAGATCGGCTTCACCGGCTCGGAGACGAGCGCCTGCAGCGGGTAGGATTCGAGCGGGAGGCGCACGCCGGCCGTCTCCATCACGACCGAGGTGTGGCCGGCGGCGGAGACCGCGACCTTCTTCGCAGCGATGAAGCCCTTCGGCGTCTCGACCCCGATGACCCGCCCGTCCGGGCCGCGGCGGATCGCGGTCACCGGGCAGTTCTGGATGATGTCGACGCCGCGCGCCGCCGCGCCGCGGGCGTAGCCCCAGGCGACGGCGTCGTGCCGGGCGGTGCCGGCGCGGCGCTGCAGGGCCGCGCCGACGACCGGGTAGCGCGCCGAGGGCGAAATATCGAGCGGCGGGCAGAAGCGCTGCGCCTCCTTCGCCGTCAGCCATTGATTGTCGACGCCGTTCAGGCGGTTCGAATGGACGTGGCGCTGGAAGGATTGAACATCGTGGATGTTGTGCGCCAGCATCATCACGCCGCGCTTGGAGTACATGACGTTGTAGTTCAGATCCTGGGAGAGATTCTCCCAGAGATCGAGCGCGTGATCGTAAAGCCGCGCGCTCTCGTCATAGAGATAGTTCGAGCGGATGATCGTGGTGTTGCGGCCGGTATTGCCGCCGCCGAGCCAGCCCTTGTCGATCACCGCGACATTGGTGATCCCGTGCTCCTTCGCCAGGTAATAGGCCGCGCCGAGGCCGTGCCCGCCGGCGCCGACGATGATCACGTCATAGGCGGCCTTGGGCTGTGCGTCCGGCCACTGGGGCGTCCAGTTCTTCTGGCCGCTCAGCGCGCCCCTGATGACCTGGGCGAAAGAGAAGTGCGTCATGCCGGCCTCCCGTATTCTTGATCGAATGTTTGCCGGACTATCGCGAATTCGGGCTGTATGAATCCGTCAGATGCACTGTATGGTGGCGGCATGGAGGGCGAATGGCCAAGCTGAAGGTCGGATTCATCCTGGCTCGACGGTTTACGCTCTGCGCCTTCGCGAACTTCGTCGATGTCCTGCGTCTATCGGCCGATGAAGGCGACCGGTCGCGGCCTATTCTCTGTGCCTGGCGCGTCCTGTCGCCGACGAGGGAGGCGATCGCCTCAAGCTGCGGCGTCGTGGTCCAGCCGGAGGAGCGCCTCGGCGACCCGGCGCGGTTCGACTATCTCGTGGTGGTCGGCGGCCTGGTCGATGAGATCGAGAACCTGCATCCCGACACGGTGAGCTTCCTCAAGCGCGCGGCAGCGGTCGGGGTGCCGCTGGTCGGGGTCTGCACCGGCACCTTCATCCTGCACCGGGCGGGCTTGATGCAGGGCTATCGCGCCTGCGTCAGCTGGTTCCACCACGCCGACTTCCTCGAGCGGTTCGACGGGCTGAAGCCGGTCTCGGACCAGATCTTCGTCGTCGATCGCGACCGGTTGACCTGCTCGGGCGGCGTGTCCTCGGCGCATCTCGCCGCCTTCATCGTCGAGCGCCATCTCGGACGGGCCCGCGCGGCAAAGAGCCTGCACATCATGATCATCGACGAGGCGATGGCGGCCGAAGAGCCGCAGCCGGGCATGCCGCTCGCGCTCGTCGCCAGTGACGGGCTGGTGCGCAAGGCCCTGCTCCTGATGCAGCAATCGATCGACGCCCCGCTTGCGATCGGGCGCCTGGTGACGCTGCTCGGGGTGAGTCGGCGCAAGCTCGAACGGCATTTCCGCGAGGCTCTGGACATGACGCCACTCGAAGCCGACCGGCTGATCCGCATCGAGCAGGCCAAGCACCTGCTGAAGACGACAGAGCGGTCCGCAACCCAGATCGCAGCCGATACCGGCTTCTGCGACCTGCCTCATCTCATCCGTATGTTCCGAGCTGCCGAGGGAATGACCCCGGACGCTTTCCGAAGAATGCCGGAAACCAATGCGCTAAGCGGATCCGACTTTCGCTCTGGTCGCCGCGGTCATTCTGTTGAGAGGAGCACACTGGGATAGAGCGCGGTTCTCGCTACCTAAGGCCGAGCAGATCCCTCATGCCATCCTAGCTGACCCCACCAAGCTGCCGCGCAGGACCAGCAGGCCCGAGAGCGCCACCGTGATCACTAGAGTGAGACCTGATACTGCGGCGATGGACGGCTCCAACTGGTATGACAGGCTGGAGAAGATCTGGATCGGTGCTGTCGTCTGCCGGCTGGCAAGGAAATAGGTGACGATGAACTCGTCGAACGAGGTGATGAAGGCGAACACGGCGCCGGCTATGATGCCTGGCCGCGCGAGCGGCAGCACCACCCGCCAGAGTGCCGTCGGCAGCGATGCGCCGAGGCTCATCGCTGCCTGTTCGAGCGACCGGTCCATGGCCTGGAGGCTCGCCCCGACGGTGACCACGACATAGGGCACGCACAAGACCAGATGCGCGACGAGGAAGCCTGTCACCGTGTCGTCGAAGCGGATTGGCAGGAACACCCGGTAGATCGCCATACCCAGCACGACATGTGGCAGGATCATCGGCGAGATCAGGGCCGTGCGCACGATCTTGCGCATGCACGACGGGCCGCGATCGAGACCTATGGCTGCAGCCGTGCCGATGACGACGGCGAGCGGGGTTGCCAGCGCGGCGATGAGGAGGCTGGTGCCCAGCGCTTTGAGCCAAGTCTCATCGTGAAAGATGTAGGCATACCACCGGAAACCGAAAGCCTTCGGCGGGAAGGAGAGATAATCCTCGATGGTGAAGGATTGGATTAGCAGGATGAGCTGCGGCAGGATCAGGAAGGCCATCGTGGCCCACGCGACCGCGCCCACGAAAAGCCCGATGCGGTTCTCTTGCATCATGATGTTTCCCCACGCATCGCGTCGATGCGTTTTTCCGCGCGGCCGGAGATCACCAGGACGGCGCAGATGAAGGCGAGCAGCACGACGGCGAAGGCGGCCGCGCGGCTGAAGTCGAACTGCGTCCGCACGAGGTCAGTCATCACCATGGGAAGCGTGGTGACGAAGCTGCCGCCCATGATCACGGGCGTGAGATAGACGCCCATGGTGAGCACGAAGACCAGCGTCGAGCCCGCGATCACGCCCGTCATGCTCAGCGGCAAGGTCACGCGGCGGAAGACGGTGAAGCGCGAGGCGCCGAGGCTCGCGGCCGCTTGCTCGACTGAAGGGTCGATGGCGAGCAGGGAGGAGAATATCGGCAGCACTAGGAAGGCGAGGTAGACATGGGTGACGCCGACGACCACGCCCAGCGTATTGTAGAGCAGCGGCAGCGGCGCATCGATCAGGCCGATCTCGCGCAGCAGCGCATTCACCATCCCCTCGCGGCCAAGCACCAGCAGCCAGGCGACATTGCGCACGATCACGGAGGTCAGGAGCGGTGAGACCACTATGGTCAGCGCAACGAGCCGCATTCCCGGGCCGGCCCGGCGCATGAACAGCGCCAGCGGGTAGCCCAAGGCGAGGCAGGCCAGGGTCACGAACAATGCGAGGCGCACGGTGCGCAGGAAGATCGACAGGCTGATCCCATCGGTGAAAAAGGCATCGTAGTTCTGGAGCGACAATGCCGGCGAGCTGGAGGGACGCACACTGTCCCCGATCAGCACGCCGAGCGGCAGAAAGAAGACGACGGCGTAGAGCAGCAATGCAGGGGCTATGAGCCCCCTCCAGCCGAAGCGCTTCAGAACGGACATGTCTTGACCTTCTCGGACGCCGGTCTTCTTCGCCGCCGTCTTGATGGCAGATAAAGCGACGCTTCGGAGCCGGATGGTTGGACGCGCCCTCCGGCTCCCCATGCGATCAACTCTGCTTCCAGGCGTCCCAGCGCCGGCGCCAGTCGGGCAGGCTGTCGACGATCACCTCGTAGTTTTCCGGAACGGCGCGGGCCAGCTCCTCGCGCGTCGAGACCACGACGCGTCTGGCGATTTCCGGCGGGTATACGACCTTCTGGTTCGGCGAGGCGTAAAAGAGCTTCTCGGCCAGCGCCTGCTGCGGTGCCACGGTGCAGGAGAAGTTGATGAAGGCCTTGGCGAGTTCCGGGTTCCGGGCGCCGCGCGGTATGCAGAACGGGTCGGACCGCGTGAAGAAACCTTCCTTCGGTGAAACGAAGTCGATCGGCACGCCCTGATCCTTCAGCGGATAGACGCGGCCGTTCCACACAGCCATGATCCAGACCTCTCCGGTCCGCAGGAGCTGCTCGGCCTGCGCGCCGGTCGTCCAGAGGGTCGCGAGATTGGGGCGCAGCTTGGTCAGGCTGGCGAATGTACCGTCGTCGACCGGGAGCGGTTTTCCCTTGGAAACGAGATTGGCCATCTGGAGGGCCTGATCGAACAGCGCCTCGTTGATCGAAGCCTTGCCCTTATACTGCGGATCCCACAGATCGGCCCAGGCGGTGGGCGGTGTCTTGATCCTGTCGGTGTTGTAGGCGAGGCCGTAGCTCCACAGGACCAGCTTAGGCCCATGCGGCGTGATGTAGTCGGGATAGAGATTGGCGAATTCCGGCATGTCCCTGGCGTCGATGGTCTGGAACAGATTGTTGCGTACGCCGTAGACATAGTCGGTCATCTGCATGGGAATGACGTCGGCATCGGGGCGGCCGGCGTCCACCTGCGCCTTGATCTTGGCCATGGGCGGAGACGAGCCCTGCATGGTCAGGACCTCGACCTTCGCGCCGGTCTTCTGGGCGAAGGGATCGATCCAGTGATCCTTGATCACCTTGCCGAGCAGGCCGTCGAAATTATAGACGACCAGCGTGTTGCCCGCGGCGAGCGAGCGCGTGATCACCGCGGGCGCGGCGACCGCGCCGGCCGCGGCGATGCCGAAGGTGTTCAAGACGGCACGGCGGGATATCGTCATCTTGTCGCTCATGGCTCTTGAACCTCTTTGGGCCGGGGTCATGCGCCGCATGACGGCGCGGTCGGGCGTTTTCTGACTCAGGTGGCGGGCTCGACTTCGAAGCGGCAGCAGTTATGGCCCTCCGCCGCGCACTGAACCTCGTATGCGGCGAGCGACCTGGGCGTGCCGGCCTCCTCGCAGACATATTCGAGTGCGCCGGCGAGCCATGGCGCGAACATGAAGCAGAGCTTGCGCCCTGCGCCGCGCGTCTCGTCGGTGACGAACGACGAATGGTCGAGCCGGACGCTGGCGGTTCCAGCGGTGGGGTCGATCGCCTCGATCGAGAAAAAGCCCCAGCCGCGCTGCGACAGTCGTTTCATGTAGTGCGCGAAGACATCGGTGCCGGACAGGTGGTAGATGTCCGCCTGCTTCTTGCACCACACATAGGCGGATAGCCGTCCGGCTGGCGCCAGGGCCCGGTCGAATGGTTCCGTGCCCATGGCCTCTTCGATGGCGAAGTGATTGTTGTTGTAGAAGTGCTGAGGCACCAGGATCATGGGCATCGCGTCTACGAGCCAGCGCCCGGTCCGGGGGTCGACGTCGATCTCGATTTCGGGTTTCACCATGGTATTCTCTTCGCGGTTTGCGGACGGTCGGCGGGGCGCTCAGGCGCCCCACACATCCTTGAGGAGTTGGAGCCAGTTTCCGCCCATCACCTTCTCGATGCGCGAGGTCGACCAGCCGCGTTGCTGCATGGCCTCGGTCAGGTTTGGGAAATCGCCGATCTCGCGGAAACCCGCCGGATTGATCACTGCACCGAAGTCGGTGAGCTTGCGGCCGAAACCCTTGTCGTGGGTGATCCAGTCGAAGAAGGGCTTGCCATAGCCCTGCGTGAAGTCGGTCCCAACGCCGACGATGTCCTCTCCGACGACGTCGATGACGTACTCCATCGCCTCGACATAGTCTGCGACGGTGGAATTCGGTCCCTTCTTCAGGAAGGGCGGGAACATGGTGACGCCGATGAAACCGCCCTTGTCGGCGATGAAGCGCAACTGTTCGTCGCTCTTGTTGCGCGGATGCGTCTTCAGGCCGGCCGGCAGACAATGCGAATAGGCCACGCGCTGCCTGGAGGCGAGGATCACGTCTTCCGACGTCTTGGGCCCGACATGCGAGAGATCACACAGGATGCCGAGGCGGTTCATCTCGCTCACCACGTCGCGCCCGAAGTCGGACAGGCCGCTGTCGCGGCTCTCATAGCAACCGGAACCGACGAGGTTCTGCGTGTTGTACGTCATCTGGATGATGCGCACGCCGAGCTCGTGGAAGAGCTCTAGGTATTCGATCTTGTCCTCGAGGGCCGAGGTGTTCTGCCAGCCGAGGATGATACCGGTCTTGCTGTCAGCTTTGGCCTTGAGGATATCCGCGGTGGTGTAGACCTGGGATATGATGTCCGAATGAGCGGCGAAGTCTTTCTTCCACTTCGCGATGTTGCGCATTGTTTCGGTGAAATTCTCCCATATGCTGCACGTGCAATTGGCGGCGGTGAGCCCGCCTTTGCGCATGTCGTGGAAGACGGCACGGCCGAAATCGGAAATGATGAGCCCGTCGATCACGATGAGTTCGTCATGCAGGCCCGCCAGGGCGTGCTGGTCCTGCGGAACGGTGGAGGAAAGCTGCAGAGTCACGACGATCAAGACCTTTGCTGAGCCGGGCGATGCCGGCGGAGGATCAGACCGGCACCAGGGTGCCGGCTTCGGGATGGAAGGAGACGCGCACCGGCCGTCCGACGGCGAGCGGCGCCGGTCCGCCGACCGCCGGCGAAGGGCGGCGGGCAACGAGGGCGAGGCCTGACGAGGTGCGCAGGCGATAGTCGATCATCAGTCCGCGATAGGTCGCGAACTCCACTTCGGCGGGCAGCGTGTTGGCGGCCAGCACATCGTCGTCGCCGTCGATCACTAGGCGTTCGGGGCGGATGGCGAGCGCCAGTCTGCCGCCGGCTGCGACCGACGGGATGGCGAGCGTGTCGCCGCTCTCCAGCCGGAAGCGGTCGAGTCCGGCGACCTCGCCGGAGAGCAGATTGGTCATGCCCATGAACTCGGCGACGAAATGCGAAGACGGTTTGCCGAAGAGGTCGTCGGGCGCGCCCTGCTGCTCGATGCGGCCGGAGCGCATCAGCACGACGCTATCGGCCACCGAAAGCGCCTCGTCCTGGTCATGGGTGACGAAGATGGTGGTGATGCCGAGCTGCTGCTGAATGTTCCTGATCTCGAGCTTCATCTCGTTGCGCAGTTGCGCGTCGAGATTGGAGAGCGGTTCGTCGAGCAGCAGCACGTCGGGCTCGATGACCAGCGCCCGGGCCAGAGCCACGCGCTGCTGCTGTCCGCCGGAGAGCTGCTTGGGAAGCCGGTCGACGAGATGGCCGAGCTTCACCCGGTCGAGCGCGCTCTTCACCCTGGCGGAGATCTCGTGCTTGGGCAGCCTGCGCATCTCCAGCCCGAACGCAACGTTCTCGCCGACGCTCATATGGGGAAAGAGTGCGTAGTTCTGGAAGCCGAATCCCATGTTGCGCTTGTTGGGCGGCAGGTGCGTGATGTCCTTGCCGCCGACGAGGATGCGGCCCTCGGTGATCGGGATGAAGCCGCCGATCATGCGCAAGGTCGTGGTCTTTCCGCAGCCGGAGGGGCCGAGCAGGGCGACGAGCTCGCCCTGCTCGATCTTCAGAGAGACGTTGTCCACCGCCGTGGTGGCGCCATAGCGCTTGACGATGGATTGCAGCGTGACGTCGGACATGAGTTCGCCCCAGGTTCGGCGGGAGGGTCAAAAGGCGCGGGAGAGCCGGGCGTAGCGGTTGCTCACAAGCAGCAACGCCCCGATGATGATGATCTGCACGGTCGCGACGGCGGCGACCGTCGAGTCGAGGTTCCATTCGAGATAGGAGACCAGGGCGATCTGAAGCGTGGAGCGCCCGGGACCGACCAGGAAGATCGATTTTTCCAGGTCGATGAAGGAGATTACGAAGGAGAACAGCACTGCCGCCACGATGCCCGGCTTGATGATGGGCAGCGTGATCCGGAAGAAGATGGTGAGCCCGCTCGCACCTAGACTTTGGGCCGCCTCCGCATATGAGGGGCTCATCCCGGTGAGCGAAGCGGTCACAAGCCGGATCGTCCACGGCAGGGCGATCAGCCCGTGGGCGACCAGAAGCCCCGGCAGCGTGCCGGCGATCTCCACGTCGAACAGCACTTCGATCTCGATGAAGGCCATGAACAGCGCCGCACCGCCGACGATGCCCGGCACCACCATGGGCGAGAGCAGCAACGTCTGGATGGTGTCGCGCCCGGGAAACCGGTAGCGCACGAGCGCCAGGCTCGCTGGAACGCCCAGTGCCAGCGAGATTGCGACGGCGATCAGCGCGGTTTCCACGCTGGTGATGAAGCCGTTGCGGAAGGCGTCCTGCTCCCAGGCGCGAACATACCAGTCGAAGGTGTAGCCGGTAGCCGGAAAGGACAGGATCCGGTTCGCGAAGAAGCTGACCCAGACCACGACCAGCAGCGGCAGGAGGACGAAGGCCATGATCACGGCGGCTAGCGCGGCATAGACGCGGTTGATAGCGACGATACCCATGACGGCCTCACTCGCTCCAGCGCCGGTAGCGACGCTGCACCAGCACGTTGGCGATCGTGGTGAGCACCAGCGTCACCGCCATCAGGACGAAGGCGAGCGCGGCGCCGAACGGCCAGTTCATCGCTTTGGCGACTTGCTGGTAGACGGTGGGCGCCATCATGTGGAAGCTCGGGCCGCCGATGAGCACCGGCGTCGCATAGGCGTTCATCGACAGGATGAAGCACAGCATCGTGCCGGCGAGGATGCCCGGCAGCGCCAAGGGCAGGATCACGCGCCACAAGGTGGTGAGATGTCCGGCTCCAAGGCTTGAAGAAGCCGCTTCGAGATTGGCGTCGATCCCCTCCAGCACGCTCTGCAGCGTCACGATCATGAAGGGCAGGAGCACCGAGATGAGCCCGATGACGACCGCCGTGGGCGTGTACATCAGCTTCATCGGCGCGATGCCGACACTGGCGATGAGCGCGTTGGACAAGCCCTTGTCGCCGAGGATCACCATCCAGGCCGCCGTGCGCACGGCATTGCCCATGAGCAGCGGCAGGATGACGAGCAGCAGCAGGCGCCCCTTCCATTTCTCGTTCGCCTGACGCGCCAGGAAATACGCCACGGGAAAGCCGGCTACGAGGCAAAGCAGTGTCGAAAGCGCCGACACCCACAAGGTTGTAGCGAGTACGCTCTGGTAATAGCCGTCGGCGAGAAACTTGGCGTAGTTGGCCAGCGTCAGCGCCTCCACCATCATCTGCCCCGGCACGAACCGGTTCAGCGAATAGCGAAACATCAGGGCCAGCGGCCCGATCAGGGCCACGAGCACGAAGATCGTCGCAGGCGCCGACAGGCCAAAGGCCGGCGACGGCCGCCGTCCGTGCCGCGCGCCGAATGCAGCAAGCGACATGGCCTGCGCCGAACTTGTGGAGCTTGCGGAAGACACGGGCGCCTCGCTCACTTGGCAGCGATGTTCTTGTTCCACCACTCCAGCCATTCTGCCGTGTTCTTTGCGACATGACCGTAGTCGGGGAACTTCAGCGCCTCGGCTTCGGCGGCCGAAAAATCGATCTTCGCCTTCAGCTCGGCCGCGAGATCGGCCTTGCCGTTCGCCGGAGCATAGAAGCTGGCGCCCGCGAGGCCGGCCATGGCCTTCGGATCGAGCATGGCGTTGAAGTATACCGAGGAGAGCTCCGGAGAGGGTGCGCGCTTTGGAAGGGTCGCGCCAAACATCACCGCGATGGCCCCTTCGGCAGGGTACTGGCTCGCCAAAGGCGCACCGTCATTCGCCCATTGGAGCCCGCGAGCCTTGTAGTTCACCGCGATCTCGACTTCGCCGTTGACGAGCCCGGCCGCGAGTTGCTGGTGGGCGGCATAGATGCGCGGCTGGGTCAGCTCCTTGAGCTGGATCAGGCGTTCCTTGCCTTGCTCCGTATTGGTGACGCTGCCGCCTCTGATGAGGCCGGCCATCATGATGTAGTTGAAGTAGAGCTGATTGGTGAGGCCAACCTTCCCGGCCCATTTCTTGTCCCACAATTCCTCGTAGGATTTGGGCGGGGTCGGAACCTTGTTCTTGTCGTAGAGGATCGTGACGCCGCTATAGAGCCACGGAACGAAGAAGGGCTTCGCCTTGAGCGCGGGGACCACGTCGGCGTAGTTCGGCACCTTGGAGAAGTCGATGTCGGCCAGAACCTCCTGGCCGTTGAGCTCGACGCTGTCGCCCTCGTTGCAATGGAAGACGTCTACGGTGCCGCGGCGCAGCCGCTTCTCGGCGATCAGCTTCGCCTTGCGCTCCGTCTCCATGGCGAGGTCGCGGACGATCTTGATGCCGCGGCTTTCGACCAGCGGGGCCTCGACGAACCTGATGGTGCGCTCGTTCCAGTCACCGCCCCAGTTGGAGATGACAAGGTTGCCTTCCTGGGCACGGACAAGGCCGGGCGCTGCGAGCGCGAAGGCGCCTGCGCCAAACGATCCGAGTACAGCGCGCCGGGACGACGCACCTGACAAGGTGCCGAAACTGTTCTTCATCTCCGCCACTTTCTTGTTTGCGTTTTTCTGTGCCGCGGGGCCGTGCCCGTTCCGCAGGTCGCGTCGGCCGTCGCGGGCATCGCCCGCGGCGCGGTCAAGATCTCGACGATGTGTGATCCGCCGCCGGAGCGTCGGCGCTCGCATAGGCAGCCGCCGTCTTTGCATCGAGATCGCGCTCGAACGCCATGGTCTTGATCCCCTTATTGTTTCGCGCTCGTGTGGTGGCGCTTGTCGGGGAAGAATGCTTGATATGTTATAGACTGGGAAATTCTGATTTCGGCCGGATTAATGCAGATTTTGGTATGAGTTTGGCTATGCGTTTCGACCTCAAACACGTCCGCTGCTTCGTCCTTCTCGCGGAGGATCTGCATTTCAGTCGTGCGGCGCAGCGGGCCCACATGACCCAGCCGGCCATGAGCCGACTGATACGAGAGCTGGAGCAGGAAGTAGGCGTGCCTCTACTTTCCCGCACAACACGCTCGGTGGAACTGACCGAGGCGGGCAAGGCCTTCCTCGCCGACAGCCGCGCGGCTTTGGAGCGGCTGGAGCACGCGGCGACCACCGCCCGCCGCACCGCCCGCGGGGAGGTGGGAGTCCTCCGGATCGGCTACATGGACTTCGCCATCAATGGACGGTTGCCGGAATTCCTGAGTGCCTTCAGCCGCCATCGACCGGAGATTCGCCTAGAGCTCACCTTCATTGCGACATTGAAGCAGCAGGAGGCACTGCTGGCCGATCGCATCGATATCGGCTTCATGCTCGGACCGTTCGAGCAGCCGGCAATGGCGAGCTATACTTTCGATGACAACCGTTACGTAGTCCTGCTACCGGTTACCCATCCGCTCTCCAGCGCACAAAGCGTGCAGCTTTCCGACCTCGCCGAAGAGCCCTTCGTGTTGGGCTCTGGGGAAAACTGGGGGGCGTTTCGAAACGCTTTCTTCTCTCTCTGCCACCGGGCCGGCTTTACGCCGCGTATCGTGCAGGAGCCCTCATCCTCTGACGGCATTTTTGGGTTGGTTGCAGCAGGCGCCGGCGTCTCCGTCTATGCGAGCTGCGCGCGCAATCTGCATCGGAGCGGCATCGCCATTCGCGATCTCGCAGGTGCGTCCGAAAAACTCATGACTTGCGCTGTCTGGGCGACGCCGGTGCGATCGCCGTCAGTCGCAGTCTTCACCAGTTTCCTGCTGCGAGTGTGGGGTTCGAGCTAGCGAACAACCCCACGCCTATGTCGGGCTTTCTTTGATTTTGGCTGTTCTAAGTAGTTGATTCAATTGGCATTTTAGTCGCGCTATTCATGAGCGCCTTCACGCTCTTCGAGATGTATGACCATGACCGCCATCGGGAAATTCCTGCCTGGATGGGTCGGCAACGCTGCGAATGCATCGAGGTTCCGGCGCAACCTACGCCTGACCACCACCGGCCGCTCGAACCGCGTTTGGCGTGTCTCCGTCGACGGGACGTTCGAGCATTCCGATCTCGAAAAGCCGACTGAGACGCGTTCTCAGGAGATGATGGTGTGAGGCCTGGCCTTGCGCTGGAACATTCGAGAGCTGGGTGGGTTTTCGGGCTTTCACCCCGCAATTGGAGGCGACCCAGATGGCTACCCAACCGAAGACATTAGACGACCTCTTCCTCGATACCCTTAAGGACATCTATTACGCCGAGAAGCAGATCGTGAAGGCCCTGCCGAAGATGGCCAAGGCCGCAACCTCACCCGACCTCAAGAAGGCCTTCGAGAAGCATCGCGACGAGACGGAAGCCCACGTCGAACGCCTCGGCGAGGTTTTCGAACTCATCGGCAAAGCGCCGCGCGGCAAGACCTGTGATGCCATCCTTGGCATCATCGAGGAAGGCAAGGGCATCATGGAGGAGTTCGAGGGAAGTCCCGCGCTCGATGCGGGCCTGATCGCCGCGGCCCAGGCGGTAGAGCACTATGAGATTTCCCGCTACGGAACTTTGAAGGCCTGGGCGCAGCAGCTTGGTCACAAGGATGCTGTGGCTCTGTTCGAGCAGACGCTGGGCGAGGAAGCGAAGACAGATCAACTGCTTTCCAAGCTGGGCATGTCTGGCAGCAACAAGCGGGCGGCGTAACGTGGCGCTGCCCCGCTTGCTTGGCCGGGGCGCCTTTCCGGGAAGACCTCAAAGGGCAAAGCGGCTCGCCTTAAGCCGCAGCGCTCTGCTAGCGACGGCCAAAACCATCGACCGGCGGGACGGGGAAAACCAAGCGAGGGGCTGACCATTCATCCTCGAAATGACGGTGCGAGGATTAAGTGTCGTATCGGCCGAGCCTCGATTGGCTGAACTTCCTGCTCGCGGATCTGCGTGGCGGCCTGGGGCCTTACGTCAATGTCTTCCTGCTCACGGAGGCCGGCTGGGACCAAGCGACGATTGGGGCCGTGCTGAGCGCTAGCGGCTTGATCGGCATCACTTTTCACGCCCCAATCGGCGCCCTGATCGACGCCACGCGCGCCAAGCGCGGCCTCATCGTCGGCGGCGCCTGGTGTCTTGCGGCGCTGAGTGTGGGCATTGTGACGTATCCGACGCTTGTGGTCGTGTTCGTCGCGGATGTCAGCATGGCACTCCTTGGCGCCGTCTTCGCGCCGACGGTGGCGGCAATCACGTTGGGATTGTTCGGCTCCCGCGAAGCCGCCACGCAGCTCGGACGCAATGCTGCCTTCGACCGTTTCGGCAACCTGTTCATCGCCGCAGTGGCCGCTTTGGTCGGCACGCAATTCGGGCAACGCGGCGTCTTCTACATGCTTCCGGTATTTGCCGGGTTGTCGATGATCGCGGTCCTTGCGATTCCAGCGACCGCCATCGATCATCAGCGCGCTCGGGGCCTCGATGAAATCCGGCTCGGATCGGGCCAGCCATACCCATGGCAGCGCTTGTTCGCCGAGCGGCCCTTCACCGTACTGGCGATCGGCACGGCGTTGTTCCATTTCGCGAATGCGCCGATGCTGGCTCTCGTCAGCCAGAAGCTTGCCCTGGAGGTCAAGGGCTTCGAGTCCGCCGTCACCTCGGCGGCGATCATCGTCGCCCAGCTTGCGACCATTCCGATGGCTTTCCTCGTCATGCGGGCCAACCTGATCGGCGGTAAGCCATTGCTCATCCTGGCCTTCGCTGCCCTCCCGCTGCGCGGCATCCTTTTCGCAATGGTCGACAACCCCTACTGGATGATCGTCTTCCAAATTCTCGATGGTATCGGGTCCGGGTTGTTCGACGTGCTGTTGCCGCTGGTGCTCTACGGCGCCGTGCTGGGCAGTGGTCGCTACAACATGGCGCGCGGGATCATCGGCACCATTCAAGGCGTTGGAGGCGCATCGAGCTATGTATTCGCCGGCAGCCTCGTCGTGTGGGGCGGATATTCAGTGGCCTTCGCCGTGCTCGCCGGGGTGGGGCTGGCGGCCCTTATCCTGATGCTGACTGCCATGCCGGAGACGGTGCCGCGAGGCCGGACAGAAACCCGCGCCGACGGGGCCTGATTCCGAACTTTCGTCCCGGATTGGCGTTGCTAGCTTGCCCGCATTCGCGGGAGAGTTGCCGGGAGAGAATGGGCATGCGGATCGCGCAGGTTGCGCCGCTGTCGGAGTCGGTTCCGCCCCGATTGTACGGGGGCACGGAACGAGTTGCCTCATGGCTTACCGAGGAGCTCGTTCGGCAGGGACATCAGGTCACCTTGTTCGCCTCGGGCGATTCCCAAACCACGGCCGAGCTGGTCGCATGCTCACCACGAGGTTTGCGGCTGGCAGGTATTCGCAATCACACCGCCAGCCATCTCGCCATGCTCGCCAAGGTCCGTGAGCGGGAGGCGTCATTCGACATCATCCATTTCCACCTCGACCTGCTCCAGCACGCGATGTTCTCGGACCTATCCCACAAATGCGTGACGACATTGCATGGACGTCTGGACCTGCCAGATTTTCTGCCGGTCTATCAGACCTTTCCGCGGATGCCGCTGATTTCGATTTCTCAGGGGCAGCGGAAGCCGATGCCCGCGACGGTCAACTGGCTGGCAACGGTCCATCACGGCCTAGGGCCAGGTCTATGTCCGTTCGATGCGAGGGGAGGAGACTATCTCACCTTTCTCGGGCGGATCACGCCGGAGAAACGACCGGACCGGGCGATCGAAATCGCCAAGCGTGCGGGGATGCCCCTCAAGATCGCGGCGAAGGTCGATCCAGTCGACGAAGACTACTTCCGGAACCAGATCGAGCCACTCCTCGACGACCCGTTGATCGAGTTCGTCGGCGAGATTGACGACGTGCAGAAGGGCAGATTGCTCGGTGGTGCCCGGGCGCTGCTATTTCCGATCGACTGGCCGGAGCCATTCGGCCTGGTCATGATCGAGGCAATGGCGGCGGGAACGCCCGTCATCGCCTGGCGCAACGGCTCCGTGCCGGAAATCGTCGAGGACGGTGTCTCCGGGTTCATCGTCGACACGATCGCCGACGCGGTTACCGCCTGCCAGAGCAGCGCCGCCTTGGATCGTTGTCGGGTGCGGGCTCACTTCGATAGCCATTTTACCGCCGCGCGGATGGCACGCGACTATCTCGCGGCATTCGATCGTTTGCTGGCGTCGCCAGGCAATTCCGGCGGGGCCGCAGAATAGACGCAGAGACGTGAACCAATCGTCTGAACGAGCCGCTTGACCTCCGACGAGGGGGAACTTCGGATGCATGAACAGAACGTGGTCCCAAGGCAGCCCGAGATTGCGGCACCGCATGAGCGACCCGCCGGTCAGGTCCTCGATGCGCATCCGTCGCTCGTCGAGCGCCCGCTTCGCACCTTGAAATCCGGAGACGCCTTCGCGGTGCTCGACAGCTACGGCGACATCGGGATTACCCCGAACACGTCCGAGGGGCTATTCTGCAACGACACCAGGCATCTTTCGCGGCTGCAATTGTTCTTCGAGGACAAGCGTCCGCTGATCCTTGGCTCCGTGATTCAGGACGACAATACCGCCCTGACGGTGGACCTCGCCAATCCGGAAATCGCCCGGAGCGACGGTTCAACCGCTATTCCTCGCGACGCGATCGCGATCGAGCGGACGAAATTTCTCTGGAACGCGGTTTGTTACGAGCGGATCGGGTTGCGCAATTTCGATCGCGTTTCGCACGAGTTCTCATTGTCATTGGCCTTTGGCGCGGATTTTTGCGACCTTTTCGAAGTCCGCGGGATGAAGCGCGCCCGACGCGGCGAGACGGAGGCGCAGATCGGCTCGGGGGCCGCGCGTTACGCCTATCACGGTCTTGACGACAGGATCAGACGAACGGTGCTGCGCTTCAAACCCGAACCGTACCACTTAAGTAACGAGCTGGCCTCGTTCCGATTCCGCCTCGACCCCGGGGAACGAACCTCGCTCCTCGTTACCGTCGCCTGTGACCTGATCGATGCCTCCAAATGTGAGGTGCCGCCAGACACGAGCGCGCCCGGCGTCCCGCCCCAGGATTTTGCCAAGGCCTATCAGGATGCCCGCCGGGACCTTCGCGCGCTGACGGCCAACATCGCCAAGGTGGGATCGTCGACTGCCCTGTTCACGGATTTGATCAGCCGATCGACCTCCGACCTGTACACACTCATGACCCGCGGGGTCGATGGGCTGTACCCCTATGCCGGCATTCCCTGGTTCTCGACTATGTTCGGACGTGATGGGATCATCACGGCGATGATGCTGCTGTGGGCCGATCCAGCGGTGGCGCGCGGTGTCCTGCTGCAATTGGCGCGGGCGCAGGCCGTGATCAGCGATCCCGTTGCCGATGCGCAGCCCGGCAAGATCCTGCACGAACGACGAAGCGGGGAGATGGCCAATCTCGGCGAAGTTCCGTTTGGGTTCTACTACGGTTCGGTGGATGCCACTCCGCTGTTCGTTATGCTGGCGGGGCAGTATTTCGACCGTACCGGTGACCTCGCCACGATCGAGCAACTCTGGGAGAACATCGAGGCTGCCCTCCTGTGGTGCGAGACATTCGGGGATCGCGACGGAGACGGCTTCGTCGAATATTTCCGCGAGACGGAAAACGGGCTCGCCAACCAGGGCTGGAAGGATAGCCACGATTCGATTTCCCATGCGGATGGGTCTCTGGCGCGCGGCCCGATCGCTCTCGTCGAGGTGCAGGCCTATGCCTATGCCGCCAAGCGAGCCGGGGCGACGATGGCCGGCGCCTTGGGGCGGATGACACGCGCCGACCAGCTCGCACAGCAAGCATCGATCTTGCGGGAGCGTTTTGACCGGGCCTTCTGGTGTGAGGAGATCGGCTCGTATGCGCTGGCTCTCGACGGCGACAAGCGCCCCTGCCGTGTTCGCTCTTCGAACGCCGGGCATGCCCTGTTCGGAGGCATTGCCTTCCCGGAACGCGCCGCCCGGGTCGCTCAGACCTTGATGAGTGAAGGCAGCTTCAGCGGCTGGGGCATCCGGACATTGAATGTCGGAGAAACACGCTACAATCCGATGTCCTATCACAATGGCTCGGTGTGGCCGCACGACAATGCATTGATCGCCATGGGCTTTGGCGCCTATGGATTCAAGCTCGAGGCGGCACGGTTGTTCGAAGCCATCTTCAATGTGGCAACCCATCAGGAACAACAGCGCCTGCCGGAGCTGTTCTGTGGCTTTTTGAGGAAGGCTCGACGCGGGCCGACCGCCTATCCCGTGGCCTGTTCGCCTCAGGCTTGGGCCGCCGCGGCTCCCTTTGCGATGCTGGCCGCTTGCCTCGGGCTGCAACTTCCGGCAGTGGCAAATGAGATCAAACTGATCGATCCGGTTCTGCCATCATTCATCGATGACGTAATCATTCGCGGGCTGACGCTGGGTGCTTCGCAATTCGATCTGCGTGTCCATCGCCACCAGAGCGACGTCACGATCAACGTCTTGAAGCGTTGGAACGACAGCAACGCGCAGGTCACCATGATCAAAACAAAATAAGGTCTTGAGTTCAGCTTTCCGGGTAGCCGGAAGTTCGCGACATACCACGAGAACAGCATTGAACCTGCTAGCCAAGCGATGGCAGCAAAGAGTGCGCCCGGACTGACCCATTTCCATTGGGCATCATCCCGGCTTGGGCCCAGACGATATAAAATGGTCAGGGCAATTATCAGCACGGCGAAAAGCGCCGGCCAGCGGCCAATCGATATGAGCCACTCGCTCGCGGCACCGAGATAGACGAAATCCAGGATGACCGGGATCGCTGCCACGGCGCCCAAGGCGATCAACAGAAAGGCCTATGCCGTCGCGGCCGGCAAGGTCTCGGCAAGTCCGTCCAATGTCGAGAGCTGCGGCGTGCTGGGCCTCTCAATGGCGCAGGTCTTGAGGTTTCCGGTGAAGAGAATGCCTGCAATCGGGAGGGCTGGCTCCACCGGAAAGGTTTCGTGCCGAACGCTGTCTTTAGGTACATGCAGCTTGTGCTCGCCGGCGGCGATCCCTCCGGAGAGTGTCAGCGCGCGCGTCTGCTGCATGTCGAGAAGCGTCGGGCCATAGAGGAACTCGAAGCTCAGCATCGAGACCAGGAACTTGTAGGTGCCGTCGCGCACACCGCCCTTGAGCAGCGCGGCGCGGTGCATCTGGTCGCCGGCCTGCAGATCAAGCGGCGGGGTGCGGGGCTCGCAGACATAGCTCAGAGCGAGCAGCATGCCCTTGTCGATGTCGAAACGGAGCTGGTCCCGCCCGAGATCGACGGCTGCCACCGAGAAGCGGCGGTTGGCATATTCGACGGCGGGCCGCCCGAGCCGCTTGGCCAGCCAGGCGCCATCGAGCGCGCGGGCGTTGGCGAAATGCTCGGGATCGATCGCGGGCGGCAGCGCGGCGGGACGTGGAGGCGCGGCGAGGGCCGGCTCCAGCTCATCGGCGATCAGGTTGGCGACGACGGTCGTCGCCACCGGCCGGGCGTAATGGCCCTGATCGGAGTAGAAGCTCGGATGGCCGACGACCTCGCGCCCGAGGCGCTGCATGAGCAGTTGCGAGACATCGATGCAGATCGTCCCGTACCAGCGCGAGATATAGGCGATCCCCGCGTCGATCGCGGGCACGGATGTCAGGAACGAGCCGTTGCGGGCGCCGAAGACGAGGGTGGCGATCCTGAGCTTGGGGTTGCGCTCGCGCGCGAAGCGGATGATGCCCTCGTAGAAGCGGGCCCAGTGCCGGAACGGGCGTCGCTCGTCGCCATAGACGAAGGCGTCGTTGAGCGCATATTCGATCAGCAGCAGGTCGCAATCGGCGAGCTCCTGCTCATGCAGCTTGAGCTGGTGGAGGCCGAAGGCGCTGGTCGTGCCGCCGACCGCGAGGTCCGCGACGATGTCGAGCGCAACGCCGCGCCGCGCCATGACCGACAAGAGCGAGGAGAGGTAGCCGGGCTGCATGACGGTGTTGGAACCGCCGATGATCAGGGTTTTCAACGTCACGGCGTCACCGCGGCCCGGCCGGCAGGAGAGAGGCCGCCGCAGCGCCAGATGCCATAGGTCGTCGCGTCCCAGTCGAAATAGAAGGCGGCGGCGATCCGGCCGGCGTGCATGAGGCCCGCGAAGCGTTCGCGGGTCGCCTTGACCAGTCGCTCGCGGCGGCTGTCGTCGGCCGGGCAGGTCTTCGCGGTGTTGGCGAAGCCCCATTCGGTGACCCAGCAGGGTTTGCCCTCCGCCGGGCGCGAGCGGCAGATCGAAAGGGCCTGCTCGATATGCTGCTCGCGGGCAGCCGGCGAGCGGTCGCCGCCGGGATAGATATGGATGCCATAGCCATCGGCCGCCTGATCCAGCCCATGCTCGCGCATGAGCGCGGTGAAGCTCGCCGGGTCGATGCTGTCGATGCCGCGTCGGTCGGCATGCTCCGGCGGGATGTCCGAGAGCCCGGCCGAGACGACCTTGGCCCCGGCGCTGAGTTTCGTTTTCGCCAGCTCCGCGCGGGTGATCTTCAGCAGCTGGACGTAATTCGCCGCGCCGCGTGCGACCGCATCCGGATCCGCCAGATCCTGGAGCGAGCGGGCCGTGCGGGTATTGGCTTCGGGTCTGATCTCCAGATCGCCGTTATAGGCGCCCCAATTGATCTCGTTGCCGGGTTCGACGGCGATGAGGGCGACGCCGAGCCGATCGATCCGTTGCAGGGCATCGCCTACGGCTGCCCGGTAGAGCTCTGGCGAGACGTCGGAGAGGCGATACATGTCCCAAATGCGGCCACGGCCGGAGCGCGGCTTCGTTCCCTGGGGATAGAGGGCGGGGTTGTTGAGCGAGATCTCGAGCAGGACGGCGAGGCCCTTCTGATGGGCAAGCCGGACGGCGTCGATGCTGGCATCCATCGGATTGGTCAGGGAGAGCCGCACCGAGCGGATGCCGCTCTGGACGATCTGATCCAGCACCTTCTCGCGGCCGGCAGCGTCGACCCAGGCGAGGTTGACGCGGTTGACGCCGAACTGCGTCGGCGTGGCGGCGGGCGCAGCGAAGGCAGAAACCGCGAGAGCCGACGCCGCGACGAGGGGGACCAGGCGGCGCAGCCACGCCGGCCGTCCGGCGTGCCGGCTCCGCCCCATGGCTCTGCGCGCGCCTCCTGCCATCACCGAATCCCGATATCCTTGAGCGCCGCGTTGAAATTCTCCTCGCAGGCCGAATAGCGATGGATCGCGGCCGGCACGTCGATCTTGGAGAGGAAATCCTGCAGGAAGGCCTTCTTCTTCATTTCGCGGTTCCAGACGGATGCCTCGATATAGGGGAAGCCGACGAAATCGAGCATCTCGCGCATGCGGTCGTCGACCGCAATCATCAGTGCTGGCACGCCGGCCTGCATGCCGATGATCGAGCCGTGGAAGCGGCGGCCAAAGCAGAAGTCCTGGCCCGATACCCAGCTGCGCCATTTATGCGTGTCGAAGAAAACGCGGAACTCGCAGTTCCGCTGCCATTTCTCGGCATGCTTGTACTCGGTCTTGGCAATGATGCGGCCGGCGGCCTGGTCGTAGGCGTCGTCGGTCTCGTCGGCGAGGATGTTGAGGTTGTAGACGGTGATCTCGTCCTGGATGACATAGCTTGCGACACTGTCCTGCCGCAGCAGCGCATGCGCATCGACGATCGTGTCCGGCACGCTGCCGAGATAGCCGCCGAAGGCGATCTTCTGTGAATCGGCGAGATCGGGGTTGGCGAGGTGGCTGAGCGAGCGCTTCATCGCCGCCGGTTCGTAATACAATGACGGGCAGCCGGTCGGGCGGACATATTTCAAGCCCTCCGCCTTGAGGAAATCGGCGGTGAAATGGCCCCGCGTCAGGAAGAAGCTCTCCTTCTTCTTGAGCACGTTGAGGAAGCGGCGCGTGCCTTCGGGCAGGACATCCTGAAGGTTCTCCTTCTTCTGGATGCCGATGCCCATGACCACGATCGGCATGTTGAGCCGCTCGAACACGAAGGACTCGGTCGTCGCCGCATAGCCCGGCCGCAGCAGATTGGCCGAGGCGAACAGGCACAGATCGAAGCTCTGGTTCAGCTTCTCGTAGGTTTCCGGCGAATTGACGCTGTTCGCCAGATGCCAGAACGGGACGTAGGTTACGTCGTGGCCGCGCACGCTGTTGGCGGCACCTTCCCCGATCAGGTAGTTGCCGGTGTTGGCGATCTTCTTGACCTGGGCGATCAGGTCATTCTTGGTTCGCACCGGCTCGAAATACGGGCGGTGTTTGACGGTCGCTCCCGATGCGCTCTCGACGGTCCGCATCAGGTAGGATGGTATGCCCGTGACCATGATCCGCATGTCAGTCTGCCCTTAAGCCCCGTTTTGCCACACACGGCATCAGGCGATGCCGATCTCGTTCAAGACCGAGCGGAAATTGCGCTCACGCTCGGAATAGGTCTCGATGACCTGCGGAATGTTGATCGCGGCGAGGTGATCGGCGACGAAGGCCGCACGATCATTGGCGCCGTTGAAGTCGGCGGCTTCGAGCTTTGGCAGCCCGGAAAAGTTCAGCATCTCGCGCATGCGGTCGTCGACGGCCACGATCAGGCTGGGCACGCCGGCCTGCAGCGCGATGACGTTGCCGTGGAAGCGCCGGCCGAAGGCGAAGTCCATAGACGAGGTCCAGGCCCGCCACTGGTTGGTGTCGAAGAAGGCATGGACGTTGACCTTCTTCTTCAATTCGTCCGAGCCCTTGAAGGTCAGGTCCCCGATCACCCCGCCCGAGGCGGAATCATAGACGCGGCCATCGGCATCCGGCTCGACCTGCATGTCGAAATGCAGCATCTCGTCCTGCACCACATAGGATGAGCGCCCGTCGTCCGAGGACAGCGCGTTCATGTCACCGATCGTGTTGAGCTCAGCGCCCATATATCCGGTGAAGACTGTGCGGCATTCGCCGACCTTCACGTCCGGCAGCCGGCGCAGTGCGCGCCGGACATTGGCCGGCATGAAATAGAGCGAGGGACAGCCGACCGGCCTGACGAAGGAAAAGCCCTGCTCCTTGAGGAAGGCGGCGGTCTCCTCGCCGCGCGTCAGGAAATAGTGCTCCCTTTCCTTCAGGACCTTCAGCAGGCGCTGCGTGCCCTCGGGCAAGGACTGTTCGAGATCGGGCCGGTTCTGGATCCCGATGCCGAGCATCACGACCGGCATGTCGAGCTTCGAGAGCACGAGCGCCTCGGCATCGGCCGAAAGGCCCTTGCGCAGCAGGTTGGCGCAGGTGAAGACGCAGATATCGAAGCGATCGTTGATCGTGTCGAGGCCGGTACCGTTGTTGACGGCGTTCCACAGATGCCAGAACGGGATATGCGTCGCGTTCGGCGACAGCGCCCGCAGCGCGCCTTCGCCGATCAGGTAGTTGCCGGTATTGCTGATGTTCTTGAGCTCGCGGAGGAAGGCCTCCTTGCTCTCGGGCTGCGGCTGCTTCTCTGAATAGAAGACTTGGGCACCCTCCGCCTTCTGAATGAGGCGGGTGAGATGGCTCGGGATGCCGGTGACAAGAATTCTGGGGGCCATGGCTTCAGGATCTTCCGTTGATCGTCACGCGACGGCGCGGACGGAGAGCGCGGTCTCGGCCGTGATCTCGTCGTCTGTGGGCTCGCCCGCAGCGGTGTTGCGTTGGATGGGGGTCGCGGGTGCGATGGCGTCGCTCCAGGCGATGAAATCGGCGAAGGAGGCGCTCCAGGAGCGTTGCGCCGCCGTCGCGAGCGCGCCTTCGGCCAGGCGGCCAAGCGTTGCACGGTCCCGCGCCAGGATGGCGATCGTCCGGGCCATCTCGACCACGATCTGGGCGTCGGCCGCGTTCGCGATCAGGACGCCGTCCTGGCCGTCGACGACCAATTCATCGACTGCGCCGACTGCGGTCGCCATCGGGACGCAGCCGAGCTGCTGCGCTTCTGCGATCATCAGGGGCGCGCCCTCCCAGCGCGACGGCATGACCAGGATGTCGGCCCAGGCCAGATGAGCCGCGATATCCTTGGCGGCGAAGACCGGTGGTACGACTTCGACGTCGATATCCCGCAAGCGCGTCATCCAGGACGAGCTAGGGTCATCAGAGAGGATTTCGCCGCCGACGGCCCGGGCTTCGAAAGCGATGCCCCGCTGCTTGAGCTGGACAAGCATGCCATGCAACCGGTCGATGCCCTTCTGCCGATCGAGCCGGCCCATATAGAGAAGGCGCAGCGGCTCGTTCCCGCGCTCTGCCTTACGTGCCTCGGTCACCTGGGCCCGCAGCTTTGCGTCGATGGAGAAGCTTGCGGCATTCGGCACGGCGAAGATCTTACTGAAGGGGACGCCGAAACTATGGAGGTAGCTCTTCAATTGCTCCGAGCAGGTCAGGAAGGCGTCGTAGGCATGCTCGAAGGCGATCGCTGCATAGGGCTGTCCAGCCGGGCGCCTGAACGCCGTCTCGTCGACGACATGGAGATAGCAGGCCGTGCGGGTTCCGGCGGAGCGGAACTGCGCCATCAGCGGATGGGCCGCCATGACATGGTTGTTGACGATCAGGTCGAAGCCGGAGAGCAGCCCCTTCAGCCCGGCCCAGTCGAGGGCGTGCTCGTCGGTGATGAAATCCTGACCGAGGAAATGGCCGCTCGCGCCCCAGGCCGGCACGCCGTCCTTCCAGAAATGGAGATGGTCGAACGCTTGGTCGAACTCGTCGAGCACCTCCATCCGCCCCGAGCCGAGCACGAAAAGATGGGTTTCGAAGCCGTTCTGCCGAAGTTCCCGTCCAGCCGCATAGGCGACTTTTTCGGCTCCACCGAACGAAGCGTTGGGCACCAGCACCGCTGCCGTCCGGCGCGGTCTCGCATGGTGCGCCAGCGGCAGCACGGGCGAGCCGCCGAGCTCGGTTCTAAGCAGCTTGTAAAGCTCGGACAGGGCGGGCAGCCGGCGCGGCCGCCACGTCCAGCGCGTCGACGCCGTCTGCCGCAGCGGACTCGTCGTGAGCGCGCTGACGAGATTGAGCAGCGCCTGCTCGGGCCGGATCAGCGAGCGGCGCTGCCGCGCCTTCGGGAAGGGGAAGCTGACTTTAAGCCGTGCCGATGTCGGCCAGGTTTGGTCGCGGCCAATCGATGAGAACCAATCGAGCGCATCGTCTTTGATGACGCTCCTGATCAGATCGGTCGAGACGAAGGTCAGATCCGCCGGGCCTTGCTGCGCGCCGGACGGGAGGATTTCCCACGCGATGCTCCGCTGCGAAACGACGTTGGAGAGCTCCACGAAGACGACGTTGCATCGTTCCGCGAGCGTCTCGAGATGGCAGAGAATGTTCGGCAGGAGCCGCGAGCGGGCGAGGAGCTTGAGCGTCTCGCTGCTGCTGGCGGCGATGAAGGGCGGGAAATGGACATTGTCGGGCTCGCCGACATTGCCCCAGAAGGCTTGTACCGCTTCGTCGAAGCCCATCTGTCCGGGTGGCAGTGTCGGATCCGTGAAGACGTCGAGCATGCCCTCGCCGGTGCGGATCAGAGCGTAGCGCGGCGCCTCCTCATGCTCGAAGCCGACCAGGGTCGGCCGGCGGAACAGCGCCTTATGCCGCCGGCGGAGGAAACTCATCGAGGCCGAGCGGTCGCGGTTCGCCTCCTTGAAGCGGCTTTCCGCACGCAGGCGGTACTCGAACGCGGTGTCATGGCAAGGCTCGCCGACGAAGCCGCTTTCGACGGCCGAGAGCCAGAACTCCCAATCCTCGAAGCCGTTCTGACGATCTTCTTCGAAGCGGACGCCGCTCCTGAAGACGTCGATCGAGATCATCGATCCGGTGTCGCAGATATTGTCGCTGATGCAGTGAATCAGGCGCGAATAGCTGTTGCCGTAATGCGCCCGCCAATTGACCGAGAACGTGTCGATATTCGTGTAGACCCAGCCAGCCTTGCTTGTCCTCAGCCGTCGATAGAGCGTCTCGACCGTGTTCGGCAGGACGCGATTATCGGCGTCGAGAAAATAGACCGCCTTGGTCTCCGGCAACTCTTCGAGGATGTAGTCGATCGCACGATTGCGGGCACCGCCCGGGCCGGCATTCTCGCCGAAGATTACATGGACCTCCGGATGCGCCGCAGCATGGAGGGTGAGCTGGTCGAACACCTCATGCTGTGGGTCGCCATCGACCGAAACCACGATCGCGAGCCGGCAATCCGTTACCGAAGCCCGGGCGGATTCCAACGCCTCGATCACGAGCGCGGCGTGACCGTAGAGCGGCACGGCGATGGCAACCAGATCCTGGGGGGCGTCACGCATTGGCGACCTCCCGGATCGGGTTGCTTTCGAGGTATTTTACCAGTCGGAAATTGAAGACCTTGAGCCAGGCAAAATCGACCGAATCGGTTGCAGCCTTGCTCAGGACGACCAGGTCCATCGTGCGCGACGCCGGCGTTTCCAGCATGAAGTTGATATCGACCGGCTGCGCGGCCGTGATCTCCATCCATCCGCTGAAGAACGCCGTGGGCGGCAATGCGCGGCCATCGGCGAGAGCCGCGATTTCCTTTCGGATATTGGCCGACAAAGGTACGAGCATCAGTCCGACCGTGCCCGGCTTGCCGTCCGGATGATCGATCACGGCGCGTGCCGAGATGCGCGCGGTGCCAGGCGCCACGACCCGGCGGACGGCGCCGGCCGTGATGCCCTCGCTGAGCGGATGGCAGACGATCGCATCCTCGAGCTCCAGAAAGCGCACAGTCGGAAAGCTCGGCTCAATCGGACTCAACGAGACATTGGCGACGGCGCGCAGCAACTCGACCGGCAGCCGGTAGTCCTCGACCTTCCGCCCGGAGATCACGGTGGACGGCGCGAAGACATTCGGCAGGGCGGTCGGACGGGCGCCCGGGAGCCCGGTGAAAATCCGCAGCGCCAGAGGGCGCATGTCGAGGTCGGCATGCGGTACCCGCGCCTGGGCGGCGTAGCGCTCGTTGGTGATGACGTGGCCGAGAGAGAGTTCGGGCGGCAGCCCGCCGCTGGCGGAGATTCTGAGCCGCAGCGTGCGGGGGCTGCCGTCGCATGCTTTGGGCAAGGAGAAGAAATTCCAGCCCTGCGTGACACTGCCATAGGGAATGAGCCATTCCGCGATCCCCTCGCTGCTCTCGACGTAGTCGAGCGTGACGATGAGGCGGCCGGTCTTGTCCGTCGGAACTTCACGGAAATGCAGGGCGAAGCCGGATACCGCATAGCTCGAAATCGGGAAGAGCTGCACGATCTCGGATTCGCACAGCAAGGCCGCGAGCCCCTGGTCTTTGGGGTCGATGAATGGTCCGTGGCCGAACACCTCCGATACCGTGTCCCAATTGCGGGCATGGAACGCGTTCTCAAGCGCGCGGTAGTTCTCGAACAGCGTCTCCCGCTCCCGCCGCAGCGTCGCGAGCTCGGTGTTGGCGCTCGCCATGTGGCGTGACAGGCGCCCTAGGCCGCCTTCGAGCACCTGCATCACGAGCTCGGCGTCCGTGGCAAGCGCCGCTTCCTGCAACCGGACGACCGGGATATCGGGCAGGGAACCCACTTTCCGGAGTCGCTTGAGTGCGGCCCGCAATGCGTTGTTCCCAGCATCGGACGTCGCGACGCCGATGAGCGGAAACGTGCCCCGCACCCCCTCAGCGTCCGACTCCGGATCAACAAACACGAGAAGATCGCTGAGTGGAGAGGCTTCGAGAGCATCCTGGTCGCGAATAGAGGCGACCACATAGCGATTGCGGCGCGGAAGTCGATGAATGGTCGCGGGCAATGACTCGTTCAAGATAGCGTCCACCATGCGTCAAAAATCACAAAGCCTGCTCTGTTTGCACTGCAACATTCTGAGTATAACCGATCTCGTGTCAACATTAGAATTATGGCGTTTTTACGTATTGCTCGAATAATTACAGGTAATTGAAAGAAAAATTGGTTTGAAATTGAAAATATATCCGAATTGAGTCTGATTTTTACGTTCATATAATTGTCACGCGAAATGCGTGAGCGATATGCTCGGAAACGACATCCTCATCCGCAGCGCGGGCGACGCTGTGCGCAATAGCGACAGGGCCGTATGAGATGGAGTGCGGCGACGGCCTGTGACGGCTATCGTTTTGCCTTTTGCGGACCGTCCAACCGCTGCGATCAATCCAATCAGGGACTTGCCTTCGCCTCCGGCATGATCGGGGCTCGCTTCCAGGCCGCCCGCTCATCGAGTTCAGCTTCGAAGCGGCCGAAGATGACGCGGCCATGGTCCAACTTTCCGCCCTCCGGCAACCGCGAAAAGAAGTGCAGGTCGACCGGCCCCGGCTCCGGCTCGGGCAGGCGGGCGGTCAGCGAAAATGGCTTCAGCGGTTCAGCAAGTTCGACCCATTCGGTCGAGGCGAGAACCCCCACGCCTTGCTCCGCATCGTCCGCGCTGTGGCCGGGGCGGGTCGCGACGAGGCGCACCAGCAGCCGCGTCTTGCAGAGCCCGTCGTCGATCGTTGCCTCGCAGGATAGCGCCGCAAGGCCCGGTTTCGCCGGCAGGCTGATGCAAGCGGCGGAAGCCGGCGACGTTTTCAAGGGGCGCAGCAGCACCCGGCCGCGGTCGATATAGCCGAAATAGGGATAGGCCCAGGTCAGATCCCGGGTCGATCGCGCGGCCGCTACCGCCTGCTCCGGGATCGCGATCACCGGATTGGCCGGCAGAGCCGCCACCCCGGCGCCTGTCGGCGCTTTGAGGTCGGGAATGCCACCCCAGAGCTTGAGTTCCAGCATCGCGCCGCTCGGAGCGTCTCCGGTCGACGTCACGCATGCGTACTCCCTGAGCAGGCCGACCGGCGCGCATGCGAGACGCGGCACCGTCGCCCCCCCGGAGGCATGGATACGCAATTCGAGCCCGCGCCCGGTCAGAGCCGAGGCGGATGGCAATCGCAATGGCAGCCAGCCGGTCTCCAGCTCGCGATAGGGCATACGCCAGCGCGCGATTTCCGCTTCCGTCTCCAGAATGACCAGCGCCACCTCGAGGAAGCCATCTCCGACACCTGGCGCAGCGGCATGGAGATCAATGCCGATAAAGCCGCGGGCGCCCATTGGCAGGCGCTGGCGAAGGCACGGCGACGAGCCGCCATCCGCCGCCCCGGCCGTCGGGACAGCCGCGTCGCCATTGGCGGCCGGTGTCTCGAAGACGAGGCGCGGCGGCGCTGCACGAAGGTTCGCCAGCAACTCCTCGAGTTCCGGCGGGATGCGAATGGCATGCGCCCAGCTTTCGCGTAGGGCGGCCAGGTCTTCGATCAGCGTCTGGTTCAGCCGCGTCAAGCGAGCGACTTCGGCCAGAGAGCGTTCGATCAGTGCGGCGCGCAGTATTGCCGCGTCGCCATTGACGAAGATCGGTTCCGCGCCACTTCCGCCGGTTTGCGACCACCAGTCCGCCAGACCGGCGATGGGAAGGGTGCTCTCCGGGCTCCAGACGGCCCAGACATTGGTGGGGGGCAGCTCGATCCTGCGCCGATCGGCCTCGACTGCGCCGCCATCCGCGACGGAGAGCATGAACTCGGCACCATCTGAGGTTTCGGCCACGAACCACCGCATAGCATCGGCCGGCGGGGCGAAGGTCGTTGGCCGATCCCGAGGCGTCGCCACCAGGATTTTCGGGCTGCCATCATAGAGCAAGGGCAGCAGATCGGGAGAAGCATGCAACATCAGACGGAGACCTTCTCCCGTTGGATTCCCGACATCGTCAGGTCGAGGCTCGAGGGCGCAGCGGCGCGAACCCCGGCAGTGTCGGACCGGAGGCGCAGTTTTCTCGCTGGAATGCCGAAGGCCCGGCAGAGATGCAGCATCTCTTCGGTACCCAGCAGGATTGCGTCATAGGCCTGCTCGAAGGCGGAGCAGGCGGTGACCATATCCAAGGCCGACTGGTTCTCCTGCGGCACGAGAAGAGCCCAGGTCTCGACCTTCAGCCGCCGGAGGGCGCCGGCGATCTGATGCAGCACGGGGCTCCCGACCGAAACGACGCGGGAATAGGCGGCCAGCGTCGCCAGCGCCGATTGCCCGTCGCGCCCTTCCAGAAGCGGCAGGCTCGTCCCGAGATAGCTCCGACGCGTCCTCGCTCCGGCGCCGCACAGCGAGTCGAGCGGCAGCGACACGATCTCGCGGAAGGTCTCCAAGGTCTCGGCTGCGCTCGATAACTGCGCCCCAAAGGTAACAAGATGTGGAACACATCCCTCTGCCCGTAGCGCCTCTGCCAGCCGTGCGGCTGCAGCGATGGCGGCGGGGGTGGCTTCGTCTACGACCAACGCGACGCTTCGATCCAATGCGGCGGCCGGAAAGGCGGATGGCGTCTCGAACAGCTCGGGGTAGAAATCGCGCGGGACGGCCGCCCGCGCGCGATACCGATCGTGCTCGGCGGCGCGCCAAAGCGCGCGGCCTTCGCGTGCTGACACCTCGTTCAGCCTGCGCTGCAGGGACGCAAGGCCCTCGGCGGCCGATCGTGGCGCTGCGCCTGCATCCGCGCAGCCGATCTCCAGATCGAAGAAGCGACCGCCGAGCGGTTTGACGGCGTGCCAGTGATTGCCGGTGGCGAAGGCGCCGTCCGGAAATTGCTGTGCCAGCAGCGCTCCGGCCTCGATCGCCAGGATCTGAGCGGTCTCCGGCGGGGACGGGATATGCTGCGCCGTGAATCGGCTGGCCGAGGCGGCACGCCAGCTCATCGTCCGATGCTGCGAGGGGCGGAGCGTGATCGAGCATGCTGCGATCGCGGCGTGCATCACCGCGCATTCGAGGGTCCACAGCACGCCGGAGAGCAGGCGCCAATCCGCCAGTGTGTCGTAGAGTGTCTGATCCATCAGGATCAGGTGGCCAGGGCAATGCCCATAGTCGGGCCGCTCGGCGGCTCGCATCAGGCGGACGAGATAGTCGTCGAGTGCGATGAGTTCGCTCGTCCCGGCAGCGGTCATGCATCGGACCAAGCCGGTGTCGGGATGGTGAACGGCGTAGCGCGTTCGCGCCTCGATCTCCAGTCGCAGCACGGACTTCACGTTGTAGAGCTGTGCGTGCTTGCCGCGAATGTAGTTGAGGATCGGAGCGAAATCGCGCTCGGCCTCGACCAGCATGCTCTCGCCGCGTCGGCGATAGCGAAAGCCGGCATCGGCGACATGAACGCCGCGAAATCCCTTGCCGAGCCCCTGCAGCCAGAAGTCCCAATCCTCGACGCCCTTGCGCATGGCCGTGTCGAATCGGGCGCCGGCATCGAGCATGCGTCGCGAGACCGTGCTGCCGGCCTCGCAGAAACTGCGGAACAGATGCTCCAGCGGCGAATAGGGGCCCGACATGTCGCTGAAACTCGCAAACCCGAACTTGTCGACGTCGGCATAGGCCCAGCCGATGGTCTCGTCGGAGGAGCGCAGCGCGTCGACCATGCGCTGCAGCAGCAGAGGTCCGATGTGGTTGTCGGAATCCAGAAAATAGACCGCCTCCAGCGCAGGAAATGCCGCGAGAGCGAATTCCAGGCCCGAGTTCCGGGCTGCGCTGAGGCCTCCATTGGCCTTCTTCAGATAGAAGACCTTGCCCGGATAGGCTGCCGCGAAGTTGAGGCAAATCTCGTGGGTTTCAGGCGAGAGGCAGCCATCGTTGACGACTACGACTGCGAAGGCGAATTCCGTCTTCTGAGCGATGGCAGTGTGAAGTGCCTCCGCGGCCAGCCCGGGCTGGCCGTAGGTGGGGACGAGGATGACCGCCCGCACGTCCGCTTCCATCATGCCACTCACGCCCTGCTCCTGCGATCTTGAGATCCTGCGCCGCATCAAACGAGCCGTGCGCTCTGCCTGGCTGCCATCCAGCGTGCAGTGCTACGTAAGCCGTCGTGCCAGGCGCATTGGGGCTGCCAAGGCGTCTCCCGGGTGATCAGCGAGATATCGAGGATATTGACCGGTACGTCCGCCGCGCGTCCGGCGCGATAGATTCGCTCGAGGTGGCCGGTACCGGCGATGGCCTCGATATCGCTCGCCACCTGATTGATGCTGAGGCCCGTCCCCGATCCGACATTCATGACGCGGTGCGGACCGTCATAGGTCGCAGCCAACAGAAAGGCCGAGACGACGTCGTCGATGTGAACGAAATCGCGCACGATTTCGCCCGTGCCCCAGATTTCGAGCGGCTTGCCGGCAAGAGCATGGTCGAGCATCGCCGCGACGACGCCTTGGCGCTTCAAAGGCGACTGCAGCGGGCCATAGGCGTTGGCGATGCGCAGGGCGAAATATTCGAGCCCGTAGAGATGATGATACAGGGCGAGGTATTTCTCGATTGCAAGCTTGCCAACGCCATAGGCCGACATCGGATCGGTAGGTGCGGCTTCCGGGATCGGATACCGGTCGGTCGGGCCATAGACGGTGCCGCCGGATGAAGCGAAGACGATGCGTCGGACGGCGGCGACGTTGCAGATGTCCAGGAGGCGTAACGTACCGAGGACGCTCGTCTCGAGATCGGAAGTCGGCTTCTGGCCGGGGTGTCCGGGCACGGAACCGCTCAGAAGATGGAAGACGATCTCCTGCCCCCGCGCCGCTTCAGCGACCGCCGCAGGATCTTCGAAATGCCCGCAGCTCCAATGGACCCGTTCGTCCAGCTCATTTGGATTGGCCAGGCTGCGCCCGAAGGCCCGGACCACGGCGCCTTGGCGGATCAGGGCATTGGCCAGGTGGACACCGAGAAAGCCACCGCCTCCCATGACAAGGCATCGGGTGCCGTCGAGTCTTGGAAAATCGGTATTGGCGATCAGCATGTCTATCCGCATATTCGGTGGGAGAGAGGGGTTAGGCAATGATTCTCAAAGCACTAAACGGGCCATGTCCGATTTATTTCAAGATTCATTCTAATTTAGATCCAATTGATCGGTGCGTTGTCTCGAATTTTGATTTCATAACGCTGTGGTTCGAGAGGCATAACTTAGATATTCTAGTGCAGAGCGAATGCGTCATGAATACGACGCGGTGCGGCGAGCCGCCTGACGCTATCGAAGAGTTCACCCGGCTCGATAACCGCGGCGCGACCGCGAACAAGGCCTCGGGCACGCCATCGTCCGGCGTCCGGCCGTGCAGCTCGATCCTCCGATCGGCTCGCGCTCAGATCCCGGCAAGGGCTCGACTTTCTCGGTGTGGGTCCCGAGCTGATCCGCTGCTGGCCAGCTCCGCGCCTACTCAGGAGCGGAAGAAGGGATCACCGCAGGCCATTATTGATATGCCGACCGCTTGTCCCGCATGTCGGCAAAAGAATTTGGACATGCGGGCTCTGACTGTCGGCTTGTAGGCGGTGGCGCAATGTCCAGTTGTGGCGCGTTTTTTGCCAGGGTGGCTGGCCCTTCCTGGGCTTTGACTAGCCCATAGCAAGCGTGCCGTTGTGACGGGCATGTACCCAGGGGCGTGGGTAATGCAGATCTTGGCGTCGCCATAGTGCCGCTATCCGATGACTTGCGGAAAGTGCAACCAAGCGAGACTCAGGGCCGAGTTTGTTCTCAGCCCCACACTCGGTCACGCGCAATTTGAGTCCATGTGGTTGCGTCCCCTGTGGCTATGCCCTTTCCGTTGGCTGGCGCTGCCTGCGCGCCAGTCTGGAAAGCCGAGGGCGCTTACGCCAGCAACCTTGGTAGCGGAACGACCTCCACGCCCGCCTGCGCGAGGCGCTCACGCAGGACGGTCATAACCCCGACCGCTGTCGGCTCGTCGCCATGGATGCAGAAGGTGTGGACCTCCGCCGGGATGCGCTTGCCGGAGGTGCTGATCAGGGCCTTCTCCTCAATGATGCTGAGGACCTGCCGCGCGGCCTGCTCCGGATCGTGGATCACGGCATCGTCGCGCTCGCGCGATGCCATCTTGCCGTTGTCGTCATAGACGCGGTCGACATAGGCTTCGTTGGCGACCCGTAGTCCGAGCTGCTGCCCGTCTTTCGTCATCTGCGAACCAGCATTGGCGACGTAGATCAGCTCGCGGTTGGCCGCCTTGATGCCGCGGCCGATGGCGAGCGCGTAGTCGAGATCGTCATGCGCCATATTGTTGAGCGCGCCGTGCGGCTTGACATGCGTCACTTGCCCGCCTTGCGTCTGCGCAAGCGCGATCAGAGCCCCGATCTGGTAGGTAACGAGGTATTCGAGGTCCTGTGGACGCATGCGGATCTGGCGCCGGCCGAAGCCCCAGACATCGTTGAATCCCGGATGGGCACCGATCGAAACGCCATATCTTGCGATGCCCATCGGCACGGAGCCCCCAGGCCGGTTTACAATATTCCCACGGCGAGCCCGGCTCGATAGACGCAGTTTTAGCTCCGACCGCGGCGATCCAGTCGCGCACGGCCTTGGCGATGAACTCTGGACGTTGTCGGAGCGAACGAGCCTCGGCACGCCTTGTAGGATGAAGAGGTCCGTCAATGTCGCTCTACAATTACTTCTTCGACGGCGTGTCGCCAGCTTCTAAGGCTGGGAGAGCATTGGGAATCTGCATTGCAAAAGTGACTTTACAGCGAATACCCGCTGGCAGCGTCAAATGCGGGTTCGGCAAAGCCAGGCGCACCCCGAACGTACCGCTCGCGGCGTCGAGTACATGGTCGACCACGGTAACAAGCGCAATATGGACACCGCCGATCGGCCGCTCCGGACGCACCTCGGCCTTGCTGCCGATACGGATTCGTCCGAAGTAAGCGGAGGGTACGAAGACTTCAACTCTCAACGGATCGATCTGCGCGAGCGTGAGAACCGGACTCTGGTCGTTACGATACTCGCCCGGAACAAGGAGGCGCTCGACCACCACACCGTCGATCGGGCTTCGCAGCGTTCGTTGATTCAATACTTCTTCCGCGTGGGCCACTTCGAGACGGGCGATACTCAAATTGAGGCGCGCTTCCTTAAGTTGCTGCTCGGCAACATCGACCTCCGCTTCCGTTTCTTGAAGAGAAGCAAGCGAGCTAACCGCCCTGGTATGGAGTTTATTCAATCGCTCATATTTGCTACGCAGAAATTGCACACGCGCCTCAGCGGATTTGACTGCCGCGTCATTGGTCGCTCGGGCGCGCGCGAGCGCCAGATTCGCCACCTCAATGCCATCCTCGATCTTGCCGACGGCCTGGCCTTGACGGACGATATCGCCCCGGTCGACGTCAAGGCGTGCGATCAATCCGACCACAGGGCTCGCGAGTTTGACGACCTGTTGCGGCTCGATCACGCATTCAAACTCCTGTCCAGCGACAGGCAGCACTGCCGGTGTCTGCGGCCTCGCTGGAGAAGCAGTCAGGAAGAGTCCCAGCGGCCACCACGCACAGCAGGCGATGCAACGAATCCACTGAAGTCTATGGAAAACTTTGCCCCTTGATGCCCCCATGCGTAATCCCGCCATGCAGTTTGCGATTGGCTTCACGCTTCCAAGCTCTAACCGTGGCAACCATGATCATATAATATATGGCATCTCTCTTTGACTCATTCAAACGAGCGAGCCTAAGATCAAGTGCTAGATTTGCGAGACACGGCATCGTAATCGCAGGCAGATCGCAGTTTTCGAACGAGGATCAGACAGAAGGTCAGCATCGTTGCCCATCCTCGTCGGACGACAGGGAAAGGCGGCCGCTACGGAGTGTAGGCAGTATCAATTGTCGACGCGCTTTGGACGCAACACATGTCTGAGCCAGACCGAGGCCGAGCGGCGAACGCGGACCCACCGCTCCAGTTGCACGTGGTACCGGCAGAGCCGTCCACATCGCCGCACTGGCGCGGACTGCTGGATGCGGGCAATGAAGCGGCGTTTGGCTCTACCTGGCTTGCGCTGCAATGCAGTCGCATCGCGGGCGTTGCCGCAGGTCTGCTGCTCATCCGACCGGTCCATTCAGACGCGCAATGCCTGTCCCTGACATGGCCAGCGCGTGACATCCAGGTCAGTGACCTTTCGCGGCTCGCCGAACAGGCTTTTGCAGAGCGCCGTGTCGTCGTAGCCCCCGGTCGCGTTGGCCCTGAAGCCAGTCCCGCGCAACATGTTGCTCTTATCGTCGCCCTGCCGCTCGGTGCGACCACGCCAATCGCTGCCGCAGCCATAGCCTTGACGACGACCGCCGGCGTATCCGCCGTCGCCCCGGAAACGGTTGCCGAACAATTGCGCTGGGGTGCGGGCTGGCTCGAGACCTTGCCTTGGGCGCGGCGCGCCAAGGATCTTTCGCTTGATGTTGCGCGCGCCGCATCGTGCCTCGATCTCCTCGCAACGGTCGGGGCTCAACCGCGACTGCCAGAGGCGGGGATCAGCATCGTGAACGAGCTTGCAACGCGTCTGCGATGCGATCGGGTATCGATGGGCGTGGTCAAGCGGAATGGTACCGTCCGCCTCCAGGCGATGTCGCATTCCGCCAGCTTCAAACACGAGAGCCACCTGGCGGATTCAATCGAAAACGCCATGGATGAAGCGGTCGAGCAGTCCCGTTGCGTCGCTTATCCGCTGCTGCCCGTGATGGAATACGCCGTGCACATTGCTCATCAGGCACTGGCAGAGGGCTCAAAAACCGTTGGTGCAACGACCATGTCCGTTGTGCTGAATGGTAACCACGGGGAGCCGATCGGCGCGCTCACCTTCGAACGCCACCGAGCCGAGCCCTTCACCGCGGATACACTGCAATTGGCGGAAGCCATCGCAGCTCTGTTAGGGCCGCAAATCGGGTTGCAGTTGCGAGCGAACAGATGGGTCGCCGGGCGTCTGATCGATCGCCTCCGCGACGGGGCCGATGCGCTGTTCGGCCCACGGCGACCGGGCTTCAAGCTCGCCGCCATCGCTGTGGCGGCGCTCGCACTAACCGCAGCCTTCGCGCATGGCGAGCACCGCATCACCGCAAAGTCGGTACTCGAAGCTGAGCTGCAACGCGCGGCCATAGCCCCGTTCGATGGATACATTCGGACCGTTCCCGTTCGTGCCGGCGATACCGTGCAGAGCGGTGATCTCCTGGTCGCGCTTGAGGATCGCGACCTCGTTCTCGATCGCTTGAAGTGGCGCGCTGAGCGCGACAAGCTGCTGCAGCGGCATCGGGAAGCGCTCGCCAAGCACGATCGCAACAATCTTGTCCTCCTTGAGCCGCAGATCCGCCAGGCCGAGTCGCAGTTGGAACTCGCAAACGAGAAGCTCGTCCGAGCACGCATCCTTGCCCCCTTCGACGGCATCGTCGTGTCGGGAGATCTGAGTCAGATGCTCGGCTCGCCGGTGGAAAAAGGTAAAATCCTGTTCGAGATCGCTCCGCTGGATGCTTATCGCCTGATCGTTCAGGTCGATGAGCGCGACGTGCGTTATGTCGCGGTCGGACAGAGCGGCACCGTCGCCCTCGCGGGCCAGCCCGGCAATCTGCTGCCGCTGACCTTGAGCAAGATCACGCCGGTGACGGTCGCCGAGGAGGGACGCAATTCCTTCCGGATCGAGGCCCGCCTGTCGGAACCTGGCCTACATCTGCGCCCCGGGATGGAAGGCGTCGCCAAGATCGAAACCGGACGACGCTCGCTCGTATGGATCTGGATGCACCCTGTTTTCGATTGGCTACATCTTGCTGCATGGAAGTACCTGCCCTGAGACGCCGACATGACCGTCGCCCCGTTCTTGAGCTCCTCCTGGTATCGCGTCGCGCTCCGCAAGCCAAAACTGCGCGACCACACCTCTGTCCATCGTCACCGCTATCGCGGCAATGTCTGGTATGTCGTGCACGATCATGCCACCGGCCGGGTGCATCGCTTGTCGCCGGCGAGTTGCATGATGATTGCCGCGATGGATGGAGTGCGCACTGTCGACCAGCTCTGGCATGAGATCGGAGCCAAGCTCGGAGAGGAGGCGCCAAGTCAGGGCGACGTGATCCGGTTGTTGGCTGAGCTCAATGCTTCCGACCTGCTGCAGACCGAGGTAACGCCCGATTCAACCGCGCTACTGGAGCGTGCCAAGCGAGCAGGACGATCCGGGTGGCTGAGTAATGTGCTGTATCCGCTGGCGCTGAGAATACCCTGCTGGCACCCGGACGCGTTCTTCAAGCGCACGCTGCCGATCGCCCGATGGCTGTTTGGCCGCCCGGGAGGAATATTGTGGCTGCTCATGGTGCTCCCGGCGTTGCTGCTGGCCGCGCAACACTGGCAAGACCTCAGTGCCGATGCCACCGACCGTATCCTCGCCACCGACAACATCGTACCGCTTGCTCTGACCTATCTCTTGCTCAAGGTCATGCACGAATTCGGGCATGGATTTGCCGTCAAGGCATTCGGGGGAGCCGTGCACGAGTTCGGCGTGATGTTTCTGGTATTTGCACCGCTACCCTATGTCGACGCCTCGGCCGCATCGGGATTCCGCAGCAAATGGCAGCGCGCGCTTGTCGGCGCGGCCGGAATGATCGTCGAGGTGTTTATCGCCGCGCTTGCACTCTATGTCTGGCTTGCGGTCGAGCCTGGAATTGCTCGGGCACTGGCTTTCAACGCCATGGTGGTCGCGGGTGTTTCCACCCTGGTGTTCAACGGCAATCCGCTCCTGCGCTATGACGGCTATTATATTCTTGCCGATCTGCTGGAAATCCCGAATCTTGCGCAGCGCGCCACCCGTTACTGGGGCTATCTCGTCGACCGATATGTGTTTCGCACCGATGGATTAAGAGATTTCGTTGCGACGGACGGCGAGCGCATCTGGTTCCTCCTCTACGGACCCGCTGCCTTCCTCTACCGTCAAGCAGTAATGCTTGCGATCGCTGTATTCATCGCTTCCCAGTACCTCACTGTCGGCATCGCGGTTGCGATCTGGAGTCTATTGACGGGTATCGCGTTGCCGATCGGCAGGGCATTGTGGCTGGTGCTCACAAGCCCGCGCCTTCGCCGCAATCGCACTCGCGCAATGACTGCGACCTTCGGCACAATCCTGGCCGTCGGGATCGTCCTGTTTCTGATCCCGGCACCGCTCTACTTCACGACTGAAGGTGTGGTCTGGTTGCCGGAACATGCAATCGTGCGCGCGGGAACGGACGGTTTCGTGCGCAACTTCCTGATCGAGCCCGGCCAAATGGTGCGGGCCGGCGACGCGTTGATCGAAAGCGAAGACCCTACATCCAGGACTGAACTCGAAATCCTGCGCGCGCGCGTCGCTGAACTCGAGATTCGTCTTGCCACGGAGCGCTTTGCCGATCGCGTGCGTGCCGAGACCACAACCACGGAACTGGGGCAAGTGCGCGCCGAACTTGCGACCGCAACCAGCCGCGCAGCGCGGCTCGTTGTACGCAGTCGCAGCGATGGCATCTTCGCGGTGATGAAATCGCAGGATCTGCCCGGGCGCTTTGTGCGCGAGGGCCTGCAGATCGGCTACGTGCTCCCACATGACTCGCGCATCATCCGTGCAACGATCCGGCAGGATGATATTGATCTTGTTCGTCATCAATTGCGCAGCATCACGGTCAAGCTCGCGGAGCGCCTCGATGAGACTCTGCCCGCGACGATCGTTCGCGAAGTTCCTGCCGGGCACAACAATCTTCCCAGCAGGGCCTTGGGGGGTGCCGGCGGCGGCGCGCTCACGGTCGACCCGGCCGACCCGCAAGGAACCAGGACGCTACAGCGTGTTTTCCAGGTAGACGTCGAATTGTCCGCAAACGCCACGGCGCCGGCCGCGTTTGGCAGCCGTGCTTACGTGCGCTTCGATCATGTTTGGGAGCCGATAGGCTGGCAGATGTGGCGTCGTGTGCGCCAATTGCTGCTGTCCCGGTTGCAGATCTAGAGGCTGTTATGGACCCAGGGAGCGCTTTGATGAGGTCAAAACGGCAAAGATGGGAGGAGTATTGCGCCGCCGATACGCCCGTATCGGCAAGCGATGCGACGCTGCAGCTTTGCCGTTTTGACCTCACCCATAGGGCGCGGCGCTTTTGCGCGACTGCTGTGTCGTTCTTCGTAGCAAACCGGAAGGTTTGCGTCCTCGAACTCCTGGCATTCGCACAAAATCGCCAGCGTCGCTCCCTGGGTCCATAACAGCCTCTAAGGCCAACGACATGTCGCATCCGCGCAGCCTACGGCAGATCATGGATACGGGCTCGCTCGCGATGGATGCGCCCTATGCCGAACGCGCCAGTCACTGGGAGAGCCGCTTCGATGGCGCGCTGCTTGGCGGCTGGGGCCACATCTCGCCCTATCTATTGTTTGCAATGAGGCGACACCGGCTCTTGCGCTTCGCGCGGCTGGTCGAATCTCTGGAGCCACAGGTCATGAACCTGCCGGAGCGACGGCTGCGTGAGCTTGCGGATGAACTGCGCGCACGATTGCTGTCAGCGTGCCTGTACTCGCGCGAACGAGCCCTTTCATTTGCCCTTGCGCGCGAAGCGGCGCGTCGTCACGTCGGCATGCGCCACTTCCACGTTCAACTGCTGGGTGGCACCGCCATGATGGGAGGGGCTATCGCCGAAATGGAAACCGGCGAAGGCAAGACTTTGACGGCGTTGTTGCCTGCGATCACCGCCGCGCTCATGGGCCGTCCGGTTCATATCATTACCGTCAACGACTATCTCGCTCGCCGTGACGCTGAGCAACTCGGCCCGGTCTACAATGCGCTTGGTCTCACCGTCGGATTGGCCGAGCACGGGCAATCGCCCCAGGAACGGCGGTGCGCCTATGCAAGCGACGTGACCTACTGCACCAACAAGGAACTCGTGTTCGATTATCTGCGCGACCGGCTGGCGCTCGGCCCGCGCCGCGCGGGCACTCGGCTCCTTGTTGACCGGATATTCAAGGACGGACACGTCAATGGCCATCAACCGCTGCTTCTCCGCGGCCTCCATTTTGCGATCGTGGACGAAGCCGACAGCGTGCTGATTGACGAAGCCCGCACGCCATTGATCCTTTCCGGAGCGCAGGAAGGCGCCGAGAACGCCGCCGGTCTCTACGAGGCTGCGCTCGACATCGCGCGCCGCTTGGAGCCCGGCGAAGCATTTCAGGTCCTGCCAAACGAAAAACTGATACGCCTCACCACACGTGGCGAAAACCAAATCGCCAAGCTCGCCGCCGGATTGCCGGGTTTATGGGCGATTCGACGCGCCCGCGAGGAGCTCGTCCAGCATGCGCTTGCTGCCCTCCATCTGTACCGCCGTGACGTCCAGTACATCGTTGCCAATGGCAAAGTGCAGATCGTCGATGAGTATACCGGGCGCGTCATGCCCGACCGCTCGTGGGAAAGCGGCATTCATCAGCTGATCGAGGCCAAGGAACACTGCACCATCACGGAGCGGCGCAAGACGCTCGCACAAATCACCTATCAGCGTTTTTTTCGCCGCTATATGCATCTCTGCGGCATGACCGGAACTGCGATCGAGCCGGCGGGCGAATTGTACGCCGCCTACGGCCTGCCGATCGTTCGCATTCCAACCAACAAACCGTTACGGCGCATGAATGCAGGCACGCGCATGCTGCCGACGGCAGAGCAGAAATGGGACGCTGTGGTCCGCTCCGTTCACGCGGCGACGCGAGCGGGCCGTGCCGTTCTGGTCGGAACCCGATCGGTGGAAGCTTCCGAACATATCTCGCGGCTGCTGCGCAAGGCAGGGCTCGAACCCATGGTCCTCAACGCGCGACAGGATCGCGAGGAAGCGGAGATCGTTGCGCGCGCGGGTCAACCAAGCAGGGTCACGGTCGCGACCAACATGGCCGGACGCGGGACCGACATCCAACTGCATTCGATGGTGCGCGAGGCAGGCGGTCTCCATGTCATCTTGACAGAGTACCATGAATCCCGGCGCATCGACCGCCAGCTCTTCGGACGCGCCGGTCGGCAAGGCGACCCAGGCAGCTACGAGGCCATCGTCGCTCTTGATGATGAACTCTTTCGACGCTTTTCCTCGCGCAGACTGCTCCAACTGGTCACTCGAAACCTGTCGCCTGATCGACCAATTCCTGCCGCGATCGCGCGCGCGTTACGCAGCTGCAGTCAAAGCGTTGCCGAACGACTGCACGGGCGCGCGCGCCGAGCCGCTGTTGCTGAAGATCAGCGCGTCAACAAAGTTCTCGGCTTCGCGGGAACGGAATGACAAAGAAGTTGACGACTAAACATCGATCGCGGCCAGATCGGCTTCCGCCCAGTCTCCTCGTTCCGCGCGAACGTCCTGATAGACTTAAACTAAAGCTGTTCACGTCGGTATGGTTAACAAGCGCAGAACGGTGTGGTATTGAAAGAGCGCATTGCTTAGCGCCCAATTCCGACAGGGTGGAATTGGGTTCCATATGCGAGCCCAAGAGTCCGCCGTTTGACGTTGGGAGAGCGCGATGTCGAGTCCTGTGGGCTTGTTCAATCGGGTAACGCGGCGGTTTGCCAATCGACGCGCGCGACGAGCGAGCAGCGACAGCAATCACGCTTCTCCACCTGCACAGCTTATCTTTGAAACGTTCGAGCCGCGGCTGCTGCTGGCTGCGGATCCCCTCGGCATTACGGCCGGCTACGCCTTCGACGAAGTTTCTGGCACCGCAGCGGCGGACGCGTCGGGCCATGGCATCTCCGGTACGCTTACGAACGGCCCGACTTTCGCGGCGGGAAAGTACGGAAACGCTGTGGCGCTCGATGGCGTGAATGATTTCGTGAATCTCGGAAACCCGACTGCGCTGCAATTCACCGGCAGCATGACCGTCAGCGCCTGGGTCTATGTCAGCTCGTTTCCCTCCGATGACGCGGCGGTTGTATCCAAGCGCACCTCCGGCGAATCCGGGTACCAGCTCGATATCACCAAGGATACAGGCCCTCGCACCATCGGCTTCAAGCTCACGACCAACTCTGGCGGGGCGATGTTTCGCTACGGCGCGACGCCGCTGCAGCTCAACACCTGGTATCATATCGCCGGCGTCTACAATGCCACCAACCAGACGCTGGACGTCTATCTCAACGGTACTCTCGACAACGGCCAGCTGACCGGTACCGTCAGCAATTCCCAGCAGAATTCGACGGCGAACGTGAACATTGGTCGTCGCGCAGGCAATGCAGGCTTCGAGTTCCCCGGACGGATAGACGATGTCCGCATCGCCGATCACGCGCTCACGCAGGCGCAGATCCAGACGGACATGATAACCCCGCTGGGGGGAACCACACCGCCGCCACAGGATACGGCCCCACCGACCGTTGCGCTCACGCCGCCGGCATCGATCCTCTCGAAAACGGTGAACCTTGCAGCCACGGCCTCCGACAATGTTGGCGTGGTCGGCGTGAAGTTCTTGCTTGATGCCAACACTGCGATCGGATCCGAGGATACCACGTCACCTTATGGCGTTTCCTGGAATACGACGACAGTATCGAACGGCCCCCACACCATTGCTGCACAGGCGCGCGACGCTGCCGGCAACATCACCACATCGACTGTAGCTACAGTTACCATCGACAACCAGGCGCCGACCGGTGCCGTCGTCATCAACGGAGGAGCGGCCGCGACCAACACCACGACCGCCACGCTTGCGCTGACCGCGACCGACGCGGTCACCTCGGTCACGCAAATGCGCTTCTCTAACAATGGCACCTCATTTTCGACCGCTGAGGCGTTCGCATCCACCAAGACATGGACGCTCTCTAGCGGAGCCGGCACCAAGACCGTCTATGTCCAGTTTGCAGATGCCGCGGGCAACTGGTCGACCGCCGCCACCGATACCATCATCCTCGATACGACGGCCCCAACGATTTCGGCGCAGACCGCAACCAACATCACCGGCAATTCGGCGCAGATCACATGGACGAGCAACGAGGTTGCGACTTCACGCGTCGAATACGGACTCACGACAAATTATGGCACGACGACGACGCTTGATCCGACCTTGGTGACAGCGCACAGCGTCGCGCTCAGCGGTCTTGCCTCCAACACCACCTATAATTATCGCGTCCGCTCGATCGACGCCGCCGGAAACGAAGCGATCAGCGCGAACAGCACATTTAAGACCGCCGCTGCGTCAGATGCGACGCCCCCCTCAGCCACCATCACCGCGCCGACGGGATCTGCGCAGCTCTCCGGCGTGGTGACGATCAGTGCCAATGCATCCGACAACATTGGCGTCGGCGGCGTAACCTTCCTAGTGGACAATGTCGCGATCGGCGGAGGCGAGGACAAGACGGCTCCGTATAGCGTCAGTTGGGACACAACTACTGTTGCCAACGGAGCGCACACAATCGTCGCGCGCGCGCGCGACACATCCAACAACACCGCGGACTCCACACCTGTCACGGTGACGGTATCCAACACGCAGATCGCCGGTATAGCCGTGGCCTACTCTTTCGATGAGGGAGTTGGCGCGACAGCCAACGATTCCTCTGGCCAGGGAAATACAGCGACGCTGGCCAATGGCGTTGCCTGGGTGGCGGGCCAGCATGGCAAGGCCGCGAGCTTCGACGGCGTCAACGACTACATCACGATCCCGAATTCCACCTCGACCAATATTTCTGGCAACGCGCTGACATTGTCGATGTGGATCAATCCCCAACCGCTGGCGAGCGGTGATTCAGTCGTGATCGGGAAATTCTGGAATACGACAATGTCCTCGCCTTACTATCAGTATGGCCTGGAGCTTGGCGGCGGCAACAGAACCGACTTTTACATAGGGACAAGCAGTGGGCCGCGCATCGCCGCGGCGGGCACCACGTTACCGTTCAATCAGTGGACCCATCTTGCCGTCACGTTCGATGGCTCGCAGGTGCGGACCTATGTCAACGGCACCCTCGTCAACACGCAGGCGCTCTCCGCATCGATCACGGCTCGCGGCAACGCCATGAATATCGGAGCGGATGCCTCGACCGCGCAATTCCAGAAGGGATTGCTTGATGATTTGCGGATCTACAATCGCGTGCTCACGCAGACGCAGATTCAGTCGGATATGACCACAGCCGTCGGCGGCCCGGTTGCCGGATCGCCGCAGGTGTCGATTGATGTCCCGGCCAACGGCGCCCAAGTGAGCGGCATCGTCAATGTGACAGCCAACGCAACCGACGACACCGGCATCGCCAACGTTCAGTTCTACGTCGACAATGTGGCGACAAGCTCGCCCGATACGACAGCGCCCTACACGCTTGCGTGGGACACCCGCGCGGTAAGCAACGGTGCACATGTGTTGACGGCCATCGCGACCGATCTGGACGGCCATTTTACGACATCCGCTTCCGTCAGCGTTACCGTCGCCAATGCGAGCTTCTTCCAGAACGAAATACTGGCGACCGGCTTCAATCTTCCCACCGCGATGAAATTCTTGCCCGACGGCCGCATGCTGGTGGCGGAGTTGGCGGGGACGATCAAAGTCGTGCCGGCACCCTATACGCAGCCTGACCCGACGCCTTTCCTGCAATTGACGAACGTCGCTCCAATAGGCACCGAAGTCGACTATGGAATTCTGGATCTGGCGCTCGATCCGAACTTCAGCACCAACCACTATTATTATGTCTTCTATACAGCTGCGTCGCCGCATCGTGATCGCCTGTCGCGCTTCACTGCGAATGCGTCTCTCACCGGCACGATTGCGGGAAGTGAATTGGTCCTCTACCAGGACCCGAATGACGACGTCGACGCGCAAGACCATCGCGGCGGCGCGATCAATTTTGGTAACGATGGAAAAATCTACCTAACGACGGGTGACCACTACTACGCCCCGGGTGACTCGCAACTTCTCACCAGTCCACGCGGGAAGATTTTGCGGATCAATCCGGACGGCACCGTCCCGACTGACAATCCGTTCTATGACGGAAGCGGTCCCAATTACGACGCGATATGGGCGCTGGGACTGCGCAATCCCTACCGGGCTTACTACGACGCGCCGACAGGCCGACTACTGATCGGCGACGTTGGCGGGAATGATTACGGCACTGCGATCGAAGAAGTTGATATAGGGGCAAGAGGCGCGAACTACGGCTGGCCGAACATCGAAGCGCCGAACGGCAATCCCGCCTATACCGCGCCAGCTTACTACTATCCCCACAATGGACGCGATTCATCCATCACGGGCGGGTTCGTCTACCATGGCACTCAGTTTCCGAGCAGCTACCAGGGAAGCTACTTCTTCGCTGATTACACGCAGAATTGGATTCGCCGCCTGACCTTCGATGGCAACGGCAATGTCAACGGCGTCTTCAATTTCGAGCCCGCGAATGGAGCGCTCGACGGCCCTTATGGCGACATCGTGTATTTGACTGAAGGCCCGGACGGCGCCCTCTACTATATCGATCTCGGTTTCACCGAGTTGAACAATACATACGGTGTCAGCAAGATCCACCGCATCAGCTACATCAGTGACGACCTGCCGCCGGTCGTGTCTGCTTCTGCCACTCCAACCACAGGACCGACGCCGCTCACCGTCAATTTCTCGAGTGCCGGCACATCGGATCCTGAAGGAAAGCCGCTTACCTATGCGTGGAATTTCGGGGACGGAACGAATTCGAGCGCAGCCAACCCGACGCACACCTATAGTGTTGCCGGCCCCTATCAGGCCCGGCTTACTGTCTCAGACGGCGTGAACTCCACCCTTTCAGCGCCATTGAGCATCAGCGTCGGAAATCGTCCGGTCGTAACCCTCACCACCACTCCGTCCGATGGTGCATTGTTCAGGGCGGGTGACGTCATCTCGTTCAGCGGCACCGCGACCGACGCCGAGGACGGCACACTGCCGGCTAGCGCCTACACCTGGAATATCGACTTCCTCCACGAAGGCCATGTTCATCCGGGCGCTCCCATCACCGGTGTAACCAGCGGCACGCTCACGATCCCGACCTCTGGGCACGACTTCAGCGGCTTCACGCGATATCGCATCACACTGACAGTCACCGATACCAGCGGGCTGCAATCGGCTCAGTCCGCGACAGTCTTCCCGGACAAGGTCAATCTCACCTTTAATTCCACGCCAGGCGGGCTTCCAATTTACCTCGACGGGATCGCGCACACCACGCCCTTCACCTACGACACACTCATTGGCTTCCAGCACGACATAGAAGCACGCAACACGACGATCGGAACGACCAACTACACCTTCGCATCCTGGTCGGATGGCGGCACTCAGGATCACGTCATCGCCGTTCCGGTTGGAGGCGCGAGCTTTTCTGCAACCTACAATGCCGTCACAGCGCCGGTGCCACTGGCCTTCGTGCAAGTGAGTGCGGCAACTCCGCAAACCAACCAGACGCAGGTCCCGGTAACCTATGCCGGTGCGCAAGTGGCTGGAGATACCAATATTCTCGTAATCGGCTGGAACAACACGACATCCAACATCTCGTCTGTCACCGACTCTGCGGGCAACGTATATCAGCTTGCTGTCCCGACCGCGCGCGGAAGCGGGATCAGCCAGGCCATCTATTACGCGAAGAACATCAAGGCCGCCGCCGCGGGGACCAACACGGTGACCGTGACCTTCAATGCTTCCACGCAGTTTGTCGATGTCCGCGCTCTCGAATATAGCGGCCTCGATCCCGTCAACCCGTTCGATGCCGGCGCATCGGCGTCGGGCACCAGCAACTCGGCAAACAGCGGCGCGGTCAGCACGACGGCAGCACGAGAACTTATCGTCGGCGCAGGAACAACGACGGGGGGATTCTCCGCAGCCGGCAGCGGCTTCACAACTCGTATCATCACTTCACCAGATCTCGACATTGCCGAAGACCGGTTCGTAACGACAACCGGAAGCTACAGCGCCACCGCATCGCTCTCAGGATCCGCGGCCTGGGTGATGCAAGTCGCGACGTTCAAGGCCACGGGTTAGTTCAGTCGCATCGACATGGTCCGGTCTTTGCCCCGCGTACGTGATCAGATGGTGATGCAGTGCACGCGGCTGATTACCCAGATGCGAGGCTTCTGCCTTGAATGCGGCGTCGCCATCCGGCAGGGAGTCGGCGTCTTCGAGCTGGATCTGCTGAGGTGGCTGATCAGGCGAATAATCTCTCGTCGGCAATGCGCCGGCTGCTGACCAGCCTGTTCGATGAACTTGCTCGGGCCTTCAGATTCGACCAGAGTGATCGAGCGCATCAGCATGGCGTTCGCGGCCGCGTAGAGTGTCGCCCGAACGTCGGCGTCGCCGGCATCCGAGATCCGGCCTGGATTGTCCGTCTCGCCAGATGAGAAGCGTCGAGGCGTCAGGCCGAAATGGGCCCCGAACTCTCAAGGTACATAAAGCCTTAATGCGAGAGTTACCATTCTCCGCCACATTCAACTGACCCAGCCATCGCGCCCAGGCTCTCAATTGGACAAAAGTTCGCGCCAGTGAAGACGGATGCTGCAAGGCCGGCTGGCCAGTTCCTCGCGCCCGACATGCGCGAAACCATCGGCAAACGCGCCCGCCTGATGGCCTGGAGCGGCCTGGTCGCAGCCACCATCATTGCCGTGACCGCCGGATTTGCGCTCTGGCAAGGGCGCCAGACTGCAATCGACGTCTCACGGCAGCAACTCAGTACACTCGCGGCGCTGCTCTCCGAACAGACCCACCAGACGCTCGCGACTGCAGATCTGGTGTTGCGCGGCTGGTCCGAAGCCGGCAGTGGGGCCGATATAGCCTCGCCGGACGATTTTCGCGCGAAGTTCGGCACGCGCCAGCATTTCGATGCCTTGATAGAGCGCTCCCGCGCTATCCCACAGATCGCAGCGGTGACGATCGCTGACATCCAAGGTGAAGTCGTCAACTCGACACGGTCCTTCCCCCCGCCTCCGGTCAGCCTGAAAGCCAGAGAATCCTTCCGGGCCCGTATGGCCGATCCTGCGCTTGGGCTGCATTTGGCCGCGCCTGCCCCCGGCCCAAGCGCAGCAGGAAGGACGATGGCCCTGTCCCGCAAGATCAAGAACAGGAGCGGGGCCGTGGTCGGCCTCGCCATGGTCGAAATCGAGACGGGCTTCTTGAGTGCCTTCTACGACAAGGCGCGGGCCGATGCGCTCGTGCATGTCGCGCTGTTTCGCCGCGATGGCGTTTTGCTTGCCAGCCTGCCGAATAATGACGACGCTGGCGCCCGCTCCCTCGCCGGCCGTTCCGCCCTGTTCCGCGACCTGCCGGAGGCGGCCGAACCCGTCGGCGCCATGTTCGTCGGGACCCACATCGCCGGCCCTCAAGACAGTGAGGAGGGGCTGATCTCAGCGCAGGCTGTTCGCGATTACCCCCTCCAGATCAGTATCGCGGCGCCCGGAGAGTTGGTCTTTCATTATTGGAGGAAACGCGCGCTGCTCCTCGGCGGCATCGTCTCCTTCTTCGTCTTCCTGATCAGCCTCCTGACCTTCTGGATCGCCAAGCTGTTGCGGCAGCACGGCGTCATGCTTTCCGAACTTGCGGCTTCCGAAAAGACGGCCTCCGATCAAATGCAGGAACTGCAGATCCGCGATGCGCGCGAGGCGCTGCTGCGGCGCGACGCCGCCATGAAATCCCGCGTGACGGCCTTCGACGCGCAATTGCGCAGCTCGCTCGACCGGCTCGGCCAGATGATCGAACGTGTGGCGAGCCTGTCGGAGAGCATGATGGCGGCGGCCCGGCACGCGCGCGAAGGCAGCGAGCGGGCCGAGGTCGCCTCCGGCCGCGCCGCCGACCATGTCGCCAGCGCGGCTGCGGATGCCGAGAGTATTTCCAGCGCCGGACACGAGATCGCGGCACGCGTGGCGGCCTCGGTCAGCGCCGCCGCCGACGTGATTGCGGAAGCCGACCGCACCGACCTCGCCATTACGCAACTGGCGGAAGCTACGAACCAGATCGACAACGTTTCGGCGCTGATCAGCGAGATCGCCAGCCAAACCAATCTGTTGGCGCTCAACGCCACGATCGAAGCGGCCCGCGCCGGCCAGGCCGGCCGCGGCTTTTCGGTCGTCGCCTCCGAGGTCAAGTCGCTGTCCGCGCAGACGAGCGGCGCGACCAGCGAGATCGGCCGCCAGATCGAGGCGATCCAACTGGCGAGCCAGCGCTGCATCGAGGCACTCCACAGCATCCGGGGCCGGATGCTGGACACGCAGACGATCGGCCAGGGCGCCTCCGACGGGATAGCCAGGCAGAGCCGCTCGACCGCCCAGATCGCGGTTACCATCCGGGCGGCGGCACACGATGCGCAGGGTGTCCTGTCCAGCGCCAGGGCCGTGCGCCAGGCGGCCAACTTGTCAAACACCAGCGCAATCGACGTGATGGAATTGGCTCGCGACCTCGACGGCGAAGCACGAAGGATCAGAAGTAAGGTCAGCGAGTTCTTCGGGACACTCGACGCGGCTTAACCGTGATCCACCCTTACTGAACTGACGACCCCAACTCATGTCTTGAGACAGGCAGGAGGATCGTAATGAGGTGGAGCACGTAGCGATGTTCACAACACGAACGCGCACCGACTGGCGCTCGCTCAAGGCTGGCGCCGGGCCAGTTGATCACGCGGCGCGCCGAACTGGCCAGAGATCGTCGATTGCAGGCCGGTGCGGGATGTTATCCCGCTCCGGCTAAGTCTCATCGCTTCTAGCTACCGGAGCCAACGCAGCTCGCGACATTCTGCGGCGTGCAGACGTCGAGACCAGTATAGGTGGGATCCTTGGGAGCGGGCTTGCCGTCCTTCATGTCCTTCAGGAACAGCATGGTCTTGTATCCCATCTCGAAGGGGCGCTGACCAACTTGCCCCTTGGACAGTCCTGCCTTCAGAAGGTCCATCTGGACGGGCAGGGTGTCTGCGACAACGAGTGCAAGCGAGCCGTCATCGATGCGGGCCTTATACTTTTCTGCGACCTTACGATACGCTTGAGGGATGAACTGCGGGAAGCCGCCGGTCGGCACGAAGGCATCGAGCTTGGGGTTCTTGCCGAGCGTATCTTCCATCTGCTGCACCGACAGCGGGAAATCGTCATTGGTATAGAGTGGGCAACCCGCGACCTCGGTCCAGCCATGCTGGCCGGAGAGCCTTGTCCCAGGAGCGGAGGCGGATTTCGTGCCAGAAAGCGTATCGCGAATCCCTTGCATGCGCTCGTTATGGTTTGCAGCAGCCGCCCCGCCCGACTGGATGCAGATCGTGCCGCCCTTCGGTTTGATCTGCTGGACGATCTTTGCGAGGTTGACGCCAATGTCATAGTTATACGTGCCCACATAGGCGGCGCGCAGAGCTTTGTCCTTCTCAAGCAGGTCAGAATCCCAGGTTAGAACCGGGATTCCTGCTCTTTTTGCACCCTCGAGTGCTTTGCCCATCGCTGCTGCATTTGACGGAGAGACGGCGATGCCATCGACCTTCTTGGCAATCAGATCGTTGACGACCTGGACTTGTTCATCGCCGCCGCCATGCTCGCCGGGGCCGATGTAAACACACTCGATCGCGCCATTGAGTTCTTTCTCGGCTTTCTTGCAGCCATCGCGGGCTTGATCGAAGAAGGGATTGTTCATGTTCTTGGGAACCAGGGCGAAGGTGTATTTCTTGCCCTGAGCCTGGGCCTCGCCCCCCACAGCGAGCAGTGCGAGCGCGGCGACACCTAAAGTCAGCGTTTTCATGAGCGTCTCCTCCTGGTGGTTATTGTTGTCCGGCATTCATCATGCCGAACGCTTGCCGCGGATCCGCTGCAGCAGAACCGCCAACACGATGAACAGGCCGACGAAGGCGCCCTGCCAGTTGGCGTCGACCCCGGCCATGAGAAGGGAATTGCGGATCACCTCGATGAGCGCAGCTCCAATCACGGCGCCGTACGCTCCGCCTTGGCCACCCATCAGATCCGCGCCGCCGATCACGGTCGAAGCGATCACTCGCAATTCGTAACCCTGTCCGAGTGCATTGATGGCGGAACCTTGCCACCCGACGATGAGAACGGAGCTCAGCGCGGCCGTCAGGCCCGAGACGATGTAGGCCTGCAGCTTGATGCGCCGGACCGGCACGCCGGTCAGGCGGGCAGCGTTCTCATTGCTTCCGATAGCGTAGAGATAATTGCCCCAGCTGGTGAAGTTGAGGATGATGCTGAACATGATGGCCAGGACGAGCAGCACCCAGACCGGGTTGGCAATGCCGAAGATTGAACCGCCACCGATCGCGTTGAAGGTGTCTCCCCAAGGGCCGAATTCATAGATCATCTTGTTTTCGGAGAGGACGATGGCAAGCGATCGGGCGCCGGACAGCATGCCAAGCGTGACAACGAAGGCCGGAAGGCCGACATAGGAAATCAGAACGCCATTCACGACCCCGACAACCACACCAGAGAGAAGACCGGCGAGGACTGCGAGCAGCCAATGGCCTTCGGCCTGGAGGACGAGGCCGCACACGACGCCGGCGAGCCCCATGATGGACCCAACCGACAAATCGATGCCGCCAGTGAGGATGACGGCTGTCATGCCGATGGCCATGATGCCGATGAAGGCGAAATTCCGCGTGATGTTGAAGAAGTTATCGGCGGAGGCAAACGCCTCCGGTTGATACCAGGTCATCACGAGGACCATGGCGATGAGAGCGATTGTCACCCAGAAGGGCTGGCTCGAGAGCAGTTTCTGCCCGAGACTCCGCTCTTTGAGGCCCGTGACGTCCTCGATGGCGACACTGCTCGGAATCGGGCGGATCGTAGCGCTCGACATGGGGGGCTCCTTGCGCAGCATCAGGCGGCCTGGATGGCGCCGGTGATCAGTCCCGTCACCTCTTCAGGAGAACTCGACGCAATCGCCTTGTCGGCGACCTTGCGTCCTCGTCTCATCACGACCACCCGGTCGCAGACCGCGAACACGTCCGGCATGCGGTGACTGATGAGGACAACCGCGATACCGCGATCCTTGAGCCGGTGGATCAGATCCAGCACCTCGGCGACCTGCCGAACGCTGATGGCCGCCGTCGGCTCGTCCATGAGCACCATCTTCGCATTGGCAAGGCGTGTCCGCGCAATCGCCACAGCCTGGCGCTGGCCGCCGGACATCAGTTTCACGAGATCGCGGGGCCGGGTTTCCGACTTGAGTTCCTTGAACAGCTCGGCCGCACGGGCGTACATCGCCGAGTAGTCAAGGATCTTCAGCGGACCGATGCGGCGCTTCAGTTCACGCCCGAGGAACACATTGGCGGCCGCGGTCAGATTGTCGCACAGCGCGAGATCCTGATAGACAACCTCGATACCTTCAGTGCGAGCATCAACCGGCCTGCGAAAATGCTTGACCTTGCCGTCAAGGCGAAGTTCTCCCTCGGACGGAAGAAAATTGCCGGCGACAATCTTCACCAGCGTCGATTTGCCCGCACCATTGTCGCCCATCAGACCGACGACTTCACCTGCATTGATCGCCAGATCGATGCCCTTGAGTGCCTCGATCGCACCGAAGTGCTTTGAGATTCCTTGAAGCTCCAGCAACGGCATAGGTCGATTTCCTCCCTGTTTCGAGGTGCGATCCAGCGTTGGGTACTAGATTTTATAACGATTACTTTTATCTTTCTTGCTGGTCGGGCTCATAGTAAATACAATAACATAATTATATCATAGACGTAAGAATACGTTGCCAATCAGCGGATAATGCGTTTCCGTAATGGCTGATCTCGAAATCGGACGGAATTTTGTGATCTGTTGCCAATCGGGCGGCGCCGAATATTCGAGAAGGGCAAATATCGGCACGCGCCGCAATGATAGCGCAGATACCCGCCTGAGCCTCTACTGCCATGAGCGCGCGAACGAGGGCGACTGCTGTGCCTCATGCGCTTTTCCTCGAAACTTGCCCTCGGCGGAAGGCTTCGAACGAAATCTTACGCTCAACAGACGGCTTCGTCATTCACAAGTAGGCTTCTACTCAATCTTTGGCTAATCCTCGCGGAGGCTGCCCGGGGCTCAGAAATTTCGCTGACGCGGACCTTCGGTTCCCCGAGCAGCCTCCGCGAGGATCAGCTTCTCAAGCGTCAGGTCGAGACGGCCTTGCGGGGCAGGCCACATCATATCCTACTGGCGCTTCCGGTCCGGCGAAATTCCCTCGCCCCCATTGAAGGTCGCGGCAGCTCGGACCTCGGCCTCGGTAATGTCGGTGCGATACCCCTCCAACTCTTTGTCGTAGGCGAGCTTTTCCCATGGGATCGTAACGTGGCGACTGCCTATGCCGAGAATTCCTCCAAACGTCACATCGACGTAGAGAACGCGACCACTGACCTTCTCAATCAACAACCGCTTGATGGTGCCGATCTGATCGTTCTTGCTGTCGAACACGGCAGTTCCTTCGACGCGATCACTTTCGATGATCAGGTGGCCGGCCGCATGCTCGACGGGGCCCCAGAGATAAAAGCCGTTCTCAATGATATCGGCCGCCACGACCGCTCTGCTGATCGCGGGAGTCCATTCCTCGTTGGGCCCGATCTCTTGCACAAGGGTCCACGGCCCAAGATCCGGGGGCAAACTGGCGCCGGTAGGCTCATCTGTGAAGCCGCGTAGGTCAGGGGAGTTCACGGCCTGGAACAAGCAGTAGGTTCTCATGAGCGCCTCCCTTTTTGGATAGGCAGCCCCGCGGGCTTCCTCTCTATCCGCTCTCGAGCGCAATGCTGGACCACGTCAGGCCGAGGCGCCGAGTCGCTCCCTTCGCTCCGGCCTTGACTGGGCAACGCCAATTATAGTGCCGCCGTCTCGCCGGCGCTCTTCAAAACGCGATGAACCGAGACCTTTCCAAAGGTCAACTGTCGGGCAGCATGCCAACCTTCGCGCTCTTGGCCGGGCCGCCTCTAGCGGCCGATCACAACGGCCCACCGCCCCAGGGAAGAGAAGCTGGTTGGCAGTCCGTTTTTGCGTGTCGTCGAGCGCGGCATAGAGCGGGGCGAGTGCGGCCTTCGGGCCTTAGGCGGGTGAGAAGTTCAAAGGCCCACACAACTCATTTCCGGAGCTCGACAAGATTTCTCGCTATCTGAAGCCTGGCGTAGCGGGTATGGCGAGCGGCCCCTTGTAGGCCCTAGCGGCGCTGATCTAGAGGCCTTTTCGAATTGGCCTCGAGGTGCGAGCGGGATTTCAATTGGCGCAATCCAGACAGCAATCTGTCGATGTGGTCGTTGTTGGCGCCGGGATCGGCGGGCTGGCGGCGGCGGCTGTCCTTGCGCGCAGCGGGCGCAAGGTGCTGGTGTTGGAAAGCCATGACCGGCCCGGCGGCTGCATGACCTCATGGGTCCGAAAGCCCCGCGATCGCAAGCGTGTCGCGCGCCGCTTCGTTTTCGATGCCGGGGTACAGGACATCAGCGGCCTGGGCCCTGGGAGGCCGCTGCACCAACTGCTCGCCACGATTGGCGAGGAAGACGGCCTTGAATGGCTGCCGGTCCATCACCGCTACGTGATCGACGGCGTGACGATCGATATGCCGCGCGATTGGGAGGCTCTGTCGCGCCTGCTAGGCGATCTTTTTGCCGAGGAGGCGGTGGGAATCCGCGCGGTGCTGACGGAAATCAGGCAGGCCCATGACGACATCTATGCCGGAATGGAGTCCGCGCGCTTCCGGCCTGTCGGACAGCTGCAACATGCCGAACAGGCGCAATGGATTTCCAAATTCGCCCGCGTGGCACAGGCCGCGAGCCAGCCCTTCGCGGAGTTGCTGCAGCGCCATCTGCGAAATCCGACCCTGCTCAGTATCTTCAGCATATTGTCGGAGTATGTGACCGAGGACGCCGCCCGGCTCAGCCTTGCCGATATGGCGCCGCTGTTCGGCTACTACACTCACGGCGGGTTCTATCCGGCTGGAGGGGCCCAACGCCTGCCCGACCTGCTCAGCCGCTCGATCAGGCAAAATGGCGGGGCAGTGCGGCTGAAGACGACCGCCTCGCGTTTTGTGCTGCGCGATGGCCAGCTCGCGGGCGTCGAACTTGCGACTGGCGAGATCGTCAATGCGCCGGTGGTGATCAGTAACGCTGGCATCCTGGCCAGCCATGGCTCCCTCCTCGGCGACCATGACCTGCCACCGCGCTACCGGCAGCGGTTGCGGCAGATGCGGCGCGGCCCTTCGGCGATTCTAATCAATTTCGGCCTCGACCGAGTTCCGGCAATACCAACCCGCGTCTTTGTCCAGGAAAGCGGTCTCGTCTTCGGGCTGAGCAATCCGAGCGTTGTCGACCCCAGCTTGGCCCCACCTGGCCACGCCGCCCTGACCCTCCTGCATCTGCTCCGTGAGGAGGACAGCTCAGAATGGTTTGGGTTGGAATCACCGGCTTATGAGAATGCAAAGGAAACGGTCGCGCGCCGGCTCATCGCAGCGGCAAGCCGGATTGTTCCCGACTTCGAGCGCCACATCGTGCATTACGAAGTCGCAGCGCCGCCGACCTTCCAGCACTACATCCGTTCCAGCAACGGCAGCATCTACGGTGCTGCACGCGGCCAGTGGTGCCCGCCAGTGAGGTCGCCGGTGCCGGGGCTTTTCCTGGCAGGAGCTGGTACCGCGACAGGGCCAGGTGTCGAAGCGGTCGTGCTCTCGGGGCTGCATGCAGCACATGCCATCATGGATGCTTAGAGCCGGATCCGATCAGGTTGAATCAACCTGATCGGTGAATCCGTCTCTAAACTATTGATAGAGAACGCGTGATCCGATCAGATTGCGGTGCAATCTGATCGGCGCGTGCTCTAGAAGGCCCCACGTCGCGTTGCGCCGTCAGGCTACGCTTTAGGCGCTGCTTTGCCACCCCAGGGCGAGGTACGCTCGATCCGACGGTCGAGCATGCAGAATTGTCAGAGGCCGCCCAACGATCACAAGCTGGGTGACCTCTGTCTGCAAGTCCGTGAAGTAGTCCTGCCGATCAACGACCTGCGTAAAGGCTCGGCCGGTCGCCTTGGATAGAGCCTCGCGCGCCGTCCAGATGCGGTAGAAGGCTTCGGGGCCATGCTCACCAACGAGGCGCCGCTCTTCCTGGCCGAAGGCGAGCGCCGCAATGCCGTCAATGTCGCGATCCCGACGGTGGAGCTCCACGTCGATGCCGAGCCCGGCCAGCCGGCCATAGGCCACAGCGATCATACTGCCGGAATGCGAGATCGAAACGGCGGGCATGGTTTCTCCCGGCTGCGTTTTCAGAGCGGGACTGCCATCCTGATTGCGCAGGATGGCACGCTCGCGGCAATCAGCGATCTCGCCGTGGAGCAGATGCCGCAGCAACGCCCTGGCTCGTCGCGAAGGCAGCCCATAGGGTTGCTCGGCGGGATGCGACCAGTCCTCTAGGAGCTTCGTCATCACGTCGCTATCCCGCTCCACCAGTGCCAGGCCGATGGTGCCGTGGAGGTCAACGCAGCGAGGAACGCTGATGGGCAGGGAAAGCGCCGGGATCTCGAACATGCGCGCGAAACAGGGTGGCGAGCGGGAGACGCCCAAGTTATGAGGCATCGTCCGAAAATGCCACCGGCGCGGACGATCCCGACTGCGAAAGCCGCGCACAGCTGTTGAGGGCCGCCTGCGATGCCGAGCGAACATTCCCTGAGATTTTCGGTTCGCAACTGGTTTGCCTGGACGCCCGAGCGCTCTGCACTTGAGCAGTGGCAAGCTTGGGCCCCGCATCGGGCGGAGGCCTATGTCGCGCCGGTAGCGTTGCCAATGGCGCTGCGGCGCCGGGCGACGCCGATGGGGCAAACCCTTCTCTCCGGCGCGCTCGGCTTCGCCGACATTGTCGGAAAGGCACGTTATGTCCAAGCCTCCCGCCACGGCGAGTTCGCCCGCTCTTTGCTGACATTGAAGGCGTTGGCGGAAGAGGAGGAGCCTTCGCCGGCCGAATTCAGCATGTCCGTGCATCACGGCCTCGCTGGGCTGCTGTCGATCCATGCGAAGAATCGCGAGGGCCACATTGCTCTGGCCGCCGGAACAGAATCATTCGCGTGCGGTCTGCTCGAGGCAGCGCTCTGCCTGGCCGAGCGCCCGGGGACGCCGGTCCTTCTCCTCTATGCCGACGAGAAGCTGCCTTTCGAATATGCCGGGCTGGCCGGTCAGGAAGAAGGGCTGCCTCTGGTCGTCGTGCTCGGTCTCGATGCGCCGCGGATGGACGCTGGCGATGTCCTGCTGGCGCAGCGTCCCGCAAGCCGCACGTCGGAGCATTCTCCTTCGTCCGCAGCCGATTTCATGCGCTTTCTGCTCTCGGGAGCGGAGCAAGCTGTGTCCCACGGCGAGCATTGGGACTGGGTCTGGCGCCATGCCTAGGCTGCTCGACCGCGTCTATCGCTCGCTGGGAACCGGATTCTTCTTCGCTGCCCTGTTCGGCGGCGGCGCTGTCATCGCCACGCTGATCTTTCCCATCGTCAATCTGACGACGCGTGAGGCGCGTGTGCGGCGTGATCGCAAGCAGTACCTGATCCACTTGCTCTTCCGGTCGTATATTGGCGCGATGCGGCTCGCGCGGCTGGCTAGCTTCGATTTCCAGGGCCGCGAGCGGTTGCGGGATGCACCAGGGCGGATGCTCGTGGCGAACCACCCCTCGCTGCTCGACGTCGTGATGCTGATGGCGCTGATCCCGCGCTCGCAATGCATCGTGAAGCAGTCTCTATGGGACAGCCCCTATCTCGGCCGGTTGGTCCGAGGTGTCGGGTACATCAGCAACGCCCTTCCGTCCGATCGACTGCTGAGGGCCTGCCGTGAGAGTGTCGAGGAAGGCAAATGCCTGATCATTTTCCCGGAGGGGACACGCTCCACCCCTGGGGAACCGATGCAACTGCAGCGGGGTTTTGCCAACATTGCGCTGTTGCTCGGGATCGACATCCAACTCGCAACTATCACTTGCACGCCGCCAACCCTCTTGAAGGGTCTCAAATGGTATGCAATTCCGCCGCAACGGCCGGTGTTTTGCGTGCGTGTGGGCGAAATGTTATCTGTCCGGCATATGCTTGACGTCGATGAAAGACCCCTTGCTGCCCGTAAGCTCGTGCGCAAGATCAAGGCATATTTCGAGAGTGAACTGGCGAATGGACGAACTGGAAGCGCGCATCAAGAGACTGATCGTCGAGAGTTTGAAGCTCGAGGACATAAAGCCTGAAGACATCGCCAGCGATGAGCTCCTCTTCGTCGAAGGACTTGGGCTGGACTCGATCGACGCGCTCGAACTTGGGGTCGCTCTGCGAAAGACCTTTGGCCTGACGATAGAAACCGTCACGGATGACATCAAGCTGCATTTCAGGACGGTCGAAAGCCTGGCGCAGTTCGTCCGCTCGCAGCAGAAAGACATCGAACGTCATGTCGCGTGATGAAATCTACCAGCAGATCCGGGCGTACCTGGTTGACGTCTTCGAAGTCCCGGCCGATCGAGTCAGCCCTGAGGCTCGGCTCTACGAGGATCTTGATCTCGATTCGATCGACGCTGTCGATCTGATCGTGAAGCTCCAGGATCTCACCCAACAGAAGTTCAAGCCGGAAGATTTCAAGGCGGCGCGCACCGTGGCTGACGTGGTCGACCGAGTCGACGCGATGGCCACGGCGCAGTCCTGAGCAGCAGCAAGCGGTGGCGGCCGCCGCCATGCGCGCTATTCTGATCGCGCTGAGCATTGCCTACCCGCTTCTGGTCTATGTTGGGCACGGCTCGGTGCCGCCCGCGGTGTACATCGTCGCGGCGGTGGCGCTCTTTGCTTTGCGCCACGTGCTCACGCCGGATGGGCCGCTCGGGCTTGCCCTGCCGATCATGCTCGCGACGGCTGGCGGGCTCATCATCCTGGCTTTGATCGATCAAAAATTCGCTGCGCTGGCTTACCCGAGCATGGTGAGCTTCGCCTTCGCCGCGGCCTTTGCTGTGTCGTTGCGCCACCCGCCTAGCCTGATTGAGCGCCTCGCACGCCTGAGGCAGCCGCATTTGCCGGAAGAAGCGATCCGATACTGCGCGGGTCTCACGCTGGTCTGGGCCGTTTGGCTTTCAGTCAATGGACTGGTCGCGGCGGCACTCGCCGCGAGTGCGCGCATGGATCTCTGGCTGATCTGGACCAGTTTGCTGAACTATCTCGTGTCTGCCGCACTCTTTGGCGGTGAGTGGTTGTTGCGGCGCGCCCGGCGTCTGTCGGCATGAGCGTTGATTTGTTCGAGTGGCCCGATGGCTGGACCGAGCAGCGGGACGCGTCCGTTGCGCGGCTAGCGGATGGCTCGCTGCTTTCGCGTGGCCACTTCATCGCCGACGTCAACCGGAATGCCGGCTGCTTGCAGCAGCTGCCTGGAGACGAGGCGGTTCTGTTCGCCAGGGGGCTGTACGCCTTCGCCGTCGGGCTTTTTGCGTTGGCGGCTGCCGGCAAACGCGTGGTCGTGGCTGCGAACGAGCTACCGGCTACCCTCGCGCAGCTGGCGGAGACGACGTCGCTGCTCGTGACCGACGGGGTGCCTGCATTTCCCGGAATTCACCATCGCCTGGACTTGGTTAGAGCATTTTCGAGCGAAGTGGATGCCGGTTCGCGTGAAGAAAATGCGACAAAACAAAGGCTTGGAGCATTATCGCGTTTCGGAGAAACGCGGAAATGCTCTAGCGAGGCCGGTGAACGCCCCTGGCCCCGGATTAAGCGGGCTGCGCCGGTTCGTTTTTTCACATCGGGCTCGACGGGAGAGCCGAAGCGTATCGACAAGCAACTGGGTCACCTGATTGCCGAGGGGAACGCGATTAGCGCCCTTTTCGCCGCGCGCAGGCCGGATTTTCAGGTGGTCGGCGGAACGGTGCCGCATCACCATGCCTACGGCCTGGCCTTCCGGCTGATCTGGCCGCTTGTGGCGGGCCTGCCCTTTATGGACGACACGCCGGAATTTCTGGAGCAGGGGACGGCGCAATTCCTCGCCGGGGCCGTTTTCGTGACGAGCCCGGCGCACCTCAACCGGCTCGACGGCCTGGCGCCGTTGCCGGCCGAAAGGCAGGCGGCCTGCATCCTCAGCGCCGGCGCGCCGCTCGGCCAGGTCGCGGCCGAGCAAGCGCAGCGGCTTCTTGGCTGCGCTGTTACGGAGATCTACGGCTCGACGGAGACTGGGGCCCTTGCCAGCCGCGAGCGCGATGCAGCCGGATCTGCCTGGCGACCGCTGCCCGGCGTCAGCGTGGCTTTGGCCCCCAGCGGGATAGCGGAGGTTCGCGCGGCTCACGTTCCCGGCGACAAGGCACTGCTTTCCGACGACCTCAGCCTGCTGCCCGACGGCTCCTTCGCTTTGCTCGGGCGGCGGGATCGGGTCGTGAAGATCGAGGCCAAGCGCGTGAGCCTGGACGAGGTCGAGTCGCGGTTGAGAACGCTGGATGAGGTGGCCGACGCTATCGTGATCGCGCTGGGCGATCCGGCACGGCTGGCCGCCTGTGTCGTGCCGAGTGCGGCTGGCGCGAGCTTTCTTGCCAATCGGGGGGCTTTCCGGTTTAACCGCCGCCTGCGTGCCGCACTGGCAAGTCAACTCGAAGCGGCTAGCCTGCCCCGGCAATGGCGGTTCGTCGAACGCTTGCCGCACGGAACGCTTGGCAAGGCCAGCCACTTCGACGTTGAGAAATTGTTCGATGACCAACGCCCGATGACGCAACGGCCTGGAACCTCCGAGCCGAACATCGCGTCGATCCGCGCCATACCCGACGGCGTGCAGATCGACCTGTCCGTGCCGGATGATCTTGCCGATCTCGCCGGCCATTTTCCGGGCATGCCGATCATTCCTGGCGTGACCCAGATCGACTGGGCCATCCGTCTCGCTGCCCGACATCTCGGGTTGGCAATCGAGGCGGGCATGTCGCTCCAGGTGAAATACCGGAAGCTGTTCTTGCCGGGTCGACTGGTCACGCTGACGCTGGTCAGCCGCGGGGACCAACTGCGCTTCAACTATGCGGAGCAAGGCGAGATCCTGTCCTCCGGCTCGATCCGCCTGCCACCGCAGGGGGGCGCTTGAGATGTCGCTTTTCGCCGAAGCGCGGACGCAGGTTCAATTCTATGACCTCGATCCGATGAACATCGTATGGCACGGCAATTACGCCCGCTTCCTCGAGCTCGGTCGTGGCGCGCTGCTCGATAGGATCGGTTACAACTACCCGCAGATGGCCGCATCAGGTTATGTCTGGCCGATCGTCGACATGCGGCTCAAATATGTGAAGCCGGCTCGGCTTGGACAGAGTTTGGCGATCCGCGCGACACTGCTCGAATTCGAGAATCGCATCCGGATCGGCTATCGGATCAGCGACGAGGCCGCGGGCGAACTCCTCACCAAGGCACAAACCACCCAGCTTTGCGTTGATGCGCTGACCGGCGAACTGCGGCTCGACTGCCCTCCCGAGTTCATCGCGAAAGTGAAGGCGCTCCATGATCCGCGGTAGATTTCATCGGCGTTTCGTCGCTGCGGCGCTTGTCCTTGGCGTGGCATTGCTCTCGGCGATGCCGGCCAATGCGCAGCGTCTGACGCTGCAGGAGGGGCAGGTGCTGCGCGGGAACTTCGAGCAGAAGCGCTATCTTGGCGGGCTGGCCAATCCTGTTCGCAGCCAGGGCGTCTTCACGCTGGTCGCCGGCAGAGGGCTCATCTGGACGACGACGAAGCCCTTCCCGACGACGACGGTGATGACCGAAGCCGGGCTCATCCAGGAAGTGAAAGGCAAGGAGACGCTCCGCCTGGAGGCGAGCCGATTACCGATCATGTCGAAGCTCTACACGATGTTCGGAGCAGCACTGACCGGCGACTGGGAGGCGATGCAGGGCGCCTTTGCCCTGACACGCCAACAGAAGGGACAGAGCTGGGCCATACAGCTCGAAAGCCGCAGGCCGGACGATCCCAATCTGCCGATCAAGACAATCAATGCACGTGGCCAGCGGCTGCTCGACGAGGTCGAGGTTGTGAAGCCTAACGAGGACCGCGACGTCCTCAGTTTCTCCAACCAGAAGCTCGAAAATGGCGCGCCGACCGCGGAAGAAAATGAACTTCTGACGAGGGCACAGCGCTGACGCGCACGCGTGCCGGTCTGCTCTGGCTGCTCGTGGTCACCGCCGCGTGCATCTTTCTTGTGGTGCGCTTCCAGGAACCGGGCCGGCTGCGGACGGATTTAACCGCGCTGCTGCCGTTGGAACTTCAGGATCCGGCCCGCCAGAAGGCCACTGACCTTATTTCGCGTTCTCTGGCCCAGCGCTTCGTGGTGCTTGTCAGCCACAAGGATGCGGCGCAGGCGCGAGCGCGCGCGGCAGAGCTGGCGAAGACACTGGAGGACACCGGTCTAGTTGGCCAGGTCGGTGAGGAGTTCAGCACAGACCGGATCAAGCAGCTCGGCGCCCTGTACTTCCCCTATCGCTCAGGTCTGATGTCGTCTGCGGATCGGACAGCGCTCCTCGCCGGTCGGGGCCAGGATCTGGCGGAGCGAGCATTGGCCACGATCGCAGCCCCGGGTGCGATTGCGGACGCGCGGCTTCTCAAGGCGGACCCTTTCCTGCTGCTGCCGTCCTTTCTCTTCAGCCTGCCATTCCCCGCGACAAGGCTGGCCTTGGAGGATGGGTTGCTCACGCGCCGGGACGAGGCGGGCACGCATGTGCTGCTGCCGGCCAGGTTGCTCGGCAGCCCCTTTGATCTCTCGGTGCAGAAATCTCTCGTCTCGGCGCTCGATCGTTATCAGGCCTCGCTGGCCGAGCCGGAGCGCCCTGTGATCCGCCGGCTCGGCGCCGTGTTTTTCGCAGAAGCGGGAGGACGCAAGGCGATCGACGAATCGACCTGGCTCGCTGCTCTCGCGCTCTCGGCGACGATCCTGCTCATCTTGATCGCTTTCCGTGGCCTGCGGCCGTTGCTCTACAACCTGCTCGTGATCGGTGCCGGCGTCGCCTGCGGCCTCGCGGCCTGCCTGTTCGTTTTCGGCCAAGTCCACGTTGCCGTGCTGCTGTTCGGCATCGGGCTCGTTGGAATCGCGGCTGATTACGGCTTCTACTACATGGCAACTGGCTTCCTCCCCGGTTGGACGCCGGCGCAACGCATCCGCGAAATCCTGTCCAGCCTGTCCATGGCTCTGCTCATCGCCGTGCTAGGCTATGGTGCGTTGGCGCTGGCGCCATTCCCGGGGCTGCGTCAGATCGCTGTCTTCTCGGCCGTCGGCCTGGTGAGTTCCTACCTGACGACCGTGATCTGGCTGCCTCTGTTGAGCACAGGCTCGCGGCCGGCACATGCGTCGAGGACCCTTCAATTCGTCATGCTGCTTTCGCGGCTCTGGACCGAGAGGCGGTGGCGCGCGCTGCGGGTCGCGTTCTGCGGTGGGCTCGCTTTCGTGATGCTGGCTGGTTTCGGGCGCATTTCCTTTGATGACGACGTCAGGAAGCTGCAGCCGCTCGACGCTGCCCTCGCGGCGCAGCAGAACATGATTGCGGCCATCACCGGCCTGAACCTCTCTACGCAGTATCTCCTGATCGAAGCTGAAAGCGACGAATACGCCCAGCAGATCCAGGAGCAGATCGCGCCGCTACTGGAGGAGTGGCAGCGAGCCGGTCTGATCAAGACCGCCCAGTCTCCGGCCGCCTATGTGCCATCGCAGGCACGTCAGGAAGAGAACCGGACCCTTCGCCGGGAGAAGCTCACCGAGCCCCATCTCGCGGAGCTGGTGGAGGCGCTAGGGCTGCAGCCCAGCGAGCTCGCCCCGGCCACGACCGATAACCTGCCGATCGCCACGGCGCTGGCGGGCCGCGCCATTCCGTTTCTCAACGAGCTGGTGCTCGCGCCCGGGCTCCATGTCGTGACGCTGCAGGGCGTCGCTGATCCCGAGCGCATCAAGCGCGAGGTCGCCGCTATCGGCGGCGTCAAGTTCGCCGACCCGACAGCCGATCTGAGTAGCCTGCTCGGCCTCTACCGGGTCAGAGCGCTGAGCCTGCTCGGTCTGTCGCTTACAATCATCTTCGCGCTGGCTACCTGGCGCTACGGTTTTCGCGGGGCCGTGCGGGCGCTGGTGCCTTCTTTGACGGCGCTGGTCGTGGTTCCCTGCGCGCTCAGCCTGATCGGGCAGCCGCTGACATTCTTCACCGCCATGGCGCTGGTGCTGCTGCTGTCCTTCACAATGGACTATTCGGTGTTCTTCGCTGAAGGCAAGGCCGACAACCGGGCCGTTACGTTTCTCGCCGTCGGGCTGGCGGCGCTGGCGACGGTGTTTTCTTTCGGCGTGCTCGGGCTTTCAGACACACCGGCCGTCGCCAATTTCGGCTTCACCATCCTGATCGGCGTCGTCATCGCCGGCCTTCTGGCACCTGTTGCAGCTCGGCCGGACAACCCAAGGTGAGTGACTGGTCGGTCCTTCGCTCTGTGCTATAGGCTGCTCAAAACAAAGGGCAACAGATGCAACCATGGTGCAAGTGGCTGGGCAGCGGCGTGCTTCTGGTGCTGGCCGGCTGCGCCTCCGATAAGAGCCCGACCGGAGCGAGCGGCGGGCGCGTGATGCTCGGCCCGCGCGTGCAGATCCAGGCCATCGCGCCGGCGGAGTTCGGCTATCGGCACCAGGTCGCCCAAGTCTTGGTGATGCGCTTTGGCACGCAGACGATCAACCTGGAAGCGCAGCTCGCCATGGGGAAAGACGAGTTCCGGGCGATCTTGCTCGATTCGCTCGGCCGGCGTGCCGTGACGTTGGTCTGGCGCGACGGCAAGCTCGAGTCTCAGCTCGCCGAGTGGCTGCCCCCTGGCGTGCGCGCCGAGGCGATTCTCGCGGACATGATGGTGCTTTACGGCCAGCCGGCTGCCCTGAAGGCGGCGCTGCAGGAGGCCGGCTGCACGCTCGAAGCGAGCACGACCGCCCGGCTCGTGCGCTGCGGGGAGAAGGACGTGTTGAAAGCGGAATTCGATCTCAAGTCGCCGCGGAAGCTGAACGGCTCGCTGCGCTACACAAACTTCGCCTGGGGCTACGACGTCGAGATCCAGTCTGTCGAGGTCCGGCGGTGACAACCTATCTCGGCATTTCCGCCATGGGGGTCATAAGCCCGGTCGGAAAGGGCAAGGCGCAGGTTGCCGATCATCTCTTTCGCGGCACGCGTGACGGTATGCGTCTGCGCGCCGATCTCGTTCCCGGCCGTAACGTCCTTGTGGCGGAAGCTCTGGGCGAGACACCGACGCTGCCCGCTGCCTTGGCCGCCTGGGACTGCCGCAATAACCGCATGCTGGCGGCTGCGCTCGACGAAATACGTCCGGACATAGAGGGCGCGATTGCCCGTCATGGTCGCGACCGTATTGCTGTCATCCTTGGTACCAGCACGTCCGGCATCGCCGAGGGCGAGGCAGCTTATGCGACGCGCCTGGCATCGGGACAGTGGCCGGCGGGTTTCGACTACCGCCAGCAGGAGGTCGGCGGCCTCAGTGCGTTTGCCCAAGCCTATCTCGGCCTCGTCGGCCCAGCCTACACCATCGCGACCGCCTGCTCCTCCAGCGCAAAGGCCTTCGGCGTCGCACGTCGCCTCATTCGCGCGGGGTTGGTCGATGCCGCTATTGTAGGAGGAGTTGACTCGCTCTGCCGGATGACGCCAAGCGGCTTCCAAGCCCTCGGTGCCGTGTCGGCTCATCCGGCCAATCCATTCAGCCGGAATCGCGACGGCATAACGGTCGGTGAGGCGGCAGCCGTGTTCCTGCTGGAACGAGAGGAGAGCGAGGTGCTGTTCATGGGTATCGGCGAAACCTCAGACGCTCACCACATCAGCGCACCGGATCCAGCGGGCCTTGGAGCTGAGGAGGCGATGCGCGAAGCGTTGCGCGACGCGGGCTGCTCCGCTTCCGAGGTGGCCTATGTCAACCTGCACGGCACAGCGACGCCGCTCAACGACGCGATGGAGAGCCGGGCCGTGCATGACGTGTTCGGGGAGCAAACGCCCTGCAGCTCGACCAAAGCGATGACAGGGCACACGCTCGGCGCCGCAGGCGCCTGCGAAGCGGCCTTCCTTTGGCTGACGCTGGCCAGGCAGCACAATCCGGAGCACAGGCTGCCGCCGCATCTGTGGGACGGAGCGCACGACCCAAGCCTGGCTCCTCTGCGCCTTGCGGAGCCGGGCGATCGCTTCACGGATCGCGGGCGCGTTGCGATGCTCAGCAACTCCTTTGCCTTCGGCGGCAGCAACGTCGCGCTGGTCTTGGGACGGGCTGCGCCATGAGACGTACCGGACAAGCGGCAGCCTATCCGCTCGAAACCATCCTGCCCCATCGCGCGCCGATGATCCTGATCGACGCCGTGGAGGAGATCAGCGAGCAGGAGATCCGCACGCGGCTGACAATCCGGCCTTCCTGCCCTTTCTTCGTCGCGGGCAAGGGCATCGCCGCACATGTCGCGATCGAGTGGATGGCGCAGAGCTGCGCCGCTTTCGAAGGTGTCAATGCCGCAGACGAGCAACGGCCGGTCAAGATTGGATTCCTGCTGGGGACGCGTAGTTTCTCAGCCGCTCTGCCCTGGTTCACCGAGGGCACCGCTCTCGACATCCTGGCCCGGCCCGTCTACCGCCACGCGGGCATGGGTCAGTTCGACTGCGCGGTCCATCGGCGCGAGGATGGGGCTGAGCTGGCGAAAGCGCAATTGACCGTCTATCAGCCCGAAGACCCTCTCAGCCTGATCGACGGCCAGCTATCCGGACGCGAGACATGACGCGCAACCTGCTTGTCACCGGCGCAAGCAAAGGCATCGGCCGAGCGATCGCAACCCGCCTCGGGCGCGATGGCTTCACTGTGGTCGTGCATTACGCCAGCGACCGCGAGGGTGCCGAGAGCACTTTGGCTGAGATCGCCGCCGCCGGGGGGCAGGGGAGGGTGATCTCCTTCGACAGCTCGGAGAGAGAGGCGACGCAAGCGGCGCTGGAGGCCGACATGGCCGCGCACGGCCCTTATTTCGGCGCGGTGCTCAACGCTGGCATCGCGCGCGACAATGCCTTCCCGGCCCTGAGCGAAGCTGACTGGGACAGCGTCCTCGATACCAATCTGGGGGGCTTTTACAATGTGCTGAAGCCGATCGTGATGCCTATGGTGAGCGAGCGGAAAGGCGGACGCATCGTCACGATCTCCTCAGTCTCCGGCATCATGGGAAACCGGGGCCAAGTCAATTACAGCGCAGCGAAGGCGGGCATCATTGGCGCGACGAAGGCGCTGGCCGTCGAGCTGGCGAAGCGCAACATCACCGTCAACTGTGTTGCGCCGGGCTTGGTCGAAACCCGGATGCTCGATCAGCATGTGCTCGACGAGGCGTTGAAGACGGTGCCGATGCGGCGGGTCGGTCAGCCGGAGGAGGTCGCTTCCCTGGTTTCCTATCTGTGCTCACCTGAGGCCGGCTACATCACCCGCCAGGTGATCTCGGTGAACGGGGGCATGTTTTGAAGCGCCGGGTCGTTGTCACCGGCATGGGAGGCGTTACCGCGCTCGGACATGACTGGCCGTCGATCCGCGCGGAGCTTCACGCCGGCAAGACGGCTGTCCGTCGGATGGACTGGGAGCGCTATACCGGTATCAACGCCAAGCTCGCTGCGCCGATTACGGATTTCTCAGTCGAGGATCGCTACAGCCGAAAACAGCTCCGCACCATGGGCCGCGTCTCGCGCATGGCGGTCTATGCGACGGAACAGGCGCTGGGGCAGGCGGGGCTGCTAGGCTCAGCCGAGCTGACCGGCGGGGGGTGTGGCGTTGCCTATGGCTCGTCTTTCGGTTCGATCGCTCCGATCCTGGGCTTTGCCGAGCTGATGACAGCCGGAACCTCCAGCTTGCTCAACGCCACCAGCTATGTGCAGGTGATGAGCCACACCGCGGCGGTCAACATCGCGCTGTTCTTTGGAATGACCGGCCGCATCATTCCGACATCGACGGCCTGCACCTCAGGCAGCATGGCAATCGGCTATGCCTATGAGGCGATCCAGGCGGGCAAAGCCGATATCATGATCGCTGGCGGCGGCGACGAACTCGATATCTCGGACGTCGCCGTCTTCGACACTCTGTTTGCAACCTCGACGGATAACGACAATCCCGCACTGACGCCGCGCCCGTATGACGTGGGGCGCGACGGCCTCGTGATCGGCGAAGGAGCTGCGACGCTGATCCTCGAGGAGCGCGAGCAGGCGCTCGCGCGCGGTGCGACGATCCACGCGGAGATCGTCGGTTTCGGAACGAACTGCGACGGACACCACGCCACGCAGCCGCAGTCCTCCACGATGGAGCGCGCGCTGCGGCTCGCTCTCAGCGACGCCGGACTCGCGCCAGCGGCGATCGGCTTCGTCAGTGGCCATGGCACCGCCACGGAAGCTGGCGACATCGCCGAGAGCCAGGCGACCCACGCCGTTTTTGGCGACGGGATGCCGATCCATTCGCTCAAGAGCTATTTCGGCCACACGCTCGGTGCCTGTGGCGCTCTGGAGGCTTGGCTGGGCATCGAGATGATGCGCGAGGGGAGCTTCGTGCCGACGGCGAATCTGGTCTCGGTCGATCCGCGCTGCGCGCCGTTGGACTACGTCATGACGGAAGCGCGCCGGCTTGAGACCTCTCATCTGATCAGCAACAATTTCGCCTTCGGTGGAATCAACACGTCCTTGATATTCCGGCTAGCCTGACGCGGGGAAAACATGCGCCATCTAAGTCTCGTCCTTTTGGCTGGCGGTCTGTCGCTCGCCTCATTCTCCGCCTTGGCGCGCAACGACCGGTCGGTGCAATCTCTGCAGGACGCGCTGAATTCGCCGCAGGTTTCCGCACTCGACAAGGAGGTCAGGGTCTTCTTCGGTGGACAGCGACATCCGCGGGTGGCCGAGAAGATTGGCGAATGGAGTAGCCAGCGCCGTGGCAGTGCCGGCCGGACCGATGCCGAGACGGCCGGCGGCTGCCACTATGCCTTCGCCGAAGCACTGGACCAGCTGATGAAGCGGGCGGCCAAGGAGGGTGGAAATGCCGTGATCGGCATCTACAGCGTCCATGGCGACACGCCACTGCACAGCACCACGCAGTATCAGTGCGGCATCGGTAATGTGAAAACCGCGGTGCGCCTGACGGGGACGGTGGTCAAACTGGGGCGTTAGAGTCTGCTGGTTTTACACGGAAACGGTCCCGTCATTCCGGACAAGCCGCGACAGCGGCGCCGATCCGGAATCCATCATAAGGCGCGGCGCTCTACGATGGATTCCGGGGCAAGCCCGGAATGACGGCGCGTCTCCATCGAAAGTCAGCAGGCGTTAGAGAACGCGTTCTCTCACTTAAGTTTAGAGCCGGATTCACCGATCAGGTTGGTTCAATCTGATCGGATCCGGCTCTAGATCGCCGTGCGTCCGATCGGACGCGATAAGTGATCTATACCTTTGTTATCGCGTCGGAGACCGCTGCCCGGATGCGGCCGTTTCTCGGTCGGCGCCGGGCAGCGCCCAGAAATCGTAGAAATTGTACCACTGAAGCGGCTGCTGCAGGCAATAGCCCTCCAGCCGTTTCGCATACAGCGCGGCGTAGCCGGCGAGCGCCTCCTCACGGGTCTTGCGCGGCAGCGTGACTGTTTCAGCGAAGCTCTCGAAATAAGCGCGGTGACGATCGCCCTCGCGCAGGCAGAAGAGCGTCAGGACGGGACAGCCGAGCAGGGCTGCGAGAATGTATGGGCCCTGGGAAAACGGCGCCGGCTGCCTCAGGAACATCGCCTCGCTGATCCGGCCACGGCTCGTGACCGGGATCCGATCGCCGGCGATGACCAGCCACTCGCCCCGTTCGATGCGCTCCGACAGGGCAATCGCGGTCTCGACACCGATCTCGGTGACCTCGATGACATGGGCCACGGCATCGGGCCTGACGGAGCGCAGCAGGGCGTTGTAGCGTCGCGCCTGCTGCGTATGCATCAGGACATGCACCGGCCGACCGACGAGGTCGGCAAGAGCGGCACGGGCCATCTCGGCATTGCCGAGATGCGAGACGATCAGCAATGCGCCACGCTGGCCTCCGAGATAGGGGGCTGCTGCTTCGCCGCCGACGATCTCGACCGGCCCGGCCAGATCCGGGCGCATCCAGCCGACGATGGTATCGAGCGCCTTCGTCGCAAAATCGAAATAATGGCGGAAGCCGTCGCGCCAGCCCGGCGGAGATTCGTGCTTGATGGCGCGTATGCGCGAAAGGAAATCCAGCGACGCTCTGCGTTGCTCGGAGCTCGCCAGAAAGAAATAAAGCACGACGGGACGCAGCGCGGCCAAGCAGGCGCGCCGGCCGAAGACGCGATAGATCGCAAGCATGGAACGCAGTCCCCAGCCGGTGCCGCGCTCAGCCAAGGCTGCCCAGTGGCGCGCTCGGCCGCCGGGGGCGAGGCGACGAAGCAGGAGCCTAGGCAGGCGCCGGAGCATGCCGAAGAACAGGCGCGTATGCATGCGGGTGATCAGCCAATTGTCCCGCAGCATGCGGAAATTGGAGGTGTTCCCTTCGGGGTAGGTAACGCGGACCGGAACCTGCAGGACCGGGATGCCGCGCCAGTGCAGGCGCACCATGATCTCGGTGTCAAAGTCCATGTATTGTCCGACCTGCTCCTCGCGGAGCACTGCCAAGGTGTCGGCAAGCGGATAGATGCGATACCCGCACATGCTGTCCCGGATCTCGAAGGAAAGCGTCTCAATCCAGACCCAGACATGGGTGACCCAGCGACCGATGGCGCGGCCACGGGGAATCGACCGGTCGTAGGTCGGTACACCCGAGGCGAGTGCCCTGGGTTCGGCGCGCGCGGCATCGAGCAGCGCATCGAGCTCTTGCAGGTCATGCTGCCCGTCGGCATCGATCTGGAGGGCGTGGCTATATCCGGCCTCGGCGGCCGCCTTCATCGCGACGACGAGTGCGCCGCCCTTGCCCCGATTGTTCGGCAGGCGGATCGTCTCGATGCCGGCGGCGGGGTCGTGCAGGGCAGCGATGGCTTGCGCGGGGACGGCCTCGCTGCCGTCGTCGACGATGAAGACCGGGATGCTGCGCGCGGCCAGGGCGGAGACGATGCGAGGCAGCGCCTGGTGGTGGTTCCGGCTGGGAATGACAGCGCAGAGCCTGAAGCTTTCGGCAGTTTCCGGCATCGAGCGGGTGACTATCCAGCAGGGCCAAGTGATTGCCATGGCGCCTGTCCGTGGCAAGGATTGCGCTACTTCTCAACAGACCGCGCCGAATGCAATGCGGAAGAGCCAGATTTTTGGCGAACGGATTGTCGGCCATTTGAAATTGGACCGAGAGAAAGAGTTATCGAGAGGGCAGGCCGCAATCCGCACTGAGACGGCGAGCTTCTCATGCGAAGCTGGTGTCGATCATGCTGTCAGACGATCAATTCTCCTGTCGGCAGGCGAGCGCGGCGCTGAACGCCGCTTGCAGATGCGATGCCGAGGCGGAAGACGTTGACGAGCCAGTGTCCCGCTGGCAGCGAATGGCGCTGGGTGAGGAGCGCGTTGCTGACCGGCCAGTCCGCAAGCACGGAGATGGGGCAGGCTGCCAGCCCATTGAATTCCATCGCTAGCCAGGCGCGATAGAAGGCGCGCCCGGTTTCGAGCGGATCCTCGCCTATTGGCCGGTGAAACAGTGCGATCGCGCCCGTTTCCGTCTTCGCGCGCTCGCGCATCAGCCTCTCGGCGAAGCCGAGGCGATTCAGCAGCGGGAAGAGCGGACCCAGCACGAGCGAAGCGCCGGCTGCCTCGACACGGCCGAGCGCCATCGCCTCGGCGTTGAGCCCGTCTCGATGATAGCGGGGATCTCTCGGTGACAGTCGCATCCAGGCGAGGAGTTCACGCCGATGCTCGTCCTGACAGAGAAAATGAAACCCGGCGCGATCCCCCAATTCCGCAATCTCGGAAACCATGGGGCCGGGCGCGATGATCGCGAGATCCGACACCGCCGCGAGCTTCCTGAGCGCCTCATGCAGCGCAGCGTCGGCCGGCAGGAACCGGTCGCGCCGGGTGCGACGGTTGGCAACGGCGGCGGCAAGCGGATCCGCTGTCGCCCCGGCAGCGAGTGTCAACCGGGCAATGGGCCGGTGCGCTGGAAGCTCGCCCGGACCGTCGTCGCGTTCTATCGCAGCGATCTGCAGCCCGCGGCGGCCAAGCGCCAGCGACAGCCCCTCGATCGCCGCGCCATGCGAGAGCCGGACATCCTGCCCGGTCGGATCAGCCACAAGCAGGCGCCGCGTCACATCTTCCAGCAGGAGCAGCGCATCGTCGCCGAGCAGGCGCCATCGTGTCGGCTGAATATTATGGACGCTCGGCGCCAGCCGCACCTCGGCGAGCAGTTCTTCGAGCGTGGCGCGGTCGAGCATGGTCTTCAGCCTCTCAGGCTTTTGGCGAAGAGATGCAGCCGATGCAGCGGCTTTGCTCCCGCCTTCTCGGCCTGCCTGAGGCTCGACCCGTTGACGTCGGCGATCCAGGTGCCGCCGAGCTCGGTGTAGCCCGCCGTCTTCAGCGCGCTCGTCACCTTGTAGAGCATGGCGCCGTTGAGGCCGCGATTGTGGAAGGCGCGGCTGACCGACTGGTAGACGATCACGGCGCGCCGGTTGCTCCAGCGATGCCAGAGAAAGCGGAAGGGGAAGCTGAGGCCGATCCGCCCGCCGACCACCTTCACCAGCGGGTTGAGATCGGGGATCGCGATGATCGCGCCGACCGGCTCGCCCTGATGATGCACCACGGTCGAGATGCGCTTGTCGATGACCCACATCATATCGCCGGCCTGGAAGCGGTATTCTTCTGCAGTGGGCGGAACGAACATCGGATTGGCATCGAAGCCGTCATTGAGGATGAGGCGCGATTCCTCCAGCCGCTCGGCGAAGTGCCGGCGGTCGATCGGCATCCAGCGATAATCGGGATCGGCGAGGATCGCCCGCTGCTTGTCACCGAGCAGGCCGCTGGGATCGACATCGGCCAGTGCGATCCGGAAGGTCGTCATCGGGAAGGTCGGCGCATAGCCGTTCGCCTCGAGTAGCCGCGCGATATGCGGCGGGCTGAAGATCATGTCGGTGAAGGGTGCGTTCCCGAAGCCGCCGGTGACGACGCCTGCCTGCTGCATCGCCGTCAGGTTGAAGTTGCCGACGATCTCCACCATCCCGCGTTCGCGGGCCCAGTTCTCGGCAGCGCCGAGCAGGGCCGAAGCGACCTCGAGATCATCGACGCAGTCGAAATAGCCGAACTGGGCGCGGGTCGTGCCGTGGCGGAGATTGGACGCGTCATGGATCGTGGCGACGATGCGCCCTAGCGGGCGCCCGTAACGCAGCGCCGTGAACAATTCCAGCCGGCCATGGCCCTGTGCGACCAGGGGATTGTGCGCGGGATCGAGCATGCGATCGAAATCGGACCACATCGGCGGCACATAGGGGCTCTCCGTCGGATAGACCTCGGCTGTGACGGCGAAGGCGGCCTTGCGATCGTTGCTGACAATCTCGATCATGCCGGAGTCCCGCTCGGTGCGCCCGCCAGCAGCCGGCGCACCAGCATCAAGGCCGTCTCGGTTGCAGGGTCGGCTGAGACCACCGGCACGGTGATCAGCAGCAGATCGAGCGGCTCCTCGCCGAGCACGAGCAAATGGCTGGCGGAATGGGTCGCCATCAGCGCCGTGAGCCGCTCTGCCGCCGGATCACTCGGTGGCCAGGGCCAGTTCCTGCCGGAGGCATGGAGCACGCCGATCTCGCGCAGCGCTGGCTTCAGGATCGCCGGGTCATAATCCGCGAGCCCGGCCTCGCCGAGTCGGCGGGCACTGCTGAACAGCGGATGCCCGGCGAGCTCTGCGATCAGCACATTCCGCGTCTGCGCATGCGAGCGAGCCAGTGAGCCGAGGACGCCGGGTGCGGCCGCATCGAAGGAGCTCGACAGCGCGTCGACCGCCAGCGCGATCGCGAGCACGCCGGCGAGCGCTATGGCGCAGAGCCTGATGCCATGAGCGAGATCGGCGCCGGGTGTGACATGCGCGGCCGCAGTGCCGAGCGCCAACGCCCCGACGACGCGCAGGCCGAGCAAGGCGAAGCCTTGCCGTCGCGTCGGCGCCGCCCCGCCTGTCACGAGCACGATCGAGACCAGAAGCAATGCGCCGACGCCACCCAGTCGGACCGGCATGTCGGGCATCAGCGCGCGGAAGTCGCTGAGCGCGAAGGGCAGGACCAGGAAGGCGCAGAGGCCGAGCCGCCAGACGCTCGTATTCTCGGCAGCGGTCAGCGAGGCCGGGTCGCGCCGGAACAGCAGCAGCCCGCAGAAGGCAACCGTCAGGAGCTGGAAGCCGGCCAGCACCAGATCGTAGGCCCGGCCCGGTTCATCGAAGCCGAGGAGGCCGGCGAGGACCAGCAGGACCGAGCCGGCGAGCACGGCGATCTTCCCGGCATAGGGCGCATGTCGGCGCAGCATGCCCTCGGTGACGATCAGCGCACCGAGCGGGAACAGTGCGGCACATGCCAATGCAAGCCGTCCGAGCAGCACGCTGCCGCTCCACCAGCTCAGGCCGCGCAGCAGGAAGAGCGTGGCCACGACCCCCATCGCCACGAGGAAGCGGGTGGTCAGCGCCCCGCGCGGGTCGCGCCGGCGCAAGGTCAGCATGGCGACGGCAAGGCCGAGTGCGCCGCAGATATCGACGATCGAATCGGCGACCAGTGCCGGATTGGCGAAGCCGCTGGTCATGACCCGTCCACCATCTTGGCGAGCGCCCGCGCCACGAAGGGCTTCAACAGCGCCGCGACCGGCGCAGGCAATGGCCGCTCCACCGCAGGCCGGTAGGGATTGAAGAACCACCCGCGGCAATCGGTGCCGGTCGGCTTGCCCAGCGTCAGCGCGATCGCCTCATAGGCCATCATCATGCCGGTGCTGATCACCATCGGCGCGAAGGACATGCGACTGCGCCGGCCGGCCGCGACCTCGCCGGCGATGGCGAGATCGACATGGTGGCGCGAGCGCGAATGCAGCATGACATGCGTGACCTCGCAAAGCATCGCCGCGCGCCTGTCGTCCTCGCTAAGCGTCCGCCACTCCTTGCCGATGGTCGGAAAGCCGAGCCTCTCCTCCGGGCGCGGATCGCCTGGACGCACTACGATCACCGAAGGCAGCGGCGCCATATAGGCGTCGATCACGCTCGCGCCCGCCGTTTTGGCTGTGCGGTAGAGATGCAGGCCGGCAGCGATGTCGTCCATGCCATTGACGATCACCTTGCAGCGCCGGGCGATCTCGGGGAGCTGCTGCGCCCACTCAGGCCCGAGCACCTCGATCTCGATCTCGGGATTGATCGCGCGCGCCGCCTCGGCGGCCGCTTCCGCCTTGGGTCGGCCGACAGTGCCCGCATCGGCGAAGACCTGCCGGTTCAGGTTCGAGACCTCGAAGACGTCGATATCGGCGATGACGAAGCGGCCGACCCCGGCGCGGACCAGCGCCATGAAGGCGGCCCCGCCCATGCCGCCGACACCGCAGACGAAGATTTCCGCCTGCCGCAACCGCGCCTGCTCGTCGTTCGTGACGAAGCCGATATTGCGGGTGGTGAAGAGCTCGTAGCTGAAGGCGGACATCATGGTTTCGACCTCGCGGCGCGGGGACGCAATGTGCCGAAACGGCTGGTGTCGTCGAGCCAGTGTACCAGGGGCAGCACCAGCCTCTGCAGCAACAGGAAGGCGGAGGCGCCGATCAGCCCCGGCAGCGAGGCACGCGGGACCTGGCCGAGCAGGTAGCGCCGCGCCGCGGCGAGATCCATGCGGCCGAGCTGCAACACGTCGTCGCCGCGCTCGTAGTTCAGCGCCTCACGGCAGAAATCGTTGTAGCGCGCCTCGCGATGCTGCGTCGCCTGATCGAAGCTCTTCTTCAGATCGTCCGAGCCGCCGGTATAGGCGTCGGTGATGATCGAGCGCGGCTCGTCATAGCCGGCCTCGGGCCCGACGCCGAAGACGTGGCGGTGCCCGCGCATGATCTGCCGCGCGAGCCACAGATGCGCGAAGCTCTGGCGACTGCCGGCATCCGGCGAGGGGTAAACGTCGGAGAAGGTCTCGCAGACCATGCCGACCACGCTCGGCACCTGGGTGACGTTCGATATCCAGCGCGGCCTTAAGCCGCCACGGACGAACAGCACCAGCACGGTCAGCCCGTAGAGCACCCAGGAGAGCCCGCGCCCGCGCACCTCCGGATCGACCATGACGAGGCCGAGATGCGTGACCTGCTCCGGCTCGCCATTGAGCGAGAGCTGCATCTGCGCCAGCGCATTGAAGGCGACCGGTCGTCCGGTCGCCGTCTCGCTGATCAAAGTGACGATGCTCTGGCTGAGGCGTTCGCGCTCGCCGGAGAAGACGCCATAGATCAGCGCGCCCTGCGCCAGCGTTCGACCCGCCACGGTGCGCAACTGCTCGACCAGCGCCGCGAGCGCGGCATCGTCCAGCACCACGCCCGGCCGCTCGATGATTCGCGTCGTGAGCCCCGGCGCGGTCGCGAGTGAGAGATCGAGCGTCGGCCGCCTGAGCGCCTTCAGCCAGAAGCCGAGCATCGCCTCAGGCCACCGCGGTTGCGGGAGCTTGGGCGCGTTCCTTCACCAGCCGCGTGATGCCGGCGAAGTCGAGCTTGCCGGAACCGAGCACCGGCACGGCCGGGACCACCATCACCTCGGCCGGGATCATCAGGTCCGCGGCGCCCTTGCCCTTGGCGAAGGCCTGGAACGCGGCGCGCGTCGCGTCCTTCTGCTGCGTCACCAGCACCAGCCGCTCGCCTTTGCGGGCATCGGGCAGGCTGGCGACGCCGGAGAGCATGCCCGGCCAGCATTCGGCGGCGAGCGCCTCGACGGCGGCGAGCGAGACCATCTCGCCCGCGATCTTGGCGAAGCGCTTGGCCCGGCCCTTGATCGTGACGAAGCCGTCCTTGTCGATCGCGACGATGTCGCCGGTGTCGTGCCAGCCTTCCGGCGGCGGTTCGAGCACGCCGGGATTCTCGGTTTTCAGATAGCCGAGCATGATGTTCGGCCCGCGCACATGTAGCCGTCCGCCGTCTTCGACGCCCGGCATCGGCTCGAGCCTGGCCTCCATGCCCGGCATGATCCGGCCGACGGTGCCGAAGCGGTTGAACATTGGGGTGTTCAGCGCCAGCACTGGTGCGGTCTCGGTCACGCCATAGCCTTCGAGGATGCGCAGGCCGAACTTCTCCATATAGGTCCGCCGGGTCGTGTCCTTGACCGGCTCCGCGCCGGCCACGATGTAGCGCAGCGAGCGCAGATCGTAAGGGTGCGCCGCGCGGGCATAGCCGGTGAGGAAGGTGTCGGTGCCGAACAGGATGGTGGCGTTCGCGCCATAGACCAGCTCCGGCACCATCCGGTAGTGCAGCGGCGAGGGGTAGAGGTAGACCGGCACACCCGAGACCAGCGGCAGGACGAGCCCCGCCGTCAGGCCGAAGGAGTGGAACACCGGCAGCACGTTGAAGACCTTGTCGCGCCGGCCGAAATCGATCCGCGCCGCCGCCTGCGCCGCATTGGCCAGCATGTTGCTGTGTGAGAGCACCACGCCCTTGGGGGCGCCTTCCGAGCCCGAGGTGAACAGGATCGCGGCACGGTCCGAACCCTTCGCCTTTTCGATCGCTTCGCCATGGCGCCAGAGCGCCTTGAGCTTGTCGCCGGTCGAGACCGTGGCGCGCACGTCTTCGAGATAGACGATGCCGACCTCGCTGGAGAGCGCCTCGATCAGCGGCCCCATCCGGCCCTTCTCGACGAAGGCGCGGGAGGTGACGATCGTCCTCACCTGCGCCGCCTTGCAGGCGGCGGCGATGTTGCCGGCGCCCGCGGTGAAGTTGATCATCGCCGGCACGCGCGCCGCCGACATCAGGCCGAGCAGCGTCACCGCCGCGCCATTGGCGTTGGGCAGCATCACGCCGACCGCTTCGCCCTTGGCCGCCAGCGGCATCAGCTTGCGGCCGAGCACCTCGGCGCCGATCAGCAGGCGCTTGTAGGTCAGCGTGCCCGTGATCGGATCCTCGACCGCGACGCGGCCCTTGCCGTTGAGCTTCGCCGCTTCCGTGACCGCCTCGAAGACGCTGCGGTCGATATCGGTGGTGCGGAAGATCAGGTCGGACATGATCTGGTAGAGCGCCGCACCAGCGGCCTGGCGCCGTGGCTTGCCCTTCAGCTCCTCGGATACGGTGAGCGCAACCGGCTCCAGCACGGTGACGTGCACTTTGGGGAACCAGCGGTGGCGCACCTGCTCGCGGGTCAATCGCGAGAAGATCGTCGCCTCCAGCCCCTCGATCCGGACCGGCACGACCTTGGCGCCGGATTTCTCGGCGATCATGCCGACGCCGTCATAGACCTTCATCAGGCTGCCGGTGACGGTGAGGCGCCCCTCGGGGAAGATCACCAGGGTTTCGCCGGCCTTGACCGCGTTGATCAGCGAGCGCGTCGCCAGCGGGCGCGACGGATCGAGCGGCATGGCGCGGGTCAGCTTCAAGAAGGGTTTCACCCACCAGCGCTGGGCGATGCCGTGGTCGATGGCGAAGACCGGCTCCTTGTCGAGGATCGAGAGCGCCAGCGCCGCATCGAGGAAGGAGACGTGATTCAGCGCGATGATGGCATTGTCGCCGGCCTTGGCGATGTTCTCACGGCCGGTGACCTCGACCCGGTAGAAGGCGCGAAACAAGATCGACAGGAAGTCGCTGAGCGGATTGGTTGGCAGCGTCCGCAGGATCCAGGCGGAAGCCGCGATGGTCAGAACGCCGATCAGCAGGAAGAGCTGGGCGAGCGTCAGGCCCGCCGCCTGCAGCAGCGCGACCACCACCGCGCCAGCGACCATAAAGGCGGCCGACAGCACATTGACGGCGGCGACGATGCGGGCGCGCTTCTCGGCCGGCGCCCAGGCCTGAGTGGCCGCGAAGGACGGCACGACGAAGACGCCGCCAGCGATGGCGATGCCGGCGAGGTCGATGCCGACGCGCCAGGCGGATGGGCTCGCGAAGAAGGCGCCGATATCCTGGGCCGGCTGGTGCGCGACGATGCCCGAGACGGCCCAGCCGAGATCGAGCGCGAACAGGCCCATCACCACGCCGGCGACCGGAACCGGTAGCAGCACGATGCGGCCGCTCGACAGGAAGGAGCCGATACCGGAACCGACTGCGATGGCGATGGCGAAGACGCCGAGATAGGTCGAGACGACCATCTCCGTGCCGCCCATGCCGTTCTTCACCAGCGAAGGCAGCAGCGACATCACCACGGCGCCGATCAGCCAGAAGAGCGAGACCATGACGCCGGTGCGCCAAAGCCGGGCGTCGCCCCACAGATCGATCAGCAGGTCACGGGTCGAGCGCAGGATGTTGCGGTCGATAGCAAGGTCGGGCGCCGCAGGGCCGGTCTTCGGGATGAACAGGGTTGAGCCCCAGCAGAGCACGGCGAAGATGATGATCAGCAGGCTGAGCTGGGCGGCGTCGCCCCCTTCGCGCGCCGTCAAGCCGCCGGCGATCGTGCCGAGCAGGATGGCGATGAAGGTCGCGCCCTCGATCAGCGCATTGCCGGCCGGCAACTCCTCGCGCTTCAGATGGTCGGGCAGGATGCCGTATTTGATCGGCCCGAACAGCGCTGCGATCACGCCGAACAGGAAGAGCGCGACGAACAGCACCGGCACGGAATGAAGCGTAAAGCCGAGGACCGCGACAGAAGCCGCGCCGATCTCGGCGAGCTTCAGCCGCTGCGCCATCACCGCCTTGTCGAACCGGTCGGCCATCTGTCCGCCCAGCCCTGAGAGCAGGAAGAAGGGCGCGATGAAGAGCCCGCCTGCCAAGGTCACCAGCGCTTCGCCATGCGAGCCGGCGAGCTTGTAGAGGATGATGAAGACCAGCGCGTTCTTGAGGAAGTTGTCGTTGAAAGCGGAGAAGAACTGCGCCCAGAACAGCGGAGCGAAGCGCCGCTTCAGCATCAATGTGTCGATCATGGCGTGCCCACAAGGAAAGGACGGTGAGGTTGCATCGACCGGGCTAAGCAACCCTTGCCTGTGCCGGCCGATCTCGATTCGCGGTTAAGCCGCAATTACCTTGCGTTACCGCCTTAGAGAGCCGGCTTGCCGGCATCCATCAGCAGGCGCTCGGTGCGGGCGTCCTCGATGCGGTTCACGAGCTTGGCCGCCTCGTGCATGTCGCGCACCGTCTTGGTCATGGTGATGCAGGACTGGACGAGCATGACACCCCCCATGGCGAGATAGCCCTTGGCCCACCAGTCGAGCGGCAGGAACAGGATGCCGGCGCCGACCATGGCCGCTGCGGCGAAGAAGGAAGCGTAGGTAAAGCTGACCCAGGCGCCACTGTGAGGTTGCGAATTCTGGTTCATGATCGTGATCTCCCCTGGCGATAGGCGGTTGCGGCTGAATCAGATGGTCGGAGCGGGTGTGCGGGCGCGAAGCCGCGCCAGCACGTCGTCGGCGGTGGTCCGCAGCCGCGGGCCGAAGCCCTTGGCGGCGAGCTTCTCGGTGACGGAGGCGGCGGCCGCGCCATCGAGCTCGTCGAGGGCGGTTTCGGCGGCTTCCGCCTCGACCTGACGCTCGCGCAGGCGCTTCAGAGTCTGCTCGGCCTCGGCCAGAGTCGACTCGTGCGCGCGACCGGCCTCGATGCGGCCTTGTCGCATCTGGCGCACGGCCTCCGAGGCGCGGGCGAGACGCCGACCGCGGTCGAGCTCCGTGATGCGCGCCTGAGCCTGACCGACATGGCGGCGCAGGCGAACGATTTCGGCGGCAAAGAGCGCCTGGGCACTCGCCGCAGCGTCCCGGTCGGCCTCCAGGGCCGCGATCGCCTCGGCGCCTTCGCGAGCTAACCCTTCGTCGCCGGCCGTAAGCGCCGCCGCGACGCGGATTTCAAGATCGGCGATGCGGGCATTGCCGACAGCAAGGCGCTCGGTCTCGTGCCGGTCCTGCGCGATCGCGACCGCCAGCGCCTTCTTGGCGCGCTCGAAGGCGCTGGTGGCATCGCGCATCTGCTGATCGAGGATGAGGAGCGCGTTGCGATCGGCGAAGCGCTCCTCGGCAATGGCGGCGCTGCCGCGGACGAAGGTGAGAAACATCTTGAGCATTGACACTTCCCTGTTATGAACGTTGTTCACGAAGGATGCATAGCCCAAACTTGAACGGCGTTCAAGAAAAGACTTGAACATAGTTCACGGCATGGCGGGAGCGACGGCAAGATGGCGGAAGCGACGGAAATGACCACGACGGCAGCGCGCCGGGAACGGCAGCGCATCCAACTGATCGACGCCGCGGAGCGGGCCATTGCCGAGAAGGGGCTCGCTGGCTTGAAGGCGCGCGAGCTGGCGCAGGAAATCGGCTGTGCGCTCGGCGCCATCTACAACCTCGTCCAGGATATGGACGAGCTCGTCCTGCGTGTCGGCTCGCGCACATTGGCCCGGCTCGATGCGGCCTTGAGCGTTGCCGCGCCGCAGGCGCCATCATCACCGGCTGAGGCTGCGGACGCCCTTGTTGCAGTCGCGCTCGCTTACGCCGCATTCGCCCGCGACTATCTGCGGCTCTGGCGTGTTCTGTTCGAGCACCGGATGGCCGAAGGCTCAACCGTGCCGGACTGGGCCGTCTCGGAGCAGATGACGATGTTCCGGCATATCCTCGGGCCGCTCGGCGTGCTGCTTCCCGATGGAAGCGAAGCCGAGCGCGTCCTGCTCAGCAGGACACTGTTCTCGGCCGTCCATGGCGTTGTCTTGGTCGGGCTGGAGGAGAAGCTGATTGCCGTGCCGCGGCGCGAGCTCGATCACGAGATTGAGAAGCTCGTGCGGCTGGTCAGCTCCGGGCTCGTTGCCAATCAGAAACGCTGATCGTCACTCAAGGCGCACTGAAGAGCTCCATGTGAGCGAGCCCTGAAAGGGCGGATCACATCGGGCCGTTTGATCTTCAATGCGCTGACGTAACAGCGGACGTGCCCAGGCAGGCCACGCCAGCGCTCATCGAGACGTCGAGCGTGATGTCCGATTCCAGGCAAGCAGCCACTGTCGCTGTTGGTGCTAGACTGCCTCAAGACGCCCGCTGCAACTGACATTGGAGACGAGGGCAATTCCGGAAAGCGGCTCGACTACTTGGGGATGTCTGGAGTTGGCGGATTGTGTTGCGGACTGAGGCCCGCACACTGACGACAGCGCGTATTAATTGAATATGGTGTTCCCCTTTTGGGGACGCTCCTCCCACCACCTCCTCTTTTGAGATGAGTTCGCCATGATCCGACACTTCGTATTTTTTACCGCCAAGTCGTCTGAGAACATCGAGCCTATTCAGCAAGGACTGTCCATCCTGACCGAAATTCCGCATGCTCAGACGCTTGAGATCGCCATAAATCGAAAATCGGACCCGCTCAGCTCCGAGGTGGACATCGTTGTCTATGGTGAGTTTCGAGATGACGCGGCCTTGGCAGCCTACAAGGCGCATGAGCTGTACGCTGAAGCGATAAGGCTTGTACGGCCCCTCCGTGAAATGAGACTTGCCGCGGATTATCAGGTCTCGGCGGCGGTCACGCGACCATTCGACAGGTCGTCGGGCCGAACCGGGTGAGGCAACCTCTGGAGCGCTCAGCTAGTTTCGCCTGCCTGATCCGAGCTCGACCGGGACATTCGATGCCGCCCGGAGAGAGGTTGCGCTCCTAGCGAGGAAAGCCGCCTTCAGCAGGCACTCATCGTACTCGCTTCTGGCTTCGGAATCGAAAACCAGCCCGGAGCCTACGTTGAATGTCGCCTGCCCCGAGCGGGCGAGCGTCAGCGTCCGGATCGCGACGTTGAAACGCGCTTCTCCCTTTGGAGAGAGCATGCCGATGCTGCCGCAATAGACGCCGCGCGGATGCGCTTCGAGCTCGCGGATCACTTCCATCGCCCGGATCTTGGGCGCGCCGGTGACCGATCCGCAGGGAAACAAGGACCGGAGCAAATCGGGAAACTGCATGTCCCGCCGGAGTCGCGCTTCGACGCCCGACGTCATCTGAAACAGGGTTGGATAGCGCTCGACGCTGAAGAGATCCGTTACGCGCACCGACCCTATTTCCGAGACACGGCTCAGATCGTTCCGCAGCAGGTCGACGATCATGAGGTTTTCGGCTCGGTTCTTTTCGCTGGAGGCCAGGCTTGTCGCTGCGCGTCGATCCTCCTCGGGGGAGGGGCCGCGAGGCGCGGTTCCCTTCATCGGGCGCGTGCGGATCAGCGAGCCTTCCGTCTCGAAGAAGAGTTCCGGAGACAGCGACAGAATGGTCTCCTGGCCGAGAGCGACCAGTGCGCCATAGGGAGCGGGTTGGAAAGCGCGCAGAGCGGCAAAGAGCGCGACGGGGTCGCCCGACCAGGATCCGGTCAAGGGGAAGGTCAGGTTCACCTGATAGATGTCGCCGGCCCGGATGTATTCGATCGCCTGCCTGAAGCGGGCGGCGTACTCATCGAAGGTCCAGAACGCAGAGAAACACCCGGCGAAGGCGGAACCGTTGACGGAATCCCAGTCGAAGCGCTGCGGTTCGTCAAAAACGCCAAACTGAATCAGGGGTCCGTTCAAGGCCGGCGCCAGGGGCGCCAGCCGCGGCTCGAACATGTAGCCCAGCTCATAGGCGGCATATCCCGCCAGGAAGTACCCGGCCCTCTGGGCATCGAGCATCGCTGCCAGGGTTGCCGGCACGGCGTCGTAGGACCGTGCTTCAATAATCTGGTGGCAGTGCGCGAAGCACAGTGTTTCGTGTGCTTGCCGATCCTCGAGCAGCACGAAGGGGTCGGATGATCTGGGATCAGGAACTCTCAATCCAGGGCTCCATCGCGTCGCGCGGCAGCCTTGGTTCCGGTTGCCGGGCTCGATCGCATTTCCGAGGTTCCTCGCTGTCAGAGCGCTTGATAATCTAGGCCGATATCGAGGATCGGCGCACTGTGGGTCAGCCAGCCGATGGAGATCAGATCGACACCGGTTGCGGCGACGCTCGGCGCGGTCGCGGCGGTGATCCGGCCCGATGCCTCGGTGATCGCGCGGCCCGAGACCATCGCGACGGCGCGGCGCAGCTCCTCCGCGGTCATGTTGTCGAGCAGGACGGCGTCGGGAGCGAGATCCAGCGCCTCTTCTAACTGCGCCAGCGTATCGACCTCGATCTCGATCTTGACGAGATGGCCGACGCTGCTGCGCACACGCTCGATCGCCGGGCGGATGCCGCCGGCGACGGCAATGTGGTTGTCCTTGATCAGAACGGCGTCGTCGAGGCCGAAGCGATGATTGGAGCCGCCGCCGGCGCGCACGGCGTATTTCTCGATCGCGCGCAGGCCGGGGGTGGTCTTGCGCGTGCAGACGATCTTCGCCTTGTGGCCGTCGACCGCATCGACGATGGCCCGCGTTGCCGTGGCGATGCCGCTCAGGCGGCTGAGGAAATTGAGGGCGGTCCGCTCCGCGGTAAGGATCGCCCGGGCCGGCCCGCTCACACTCGCGACGACATCTCCCGCCGCGACGACGCTGCCATCCGCTCGCTGTACGGCGATCTCGACATCCTGGTCGATGAGCTTGAACGCAAGGGCGGCCAGATCGAGACCGGCGACCACCCCGGGCTGGCGCGCCGCAAGGACGGTCGTGGCGCGCTGCTCCTTCGGGACGATCGCATCCGTGGTCAGATCGCCGGCCCGGCCCAGATCCTCGAGCAGGGCGCCCCGGACCAGGGGCTCGAGCATGATGGCGGGGAGCGGGAAGAGGTGCGTCATGATGAAAGGCTTTCCAGCGCTGGCGCGGGGGCGAGGCCTCGCGCTGCCCTGAGTGCGGCGCGGAGGGTGATGTCGGACCGTCTGACGGCAGCCGCATGGTGAGGGCAATCCGACCGGTGATGGGCGCCGCGGCTTTCCCGGCGCCGAAGAGCGGCGATCGCGATCATCAGTGCCACAGCCGCAGGATCGGCCATCGAATTCTTGCCTTCGGCGAGCGGCAGCAAGGTCCGCGCGGCGGCAGTCAGGCTCATTTCATGGCGCACGACCCCAAGCGCCGGCGAGACCAGCGGGCGCACGGGGGCTGCATCGGGTGATGGGACATCGTCTACAGGCACGGGCCGGATCGGTCGGGCGAAGGTACCCGCCAGGTCCTCGGCGACCCAGCGCGAACAGACGACGGCCTCGGTCAGGGAATTGCTGGCGAGCCTGTTGGCGCCGTGCAATCCGGTCGAGGCAACTTCTCCGCAGGCCCAGAGGCCAGAGACCGAACTGCGGCCGGACCCGTCCACGGCAACGCCGCCCATGTGGTAGTGCTGGGCCGGGCGGATCGGGATGAGGTCTCGTCCCGGGTCGATGCCGAGCTTGCCGCAAGCCGCCGCAATCGTGGGGAAGTGCCGGGCGAAGGCGGGACCGAGCCGCTCGCGCGCATCGAGAAAGACGCGATGACCGCTTGCGAGGTGGTTCCAGACGGCGCGCGCGACGACGTCGCGGGGCGCGAGCTCCGCGCTTTGTATCCCCGCGAGGAAACGCCGACCGGTCTCATCGACGAGGATCGCCCCTTCGCCACGAACCGCCTCGCTGATCAGCGCCATCGGGCTCCCCGAGCCATCGAGCGCCGTCGGATGGAACTGGATGAATTCCAGATCGGCGAGGGTTGCGCCGGCATGGGCCGCCAGCGCCAGCCCCTGACCGCAATTGCCGATCGGGTTGGTGGTCTCGAAGAACAGCCCGCCAATCCCGCCGGTGGCCAGCACCACCCGATGCGCCCCGAAGAACATGCGTCCTGCCGGGCCGCTGGCCCAGACACCCTGGATCGCATGGTCCGCCACGGCCAGCCGGCGCGCCTCCACGCCTTCCACGACCGTGATCGAAGGCGTGGAGCGCACGGCGGCGACGAGGGCACGCATGATTTCGCGGCCGCTGCCGTCACCATCGGCATGGATGATGCGCCGCCGGCTGTGTGCGGCCTCCAGACCCAGGCGCAATCGTCCTTGTGGGGTGCGGTCGAAGCGAACGCCGAATGCGGCCAGTGCCTCGATCGCGCCGGGGGCGGCGTGGAGGATGCGGCGCGCCATGGCGTCGTCGCACAGTCCGTCGCCGGCGGCGAGGGTGTCGGCCAGGTGCAAGGACGGATCGTCGTCATCGCCCATGGCGGCGGCGAGGCCGCCTTGCGCCCAGGCGCTCGACGCTTCGGTTCCCAGCGGCGCCCGCGACAGGAGGAGCACTGGCGCCGGCGCGAGATGAAGCGCGATCAGCAACCCGGCGATGCCACCGCCGACGATGACGGGCCGGTCCTCGTGATTCCGGATGTCGGTGCTCATACGGCCAGCATCCGCTCGACAGCGAGCCGCGCGCGCCCGGCGATCTCGGGGGCGACGGTCACGACATGGCGGTTCTGCTCAAGGGCGGCGCGAATGTTGGCAAGCGTGATCCGCTTCATGTGCGGACACAGATTGCAGGGGCGGATGAACTCGACATCGGGATGCTGGAGCGCGACGTTGTCGCTCATCGAGCACTCGGTCATCAGCACCACGCGGGATGGCTTGTATCGTTCGACATAGCCGGACATGTCGGCAGTCGAGCCGGCGAAATCGGCTTCGGCGACCACCTCGGGCGGGCATTCGGGATGGGCCAGCACCGTCACACCCGGATGGTTCTCCCGCAACGCGCGGATGTCGGCCGGCGAGAAGCGCTCATGGACCTCGCAGTGCCCTTTCCAGGCGATGATCTGCACGTCGGTCTGCGCTGCGACGTTCTGGGCCAGATACTCGTCCGGCAGCATGAGCACCCGCGGAACGCCGAGGGATTCGACGACCGCCTTCGCGTTGCCGGAGGTGCAGCAGATGTCGGACTCGGCCTTCACCTCGGCCGAGGTGTTGACATAGGTGACGACGGGAACGCCCGGATAGCGCTGTCGCAGCAGGCGGATATCGGCCGCCGTGATGGAATCCGCCAGGGAACAGCCTGCGCCGAGATCGGGGATCAGGACCGTCTTCTGCGGGTTCAGCAGCTTCGCCGTCTCGGCCATGAAATGCACGCCGGCCAGCACGATCACGTCGGCTTCGGTCGACATCGCCTTGCGGGCGAGCGCGAGACTGTCGCCGACGATGTCGGCGACGCCGTGGAAGATCTCGGGCGTCTGGTAATTATGCGCCAGGATGACGGCATTCCGCTGCCGCTTCAGGGCGAGAATGGCCTCGATATCGTCGGCGAAGCTCAGCCATTCGGCTGGCGGGATAACGCCTTTCACGCGCTCGTAGAGTGCGGCCGTCGTGGACGTGTGGAGCATGGGCGACCCCCTATTATGCTCAGTGCGAGTATAACAGGGGCATATGCTTACTATGAGCATAAGAGATGTCAAGCGCGGGAAAGCGGCAATCGCGTTCCCGCGACGGTCCGTTCGGCGAGGACCGCCTGCCGAAAGCGGAAGCGCTTGGCCGGCCTGCCACCGGTATCCGCGGTCGTCTCGCCGGTCTCCTCGACCAGTTCCTGCTGCTCGATGAGGCGCCGGAAGTTCTGCTTGTGCACGAGCCGGCCGGCGAGCGCTTCGACCGTGCGCTGCAACTGCAGCAGCGTGAAACTCGGCGGCATCAGCTCGAACACGACAGGGCGGTATTTGATCTTGGTGCGAAGCCTGGCGATGCCTGTTGCAAGGATACGGCGATGATCGGCAACCATCGAACGGCCAAGAATGTCATTCTCTGTGCCATTGGCCCGATCCCGGATGGCTTCAGCGACCAAGCCTGCCTCGTAGAGCAGTTCATATCGCTGCAGAACGAGTTCCTCGTTCCAATCGTGACCATCCAATCCGAATGTCAGAGAGACACGTTGCCGGCGCTCCTGCTTGCGAGCCGAGCTTTCGGCGCCATCTGCCCAAGTCTCAAGGCGTGGAAGAACCAAGTCGGTGATGACCGCCGGTCTTCCCGCTCTATGATCTTCCCATGGGAAGTATTCATACCAGCTGCGCCACCCATGCGTGAACGCGTGGTTGGAATTGTCTGCAAGCGTCAGGCCCAGATAGCTGATTGAAATTTGCACGCGATCGTTCGTGACTCGGTCACGGTCAGCGAAAGTGTAGAGCTGTTCGACGTAGCCAAGCGAAAGTCCGGTCTGCTTTTCCACCCATGCTCTAAGGCCGGACTGCAGGGAACGGTGCGAGAGTTCAAATGGACCAGAGGGCAAGGACTCGCCGTGCTCGACGGTCAGGACGCGGGGCTCACGACCCGCTACGTCGACGACCACCGCAATGAGATCCGCACCGATAGTTCGATTTTGATCGATCTCAGCCGCCTGATGAATGGGTTTCTGCATGGCCATATGGCAAATATTGACTCGAATCTATCCATCAAGCTTGAACCAGTGTGGTGCTTGCCCGCAACTCCACGATCAGAGAATGGCCCTGAGTTCATTGCCTGGGCTGAGCAGGGCTGGATCAGCATTGTCCGGGCCGAGACCGCCTTACACCGCACCCTAGCGGTCCTTGGGATAATGGCTTCGTTGACCGGTTCCGCTTGCTCTCCGCGGGACCGTTGGCGTTCAGAGTTCGGAAGTCGAGCCCCAGTCCGGCACATGGGCGGCGAGTTTCAAGCAAGCGGGCACGGATGATCCCGACAAGGTGGCTGCCGCGATGAAGGCGATGCCGATCAACGACGCCTTCACGCGCAACGCAACGATCCGCGGCGACGGCCGGGTGCTGCGCGAGATGTATTTGGCGCGGGTGAAGAAGCCCGCGGACTCCAAGGCGCCCTGGGATTATTTCGAGATCGTGCGCAAGATTGCGCCGGAAGAAACGGTCTGGCCGCTATCCGAAAGCAAGTGCCCGTTCGTCGCGAAATAGAGACTGGCTCTATCGCTATTGGCTAGCCATCGTCGATCCGGCCGACTGGCGTCGTCGCCCAAATCGTCCCTAGCGGCAAACCGTTGATAGGCATGGCGGGCACGGTCAGTGTCGAAGATCTGAGGAATCTCGAAGCGGCCCCAGCGTACTCGACTGTTGCCTGAAGTCAGGACAGCATGTGTAGGCCGATCGCGAGCGTGGCGATCGTCAGTGGCGCGCCGATCCTGAAATAAGTCCAGAAATCGATCGTGATGCCGTCCTTGGCGGCGCGCTCGGCGACGATAAGGTTGGCGACCGAACCCAGCAGCGTGAAGTTCCCAGCGAGCGTCGAGGCCATCGCCACGACCAGCCAAGCGCGCTGCGGATCGTGCAACTGCTCGACGAAGGGCTTCAGCACGAGCACGGCCGGGACGTTGCTGACGAGGTTGGACAGGACCGCGGTGACGCCGGTTAGGGCCGCGACATTGCCGAGGTCGAAATGCGCGGCCTGGGCCAGGACCTCCTTGGTTAAGACCGCGTGCTCCAGCCCGCGCACGACGACAAAGAGGCCCGCAAACATCAGCAGGAGCTGCCCGTCGATCTCGCCATAGACCTTGCGCGGTTCGATCCGGCGCGTCAGCAGCAGCAGGGCCGCCGCGCAGATCGCCACCTTGGCGACGGGCTGGCCGAGGAAAAACAGCACGATCATCGCCAGCGAAACCAGCGCCGACTTTGCCGCGAGCCAACCATGGTAGTGCGCCGGCACAGAAACCGTCGGAAGGGCCTTCCTGGTCAGATATTCGCGCGGGTTGAGAACCAGCACGAGCAGGATGGTGACGAGCAGCCCCAGACCAGCCACCGGCACCAGCGCGGTCGTGAAGGCGCCGTAGGAGATCCCCGAGAGATTGCCGATGATCATGTTCTGCGGATTGCCGGTGATCGTCGCGGTCGAGCCGACATTGGAGGCGAGCGCGACGGCGATGAGGTAGGGCACCGGGTTGCGGTCGAGCGCGCGGGTGAGCGTGATCACGATCGGCGTCATCACCAGACAGATCGCATCATTGACCAGGAAGGCGGAGAGAACGCCCGTCGTCACCACGACAGTCGCGAGCAGCAGCGCCGGGTGATGCGCCTTGCCGACGGCCCAGCCGGTCACCATGCGGAAGAAGCCGGACAGCCTGAGATTGGCGACGACGATCATCATGCCAAGCAGCAGCGTGATCGTGTCGAGGTCGATGGCGCGATAGGCGTCCTCCAGCGAGAGCACGCCGCAGCCGATCATGAGCGCGGCTCCGATCAGCGCCGCCCCGGCGCGGTCGACGCGCAGGCCAGGCATCCGGCCGATGGCGATCGCGACATAGGTCGCGACGAAGATCGCGATCGCGAGGATCTGCGTCGCGTTGAGCCCCCAGTCGGTCATGAAGATCACGCCACTCTTTCGCCCGTCATTGCCGGCGCCGGGATGGCGCCGGGGTCGGTTGGCGGCCCATACCCATGGGTCTCCGGCATGGCAACGAGATAGAGGACGAGGCCGCAGGCGGCGATCGCCGCGAGCGTGATGAAGGCCGTGGAGTAGTCGGCCTGGACGATGATCACGCCCGCCAGCGAGGTGGAGATGGAAGCGCCCACGCCCTGGAACGTCGCCACGGCGCCTTGCGAGACGTTGAAGCGGCCGGTGCCCCGGGTCAGGTCCGCCACCACGATCGGGAAGAGCGCACCGAAGATGCCGGCGCCGACGCCGTCGAGCGCCTGCACCGCGACAAGCCAGAACGGGTTATCCGAGACGACATAGAGCGCGCCGCGCAGCGCAAGCACGCCGAAGGCGACGAGGAAGATCGGCTTGCGGCCCCAGGCGTCGACCTTGGCGCCGACCATCATTGCCATCGGCACCATGACGCATTGCGCCGCCACGATGCAGATCGCGATCAGCGAGGTCGCCTGCTCCTTGCCGACGACACGGGTCAGCAACTGGCCGACGGAGGTCAGCATCGCGGCATTGGAGAGGTGGAAGATGGCGCAGAGCAGCGCGAACAGCATCAGATAGCGGTTCTGCAGCAGGGCCTTCAGGCCCGAAGGCTTCTCGTCGTCGACGGCCTCGTCGAGGCCGCGGGCGAGATCGTCGTCGATCTCCTCCTCCGGCACCATCAGCATGGCGCCGATGCTGAGGACGGCGAGCACCGCCATCAGCCAGAACACCACGACGGGGCCGAAGAAATAGGCCGTCGCGCCGGCGATCGCGGCCGAGACGGCATTGCCGAGATGGTTGAAGGCCTCGTTGCGGCCGACGCGCTTGGAGAACATCTTGGGCCCGACGAGTCCAAGCGTGATCGCCGCCAGCGCCGGCGGAAAGATCGCGCCGGCGATCACTGCGATCGATTGCATGCCGACGACCAGGTAGAAATTGCTGATGAAGGGCATAACGAGGCAGGAGAGTGTCACCGCCACGGTCGAGGCGATGACGATCGCCGGCTTGTGGCGGCCCCTGTCGATCAAGGCGCCGGCCGGGGTCTGAGCGATCAGGCCGACGATGCCCGCGATGGACATGACGAGGCCGGTGGTCGCCTCGTTCCAGCCCTGCTCCGGGCCGCGCACTGCGATGAGATAGATGGCGAGATAGGGCCCCAGCCCGTCGCGCACGTCGGCGAGGAGGAAATTCAGGGCGTCGAGGCCGAGAAGTGCCCGCCGGGATGGCGAGCGTTCGCCCGGTCTTGCGGCGGCGCCGGTCTGGCTTTGCGTGGGCATGGCTGTCGTCTCGCAGCAGAGGAGAGGCCGAAAGGCGGAGGGTCTGCCCGGCGAGTACCGCGCAGACGGGCGCTCGGGGGCGTTACCGAGGCCTTGTTGTGCAGTGGGGTGCCGTAGCGCGCTGTCCTGTCGATGGGAGCTGCCCGGCCGCGGAGGGACGGTGATCGTGTCCGGACCATCAGGGAAAGTCCGGACACGGCCGCCGCTTCAATCCGCCGGCGGTTCGCGGGTTCCCCGAAGTCGTACAAGCCCGTTCCGCGATACGACTTGGCCCGTCATGGGTCAGCCGCGCGGGCCCGGACCCGGCCCCCGACCCGGAGGCGGTGGCGGAGGCGGCGGCGCCCGATCATCGGGGTGCGGCGGCCTCGGCGGGCGCATGTCGATCTCCGCCAGCCGGTCCGGTGTCGCGCCGAGAGCGGTCGCCTCGATCACCGTCCCGAGCGGGCTCTTCATGCTCTCCCCGCGCACCGTGATCGCCGCGTCCGGCTTGAGCAGGTCGGCGAAGCGCGCCGCCTCGTGCGGCGGCAGCCTCAGTTGGGCGCCGTTGTCGAGAACCGCTCCGTTGACCTCGCCGCGCTTGCCGTGCAGCACCACGACGATCTTGCTCGTCACCAGCTCGGACGCGGCGGCACGCTCCTCCGGACCGCCCTGGTCGAGCACCACGGCGCCGGTCGCGTCGTTGGTAATCGAGACGGCGTCGACCAGAGGCGTCGCCCGCGCCTTGAGGCCGCGGATGGTGACCGCATCGCCCGGCCGCAGCGCGAACGCGGTCTGGGTGGAGAGATGCGGCGGCAGCTTGACCTCGGTTCCATCGGCGAGCAGCAGGCCGTCGATATCGCCGCGCGGGCCCAGCGTATACTGCTTCACCACGCCCTTGGTCTGCGGAAGCTGCGAGGGGTCATAGGCCAGGCCGCCGCGGGCCTGTGCGAAGACGGTCGCGGCACCGAGTGCGGTGCAGCCCATCAATAAGAGCGCGGCAGCGGTCGATCGAACTCTGCTCGTCATGATTTCACCCGCTGTTGTGCCGGATGCCCGGCGGGATGACATCTCATCCGCAACCGGCGTGCCAACAGGCAGGTCTTTACATTTCAAAGTCTTATGTGGTGAGCTCACCCCTCAGCCGTCAGTATTCCTGACAGGCGCCGTCATGGATCCTGACGCTTCGCCGACGTCGAGGCCGTAGCGCTCGATCTTGGCGTAGAGGAGCTGGCGGTTGATGCCGAGGCGCCGGGCAGCCTCGGTCCGGTTGCCTGCGCAGGCCAGAAGAGCGCGGCGGATCATCTCGGTTTCCAGCCGGGCCACGGCGGTCGGCAGATCCCCGTCGAGCCATCCGGATGCCGGGGCGGCCGCTCCCGCATCGAGCCCGGCATCGCCCATATCCGCGATGTCGAGCGTGTCGCCTCGCGCCAGGACGACGGCGCGGTCGATGGCATTCTTGAGCTCGCGGATGTTCCCGGGCCAGGGGCGGGCGAGCAGATGCGCCGCCAGCGCTCCCGTCATCCGCTTCGGCCGCTCGCCGGGCCGTGCGGCCAGGCGCAGGAAATGCTCGGCCAGCGGCACGATGTCGGCAAGCCGCTCGCGCAGGGGTGCGAGCGGGATGGCGAGAACGTTCAGCCGGTAATAGAGATCCTCGCGGAAGAGGCCTTGCGCGACGCGTTCGGGCAGCTTGCGGTGCGTGGCCGCGACGATGCGGACATCGACCTGCGCGGAACGCCCCCCGACGGGCGTGACGATCTTGTCCTGCAGCACGCGCAGGATCTTGGCCTGCATCGCCGCCGGCATGTCGCCGATCTCGTCGAGAAAGAGCGTGCCGCCATCGGCGTCGCGGAAGGCGCCGTTCCGGTCGGTCGCGGCCCCGGTGAAGGCGCCCTTCACATGCCCGAAGAGCTCGGATTCGAGCAGGTCGGAGGGAATGGCGGCGCAGTTGACGGCGATGAACGGCCCGGGCTTGCGCCTGCTGTGCTCATGCAGTGCCCGTGCGACGAGTTCCTTGCCGGTGCCGGTCTCGCCGATGACAAGCACAGTGGTGTCGCTGTCGGCGGCGAGGCCGATGGCCTTCTGCACCATCCGCATCGGCTCGCTCAGCCCGACCAAGGTAAAGCGGGAAGCCGCTTCCTCGCAGCCCGCGGCCGGTGGCGCGGCCTGTTCCATCGCCCGCAACGCGAGCATCCGCGTCAGGTTGTCGGCAAGCTCGGCGCGGCCGATGGGCTTGGTGAGGTGATCGAAGGCCCCGAGCCGGATGGCCTCGATCGTGTTCTCCGCTGTCGCATAGGCCGTCAGGATCGTGACCGGAGGCGGCGCCGGCAGGGCGCGGATCGCCTTGAGAACCGCCAGGCCGTCCATGTCTCCACCCAGGCGCAGGTCGAGCAGGACCGCGTCGACCGTCTCGCTGCGCAGACGGTCGAGACCGGTTCGCCCGGACGCGGCGGTCACGGCGTCGTGGCCGAGATCGCGCACCGTCTCCTCCAGGCTCTCGCGCAGGGCCGCCTCGTCGTCGATGATCAGGATGGTCGATGGTGCCATGGCAGCTCGATCTCGAAATGGGCTCCCCGTTCGGAGGGCAGCAGGCGCAAGGCCGCACGATGGACGCCGGCGATCTCCCGCGCGATGGCCAGACCCAGACCGGTACCCTCCGGATGACTGGTGACGAAGGGCTCGAAGAGACGATCGCGGATCTCGGCCGGAACACCGGGCCCGTCGTCGCGCACCGCGATCACTAGGTTCTCGCCCCGCCTCGCAGCGGACAGCGCCACGCTGCCGCCGGCCGGCGTATGCCGCAAGGCGTTGCCGACCAGATTCTCGACGATGCGTCCGATCTCCCCGGCGTCGAAGAGCGGCGGCGACCCGGTCGCAGCGCTCGGGTCCAGCCGGTCGATCAGCCTCACCTCGGCCGCGACCGCCCGGTCGCCGAATGCGGCGACGATCCCGCCGAGGAAGCGAGCGAGATCGACCGCCTCGGCCCTGGGCTCGCGCGGCTGGCTCATCGTCAGCAGATCGCGCAGCAGACGGTCCAGCCGAGCGATCTGGTCGAGGATGAAGCCGAGCGCGGCGGTGCGGCGGTGCTCGTCTCCCGCGGCGAGAGCGTTCTCCACCTTGAGCCGCATCGCCGCCACGGGATTTCGAACTTCGTGGGCGACACCGGCGACGAGGCGGCCAACGGCGGCCAGCCGCTCGGCGCCGGCGGCCCGGCGCCGGGCATCGGACAATCTCTCGCCGCTGGCATTGAGCGCATGGACCAGACGGTCGAGCTCGGGCAGGCCCGTCGCCGCGAGGCGCGGCAGATCGGCGTCGCGGCCGGCCGCGAGATCGGCCTCCAGCCGCGCGATCCGCCGCGACCACGCGATCAGGAGCCAGCCCAGCCAGAGCGCGGAGCCCAGCACGGTCACGGCGAGAACCGCGAACCCGGTCATCAGCCGATCATAGGCCGGCCCCACCCCGGCGGCGATCCGCGTCATCGTCCAGCCGGTCAGCGCGGCATCGGCGGGTCCGCCAAGCGGGCAGGCGTGCAGCAGGAGGATCTGCGACCGCCCCCGCCGCTCCACCGTCACCGGCTTGCCGGCGGCGGCCGCCTCGGCATTGATCTCGCCGATCGTTGGAAGCTCCGCCGTCGGCAGGTCCGTCTTCGGACCCGTGCCCTCATAGGTCGGGAAGGCATAGGCGAGCGAGCCCTCCAATTCGCGCCAGATGCCGCCCTCGATCTCGGGAGAACGGGTAAGCGCGAGCTGGACGAGGTTCGTCAACTGCCGGCGCAGCTCCTCGTCGGTCCGGCCCACTCCCGGACCGCGCCAGCCGGAAGCGAAAAAGGCATAGCGATCGGCGATGCCGCGGCAGGCCGAGACAAGCCGGTCCTGCGCCCGTCCGGCCTGCACGTTCGCGGTCTCCCGGTAGAACGAGACGAAGAGAAAGCCGGTCGCGCCCGCCGAAAGGACGATGAGAACCCAGAGCCCGATCAGCAGGGAGCGTAGAGACGTCAGCATGTCACCTGTCTGCGGCGAATGCCGGGGTGCGCATGGTCGAGCCTCGGCATTCTCGGGGGACCGCCAAGCCGAAGCAAGCGGGCGGCGTGAGAACAAGCTGCTGCACCACGGCGAAAGCCGCAAGAGCGGGGGCACGGCGATCAGCGCAGATAGTGGATATGCGGCCTTTGATGGTGAGGAGACGTCTCGACCCGCGCCTCGACCGCAAAGACATCCCGCAGGAGCGCTTCGGTGATCACCGACTCCGGCGGTCCGGACGTCACGATCTTTCCTTGCTGCATGACGATCACCCGGTCGCAGAACATGGCGGCGTGATTGAGGTCGTGCAGGGCGACCACGCTGGTGATCGGCAGGCTGGCGACGAGCTTCAGCACGCCGATCTGGTGCTGGATGTCGAGATGGTTGGTCGGCTCGTCGAGAATGAGTTCGGTCGGAGTTTGTGCGAGGGCCCTGGCGATGTGCGTGCGCTGCTTTTCGCCGCCCGACAGGCTCTGCCAACGGTCGTTGCGCCGGTCCTGCATGCCGGCGCGCACAAGCGCCTCGTCCACGGCACGGTCGTCGGCATGCGTCCAGCGGGACAGCCAGGAGCGATGCGGAAACCGTCCGAGCCGGACGACGTCGGCGACGCTGAGATTGGCGCTGGTTGTGGCGTGCTGCTCGACGAAGGCGACGCGGCGCGCCACCGTCCGGGCGCCCAGCGTCGCCAGCTCGCTTCCCTCCAGCAGCACGCGGCCCGATTGCGGTCGCTTCAGCCCGGTCAGCAGGCGCAGAAGCGAGGTCTTGCCGGAGCCGTTGGGGCCGAGCAGCCCGAGCATCCGCCCGGGCTCAGCCGCGAAGGAGACATTATCGACGATCGTCTTGCCTCCGATCCGCCAGACCAGATTCTCCGCCGTGATGCTCATGATGCGCGCTGCAGCCGGTAGAGGATGATCGAGAAGAACGGCACGCCGACAAGCGCCGTGACGACGCCGATCGGCAGCACCTGATGCGGGATCAAGGCGCGCGAAGCGACATCCGCCAGCACCATGAAGACCGCGCCGACCAGCGCGCAGGCCGGCAGCAGCCGGACATGGAGTGGGCCGATCAGGGCACGGGCTGCATGCGGTACGATCAGGCCGACGAAGCCGATCGACCCGACCATGCTGACGATGGTCGCCGTCATCATGGCGGTGAGGGCAAAGAGGACGATCCGGGCCCGGCCGACATCGACGCCGAGGGAGGCCGCCGTCTCGTCGCCGAAGGCGAAGGTGTCGAGCGTCCTCGCATAGCAGAGGCAGGCCACGAGCCCCAGGCTGACGACCATGGAAACCAGCATGAACTCCGGCCAGCGCACGCCGCCGAAGCTGCCGAGCAGCCAGAACATGACGTCGCGGGCCTGCTGGGCGTTGCCGGAGGTGGTGACGATGTAGGAGGTCGCGGCGTTGAAGAGCTGCGAGGCCGCCACGCCCGCCAGGATGGTGCGATCGGCGCCGCCGCGTGTGCCGTTCGACAGCAGCGCCACGAAGCAGAAGGCCGCGAAGGCGCCGAGGAAAGCGCCCGCCGACAACGACACCGCGCCGGCTCCCAGGCCCAGGATGATGATGGCGACGGCCCCGGTCGACGCCCCGGCGGAAATGCCGAGCACATAGGGTTCCGCGAGCGGGTTGCGCAGCAGCGACTGCATGATCGCGCCGGACAGCGCGAGACCGGCTCCGCAGAAGGCCGCTACGAGCGCGCGGCTCAGACGGTAGTCCCAGATCACCGTCTCAAAGACGCGATCGATCTCGACCGACGACCAGCCGAGCCGGTTGGTGACGGCCGCGAGCGTCGTGCCGAGCGGGATCGGCAGGTCGCCGATGCCGACGCTGAGCCCGATGGCGAGCCCGATCGCCGCCAGCGATGCCAGCAACAGGCCGGCAAAGACCGCCCTGCCCTGAAGGAGGCCGTATTCCGGGTTCACTTCAGCAGGCCGAGCGCTTTCAACTGCTGCGCCACCTGCTCGGCTCCGTAGATCGTCCGGACGGTCGGATTCATTGCCTGGCCATCCATCACCACGATCGCCTTGTTCCTGACGGCGGCAAGCTGGCTGACGGCCGGATCCGTGGTGAGGAAGCGGATCTTGGCCTCCGGCTTATCGAGTTCCCAGCGGTTGCGGTCGAGGCTGGCGACGACGATGACGTCGGGCTTCGCCGCGATGATGCCTTCCCAGCCCAGCGTCGGCCATTCGGCCTCGGCGCCGATGGCATTGCGACCGCCGAGCAGGTCGGCGATGAAACCCGAAGCGCCGTTCTTGCCGCCGAGATAGGCATCGGCGGAGGGGGACGGGCTGGAGAACCAGAAGACATAGGAGAGCTTCTTGTCGCCGGGCGTCACGCTGGCGCGCAGTGCCGCCTCGCGCGCCTTGAAGTCGGCGATCAGGACCTGCCCGCGATCCGCGACGTCGAAGATCCGGGAGAGCTCGTCGATCTCCTGATAAAGCACATCCATGCTCCAGAGCTGGGCGCGGCTGCCATAGGCGTCCTTGCTGCCTCTGGTTTCCAGGCAGGTGCCGGGCGAGAGATAGCTCGGAACGCCGACGCGCTCGAAATCCTCCCGCTTCGCGACCTTGCTGCTCGGGCCGAGCAGGGTGGGAAGGGCGGCGGCGACGAAATCGGGCCTTTCGGCGAGGATCGTCTCGAATGTCGGGAACTCGACCGTCAGAAGCTTCACCCGCGCATTGGCTTCCGCAAGCTGAGGCATGGCCTTGCTCGGCCAGAAGGCTGTGCCCGCCATCCTGTCCTGAAGCCCGAGCAGCAGCATGATCTCGGCGCTGTTCTGGCCAAGCCCGATGGCCCGCTGCGGAGCCCGCTGGAACGTGACCTTCACGCCGCAATTGTCGAAGGTCAGGGGGTAGCTCGTCGGAGCCGCAGCAAGCGGGTTCGCCAGCCCGCCAGCGACGCAAAGCCCGAATGCGATCAGAAGCGATTTGAAGTTGCCCATGAAGTTATTCCAGGGAACGTTGTCCGTGGAGCGAGCTCTTAACGGCCTCAGGAGGAAAGAGCTAGTTGACGGCGCTAACATTATAGAAATTCTAATCAAGAAAGACGACTTACTTGCTTCCCGGCCGGGACTGTTTGTTGTCAGGACTGCGGCTGCACCGATTTCCGCAGTCAGCCTTGCGGCTGAGTTGCCGAAGTTCATCGCGCTTGGCGCCTCGCAGGATCGCCCGATTACGCATGCTTCTGGCGCTATCCAACAGGCTGCTTGTTCCAGCAGAAGGTCGATTGCCCGTTACAGCTCTGGCGATTTCACCATCGTCTAGAGATCGGTGCTCTGCGGGAGAATGACGAGATCGCGGATCGTTACATTCCGGGGCCGCGTCAGCATGAAATGCACCGCTTCCGCCACTTCTTCCGCTTCGATCAGGCCGCCGCGGGCACGCTCCGCCTCGAGCTTCTCGGGTGGCCAGTCGGCGATCAGAGCCGTCACGACGGGGCCGGGCAGGACCGCCCCGACGCGCAGGCCGTGCGGGATGACCTGGCGGCGCAGCGTATGGACGAAGGCCTGCACCGCGTGCTTCGAGGCCGTATAGATCGGCTCCCACACCACCGGAACCACGCCGGCGACCGAACTGGTGACGAGGATGTCGCCGGTTTTGCGCGCGATCATGTGCGGCAGCACGGCATGGATGCTGCGGAAGACCGCGTTGATATTGAGGTTCAGCATACGATCCCAGGCGTCGGGATCACCCTCGCTGACCGGCCCGCCGACATAGGAGCCGGCATTGGCATGGAAGATGTCGAGCTGGCCTGCCTTATCGAGGATCTGCGGCATCATATCGGCGACCGAGGCGGGATCGCTGAGGTCGATGACGAGCGGGATCGCTTCGGGACCGAGAGCCTCGCAGACCTGCGCGAGCGCCTTGCTGTCGCGGTCGACGAGGACGACGCGCGCGCCGGCGGCGAGCAGCCGTTTCGCGCAGGCAAGGCCGATCCCCGACGCTGCGCCGGTGATCGCAGCGACTTGTCCGGTCAGTTCCTGGGTCACGACGGGGTCTCCGATACGGCTTGGGTCCGGGCGGGCCGCATGAGCTCGCGCGCCTGGCGCGCGGCCGCCTGCAGCGTTTCGAATGCGGTGAAGCGTCGATCGTGAAGGCGCGCGATCTCGCCGCCAGCCGGGGTGAAGACGGTGGCTCCCGGCGCCATGCCGGCCATGGCCTGTGCAAGGTCGGGGAACGCGCCGGCCGCCGTCGCAGCGAGCATGGCCGAGCCGAGAAGGACGGGGTCGACCTCGTCCGGCGCCAGTACTGGCAGCCCGGCGCAATCCGCGAGAAGCTGGCGGATCAGGGGCTGGCGACCGGCCCCGCCGCTGAGCACGATCGCCTCGACGATGGCGCCCTTCACCCGGCTGGCCTCGATGATCTGACGCAGGCCATAGCCGATGCCCGTGAGCCCCGCGACATAGAGGGCGGCGAGATGATCGAGGTCGTGCTCCATGCCGAGCCCGGCGATCAGCCCCCGCGCCTGCGGATCGGCATGGGGCGAGCGGTTGCCGAGGAAATCCGGCACGACGACGAGCCCCTCGGCGAGATGCACCGAATCCGAGGGGTTGGTGACTTGCGGCGCGACTCGGGCGGCGAGCCAATCAGGGAGCGAGACGCCTTGCGTCTCGGCCCAGCGCTGCGCGTCGGGCTTCGCCGGATGGAAGCCGATCAGTTGCTCGATCGCGGCACCAGCTCCCGATTGCCCGCCCTCGTTGAGCCAGAGGCCGGGAGCCATCGCGGCGAAATACGGCCCCCAGATGCCGGGGATGAAAATCGGCTCATGGCTGCTCGCCATGGTGCAGGCCGAGGTGCCGAAGACATAGGCCATGCGGGTCAGGGCGCTGCCGTGCGGCGAGCGCGCGCCAACCGAGCCGATGCCGCCCGCATGGGCATCGATCAACCCTGCGGCAACGGCTGTGCCGGGCTTCAGGCCGAGCTCGGCAGCGGCCTGTTCGGTCAATCCGCGAGCGAGCGCGGTGCCGCCCGGCACCATCTCGGTCCCGATGCGGGTGAAATCGTCATCGGCCAGATCGCCGAGCCCGATCCGGTGGAAATAATCCGCATCCCAGCGCCCCTCATGGGCGAGATAGGTCCATTTGCAGGTCACGGTGCAGGTCGAGCGCGCCAGCGAGCCGGTCGCGCGCCAGGTCAGGAAATCGGCGAGATCGAAGAACTGCCAGGCCGCCTCGTAGGTGGCCGGCAGGTTCTCCCTGAGCCAGAGCAGCTTCGGCGTCTCCATCTCCGGTGAGATCGTGCCGCCGACATAGGCCAGCACCGGATGGCGCGTCGCGTTGATGCGCTCGGCCTGGTCGATGGCGCGGTGATCCATCCAGACGATGATGTCGCGGCTGGCATCGCGATGCGGACCGACAGGGAGCGGCGCTCCGCCCGGCCCGAGCACGACGAGCGAGCAGGTCGCATCGAAGCCGATGCCGGCAATGTCGCCTGGCGCGAGTCCGGCCTGCGCCATCGACTCATGTACGCTAGCGCAGACGGCCTGCCAGATATCCGCGCTCGACTGCTCTGCGATGTCGGCGCCGTCCCGGTAGAGCGCGATGTCGTGCTTGGCCGTCGCGACCATGCGCCCGTTCGGGTCGAAGATGCCGGCCCGGGCACTGCCGGTGCCGACATCGATGCCGATGAAATGCGTGCTCATCTCAGGCCGCGGCGCGGCTCGGCGGCCCGGCGCGGGTGCCGTCGGGGTTGCGCAGATAGACCCCATGCTCGAGCTGCTGGCGGCGCAGTTCCTCGATGTCGATCTCGGCCGGGGGGCGGTTGCCGCGCACGGAGATCTTGGCAGCGCGGCCGGCCGCCTCGCCCATCGCCATGCAGGTCGCCATGACGCGGATCGCGCCCATCGCCTCATGCGTCGCCGAGATGCTGCGGCCGGCGACCAGCAGGTTGCCGATCCTCTGCGGCACCAGCGAGCGATACGGGATGTCGTAGCAGTCGCCGCACCAGATCAGCGTGCAGCCGTCATCGGCCGGGCGGTGGATATCGATCGGATAGCTTGCGACCGCAATCGCGTCGTCGAAATGCTTGCAGGCGAGCACGTCCTCCTGTGTCATCACATATTGGCCGACGATGCGGCGCGTCTCGCGGATGCCGAGGAAGGGCGCCGTCTTGGTGAAATAGGCCTTCTCGAAGCCCGGCACGTAGTTGACGAGATAGGTCACGATGTCGTCGATCTGGGCGCGGCCCTCGATCTCGCCCTTGGTCAGGCTGCGGGCATCGGTGCCATCCGTGCCCTTGACGCGAGTCATGTTGATCCAGACCTCGCCTTTCTTCAGTCCGGTGATGATGATGGTGCGCTCGTTCGGGATCTGCAGGCCGCGCTCGGCCTTGGCCTTGGCCATGAGCTCGCGCAGGCCGACGACGATAAACTGGTGGTTCTGGCCGAAATACTCGGCCGGGATGAAGTCGGTGAGGTAGGTGCGCGCGGCCGGCGGCGCATTGGCGATGGAGAGCCTGAGCGCATCGGTATCGACGCCGGCGAGGCAGAACATCAGCGTCGGCGGCTGCATGCCGCCTTCGGCATTGCCCTTCTCGGTCGGCACGCCGGCGCTGTAGGCGACGTCGGCATCGCCGCTGCAATCGATCACGACCTTGGCGAGAAGGGCGGCGCGGCCGCTCTTGCTCTCGGTGATAACGCCGCGGATCGTGTCATTCTCGACCAGCGCTCCGGCGAAGAAGGTGTAGAACAGCACGTCGACGCCGGCTTCCGTCAGCATTTCGAGCGCCACCGTCTTCACCGCCTCGGGCTCGACCAGCGTGATGCCCATATGCAGCGGGCAGGGGCGGTGCTCGCTCGCGCCGTCACGCTCCTTGCGCAGCCGCTCGATGAACTTCTGCGGCAGGCCGTCGATGATCTGGTTGCCCTTCTGGCCGAGGAAACCGAGCACCGGCAGGCCGATCGTCATGTTGCCGCCGACGAAGCTGCGGCTCTCGATCAGCCCGACGCGCAGGCCGTCCTCAGAGGCGGCCAGAGCCGCCGTGATTCCCGAGGGCCCGCCGCCGACGACGAGCACGTCGTACTCGGCCGAGACGGGGATGGAGCGGGCCGGCTCCTCGATGAAGCGGGGCGATGCGGTCGACATGACGATCAGTCCTTCAGAGTCCAATGATATCGGGTGGCTGCGGAGCGATGTGCACCCCGCAGCCGGATTGTGTGACGATCAGGCCGGCATCATCGGCTTGACGCGCTCGATGACGGCGGTGACGGCATCTTTGACCGGCTTGCGCCCGAGCACGGCGAGCTGGACCTCCTCGAGGAAAGTCGCTTGCGCGCGGGCCGCCTCCGGGAAGGGCGGGAAGGCGCCGCGCGCCGTCGCCAGCACCTTGGCCTCGACCGCGGCGAGCGGGTTCTTCGCCTTGAGCCCCTCGTCGGCATAGGTCGAGACGCGAACCGGGCCGTTGCCGTTGATCGCCATGCCCAGCGTCACGCGCTTGCTCGACACCTCCTTGATAAAGCTCCAGGCGAGCGCCTTGTCCTTGACGTTCTTCGGGATCGACATCGCCCAGGCCTCGACGACGGAGGCCATCGGCATCTTGCCCTTGATCGCCGCCGAGCCGGGGAACTCGACTGCCTTGATCCTGCCCGGGAACTTGCTCTGCTCGGCATTGTTGAGCTGCGCGCCGCGGGCGAAGGGCAGCACGGTGAAGGCGGCGCGGCCCTGCTGCAGCCAGGTGACCTGGTCATCGTTCTTGGTCGTCGCATAGCTGCGCGGCAGGCTGCCGGCCTCGAACATGCCGCGCAGCGCCGTGAGCCCGCTCTCCATGGCCTCGCGGTTCGGCACCAGCTTGAGGTCGGGGTTGATGAAGTCGCCGCCATAGGCGCGGGCGAACATCACCGGGAAGACGGCAAGGTCGCTGGCCAGCACCATGCCGGTGACGGGCGTTCCGGCCTTGGAAGTGAAGGTCGTCTTCTTCGCCTGCTCGATCAGCTCTTCCAGCGTCGTCGGCGGGGCGGTAATGCCGGCCTCCTCCAGCAGTGCCTCATTGTAGAACAACCCTTGAGTCGCATGGCGGACCGGGATGCCGATCAGCTTGCCGTCGACCGTCATGCCCTGCACGAGGCCGGGCGCGATGTCGCCGAAATCCTCGATCGCATCCTGTTTCTGATAGGCATCAAGCGGCTCGAACAGCGCGGCGATCTGCGAGGTCGGCCGGTTGTCGATGAGATAGCCGACGCCGTACTCGGTCTCCTTCAGGCTCGCCTCGCGAAAGAGCCGGTCCTGCAGCGGGTTCGAGTCGAAGGTCGTGAAGGCGATCTCGGCATCGTTGGCCTTGCGCCAGTTCTTGAGCAGGTCGCTGTCGCCGCTGCCGAGCACGGTCTGGTGGACCTTATGGCTGAGCACGTTCAGCGTCTTGCCTGCAGCGAGCGCAGGCTTGACGGCAAGGGCGGCAGCTGCGCCCGCGGAACCGGCGACGAATGCGCGCCGGGTGAGCCTCGTTCCCTGATGTTTCGACATGGCTTCCTCCCTCTTTGTAGTTGGCTACCCCTTCGTCGATCCGGCGGTGAGGCCGGCCACGAGGTAGCGGTTCATGAAGACGACGAAGATGAGGACGGGCACGAGTTGCACCGTCGCGGCGGCGAAGAGGATCCCCCAGTCGACGCCGTCGATGGAGCCGATCATCTCGGAGATGACGAGGGGCGCGGTCTTGGCTTTCGTCGCGGTGAAGATGAAGGCGAAGAGGAACTCGTTCCAGGAGAAGACGATCACGAAGACCGCGACCGCGAGCACGCCTGGCATTGCCAGCGGCGCGATGACCTTGCGCAGGATGGTGATGCGGCTCGCCCCGTCCATCGACGCGGCTTCGTCGAGCTCGCGCGGGATCTGGTCCATGAAGGTGCGCATCAGCACCGTGCCGAGCGAGACGAAGAAGGTGGCGTAGAGCAGGATCAGCACCAGATGCGTGTCGCTGAGGCCGAGCGCATTCACGATCGGGAACAGCGGCAGCGTCACCACGATCGGCGGGATCAGGCGCACGACGATGAGCCCGAGCAGGCTCGCCCCGAGCCAGCGTCCGGAATTGCGCGAATAGACATAGCCGGCGCAGGCGCTGGCGACGATGGCGAGCAGCGTGGCGCCGACGGTGATCAGCAGACTGTTCAGCAGCCCGTCGAAGAAGACGCCCCAGGAGCGCCAGAGCTCGGCGTAGTGCTTGAAGGTCGGCGTGAACAGCCATTTCGGGGGCACGGCGAAGATGTCCTGCCCCGGCTTCAGCGACGACAGCGCGATGAACAGGATCGGGAAAAGCGACCAGAACAGGATCGCCGCGACCGCGACCGCCTTGCCCGTCCTGATGAGGAGACGCTCAGTGCGCATGGGCCACCCCTCCGCGCCTGAGCAGGAAGATATAGGCACCCGCCAGCAGCAGCGAGATCACCACCATACTCCAGGCGGTCGCGGCCGCCGAGCCGAAGGCATTGAAGCTGAAGGCTTCCTGATAGAGGTAGATCGCCACCACCTCGGTCGACCGTGCCGGGCCGCCCTTGGTCAGCAGCCAGGCTTCCGAGAACAGGCGGAAGGCGAAGATGTAGCGGAAGAGCAGCGCGATCAGCATCGCCGGGCCAAGCAGCGGCAGCGTCACGCGCCGGAAGGCCTGCCAGCGTGTCGCGCCGTCGATCCGGGCCGCCTCGTAAAGCTCGGCGGGGATGGCGAGGCGCGCCGCGTAGACGATCACGAAGGTGAAGGGCAGATGCAGCCAGATCGTCAGCAGGCCGATCAGGATCATCGCGTGCGACGGCTCGAACGACCAGTCGAGCGTCGGCAGGCTGAGCGCCCGGAGCGCGAGCGTGATCGGCCCGGCGTCGGGGTCGAACAGGAAGCGCCACATCACCACTGCAGTGACCTCGCTGACGGCATAAGGCGCAAGCACGGCGACGAGCAGGAAGCGGCGGAACGGCAGGCCGCTGGCGAAGAGCAGGGCCATGCCGAGGCCGACGGCGAGCTCCAGATGCACGGCCACGACGACGAGGATGACCGTGTTCAAGAGCGCGCTGTGGAAGGCCGGATCGGTGAGGACGCGCCAGTAGTTCTGCAGGCCGACGAAGCTTGGCGCCTGGCCGAAGCTCGAGGTGTTCAGGCTCAGCCAGACGACATAGAGCGACGGCAGCACGATCACGCTCAGGATGAGCAGATGCACCGGCGCCAGCAGCGGCAGTATCCGTGCCGTTCTTTGTAGTTGCACGCTTTCCTCCAGAACTTCATTCGCTCCGGGCTCTGATGGTCCGGTGGCTCGGACGCGGGGCGTCCGCAGTCGGTTTTCGTCAGTGCACCGCCTTGGGCGAGGCGGTCGGTCTCTCCGGGTTGGGAAGTGGGTCGGGGTTGCCGGCGTCGCTGCCATCCGCCGCGAGGGCGGCGAGATCGCGCACGGAATCGCGGACCTGCAAGCTCGTCTGCAACACGGAATGTTCCGGCGGTGCCTGGTCTCCGGACATGCGCGCACGCAGGCGGCGCCAGGCGACCTCGGCGATCTCGGTGATCGGCTGGCGGATCGCGGTGAGGCCGGTCTTGCGGGCGCTCATCCAGGGGTAGTCGTCGAAGCCGACGACCGAGACGGGGTCAGGGATATCGATCCGCAGCCGCGCCAGCGCGGACAGCGTGCTCAGCGTAGTGACGTTGGTGAGCGCGATCACCGCGCTCGGCTGCGGGTGTCGTTCGAGCCAATGCAGGAAGGTTGCGGCGCCGCGGTCGGCATTCGAGCCGAGCTCGACGACCGTCGGCTCCCGGTCGAGCACGCTCCTGATCAGCTCGCAGGCGCCGCGGACACGCTCGCGGATCGGCGAGATGCTCAGGCTGGAGGCAGCGACGAGGATGTCGCGATGCCCCTTGGCGAGCAGATGCCGGGCCGCGATCTCGCCTGCCTCTCGGTTGTCGATCGCCACCGTGTCGACGACCGAGCCTTCCGGCGGCACGCGGTCGGCGAAGACGATCGGCAGCCGCCCGACCTCGCTGCGGAACGCTTCCGGAATCGCATCGGAGCAGGGCACCGCGATCAGTCCTGACGGCCGCCAGGCCAGCAAGGTGCGCAGCCGCGACTGCTCTAACCCGAGATCGTCGCGGGAGCTGGCGACAAGGATGTCGTAGCCGTCCTTTTGCGCGAGGACCTCGAGCTGCGAGACCAGCGAGGTGAAGAAGACGTCGTCGAGATCGGGCACGAGGACGCCGACGACGCGGGCCTGGCCCGAGCGCAGTTGTGACGCCGCCCGGTCGACTTGATAGGCCAGCTCGTCGGCGGCCTTCAGCACGCGCTCGCGTAGATCGGCATTCACCGGCTTGTTGCCGCTGAAGACGTTCGAGACCGTCGCGATCGATACGCCCGCGCGGGCCGCGACATCCCGGATCGTTACGCGTCCACCGTCCATAAGGGGCCTGTTAAACGTTTTACTGTAAAACGTTTAACAGGCCGGCCATTGCGACGCAAGCCGTTTTCATTCGGTGAAACCCTCTGGTGATCATGGCAGACCGATTCACCGTCAGCGCGAGCCCCGCGCGTCCGCCACTCATGGTTCGAGGACATCTACGGAAAGGTCACCACGTCGCGCAGAACTTGCCGATACGGTTCAATGCCGGGACGGTACCTTACCCAGGTGCAGCCCCATCTCGGGCTATAGGTTCTTCAAGTTCGTTTCTGACGCCCCGCACCAGCCCGGTCAGAAACTCGCTAACCACTCGAACCCTTCGCGATTGTGCGAGATCGGAATGGATCGCCAGCCAGATGTCCTGGTCGATCCCAAGGTCGGCTTGCAGGCACACAAGTTCGTTCTGCCTTCCGAGGAAGTGCGGGAGAACCGCCAGACCGACTCCGGCTATGGCGGCGGAGAGCTGTGCCGAGAGCGTCGTCGTTGCCAGTACTGGTGCGCGACCGCGCAGGAGGCGCTCGATCCATTGAGCTGCGGGCAGATGACCATAGGCCTCGCACCATGTGATGAAGCTGTCGGCATCAAATCGCTTGTCGTCAAGCCGAGGGGAGCGACTCTCGATGTAGGACGGCGAGCCATAGAGGCCATAGCCGAGCGTTCCCAGCCGCCGAATCGTGACGTTGCCGCGCTCGGGCTTAACCATCCTAAGAGCAAGATCGGCGTCACGGCGATGCAGATTGACCGTCTGGACATCGGTGACGACCTCCAGTGACAGGTCGGGATATCGACTCGTCAATCTCGGTAAAGCCGGGATGATGACGTGATTGGCCAGCGTTTCCGCCGTAGCCAGGCGCACCCGTCCAGCAACGCTGGCCTGTGCAGATGAGCCTTCTGCAAAGGCGTCGGCAGCCTGTTCCAGCGCTTCCGCGCGTTCGAGGAGTGCGGCACCATCGTCCGTCAGCCGGTAGCCGTTCTGATGGCGGCTGAACAGGGGCAGGCCGAGCGCGTGTTCCAGCCGTTCGATCTGGCGCGAGACGGTGGCAAGCCCGGATCCGAGATGGGCAGCCGCGCCGCTCAGTGTTCCCGTGCGTGCGATGGCGAGGAAGACCCTCGCATCGTCCCACCGCAGATGGTTGGCGTCACGCTTTCCGTTTTCAGAAAACGACTTACGAGATTTGGCGGTTTTCATCGTCAAATGAGAAAACCATCGTGGCTCCCGACAGACAAGGAGCAACGCAATGTTTGGCCTAAGCGATCACGTCCAAAAAGGAGAACAGATGCCACGCTTCGCCACCATTTTCGGGCGAAGGAAGGTTGCCTCGGTTGCGGTGTCGCTTCACCTGTCCGCCTTGAGCCTCGTGGGCTCTGCCGTCGGTCTCGGAGTCGTCCCGCCTGCGCTTGCGCAAGTGAAGGCCGAGGCGGCTTCACCCGAAGCGATCACGGCCGCAAAGGCTCGCGTCGCAAATGCGCTGGGGTTCGGCAGGCGCATCCTGCTGGTCGAGCTCTATGGCACGACGCTCTATGTTTTCAATTCCAGTAACAATGTCGGCGGCCCCGTCCTGCGTGCGCTCGAGAAGCTGGGCTTCACGTCCGTTCTGCCGAATGGCATCGATATCGGCGCTTCCGGTGCGACGTCCCTGTCTATGGAGCAACTGCGGCGCACAAGCGCCGATCACGTCCTCTTTTTGAACTTCTCGACTTCCGAGGGAACCGTGCGCGAAGTTGAAGACGGGTTGCGGCGCATTGCGAGCGGACGTCTCCATCGGCTGGACACGACGACCTCCGTTGCGCTCTCCGGAGATTGGACCGAGCCGTATCTGGTTCCTCGGGTGGCTGGCGCCATCCAGGGAGGTGGCTGAGCCCCGGCATCGGCGGCAGCCATCGCGGCCGTCTCGATTGCGAGCGTCGCCGTGCCCCTATCGGAAAATGAAAGCCAGTCCCGAAGCGCGCGCGAACCATGGCCGGACGGAGCCAGACTTGGTTGCCTGTGTGCCGGTGGATCTCTGCGCTGCCAGACAAAAGGAATGAACTGATGAAGACACGTAAAATCGGCCCTGACCTTACCGTTTCGGCCGTTGGTCTCGGCTGCATGGGGATGAGCCATGCCTATGGCGGCCAGGACGAACGAGAATCGATCCGCACGCTTCATCGCGCCGTCGAACTCGGCGTCACCTTCTTCGACACGGCCGAGGTCTACGGCCCGTTCGAAAATGAAATCCTGATCGGCAAGGCCTTGAAGCCCTACCGGGACAGGGTGGTGATCGCGACCAAGTTCGGCTTCCGGATCGATGCAGGCAAGCAGGGCGTTGAAGCCATGTCCGGCGTCGATGGCCGGCCGGAGCATGTCCGCGCGGTGGCCGAGGCGTCTTTGAAGCGGCTCGGGGTCGAGGTGATCGATCTCTTCTACCAGCACCGCGTCGACCCGCAGGTCCCGATCGAGGACACCGTGGGGGCGATGGCGGATCTCGTTCAGCAGGGAAAGGTGCGTGCGCTCGGCCTTTCCGAAACGGGAGCCGACATGATCCGGCGGGCGCACGCGGTTCATCCGATTTCGGCTCTCCAGAGCGAATATTCGCTGTGGACGCGCGATCCAGAAGGCGAAATCCTCGATACTTGCCGTGAACTCGGCATTGGCTTCGTGCCGTTCAGCCCGCTTGGCCGCGGCTTTCTGACGGGCAAGATCCAGAAGCCGGAGGACTTTGGCGACGGAGATTTCCGGCGGACGCTTCCCCGTTTCAGCGCCGAGAACATGGCCACAAATACCGCGCTCGTGAAGCTGATGGAGGAGATGGCCGTAGCCAAGGGCGTAACGGCCGCGCAGCTTGCGCTCGCCTGGGTCATCAACCAGGGAGAGTTCATCGTGCCCATCCCGGGCGCACGCAAGATCGCTCATCTGGAGCAGAACGTCGCCGCAGCCGATATCGTGCTGTCATCGGACGAGCTAAGGGCGCTCGGCGACATGCTGGCGCCGGAAAGGTTCGCCGGCACCCGCTACGGCACCGCTGGCGCCTGGGTGACCAACAGGTGAGGTGAACACGGCCTTGTTCGATGGCCACCATGCCTTCAACCGGCGGCTCAAGCCGGCTTGATGGACTTTCACGCCGGTCGGCCGGAGCTGGCCGACCGGCGCCATTGATCGATCGGTATTGCCGTCGCTGATCGCGGGGATAAAAAACGGACCAACCGATGATTGAAGCTTTCGTTCTCAGATGCCGGCCTTGATTTGGAACGTTCTTCGCAATTCAGCTGTATCTTAAAAAGAACGTTTGTTTGACTTAAGGAACGATTCCTTCGCACAATTTGCCCAGCGCTGCGCCTTTGAGCGTTGCAAGGCAATACTGCGAAAGGGACGGATATGATCGACAAGATCGATCTCTCGAAACGCTTCGAAACACATCGTCGCGCAGTGCTGAAGGCAGTTTTGCTTGCGCCGCTTCTTGGCTCGACCAGTGTTGGGGTGATCGCTCAGGAAGCGCTGCCGAAGCAGATTCCCGCTGGAACAAAGCTGGTTGTGGCGGATCAGAACGAGGCCTTGCAGACGCTGATCCGGGCCTCCGGCGTGCAGGCGAAGCTGTCTAGCGCGGTAACCTATGCCAACTTCCTCGGTGGCCCAGCGATCCTCGAGGCGTTCCGGGCCGGCGCTCTTGATCTGGCCACCGTCGGCAATACGCCGCCGATCCAGGCCCATGCGGCCGGCGAACGGATTCCGATCGTCGCAGCGCGCGTCTCTTCCGAGACCGATTATATCCTTGCTGTCCGTCCGGGGCTCAGGATCAACAGTCTTGAGGAACTGAAGGGCAAAAGCATCGCTTACGGCGAGGGCACAGGTCGCCAGCCTTTCGTGCTGAACGCGCTGAAGCTTGCCGGGCTGACGCGCAAGGACGTCAAGCTTGTCCCATTGAGGGCGGCCGACTTTCCCGATGCGATACGGACTGGCCAGGTCGACGTCGCGGCGCTCAACGAACCGCATTTCTCTCGCTATCTCGCCGACTTCGCCGATCGCGGCGCAAGCGCGCTGCCGAAGGAGCAGAACGATCGCCTGCCCAAGAGCCTGACCTATCTCTACGCAAGCAAGAAGGCTCTCGACGACCCAGGGAAGGCGGCAGCAATCCGCGAATTCGTCGCGGGCTGGATCGACGCCAGCCGCTGGTCGCACAAGAACGTCGATGCCTGGGTCGACGCCTACTACGTCAAGCGTCAGAACCTGAAGCCGGCTGACGGCCGCAAGATCGTCGAATCGGAAGGCGACTTCCAGTTTCCGCTACTGGCCAGCCTGATCGCCAAGCAGCAATCGCTGATCGACGTCATCCATGAGGCGGGCGACCTGCCGAAGCGGCTCGATGCGCGCGAGGAATTCGACCTGCGCTTCGACGAGGTCATCACCGCCAAGACCAACTGACGCCCGGGTTGGAATGGATGGACGCCATGAGTCTGATCACCTACGCCACTGGATTCCAGGCCAGTGCCGAAGCCGAACGGCATTCTGCCGGCTCGCCCGGAACGCAGGCGCCGCGGCCGCCGCAGCTGGCGCCGTCGCGGCTCCCGCCCGGCGGAATCCTGTTCGGCCCGATCGCATTGGTCATTATCTGGGAGCTTGCCTCGAGCATCGGCTGGCTTTCCCCGAAATTCCTGGCAGCGCCATCGACCGCCATCCTGACGGGCATCGAGCTCCTGAGCAACGGCACGCTGGCCGACCACTTCCTCGCCTCGGCGAAGCGGGCCTATCTCGGTCTTGGCATCGGCGTTGCCATCGGGCTTGCGATGGCGCTTGCGGCCGGCCTCAGCCGCATCGGCGAGGCCTCCCTCGACGGGCTGGTCCAGATCAAGCGCGCCGTGCCGACGCTGGCACTGATCCCGCTCGCCATTCTCTGGCTCGGCATCGGAGAGGCGATGAAGATCGCGCTGATCGCCTCCAGCGTGCTGGTGCCGGTTTACATCAATACCCATGCGGCGCTGAGAGGCATCGATATCCGCCACGTCGAGCTCGCCCGCAGCGTTGGGCTGTCTCGCGGAGCGTTCCTGCGCGAAGTCGCGCTGCCTGGAGCGCTGCCCGGCTTCTTCACCGGCTTGAGGCTCGCGGTCACCACCTGCTGGACGGCGCTCGTCGTCCTGGAGCAGATCAACACCACCGAGGGCATCGGCTATCTGATGAACCGGGCCCGCGACTACGGCCAGACCGACGTCATCGTCGTTGGCCTCGCCATCTACGCCATCCTCGGACTAGGTTCCGATTTTGCGGTCAGGTTCTGGGAACGCCGGGCGCTGTCCTACCGCAAGGCGCTCGCATCATGAACGCCTCGGCCCATCCTCTCCGCCTGCCGCAGGGCCATGTGCCCGCTGCGGTCAGCCTGCGCGGCGTCACGCGCCGCTTCTCGGGCCGCAGCGTGTTGAGCGACGTCTCGCTCGACTTCACGCCGGGCCAGTTCGTCGCGCTCATCGGCAAGAGCGGCTCGGGCAAGAGCACGCTGCTGCGCGCCATGGCAGGCCTCGACGACGGCGTCGAAGGCGAAGGTCGGATCAGCGTGCCCGCCGATCGTTCGGTTCTCTTCCAGGACTCTCGGCTGCTGCCGTGGAAGACTGCGTTGCAGAACGTCGTCTTCGGCCTGCGCACGACTGACGCGGACGAGCGCGGTCGGGCAGCCCTTGCCGATGTCGGGTTGGGCGGACGCGAGGATGCCTGGCCGAATGCTCTCTCCGGCGGCGAGCAGCAGCGCGTGGCGCTGGCGCGTTCGCTGGTGCGTCAGCCGCGCCTGCTCCTGGCTGACGAGCCCTTTGGTGCGCTCGATGCCCTGACACGCATCAAGATGCATGAGCTGCTCTTCCGCCTGATCCGCCAGCACCAGCCGACAGTCCTGCTGGTTACGCATGATGTCGACGAGGCGATCAAGCTCGCCGATCGCGTCCTGGTGATGGAAGCGGGCCGCATCGTCGTCGATCGCCCGGTCATTTTGGCGCATCCGCGCCTGAAGGATCCCCGCTTCGAGACCTTGCGCGGCGAACTGCTTACGGCGCTTGGCGTCTCCGACGCCGTCTGAATCTCTCCCACAGGGTTGATCTGCCATGGCACGCGAACTTCACCTCAATCTCTTCATCAACGGGCGCGGGCATCACGAAACGGCCTGGCGTCACCCTGCCTCGACGAAAAAGGCGTTGAGCGATCTCTCCTATTATCGCGATCTCGCGCTGGTCGCAGAAGCGGCAAAGCTGGATTCGATCTTCTTCGCCGATCAACTCGCCCTCGGCGACGAGCTCGCCCATGCCGCGCGCGGAGAGCTGGAGCCGCTCACGCTGCTGGGCGCGCTCGCCGCGCTGACCGAGCGCATCGGACTGATCGCGACAGCGTCGACCACCTACAACGAGCCCTATAACCTCGCCCGCCAATTCGCCTCGCTGGACCATATCAGCGGCGGCCGGATCGGCTGGAACATCGTCACCTCCTGGGCGCCAGGTGCCGCCGCCAACTTCGGCCAGGATTCCCAGGTCGGCATCGACCAGCGCTATGCGCGCGCCCACGACTTCGTCGAAACCGTTTCCAAGCTCTGGGACAGCTGGGCCAGGAACGCCATCGTCGACGACCGCGAGCGCGGCATCTATGCCCTTTCCGATCGCGTCCGGCGCGCTGAACATCGCGGCAACCATTTCAGCGTTGCCGGTGCACTCAACATCCCGCGTTCGCCGCAGGGGCGTCCCGTCTTCGTTCAGGCCGGCGCCTCGACCGATGGTCGCGCCTTCGCTGCACGTTATGCGGAGGCCATCTTCACCGCGCACCTCAACAAGGAAAGCGCGATCGAATTCTATGCCGACATCAAGACGCAGGCGCGTGCGTTTGGCCGGAGCCCGGACCAGATTGTCATCCTGCCCGGCTTAAGCGCCGCGATCGGCTCGACCGAAGCAGAGGCGAAACGTGTCTGGGAGGAGCTGAACGAGCTGTCGCATCCAAGCGTCGGTCTAGCCCGGCTGTCGAGCCGCTTCGGCGGCCATGATTTCTCGCATCTCAAGCTCGACGATGTTCTCTCGGTCGAGGATTTTCCCGACCCGTCGCAGGTCCAGGCCTCACGCAGCCGCGCCCAGTCGATCACCGCGCTCGTTGCGCGCGAGCGGCCGACATTGCGTGGTCTGTTGCACAGTCTGGCGGGCGCGAGGGGGCATTTTACAGCAACGGGAACGCCTGAGCAGATCGCCGACATCATCGAGGACTGGTTCGTGTCGGGCGCGGCTGACGGCTTCAACGTCATGCCGCCGATCTTGCCGGCGCAGTTCAGCATATTCACAAGCGAGGTGGTGCCGCTCTTGCGCAAGCGTGGCCTGTTCAGGACCGAGTATAGCGACGGCACCCTTCGTGACCGGCTGGGCCTCGACCCGGTTCCAAGCCGGTTCGACCCAGCCGAACCCGTAAAACGTTCAGCCTGAGCACAACCGCGTCCAGCAGGATCCGCCGCGGATCGGTGCCCGGGATGACGAGCAACGGGGAAGCGGCTGCCGCGCCGACGCCATCCGGATACGTCCGGAAACCTCAGGCAGCGAGCGCAGCCTGCGCTGGCCGGTGGGGTTGCCGTAGGCTCTCTGCCACCTGGGCGTTGGTAATCTGGCCTCGATGGATGTTGAGCCCCGCCGCCAGATGCGGATCATTGCGGATCGCGTCCAGACCGCCTGCAGCCAACGCCAAGCCGAAGGGGAGGGTGGCATTGTTCAAGGCATAGCTCGACGTCAGCGGCACAGCGCCGGGCATGTTGGCGACGCAATAGTGGATCACCCCGTCGACTTCAAAAGTCGGGTCAGCATGCGTCGTTGGATGAGAGGTTTCGAAGCAGCCGCCCTGGTCGATCGCGACGTCGACGAGAACCGCGCCGCGCTTCATCTTGGAAAGCTGCGTGCGCGACACGAGACGCGGGGCAGCCGCGCCGGGGATCAGCACGGCTCCGATGACGACGTCTGCGGCAAGCACTTCTTCCTCGATCGCGTGGAGCGTCGAAAAGCGCGTCCGCGCCCGCCCTCCGAAGTGCTCGTCGAGCTGCCTCAATCGCGGCAGGGAGCGATCCAAAATCACGACGTCTGCCCCCAGGCCTGCTGCCATGCGTGCCGCGTGAGTGCCGACGACACCGCCACCTATGATCGCAATGCGCGCTGGAGGCACCCCCGGCACACCGCCGATCAGCACGCCTCGGCCGCCGGCGTGCCGCTGCAGGCATGCACCGGCCGCTTCGACCGAAAGCCTGCCAGCCACTTCGCTCATGGGCGCGAGCAATGGCAGGCCGCCGAATTTGTCGGTCACGGTTTCGTAAGCGACAGCCGTGACCCCGGACTTCAACAGCCCGGCTGTCTGTTCGGGGTCCGGGGCCAAGTGCAGGTAGGTGAACAGAATCTGCCCTTCGCGGAGCTGGATCCACTCGGAGGGCTGCGGCTCCTTGACCTTCACGATCAATTCCGCCTTGGAGAAGACGTCCGAGGCATTTGGCACAATCTTCGCGCCCACTGCCTCGTAGGCAGCGTCGGGTGCTGAAATACCGGCGCCGGCGCTCGTCTCGACAAAGACCTCATGGCCGGCCGCGGTGTATTCACGCACGGCCTCCGGGGTCAGCCCGACCCGGTATTCGTGAACCTTGATCTCCTTGGGCACGCCGACGCGCATTGCTTCCTCCCAGTTTATGGTTCTGCTGTTCGCGATGGCGGGTTGAGCTTGGCCAGAGCAAGGAAGCCCGCGCTGGCCCGATCTCTTCCGCTCGCCGCCATCGTTGCTCACACCGCAAGCGAGATCCCGAGCGAACCACCAGGCAGTGGCGGTTGCAAGGCCTTCGGCTGTTCCCATGGCGCCGCCAGCCAGGCTTTCCGTTCCGCGCATGCGGTCGAGGTGACGACAGGAACTTTGCTGCGATGTCCAGGAGGGTGCGGGGCCGGCTTTTCAGCCGACAAGCCGATGCCGCTTGGTCCCTAATGATGCGCCTCAGGCGATCGCGTGTTCGGTGCGGGCGAAGCGTTCGATGCGGAAGTCGTGGAGAGGGATCGCGGTGGTGCCCGTTGCGATCAGATCGGCCATGGTCTCGCCGACGCCGGGGCCGAGCTGGAAGCCATGTCCGCTGAAGCCGAAGGCGTGGTAGAGACCCGGAGTCGTCGCCGATGTGCCCATGACCGGCAGCATGTCGGCGAGATAGCCTTCGCAGCCCGACCAGGTACGGATCACCGATACCTTGTCCAAAGCCGGCAGCAGCCGCCGCAATGCGCGCAGTTGCATCGGCAGCCGTGCCGGATCCGCCTTGGCGTGACCGGGATCGAGAGCAACGTCGACGCGTTCCGCCGCTCCGCCGAAGACGATGTTGCCGCGCTCGACCTGCCGGAAATAGGCATCCGCACCGTGCTGCCGGGTCCAGATCCCGACCACGGGCAAAATCCGATGGGGCAGGGGCTCGGTCACTCCCATCTGCGGCCCGCGCGGGGTGAGCGGTACCGGTTCGCCGAAGCGGGCGGCGATCCGGGCGCCCCAGGCTCCGGCGGTGTTCAAGAGCTTGCCGGCTTCAAAAATGCGTTTTGAGGTGGTCACGCGGAAACCAGCAGCGGTCGTGTCGATGCTGCTCACCTCGCAATCCTCGACGATCTCGGCGCCAAGCCGGCGGGCTGCGTCGGCGAAGGCCGGAGCGATCAGGCGCGGATTGCCGGAACCGTCCTGAGGGGAATACGAGGCCGCGATCGCGCCGGGGCCGAGGCCGGGAAAGCGCGCTCCCATCTCGTTGGCGCCGAGCTCTTCAAGCTCCAGTCCCCAGGGTCGTGCTGCCTCGGCATAGGATCTCATGTCGGCGAGCGCGTCTTCTTCGAAGATGAGCCGGAGATGGCCGGTGACGCGGAATTCCACATCCCGGCCGAGCAGGCGCTCAGCCTGGCTCCAGAGGGCGCGGGACCGATGAGCCAGCGGCAATTGCGTGAGGTGGCGCCCGGTCCGGCGAATATTGCCGAACGAGGCGACGGTGGCGCCTGTTCCCACGCGATAGCGCTCGATCAGCGTCACGCGCAGACCGCGCCGTGCCAGGAAATAGGTGGCGGCGGACCCCATCAGGCCGCCGCCGAGCACGAGTACGTCCATTTCCAGCCTTTTGCCGCGCCTCGGCGGCAGATCATTCGTCGGCCTTCAACCTGCTGAAGGCCGGTTGCCTCGTCAAAGACGCGATGGCGTGCAGGCCATAAGCCTCGCCTATGGGGTCTGCATGAGCCCGATCCCCCCGCCGATATAAGCCCGGCTTATGGTCGAGCTCCTCATGTCTCTTGGACCCTGTTCGCGCCCCGTGCCAGCTTCCGGCCGCCAGCGAGAGGAGCGAATATGGGTGGTGAAACAGTGCCGAGTGCAGCGGATTGGAAGATCGGCGTCGATATCGGCGGCACCTTCATCGATTTTTGCGCGCTCGAGACGCGCTCCGGCCAGGTCGCATCGCTGAAGGTGCTGACCACGCCCGACGACCCGGGCGCCGAGCTGATGACCGGTCTCTCGCTTCTGGCGGAGCGCGAGGGGCTCGATCCCGCAGCGGTCACCCGTTTCGTCCACGGCACGACGGTCGGCGTCAACACCATCATCCAGCGCAAGGGCGCGCCGCTCGCGCTCTTCACCAATGCCGGGTTTGAGGATGTCATCGAGCTCGCCCGGCTGCGCATGCCCGAGACCTATTCGCTGTTCTGCTGCCGCCCCGAACAGCTCATCACCCGCGACAGGGTCTTCGGTATCCCCGCCCGCATGCGTTCGGACGGCCGCGAGACGGTCAAGCCCGACCTTGAAGCGGTCGCTGCGGCGGTCGCCTCCGCGAAGGCGCGGGGCGCGGTCGGCATCGTCGTCGCCTTCCTGCACGCCTGGCGCGACGGCGCGCAGGAAGAGGCGGTCAAGGCCGAGATCGCCCGGCTCGCGCCTGATCTGTTCGTCTTCACCTCCGCCGAGGTCTGGCCGGTCATCCGTGAATACGAGCGGACGACGACGGCGATCCTGAACGCCTATGTCCATCCGCGCATTGCCGGCTATCTGACGGCGCTGGAACAGCGGCTCGCGGATCGTGGCGTACCGGCGCGTGCATTGCTGACCAAGTCGAATGGTGGCGTGATGAATGCCGCCGAGGGCAAGCGCGCCTGCGTCTCCATGCTGCTCTCTGGCACGGCCTCTGGCGTCATCGGCGCGACCTGGTTCGCTCGCCAGGCAGGTGAGAAGCGGGTGCTCACGCTCGACATCGGCGGCACTTCCGCCGACTTCGCGTTGATCATCGACGGCGAGCCCCAGTTCGGCACCGGCGAGATGATCGGCGAATTCCCGCTCTACATCCCCTCGGTCTCGGTGAGCTCGATCGGCATCGGCGGCGGCTCGATCGCCTCGGTCGACGGGCAGGGCGTGCTGCACGTCGGTCCGGAATCGGCCGGGTCTACGCCGGGACCCGCCTGCTATGGACGTGGTGGCGAGCAGGCGACAGTTACGGATGCCATGGTGGTCTGCGGCTGGCTCGGCCACAGCGAGATGGCTTACGGCCAGCTGAAGATGGATGCGGGTCTCGCCCGCGCCGCGGTCGTGCCGCTGGCCGAAAAGCTCGGCCGATCGGTCGAGGACACCGCACAGGCCATCCTCGACATCGTCGTTTCCGAGATGTTCGTCGAGGTCGAGAAGCTGTCCTCGCGGGCCGGCGTCGACCTCAAGGACTTCACCCTGATGCCCTTCGGCGGTGGCGGCCCGATGCTCGCCGCCTTCCTCGCCCGCGAGCTCGGCATGTCGCGGCTGCTCGCGCCGCGTCGGCCGGGCGTCGTCTCCGCGCTGGGAGGCCTCGTCGCGGATCTGCGCGGCGACTTCGTCCGCACGCTCTTCGCCGAGCTGTCCGCTGCGGTGCTGCCGCAACTGAAGGCGGCAGCCGCTGCCATGGTGCAGGACGGGCGCAGCTGGCTCGCCGCCCAGGGGCACGCGGGCCCGGCCGACCTCAGGTTCTCGGCGGATATGCGCTATGTCGGCCAGAGCTACGAGATCGAGGTGCCCTTGCAGCCGGCATGGCTGGAAGCGGGGAACCCGGAGGCGATCACGCGCGAATTCCACCGGACGCATGCGCGGATCTACGATTTCGATGACCCGGACGGACGCATCGAGATCGTGAACCTGCGCCTCTCGGCCATCGGTGCCGGCCCGGTCCTGACCTTCCCGGAGGCCGAGGAGATCGACGTGGCCGCGATGCCGGAGCGCGAGATCGCGATCCATACCGGCGGCACGCGGAAAGCTGTCGGCCTTTACCGCCGCGCCGACCTGCAACCCGGCAGCCGCTTCGCCGGGCCGGCCGTCGTCGCGCAGGAGGACACGACCGTCGCGATTCCCGCCGGAGCTACGGCCCGGGTCGACAGCCACCTCAACCTGCACCTGACCTTCGCGGAGTGACGCCGATGTTCGACCGGATGAAGCTTCAGGTGCTCGCCAACCACGCCCGCGCTGCGGCCGAGAACATGGCCCATACGCTGCACCGCACGGCCCATTCCGCCTTCGTCAAGGAGACGGAAGACTTCACCGTCATGCTGATCAGCCGCAGCGGCGATACCTTCGCCGTGCCGATGGAGCTGGGCGCGACCTGGTATCCGGGGCTTTCCTGGGCGCCGGCGCTCGGCATGATCGAGGATTACAGGCCGGGCGACGTCGCCTTCACCAACGACCCTTATTCCTGCTTCGTCGCGACCCATGCACCCGACACCCATCTCTGGAAGCCGGTCTTCCATGAGGGCGAGATCGTGGCCTGGACCGGCGGCCACATCCACAACACCGATATGGGCGGCGCCGTCCCCGCCTCGCTCTCCCGTGCCCTGACCGAGATCCATCAGGAGGGCATCCGCTTTCCGCCAATGAAGCTCGTGAACGAAGGGGTCTTCGATGAGAAGATCCTCAAGATCATGACGACCAATGTGCGCAAGCCGGATCTCAACATCGGCGACATCAAGGCGCTGGTCGGCGCGCTGAACACAGGCGAGCGCAAGGTGCTGGCCATGATCGAGAAATTCGGCCGCGAGGCCTTTCTCGAAGGCGTTGACGCGCTGCTCGACCATGCCGAGGCGCAGGCGCGCGAGGTGCTGCGCGGAATGCCGGATGGGACCTGGGAATTCGCCGATTACGCGGATGAGGATTCCGTCGAGGCCAATCCCTGCCGCCTCAAGCTGAAGCTTACCATCCGCGGCGACGAGGCGGTGCTGGACTTCACCGGCTCCGATCCGCAGCTCGCCTCCTCGCTCAACGTGCCGAGCGGCGGCAACCCGCGGCATACGATCCTGCTGGTCGGCGTCTATTATGTCCTCTACACGCTGAACCCCAAGATCCTGCTCAACACCGGGCTGACACGTCCCTTCACCTGCATCACGCCGGAAGGAACCGTGCTCAACCCGGTCTTCCCGGCTGCGGTCGGCATGCGCTCGCTCACCTGCGCGCGGCTGCGCTCGGTGATCTTCGGGGCGTTCTCGCAGGCCGTGCCGGAGCGCCTGCCCGCCGCGCCGGCCGGCAACAACTGCATCGTCAACGTGATGACGACCGACGAGCGCACGCACCGCACGGTCATCGCCGCGGTCAACCCGGTGGTGGGCGGCGGCGGCGGCATGCCGCATCGCGACGGCACCAACGGCTCGGGCGCCGATGCGGCCTATCTCAAGAACACGCCGATCGAGATCACCGAGACCGAGACGCCAGTCGAGTTCGTGAAATACGGGCTGGCGCAGGACAGCGGCGGCGCCGGGCGCTGGCGCGGCGGGCTCGCCACCGAAATGGCCTTCCGCGTCTTCGCGCCGGACAGCCGCATCACCGCCCGCAATCGCGACCGCAGCTTCTTCCGGCCCTGGGGTGTGCTGGGCGGCCGGGCGGCGGGGCTGTCGGATATGGTGGTCAATCCGGGTCGGCCGGAGGAGCGGCGGCTCGGCAATATCGACACCGCCGTCCTCCAGCCCGGCGACATGCTGGAGATCCGCTCCGCCGGCGGCGGTGGCCGCGGACACCCCTTCGAGCGCGAGGCCTGGCGGGTCGCGACCGATGTCACGCGCGGCTACGTCTCGCAGGAGGCGGCGGAACGGGATTACGGCGTGGTCATCCGCGGCGATGTCGTGGACGAGGAAGCAACGCGGGCACTGCGGGCGGTGCGCGCACCCGTCGCAGGCCATTTCCATTTCGGCCCGGAGCGCGAAGGCTACGAGGCGCAATGGACAGGTGATGCCTATGACCGGCTGACGGCGATCCTGTCCGGCCTGCCGATCCACTGGCGCTTCTTCGCCAAGACCGAGATCTTCCGCCGTATGAAGGGCAGGGCCGGCGCGCAGGGCGTCGCCGAAGCCTTTGCCGAAGCCCGTGCGCGGTTCCCCGAAATGCCCGACACTCGGGCCGCTTTTGCCGAGGCTGCCGAATGAGCATGGCAGCGGGCGAAGCGGTGGCAAGGCTGGTTCGTCTGGCGGAGACGGATCGTAGGCCTCTGCGCTTTTTCCTCGACGGCACTGAGCGCTGGGCGCTGGCGGGCGATACGATCCTCAGCGCCGTCCTCTCGGTCGCGCCGGCGCTGCGCCGGTCCGAGTTCGGTCCGGAGTCCCGTGCCGGCTTCTGCCTGATGGGCGCCTGCCAGGATTGCTGGATCTGGCAGGAGGAAGGGCCGCGGCTGCGGGCCTGCTCGACGCCCCTGGCCGAAGGCATGCGGCTTCTCACGGACGCTCCGGGGGACTGGCCGTGAGCGAGGTGAACAAGCCGCGCATCGTCATCGTCGGGGCAGGACCCGCCGGCATCCGCGCGGCCGAGACACTGGTCGCCGGCGGACTATCTCCGATCGTCCTGGACGAGGGCGAGCGGGGCGGCGGGCAAATCTATCGCAGGCCGCCGGAAGGCTTCACGCGCCCGCCGGAGGTGCTCTACGGCTCCGAAGCCGCGAAGGCAGTCGCCCTGCACAAGACCTTCGACGCCATGGTGGCGGCAGGCCGCCTGATTCATCATCCGCGCAGCTCGGTCATCGCCATCGCGGATGGCCGATTGCAGGTTCTGGGCGGGGCCGGCTCGCGCTGGATCGCCTATGACCGGCTGATCCTGGCGACGGGGGCGATGGATCGCATCATGCCGGTGCCGGGCTGGGAGAACCCCGGCGTCTACGGGCTCGGCGCGATGCAGATTGCGCTGAAGGCGCAAGGTGCGGCGCTGGGTCGGCGCCTCGTTCTGGCAGGATCGGGGCCGCTGCTCACCTTGCTCGCTGTGCAATTGCTCAAGGCGGGCGGGCAGGTCGGGGCCGTGCTGGACACGACCCCGATGCGCCGGCAACTGCACGGCTTCGCCGGCCTCTCGGCAAGGCCGCTGTTTGCGCTGCGCGGGCTGGCGATGCGCTGGCGCCTTGCCGGGCTCTACCATGCCGGCGTCCGGCTGGAACGGATCGAGGCGGATGAGCGCGGCCCCGTTGCCGTTCTCTGGCGCGACGCTTCCGGCCGCGAACAGCGCACGGCTTGCGATGCGGTTGGGCTGGGCTGGCATCTGCGGGCAGAGACCCGTCTCGCGGATCTGGCAGGCTGCGACTTCTCCTATGATGAGACATGGCGGCAATGGCTGCCGAAAGCCGATGCAATGGGGCGGGCGCGCCCGGGCGTCTATCTCGCCGGCGATGGGCTCAGGATTCTCGGGGCTGATGGCGCCGAGGTCGCAGGTCGCCTCGCTGCGGCGGCCTGCCTGCAGGACCTCGGCCTGCCAGCACCTGATATTGCAGTGGACAGGCGCCGCCTTGGCCGGTTCAGCCGTTTCGCGCGAGGAGTTGCGGAGGCTTTTCCCTGGCCCGCCGAGGCGGCGGCCGGATTGCCGGGCGAGACCGTGATCTGCCGTTGCGAAGGGGTGACGGCTGCCGCATTGCGCGACACCGTCAACTTCGGCGGTGGGGAGGTCAATCGCGCCAAGTCGCTCGGGCGCGTCGGCATGGGCCGCTGCCAGGGCCGCTATTGCGAGCTCGCGGCAGCAGAGATCGTCGCCGGCAGCGCGGGCCATGACTGCGCCCGAGCAGCGGGCAGGCTGCGCGGCCAGGCGCCGGTGAGACCGGCGCCGATCGCCTCCCTGCTGCAGGACGCAACGGCGGACGGATGAAGCTATGCGTGTTTACGCCGCGGGAGGGCGGCTGAGATCCCGGCAGGCGGCGCGCAGGCAATCGCGCATCAGCTCATGGCTGGCGGAGAGCGGGCGGTCGTTGCTGGTCAGGATGGCAATGGGAACTTCGATCCGGGGCTCGAATGGCCGGGTCACGACGCCGTTGAACTGCTCCCAGGGCAGGAGCCCGTCGACGATGGCGATGCCCAGCCCGTCGCGCACATAGGGCAGAGCCGTGATCGACAGGTCGATCTCGATCGCCGGTGCATAGGCGAAATCCTCGGCTTCGGCCGATGCAGCCAGCAATCGTCCAGGCAATGTATCCGCCCGGTAGGAGATCAGGGTCTCGTCGCGGATGTCGGCGAAGCCGACGCGGTCGAGCGCCGCCAGCCGGTGATGGCTCGAAACGACGCAGACCAGGCCGGCGCGCCCGACCGTCTCGGCGTGGATGCCGGGATGCGGCAGGTTGTTCATCGTGATCCCCAGGGAGACCTCGCCGTTCCGCAGCATCTCGACGATGGCCATCTGCGGCGCGATCAGCGAGCGTACGACGATTTCCGGATGCGCCTCCCGGAACGTGGTCAATGCCCGCGGCACGATCGACATGGAGGGCGGGGCGGAAGCAGCAAGCCGGACGAGACCGGTGCGTCCGTGCCGCATGTCGACTGTACGGCGCCTGAGTGCGTCGAGCTCGCCGAAGATGTGCTCGGCCTGGGAGTAGAGTTCCTCGGCTTCCTGCGTCGGCACCAGCCGGCCGCGCACGCGATTGAACAATTTGAAGCCGAGCTGATCCTCGGCATGGAGCAGGATCTGGCTCAGGGCCGGCTGCGAGATATTTAGCATCGCTGCGGCGCCGGTGACCGTGCCACAACGCATCAGCGTGCAGAAGACTTCGAGTTGGCGCGCCCGCATCGGTTGTTCCATCGCCTGCGCTGGAGCATCGGACCGAAAAGTGGAATCCACTTCTCGGAGAAATCCGATGCTAAGACAAACAGCTGGATCGCCACTTCGCGTCCGATAGGACGCCCGGCGATCTAGCGCAGACATCGCCGCCGCCGGCGAGGATGTCCAGCCTCCGCTCGCAGCTGAAGCCGGCTTCCGGCCGTCAGCGCTGGTCCCAGCGATCCAGCATTTCGTAGAAGAGCACGGCCAAAGGCAGGAACCAGGGCTTGCCGTAGTAGAGGGGGCGGCTGCGGAAAGGCAGGTCGGCATAGGCGCTCGGCTCGTCCGCGCTGCCGAGCATGCGCTGCGCGATCTTGTGGCCGAACCAGCTGGCGCGGGCGATGCCGGTGCCGTTGTAGCCGCAGGCGTAGAAGATGCCTTCGTGCTCGCCGAGATGGGGCAGCTTGTCGAAGGTGAAGCCGGTCTGCCCGTGCCAGTAATGCGTGATCGGCGTCCGTTCCAGTTCCGGAAAGACCTGCAGCATCTGCTTGCGCAGATGGGCGGCATTCGCATGGGCGACGTTCTCGCCGGTCACCTTGAGCACGCGCCCCCCGAAGAGGATACACGTTCCGTCGGGGGAGGGGCGATAATAGGTCACGACACGCTGGCTGCCGGCCAGCATGCGCCGCTTCGGCATGAGGCGGTCCATGACCTCGGCAGGGAGCCGGCCCGTGGCGATGATCGCGCTGCGGATGGGGATGATCCGCCGTTGCAGGAAGGGCAGGAGCCCTCCTGTATAGCCGTTGGTCGCGATGAGGAGCTGTTTTGCCGCGATCCGTCGCGGCCCGACGGACAGGCCGAAGCCCCCGGCTTGCCGCTCGATGTCCGATGCGCGTGCGCCGCTGACGATCTGAACGCCCAAACGGCGCGCCGCCTCGGCGAGACCGGCGACATAGCGGGCCGGGTGGAGGCCGGCATAGCCCGGCATGGCGAGGCCGCCGTGGTAGAGCTCCGTTCCGATCTCGCTTTGCTGCTCGGCACGCGGCACCAGATAGGCGTCGCAGGGCATCACCTTACCGATGCGGTCGAGATTGCGCCCCATGGCTTCGTAGATCCGCGGCGTCATCGCGCCACGGAAATAACCGACCACCGCAAGGTCGCAGGCGATGGCTTCGCGGGCCACCACGTCCTTGACGTGCTGCAGCGCTAGGAAGCTCTCCGCGACGATGGCACGCGCCTTTTCCGGCCCATAGGCCATCGCGGTGTCGAAGGTGGCCCAGCCGGGGCCGAGCATGCCGCCGTTGCGGGAGGAGGCACCCCAGCCGGGGGCTTCCGCATCCAGCACGGTGACCTGCTTGCCGGCGCGTGCCAGGGTCAGAGCGGCGTTGAGCCCGGTGAAGCCGGCCCCCACGACGACGACCTCGCTTTGCGCCGGCAGTTCGGCCGCTGCCGGGGCTGCCGGTTTCGCGGCCTCCCACCAGTAGGGTGTGTCTACCGCGTCGTGGCTGAAGAACGGGCCGGTCAGGCGTGCCATGCGCGTGTCCTCAGGAAGCCAGGATGCGCCGCAGGAAATCCTGCGTGCGCGGGTTTTTCGGCCGGCTCAGCAATTCGCTCGGCGGACCTTCTTCGACAAGAACACCGCCATCCAGGAAGAGCACGCGGTCGGCGACCTCCCGCGCGAAGCCCATCTCGTGGGTAACGACGACCATGGTCATGCCCTCTTCGGCGAGCGCGCGCATGACCGCGAGCACCTCGCCGACGAGCTCAGGATCGAGCGCCGATGTCGGCTCGTCGAAGAGGATGGCATCCGGCTTCATGCCGAGCGCACGCGCGATCGCGACGCGCTGCTGCTGGCCGCCGGAGAGCTGGCCGGGATAGGCGTCGATCTTGGCGCCAAGCCCGACGCGTGCGAGCAGGTCTCGCGACCGGGCCAGAACCTCCTTGCGCGGCTCTTTCTTCACGTAGATCGGGCCTTCCGCGACGTTTTCGAGCGCGGTTCGATGCGGAAACAGGTTGAAGCGCTGGAACACCATCGCGACGCGGGTCCGCACCTGTTTGATACCGGGCGAGGCGGTGTCGACACGCTCGCCATGCACGACGATCTCACCACCCTGATAGGTCTCGAGGCCGTTGATGCAGCGCAGGAGCGTCGATTTGCCGGAGCCGGACGGCCCGATGATGCAGACGACCTCGCCCTTCTCGACCGAAAACGAGATGTCGTGGATGACTTCGAGTGGCCCGAAGGATTTGCGGACATTGCGCAGTTCGATGATGCTCATCGGGCCTGCCCCATGCGTCGTTCGAGCCAGCTGTTGAAGGCCGTGAGCGGCAGGCTCATGGCGAGATAGATCAGCGCCACCAGCGTGAAGATCGTGGTGTTCTCGAAGGTCGAGGATGCCAGCAGCTTGCCCTGCAATGAGAGCTCGGCGACGGTGATCGTCGAGGCCAGCGACGAATCCTTGAGCAGCATGACCATTGTGCTGCCATATGGCGGCAGCGCCACGCGGATCGCCTGGGGGAGGATGACCCGCCGCATCAGCAGGCCCCAGCCCATGCCGATCGAGAGCGCGGCCTCCGTTTGCCCACGGTCGATCGCCTCGATCCCGGCGCGGAAGACTTCGGCCATATAGGGCGAATAGGCGATGCCGAGGCCGATGATGGCGGCCTGAACGGCCGTCAGCGCAAGGCCCAGATCCGGCAGCACGAAGTAGATGTAGAACAGCGTCACGATGCCGGGGATGCCGCGTACGATGACGATGACCGTGCGCGCCGTCCAGGCGAGCGGCGCGATGCCGCTCACCCGCATGAACGCCCAGATCAGGCCCAGCGCCGTCGCGAGTACGAAGGCGCCGACCGTGACCAGCACAGTGAGACGGACGCCCTGCATCAGAATCGGCAGGAACGTCGGAGCCTGGCTGAAGAAGTGCATCATGGTTAGAGGCTGTTATGGGCCATGGGAGTGATTTGACGCAGGCGCTTTTGCGCGAATGCAAGGAGTTCGAGGACGCAAACCTTCCGGTTTGCTACGAAGAACGACACGGCAGTCGCGCAAAAGCGCCGCGCCCTGCGGGTGAGGTGAAAACGGTGGAGCTGCAGCGTCGCATCGCTTGCCGATACCGACGTATCGGCGGCGCAATGCTCCTCCCATCTCCGCCGTTTTGACCTCATCAAATCGTTCCCATGGCCCATAACAGCCTCTAGGTAGGCCGGGCGCTCAGAGGCTCCACTTCTTCAGGATGGCGTCGAAACGCCCGTCCTTTTTCATGTTCGCGAGGCTGGCGTTGATCTTCGCCAGCAGCTCGGCATTGCCCTGCTTGACGGCGATGTTGATCGGCCCCGGCACCGAGGGCTTGTACGACTTGACCAGCCGCAGCTGCGGAAACCGTCCCTGGGCGAGGTTGTAGGCCAGGATCGGATAGTCGCCGATGCCGGCATCGAGGCGGCCGTTCGAAACGTCGCGCAGGATGTCGGGCAGGCTGTCATAGGCATTGACCTCGGCCGGGGATCCCGATGCCTTGAGGGCGTCGATATAGCGGGTGCCGATCTGCCCGCCGACCTTCTTGCCCTTGAGGTCGTCGAAGCCGACATATTCCTTGGCGTCGCCGGACTGCACCACCAGCCCCTCGCCATAGGCATAGACGTCCTGGCTGAAGTCGACCACCTTGGCGCGCTCGGGCGAGCCGTACATGGCGGCGGAGATGATGTCGATCTTGCCTGACGTCAGCGCCGCGATCAGCGTCGAGAACTGCATCGGCTGGATTTCGACCTTGAAGCCGGCGTCCTTGCCGATCTCCTCGATCACATCGACCATCATGCCCTGGATGGTGTTCGTCTTGGCGTCGAGGAAGGTGAAGGGCGTGCCTGTTGGCGTCGACCCGACCTTGTAGACGGTCTGCGCCTCCGCTGCTCCGGCAGTGGCCATCATGGCGAGGGCTGCCAGAACCGTTTTGAACCCCATCATTCCCATTCCCCTTTGCTTCGAAGGCATCCGGTTTTCCGTACCGGTCCATGCAGCATCGGTACCCGCCGGAGTGAACGACAAGACGGATTCATTCTAGGTCCATAAGGCAGGCTTATGCGGTCCGGCGTGGAGTGCTTTCCGGCACATCCATTCCTGCTTCATCTAGAATTCCGCGACCTTGCCGAAGGCCGAGCCCTCCAGCCGCTCCGGCCGGTAGGGCGCGGGATCGACGATCGGCTTCGCGCCAGTCACGATATCCGCGATCATGTGGCCGGCGCCGGGGCCGATGCCGAAGCCATGGCCGCTGAAGCCGGCTGCGAGGATGAAGCCCGGGAGGCCGCCAAGTTCGCCGATCGCCGGCACGCCGTCCGGCGTGCTGTCGATATAGCCGGCCCAGCGCGCCGCGACAGGCACGGACTTCAAAGCCGGCAGCAGACGCTGCGCCCGCGCATGGGTCTCGGCGATCTGGCGCGGATCGGGCGTCGGATCCAGGATCCGGTTGGCCTCCATCGGCGTTGGCGCATCGAGACGCCAGCGTGCCAGCGTCTCGTGGCCAGCGTGCCAGCCCTCGAGCCCGCCGATGGCGAGGCTGCGCCAGCGCCGCAGGAACATCGGGATGAACTGGCGGGCGAAGCGCAGCTGCTGCGGTGTCGGGTCGACGCGAGCCCCCCCGCTGATAGCCAGCGTGTAGCCGCCGTCGCTGCGGCGCGTCACCGATACCTCCGTCGTATGCAGGGCGTCGGGGATGCCCGACGCTCCGGGAGCGACGGAAAGGATCGAAGAACGCACGGAGGATTGCGGGAAGCGGATGCCGAGCTGATTGAGGAAGGAGGAGGCCCAGGCTCCACCGGCATGAACGACGGTCGCGGTGCGGATTGTGCCTTTCTCGGTCACGACGGCCGCGACGCGTCCGCCAGCGGTCTCGATGCCACGGGCGGCGCAGAACTGATGCACCGTTCCGCCGGCCTGGATGATGCCGCGTGCGATCACAGGCGCTGCCCGGGCGGGATCGGCGGTTCCGTCCGTCGGCGAGAAGACGCCGCCTTTCCAGGCTTTGCCGGTCGCGCTTCCTCGGGCGGAGGCTTCGTCGGACGAGAGCATCTGGGTGACGACCCCTTCTCCAGCAGCGAAGTCGCGCCATTTTGCCCAGCCGGCGAGCTGGGCGTCGTCGTCGCTCAGATAGAGCAGGCCGCAGCGCCGGAAGCCGAGATCCTCGCCGATCTCCGCGGCGAAGCGATCCCACAGGGCGAGGCTTTCCGTGGCCATCGGCAGCTCGCGCGCGTCGCGATTCTGTTGCCGGCACCAGCCCCAGTTCCGGCTCGACTGCTCGGCGCCAATCCGTCCCTTCTCGACGAGCGCGACCTTCAGGCCGCGCCTCGCGAGGTAATAGCCGGTGCAGACGCCGACGATGCCGCCGCCGATGACGACGACATCGGCGCTCTCGGGAAGAGTGGGGCTGGTCTCGATCTCGAACAGTGGCGCCGGCATCACGGTCTCCTTGCAGAAGCGACACTAGCTGCCGGCAAACAGGCATGTGCACCGCAGATCGGATTGCTACGGCATTTCCTTCGGATTCTGCGGCTCGATTTCGCGATAGCCTGCGCACAACGGCTGCTGGCTACAGCTTTTTGTTCGCGGCAGTATCTGCTGCCGGATTGCCGGCGGCATCGGCTTGGGGCATGGTTGTGCACCGCAGCCAAGCCCTGTCCGGCGCTGGAGGCGGAAGGGACATCGACCAAAGCGGGGCCCGCATGAAGCTCGACCAGATCGACATCAAGATCCTCTACGAGCTGCAGAAGAACGGCCGGATCACCAATGTCGAACTGGCGGAGCTGGTGAACCTCTCGCCGAGCCCCTGCCTGATGCGCGTCAAGAAGCTGCAACAGGAAGGCTACATCACCGGCTATTCCGCCCGGATCAATATCGGCAAGCTGGGCCAAACACTGACGGTCTTTACCGAGGTCACGCTGAAGAACCACCGCCAGGTCGATTTCGCCCGCTTCCTGGCCGCCATCGAGAAGCTCGACCAGGTGATCGAATGTCATCTCGTCTCCGGGGGCTACGACTATCTCGTCAAGTTCGTGACCAGCGGGATCATCGAATACCAGACGCTCATGGAGCGCCTGATCGACCTCGACATCGGCATCGACAAGTACTTCAGCTTCGTGGTGCTGAAATCTCCGATCGTGAAGCCGCATATGCCGCTGACGAGCCTGTTCCCCGTCACCGCTTGAGGCGGTCGTCTTTTGGCGTGGCGTCGGATTTTGATCAGGCAGGGCCGGGGGAGCCGTCATTGCGAGCGCAGCGAAGCAATCCAGGGGGACTGGGCTGAACGTCTCACCCAGTCCCCCTGGATTGCTTCGTCGCTTTGCTCTTCGCAATGACGGTTCCCCCGGCCCTGCCTGAACGAAAGGCGTCAGCGCTTCGCGAAGGTGGCGACGAGTTCCGGATCGCGGTCCAGCCGGTCGAGCCAGGTTGGGTCCAGCTTGGGCACCGACGACATCAGCAGCCGCGAATAGGGATGCCCCGCCGCGCTGCCCACTTCGAGGGCGGGGAGCTGCTCGACCTTGTTGCCGCGATACATGACGGCGACCTCGTCGCAGATCGCCTGCACGGTGGTCAGGTCGTGGCTGATGAAGACGTAGGACAGGCCGAGCTCGCGCTGCAGGTCCTTCAGCAGCTCGATGATCGCGGCAGCGACCACGGTGTCGAGCGCAGAGGTGATCTCGTCGCACAGGATGAGCTCGGGGTCGGCGGCCAGCGCGCGTGCCAGGTTCACGCGCTGCTTCTGCCCGCCCGACAATTCGCTCGGGAGCCGATGCTTCAGGGCGCGCGGCAGATGCACCAGATCGAGCAGCCGGTCGATGCGCGCGTCGCGGGCAGGGCCGCGCAGGCCGTGATAGAAGGCGAGCGGGCGGCCGAGGATGTCCTCGATCGACTTGGCGGGATTGAGCGCGGTATCGGCTGACTGGAAGACGATCTGCAGCTTGCGGAGTTCGTCGGGGCTGCGGTCGCGCGCCTGCGGCGCCATTTGCTTGCCGTTGAAGTAAATCGCGCCGGAGGAAGGCGGGATGATGCCGGCGATGGTTCGCGCAAGCGTGGACTTGCCGCAGCCGGATTCGCCGATGATGCCGAGATTGCGTCCGCGTTCGAGTTTGAAGCTGACCTTGTCGACCGCCAGCATCAAGGGCGTTCCGTCGGCTTGCAACTTGCCGTAGCCGGCGCTGACGGTTTCGAGCTCGAGAACCGGGCGGGAAGCAGCGTCATCGCCAGACGCGGCTAGCGCCGCTGTGCGGCCTGGCGGCGAAAAGGCGGCGAGCAATTCCCGCGTGTAGGGGTGTTTCGGCGCGGACAGAATCTGCGCGGTGGCACCGACCTCCTGGATCTCGCCGCCCTTGAGCACGACGATGCGGTCGGCGATCTGGGCGACGACGGCGAGGTCGTGCGAAACGTAGACGCCTGCCATCCGGCTCTGGCGCATGACAGCCTTGAAGGCGCGCAGGACTTCGATCTGGGTGGTGACATCGAGCGCTGTCGTCGGCTCGTCGAAGATCACGACCTTCGGATCGCCGATCAGGGCCATCGCGGCGGAGAGACGCTGCAACTGGCCGCCGGAAACCTGGTGCGGATAGCGCGTGCCGATCGTCTCGGGCGAGGGCAGGGAAAGGGCGCGGAACAGCTCCATCGCCTTGGCTTCAGCCTGAGCGCGCGGCATCAACTCGTGGATACGGGTGATCTCGATCACCTGATCCATGATGCGCTGGGCCGGGTTGAAGGCTGCGGCCGCGCTCTGCGGCACATAGGAGACCGCACGACCGCGGATCTTGGCCCGCTCCGTCTCCGGCAGGTTCGCCATGTCCTGGCCGTCGATGCGCACGTTGCCGCCGGTGATACGGCAGCCGGTGCGCGTATAGCCGAGCAGCGTGAGTGCGATCGTGGTCTTGCCCGAGCCGCTCTCTCCGATCAGCGCCACGATCTCGCCTGCGGCGATCTCGAAGCTGACGCCCTTGATGATCTCGACCCGCCGGCCGGAATCGGTGGTCGCCTCGACCTTCAGGTCCCGGATTTCGACGAGATGGCTCATCATGCGCTCCGGTCGCGAATCTTCTGCGGCAGATTGTCGATCAGCAGGTTCACCGCGATCGTCAGGCTGGCGATGGCGAAGGACGGGGCCATCACCGCCGGGGCTCCGAAGGGCAGGCCGCCGATGTTCTCGCGCACCAGCGCGCCCCAGTCGGCATCGGGCGGTTGCACGCCGAGGCCCAGGAAGGACAGGCCCGAGAGCAGCAGCACGATGAAGACGAAGCGCAGGCCGACATCGGCGAAGACGGGGCCGATGATGTTGGGCAGGATTTCAGCTCCGATCAGGTAGCGCAGCTTTTCGCCGCGGATGCGGGCGACGGTCACGAAATCCGTCGTGTTGACGTTGACCGCCAGCGCCCGGGCGAAGCGGTAGGAGCCGGGCGTGTAGATCACGGCGAGCGTCAGGACCAGGACGGGGATGGACGAGCCGACGCCGGCGACCACCACAAGCCCGAAGAGCTTGCTGGGGATCGAGTTCAGGGCGTCGAGAAAACGGCTCAGCGCCGCGTCGAACCAGCCGCCGGTGACCGCGGCAGCCATGCCCAGCGTCACACCTGTCGTGCAGGCGATCAGCGTTGCCGCCAGGGAGATGCCGACGGTGTAGCGCGCGCCGAACAGGATACGCGAGAGCATGTCGCGGCCGAGATAGTCGGTTCCGAGCGGATACTGGGCGCTGATCGGCCCGAAATAGTCGAGATCGACGATGTCGCCGACGCCGTAGGGCGTCACATAGGGCGCGAGGATGGCGATGGCGGCCCAGGACACCACGATGGCCAGGCTGATCCGGCCGGTGAGGTTGAAGCGGTAGCCCGGCCGGCGCGTTTTCTTGAGGGGGAGAGCGTCGATGGCCATGGTCAGCGCAGCTTCGGGTTCGATAGGATTGCGATGATGTCCGCCGTCGTGATCAACGCCAGATAGACGAAGCAGAAGATCATGGCGCAGCTCTGGATGAGCGGCAGGTCCCGCGTCGACACGGCATCGACCATCAGCTTGGCGATGCCCGGGTAGTTGAAGATCGTTTCGACGATGATGACGCCGCCCAGCAGATAGGAAAGCGACAGCGCCACCGCGTTGACGATGGGGCCGAGCGCATTGGGCAGGGCGTGACGCAGCACGACCCGCGTGCGCGAGGCGCCTTTCAACTGCGCCATTTCGACGTAAGGCGTGTTGAGCGTCTCGACGACGGCCGCGCGCGACATCCGGATCATCTGCGCGGAGATGACGAAGCTCAGGGTGAATACCGGCATGGCGTAGATGCGCAGCATCTCGCCGAAGGAGTGGACGTCACGCGCGATCGACAGCGCCGGCAGCCATTTCAGCCAGACCGCGAAGACGAGCACGCCGGCGGTCGCGACCATGAATTCCGGAACCGAGATCACCGTGATCGTCGCCATCGTGACGGTGCGATCATAGATCGTGCCGCGCAGCATGGCGGAGCTGATCCCGAGTGCGAGCGCGATGGGAACGGAGAAGAGTGCTGTCGCGGCCGCGAGTTCCAGTGAATTGGCGAGGCGGCCGGCGATGAGCTGCGCGATGGGGCGGTTATTGGCGTAGGAGATGCCGAGATCGCCCGTCAGCATCCCGCCGAGCCAGCGGAAAAAGCGCAGGATCGCGGGGTCGTTGAGGTGCATCGCGGCGCGAAGTCCCGCGACGGCTTCAGGCGTCGCGGCTTGGCCAAGGAGCACCTCGGCGACGTCGCCGGGCAGGATCTGTGTGGCGCAGAACACGACGAATGAAACGATGAGGAGCGTCACGAGGGCGACGAACAGGCGTCCCCCGAGGAGAATGAGCAGGTGATGGTTCATCGACGCTCCCGCAACTAACACCTCCGGTTGGAGTGTGGCACAGAATGAGGGCCGGACGCACGCATCCGGCCCGCAGGAGAAACGGGGCTCAGGCCTCGAGCCAGACGTATTCGGCGAAGGCGTAGCCCATCATGCCACCAAGCGGGTTCGGCAGGAGGCCCTTCAGCTTGTTCGAGATCGCGTCGACATTGGAGATGTAGACCGGGATCGCGGTTCCCGCCTCTTCGGCGATCATCACCTGCATCTCGCCATAGATCTGCTTGCGCTTGGCTTGGTCCAGCGAACCCCGAGCCTCGAGCAGCATCCTGTCGAACTTCTCCGACTTGTACTGGCTCTCGTTCCACGGCGCGGTGGAGGCGTAGAGCAGCGAGAACAGGATATCCGGAGTCGGCCGCGGGTTGATGTTGCCGAAGTGGACGGGGGCCTTCAGCCAGTAGTTCGACCAGTAGCCATCCGAGGGGACGCGCTGGATGTCGAACTTCATGCCGATGGCGTTGCCGGCCTGCTGGACGAGCACCGCCATGTCGACGGAGGAGCCGGCTGCATCGGAGGCGACGATCGGGATCGACTGGCCGAGCAAACCTGCCTTCTGGAAGTGGAACTTCGCCTTCTCCGGGTCGAACGCCTTCGGCTTCAGCTCCTTGTTGTGGTAGACGTTCATCGGCGGAACGGGCTGGTCGTTGGCGATCTCGGCCAGGCCGCGCAGCGCCGATTTCTGGATCTGCTCGCGGTTGAGCAGGTATTTCATGCCCGTCACGAAATCCATCTTGTTGCCCGGAGCCATGTCCAGGCGCATGTTCAGGTCCGTGTAGTTGCCGGTGGTGGTCTTCGACAGCACCACACCCGGCTGGCTCTCGACTAGCCGCATCGAGCGCGGGTTGATCGCGGCTGCGAGCTGGATGTCACCGGAAAGCAGCGCGTTGACACGGGCGGTGTCGTCCGTGATCGCGAAGAACTCGAAGGAATCGAGGTTGGCGCCGCCGGGCTTGAAGTAATTCTTGTTCCTGACGGCGACCGAGCGCACGCCGGGCTCGAAGGACTCGCAGACGAAGGCGCCGGTGCCGTTCGCCTTGGCGAAGTTGGTGGTGCCGTCGGCGATGATCATGAAGTGATGCGTCGACAGGATGGTCGGCAGGTCGCCGTTCGGCGCTGCCAGCGTGACCTCGACGGTCAGCGGGTCGACCGCCTTGAACTCGGTCATCTGCTTGGCGAGCGAATTAGACTTCGATCCGACGGCCGGATCGAGATGGCGCTTCAGCGAGTAGATGACGTCTGCGGAGGTCAGCGGCTTGCCATCGTGGAAGGTGACGCCCTTCTTGAGCGTGATCGTCCAGACCTTGGCGTCCTTCGTCTCGATCTTGTCGGCGAGCTCCATCTGCAGCACGCCGTTCTGATCCAGGAAGGTGAGGCGGTTGTAGAAGGCGCAGCAGCGGACATAGTCCGTCGAGAGCGAAGCCTTGGCCGGGTCGAGCGTATCGGCGGTCGAGGACGACCAGCCGGCCGCCTTCAGGTTGCCGCCCTTGACCGGTGTCGCTGCGAGCGCGGAGCCCGCCCGCGCCAGCACGAGGCTGCTGGCCGAGGCAGCAAGGCCGCCGGCCATCAGCATCTGCAGGAGATCGCGGCGGCTGGCGCCGCGGCGGATCGCGTTCTCGACGAAGGCGTCGTCGGCGCTTGTCCAGCTGGAAGAGATCTTGTCGGTCATGCTCATTCCCCTCTTCTGATTTGCGCCGCTATTGCCGGCGTCGGCTTTCTTGGTTCCGGGCGTCTTCAGGCGGCCAGGCCGGACTCGACGGCGTCGGCAAGCCCGGCCATCGAGGTGAAATGGAAGTCGGGCTCGGTGAAGCGTTCCGGCTCGATCGTGCCGCCGTAGCCGGGCTGGGCGTGACGCCGCTGGATCCAGCAATTGGTCAGGCCGAGCTTCCGCGAGATCCCGATGTCGTGATACTGGCTCTGCGCCACGTGAAGGATCTGGTCGCGCGAGCCGCCATCCTTCTCGACGAAGGCGAAGACCTGCTCGAAGAAGGCCGGATCGGGCTTTTCCGTACCGGTGTCGTCGACCGTGAAGCCGGCGTAGAAGGGATTGCCGAGGGCGCGGGCGAAGTGCTCGAACGCCCAGCGCTGGGCGTTGGTCATGGCGATGAGCTTGTAGCGCTTCGCCAGCCGGGCCAGGGCATCGGTGCTGTCCGGGAAGGGGCGCCAGTCTTTCACGGATTCCCGCAGGCGCTGGGCGTGGCTCTCGCCCGGGGGCAGGCCGAGTTTCGGCGCGATCACGCCATAGACGCGGGCAAGATCGTCGGGAAAGTGCTGGACGTCCGGCATGTAGCGGGCGGAGCGGTAGAGGTTCAGGGCCTCCTCGCCGTCGAAGGCGACGCCGGCTTCACGGGCGATCGCCGCCAGGCAGTCGACGAGGCCGCCCTCGAAATCGATCAGCGTGCCCACGACGTCGAACGTCAGATAGCGGAAGTCGCCGAAACCCTTTGTCATCGTCTCTCCGCTTCTCCCGCCTCTCGCTGGCGGGCATCCGTGATCGTCCGCGAGCGCAGTTGCATCGTCGTCGGGTCGTTCGGTCGCTGGTGGCGACGGTTGCGCTCTGTTCCCCGGCCGCATCTTCGTCGGCCTCGTAGGAGTTTCTCACTCTCGGCTCGCCGGAGTCGCTGAATGTCGAAAACCGGGCGGCACAAAATTCCGAATTCGCAGCCTTGGCGAAACATCCTTCCCCTGGGGGAAGGATGTCCCCCGGGGCCCCGCTGCTGCGAACGTCCTCCCGCCTCACGCCATCGCGGCGCGAACATCCGGGTCGGCCAGCGTCTGGTCGAGCGTCACACGGGTCCGTTCGACGATCGCGTCGATCTCGGCCTGCGTGCAGCACAGCGGCGGCGCGTAGCCTAGCACGCCGTTGCCAAAGGCGCGGATGACGAGACCGTTATCCCAGGCACGGTCGAAGATGCGCTGGGCGGGCGCCGAGGCCGCCGGCAGCGGAGTCTTCTTCACCTTGTCGGTCACGAGTTCGACGGCGGCCAGCATGCCGCGGCCGCGCACCTCGCCAACGAGCGGGTGGTCGGCGAGGCTTTCCAGCCCAGCCATCAGGCGCGCGCCCGCCTTGCGGCCGTTGTCGAGCAGGCCGTTCTCGTAAAGGCGCAGCACCTCGAGGCCGACGGCCGCGCTCACCGGGTGGGCGGAATAGGTGTAGCCGTGGCCCACCGCTGCGGCGCCCGCGCCGTCGGCGATGACATCATAGACCTTCTGCGACATCAGCACGGCGCCCATCGGCACATAGCCCGAGGTCAGCCCCTTGGCGATCGTCATCAGGTCGGGAACGATGCCTTCGTCCTCGCAGGCGAAGAGCGGGCCGGTGCGTCCAAAGCCGGTGATCACCTCGTCGGCGACGAAGAGGATGTCGAGCTCGGTGCACAGATCGCGCATCGCCTTGACCCAGCCGGGCGGCGGCACGAGCACGCCGCCCGAGCCCTGGATCGGCTCGCAATAGAAGGCCGCGACCCGATCGGGGCCGCCCACGGCCTCGACCTTGGCCCGCAGCGCCGCCAGGGAGGCCGCGATGATGTCGGCGGGATTCGGGCCGACTGGATTGCGATAGCTGTAATGCGACGGAATCTTATGCTGCCAGTCATAGGGCACGCCGAAGCCGGCATGGAAGGCAGGCAGGGCGGTGAGGCCGGCCCCGACGGTCGACGAGCCGTGGTAGCCCTGTTCGATCGAGATGAACTGGTCCTTCTGCTGCTTGCCGCGCGCCTGCTGGTAGTAGCGGATGAAGCGGACCGTGCTGTCGACGGCGTCGGAGCCGCCGAGCGTGAAGTAGACGCGGCGGAGGTCGCCGGGGGCGCGCTCGGCGAGTTCGGCCGCCAACCGGATCGCCGGTTCGGAGCCGAGGCCGAAATAGCCCGTCGCATAGGCCAGTTCGCGCATCTGGTTCGCGGCCGCCTCGACGATGCTGTCGTGGCCGTAGCCGGCATTGACGCACCACAGCCCGGCGAAGCCGTCGATGAGCTGCTTGCCGGCGGCGTCCGTTATGGTCGCGCCCTTCGCCGAACGCAGCACGCGGACCCCGGCTTTCTCATGACCCCGGTAGGAGGCAACCGGGTGAATCCAGTGCTCGCGATCGAGTTCGATCAGAGAATTGCTCAACATGGCGGGTCTCCAGCTTATCCGAGCGCCTGACTGGCGAGGGCGAAAGGTTTGGCGGGGCCGATCGGTTTCGGGCTTGCCTGGTTGCGACGCATGGCAATGCCTCCGCCGACTGCTGCGAGACCGCGGGCGGCGAGCCACGGCGAGAGTCGCTCCCATTCAGGCGTGTCGACGCGCAGGAAAGCGCCCGGCCGGCTCGCGATGACGAAGGTCAGGAGCGCTTGCGCTTGCTCCGGCGTATCCGCGATCACCGGACCGATCACTTCGCCGCGGCCGAACTGGCGCAGCGCGGCGTAGCCGACGACCTGGCCGGCTTCGCGCAGGACGGCGATCCGCCCGGATTCGGCCAGGAGCTTCAGCAGAGGGCGCCGGTCCATGCCCAGCGCCAGGCGGTCGAGCTCGACCACGGCGGAGAACTCGGCGGGGTCGGCCCAGCCCAGGTCCATGGCACTGATCGCGGCGTCATCCGGCAGCGGGGCGGGAATGCCCTGGTGCTGGCGGATCTCATGGGTCGCGTGGAAGCCCAGCTTTTCATAGAGGGGCACACCCTCCGCGGTGGCGATCAGGCGGCATTCCCGCCCGCCACAGGCCTCGAGAGCAGCATCCATCAGCCTGCGGCCGAGGCCGCGCCCGCGCGTGCTGGCCGCCACGATCACCATGTTGATGGTCGCGCACGTGTCCCCGAACGGGGTCAGCATGGCGGTGCCGACCACATCATCTCCCTGCAGCGCGACGAAGCCGTGGCTGAGCGACAGGAGCATGGCCCAGTCCTCGCGCCGATGGGGCCAGCCCGCCTCGCGCGACAGGCGCAACGCACCGTCGAGATGGCTTTCGTCGCATGCAACGAGGTCGATCGTATCCTGATCCATGATGCTCGCCTGGTTCGTCTGCATCATGGATAAGCCGCTCGCGGGCGCAGTTCCTCCCGAGGATAGGCGCCGCGCGGTATCTTCGACCGTAGGAATGCGCGCCGGCCGCATGGAATGCCACGGCCGGTTCGAGCGGTGCCGGCGAGCGGTGCGGAAAGCGGCGCCTGCGACGGTGCCGCGCAACACTCTCTGCCAAAGCCTCCAAGGCGGACGGCAGTTTGTGCTTCGAGCCGGCGGCAATGCGGTGCTCGCGCTGTCCGGCACGCGGTTATGATCCCAGTCATAACGGACACAAATGTTTCGCCACAGGGGACCTGCGCGGATGACTGTCTTCAAGCCCAAATATGTGACGTTCGATTGCCACGGCACGCTGATCTACTTCGCGATGGCGGATGCCGCTCGTTCGCTCTATGGCGCCAAGCTGGACGAGCCGCGCATGCAGAAGTTCATCGCCGATTTCTCGGCCTACCGGCTCGATGAGGTCCTCGGCGCCTGGAAGCCCTATGAAGAGGTCGCCTACAATGCCCTCGAGCGCACCTGCCGCAGGAACGGCGTCCCCTTCCGCCCGGAGGATGCGCGCTGGGTCTATGAGCAGGTCCCGACCTGGGGGCCGCATCCCGACGTTCCGGCCGGGCTCGCCAAGGTGGCCAAGGAGATCCCGCTCGTCATTCTGTCAAATGCGATGAACGACCAGATTCCTCACAATGTCGCCAAGCTCGGCGCGCCGTTCCATGCGGTCTATACGGCCGAGCAGGCCCAGTCCTATAAGCCGCGCATGAAGGGCTTCGAATACATGTTCGACATGCTCGGCTGCGGTCCGGAAGACGTCTGCCACGTCTCCTCCTCGTTCCGCTACGACCTGATGACGGCTCACGACCTCGGGATCAAGAACAAGGTCTGGGTGAACCGCGGGCACGAGCCGGCGAATCCCTACTATGGCTACACCGAGATCAAGGATATCTCCGGCCTGCCCGGCGTCTTCGGTTTGTGAGGCTGCATCGATGCAGTTCAAGTCCTATTGGCACGATACGGCGGCGCCCTTTTCCGGGGGCGCCGCCGGCCCGGTCGAGGGCGCCTATGACGTCGCCATTGTCGGTGGCGGCTTCACCGGCCTTTCCGCCGCCCGCCAACTGGCCATGGCGGGGGCGAAGGTCGTCGTGCTCGAGGCCGGCACGGTCGGTTGCGGCGCCTCCGGCCGCAATGGTGGGCATCTCAACAACGGCCTCGCTCACAGCTTCACCGCCGCGAAGACCGCGTTAGGCGTGGAGCGAGCCGTTGCGCTCTACAAGGCTTTCGACGATTCCGTCGACACGATCGAGCGGATCGTCGCGGAGGAGGGCATCGATTGCGCCTTCCGGCGCGCAGGCAAGCTCAAGCTCGCCTCCAAGCCCGAGCATGTCGCTTCGCTCACGCGCAATTTCGAAGTGCTGCATCGCGAGGTCGATCCCGACACGGCCATGCTCAGCCGCGCGGAGCTCGCCGCCGAGATCGGTTCCGACAGCTTCCACGGCGCGATGCTCTCGAAAAAGAGCGCGATGATGCATATGGGCCGTTTCGTCGCCGGCCTGGCCGATGCGGCAGTCCGGCACGGCGCGGTCATCCGCGAGCATGCGCCGGTTACCGCGCGACGGCTGGAAGGCGGCCGCCATGTCCTCGACACCCCGCGCGGCAGCGTCTCCGCGAAGGAGGTGCTTGTCGCAACCGGCGCCTATACCTCCAACCCTTTCGGCTGGTTCCGGCGCCGGATCATCGCGGTGGGCAGTTTCCTCATCGCGACACGGCCGCTGAGCGCAGCCGAGGTCGCAGCCACCATGCCCGGCAACCGGACGGCGGTGACCTCGCTCAACATCGGCAACTACTTCCGGCTGGCACCGGACAACCGGCTGATCTTCGGCGGGCGAGCGCGCTTTTCCGCGACCTCGGACCAGACCTCCGACGCCAAGAGCGGCGCCATCCTGCGCGCGAGCCTTGCTGGCATCTTCCCGCAGCTGAGGGATGTCGAGATCGACTATTGCTGGGGCGGGCTGGTCGACATGACCAAGGACCGTTATCCCCGCGCCGGACGCGAGGACGGCGTCTGGTACGCGATGGGCTATTCCGGCCACGGCGCGCAGATGTCGACGCATCTCGGCATCATCATGGCCGATGCGATCCTCGGCCGGCCTGATCGGAATCCCCTGAAGGGCCTGTCCTGGCCGGCGGTGCCCGGGCATTTCGGCAAGCCGTGGTTCCTGCCGCTGGTCGGGCTCTACTACAAGGCGCTCGACCGCATCCAGTAGCGCGCTGTTCCTTGCTGAAAGCCGCCGTTATTCCGGGCTTGACCCGGAATCCATCGTAGAGTGCCGAGCCCTATGATGGATTCCGGATCGGCGCCGCTCTCGCGGCTTGTCCGGAATGACGGACAGGTTCCTCCATCGACGCGGCTCGCTCAGCCGAGGCCGCCGATATGGAAGGCCTTGACCTCGAGATATTCCTCGATGCCGAGCTGCGAGCCCTCGCGGCCGAGGCCGGACTGCTTGACGCCGCCGAAGGGGGCGACCTCCATCGAGATCGCGCCGGTGTTGAGGCCGACCATGCCGAACTCCAGCGCCTCGCCGACGCGCCATGAGCGCCGGATGTCCTGCGTGAAGAAATAGGCCGCAAGCCCGAAGGGCGTGCCGTTGGCGATGGCGAGCGCCTCCTCCTCGCTGCGGAAGCGGAAGAGCGGTGCGACCGGGCCGAAGGTCTCCTCGCTTGCCAACAGCATCTCGGTGGTGGCCTCGCCCAGCACGGTCGGCGTGGCGTATTGCCCGCCGTTGGGCATGTCGGCGGCGCTGGCGAGGCGCCTGGCGCCCTTCGACAGCGCGTCGTCGACATGGCGCTCGATCTTCTCCAGCGCGGCGGCGTTGATCATCGGGCCGATGTCGATGCCCGCATTGGTGCCGGGGCCGACCTTCATCGCTGTGACGCGGGCGGACAGCTTCTCGGCGAAGCGGTCGTAGATCCCGTCCTGCACCAGGATGCGGTTGGCGCAGACGCAGGTCTGGCCGCCATTGCGGAACTTGGACGCCAGAACGCCGTCGATCGCGATGTCGAGATCGGCATCGTCGAAGACGATGAAGGGCGCGTTGCCGCCCAGCTCCAGGCTCAGCCGCTTGATGCTGTCGGAGGCCTGTTTCATCAGCAGCGCGCCGACGCGCGTCGAGCCGGTGAAGGAGATCTTGCGGACCGCGAGGTTGCCGGTGAGCTCGGCGCCGATCTCGGTCGGCATGCCGGTGACGATGTTGATCACGCCGGCCGGGATGCCGGCCCGCTCCGCCAGCACGCCGAGCGCCAGCGCCGAATAGGGCGTGAGCTCCGAGGGCTTGATCACCACGGTGCAGCCCGCGGCGAGCGCGGGCGCGACCTTGCGGGTGATCATCGCGTTCGGGAAGTTCCAGGGCGTGACGATGCCGCAGACGCCGACCGGCTGCTTCAGCACGACAATGCGGCGGTCGGCCGTCGGCGCGGGAATCGTCGAGCCGTAGATCCGGCGGGCTTCTTCCGCGAACCACTTCACGAAGGAGGCGCCATAGCGGATCTCGCCGCGCGATTCGGCGAGCGGCTTGCCCTGCTCGCGGGTCAGGATCAGCGCCAGATCCTCGATGTGCTCGATCATCAGCGCATGCCAGGCTTCCAGCAGCGCGGCGCGCTCGGCATTCGTCTTGGCCCGCCATGGGCCGAAGGCCGCGGCGGCGGCTTCGATCGCGGCGCGGGTGTCGTCGCCATCGGCATCCGGCACGGAGCCGATCGCCTCCTGCGTGGCAGGATCGATCACGTCGAGCGTGCGGCCGGAAGCGGCGGCCCGCCAGTCGCCGCCGACGAGGCATGCCTCGCGCAGAAGGGCGGGGTCGCGCAGGTCCTGGATGGTCATGGTTCTGGTCTCCTTCAGCCGAGCGCCGAGAGCACGGCGGCGGTGATGTCCTTGGTGCCGTGCTTGCCCGGCTCGGTGCCGATGCCGCGCACTGTCGCGGCCTCGATTGCTGCCATGACGGCCGCGGCGGCAGCGGTCTCGCCGAGATGCTCCAGCATCATCGCGCCGGACCAGATCGCCGCGATCGGGTTGGCGATGCCGAGATGGGCGATGTCCGGCGCCGAACCGTGGACCGGCTCGAACATCGAGGGCGCGTTGCGTTCTGGATTGATGTTGGCGGAGGCCGCGAAGCCGAGCCCGCCCTGAATGGCCGCGCCGAGATCGGTGAGGATGTCGCCGAAGAGGTTGGAAGCCACCACCACATCGAGGCTTTCGGGCACCATCACCATGCGCGCGGCCATGGCGTCGATATGGTAGTTCGTGACCTCGACGTCGGGATATTCGGCCGCGAGCCGGGCGGTGATCTCGTCCCAGAACACCATGGAGTATTTCTGGGCGTTTGACTTGGTCACGGAGGCGAGCTTGCCACGGCGCTTGCGCGCCTGCTCGAAGCCGAAGCGCAGGATGCGCTCGACGCCCTTGCGCGTGAAGATCGAGGTCTCGACCGCGACCTCGTCGGCCGTGCCGGTGTGAACGCGTCCGCCGGCGCCGGCATATTCGCCCTCGGTGTTCTCGCGGATGCACAGGATGTCGAAGGCGCTTGCACGCAGCGGCCCCTCGACGCCCGGTAGCAGGCGATGCGGGCGGATATTGGCATATTGCACGAAGGCCTTGCGGATCGGCAGCAACAGCCCGTGCAGCGAGACCGAATCCGGCACGCGCGCCGGCCAGCCGACGGCGCCGAGCAGGATGGTGTCGAAGCCGCGCAGCGTCTTGATACCATCAGTCGGCATCATCGCGCCGGTCTTCTCGTAGAAGTCGCAGGACCAGGGGAAGGTCGTCCCCTCCAGGGAAAAGCCGGCGCTGCGGGCGGCCCGGCCGAGCACCTCCCAGGCGGCTTCGGTGACGGCGACACCGATGCCATCGCCCGGGATCAGCGCAATCTTGTAGGATTTCATGGGTCTTCTCTTTCAGATCGCGATGAGCACGCTCTTGGATTTGCGGTTTGCAAGGTAAGCCTCGCGGCCGAGATCCTTGCCGAGGCCGGATTGCTTGTAGCCGCCGGTCGGCAGGATGTGGTCGCGCGAGCGGCCGTAGCGGTTGACCCAGATGGTGCCGGCCTGCAGGCGATTGATCGTACGCAGCGCACGCGAGAGGTCGCGCGTGTAGAGGCCGGCGCAGAGCCCGTAGGTCGGGTGGTCGGCGAGCGCGAGCCCTTCCTCTTCGTCGCGGAAGGTCTGGACGGTCAGCACCGGCCCGAAGATTTCCTCGGTTACGGCCGGGGAGGTGGCGTCGACGCCTTCCAGCAGCGTCGGGGCGTAGAAATAGCCCGGCTGGTCGAGTCGATCTCCGCCGAGCCGGCAGCGGGCACCGCGCGCCACGGCCGTGTCGACGATGCTCTCCATGCGACCGATCTGGCGTTCGGAGATGATGGGCGAATAGGCGCTCGCCCCATCCCAGGTCGGGCCGGGCCGGATCTGGCCCATGCGGTCGGCGATGAGGGTAACGAGTTCCTCGGCGACGCTCTCCGCGACGATCAGGCGCGATCCGGCGACGCAGGCCTGGCCGGCATTGCCGAGGATGCTGCGGGCGATGGCGCCGGCGGCCTGCGCCAGGTCGGCATCGGCGAAGACGAGCTGCGGGCTCTTGCCGCCGAGTTCGAGCGTCATCGGCTTGATCCCGGTGCGGGCGATGTTCTCCATGATCGCTGCGCCTGCGACGGTCGAGCCGGTGAAGCTGACCTTGGCGATGTCGGGATGGCCCGTGATCGCCGTGCCGGTCGTACGACCATCGCCGAGCACGATGTTGATCAGGCCCGCGGGCACGCCGGCGCGGACCGACAGCTCCGCCAGATAGAGCGTGGCGAAGGGCGTCATCTCGGAGGGCTTCAGCACCACGGCATTGCCGGCCGCCAGCGCCGGGCCGAGCTTCCAGCCGGCCATGTTGACCGGGAAGTTCCAGGGCGTGATCGCGCCGACCACGCCATAGGGCTCGGTCGCGATCATCCCGAAGCTGTCGGCGGCGGTCGGGACGAGGCTGCCGCCCTCCTTGTCGGCGAACTCGGCGAAGAAGCGAATCTGCTCGGCCGTCACCGGGATGTCGACGACCATGAGTTCGGAAATCGGTCGCGTCGAGGCGATCGCCTCCAGGCGTGCCAGCGTTTCCGCCTCGGCGTCGATGAGATCAGCCCAACGATGTAGCGCGCGGGCTCGTTCGCGCGGGGCCAGGTGCGCCCAGCCGCTCGTGGCGAGGGCCTGCCTGGCGGCGGCGACGGCCCTGTCGACGAGATCGGCATCGGCGACGGGGCAGGCGGCGAAGGCCACCCCGTCGGACGGGCGATGAAGGTCGATGCCGCCCTTGGCATCGACCCATTCGCCGCCGATGAAATGGCCGCCCGGAAGCGTGACCGAGGAAGGATCGAAGCTCAGCGACACGACGGACATCTCCGGATGGTGGTCGTGTCAGCCTAGATCGATCCCGCCCGCAGTTTGCGCCTGTGAGTGCGCTCGCATCGACGGGAAATCCCGTTTGCCGCACCTGCCACGGCGGAATCTTCGGCGCGAACTCAGCCGACGATGACGTAGATCTTCCGCACGGTCTCGATCGTCTTCCAGACGCCGACATAGCCGGGCTTCATCACGAAGCTGTCGCCGGCTCGAAACGTCCGCGGCGGCTGGCCTTCTTCGGTCAGCTCGACCACGCCGGAGAGGATGTAGCAGAACTCCATCGTCTCGCCCTTGATCGAGCGGTTCTCGCCCGGCGTCGCTTCCCAGACGCCGGTGCGGACCTTGCCCGTGCCGTCGCGGGACTCGTCCTGAGCCCAGGTCTTGAACGAGGGATCGCCGGAGATCAGGCGATCCGCAGCCGCCTTGGAATGCTTGGGCTCGCCGGTTCCGGCGAGGTCGAGCTTGACGAGGAGGGACATGGGAAACCTTTCGTTCGGGGGCTGGTGAGGGGTCAGTAGCCACGGCTGCGATCGACGAGGCCGATCGGCGGCAGGCCGCAGTGGTGACGGCGGAGGTTCTCGATGACCGCCTTGGCCGCAGGCTCGGCCTCGACCTTGCTCGCGATATGCGGCGTCAGGATCACCTTGGGATGCCCCCACAGGCGATGCTCGGCAGGAAGCGGCTCCGGCGCCGTGACGTCGAGGACGGCGCCGGAGAGATGGCCGCTGTCGAGCGCGTCGATGAGGGCGGCATGGTCGAGATGCTGGCCGCGGCCGACATGGACGAGGCCCGCCCCGGCCGGAAGTTTTGCAAAGAGCTCCGCATCGAGGATGCCGACCGTCTCCGGCGTGAGCGGCAGCAGGCAGATCAGGATGTCGGTCTCAGTGAGTAGGGTGGACAGGCCATCTGCCCCATGGAGGCAGCGGATGCCGTCGATCGCGCGCGGCGACCGGCTCCAGCCGGAGATCGGGAAACCGAAGGGCTTCAGGCGCTCGATGACGGCCGTCCCCATCATTCCCAGGCCCAGCACGCCGATGCGGCGATCGGTGGCGGGTACGAGGTCGTAAGGCTGCCAGTGCGCGGCCTTCTGCTGGGCGATATAGAGCGGCCATTGCCGATGCAGGGCGAGCACGCTGAGGGTGACGTATTCCTGCATCATCCGAGTGATGCCCTCCTCGACCATGCGGACGACGAGGACATGCTCCGGCAACCCTTCCGTCTTCATCTGGTCGATGCCGGCGCCGATGGAGAACAGGATTTCGAGATTGGAGTAGCGGGCGAGATCGTCCGGAGCCGTCCAGGTGATCAGGTAGCGGATCTCGGCGGGGTCGTGGTCGTCGCTGCTTCGGACGAAACGGATGTCGGGCAGTTCCTCGGCGAAACGCGCCGCGAACACCCGCGCACGTTCGTCGGTGGAGTTGAAGAGGAAGGTCAAGGCGTTCTCCGGGAGATCGATGGCCTTAAGGAGCCTGCCGCGCAAATTCCGTGCAGAGCCGGCGAAGCAACCCGACGCAGTCTGCAAGCTCGCCGCGCGTGATGTATTCGTCCGGCTTGTGGGCGCGCGCGATGTCGCCAGGACCGCAAATGATTGCGTCGATGCCGGCGGCCTGGTAGAGGCCGGCTTCGGTGCCGTAGCTCACGGCTGGCAGGGGCGGGGAGCCCGCGATCCGCGACAGCAGCTGGGCGATTGGCGCCTCGGTTGACAGCGACAGCGCGGGATAGGCAGCGATCGGCTGCCAGCTCGTCTGGAAGCCGTGCGCTCGGGAGCGTTCGAGAGCCTCGCGGATCGGTTCGAGGAGCGCCGCGGGCGAGGCGCCGGCGATGGCGCGGGCCTCGATCTCGATGATGCAGCGGTCCGGAATGATGTTCAGCGCCTCGCCGCCGCGGATCATGCCGATCTGGATGGTGGAATAGGGCGGCTCGAACACCGGATCGAGCGGGCCGCCGCGCAGCCGTGTGGCCGCCTCTTCCGCGGCCGCGATTACCCGTCCCATCGCATGGATGGCGTTGAGGCCGAGGTCGGGGCGCGAGGAATGGCCCGATCGGCCTTGGATCTCGACACGTGCGGCCGCCTTGCCCTTATGGGCGAGGATGGGCCTGAGCCCGCTCGGCTCCCCGATCACGGCTGCCGCAGGCGGGGCGCAGAGCGACGGAAGCTGTGCGATGAGATGGGGAGCGCCGCGGCAGCCCGCCTCTTCGTCATAGGAGAAGGCGAGATGGATGGGCCGGGCAGGCTTCAACGCCACGAGGGCCGGAATGACCGCAAGCGCCGCCGCCAGGAAGCCCTTCATGTCGCTGGTGCCGCGGCCGAAGAGCCTGTCGCCTTCGGCGCGCAGCTGGAACGGATCGGCGCTCCATTGCGGCTCCTGCGCCGGCACGACATCCATGTGCCCGGACAGGATGAGGCCCGGCACGTCGCGTGGGCCGATCGTGGCGAAGAGGTTCGCACGATCACCCTCCGGACCCGAAAGGACCTGCACCTCGACGCCGAGATCCTCGAGATACTGCGCTATCCAGCCCGCGATGGCCGCATTGGGCTGCCCCACGACGGAGGGGAAGCGGACCAACTCCGCCAGGATCTCATCCGGCCTCACGGGCGGCTCCGACACTTGCTGCGTTCTCTCACTTAAGGTTCGAGACGGATTCACCGATCAGGTTGTTTCAACCTGATCGGATCCGGCTCTAGCCGCAGCATAGGGTGTTCCGAGCGGCCATCGCTGCGGTCCAGAGCCATGATACGGTCATCCCTGCCGAAATGCTGCGAAAGAACGGTGCTTCCTTTTGCCGATTTGCTTTAAACCGGGCGGCAGCCCATCGGAATCGCCAGCCGGGCGAAGCCGCGGGAGCATCGGAGGCCGCGTTGGAGACGATCGCTCGACTGCATCTCGATACGTTCGAGCTCACGCTGCGCGACATCCAGGACGTCGGCACCGAAAAGCTGCACGCGCTTTCGGTCTCGGTGGGGTGGTCGCACCGCGAAGGTGACTGGCAGACGCTTCTGGACCTGGGGCAGGGCATCGCGGCCGTCGACGAAATCGGGCGTGTCGTCGGTACCGTGATGTGGCTGCACTACGGGCCGGATCACACCATGATCTGCATGCTCATCACCGTGCCGCGGCTGCAGGAGCAGGGAGCTGGGCGCTGGCTCATGGACAGGGCCCATGAGCTGAATGGGGCGACGACCAATTTTACCCTTACAGCGACGCGGGAAGCACGGCGGCTCTACCGCTCGATGGGCTACGGCTACGAGCAGAAGGTCCTGCAATGCCAGGGGCAAAGCGCGCCGGGGGACCGCCCCGGCGGTCGTGTGGAGGGTATCGTCCGGCCGGTTCGTTTCGAGGACTATGAGAGCCTGCTCAGGCTCGATCACGCGGCGAATGGTTACGATCGGTCAGCGGTTTTTCGTCGGCTTGCTCCAGAGTCGACCGGCCATGCGCTCGTCCGCAACGATGAGATCATCGCCTTTGCCCTGTGTCGCCGGTTCGGGCGAGGGCATGTGATCGGCCCTGTCGTCGCCGCGACGGAGGACGATGCGATCGCTGTTTCGCTGCCGCATGTCGCGGCGCATGCCGGAAGCTTCCTGCGTGCGGACACGCCGGCGAGCAACACGGCCTTCACGAACTTCCTCGTCGCCAACGGCATGCAGATCCATGACACCGTGACGTCGATGGGGCTGAAGAGCGCGTCATTCAAGCCTGTGAAACCGGAAGGCCCGCGACGGATCGCGCTGGCCAGCCAGGCGCTTGGCTGATCCCGCGCCTAGAGCATTTCCGTGATTCGGAGAAACGCGGAAATGCTCCAAGTCTTTGTTTTGTCGCATTTTCTTCACGCGAACCGGTATCCACTTCGCTCGAAAATGCTCTAGGTTGCACGCTGACCGGAGATGTCGCGACGCTAAGCCTCCTCCGTCAAATGGAACGCGTCTTCGGTCCTGACGAATCGCTGTCGTCGAAGCGGGGCTCCATGCCGGTCAGTGCATCGAGCTCCCGAGCGATCCGGGCCTGCAGCCAAAGAGCCACCTCTGCAACGACTGGGTTGAGTGGCTTTGACCGGGGCGCAATCAGGCTGTGATGTTGGCCTGTGCGAATGATCAGGTCCGAGGCGGGAACCAATGTCCCTTTCAGCAGGGTGCTCGACACCACGCTGAGCCAGCCGAGAGCGATGCCCTCTCCATTCAATGCGGCCTGAAGGATTACGGAATAATCCGTGAACTCGTGCCACACTCCTTTGGAGGTGCTGCGATTGGCGACGTTGCCCCATTCCTTAGCCCATCGGTGCATCGCATGGTCCGTGAGCCACAAGAACACGTGTCCGGCTCCGTCGCCCTTATGGTCCAGCTTGCCTCGCGCCTGGAGATAAGCGGGGCTGCAGACGGGAAAGACGATCTCGGGTGCAAAAAACCAGCGATGATAGCTTTGGTCATCGTCGGCCACGATCCGGGTCGCCAGATCAACGTTGTCCGGGATGCCGCGCAAAACGCCTGGAACCAGGTCGAAACGGATATCGATCTGCGGAAAAGCGGCATTGAATTCGCTGAGACGCGGCAGCAGCCAATGAGCCACGAACGAACTCGACACGGAAAGCGTGACGATCGGCTTCGTCGCGTTCTGCCGGCGTTGAATGGCCTGAACCGTTTCCGCGATCCGTCCGACCGCATCGCCGACCACACCGTATAGGTCGCTGCCGTCGGCGGTCAGATCGAGCCCCCGCGCGCGGCGTTCGAAGAGCTTCGCCCCGATGGCGGCTTCCAGCTCGGCGACGCCGCGGCTGACGGAAGGTTGGGTGACGTTGAATTCCGCTGCCGCAGCCGTGAAGCTGCCGGTGCGCGCCGCAGCCTCGAAGATCAGAAGCCCTCGCGCGGAGGGTACAAGGCGGGACAGGAGAGCCATACGCTCAGCGTATGCTTCTCCCAGGTTTTTTCAATCTACTCAGATTCTAGAATCTTCTTCACTGTTCGAGCCGATACGCCCAGTCGACGGCGGTTTCGCGTTGTTCCGGCATCAGTCCGAGGAAACGCCAGCACGTGCATAGAGGGGAGGGGCATTCGGTGAGTGCAGTGGTCGTCATGGCAGATCGTCCGTCGGTTGCGGCACGCGATCCCCTGCTCGAGCCATTCGCGATCAAGAAGCTGCGCTTTCGCAACCGCATCGTCAGCACCAGCCACGCGTCGATGCTGGACGAGGGCGGCCTGCCGCGGGAGCGCTATCAACGTTACCATGAGGAAAAGGCGCGCGGCGGCCTCGCGATGACGATGATCGGCGGCTCGGCGATGACCTCACCCGATTCCAGCTGGGGTGGTGGGCAGCTCGATCTCTCCAGCGACCGCATCGTTCCCCATCTGGCGGCACTCGCCGAGCGGATCCATGGCCATGGCGCTGCGGTGATGTGCCAGGTCTCGCATCTTGGCCGGCGCGCAACCTCCTATGCCGCGAACTGGCTCCCGGTGCTCGCGCCGTCGCGCGTCAGGGAGGTGCGCAACCGCAACTTCCCGAAGGAGATGGACGATGCGGACATCGCGCGGATCGTTCGAGACTACGCAGATGCCGCCCTGCGCTGCGTGCAAGGAGGGCTGGACGGCGTCGAAACCGTGACCGGCGGCCATCTCATCGGTCAGTTCCTGTCGCCACGCACGAACAGGCGCACGGACGGTTTCGGCGGCTCGCCCGAGAATCGGGCCCGCTTCGGGCTCATGGTCCATGAAGCGATCCGCAAGCGCGTCGGCGATGATGTCGTGGTTGGCATCCGCTTCGTGATCGATGAAGGTGTTGCCGACGGTTCAGATTTCGAGGATTGCCTGCAACTCGCCCGCATCTTCGAGCGCGAGGGGCATATCGACTACTTCAACTGCATCTACGGCCGCATGGATACCGACCTTGCTTTGGCCGAGGACAACATGCCCGGCATGTTCCAGCGCAGCGCGCCCTATCTCGGCAAGGTGGCGCAGTTCCGCCGCGAGACGGAGCTGCCTTTGATCCATGCAGGAGGCATCCGCGATGTCGCCACGGCCCGCCATACGATCCGCGAGGGCGTCGTCGATCTGATCGGCATGACGCGCGCCCATATTGCCGACCCGCATATCGTCAACAAGATCATGCGCGGCGAGGAGGAACGGATCAGGCCCTGCGTCGGGGCCTCCTACTGCCTCTACAAGAAGGTCAATTGCATTCACAACGCCGCCAGCGGCCGCGAAACCGTGCTCGGCCATGAGGTGGAGCCCGCCTCGCGACGCCTGAAGGCGGTCGTGATCGGTGGTGGGCCGGCTGGCCTCGAAGCCGCGCGAGTCTGTGCCGAGCGCGGGCATGCGGTCGTTCTGTTCGAGGCCGCCCCAAAGCTGGGCGGGCAATTGCTCGTCGCGACGGCAGCGGCCGAACGGCGCGATCTCATGGGCATCGTCGATTGGCGGATCAGCGAGCTCGAGCGCCTTGGCGTCGATATCCGGACGAACTGCTATGCGGAGGCCGACGCCGTGCGTGGGGAGGAGCCCGACCTGGTCATCGTTGCCACGGGCGGCATTCCGGACACCGATTGGCTGGAGGGCGCGGAACTCTGCGATACCGTTTGGGACGTGCTGACCGGCACGGTGCCGGGCAAGAGCGACGTGCTCGTCTATGACGGGACCGGCCGCCAGGCCGCGGCGTCCTGCGCCCTGCATCTGGCCCAGCAGGGCAAATCCGTCTGCATCGCGACCCCTGACGATGCCCTCGCCATCGAGATGTCCTATATCGACAAATCGAGCTTCCGGAAGCGCTTTGCCGAACTGGGCATTCGCTCGATCGTCGAGGTCAGGCTGGAGAAGGTCGAGCGCCGAGGCAACACCCTGCAGGCGACGTTCCGCAACGAGCTGACAGGGGCGGAAAGCCGGCTCGAAGCCAGCCAGATCGTCGTCGAGCATGGCACTCTGCCCGCCGCCGACATCTATCACGAATTGCGGCATCTCTCCGCCAATGACGGCGTGACCGACGTCGCCTTCATGATGGGCGGCGAGGAAGCCACCGCGCCCGCGCCGGGCAGCTTTCTGCTGCACCGTATCGGCGATGCCGTGTCGAGCCGGGACGTCTATTCCTCCATCTACGAAGCCTACCGGCTCTGCTCGAAGCTCTGAGCGGCGCGAGGCCATTCTGAGTTGATGTTTCCTGCCCCCACGGCCTCGCGCTTATATTTCCGAACGCGAAGTCGTGGCTTGCGCGCCAGAACCCTATTCCTTTGCGTCATTCTGCTCACCCGGGACGGCAGCTCTTGGCAGATCCGTGCTTACGTAGAACAAGCGTCTCGGAAGCCGTGTCAAAATTTACCATCCTCGCGAATAGTCCCGGATGTTTAACGCCTGCCAGTGTCTTGCTGGCTATAGTCCGAGTGGCGCTGATAGACTCGGAAATATCTCGGCATGTGCGGTTTTGGCGGCTATTTCGGGACCGTCCCGGATGGAAGGGCGCTCCTTGAGAGGATGACGGCCGCCATTGCGCATCGCGGCCCCGATGAGCAGGGATTCTTCACCGCAAAAATCGCCGGCCTCGGCCATGCGCGGCTATCGGTCGTCGGCCTGGGCGATGGCCAGCAGCCCATGTCCGACACGACGGGCGAGCTCACGATCGCCTTCAACGGCGAGATCTTCAACTATGTGGAACTGCGCGAGCAGCTTCGCGCCAAAGGCCGCCAGTTCCGGACAGCCAGCGACACCGAGGTGATCCTGCATCTCTATGACGAGATGGGGGAGGATTGCGTCTCCGTACTCAATGGCGATTTCGCCTTTGCACTCTGGGACGGCCGCCGCCGCCGCATGGTTCTGGCGCGCGACCGCATGGGGGTCCGGCCGCTCTTCTATACGAGGCAGGGCGAGCGGCTCTACTTCGCCTCGGAGGTCAAGGCGCTGCTCCAGGTCCCGGGCGTCGTGGCTGAGCTCGATCCGGTTGCGCTCGACCAGATCTTCACGCTCTGGGCCCCGATCGCGCCGCGCACGGCCTTCCGCGACATCTACGAACTCGAACCCGCCAGCCTGATGATCGTGCAGGAGGGCAGCATCGCGACGCGGCCCTACTGGAGCTTGACCTATCCCGACCGGGACGCGCCGCCGCGGCACCGGGATGAACGCGCAGTGGCCGAGGAGCTGCGCGCCCTCCTGACGGAGGCGACCCGCATCCGCATGCGCGCCGATGTGCCGGTCGGCTCCTATCTGTCGGGCGGCCTCGATTCCTCGATCACATCGGCGTTGGCGGCGGGCATGGCGCCGGGAGGCTTGAGAACCTTCTCGGTGACCTTCGAAAGCACCGAACATGACGAGAGCGCCTTTCAGCTCGAGATGGCTCGCGCGCTCGGCACGCATCACAGCGCCGTCACTTGCGGGGAAGGCGATATCGCCGCTGTCTTCCCCGACGTCATCCGCTTCACCGAACGGCCGATCCTGCGCACCGCACCCGCCCCGCTCTACAAGCTCTCGCGCCTCGTGCGCGAGGCCGGCCTGAAAGTGGTGCTGACCGGCGAAGGCGCCGATGAAGTCTTTGCCGGCTACGATATTTTCAAGGAAGCCAGGGTTCGCCGCTTCTGCGCCAGGCAGCCCGGCTCTCGCATCCGGCCGCATCTGTTCCGCAAGCTCTACCCCTATCTGCCGGGGCTGAGGCAGCAATCGGCCGAATATCTCGCCTCCTTCTTCGGGGCTGGCGGCACGGGGCTCGACGACCCGCTGTTCTCCCATCGGGCGCGGCTCGACGGCACGGCGGCGACGAAACTGTTCTTCTCGGGCGATCTGCGCGCCACCTTGTCGGGATATGATGCAGCCGAGGAGCTCGTCGCGCGGCTGCCCGGGGCTTTCGCCCGCTGGCACCCTCTGCACCAGGCGCAATATCTGGAAGCCCGCTTCCTTCTGCCCGGCTACATCCTGTCGAGCCAGGGCGACCGCATGGCGATGGCCCATGGCATCGAGGGCCGCTTTCCCTTCCTCGACCATCGTCTAGTCGAGTTTGCCGCCGGTCTTCCTCCCGAGATGAAGCTGAAGGGGCTGGTGGAGAAGCATATTCTCCGTGAAGCGACCAAGGATCTGCTGCCGCCCGCGATCGGCAGGCGAACCAAGCAGCCCTATCGCGCGCCGGACAGCCAATCCTTCGTCGGGCCGGGGGCGAGAGACTATGTCCAGGCGGCGCTGAGCGAGGCCGAGATCGGCGCCGGCGGGCTCTTCAATCCGAAGGCGGTGGCAAAGCTGCATGAGAAATGCAGTCGCCACCCGGCCTCCGGCTTTCGCGACAACGCGGCCTTCGTCGGCATCCTGTCGACGCAGCTTTGGCTGACGGCCTTCACCGGCACAGGCCGTTGCAGCGCCAAGGCCGCCTGACACCATCCAAGAGGGGGAAAGACATGACAGATACGATCCGAGACGCTGTGAAGGCCTTTGTCGTCGAAAACTTTCTGTTCGGCGACACCACCCATGCCATCGCCGATACCGACTCGCTCATCGAGAACGGCATCATCGACTCGACCGGCGTACTGGAACTCGTCGCCTTTATCGAAGACCGTTACGGGATCACCGTCGCGGACGCCGATATCGTGCCGGCCAATCTCGATTCACTGGCGCGCATCACGGCCTTCATCACCTTGAAGACCGCATCGCTCGTCACGGCGTGACGGCTGGAACATTTCCGCGTTTCTCCGAATCGCGGAAATGTTCCAAGTTTTTGTTTTGTCGCATTTTCTTCACGCGAACCGGTATCCACTTCGCTCGAAAATGCTCTAGCAGCGCAGGCCTTGGTTCATGCGGGTCGAGCAATTCCTCATCACAAGCGCGGCCGCGCATGGCGCGAAGACGGCGCTGGTCACCGACCGGAAGCGGTTGCGCTATGACGAGCTGGACGATCTGTCGAACCGGCTAGCGGCCGCGCTCGCCGCGAATGGCGTGCAGCGCGGCGACCGCGTTCTCGTCTTCATGGACAATTGCTGGGAAGCCGCCATCTCGATCTTCGCGGCGCTCAAGGCCGGCGCGACCTTCAGCCCGATCAACGCCTCCACCAAGGCCGACAAGCTCGCCTATATCATCGGCGATTGCGAAGCCGCGGCGATCTTGACCCAGGCGAAGCTGATGCCGGTGGTGATGCAGGCGCGCGCGCTGTCGGACCGGCCGCTCTTCGTCGCGTCGACGCAGGCTCCATCTGGCCCTACGCCGGACGGTGCCACCTCCTTCGAGGATTGTCTCGAAGTCGCGCCCGAGCTCGTTAGCCACGGCGGAATCGACATCGACCTCGCCATGCTGATCTATACCTCGGGCTCCACCGGCAGGCCCAAGGGCGTGATGATGACGCACCGCAATATCGATGCGGCGGCGGAGTCGATCACCACCTATCTGTGCAACACGCCCGACGACATCATCCTCAATGTCTTGCCCCTGGCTTTCGACTACGGCCTCTATCAGTTGCTGATGGCGATGCGGCTCGGGGCGACCCTCGTCCTCGAAAAATCCTTCGCCTTCCCGCAAGCGATCTTCGAACGCATTCGCGCCGAGCAGGTCACCGGCTTCCCGCTCGTGCCGACGATGGCCGCAATGATCCTGCAGATGCGCGATCTCGAGCCGGGCTTCCTGCCGAGCCTGCGCTATATCTCGAACACCGCCGCGGCCCTGCCGCCGGTGCACATCGCCCGCCTGCGCGAACTCTTCCCCGGCGTGCGGCTCTATTCGATGTATGGCCTGACCGAGTGCAAGCGCTGCACCTACCTGCCGCCGGAGGAGCTCGATCGCCGGCCGGGATCGGTCGGGATCGCCATTCCCAACACCGAAGCCCTCGTTGTTGACGACGACGGCAACCGCGTGCCGCCAGGCGTGGCGGGTGAGCTGGTCATCCGCGGCCCGCATGTCATGCAGGGTTACTGGCGCAACGACGCCGCAACCGCGCAGATGCTGCGCTCCGGCCCGTTTCCCTGGGAGAAGCGCCTCCATACCGGCGACCTGTTCCGCACCGACGAAGAGGGCTTCCTCTATTTCGTCGGCCGCAAGGACGACATCATCAAGACCCGCGGCGAGAAGGTCGCGCCGAAAGAGGTCGAAACCGTCCTGCATGCCCATCCCGGCATTGCGGAAGCCGTGGTGATAGGGGTGCCGGATCCGGTGCTCGGCCACGCCATTGCTGCGGTCGTGGTGCTTGCGGATGAAAGCTTGAGCGAACGGGACATCATCCGTCACTGCGTCGCTCATCTCGAGGATTTCATGGTGCCGAAGATCGTGGAATTCCGCAGCGAGCTGCCGAAGACCGATACCGGCAAGGTCAGCCGCAGGCTGGCGGCTGAAACGCTGGGAGCCGCGGAATGAATTTTTCCCCTGCATCGGGCGTGCTCGCCTTCTCGGCTGAGGCGCTGAAGATCGACGGCGCGGCGGAGACTGACCGCATCGTCGCGGCGCTGCGCGAGCAATTGCGCGGCATGCGCAAGCGCGGCCTCGTGCTCGGCCTTTCCGGCGGCATCGATTCCAGCGTCTCGGTCGCGCTGGCGGTGCGCGCCGTCGGCGCGAAGAACGTCTTCTGCCTGTTCATGCCGGAAAACGATTCCGATCCCGAGAGTCTGCTACTCGGCCGGCTGGTCGCCGAGACCTTCGGCGTCGAGGCGGTGGTGGAGGATATCGGACCGACGCTGCGGGCGATGGGCTGCTATGAGCGGCGCGATGCCTTCATCCGCGAGCTGGTGCCCGATTACGGGCCCGGCTGGGCCTCGAAGATCGTCATCGCCAATTCGCTCGCAGGCGACGGCTACAACATCTCCTCGCTGGTGGTTCAGGACCCCGAAGGCCGGCAAACGAAGCTGCGCATGCCGCCTGCGGTCTATCTCGGCATCGTCGCCGCCACCAACATGAAGCAGCGCACGCGCAAGCAGATCGAGTATTATCATGCCGACCGGCTGAATTTCGCCGTGCTCGGCACGCCGAACCGGCTCGAATACGATCAGGGCTTCTTCGTGAAGAACGGTGATGGCGCCGCAGACGTCAAGCCGATCGCGCATCTCTACAAGAGCCAGGTCTATGCGCTCGCCGCCCATCTCGGCATTCCCGAGGAAATCCGCCGGCGGCCGCCGACGACCGACACCTATTCCCTCGCGCAAACGCAGGAGGAGTTCTACTTCTCCCTGCCCTATGACCGCATGGATCTGTGCCTCTACGGTCTCAACAATGGCCTGTCCGCCGAGGAGGTCGGCGCAGCAGCGAAGCTGACGGCGGTCGAGGTCGAGCGGGTCTGGGCCGATATCGCCGCCAAGCGCAGGGCGACGCGCTACCTCCATCTCGGGCCGCAGCTTGTCCGCGCCGTAGAGGAAATCGCCGGCTGAGGGCCTGTTTGGGCTGTGGGGGGCCAAACAGGCGCTGAGATCGGCGCCGCTATTCGAACCGGCCTCCGGCCAGGCGCCCCCAGTTTTCGCCAGCCAACCCATTGAAGAAGCCCTGTGAGCTCAGGAACAGGTTCACCAGGTCCTTGTCGCGCGAATGCACGACGGTCGCGGCAGGTTGCGTGAAGGCAACCCGCCGGCCCAGCATCGCTTCCAGCAGGGCTGGCTGCGTCCGGCCGCGCAGGCCGGCGGCGCCGCGCCGCGCCGCATCGCCGATCAGGCAGTCGATGACGGCACCCGCTTGCGCCGGCACGGCCAGGATCTGCAGGACGCGCGCGATCCTGCCCGGGCTGACATGATAGAGGAACGCGCCGACGGGCTCTCCGCTGGAGGAGGAGACGGACGCGAACACGGCCTCGCCATAGTCCGGCTTCTGGGAAGCTTCCGCGATGATGTGGGCAAGCTGCCCTCCGCTCCAATCGGGGCGGAGTGGAAACTGCCGCGTCAGTGGCTCGACCAGAGCCGTAAAGCCGGCCTGGTCGATTTCGGTGGCCTTGACGCCTGCCTTGCCGCTCCAATTCTCCGCGACGCCCGACCAACGCAGCTCATTCTCCTGCATCCGTCCGCGAAGATGGCGATCGATCCCGCGTGTGAGCGGGGCGAGCCAGCGGATGGCGCCGTTCCGCTTTGAGGCCAGGTCGAGCAGGAAGGCGGAGGGTCGGATGACCCGGTGCCAGTCGAGGCTGTATTGCGGCAGGGCGACGCCACGCAGTCTCGTCCACATCTGGGTCGAGAGGGCGCTCGCGGTTTCGCTGAAGGAGATGTCCTGCGGCCCAGTCAGGAATGTCCTGAGCAGCCTTGCGCCGGCCATCGGGTCGTTCGCTTGCGGCTCGACCATGAGCGAACCGCAGATGGCGGCGAGCAGCTTGCGAGGGCCATGGCTCATCGGCAGCGCATTCACGCCGACAAAGCCTGAAACGCCGCCGTCGCTCGCAATATGGACGAGAGACGCGATCTTCGGGTCGCATACCGGAGCGTCGAGATAACGCTGGCCCAGATAGGTCTCGAGCGCCGGGGGCGGCGGTTTGCTGCCGTTCCGGAAGGTTCTTTGAAAGAGCCCGGCGACCGCCGGGATATCCGCGGCCTGCAGAGGACGAATCTGGCTCATGCTGAGAGGCTGTTATGGACCATGGGATCGATTTGACGCTGGCGATTTTGCGCGACTGCAAGGAGTTCGAGGACGCAAACCTTGCGGTTTGCTACGAAGAACGACGTGGCAGTCGCGCAAAAGCGCCGCGCCCTGCGGGTGAGGTGAAAACTGCAGAGCTGCAGCGTCGCACCGCTTGCCGATACGGACGTATCGGCGGCGCGATGCTCCTCCCATCTTTGCGGTTTTGACCTCATCAAATCGTTCCCATGGTCCATAACAGCCTCTAGCCCGCCAAGGACGAGGGCGCGGACGCACCGTTCCCCAGTTTGCGGAGGAGTGCGACGCGCGGCACTCCATCCTCGTTCTTGGCGAATGTCACGGGTCCATAGGCTTTGGCTCTGGCTGTCAGGGCCGCCACCTGGCGCTCCTGCCCCTGTCCGAACTCGAACAGCAGCCAGCCGTCGGGCTTGAGGAAATCGACTGCGTCCCGGATCAGCCGCTGATGGATCGAGATGCCGTAAGGCCCCCCGTCGAAGGCCTCGCGCGGTTCGGCTTCGAGCAGATGCGCGCTCTCGCCTTCGAGGCGCGCGGTCGAGATATAGGGTGGATTGCAGACGATCATGTCGGCCGCGCCGGCAAGCCCGTCGTTTTCCAGCGCACCGAACAGGTCCCCTTGCCGGATGGTGACCCGGTCCTGAACGGCCAGGCGTTCGGCATTGCTCCGGGCAAGCGCAGTCGTGCTGTCGGTCAGGTCGACCGCCCAGAGACGGGCTGATGGAACTTCCGCTGCGATTGCCAAAGCAAGGTTGCCCGAGCCGCAGCACATGTCGATCACCATGGAGCCCGGAGCGCGATCACGAAGGATCGTGATCGCGCTCCTTCCGAGCAGCTCGGTTTCCTGACGCGGCACGAGAACGTCAGGAGCAAGCTCCAGCGTCACGCTCATGAAACGATGCAGGCGGGGCGCGAAACCGCCGGCTAGGGCAGCTGCTCTGGGCGGCACGGCGGCTCCTCCGTCACTGGACGGTCATGTATGCACGATGAACTATCGCGCTCCGGTAAACGGCCGCTGAAAAAATCAAGCTGCTGTGCAAGATCGGACCCGATGCCATTATCAGAGAGGTCGCGAGGCAGAGCTTTGGTGGCTATCGCGATAAGCGCTTGATATCCGGATAAGGCTCAGGCTGGCCCAGATGCATTTTGCCTAACCTGGACATCTGGCGCAGGCGTCTCGCATTCACGAAGGCCTCAAAGCTCCTGATCGGGAGAGCCTCGCTAAAATAGTAGCCTTGAGCAACGTCAGCCCCTTCCTTCATCATGAAGGCCAGATCTTCCGCCTGCTCAATGCCCTCGACAATGGTGCCGAAGCCCAGCGAGCGCGCCAACGACAGAATCGTCCGGACGATTACCTGCTGTTCGACGCTCGCTCGAGCACCCTGAACCAGCGAACGATCGATCTTGAGCGTATCGAACTGCAAGCGGGCCAGCATCGAGAGATTGGAATAGCCGGTTCCGAAATCGTCGATCGAGAAGCGGACGCCAAGCGCCCGCAACTGCTTTAACTGCCTCAGAACGACGTCTGAAGCACGCATGGCGACGGATTCGGTCACCTCCAGCTCGAGGCGCGAGGGCGGTACCCCCGCCTTCAGGAGGCAGCTCTCCACCGAGGCGGCAAAAGTCGGATCCTCCAGTTGCAGGACCGAGACATTGACCGAGATTCTGATGTCGCTGACATGGCGAACCTCCTCGATCGCTCGCGCGAGGACAAACTGGCCGAGTTCGGCGATCAAGCCTGCCTCTTCCGCGATGCTGATGAACTTCCCGGGAGGAATATTGCCCCGCGAGGGATGCGCCCAGCGTACCAGAGCCTCGGCCCCCACAACTCCGCTGTCGGCCAGGGAGATCATCGGCTGGTAGAAGACATCGAGCGAGCCGTCCCGCAATGCCGTTCGCAGGTCCTGCTCGAGCGCTCTCCGCTCATGCACGAGCTCCGCCGCTTCCGCGGTGAAGAACGCGAAAGAATTCCGCCCTTTCCGTTTCGCTTCGTACATCGCAACATCGGCATTGACGAGAAGCTCGTCATATCTGGCGCCATCTCGGCCGGAGATCGCGATTCCGATACTTGCTCCGATCGTCATATGAGCGCGGTCGATGACGTAAGTCTCGCCCAACCTCTGGATCAAAGCCTCCGCGCAAGCACGAAGACCATCAATGGTCAGCGCGCCGCTCAGAATGATCAGGAACTCGTCGCCGCTCAAGCGTCCGGCCGCGAATTGACGGAAGTCTCCAGCCTCCTGCCGCTCCTCGAAGAACTGCTTGAGACGAGAAGCCAACTGCCGAAGCAGAACGTCCCCCGTCTTGTGGCCGAACGTATCGTTGATGGATTTGAAGCGGTCGACATCGATGAAGAAGAAGGCCACGTCACCCTTGCCGCTCAGCAAGGTGCTCACCCCGTCGATGCGGATCTTCTCCCGGTTGGCGAGTTCCGTCATCTGGTCGAAGAAGGCAAGTTGCCGAATGCGGCCAAGGCTCTCGCGAAGATTGGAGAGCATCACTTCGAAGGCGCGCCCGAGGCTGCGCACCTCGCCGATACCGGACGCGTTGAACGGGATATCAAGGTCGCCGCGCGCGACCGATGTCGCGGCGGACGCCAATTGAGGCAGACCACGGGTCGCGCGCTTGACGCTGATCAGGACCACCAGCACCAGAACGCCGAGCGAGCCTGCAGCCAGAAACAGGAACCATCGAAACAGGGTGCCGGCCTGACGCTCGCTGATGCGCTGCAGTTCTTTTTGCGTTTCCTCGACCTGCCCGGCATCGACGTGAACGCAGACCAGAAGACCGAGTTCATCGGTGACACAACGTGCCACTCGCCCGCTCCCGGACATCGTGATCAGACCGCCCGGCGTCTGCGAAGCAATCGGCGTCAGGCCGACCGGCGGTTCACCGCCGGCGGAGATGATCCTGTCGCCATCCGTAACCGCGACACCGGCCTGAACAATTCCTGCGAAGAGTTCGAGCGTTTTCTCCGAAGGGGCGAGGGTTCTCAGCCCTATCAGCGCGCCCGCCACGTCGCCGAAGTCGTCAAAAACGGGTTCGACCGCGAGATGTGCGACGGTTCGGCCTTGCGGGAGCCCCACCGCGGCATTGAAGCTCTCCGACACCCGGTAGGTTGCATGATGCGACCATCTGACCAGGCGCCGATTGTCCTTGAAAATCGAGGTGATGGCCTCCTTGGCGCCCAGGGCGGAGAGCGCTTCCGTAGCTGCGAGCAGATCTGGCGCGCGGCTGCCGCCGATGACGGTACCGGTCGCGTCGGCGACGAGCAAAGCATCGAGCTCGCCGGTTACGCTGGCGGGAGTCAGCAACTCCTGAATCGCCACATGATTGGCGGAAGCGACCGCCTTCACGATATCGAGCCGCTGGGCGAGATACCGCGTTTGCCGACTCGCTTCACCGAGCAGCACCGAGACGCGCGCCTGAGCGAGCAAGGCTTCGGCATCGAGCCTGCGTGCGATCTGCTGGCGGGACAGTTCCGACAGCGCGTGCGCCTGTTCAACGGCATCCTCGCTGAGACGCAACAGGGCAACGAGTCCGACGACGGCAAAGGTTACGGCTCCCGTCAGCATGACCACGAAGGCAAGATGCGTCCCGATATGAGCCGTCGAAATCCAATCATGCCAGGCTGAGCGGAGACGCGCCCTCCGGACGCCGATAGAACTGAGGACGTGGCGCAGGAGGCCCCAATCCACGGTTCGGCCAGGTTCATTGACCTGCCTGGCTCTGGCCTGATCCTGTGGCACGAAGCCTACTCCACAACGGAAATTTTCCGCCCAACCTAGCAGCAACCACTGAAGCTTACGTAAATTCAAAACTAGAAGAAAAAACCTATCATTTTTATGATTTCGGTTAGAAATTGTTCATGGGGCCATGGCAATTCTGAGGGTCCCCTAGCGGAAGATTTTATCTATCTATGACATCCCGCTCCACTGCATTGATCTTTGGTCTTCTCTCTCTCTGCAACCCCGCCAAGGCCGACGAGCTGATCGTGGTCGGCACGGGAGATGGCGTGGAGATGTTTCAGGCCGTCGCCAAGCGCTTCCGGGACATCGAGCCGACTATAGAGGTCAAGATTCCTCCCAGCATCGGTTCGGGCGGCGGCATCGCCGCGGTCGGTTCCGGAACCGCGAAGCTGGCTCGCGTCGCGCGGGTTCTCACTGATGCCGAGCGGGCTCGCGGCTTGATCTATGTGCCAGTGGCCAAGATATCCTGCGCCTTCTTCGTTCATCCCAGCGCCGGCGTCACACAGTTGAGCGGAGAGCAATTGGCGGGCATCTATGCCGGCCGGATTTCCAACTGGAAGGACGTCGGCGGAGCCGATCAGCGCATTCGCGTCGTCCGGCGCGAAGAAGCCGACAGCACGCTCACGACCTTGCGGGCGACCATGCCAGGTTGGCGCGATCTCGAGATTACCGAACGCTCGAAGACCGCGACATCGACCCAGGAAGCTGTCGAGACCGTTCGCCTGACGGACGGTGCGATCGGCTTCGGGCCGTTCAGCCGGCTTCTCGATATCGGCACACAGGTGCTGAAGATCGACGGTCTCCATCCGTTGGATCCGCACTATTCGAGCAGCGGTGAGATCGCCTATGTCTACAAGCAAGGCGCGCTGACGCCGGAGGCCGAGAAGTTCATCGCCTTCACCCGCATAACTGATGCGGGCAGCGTGATCCGGGAATTCGGCGCCATTCCGATTGCGCCCTAGAGGCCGTTATCGCATCGGTTTTTCTGAAAAGTGGATTCCACTTTTCGGTTCGATGCGGTGAGCGTGGCGGAACACCGCTGCTTCAGGGGCGGAGGTTTTCCGTAGACTGGGTCTGCGCCGTCTTGGGCCAGTTCACGGCGCGCGCAAAGAAGAAGCCAGCGATCCTGTCCCGGATCGTCCGCTTTGCCACGGAGGCGACAAACGGGTCGGCGTGGCAGGTCGTGCCGGCGGCCTCGCAACGCGCCTGCACCGCCGCTACCATCTCGAAGGAGCCGGCCACGTAGACCGTGTCATCCGTCCGGAGCGCCGGCATATGATCGGTGGGGCGACCACTCAGGATGCCGGCTGCCTTGCCGCCGCTGCTGGTGGGCATGATCCTGGCAACGCCGGTCTCGGCCAACCAGGCGAGCGACTCGGCCATGTAGAGATTGCGGGGGTCGCGCGCGCCGACGATCACGATCATCTCCCGCGACGGCTCCCGGTAGCGCGCTGCGCGGGCAATGGCCCAGATGGGAGCCCAGCCGGTGCCGGCGGCAATCAGAATGATCCGCCCGGTATCAACCCGATGGAACGCACTGCCGTAAGGCCCTTGCACGGTCACCTTGTGCCCAGGGCGGATGCGCGTCCCGAGATCTGCCGACACGACCCCGCCGACCTGCCGGCGGATCTGCAGGATCAACTCATTGCGCTCCCCCGTCCCGTCGGTGCGCAGGGTGGGGCTGTAGTCGCGGCTCGGATAGCCGCTGAATTTGCATTTGACGTATTGCCCCGGGAGATAGGTGAAATCCCTCTTGAGCAGGAGCGTCGTTTCGATGATGTCGGGCGAGAGCGGGCGAATGCCCGAGACGGTTGCGGCCAGCTTGCGTACCTCGGGAACCGCATCGAATTGGAGGACGGCGTCGCCGGTCACGCGCGCCTGGCAGGCCAGCACCGTATCGCCCTGTTGCGTTCCCTGCGCATCGACTTCGCCAGCATAGACCCGGACGCGACAGGTCTCGCATTGCCCTGTGCAGCAATCATGCGGAATCAGGATGCCCGCGCCCAGGGCCGCTTCCAGCAAGCTATCGCCCCGCGCGACCGGGGCTGCTTTGCCGTTCACGACAAGAGATACCTGCTTAGCCATGGCCTGCTCTGTTCATGATCGCTGATCGAGGCGAGTTGCCCTGGCTAGCGCAGCTTGAGGGTGATGGGGCGGACGTGCCGCGTATGGCGCGTCTGCGTGTGGTCGAACACCGCCACCCACAGGTAAACGGGCGTTCCGGGCTCGAAATCGACATCGAAGGCACTGCCCGTTTTGAGGTCGCGCGAGGCTTCCAGGGTCCAGTATCCGTCCTTCCAGCGTGCTCCTGCGCGGATCTGGGCGCGATCTCCTTCATAGGCACCGAGGATGAGCACGCCGGGCATGGCGGTGCCGGCCGGTATGCGTGCATCGGCCTCTTCGCTGTAGGGTACGCTGTTGGCTTCCGTCAGCCACCATTGTGCGCCCTCGTCGTAGTTCAGGCCGGGGTTCTTCGGGTCGAACCGGCCGAGCGCGGCCATGGCGGCGGCGGGATCGATGGGCAGGCGTTTCGGCTTGATCGGGCCGGCATAGCCGCCGGGCCCCTCGAAGCCAAAATTATAGGCGTAGAAGGCCCGGCCCGGATCATTCCAGTAGCCGCCCTGATAGCGGGCTCGCTTGGCCGCCTCGTCGGCCGTCGGCTCGCGCGGCGGACCGATATATTGATCATCCATGTAGCCGAGCAGGCCGCCACGCGAGGCTTTCCATTGCCACATGTCGATGATCGAGCCATCGCTGGTGTAGTGGAGACCGCGCTGATTGAGCGATGACGGCTTGTCGTCGAGCGGCTTCGGGCCGAGATGCGTCGCTCCGCCCGCTCCAAAGCCATTTGAGCGCGAAAAGATGACGGCGAACTTGTCCTCGTAGAAGTCGACCACATCCGCCTCGCCGGCATGGCCGCCGAGAAGGTGCCAGCCATCCTGCTGCTTGACCAGGGGGAGCCGGGCGAGCGAGCGCGTCGGGTCTTGCCAGCGGAACGCAAAATAGATCTTGGCGCCATCGTGCACGGCGCGGATTTCGACGGTCGACTCGCCCGATCCGCCGAGATTGGCTCCCTGCTGCGTCCTGACCCGAACCGGCCGGGCGCTGCGCCAGATGTCTTCGTCGAGCACTCCGTCCAGCGTCGGCGGGGTTCGCGTCTGCCCGACGATCAGTTCGTCACGGCTGCCGAAGTCGAGGCTGACCGCAGCCGCTGCGGCCGGTATTGCGACGATCGCGGCCAACAGCAACGGTCGCTGGCTGCGTCGCCCCGCGGTCGGTACGAGCCGGGCAGGCCTGAAGATCCGGAGCAACTGGAGCCAGCCGCCATAGCCGAAATGCGACAGGATGTGGACGAGCGTATAGGCGATCATGCTCATGGCCGCCGCCACATGAACGGAAACGACCCAGCCGCCGAAGCCGAGATAGAGCAGGATGCCCGAAACGGTGAGCACGACGACCAAAACGTAAAGCAGCCAGTGGAGCAGGATGTTCGCGCTCATCCAACGCAGCTTTGACGTGCTGGCCATCCGCCACGTCTTCAGCCGCCGAAGAGCGACGCGGTTGCCGAGGCCGCTGAGCGCCATATAGGCGAGATAGCCCGTCGAAGTCCCGAAAAGCGTGAGGCCGGCGACGATATGGACGGTCCAGATCTCGCCTTGCGGTAAGATCGGCGCCATCCATCGCGAAATTACGGCATCGAGCGCATCGGCCGAGATGCGCAATCCGGTAGCGAGGCTCACCATGACGGCCCCGACCGTCAGCCAATGCAGCAGCAGCGTGCCCACATCGGTTGATGGCCAGCTCGCTTCCGACAGATCTGGCTTACTCCGCTCCATCCCTGCGGCGCTCGAGGTCGGCTGTACCTCTCGCGCTCGCGGCCTCTCGGCCGAGTCCATAAGCTCCATATTCGATCCGGTCATGACCAACCCCGATCTGGCAGGACGCGTCGTAATGAAGCCTGCAGACTATATGGTTAATGAAACTTAACCGCGCCGCGGGAGCAAGCTCAGGATCCGGCAAGTCACAGGGTTAAGTCATCTTGAGGGTTACGGAGCGTTGACGCGGGCCCGAGTGGGATACTGCTCGAATGCGAGGACGTCATCGATCTGGGGATAGCAAAGGATGGGCGGCGCAAGAGACTCGCCCCGCCTACGAAAGATCTTTGTCACCCTGCATCCGAGGTTCGACAAGGTCACTCTCGCGCCCGTCATCACCAGCGGCATGGCGCAAGCTAGAGCACGCTGCGTTTGATGGAAGCGCGCGTCATCCCGGCCGCAGCGAAGCGCAGAGCCGGGATCCGTGCCGAAACCTTTATCGGAAGCGCTCAGGCATGGATCCCGGGTCAAGCCCGGGATGACGGCGTGTTTCCGCGTAAAATCAGCAGGCTCTAAGACGCGCGCCGCTCATTGTCCTCAGCCGGCCAGCCCGGTGTGACGCTTCACAAACGCATAGGCGCTCGTCCAGGCGCCGGCATTGGCTTGGGCATTCGCGGCCGGCGCTCCGCCCATGGTCGAAGAGGTTCCGTTCATCGGGTGGCGATGGGAGATGCGCGTCGCCGGGGTGTAGGGGAACAGGATGGAATGCCCGGCTTCCGGCCAGTTCTGCCAGACCACCTCATGCGGATGACCGGCTGCGAGCAGGCTCGACTGTACGATCAGGGAATAGAGGTCCGAGGGCCAGGCACCGTCATCCCCGCCCGAGAGCAGCAGCACCGGCCCGGCGATGTGCTCGACGGGAATCCGCGCCCGGGCCATGGCTTGCGGGTCGCCGAGCGCTGTCCGCATCGCATCGGCATTACGCCGCTCGCCCTTGGCCGCGTCGTAGGAGGCCCAGCTCGCCGTGCGATTGTCCTGCCACTGATGCACCAGCGGCTTGCCGCCGAGCGTCCAGCATGGTCCGTCCCGTCCGATCGCCGGATCGCAGGCAGCCTGCCCGCCATGGACAAAGGCGCTCGGGACATAGGCCAGCACCGCCGAGACGCGTTCAGGAAAGGTCGAGCCCAGCAGCAGCGCGAGCTCGCCGCCGCGCGACTGCCCGGCCACAGCGACGAAGCCGTCACGTGGATGCACCGTGGCGCGCAGCCAGTCGAGACCGCGTGCGAAGTATTCGAGCGGCGTGTCGGAGATGTATTTCGGGAGGCCCGGCGCGCCGAAATAGCCGAGCGCCAGCGCAGCGACCCCGCGCGAGGCCCAGAGCGCCGCGCGCGGTTCATTGATGCCGCCGCCTGAGCCGTTGAGGATCATGATCGCCGGGTGCGGCCCATCCCCCGCCGGCAGGAAGAGCGTGCCGACCAACCCATCCTCTGCGATGGGCCGGCGTACGACCCCCTCGGCCATCAGGACCTGGGTGAAGCCGCCTGAGGCAACGGGCTCGCCGCCGAGACGGGCAGTCAGCTCCGTCTCCAGCGGGTGGGCCATCTCCGGATGGAACAGGTCGCCGGCCCCGGTTTGAGCCCAGATCAACCCCATCGGCTCGACGCCGGCATAGTCGCCGCGCAATGGCGCATCCCGCGTCAGGTCGACGGTTCCATCGGCCGCGGCCATGAAGACCGCCTCCGCCCGCCAGAGCTGGTCGCCCCGCAGCGTTTCCGCTGCGAGGGTCACCTCGGCGCCCGCCGGCAGCCCCGAGAGGGCAATCCGGCGCGGCACGTCGATCAGATCGACGGCGGGCTCGACGGTCAGGGCGACGGCCATGGCGGAGACCGTCACTTCACCTTGCTGACCTGCATGGCGACGGTGCGGTCGCTATGCCAGGGCACGACCTTGAGGTCGGGACGGCTCGCCCAGATGTTCTTGTAGTGGAACAGCGGGATGATGCCGACGTCGTTCATGACCGTCTTGACCGCATCCTTGATGATGACCTCGCGCTTGGCGTCGTCGAATTCGGAGCCGGCGGCTGCCAGCGCCTGGTCGAGCTTGGGGTTGCTGTAGCGACCCCAGTTGGAGGCGCCGAGCCCCTTGGCGTTGTCATTGGTGGCCAGGATCGAGGTCATGGCATAGGTGCCCTCACCGGTGCCGTTGCCCCAGCCGATCATGCTCATCGCATATTCGTTCTTGTTGGCGGCGCCAGAGTAGACCGAGAACGGCACGACCTCGACCTGCGTCTCGACGCCGATGCGGGTCCAGAACTGGGCGACCGCCTGGGCGGTCTCCGGCCCGAGCGGGTAGCGGTCGCTGGGGACATGCATGGTCAGCTTGAAGCCGTTCGGATAGCCGGCCTCGGCCAGCAGCGCCTTGGCCTTGGCCGGATCGTTCTCGATCTTGGCGTTGTCGGGGTCGTAGCCGAAGGTTCCCTCCGGCATCCATTGCGTTGCGACCGTCGCGCCACCGCGCGCCACGCGGTCGGCGATGGCCGCGCGGTTAACGGCGATGGTCAGCGCCTTGCGGACCTTGACGTCGAGCAGCGGGTTCTTGTCGAGCGGCTTGCCGGCCTTGTCGGTGATGAACTTCGACGGGTTGGGGTTGAAGCTCGGCTGCAGGATCAGGACGCGCAGGCCGGGATAGGACCAGACCTTGACCTTGGGGTTCTTCTCCAGCTTCTCGATGTCGGAGACCGAGAGCTTGTCGATGACGTCGACATCGCCGGAGAGCAGCGCCGCCGTGCGGGCGGCCGGGTTCGAGATGTAGCGGTAGGAGATCTTGTCCCACTCCGCCTTCTCGCCCCAGAAGGCCTCGTTGCGCTTCATCTCGACGCGATCACCCGGCGTGTAGCTGACGAAGGCGTACGGACCTTCCGTAACCATCGCCTTGCCGCTGTTGTAGTCGTCGGTCGTCGCGCCCTGGCCGACATGCTTCGAGACGACATAGATGCTCGACAGGTTGATTGGCAGCAGCGGGTCGGGCTCCTTGGTCGTAATGACGAGGGTGTGCGGATCCTTCACCTCCACCTTGGCGACGCTGCGCAGGAAGCTCTTGAAGCTCGCGACGCTGCCCGGGACGTTCTGCGCCCGCTCATAGGAAAACGCGATGTCCTCGGCGGTGACGGGCTTGCCGTCGCTCCAGACCGCCTTGTCGCGCAGCTTGAACTCCCAGGTGGTCGGCGAGGTGTTCTTCCACTCGGAGGCGAGGTCCGGAACCAGGCCGCCGGAGCTCTTCTGCGCGACGATGCGTCCCCAGAAATGCTGCGACACCGAATGGTCGCCGGCATGGTTGTTGAGCTGCGGGTCGAGCGACGACAGCGGATCGGCGAAACCGATGCGCAGATCCTCGGCCCATACCGTTCCCGACGCGCCGATCAGCGCCGCGGCGAGGGCAAGCATGCTCAGTTTGCTCGTCATCATCTCTCTCCTGGTTGCGCGCCGGGCTGCGGTTCGGGCGCGTCATTGAGGTGGCAGGCGCTGAGGTGGCCGGGTGCGATCGCCCGCAAGGCCGGGCGCTCGACGCGGCAGCGATCGAAGGCGAACGGGCAGCGCGGATGATAATGGCAGCCCGGCGGCGGGGCCGCGGGGCTGGGGATTTCTCCCTTGATCGGGGCATAGGCCCGGCGGCGCTGCTTCAGATCGGGAATCTCCGCCAGCAGGCCGCGCGTATAGGGGTGGTTGGGACGGGCGAAGAACTCGCGTGCCGGCGCATCCTCGACGATGCGACCGAGATACATGATGACGACGCGGTCGGCGATGTGCTGCACCACGCGCAGATCATGGCTGATGAAGAGATAGGTCAGGTCCAGCTCGCGGCGGAGCTGCATGAACAGATTGAGGATCTGGGCCTGGATCGAGACGTCGAGCGAGGCGACCGACTCGTCGCAGACCAGGAAGCGCGGCTGCATGGCGAGCGCCCGCGCGATCGAGATGCGCTGGCGCTGCCCGCCCGAGAACTGATGCGGGAAGCGCTGGCGGAAGGCCGGGTCGAGCCCGGCACGGCCCATCTGCTCGCAGACATAGTCGTCGAGCCCGGCCCGGTCGGTCAGTCCGTGGACGAGTGGCGCCTCGCCGATCGCCTGGCTGGCGCGCAGGCGCGGGTTGAGGCTGGCCTGCGGGTCCTGGAAGATGAGTTGCACGTCGCGATGGACCGAGCGGTCGCCCTGCGGGTCGCGGCCGAAGACGCCGACCTCGCCGCCGCTCGGATTGAGCAGGCCGGCGGCGATGCGCCCGAGCGTCGACTTGCCGCTGCCGGACTCGCCGACGAGGCCAACGAACTCGCCGGTCGCGACGGTCAGGTCGATGCCGTCCAGCGCCCGGATCAGCGGGCGGCGGGGCGTCAGGCCGAGGCGGGCGGCGAGCCCGTTATGCTGGCCGAAATTGCGGGTGACGCCGCGCATCGACAGGGCGGGGGGCGCGGTGGCGATCGACACAGCCTTGTTCATGCCGCCACCTCAGCCATGGAAGCGTGGCCGGCCAGCGGGTGGAAGCAGCGGGCGGCGTGCCCGTCCGTGTCGGTCAGGGCCGGCTGTCGGGTGCAGCTGTCGGTGCGGTGCGCGCAGCGTGGCCCGAAGGCGCAGCCGGGCGGCGGGTTGGTCATGTCCGGGGTGGTGCCGGGGATCTGCACCAGCAAGGCGCCCGGCGGAGTCGTGCCCGGCAGGCTGCCGATCAGACCCGCCGTATAGGGGTGGCGCGGATTGTCGAGAACTGCGTCGACGCTGCCCTGCTCGACGATGCGGCCGGCATACATCACGGCGATCTCGTCGGCGATGCCGGCGATGACGGAGAGGTCGTGCGTGATCCAAAGCAGCGCCGTGCCGCGTTCGCGGGTCAGTGTCTGCACCTCGGCCAGGATCTGGGCCTGGATCGAGACATCGAGCGCCGTCGTCGGCTCGTCGGCGATGATCAGGTCGGGGCGGTTGATCAGCGCGATGGCGATGGCGACGCGCTGGCGCATGCCACCCGAGAGCTGGTGCGGGAAGGCGTCCAACCGTGCGTCAGGGCTCGGAATGCCCATGGCACCGAGCATGTCGCGGGAGCGGCTCCAGGCGGTCGTCTGATCGACCTTCTCATGGGCGCGGATGGTCTCGATCATCTGGGTGCTGATCCGCAGGACCGGATTCAGCGTCATCATCGGGTCCTGGAAGACCATGGCGATGCGGTTGCCGCGCAGCCTGCGCATGGCCTCTTCGTCGAGCTTCGCGAGATCCTGCCCATGAAACAGGATCTGCCCGCCGACGACCCGGCCCGGCGGGTCGATCAGGCCCATGATCGAGAAGCCGGTCACCGACTTGCCGGAGCCGCTTTCCCCGACCAGCCCCAGCGTCCGGCCGGGCGCGAGCGTGAAGGAGACGTCGCGCACGGCGTCGAGATTGCCGCGCTCGGTGTGGAAACGTGTCCGCAGATTGCGGACTTCCAGCAGGGGGGCGCTCATTTCAGCGCCCTTGGATCGAGGACTTCGCGCAGCCGGTCTCCGACCAGATTGATCGCGACGATGGCGAGAAGCAGCGTCAGGCCCGGGAAGAAGCTGATCCAGTATTCACCCGAGAGCATGAACTGGAAGCCGTTGGCGATCAGCAGTCCGAGTGAAGGCTGCGTCACCGGGGCGCCGAGGCCGAGGAAGGAGAGTGTCGCCTCCAGCGTGATGGCGCGCGCGACCTGAAGGGCGGCGATGACCAGCAGCGGCGGCAGGCAGTTGGGCAGGACATGGCGCAGCAGGATGCGCGTGGTCGAGAGCCCGAGCCCACGCGCCGCCTCGAAATAATCGCGCTTGCGCTCGACCAGCGCCTGGCCGCGGGCGGTGCGGGCGTAATAGGCCCATTCCAGCAGCACCAGCGTCAGCACGACGTTGCCGAGCCCCTTGCCGAGCAAAGCGAGCATCAGCAGCGCGACGAGGATCGAGGGCAGCGACATGATGAGGTCGACGAGGCGCATGATCAGGGCGTCGACCACTCCGCCGCTCCAGGCGGCGATCAGACCGAGCAGGATGCCGAGAATGCCGGCGATGGTGGCCGAGCCGACGCCGACGGTCAGGCTGGTGCGCAGGCCGTAGAGGATGGCGGAGAAGAGGTCGCGCCCCTGCCCGTCCGTGCCGAGGAGATAGGTCAGCTCCCCGCTGCTCGCGGCTGAGCCCGGCGGCATGCGCGCATCGAGCACGTCGATGGCGGCGAGGTCGAAGGGGTTCTGCGGCGCGATCTGCGGGGCGAAGAAGGCACCGATGATCAGCAGTGTCAGCAGGCCGAGCCCGATGATGGCGGAGGGCGCCTTCAGGAAGCGGCGCAGATGGCCGCTGCCGGCGCGGCGGGGAGTGGCGACGGGGACCGTCGTCATGCCGAAGCCTCCTCCCGCACACGCGGATCGAGCACACGGTAGAGGATGTCGACCACGAGATTGATCAGGACGAAGAGCGTGACGACGACGAGCAGATAGGCCATGACCACCGGCCGATCGAGCGCGTTGATGCTGTCGAGGATCAGCTTGCCGGAGCCCGGCCAGGCGAAGATGCTTTCGGTCACCACGGCGAAGGCGATGGTCGAGCCGAGCTCGAGGCCGAGCACCGTGACCAGCGGGATCATGATGTTGCGCAGGATGTGCATGGTCATGATGCGGCGCGGGCGCAGGCCCTTGGCGCGGGCGAAGCGGACATAGTCCAGCGGCAGCACCTCGCGGACGCCGGCCCGCGTCAGCCTGACGACGAGCGAGACCTTGAACAGCGACAGGTTGATCGCGGGCAGCAGCAGGTGCCGCCAGCCATTGAGGGTGAGGAAGGACCAGTCGGCGCCGAGGAAGCGGACGGTCTCGCCGCGTCCGCTCGCCGGCAGCCAGCCCAGCGAGACGCTGAAGGTCATGATCAGCAGGAGCCCGACCCAGAAGGTCGGCAGGGAAAAGCCGAGGATGCTGCCGGTGGTGATCAGCTTGGCGAGCCGCCGCTCGGGGTAGAGCCCGGCATAGAGCCCAAGCGGGACACCGATGACGACCGAAAGGATCGAGGCCGCGAAGGCGAGCTCCAGCGTCGCCGGCAGTCGCTGCATGATCAGCGTCACGGCTGGCACGTTGTAAACGAAGCTGCGGCCGAGATCGCCCTGGAGCGCGCTCAGTGCGAAGCTGAGATACTGCTCCCAGAGCGGCTTATCGAGGCCGAGCTTGGCGACGAGTTCCGCGCGGTCGAGCTGTGTCGCATCCGGCGCAAGCAGGATGTCGGCTGGATTGCCGACGGCATGCAGCCCCAGGAACACCACGAGCGACATGGCGAAGACCACGAGAAGCGCCTGCCCGATGCGCTGGAGCAACCAGAGCACCATCAGCCTGCAACCGCTATCAGATCGCGCGGGGCGGGCACCCACTCGTCGCCGAAGATCTCGGGCTCGGCATAGTCCTGTCCGCGCTGGAAATGGGTCTCCACATCCTCGACATAGAGCCGTCCGGCGATGGCCTGCGAGAGCCGCAGGGCTCCGTCGCTGATCGCCGGAATGTCGCCGGATACGGTGCCGTGGGACATCATCGCGGGATAGCAGAAGCAGTGCACCCGCGCGAGGCCGGGGCAGGCGCCGGGAATCTTGGGCTGGAACTCGAAGGCGGGGCCGAGATCGGGCATGGCGCCGAGGCTTTCCTCCACACCAGGCGGGAGGCCGCGATCGACCCAGTTGCGGGCGCAGGCGGCGATCTCCGAGAGGAAGGGGCGATTGCCCCAATCGACCTTGAAGCCGGTCGAGAAGATGACGAAGTCATAGCGCATCGGGCCGATGCTGGTTTCGATGACGACCTCGTCATCCTCCATCCGGGCCGAGACCAGCGAAGTTCCGAGCCGGAAGAAGGCATTGGGATGGCGCGAGACGCGCAGGACGCTGGCGCGCGGGGGCGGCACCTGCTCGCGGGCGACGTAGCTGTTGATCCGCCACTTCCATTCGTCGGACAGATAGCGATAGCCGGCAACGGCGCCGGCGTGACCCATGCCCTTGCCGCGGTTGATGCGCGGCAGGTCGTGCCGGCGGATCAGCAGGTCGACCTGGGCCGCGCCGGCTTCGAGCGCTGTGCCGGCGCTGTCCATCGCCGAGGCGCCGGCACCGATGACAGCGACGCGCTTGCCGCGCAGCGCGGCGTAATCATTGGGGTCGGAGGAATGGGCCCAGCGCTCGCGCGGCAGGTCGCGGGCGAGCTCGGGCACGGCCGGGCCGCCGAGCCCGTCACGGCCGGTCGCCAGCACGACGTGGCGGGCGCGCACATGGCGAGGCCCATTCTCGGTCGCCATCTCGACCGTGGTGTACTCCGAGCCGAGGCGGATGGCGGTGACGTCATGGCCGTTGCGGACGTCGAGTCGCAGCACGTCGCGGAACCAGCGCAGATAATCCATCCACATCAGGCGCGGGATCTTGTCGAGCTGCTCCCAGTCATTGGCGCCGAATTGCGCCTCGAACCAGGCCCGGAAGGTCAGCGAGGGAATGCCGAGTGCCGGCCCGGTCAGGGTCTTGGGCGAGCGCAGCGTCTCCATGCGCGCCGTGGTCGCCCAGGGCCCCTCGAAACCCTTCGGGCGGCGATCGTAATTGACCGCACGCACGCCGATATTGCGCAGCGCGCCCGCCGCAGCCAGCCCGGCCATGCCGGCGCCGATAATCGCGGCGTCGAGCAGCGGTTCGCCTTCGGCGCTGCGCGCGGGCACCCAGTGAGCTGCTGGCAGAGTCAGCAGTTCGAGCTCGCGGGCGACGCGCCGGTTCAGCGCTGCCAGCGCTTCGGAAAGGTTGCCTTGATCGGCTGTCACAGCCGCGTCTCCTGTTTGGTCAGCGAAGCGAGGAGGGCGTGGTGCTCCTCGGGCGGGATCAGGGTGAAATCGTCGAGCCGCTCCTGCGCCACCGTCTGCAGTGCTGCGATCAGCTCACGGACCTTGTCGGGAACGGCGACGCCGCGCGCCGTCACCACCCCGAAGCAATAGGGAATCGACGTCGCCAGCGGCAGGATGCGGACACCCGGCGTGGGGCGGCCGGTCAGCGTCAGGGGCTCGACGATCGCCACGCCCGCTCCGGCCTGGATGAAGGAGAGCGCATTGATCGTCGAGGTGGTGCGGACCCGGACGCGAACGTCGACGCCGGCCGCGTTGAGGGCCGCGCGGATGCGCGCGGGCACGCCGCGGCGCATCGACATGCCGACGAGGCTGCGCCCGGCGAGCGCTTCCAGCTCCACGGGTCCTTCGAGACGCGCCAGCGGGTCGCCTTCAGGCACGGCCAGCACGCAAGGGGCGGTCCCCAGCCATTCGACTGTCAGGTCCCGATGCAGCAGGGGGGCACTGGTCGCGCCAATCTGGGCGGTGCCGGACATCACCGCGTTCTGGACGCGGTCGGGATTCTCGACCTCGATCGCGAGCCGCGGCGGCTCGTCGAGGCAGCCGATCGCCTTCCAGGCATCGGTCAGCAGTCCGAAAGCCAGGGCGGAGACCGCCGAAACCCGGATGGGCGGCTCGGTCTCGCCCACAACTTCGCGAGCCCGCTCCCAGAGATTGACGAAGCCGGCCAGCGCCCGCTCGACATCGTCGCGCAGCACCATACCCTTCGGCGTCAGGACCAGCCGCTGGCCGGCGCGCTCGAAGAGCGGCTGGCCGAGGTCGCGCTCCAGCTCCTGGATCATCCGGCTCACCGAAGGTTGCGACACGCCGAGTTGGCGTGCCGCCGCGGTGACGCTGCCCAGGGAGGCAACCTGCAGATACGCCTCGAGGATCTTGAGGCGGCTCATCGCGTCAGTCGTTGCGGACGGGATCGCCGAGCACGTGCATCAGCCGGTTGGCCCAGCCGAACAGCGACGTGGACAGGACGAGGTCGACCGTCTCAGCCTCGTTGACGCCGGCCTCGCGCAGCCGGGCGGCATCCGCCTCGGTGACCGTCGGCGGCGATTGCGAGAGCTTGACCGAGAAGTCGAAGATCGCCTGGTCGCGCGGCGAGAGCTTTGCCTGCTCGCCACGCGCGAAGAGCTCGTCGGTGACTGCGGTGTCCTTGCTGAGCTGTGCATGGCGCGAGGCATGCACAGCAGCGCAATAGATGCAGCGATTGACGATCGAGGCGCCGATGGCGCCGAGCTCGCGCTCGGCCCGGCTCATGCCGCCGGGATCGTACATGATCGCGTTGAACAGTGGCGAGCGCACTGCCAGCGTCTCCGGATCATGCGCCAGGACGAGCACATAGTCCGAGACCTTGGTGTTTGACGGCGTGATCTTCAGTGCGTCACGCTGCTCGGGTGTGGCGCTCGCCAGATCGACCGGCGTGACCCGCGGCTGCCAGTCAGGGACAGTGCGGGTGAAGCGATGGACGACCCGGCTCATGCCGCAGCTCCCTTGAGGACAGCGAGCCCGGCGAAGACCCGACACTGGTAGCTCATGAAGGCGTTCAGTTCGCAAAGGCGCACGATGTCGGCCTCGGCGACGCCTGCCGCCTTCAACCCCTCGATATCCCCGGCGACGACCGCACGCGGCTCGGCGGCGACCTTGTCCATGAAGGCAATGACGGCCCGTTCCCGTGCGTCGCTGCCGGTTTGGGCCGGATCGCCAAGGTTGCGAAAAGCCGGCTCAGTAATCGATGCAAGATAGTGCTCGGCCAGATTCGCCAGGCCATTCAGGGCCGCGATGCGGGCTGCGATCGCGAGGCGCCATTGTGCGGGAAATGCACCGGCATCCCGGGGCTGGACGACGGCGGTTTCGGCCTGGCGGCTCAGTTCGATGATGTTCGCGCGCGCTCGCGCCGCAATCAGAGCCTCCGCATCGAGCCAGGGAGACGCCTCCGGGCTTGTAGGCTGAGTCATAGCAATTCCCTCTATGCATCAACTTAGGGAGTTGATGCTTGTAGCGAATGAAGCGTGCTGTTTGCGCCAAGTCAAGGATCGATCGCGGCCAGCTGATAAGCTGACCGGTTTTGCAGTCGCTGTTCGCGGGGCCGACGCTGCTCGACGTTTAGCGCGGCCGACCCATCGCCCTTGTCAATCGACAGCGACGCTGCTTCCTTAACCTGCTGCCGCCAGGGCCTTGCCCCGGCGGCTGGTGCCAAAAGGAGGATCGTTCCCATGACGAAAGTCCTGGTTCTCTACTACTCCAGCTATGGACATATCGAGGCGATGGCGCAGGTGGTCGCCGAAGGCGTACGTGAAGCTGGCGCCGAAGCGGTCGTCAAACGCGTGCCGGAGCTTGTGCCGGAGGAGATTGCCCGCAAATCGGGGTTCAAGCTCGATCAGGCCGCACCAATCGCAACGGTCGACGAGCTCCCCGACTACGATGCGATCATCCTCGGCGTGCCGACCCGCTTCGGCAACATGCCGGCGCAAATGAAGAACTTCCTCGACCAGACTGGCAGCCTCTGGATGCAGGGCAAGCTTGTCGGCAAGGTCGGCAGCGTCTTCTCCTCGAGCGCGACGCAGCATGGCGGCCAGGAAAGCACGATCCTCTCGACCCAGATCGTGCTGCTGCATCAGGGCATGGTCATCGTCGGCCTGCCCTACGCTTTTCAGGGCCAGATGACGATGGCGGAGATCAGCGGCGGCTCTCCTTACGGCGCCAGCACCATCGCCAGCGGCGACGGCTCGCGCCAGCCTTCCGAGAACGAGCTTGCCGGCGCGCGCTATCAGGGCCGTCATGTCGCGCAGATCGCAGGGAAGCTCGCGGCGCGCTGACGACCGGAAGGCAGGCTTACGAGCCCGCTTCTTTTTGTCTTGAATACTCTAAGCTGGTGCGTCTGGAGCGTATCGCTCTGCCATAATATTTATAGAAATGTGTTCTTGTTCCATGGTTTGAGGCGCCTAAGACCGATGCGCGTTTCGAAGCGGGAAAAATAATGACCCACGTGAATTGGCTTTTTTCCTATATATGGAAGAACAGCTATCGAGAGCAGGTGGGTATTATATTAATAGTCGTTTTGTCTCTGCCATTTTACTATCTGTCTCTCGAATTGCCTAAATATATCATTTCAGATGCATTGCAGGGAAAAGCTTTTCCGAATGGAAGAGAATTTATAACAATAATATCTTTTAATTATGGCTTTAGATTGTTTGGTTCAGAAATAAAATTTGATGGTATTAATGTAGATCGTATTTCATATCTTTTTGTTCTATCGCTTTTATTCCTGATATTGATCATGATCAATGGGTGTTTCAAGTATATCATCAATATGAGAAAAGGGGCGCTAGGCGAAAGATTGCTGCAGCGCCTCCGTTTCGATCTGTTTTCGTCCTTGCTCCTGTCGACGCCGGAGCAGCGCCAGCGTCTGAAGCCTTCGGAGGCCGCCTCGATCATCAAGGATGAGGTCGAACCCATCGGGGGCTTCGTCGGAGATGCGTTCGTTCAGCCGGTTTTCCTGGGCGGCCAGGCCCTGACTGCACTCATCTTCATCCTGATACAGAATGCTCTGCTCGGCCTTGTCGCCGTCGCGATGATCTCCTCGCAGGTTCTGGTCATTCCGCGGTTGCGGCGAGAGCAGATCCGGCTTGGCAGGCAGCGCCAAATCGCCTCCCGCGCCTTGGCCGGCAAGATCGGAGAGGTGGTCGAGACGCTGGACGAGGTTTCCAATCACGGGACCGCCGCGCTCGAGCGCGGACAGGTCGCGCAAAGGCTCGAAACCCTGTTCGGCATTCGTTACCAGCTGTACGGACGGAAATTCGCCGTCAAAGCGCTCAACAATCTGATGGCGCAGATCACGCCGTTCTTGTTCTACACGATCGGCGGCTATGCCGCCCTGACCGGGAATCTCGGAATCGGCCAGCTTGTTGCGGTGATCGCGGCCTATCGCGATCTGCCCCCACCCGTGAAGGACCTCATCGACTGGGACCAACAGCGTCTGGATGTCGAAGCCAAGTTTCAGCAAGTTACGGAGCAGTTCGCTCTCACTGTTCCTTCCGCTCAAGTAGAGGCGGTCAGCAACCCATTCCCCGAGACCGGCGTGATCGTCTTGCAGGGCCTCACCGCGGTCAGTGCAACCGGCGACCGAATGCTCGATCGGGTCTCCCTGACACTGCCGCTGAAGCAGCATGTCTGGCTGTCAGGAATGGGAGAGGGTGCGGGTTGTGTCGCACGTATCCTCGGCGGACGACTGACGCCGAGCGGTGGTTCACTCAAGATCGGCGATGTCTCGCTCGACGCGATCTCTGATGCGGCGCGGGGGCGCTGTATCGCTTATGCGGGCAGCGAGCCGGCGATCTTCGATGGAACCCTGCGCGACAACATTGTCTACGGTCTGCGCGGCCATGGTTCGCAGGCAGATCGCGATGTGGGGCCGACGAGCGAAGAGGCGGCTTTGGGAACAGCCGACGGCGAGCTACCGGCGGCTCAGCTGGCCGCCACGCTGCACATCGTAGGCCTTTCCGACGTCGTGTTCCGCTATGGCCTCGCAAGCAAACCCAACGCGGACGACGTTCCCGTCCTGATCGCCCGTATGGCGGAAATCCGGGCGCATATCCGCAAGGTGCTGGCCGCGCGAGGAGCGGAGGATGCCGTCGAGCCCTATGATGCGGCGCAGTACATCCACACCGCCACGATCGGCGAAAACATCCTCTTCGGCGTCCCGAGTAATGCGGTGATCAGCGGAGCCGGGCTGGCCGAGCATGATCTGACGCGGGAGGTTTTGGGTTCGCTTGGCCTGAGCGATGATCTCACGATGGTCGGCCAGCGCATTGCCGCGACCATGCTCGAGATCTTTTCCGACCTGACCCCTGACCACCTTCTTCTGGAAAACTTTTCCTTCATCCCGGCTGAGGAATTCCCCGCCTATCGCGAGCGCCTGGCGCGGGCGGAGGCCGGACAGATCGACGAGGCCGATCGGGCACGGTTCCTGGGGCTGTCGTTTCTCTATGTCGAGCCGCTGCATCGCCTCGGCCTTCTCGACGCGGAGATGGAACAGCGCATCCTGCTGGCGCGCCAGGCCTTTCGCGCACGCATTTCGCAGGATGCCGCGCGGATCATCGATTTCTACGACTCCAATGAGTGGGGAGCCGTATCTGTCCGGGAGAACCTTCTGTTCGGGCGCGTGGCCCAGGCGAGCGCCGGTGTCCGTGAACGGGTCGACGAAGCCATTCGCGATGCCGTGACCGAGCTCGGCCTGGATCACGAGATTGCTCGGATCGGTCTTGCGCAGCCGGCCGGCTATGCCGGTCGTCTGCTGTTTCCAGCCGTCAAAACCCAGGTTGCGCTGGCACGCTGCCTGATCAAGCGCCCGTCGCTGCTGATCCTCGACAACGCCTTGAGCAGCTTGAGCCCGACGGAGGGCAAGGCAATCCTGCGGCGCCTTCGCCATGCGATGAAGGACAGAACTCTGATCGTCGTCGCGCGCGACTACGATAGCGACGTTCCCATGGATATCTCCATCGTCTTCGATGGTGCCAGGTTGCGCCCGACTCCCGGCCTGCAACCCGCCGCGGCCGGGGCTCCGATCGCGGAGGAAGGCAGTGAGCGTGACGATGTCGCTGCGCTGAGAGCCGTGCCGATCTTTGCCAATCTCGATCTTGCGCGCATCAAGCTGCTGGCCTTTACCAGCGAGCGAACCGTCTTCGCTGCCGGGGACCTGCTGTTCGAGCAGGGGGCGGAATCGGATGCAGCCTATGTCGTGATCGCGGGCGCGGCGGACGTCTTGATCGGCCCACAAGAAAGCGCTGTGCGCGTTTCCCGGATCGAAGCTCCTGCGATCGTCGGTGAAATGGGGGTGGTCACCGGGGAGGTGCGATCGGCGAGCATCCGTGCTACCAGCGAATTGACCGCATTGAAGCTCCGCAAGGAGGTGTTCATCGCCTTGATGGAAGAGTTCCCCGACATGATGCTCTCCGTCATGCGGCTGATGATCAAGCGGTTGCAAGATAATGTCGCGATTGTTTCCAGGCGCGAACTCGAAGGCCCGGCGCGTGACTGAGACGGCGGGGTTGCTCGATTGCAGCTTCGGCATCCGGTTCTGGGGAACGCGCGGATCGATCCCGGTTTCCGGCCGCTCCTATGACCGTTTCGGCGGCGATACGACGTGCTTCGAGATCCGGATCGCCGGTCGTCGTATCATCGTCGATGCGGGGTCCGGGCTACGCCGGCTCGGGCAGGCGATGGCTGCGGCCCAAGAGCGTGATGCGACGCTTCTTTTCAGCCATCTGCATCTCGACCATGTCATTGGCCTGACCGCCTTTGCGCCGCTCTGGCGCATGCGCGGCGAGATTGCGATGCACGTGCCGGCCTGCACGCCAGGGGGCGCCGAGGCGAAGCTGTCGGCCCTGTTCAGTGAACCGTTCTTCCCCGTCAGCTTCGCCCAGGCGCCCAGCCGGGTTCGCTTTTCGAGCTTCACGGCGGGAGACGATCCCGGCCTTTCGGGCATCGACGTCGCGACGATCGCGTTACGGCATGATCCCTGTGCTGCCGGCTTTCGGTTCCGCCATGGCGGGCAGACACTGGTGATCCTGACGGATCATGAACATGCCGCCGATGATCCGGACCCGGCGTTCATCGCCTTCTGCCAAGGCGCCGACCTTCTCGTATACGACGCGATGTGGGACGAAGCGGTCGACTACGAACCGCATCGCGGCTGGGGGCACTCGACCTGGCAGGCGGGACTGCGTTTGCTGGAAGCTGCCGGTGCGAGGCGCCTTGCCTGCGTTCACCATCCGCCCGAGCTATCCGATGCGACGCTCGAACTGCGCGAGGCAGATCTGAAACGATGCCATTCACAGAGTTTCTTTGCGCGACAGGACGATGTCGTCGTGCTGGTGGCCTGACGCCGTTGCCTTTCGAGCAAAACACGAATGGTCCTCAGCCCGATTGCAGCCGCTTCAGCTTGAGCGCCGGTCACTTCTCCGGAAGGCGTTGCGCTCGCGTCTCGTCGCTTGTCATCTATCGAGTCCCAGCAGTGAACGGTTGGTGGCGAGATCGATGCCGCTGGCCGCGAAATCATCGAAGGCCCGCGCGGCGACGTTGATGAGATGGCTGGCGATGAAGGGCGCGCCTTCCGCGGCGCCCTGTTCGGAATCCTTGATGCAGCACTCCCATTCCAGCACGGCCCAGCCGTTGAAGTCATATTGGGCTAGCTTCGAAAAGATCGCGCTGAAATCGACCTGACCATCACCAAGGGAGCGGAACCGCCCGGCGCGCTCGATCCAGGGCTGGAAGCCGGAGTAGACGCCTTGGCGACCGCTCGGATTGAACTCCGCGTCCTTCACATGGAACATGCGGATGCGCTGGTGATAGATGTCGATGAACGACAGGTAATCGAGCTGCTGCAGCAGGAAATGGCTGGGGTCGTAGAGGATGTTGCAGCGCGGATGATTGCCGACCCGCTCAAGGAACATCTCAAAGGTGATGCCGTCATGCAGGTCCTCGCCGGGATGGATTTCGTAGCAGAGGTCTATGCCGGCTTCGTCGAATGCGTCGAGGATCGGACGCCAGCGCTTCGCCAGTTCGTCGAAGGCGGTCTCGACGAGACCGGCCGGTCGCTGCGGCCAGGGGTAGATGAAGGGCCAGGCCAGCGCGCCGGAGAATGTCGCATGGGCTGACAGGCCGAGATTGCGGGAGGCCTGCGCCGCCAGCAGCAATTGCTGCACGGCCCATTCCTGGCGCGCCTTTGGATTACCGCGCACCTGCTGGGTGGCGAAGCCATCGAAGGCGAGGTCGTAGGCGGGGTGGACCGCGACGAGCTGGCCCTGAAGATGGGTCGAGAGTTCGGTCAGCGCGATGCCGGCCTCAGCGAGGATGCCTTTCACCTCGTCGCAATAGGTCGTGCTTTCGGCGGCGCGCGCGAGATCGAACAGCCGCGCATCCCAGCTCGGAATCTGGACGCCCTTGTAGCCATGTCCCGCTGCCCAGTGGGCGATGTCCGCCAGATTGTTGAATGGCGCCGCGTCGCCCGCGAACTGGGCGAGGAAGATGGCCGGTCCCTTGATCGTCTTCATCCCTGTCCCCTTTCGAGTTGGCCGCGAATCCCTGAAGCAGCAGGATGCGCTTTCCTGCAGCCGAGCGCGATCGGCTGGAGATGTCGAGGGTGTTGTGTCGAAAACGAGCTGCCTGGCGCTTCGCAGGGAGCGACCTTGGAGCCGCTAGGCTCCTTTGATCAGCTCCCGCGCGATGATGGTGCGCTGGATCTGGTTGGTGCCTTCGTAGATCTGGGTGATCTTGGCGTCGCGGTAGAGCCGCTCGACCTCGAAGCCGCGGATATAGCCTGAGCCGCCGAAGATCTGCACGGCGTTGGCGGTCTGCGCTACGGCCATGTCGCTGGCGAAGCACTTGGCCATGGAGGAGGCGGAGGTCGCCGGCTTGCCGTGGTCGATCAGCAGCGCGGCGCGCTCGACGAGGGCGCGGGCGGCGGCGATGTCCTTGGCCATGTCGGCCAGCATCCATTGCAGGCCCTGATTGTCGAGGATCGGCTTGCCGAACTGGCGCCGGTCGCGGGCATAGGCGAGGGCGGCCTCGAGACCGGCTTGCGCAATGCCGACGGCCAGAGAGGCGATGCCGACGCGGCCCTTCTCCAGCACGCTCATCATGATGTGGAAGCCGCGGCCCTTGGGCCCGAGCAGCGCCTCGTGCGGCACGGTGACGCCATCGAAGGTCAGCGCGCCGACCTGGCTCGCGCGCTGGCCCATCTTGTGCTCCTTCGGCCCGCGCGAGACGCCCGGCGCGTGCAGGTCGACCAGGAAGATGCTCATGCCGCGATGGCCTGCGGCGGGATCGGTCGAGGCCAGCACGAAGCCGAGATCGGCGACCGGGGCGTTGTGGATCCAGAGCTTGCTGCCGTCGACGACGTAGCCTTCGGCGGTCTCGCGCGCGGTGGTGCGGACATTGGAGAGGTCGGAGCCCGCTTCGGCCTCGGTCAGGCAATAGGCAATGCGGGTCTTGGCCGTGAGGATGTCAGGCAGGCGCTTCAACTGCTCGGGCGTGCCGTAGCGCGTCAGCAGCGTGCCGATCAGCTCGACCAGCCCGCACTGGTCGGCGACGGAGGAATAGCCGCGCGACAGCTCCTCCATCACGATCGCATAGGCGAAGGTGTCGAGGCCGGCGCCGCCATGCTCCTCCGGCACCGTGATGCCGAAGAGGCCGAGCTCGCCCATCCGGCGATAGATATCGGCGGGGAAGGTCTCGTCGCGGTCGAGATCGGCGGCGGCGGGCTTGACGACATCCTCGGCGAAGCGACGGGCGGTGTCGCGGATCTGGTCGTAGATCTCGGCGTCGAGCAGGGGGGCGTGCATGGCTTGCTCCTCAGGCGATGCCGTTGAGGGCGCAGAGATGCGTCATGCGGCGCGCCGCCAGCTCCGGATCGGCGAAGAGCCCGGCCTGGTCGGCAAGGCGGAAGAGATCGGCATAGTGCAGGATGCCGCGCGCGGACTCGGCGCCGCCGACCATGCGGAAATGGCTCTGGAAGCCGTTGAGCCAGGCCAGGAAGACGACGCCGCATTTGTAATGCTGCGTCGGCGCCTCGAAGAGCCGGCGCGAGAGCGCGACGGTCGGGTCGAGGATGGCGTGGAAGCCGGCGCGATCTCCCGCTTCCAGCCTGGCGAAGGCGGCGGCGGCAGCCGGCGCGATCGGGTCGAAGATGCCGAGCAACCCGTGCGAGAAGCCTTGCTCGTCGCCGGCGATCAGTTCGGCATAGTTGAAGTCATCGCCGGTATACATGACGACGCCTTCCGGCAGGAGGCGGCGCATCTCGATCTCCTTGCCGGCATCGAGCAGCGAGATCTTGATGCCGTCGATCTTGTTGGCGTGCTCGCGGATCAGGGTGAGCACCGTCTCCATGGCTGGCTTGAAGTCGCGGCTGCCCCAGTATCCGGCGAGCGCAGGGTCGAACATCTCGCCGAGCCAGTGCAGGATCACCTTGCCGCGGCACTGGCGGATCAGCTGGCCATAGACGGAGAGATAGTCGTCCGGCCCCTTCGCGACGCGGCAGAGCGCGCGGCTCGCCATCAGGATGATCTTGCCGCCATGCTTCTCGACATGGCCGATCTGCTCCTCATAGGCGCGGATCACGTCGTCGAGGCTGCGCGCGGCCTGCGGATCGAGCTGGTCGGTGCCGGCGCCGCAGGCGAGATCGGCACCCGGCGTCGCCTTGGCTTCGGCGAGGGAGCGGGCGATCAGCTCGGCGGCGTTCGGCCAATCCAGCCCCATGCCGCGCTGGGAGGTGTCCATCGCCTCGGCGATCTTGAAGCCCAGGCCCCAGAGATGGCGGCGAAAGGCGAGGGTGGCGTCCCAATCCACCGCCGGGACGCGCCAGGGCTCCTGCAGCTTCAGCGGATCGGCTACGACATGGGCCGCCGCATAGACGGTGCGGACGCCATTGGCCGGGGCGGTGCGGGGGTAGGGCGAGGGCGGAGCCAGCCTGTAACGCTCGCTGCTGCCGTCCATGCGGGGCAGGGTGATCTCGGCCATCGCTTCCTCCGAATCTTAATTATTGGAACGTTCCACTAATGAAACGTGCTTCCAGCCTTAACAGGGCGACAGAATCGTTTTAAAGAGGGAGATTGCGCGCATAATCAAAGACTGGTAGTGGAACGTTCCAAGATAAGAACAGCGCCTCGCGCTTCAGGGACGAAACGATGCCGCGGCCGAAAGGCAGCAAGGGAAAGGTGACGATCATCGAGATCGCGGACGCAGCCGGCGTCTCGAAATCGACGGTCTCGCTCGTCCTGACCGGGCGCGGCGCCGTGAAGTCCGAGACCCGCCAGCATGTCCTGCAGGTCATGGACCGGCTGGGCTATGTCTATAATCGCGGCGCCGCCAATCTGCGCAATGCGCAGTCCCGCATCGTCGGACTCGTCCTCAACGACCTCTCCAACCCGTTCTTCGCCGAATTCGCGATCGGGGTGGAGAAGGTGCTGCAGATGGCGGGCTATGTCGCCTTCATGGCCAACACCGCTGAAAGCGTGGTGCGGCAGGAGCAGGTGATGCGGATGATGCGCGAGCACGGCGCCGGCGGCATCATTCTTTGTCCTGCGCTGGATACGCGCCCCGAGCATCTCGACTGGATCAGGGCGGCCGATACGGCGCTGCTGGTGGCGATCCGCCGCCTGCCTGGTGCGGAGGTCAGCCATGTCGTGCCGGAAAACCTGGCCGGGGCGAGCCGCGTCACCCGCCATCTCATCAATCTCGGCCATGAGCGCATCGCCTATCTCGGCGGCATGCATTCGATGGTCGTCCGGCAGGAGCGACATGGCGGCTTCCTCGCGGCCATGGAAGCGGCGGGCCGCAGCGTCGATCCGGCGCTCAACCTCGAAAGCATGCCGACGCGCGACGGTGGCTTTAGTGCGATGAGCGCCATGCTCTCGCTCGCCGACCGTCCGACTGCCGTGGTCTGCTACAACGACGTCGTTGCCATCGGCGCGATGCTGGCGGCGGCCCGGCACGGCCTCGTCGTCGGGCGCGATATCGCTGTGGTCGGCTTCGACGACACCAGCGAGGCGCGCCATGTCTCGCCGGCGCTGACCACCGTCGCGGTCGATCCCGTCGGCCTCGGTGAACGCGCCGCGGCCCTGCTGCTCAAGCAGATCAATGATCCCGCGATGGAGCCGGAAAGCTTCATCGGCCCCGCCAACCTCGTCATCCGTGAATCCTGCGGCGCCTATCAGCGCGCGCTCGCCGCCGCCGGCTGAAACCTTCTCCAAGAGACAGACCCATGGCCTTTCCCCGCATCCTTTCCGCCGACGAAGCCGCTGCCCTGATCCCGGACGATGCGATCGTCACGGTATCCTCCTCCTCGGGGCTCGGCTGTCCCGATGCTGTGCTGGCGGCGATCGGTCGGCGCTTCGACACCTCGGGCCATCCGCGCAATCTGACGACGCTGCATCCGATCGCGGCCGGCGACATGTGGGGCGTCAAGGGCATCGACCATCTCGCCAAGCCCGGCCTGCTGGCGCGGATCATGGGCGGCTCGTACCCATCCGGCCCGTCCTCGGCCGAGCCGCCGGAAATCTGGAAGATGGTTACGGGCGACCAGATCCCGGCCTACAACATCCCGAGCGGCATCCTCTTCGACATGCATCGCGAGGCCGCGGCCAAGCGGCCGGGCGTGCTGACCAAGATCGGCATGGACACCTTCGTCGACCCGAAGCATCAGGGCTGCGCGATGAATGCGCGGGCCGCAGCCGAGCCGATCGTCAGCCGGATGGAGTTCGACGGCGAGGACTGGCTCTATTTCCGCAGCATCGTGCCGAAGGTCGCGATCATCCGCGCCACCACGGCCGATGAGCGCGGCAACCTCTCCTACGAGCATGAGGGCGGTTATCTCGGCCCGCTCGATCAGGCGCTGGCGGTGCGCAACAACGGCGGCATCGTCATCGCGCAGGTGAAGCGCGTGGTCGAGGCCGGCAGCCTCAACACGCAAGCCGTCTTCGTGCCCGGCATCCTCGTCGATGCGATCGTGGTCGCGCCCGAGCAGATGCAGACGACGCAGACGGTCTACGATCCCGCCATCTCCGGCGAGGTGCGGCGGCCGCTGTCGAGCTTCGAGACACCGGCCTTCGACGTCGCCAAGGTGATCGCGCGGCGCGTGGCGCAGGAACTGCGTTACGGCGATGCCGTCAATATCGGCTTCGGCATCTCGGCCAATGTCCCGCGCATCCTGATCGAGGAAGGCCAGCACGGCACTGTCACCTGGGTGATCGAGCAGGGCGCCGTCGGCGGCGTGCCGCTGCTCGAATTCCAGTTCGGCTGCGCCTCCAATGCCGAGGCGATCGTGCCCTCGCCCTACCAGTTCACCTATTTCCAGGGCGCGGGCTTCGACATGTCGCTGCTCTCCTTCCTGCAGATCGACCGGCAGGGCTGCGTCAACGTCTCCAAGCTCGGTGTGCGTCCGCATGTCACGGCCGGCGCCGGCGGCTTCATCGACATCACCGCGCGGGCCAAGCGCATCGTCTTCTCCGGCTATTTCAGCGCCGCCGCCAAGCTCGCGATTGCCGATGGCAAGCTCGTCATCGAGAAGGAGGGCAAGGTGAAGAAGCTGGTCGAGGCCGTCGAGCACATCTCCTTCTCCGGGCCGCGCGCGGTGGCCCAGGGGCAGGACGTGACCTTCATCACCGAGCGCTGCGTGATGAAGCTGACGGCCGCGGGCATCGTCGTCACCGAGATCGCGCCGGGCGTCGATCTTGAGCGCGATATCCTCGCCCAGAGCGAATTCCCGCTGCTGGTGCCCAAGCCGCCCAGGCTGATGGACGCGGCCTTGTTCAATGAGGCGCTGATCGGCCTCGAAGTCCCGGCGAGGGCGGCATGAGCGATCCCGTCCGCCTCGACATCGCTTCCGGCATCGCGACGATTACGCTTGCCCGGCCGGAAAAGCTCAACGCGCTCGACGACGTCATGGTCGGGCTGCTCGGCCGCTTCGCCGACGCGATCGACGCCGATCGGTCGGTGCGCGCCGTGATCCTGACCGGGGAGGGCAAGGCCTTCTGCGCCGGCGGCGACATCGTCGCCTGGGGCGGGCTCTCGCCGCTGGAGATGGGGCAGGGCTGGGTGCGCTCCGGCCATCGCGTCTTCGACAAGCTGGCGCGGATGAAGCCGCCAGTTATCGCCGCGATGAACGGCCATGCGCTGGGCGGCGGGCTGGAACTGGCCGTCACCGCCGATATCCGCATCTGCGAGGCGCAGGCCAAGATCGGCCTGCCCGAGACCGGGCTCGGCATGATCCCCGGCTGGTCCGGCACGCAGCGTCTGGTGAAGCGGCTGGGCGGGCAGGTCGCGCGCCGGCTGGCGCTCACCGGCGAAATCGTCACCGCCGAAACGGCGCTCACGCTCGGCATCGTCGATCAGGTCGTCGAGAAGGGCGAGGCACTCGCGGCGGCGCAGGCCATGGCCGAGCGCATCAGCCAGCGCGGGCCGGTGGCGAACCTCGTCGTCAAGCAGCTCATCAATGCTGCGGAGGATGAGGATAGCGGCGCGATCATGGAGACGCTGGCGAGCTCGCTCGTCTCCTATACCGAAGACGTGAAGGAGGGCGTCGCCGCCTTCCAGCAGAAGCGCACGCCGCAGTATCGGGGAGAGTGAGATGACGCGTCCCGTCGCGCTGATCACCGGCGCAAGGCGCGGCATCGGCCGCGCGATCGGTGTCGCCCTCGCCAAGGCTGGGTGTGACATCGCCTTCACCGACATCGCCGAGGATGAGGCCGTCGCCGAGGCGTCGAAGGTGTTCGAAGCAGCGGGCGCCAAGGCCCGGTTCTTCAAGCATGACGTCGCCGCGGTCGCGAGCCATGCCGGCCTCGTCGCGGATGTGAAGCAGGCTTTCGGCCGGCTCGATCTCTTCGTCTCGAATGCTGGTATCGGCGCGCCCGTGCGTGGCGACATGCTGGAGATCACGCCGGAGACCTTCGATGTCGTCATGGACGTCAATCTGCGCGGCGCCGCCTTCCTCAGCCAGGAGGTTGCCAAGGCGATGCTCGCGGACAGGCCTGGGTGCCCCGCGATCGTCTTCATCACTTCGGCCTCGACGGAGCTCGTCTCGATCGATCGGGCGCAGTACTGCGTCTCCAAGCTCGGCCTTTCGATGTGGGCGAAGGCGCTGGCCGTCAGGCTCGCGCCGGAGGAAATCCCCGTCTTCGAGGTCCGGCCGGGCGTGATCCGCACCGACATGACCGCGAAGGTCGCGGCGAAGTATGACGCGCGCATCGCCGATGGGCTGATCCCCGCCGGTCGCTGGGGTGAGGGCGAGGATGTCGCCGCCTGCGTCGCCGCTCTGACGAGCGGGCAATTCGCCTATGCAACAGGAACAGTGATTAACGTCGATGGCGGCTTGCTGATCCCGCGATTGTAGGGATGGTGCGACGGCATCGGCCGAGCCTGCGGAACAACGCTGGCCGGGAGGATTGGATGAGGAAGGCGCATGAAGGCGGTTCGGCTTTCACAGCCCGGCAAGGGCGGCTCGCATGAGCTATGAATTCGATTTCGCCGACGTCTTCGCGGCGTGGCCGGAGCTGCTGCAGGGGCTGATCAACTCGCTCGTGCTCTCGGCGCTGGCGATGGCGATCGGCATGGTGGTCTCGATCGCCGGTGCGCTCGGCAAGACGTCGGGGCCGAAATGGCTGCGCTGGATCATCGACGAGTATATCGAGCTGATCCGCAACACGCCGTTCCTGATCCAGATCTTCATGATCTATTTCGGCCTGCCGTCCATGGGCTTGAAGATGTCCTCGAACACGGCGGCGCTGCTGGCGCTTGTCGTGAACGTCGGCGCCTACGGCATCGAGATCATCCGCGCCGGTATCGAGAGCATCCAGAAGGGGCAGATCGAAGCGGGCAAGTCGCTCGGCATGCGCCCGCTCCAGATCTTCCACTACATCATCCTGAAGCCGGCGATTCAGGCGATCTACCCGTCGTTGACCAGCCAGTTCATCCTGCTGATGCTGAACACCAGCGTCTGCTCGGCGATCGCGGCGAGCGAGCTGACGGCAGTGGCGGGCGACATCCAGTCGCGCACCTTCCGCAGCTTCGAGGTCTATTTCATCGTCACCTGCATGTATCTCGGCCTCTCCGTCTTCTTCTGGACGGTCTTCGCCGGGATCGAGCGCGCCTTCCTGCGCAAGCCAACCCGGTGAGGTGACGACGATGCGCACTCTCGGATCTGCCGACATCATCTACATCATCATGGCGGTGCGCTGGACGCTGCTGCTCTCGCTCGTCGCCTTCCTCGGCGGCGCGCTGGGCGGTGCGCTGGTCGCGCTCGCTCGCACCGGCGAATACAAGTGGCTCAGGATCGTCTCGGCCGGCTACATCAAGGTCTTCCAGGGCACGCCGCTGCTGATGCAGCTTTTCCTCGCCTTCTTTGTGCCCGGGCTGTTCGGCTGGTCGGTCGACCCCTGGACGGCGGCGGCGCTCGGCCTGTCGCTCCATGCCAGCGCCTTTCTCGGCGAGATCTGGCGCGGCGCGATCGAGGTAGTACCCCGCGGGCAATGGGAGGCGGCGACCTCGCTCGGCCTACGCTATGCACCGAAGATGGCGCTGATCATCGCCCCGCAGGCGATCCGCATCGCGATCCCGCCGACGATCGGCTTCCTCGTGCAGCTGATCAAGGGCACCTCGCTCGCTTCGATCATCGGTTTCGTCGAGCTGACACGCGCGGCGCAGATCATCAACAACGCCACCTTCCGGCCGTTCACGATCTTCGCGCTCGTCGCGCTGATCTACTACGTCATCTGCCGGCCGCTCTCGGCCTACAGCAAGAGAATGGAGCAGAAGCTCCTCGTCGCCGCGCGTTAACAAGCGTCGATGCAACGCCAGCCTGCCCTCAGAGGAGAACGACCCATGTCCCTGTTCAAATCGATCTGCCGCCGCGGCCTCGGCGCGCTGGTCTTCGCCGGCCTCGCCGCCGCCTCGCTCGGCGCCGCGCCTGCCCAGGCCGCCACCCCGGACGAGATCAAGGCTCGCGGCAAGCTGACGGTCGGCGTACTGACCGACTATCCGCCGTTCGGCGGCACCGACGCGAACCAGCAGCCGGCCGGCTACGATGCCGACGTCGCTGCGCTGCTCGCCAAGTCGCTCGGCGTGAAGCTCGAGCTCGTGCCGGTCACCGGCCCGAACCGCATCCCCTACCTGCTGACCAACAAGGTCGACGTGCTGATCGCCACCTTCGGCATCACCGCCGAGCGCCAGAAGCAGGTTCTGTTCTCGAACCCCTACAGCACGCTGACGATCTATGTGCTCGCGCCGAAGAGCGTGAACATCAAGACGCCGGAAGACCTGAAGCAGGTGACGATCAGCGTCGCGCGCGCCTCGACCCAGGACACTGCGATCAGCGCCGTCGCCCCGCAGGGCACGCCGCTGAAGCGTTACGATGACGACGCGACCGCGCTGCAGGCGCTGATCTCCGGCCAGGTCCAGGCTATGGGCGCGAGCAACACCATCCTCGCCCAGCTCCTCAAGGACTATCCGCAGCTCAACATCGAGCCGAAGATCACGCTGCGCGAGCAGGCTAACGGCATGGCCTTCCGCAAGGCGGATACCGCTCTGGCCGAGTACGCCAACAAGTTCATCGCCGAGATCGAGGGCAATGGCGAGCTGTCGAAGATCAACCAGAAGTGGTTCGGCATTCCGCTGCCCAAGCTGCCGGCGATGCCGCAGTTCTGATCTGGAGCCTGATGATTTTTTACGGAACCACATCGTCATCTCGGGCCTGACCCGGGATCCATGCCAGAGCGCTTCCCGACAGAGGCTCAGGCATGGATCCCGGCTCTCCGCTTCGCTGCGGCCGGGATGACCCGTGGTCTGTAAAATCGCACCAGATTCTGCGGAAACGGATGCGGCCGGCCTTGCCGGACGCATCTCCCGCCCCCCAATCCAGAACGGTTTTTGCAGATGTCCGCGACCGCCCCTTCCGCCGCCGACCATGAGATCGGCGACGTGATCATCGAGATGCGCAAGGTCGACAAGTTCTATGGCGACTTCCACGTCTTGCGCGATATCGACCTCACCGTGTCGCGGGGCGAGCGCATCGTCATCTGCGGGCCGTCCGGCTCCGGCAAGTCGACGCTGATCCGCTGCTTGAACCAGCTCGAAGAGCACCAGAAGGGCGAGATCGTCGTCGACGGCACGACCGTCCATGCCGGCTTGAAGGGCATCGAGAATGTCCGCCGCGAGATCGGCATGGTGTTCCAGAGCTTCAACCTGTTCCCGCATCTGACGGCGCTTGAGAACTGCACGCTCGCGCCGATGAAGGTGCGCGGCATTCCGCGGCCTCAGGCCGAAGCAAACGCCCGCAGGATCCTGGAGCGCGTCCATATCCCGGAGCAGGCGAACAAGTTTCCGGTCCAGCTCTCCGGAGGCCAGCAGCAGCGCGTCGCGATCGCGCGTTCGCTCTGCATGAACCCGAAGATCATGCTGTTCGACGAGCCGACCTCGGCGCTCGACCCGGAGATGGTCAGCGAGGTGCTGGACGTCATGGTCGAGCTCGCCGAGAGCGGCATGACCATGCTCTGCGTCACCCATGAGATGGGCTTTGCGCGGAAGGTCGCCGACCGGGTGATCTTCATGGACGCCGGCGAGATCGTCGAAGTGGCGCCGCCTGACCAGTTCTTCACTGCGCCGCAAAACGAGCGCACCCGGAAGTTTCTCGGACAGATCCTGCACGCGCAGACGCAGGCGCATTGAGGCGGTCCATGCTCGACCTGTCGCCCGCCGGCCTGCAGCGCTGGACCTACGAGACGCTGATCCCGGCCTGGATCGCGCGCGCGGTCGATCGCAAGGCAGGCGGCTTCGTCGAGGAGTTTACGGCGGAGGGCCGGCCGCTCGCAGCACCCGATCGCGGCGCGCTCACCACAGCGCGCCTGACCTATACCTTCAGCCACGCTGCTCGGTTGAGCGGAAGCGGGCCGGCGCTTGAGGCGGCGCGCCATGGCTTCGCGCTTCTCCTGAAGACGCATCAGGCCAACGGCTATGTGCCGAAGCGCTTCCTCCCCGATGGTGGGGCGAGCGTCCCGCGCCGCGACCTCTACGACCTCGCCTTCGTGCTCTTCGGCTGCGCGCATTATCACCGGGCGACCGGCGACGCCGCGGCCATCCGCCTGGCGGGGGCGACGATGGATCTGATCGAGTCGGAGCTCTCCGCGCCGCTAGGTGGCTATGCGGAAGATGATCTCGGCACGCTGCCGCGCCGGCAGAACCCGCATATGCATCTGCTCGAAGCCTTCCACGCTTTGGCCGAAGCGACCGGCGATCAGCGCTGGTTCGACGCAGCCGACGGCATCGTCCAGCTTGCGGCGGAGCGCTTCATCGATGCGAATGGTGCGCTGGGCGAGTTCTTCACGCCGGACTGGCAGCCCGTTGCGGGCGATGCCGGCCGGCTGCGCGAGCCCGGCCACCAGTTCGAATGGGTCTGGCTGCTGCATCACCATCACCGCTTGACCGGCTGGGACAAGGCGCGCGCGCTTGCCGACGGGCTCTACTGCTTCGGCCTCACGCAGGGGCTCGACCGTGATCCGGGATGCCCGCCATTGGTGCTTGACGGCGTGGACCCGAATGGCGCCGTTGTTGCCCTGACGAAGCTGCTCTGGCCGCAGACCGAGTTCATCAAGGCGCTCGGCGCGCGCTTCGAGTTCGCCGGGGACGAAGACGCCGGCGCACGACTGCCGCAGCATATCGAGCTGATGTTTCGCCATTTCGTCGATGCGCGGACCGGGCTCTGGCACAACCAGCTCGATCATGCCGGTCAGCCTCTGCCGGTATCGCTGCCGTCCCGCGTCCTCTATCATCTCTTCCTGTGTCTGGCCGAGACGCTGCGGATCATGCCGCCTCCGGCCGTATCTCCGGAATCGGATGATGGAACAGGAGCGCGCTGACCCGGCAGGGTTCCCGATCCTCCGCGACGCCAGCGGGGCCTTCGTGCTGGACGCCGAGCGCATCGCGGCCCGCTTCGGCTGGTCGGCAGAGGAATGGCTGAGCATGCAGCGCCGCGGCCTCGTGACCAGCCGCGTCGAGCGCGGCGAAGGCGAGGATCAGGGCCGCTGGCGACTCTTCGTGCATTGCGGCAACCGCCGCTGGTTCGCCATCGTCTCCGACGACGGCGCCGTGATCGAGGAGAAGCTCGATTTCCTGCCCTCGCCGCCGCGCCGCGGGTTTCGGTCGAGCTGACGACGTGTTTTCCGCGCAGCTCCGCATGTTCTAAGTTGACCCTGCCGTATGCAGAGGAATGGAGGCGGGCGATGAACGAGACGGAGAAACCGGCCGAGCAAGGCGATAACCCGGTCTTCGACGGTGAGATCGGCATCCTGGCCCGCAGGCGGATCGAAGCGGGCATCATAGCGCCGATCTATGAGGAGATGCGCGAGCGCCTTGGCGAGGAGATGGCGCAATCGATTCTTGATCAGGCGATCCGCAAGGCTGCGATCGCGGCCGGGCAATCCTTCGCGGCGAAGACGCCGGGCGGCACCAGCCTGCGCAGCTTCCAGGAACTGCAGGCGCTGTGGACGCAGGACGACGCGCTCGTCATCGAAGTGGTCAAGGCGACGGACACTGAATTCGACTACAACGTCCATCGCTGTCGCTATGCCGAGACCTATCGCGAGATGGGGCTCGGCAAGATCGGCCATCTGCTCTCCTGTAATCGCGACGGCGTCTTTTGCACGGGCTACGACCCGCGCATTACGCTCGAACGCACGCAGACGATCATGGGCGGCGCGACCCACTGCAACTTCCGCTACACGCTGCAGCAGGAGCCGAAGGTCGGCTGAGGCGGCTCAGCGCGCCACCTCGACCTCGCGCAGGCAGATCCTCAGCCGGTCGAGGATCATCTCGACATCATCCGCGCCGATCGTCAGCGGCGGCCGGATCTTGAGGATGTTGTCGGCCGGCCCCTCGCGCCCGACCAGAATGCGCATCTCGCGCAGGCGATTCATGACATGGGCTGCCGCATCGGTCGCGGGCTCGAGCGTCTCGCGATCCGTGACCAGTTCAAGGCCGAGGAAGAGGCCGATACCGCGCACGTCGCCGACGCTAGCATAGTCCTTCGCCAGCTCGCGCATCCCGGAAAGCAGGCGCTCGCCCATCACCTTGGCGTTGGCCGAGAGCCCTTCCTCCTCGACGATGTCGAGCACCTCGGAGGCGATGCGGCAGGAGAGGTTCGAGCCGCCGAAGGTCGAGAAATACTCCGGTCCTTCGGCGAAGCGTTCGGCGATGGCGCGGGTCGTGATGACCGCGCCGATCGGGTGGCCGTTGCCCAGCGGCTTGCCGAGCACGACGATGTCGGGACGCACCGCCTGCTGCTCGAAGCCGAAATAGTAATCGCCGAGGCGGCCGAGGCCGGTCTGCACCTCGTCGGCGATGCAGACGCCGCCGGCAGCGCGGATGCGCTCATAGACCGCGGCGAGATAGCCGGGCGGCGGGATGATCTGGCCGCCGACGCTCGGGAAGGTCTCGGCGATGAAGCCGGCGACCTTGCCGCCGCGTTCCGCGATGGCGGCGAGCGCGCCGTCGACCTGCTGCGCATAATGCAGCGACCGGTCGGGATCGTCGCGGCGGAAGCGGCCGCGATAGTCATCGGCGACGTCGATAAGCTGCACCCAGGGCTTGCGGCCGCCCATGTTCGGCTTGTTGAACTTGTAGGCGGAGATGTCGATCGCGCCGGTGGTGTTGCCGTGATAGCCGTGATCGGGCGTGACGATGTCATAGCCGCCACTTGCGGCGCGCGCGAGGCGCAGCGCCAGTTCGTTCGCCTCCGAACCGGAATTGACGAAGAAGCAGACCTCAAGCTCCTTCGGCAGCTTCGCGGTAAGGCGTTCGGCCAGCGCCATCGGCGCGGGGTGCAGGTAGCGCGTATTGGAGTTCATCCGCGCGAGCTGGTCCATCGCGACGGCACGGATGCGCGGATGCGCGTGCCCGACATGCGGCACGTTGTTGTAGGCGTCGAGATAGGGCCGCCCCATCGTGTCGAAGAGATGGTGGCGCCAGCCGCGCAAGAAGGTGATCGGCCTCTTGTAACTGAGCTTGAGATTGGCGCCGAAGCGGGCCTTGCGCTCGGCCAAAAGCGCGGCCTCGTCGATCGGCTCGTAGGCGACGCGCTCGTCCGGCAGGTTGAGCAAGGCTGCGGGGTTCGGGCAGATCGCCTGCCAGAGCGCCCAGTCGTCGGGGTCGGCGACGCCCGGCCAGTCATGGCCCATGCCGTCGAGCGTCAGCGCAAGCTGGAAATGCAGATGCGGCTCCCAGCCACCATTTTCCTCGGCCGGGCCGAGTCTGGCGAAGGCCTCGCCTGCTGCGATCTCCTGGCCCGGTTTCAGCTTCGCCGCGCCATCGGCGGCGAGATGGCCGTAGAGGGTATGGAAGACATCGCCCGCGGGCGTGCGGTGCTCGAGGATGACGACGCCGCCATAGTCGAGATGGCGCTTGCGGTTCTCGGCCAGCGCGACCCGGCCGGCCAGAGGCGCGCGGACCGGCTCGCCGGCAGGGGCGAAGATGTCGACCGCCATATGGATGGTGCGGCGGTTCGAAGCGAGCCAAGGGCCCTTGCGGAAGGCCTTGTCGGTATAGACCAGCCGCGGCTCGCCATATTGGCCGATCCACCACTGCGAGGTGATGCCGATGGCGGGGCCGAGGTTCCGGGCCTCGTCAGCGCGCATGCTGAAGGGATTCTGCGGGACCGTTGCGTCGGCGATGGCCAGCGAGCCGACCGGGAGATCGTCGAGGGCACGGCCCAGCACCGGCGCGAAGCTGCCGCGCTGGCCGGCGATCCAGCTTGCGATGCGGCCGGCGGTGTCGGTGACGGGCAGGCCGCAGGCATTGCGCAGGCGGGCGCCCATCAATTCGCCGTCGATCGCGGGGTTTTCCAGCAGCCGCCAAGCCGGCGCCTGCGAGATGGTGACATAGGGGTCGCTCGGGCGGCTCTTGGCCTCGATCGTCGAGTTCACGACGCTGACGGCGAGCCGCATGCGGACGAGCGGCCAGATCAGGCCGATCTCCTCGGCACTCAAGGGCGAGACGGCGTGATAGCCGGCGACGAAGGCGGCGAGCGCGGCCTCGGGCGTCTCGTGGTCGAGGATGGCATAGGCCGCGGCGATGGCGATCTCGCAGACGCGCGGACCATTGGTGATGTCGCCGAAGTCGATCAGGCCACTGATCCCGGCGGGCTCGCCGAGGCGCGGCTGGACGAGGATATTGAAGTCGTTGAGGTCGTTGTGGATGGTCTGCTGCGGCAGCCGGTCGAGCGCGGGTTGCAGGGCCTCGAAGGCGGCGACGATCTCCGCGACGAGCTTGCGGCGCGAGCCTTCGAGCACGTCGAGATGCGGCTTGATCCAACCGGCCTTGGTCAGGTCCCACTTTGCCGCATCGGGCGAGGCCGTGACCTTGAAATCGCGCAAAGCGAGATCGAGCCGCGCGGTCAGCGCGCCGAGTTCGGAGAGGATTGCGGGCGTCTGCGGCCCGGCCTCGCCCATCGGGATGCCGTCAAAGGCGCGCTGGACCCAGACCATGCGCTGGCGGCCTTCGGCATCCGCGACGTTCTGCCAGAAACGGCGGCCTTCGGCCGGGAGAAGGCGCGGCAGCGGCAATGTCGGATCGGCGGCCAGCACGTGGCTGATCGCAGCGCATTGCTGGTCGACCAAAGCGGGCTCGCCCTGCGGACGCATCGCCTTGATGATGACGTCGCCCTCAGGCGTCCGGCCGCGGAAGTTGAGATCGTACTCGCCGCCGAGCTGCCGCAGCCCGCCATCGATGCCGAACTGCTCGGCCACCCCACGCAACCAGACGTGTTCCATCATCTCTCCCCCGCCGTGGAGCTGCTTGGCTCCGCGCTCGTTTCCTCAGCCCCGGCCGAATCGGTCGACGCCGTCTTCCATAGCCAGAAAGGCGGCTGGTTTGATCCCGCAAAGTTTGCGGGACGGCGACCGTCGGGATGCGTTGGGCGTATCTACGTTGAAAGAAAATACTCCGTCATCCCGGACAAGCCGCGAAGCGGCGCCGATCCGGGATCCATCGTAAAGCGCGGCGCCCTACGATGGATCCCGGGGCAAGCCCGGGATGACGGCGTGGTGGCAGTGCGAGCGATCAGATCGCTCAGCCCTCTGCCAGCCAGCGCTGCTTTGCCCGCGTGATCGCTTCGCGCACGGTATCGGGGGCGGTGCCGCCATAGCTGCGGCGGCTGCGGACGGAATGCTCCGGCGCCAACACTTCGAAGACCGCTGCGCCGATGCGCGGATCGATCGAGCGCATGCTGTCGAGGTCGAGGGCCTGCAAGGTGCAGCCCTTCGCCTCGGCCAGCGCGACGATGCGGGCGGTGATGTGGTGGGCGTCGCGGAAGGGCACGCCGGCCTCGCGCACCAGCCAGTCGGCGAGGTCGGTGGCGGTCGGGAAGCCGCGATCGAGGAAGGCGCGCATGTTTTCGGGTCGCACCGTCAGGTCGCGGACCATGCCGGTGGTGGCGGCGACGCAGAGCTCGACCGTCTCCAGCGCGTCGAACATCGGCTCCTTGTCCTCCTGCATGTCCTTCATGAAAGTCATCGGCAGGCCCTTCACCATCATCAGCATGGCGGTGAGCGAGCCGACGACACGGCCGGTCTTGCCGCGCACCAGCTCGGCGGCGTCCGGGTTGCGCTTCTGCGGCATGATCGAGGAGCCGGTGGTGAAGGCGTCGGACAGCGCGATGAAGCGGAAGCCGTCGCTGCACCAGAGCGTGATCTCCTCGTTGAGGCGCGAGAGATGCACGGCGAGCATCGAGCAGCAGAACAGCAACTCGCAGATATGGTCGCGCGAGCCGACCGAATCCATCGAGTTCTCGGTCGGGCGGGCGAAGCCGAGTTGTTCCGCAGTGACATGCCGGTCGATCGGGAAGGCGGTGCCGGCCAGCGCGGCGGCGCCGAGCGGCGAGACATTGGTGCGCTGGCGCGCGCCTGCGAGCCGTTCGCGGTCGCGGCCGAACATCTCGACATAGGCCATCAGATGGTGGCCGAAGGTCACGGGCTGGGCGACCTGGAGATGGGTGAAGCCGGGCATGATCGTTTCCGCATGCTCGCTCGCCCGCTCGATCAGCGCCTGTTGCAGGTCGCGGATCACGCCGTCGAGCCCGTCGATGGCGTCGCGCATCCACAGGCGGACATCGGTGACGGCCTGGTCGTTGCGGCTGCGGGCGGTGTGCAGCCGTCCGGCCGGCTCGCCGATGATCTCCTTGAGGCGCGCTTCCACGTTCATGTGGATGTCTTCGAGATCGATGCTGAATTCGAGTTCGCCGCGGTCGATCTCGCCGCGGATCTGGTCGAGCCCGGCCTGGATGCGCTCGTTGTCAGCCGCGGCGATGATGCCCTGGCGGGCGAGCATCGCGGCATGGACCTTGGAGGCGGCGATATCCTGTCGGTAAAGCCGATAGTCGAAGCCGATCGAGGGATTGATCCGGCGCATCACATCGGCCGGGGCGGAGGTGAAGCGACCGCCCCACATCTTGTTGGCGCCGGTGGTCTGGTCGGACATGATGACGGCTCTCCGGGAGCGGCTGTGAAGCGGTTGCACAGGGATAGCAACCGCGTATTGGACTGTAAATTCCAAAATCGACCTTGACGTCCAAATGATGCCCATCATACTCGCGGGAAATGTGGCGGATTGGTCGCCGCGGGATGGGCAGCATGAAGATCGAAGAATTCAGCCTGGAGCGCATCCAGTCGCTCTATGAGAACACCGTCGAGTTCAATCTCTCCGACAGCGGCGTCCATCCTTATTCGCTGAACGAGCTGCTCAGCGCCGATGAGCGCGCCAAGCTGATGGAGGTCGAGCTCGGCTATGGCTGGACCAATGGCGCGGTCGAGCTGCGCGAGGATATCGCCAAGCTCTATCGCAACCGGACCGCCGACGAGGTGATCGTCACCAATGGCTCGGCCGAAGCGAATTTCCTGATGGTGATGTCGCTGATCGAGCCGGGCGACGAGATCGTGGTCTTCGTGCCGAACTACCTGCAGATCTGGGGCTGGGCGCGGGCGATCGGCGCCACGGTCAAGGAGGTGAAGCTGCACGAGGAACTGGGCTGGACGCCCGATCTCGACGAGGTCCGCAAGGCGATCACGCCGCGCACCAAGCTGATGACGATCTGCAACCCGAACAATCCGACGGGCAGTTTGCTGTCGCGCGAGACGATGGACGCGCTCGTCGCCATCGCCCGGGCGCAGGGCTGCTACCTCCATGCCGACGAGGTCTACAAGGGCGCTGAACTCGAAACCGACGAGCCGCCGAGCTTCGCCGATCTCTATGAGAAGGCGATCATCACCAGCGGCCTCTCGAAGGCGATGGCGCTGCCGGGTTTGCGGATCGGCTGGCTGGTCGGGCCGGCTGCCGAGATCTACACGGCCTGGCAGAACAAGGACTACACCTCGATCACGACGAGCGCGCTGAGCGAGCAGATTGCCCGCATCGTCGTCCAGCCGGCGAAGCGCGCCGAGATCCTGCAGCGGAGCAAGACCATCCTGCGGCAGAACCTCGCCTTGCTGAGCGATTGGGTGAAGGCGAATGACGCGTTCTTCTCCTTCGTGCCGCCGAAGGCCGGCGGCATGGCCTTCATCAAGTACAGCCACTCGATGAACTCGACCCAGCTCGTGCATCGACTGCGCGAGGAGCGCGGCATCATGCTGCTGCCGGGCGACGTCTACGGGCTCGACGGCTATATCCGCGTCGGCATCGGCGCGCCGGGTGAGCATCTCTCGGCCGGGCTCGAGCGCCTGAGCGACTATCTGAAGTCGCAGCCGCGCTGACGCCGGTCCTGGGGGAAGCATGACGCCGGAACTCGCTCCTTACTTGGCCGTCTGCGATGCAGTCGCGCTGCTGTTCCGGCCGCATGCCGAGGTCGTGCTGCACGATCTCGCCTCGCAGAGCGTCGTGCATATCGCCGGCAATTTCTCGCAGCGCGTGCTGGGCGAGCCCTCGCTGCTCGACGAGATCGGCTTCGATCCCAACGAGACGATTATCGGCCCCTATGAGAAGGTGAACTGGGACGGGCGCCGGCTGAAGTCGATCAGCATCGTGCTCTCGGCCGGAGGCAAGGCAGCCGGCGTGCTCTGCATCAATGTCGATGTCTCGCATTTCCATGCGCTGATGCAGACCCTTTCCGCCTTTGCGACCGTGCCGGTGGGCACGGAGAAGCCGCAGGCGCTGTTCAAGGAAGACTGGCACGAGCGCATCAACGAGTTCGTGCAGCAATGGACGCAGGCGCGCGGGCTCGCCGTGACCAATCTCAGCCGGGCCGAGAAGCGCGAGCTGGTGGCGGATCTCGCCGCCAACGGCGCCTTCGGCGGCCGCAATGCGGCAGCCTATATCTCGCGCATCCTCGGACTCGCCCGTGCGACCGTCTACAACTACCTGAACCAGGCCAACGAGACCCCGGATGCTTGATCTGACGCGGGCGCAGATCGAGGCAGCCGTCGATCTCGACCGTGCCTTTGCCGCGCTGGAGGAGGGGTTCAAGGCCGCTGCGGCCGGCCAGGTGCAGATGCCGCCGGTCGGCTTTCTCGGCTTCCCCGCACACAACGGTGATTGCCACATCAAGTTCGGCCACATCGCCGGCGACCCGATCTTCGTGGTGAAGATCGCGACGGGCTTTTACGACAATCCGGCGAAGGGCCTGCCGACGACGAGTGGCATGATGATCGCGCTCTCGGCCGAGACCGGCGCCGTCGTCGCGATCCTGCGCGACGAGGGCTGGCTCACCGATCTCAGGACGGCGCTGGCCGGCGCCATCGCGACCCGCGCAGGGATGAGGGCAGATGCGCGCCGGATCGGGATCGTAGGGGCCGGCACGCAGGCACGTTTCCAGATTCGTGCCGCCGCACATCTGCTACGCGAACGAAAGCCGCGTTTTGCGGTCTGGGCGCGTTCGCCCGAGCGGCTGGAGGCGCTGCGGCGCGATCTCGAACGTGATGGCATCGCCGTCGAGCCGGTGACCGAACTTGAAGCGCTGTGCGCGCAATCGGACGCGCTGATCACGGTGACGCCGGCCGCCGCGCCGATCATCCGTGACGACTGGATCAAGCCGGGGACGCATATCACCGCGCTCGGTGCCGATGCGCCCGGCAAGCAGGAGCTGGACAGCGCGCTGGTGGCGCTTGCGGATACCCGGATCGCGGATTCACTGGAGCAGAGTCTCGACCATGGCGAGTTCGCCGCTGCCGCGGCTGTCGGGCTGATCGATGCGGGCGATTGCGTCGAACTGGGCGCCGTACTGGCCGGGCAGGTGCCGGCGCGTCGCTCGGACGGCGATATCACCATCGCTGACCTGACGGGGCTCGCGGTTCAGGACATCGCCATCGCCCGCGTCGTGCTGGACGGGATCGCGGGCTGAACGGCACTCCTCGCCGTTCCGGGCTCGGCCCTGCGGGCCGCCCCGGAATGACGGCGTGGGTGAAGGCGAGGCTCTTTGCTCAGCCCTTCAGCCGCGCCAGAAACCGGTCCATGCGCGCCAGCCCTTCCCGCAGCGTCTCGGTCGGCACGCCGATGCCGATGCGGATATGGCTCTCGATGCCGAACCAGCTTCCGGCGACGACGAAGACGCTCTCCTCCTCGCGCAGCTTCTGCGAGAAGACCTCGGAGGGCATGTCGAGCGGATAGCGCAGGAAGGCCATCCCGCCGGCCTGTGGCCGCCGCCAGGACCAGTCATTATGCTGCGCCATCCATTGCGCAACAAGGTCGGCATTGCTGCGCAGCAAATCCCGACCGCGTGCGAGCAGGCGGCCGCGCGTCTCGGGGCGCATTACCTCGGCCGCGAGGATCTGGCTGAGGATGCCGCTGCCGATGGTGGTGTAGTCCTGCCGCTCGGCCGCGGCCGCGACGATCGCGGGCGGAGCGACGATCCAGCCGAGGCGCAGGCCGGGGCAGGCGAAGGATTTCGACAGGCTGCTGGTGACGACGACCTTGGGATAGCTGCCCCAGAGCGTCTCCGTCTCTGCGCCCTCAATCTCGCCGCCGCGATAGATTTCGTCGACCATAAGCCAGGCGTCGTTGCGCTTCGCCGTTTCGACGAGCGCGGCGCGGCTCGCAGGCGCGAGCACGCTGCCGGTCGGGTTGGCCGGGTTGGTGACGGCGATGGCCTTGGCACCGGCCGCAACGCGGGCAAGATGTTCGGGATCGATCTGCCAGTCGCTTTCGCCGGAGAGTTCCAGCCGGCGGATGTCGAAGCCGAGCGCCCGGCCGAGGCCGTCGATCTGCATGAAGTTCGGCAGGGCGAAGACGAGCGCGTCGCCGGGCTCGAACAGCGCCATCAGCGCGATCATCGTCGCCTCGGAGGAGCCGTTGGTCACCAGCACATTGGCGGCCGTAGCGCCCGGATACCAGGAGGCGATGTTGGCGCGCAGGTCCGGCCGGCCGTCGGTCCAGCCATAGCCGAGCGGCTGCCTGAGCAGATCGCGCGCGGCTTGCTCGCCCAGAATATCCTCGATCGCCCAGGGGTGAACACCGCTCTCGGTCAGGTTGATCTCGACGTCGTTCTCGAAGAGCGTCTGGTTCCGCTCCATCTGGAAAATGTCGAACTTCACGAGAGCCTCCGGCAACGCGACATCGGTCCCTGCCGTCGCTGGGCAGGGCGGGTGCCCGATCTGTGAGCCTGGGCGGCTGGCGGGTCAAGTTTAATTTGGACAATCAGTCCAAATTGGACTGATTGTTTATTTGTCTCGTGTTGCAGCGCCTGTCAGCGATCGGCGCGCCACCACAGCCCGTAGCAGAACGTCGAGCATCGGGTTCGCGTTCCTCGCGCGTGCAGGGTTCGTTGTTGTTGTTGTGGGGGAATGCCGTTCTTGCAGGGGGGCGAAGGTCATCGCCGACGGCGCATCACAGCAGGTGTTCAGGGCGTGGCCGCAATTCCGCCTGGCTTGCCGGGAACCTCGCCGTCCCTATATCCGTTGCCCGGCCATGTTCGAATCGATGATGCTTACCCCGAATTTCCGCTTTCCCGGTGTCTTGAATTCCCAGGAGCTTCTCGTCGCAGAAGCCGCGCAGGCCAGAGCCTGGGCTGCGCTGGACTATGATGCGCGAACGGATGCGGAGCTTGAAGTGGAAGCGCGGGATCGTCTTGGACGCATCATCCTGCAACAGATGTCGCGTGGGTCTGATTCGATTTCCGACCTCGCTGCGGCGGCCGTCGCCGAGTTCAAAGCGACCAAGCCGGCGATGCGCGTCGAGATCACCGGCCGGCAGGGCGGCTGACACTGCGCGTAAAAAGCTGCGCAGCCGCTATCGGACGGCCGCGCAGGATGAGATGCCTCAGCGCACCGTGACGTCGAAGCCGAAATACTTCTCGCTCAGGGTCTTGATCGTGTCGTCGGCATTGGCCTCGGCGATCGCCTTGTCGAACTTCGCCTTCAGCTCGGTGTCGCTCTTGCGCAGGCCGATGGCGCTGCCCTTGCCGACGATGCCGCCCTGGAAGCGCGGGCCGACGACGACCATGTCCTCGTTGCCGACCTTCTTGGCGGCAGTCGAGAGGTAGGCCATCGAAGCCATGATCAGGTCGACGCGGCCGGCGGCGAGGTCGAGGTCATGCTGCTCGGTGGTCTTGTACTCGCGGATCTCGACGACGCCCTTCAGATACTTCTCGAGGAAGGCGCCGTTGATGGTCGAGGTCTGCACGCCGATGATCTTGCCCTTGAGCAGCGGCTTCAGCTTCTCGATCTCGGCGAGTGCGCCGGCCTCGTCGGCAGCCAGGTGGAAGATCTTGCCGGTGTCCGGCAGATCGGCGAGCGGGCTGCCCTTGATGACGGCGAAGGTCTGGCCGGTCGAGCCGTAGGGGTTCGAGAAGAGGATCGCCTCCTCGCGCTTCGGGGTGACCGACATGCCGGCCATGATCGCGTCGAACTTGCCGGCGTTGAGGGCCGGGATCATGCCGTCGAAGGCCTGGGCCTCGATCGAGCAGTCGAGATTGGCGCGCTTGCACAGGTCCTTGTAGAGGTCGATCTCGAAGCCGGCGAGGGTGCCGTTGGCCTCGGTCCAGTTCCACGGGCGGAAGGCGCCTTCGGTGGCGATCCGCACCTTCTGCGGCGCCTGGGCGAGAACGGGCGCGGTGAATGCGGCGGCGCCGAGCGCGGCGAGCGCAAACAGCTTTGCGATGGTCTTCATGGTTCTTCCCTGATGGAGCGGCCGGTTGCGGCGCGCTGGTTGAAGCTTAACCCGCCAGGAACTGGCGGAAGCGTTCGGATCGGCTGGCGGTGAAGACCTGCTGCGGCGGGCCTTCCTCCTCGATGACGCCCTTGTGCAGGAATACGACCTTGCTGGAGACGTCGCGGGCGAAGCCCATCTCATGCGTCACGACCAGCATGGTGCGGCCCTCTTCGGCGAGGGAGCGCATCACGCGCAGGACTTCGCCGACGAGCTCCGGATCGAGCGCCGAGGTCGGCTCGTCGAAGAGCATGACCTTCGGGCGCTGGGCGAGCGCGCGGGCGATGGCGGCGCGCTGCTGCTGGCCGCCGGAGAGATGCGCCGGATAGTGATTGCGCTTGTCGGCGATGCCGACGCGGGCGAGCAGCGCCTCGGCTTCGGCGATGCATTCGGCGCGCGGGCGACCCTGCACATGGATCGGCGCCTCGATGACGTTTTCCAGCACGGTCATGTGCGACCAGAGATTGAAGTTCTGGAAGACCATGCCGAGCTCGGTGCGGATGCGGTCGACCTGGCGCGGATCGGCCGGCTTGGTGCCGTTCGGCGTCTGCTGCAGGCGGATCGTCTCGCCCGCGACCGTGACGTCACCTGAGTCCGGCACCTCCAGCATGTTGATGCAGCGGAGCATGGTCGACTTGCCCGAGCCGGAGGAGCCGAGGATCGAGACGACGTCGCCCTCGCGGGCTTCGAGCGAGATGCCCTTGAGGACTTCGAGCGAGCCGAAGGTCTTGCGCAGATTGGCCAGCGAGACCGCGACGGGGCGTTCGGGGGCGGCGCTCATGCGGAAGCTCCGGATGTCAGGGTCGCGGGCGCGCCGGGGGCCGGGCGCAGATGCGGCGTCAGCCGGTATTCGGCGTATTGGACGAGCCGCGTCACGACGAAGTTGATGACGAGGTAGATCGCGCCGGCCACGATGAAGACCTCGATGGCGCGGTAGGTCTCCGAGATCAGCTTGGCGGCGAGCCCGGTGATCTCCATCAGCGTGATGATCGAGGCGAGCGAGGTCGCCTTGATCATCAGGATCAATTCGTTGCCGTAGCCGGGCAGGGCCTGGCGGATGGCGAGCGGCAGCACGATGCGGCGGAACAGCAGCAGGCGCGTCATGCCGGCGGCGCGGGCCGCCTCGATCTGCCCGGCCGGCACGGCCTGCAGGCCACCGCGGAAGATTTCGCTGGCATAGGCGGCAGTGTTGAGCGAGAGCGCCAGCAGCGCGCACCAATAGGGATCACGCAGGAGGGGCCAGGCGAAGCTCATGCGGACTTCGCGGAACTGGCTCAGCCCGTAATAGATGATGAAGATCTGCACGAGCAGCGGCGTCGAGCGGAAGATGAAGACGTAGAAGCGCGCGAACCACTCCAGCGGCGCGATACCGGACATGCGCAGCAGGGCGAGCAGCAGCGCCAGCACCGAGCCACAGGCAACGGAAGCGAGCGCGAGCTTCAGCGTCAGCGGGATGCCGGCGATCAGAGTCAGCAGCGTCTCATACATGAAGGCGAAATCCATCACGCCCTCCTGAGGCCGCGCGTGAGGCACTGTTCCGCCGTGCGCAGGCCCCAGCCCGACACCGAGGAGATGACGAGGTAGAGGATCGCGGCGATGAAGAAGAAGGTGAAGGGCTGGCGGGTGGAGCCGGCGCCGATCTGGGCCTGGCGCAGGATCTCGACCAGGCCGGTGACGGAGATCAGCGCGGTTTCCTTCAGCACGAGCTGCCAGACATTGCCGAGACCGGGCAGCGCGTAGCGCAGCACCAGCGGGGCGATGATGCGCCTGAGTCTCAGAAACGGGCGCATGCCGCAGGCGACGGCAGCCTCGATCTCGCCGCGCAAGACGGCGCGATAGGCGCCGCGGAAGACCTCGGTGTGATAGGCGCCTGAGACGACGCCGATGGCGAGCGCGCCGGCGAGGAAGCCGGGCAGGCTGATGAAGCCGGTCGCGCCGATGAGCCGGCCGAGCGGGGTCAGCACCGCGCTCGATCCGAAATAGAAGAGGTAGATGACCAGAAGATCGGGGATGCCGCGCAGCACGGTGGTGTAGCCGTCGGCGAGCCGGCGCGTGACCGGGCCGCCGGAGAGCTTGGCCCAGGCGCCGAGCGCGCCGATGACGGCGCCGAGGGCAAAGCCGCAGATCGCGACGGCGATCGTCATGCCAGCGGCGGCCAGCAGCGCGGGGCCCCAGCCATTGGCACCGAAGCCGATGATCTCGAAGAAGCCAGGCTGGTTCATCGACCCCTACTTTCGGCAAAAAGAAATCCGCCGGATGGGAGGGGCATGAAGCCCCGCCCAGCCGAGCGGCGTGACGACGCGCTTGATTCCCGCAGCGGAGCGAATGCGCAAGTCACCGAGCGGGTTTGCTCACATGCATCGCGCGCTCCGCCGGGAGGAGCGTCAATGTGCCGCCATGTCGAGCGGCGGCTCGACATCGTCGGTGATCGGGTTGGCGAAGGGATTCCTGGCGCGGAAGGCCGCGAACTCATCCTTCGCCGCCTTGAGCAAAGCGGGGTCGTTCAATACGTCGGCGGCGACGCCCGCCATGGCCTTGGCGGCGAGCGCCAGACCCTTATGGGCCGCAGGCGCGAGGCCCTGCGCCACCAGCTGCCAGGAATGGCCGGGCGTGCCGACGGCATAGCAGGCGGTGCGGCACTGCACGGTCGGCACGACCCAGCTTACCGTGCCGACATCAGTCGAGCCGACCGAGGTGTCGCTGCCGGCGCCGAGCGGATAGATCTCGTCGCTCAGCGCCTCGCCCTCCTTCGGCGCCAGGCCGAAGCGGGCATAGGACGAGACGATATCCTCGTTGCTCAGCGTCTTCTGGAACTTGGCGGCGAAGGCGTGGTCGGCGGCGTCGAAGCCGGGACCGCCCAGCGCCTCGAGATTGGCCTGCATCGCCTGCTCGAGCGGGCGGTTGCCGACGAGGTTGGCGTCACCCGAAAGCTGCTTGATGGCGACGGTCGTCTCGCTCATCAGCGCGGCGCCCTCGGCGATCTTCTTCACACGGGCGACGAGGTCCCACATCTCACTGAGCGTGGCGGCGCGGATCAGCTGGCGCGTGGTCGCCGTGGCCTGGACGACGTTGGGCGCAATGCCACCGGCATTGATGATGGCGTAGTGGACGCGCGCCGTCGAAGGCATGTGCTCGCGCATGTAGTTGACGCCGATATGCATCAGCTCGACGGCGTCGAGCGCGGAGCGGCCGAGATGCGGCGCTGCGGCGGCGTGCGAGGCGCGGCCGCTGAAGGTGAACTCGATCTCGACGCAGGCCAACGAGAAGGGCCGGTTGACGCCATTGAACGAGGCCGGGTGCCAGCACAGCGCGATATCGACATCATCGAAGGCGCCGGCACGGACCATGAAGCCCTTGGCCGAACCGCCTTCCTCCGCCGGGCAGCCATAGTAGCGCACGCGGCCCTTGATGCCGTTGGCGGCGAGGTAGTCCTTCACCGCGGTGGCGGCAAGGAGCGAGGCCGAGCCCAGCATGTTGTGGCCGCAGCCATGGCCGTTGCCGCCCTTCTCGACCGGGGTCTCGCTCGCGACGCCGGCTTCCTGGCTCAGGCCCGGCAACGCGTCGAATTCGCCCATGATGGCGATGACCGGACCGTCCTCGCCGGCTTCGCCGACCACGGCCGTGGGCAGGCCGGCGACGCCGGTGGTGACGCGGAAGCCCTCGCGCTCCAGCATGGCCTGATGTTCGGCGGCAGAGCGAACCTCCTGATAGTTCAGCTCGGGCATGTGCCAGACACGATCGGAAAGCTCGAAGTAGGCAGGCGCCTTCTCGTCGACGCGCCGCCAGACATCCTTGCTGTTGCTCATGGGAAAGCTCCTCCTGCGCGGGCCTTATTGCCCAATTTCGCGCCAGCTTCTGGCATGGCGCACGGGCGGCTCACAAGCGATCCGGCGACGGGGTTTCCCTGCGTTTTCGGCAGGGCCGGCGGCTTCTGGTGGCGCCGTCGTTCGAAATTCGCGCGGGGCAGTGGCCGAAGAATTCCTATAAAATCTTTATTTCCGCGCCCGCCTCCTTCTCTCGAACGGCTATGGCCTCGGCGCGATATTGGCCCCGAACGGCCGGTGCCACCCCAATGGAGCCGGTGCTCGCTGCCGGGCGTCCGGTCCGGCAGCCTCGACCATCGGGGTTATTCGATGATGGATACCATCGTACTCGCCATCGGGCTCGTCTTCTTCGGGCTCTCCTTCGCCTATGTCGCCGCTTGCGACGCGCTCTAGGGGAGGCCGGGATGCTTCTGGACCATGTCCTGGGCGGAGCGGTGACGCTGTTCCTGCTCGCCTACCTCACCTACGCGCTGATCCGCCCCGAGCGGTTCTGACGGCGGCAGCCCCTCAGATTCGGAACCTCATCCATGACCCTCAACGGATGGATCCAGATCCTGCTCTACTGCGGGATCATCGTCGCCCTGGTCAGGCCGCTCGGCGGCTACATGACGCGTGTCTTCGCGGGCGAGCGGACATTGCTCTCTCCGGTGCTGTACCCGGTCGAGCGGCTGCTCTACGGCGCCGCCGGCACGCATGAGAAGGAGGAGCAGCACTGGACAGCTTACGTCGCGGCAATGCTGCTGTTCAATCTCGCCGGCTTCCTCATGCTCTATGCGGTGCAGCGGCTGCAGGGCGTCCTGCCCTTCAACCCGGCGGAGATGGGCGCGGTGCCGGCCGACCTCGCCTTCAACACGTCTGCGAGCTTCGTCGCCAACACCAACTGGCAGAACTATGCCGGCGAAAGCACGATGTCCCACTTCACCCAGATGGCGGGACTTGCCGTGCAGAACTTCGTCTCGGCGGCGACGGGCATCGCCATCGCGGTCGCGGTGATCCGCGCCTTTGCGCGCCGTTCGGCCCGGACGATCGGCAATTTCTGGGCCGATCTCGTGCGAGCGACGCTCTATGTCCTGCTGCCGATCTGCGTGATCGGGACGCTCGTCCTCGTCTGGCAGGGCGTGCCGCAGAATCTCAATCCCTATACCGTCGCCACGACGCTCGAAGGCGCGCAGCAGACGATCGCGCAGGGGCCGGTCGCCTCGCAGATGATGATCAAGCATCTCGGCACCAATGGCGGCGGCTTCTTCAACGCCAATGCGGCGCATCCCTTCGAGAACCCGACGGCCTTCACCAACCTGGTCCACATGGTCGCGATCTTCGCGATCGGCGCCGCCCTGACCAATGTCTTCGGCCGCATGGTCGGCAACGAGAAGCAGGGCTGGGCGATCCTCGCCGTGATGGGGCTCTTGTTCATCGCCGGCGTCGTCATCTGCTACTGGGCCGAGGCCGCCGGCAATCCACTGGTCCAGGCGCTCGGCCTCGACGGCGGCAACATGGAAGGCAAGGAGGCGCGCTTCGGCATCACGCTCTCGGCGCTGTTCGCGGTCGTCACCACGGCCGCGTCCTGCGGCGCGGTCAACGCGATGCATGACAGCCTGATGCCGCTCGGCGGGCTGATCCCGCTGATCAACATGATGCTCGGCGAGATCATCGTGGGCGGCGTCGGCGCCGGCTTCTACGGCATCATTCTCTTCGTCGTCATCGCGGTCTTCGTTGCCGGGCTGATGGTCGGGCGCACGCCGGAATATCTCGGCAAGAAGATCGAGGCGAAGGAGGTCAAGATGGCGATGCTCGCCGTGCTCTGCCTGCCGCTCGCCATGCTCGGCTTCACCGCCGTCGCCGTCGTGCTGCCGGATGCCGTCGCCTCGATCGCCAATGCCGGCCCGCACGGCTTCTCCGAGGTGCTCTACGCCTATACCTCGGCGGCGGCGAACAATGGCTCGGCCTTCGCAGGGCTCTCCGGCAACACGGTCTGGTACAACCTGACGATCGGCGTGGCCATGCTGATGGGGCGCTTCCTCGTCATCATCCCGGCGCTGGCACTGGCCGGCTCGATCGCGGCCAAGAAGACCGTGCCGGAATCGGCCGGCACCTTCCCGACCCACGGGCTGCTTTTCATCGGCCTGCTCACCGGCGTGATCGTCATCGTCGGCGGCCTGACCTTTTTCCCGGCGCTCGCGCTCGGCCCGATCGTCGAGCACCTGGCGATGCTGGCCGGGCAGAGCTTCTGAGGACAAGTGCCATGCCACCGAAACCGGGCCTCGCCCTTCCACCCTCATCTGCGGAGCGACGATCGCGGTCCTGCTGATCGCCATCGTCTTCCACACCCTTTCTTTCCTGCTTGCGGCGGTCTGACCCGAAAGGGTCCCGCCCACAGGCCACGACGGAGCCTTCGTCATGAGTCATCCCAGGTCCGGCAGCATCCTCGATGCCCGCATTCTCGTCCCGGCGCTCGGCGGCGCCTTCCGCAAGCTCGATCCGCGCAGCCTTGCCAAGAACCCGGTGATGTTCGTCGTCGCCGTCGTCTCGGCGCTGACCACGATCCTGCTGCTGCGCGACTCGCTCGCCGGCGCGGCCCATCTCGGTTTCTCCTTCCAGATCGTGCTCTGGCTCTGGTTCACGGTGCTGTTCGCCAATTTCGCCGAAGCCGTCGCCGAGGGGCGCGGCAAGGCGCAGGCGGATTCGCTGCGCCGGACGCGTGCGGAAACCCAGGCCAAGCTGCTCAGCGGCGCGGACCGCAGCAAGTACACGCTGGTGCCGGGCCCAAGCCTCAAGCTCAATGACGTCGTGCTGGTCGAGGCCGGCGACATTATCCCGTCCGACGGCGAGGTGATCGAGGGCATCGCCTCGGTCAACGAGGCGGCGATCACCGGCGAGTCTGCGCCAGTCATCCGCGAATCCGGCGGCGACCGCTCGGCCGTCACCGGCGGCACGCAGGTGCTGTCGGACTGGATCCGGGTGCGCATCACGGCGACGGCGGGCTCGACCTTCATCGACCGCATGATCGCATTGGTCGAGGGCGCCGAGCGGCAGAAGACGCCGAACGAGATCGCGCTCAACATCCTGCTTGCCGGCATGACACTGATCTTCGTGCTGGCGACGGCGACGATTCCGAGCTTCGCCAGCTATGCCGGCGGCGCGATCCCGGTCATCGTCCTCGTTGCGCTGTTCGTGACGCTGATCCCGACCACCATCGGCGCGCTGCTCTCGGCCATCGGCATCGCCGGGATGGACCGGCTGGTGCGCTTCAACGTGCTCGCCATGTCCGGTCGCGCCGTCGAGGCGGCTGGTGATGTCGATACGCTGCTGCTCGACAAGACCGGCACGATCACGCTCGGTAACCGGCAGGCGACGGCCTTCAAGCCGGTCCGGGGTGTCAGCGAGCTTGATCTCGCCGATGCTGCGCAGCTCGCCTCGCTTGCCGATGAGACGCCGGAGGGCCGCTCCATCGTCGTGCTCGCCAAGGAGCAGCACGGCATCCGGGCGCGCGATCTCGTCGGGCTCAACGCTCATTTCGTGCCCTTCACCGCGCAGAGCCGGATGAGTGGTGTCGATCATGACGGCTCCAGCATCCGCAAGGGTGCCGTCGATGCGGTGCTCGCCCATGTCCGCGCTACCGGCGGCGAGGCCGAGGCGGCGCGCGAGGTGCAGAGCATCGCCGAGGAGATCGCCAAGACGGGTGGCACGCCGCTCGCCGTGGCGCGCGACGGCAAGCTGCTCGGCGTCATCCAGCTCAAGGACATCGTCAAGGGCGGCATCCGCGAGCGCTTCGCGGAGCTGCGCCGCATGGGCATCCGCACGGTGATGATCACCGGCGACAACCCGATGACCGCTGCCGCCATCGCGGCCGAGGCCGGCGTCGACGACTTCCTCGCCCAGGCCACGCCCGAGAACAAGCTCACGCTGATCCGCGAGGAGCAGGGCAAGGGCAAGCTCGTCGCGATGTGCGGCGACGGCACCAACGATGCGCCGGCTCTGGCCCAGGCCGATGTCGGCGTCGCCATGAACACCGGCACGGTGGCGGCGCGCGAGGCCGGCAACATGGTCGACCTCGACAGTGACCCGACCAAGCTCATCGAGATCGTCGAGATCGGCAAGCAACTGCTGATGACGCGCGGCGCGCTGACGACCTTCTCGATCGCCAACGACATCGCGAAGTATTTCGCGATCATCCCGGCGATGTTCATCGCCTTCTATCCGCAGCTCGGCGCGCTGAACTTCATGCAGCTCGCCACGCCGCAGAGCGCGATCCTCTCCGCGATCATCTTCAATGCGCTGATCATCGTTGCGCTGATTCCGCTCGCGTTGCGTGGCGTGAAGTATCGGCCGGTCGGTGCAGGCGCGCTGCTCTCGCGCAACCTGCTGGTCTACGGCGTGGGCGGCATCATCGTCCCGTTCATCGGCATCAAGGCAATCGACATGGCCGTCACGGCCGTCGGCCTGATCTGAAGGATCTGAACCCATGTTGAAGCAAATTCGTCCCGCGATCGTGATGATCGTCGCGCTCACCGCCATCACCGGCCTCGCCTATCCGCTGGCGATGACCGGGCTCGCCCAGGCGCTGTTCCCGCGCCAGGCAAATGGCAGCCTGGTCGAGAAGGACGGCAAGGTGATCGGTTCCGAGCTGATCGGCCAGTCTTTCACCGGCGAGCGCTATTTCCATGGCCGGCCTTCGGCGACGGTCGGCACCGACCCGAACGACAGCAGCAAGACCGTCAATGCGCCCTACAATGCCGCGGGCTCCGGCGGGTCCAATCTCGGCCCGACCAACCCGAAACTGGTCGAGCGCATCAAGGGTGACTTCGCCACTTTGAAGGAAGAGAACCCGAAGGCGGCCGTGCCGATGGATCTGGTGACGACCTCGGGCAGCGGGCTCGATCCGCATGTCTCGCCGGAGGCGGCCTATTTTCAGGTGCCGCGCGTCGCCAAGGCGCGGGGCCTGAGCGAGGCTGATCTGCGCAGCCTCGTCGCGAGCCATGTCGAGGAGCGGCAGTTCGGTCTCCTCGGTGAGCCCGTCGTCAACGTGCTGAAGCTCAACCTCGCGCTCGATGCGATGACCGTGAAATGACGCTGGAGGAGGCTGCGTTTTGATGGAAGAGCGTCGTCATTCCGGACAAGCGGCGTAAGCCGCGCCGATCCGGAATCCATCGTAGGGCTGAGTGCTTTACGATGGATTCCGGGTCTCCGCTGCGCTGCGCCCGGAATGACGGCGCGTTTCCTTCGAAAAACAACCTGCTCTAAGAATGCGGCGAGCGGAACGGGTCTGCCGCCACACAGTTCAAGGACCGAATTCCAGCCATGCCGGACGAGCTTCGTACCGAGCCGCCAAGACCGTCGCCGGATGCGCTGCTGGAGCAGCTCCGCGGCGAGACGCGCGGCAGGCTGAAGATCTTCCTCGGCGCCGCCCCCGGCGTCGGCAAGACCTATGAAATGCTGCTCGCGGGCCGGGCGCGCCGCGCCGAAGGCGTCGACGTCGTCATCGGCGTCGTCGAGACGCATGGCCGACGCGAAACGCAGGCCCTGATCGAAGGCTGCGAGGTGGTTCCGCGGGCGCAGGTAGCCTATCGCGGCCAGAGCGTCGATGAGATGGATCTCGACGCGGTGCTGGCGCGGCGGCCGGAACTCGTTCTCGTCGACGAGCTCGCCCACACCAACGCCCCGGGCAGCCGCCACCCGAAGCGCTATCTCGATGTGCTCGAGCTGATCGAGCGCGGCATCGACGTCTACACTACGCTCAACATCCAGCATGTCGAGAGCCTGAATGACGTCGTGGCGCAGATCACCCGCATCCGCGTGCGCGAGACGGTGCCGGATTCCATCATCGACCGGGCCGACGCGATCGAGATCATCGACCTCACGCCCGAGGACCTGATCAAGCGGCTCAACGAAGGCAAGGTCTATCTGCCGGAGACGGCCAAGCGGGCCGTCTCGAACTATTTCTCGCCGGGCAACCTGACGGCGCTACGGGAGCTTGCGCTGCGGCGCACGGCGCAGCGCGTCGACGAGCAGCTGCTCAGCCATATGCAGGCGCACGCGATCGCCGGCCCCTGGGCGGCCGGCGACCGGCTGATCGTCTGCATCGACGGCAGCCCGCGCGCCGCCTCGCTGGTACGCCATGCCCGACGTCTTGCGGAAAAGCTGAAGGCGTCATGGACGGCGCTGCATATCGAGGCGCCTGGGCGTGCGCTGCCTTCGGAGGCGGAGAAAGATCGGCTTTCCGTCGCAATGCGGCTCGCGGAGCAACTCGGCGGCGAGGCGGTGATCCTGCCGGGCGAGACGGTGCCGGACGAGGTGCTGCGCTATGCCGCCTCGAAGAATGTCAGCCATATCGTCATCGGCTCGTCGAGCGCTGCGCGCTGGCGGGAATTGCTCGTCGGTTCGGTGGCGCAGGCGCTGATCCGCGACGCTGGCGACATCAGCATCCATGTGATCCCGAGTCAGGAGACCAGCACGGGGGAGGGGCGCATCGCCACGACCACCGACGGGCGTCGCTTCGAGCCAGGTGCCTATCTGGCTGGTCTGGCCTTCGTTGCCGTGGCGGTAGGGCTCGGCATGTTGCTGCATCTCGTGCTCGATGTGCGCAACATCGCGCTCGTCTTCCTGATGGCGGTGCTGGCCTCGGCGGTGACGGCCGGGCTCTGGCCGGCGCTGTTCACCTCCGTGATCGGGGCGCTGGCCTTCAACTTCTTTTTCCTGCCGCCGCTCTACACGCTGGTCATCGGCGATCCCGAAAGCGTGCTCGCCTTCTTCTTCTTCCTGCTGGTCGCTCTGATCGCCAGCAATCTTACGGCCCGGGTCCAGCGTCAGGCTGCGGCGGCACGCCAGCGGGCGCGGACCACCGAGGACCTCTACCTGTTCTCGCGCAAGCTCGCCGGGACAGGCACGCTCGACGACGTGCTCTGGGCGAGTGCTTACCAGATCGCGGCGATGCTGCGCGTGCGCGTCGTCATCCTGCTGCCGGAGGAGGGCAGCATCGCGGTCCGGGCCGGCTATCCGCCCGACGATACGCTCGACGATGCCGATATCGCGGCGGCGCACTGGGCCTGGGAGCATGATCGCCCGGCGGGGCGCGGCGCCGACACGCTGCCGGGCGCGAAGCGGCTCTATCTGCCGCTGCGGACCGGGCGCGGCGCCATCGGCGTGATCGGGCTCGATTCCGACCGGCCCGGCGCCCTGCTGACGCCCGAGCAGCAACGCTTGTTCGACGCGCTGGCCGACCAGGCTGCGATCGCGATCGAGCGCGTCCAGCTCGCGGCGGATGTCGACAAGGCGAAGCTCGCGGCGGAGGCGGACCGGCTGCGCTCTGCACTGCTGACCTCGATCTCGCATGATCTCAAGACGCCGCTCGCCGGGATCATGGGTGCGGCCGGCACGCTGCGCGACTACGGCAAGGCGATTCCCGAGGCGGATCGATCCGAGCTTCTGGGGACGGTCGTCGAGGAATCCGAACGGCTCAACCGCTTCATCGCCAACCTGCTCGACATGACGCGGATCGAGGCCGGAGCAATGGAGCCGAACTATGCCCTGCTGGACGTCGGCGACGTCGTCGGCGCAGCGCTGCGGCGCGCGCAGGGCATTACGCGCGGCCATATGATCGACCTGTCGCTGGCGCCCAACCTGCCGATGCTGCGGCTCGACCCCGTGCTGTTCGACCAGGTGCTGTTCAACCTCGTTGACAACGCCGCGAAATACGCGCCGGCGGGCACAACGATCGGCGTCCATGCACGCGCGGTCGGCGATGCCGTGGTTCTGGACATCCTCGACGAGGGGCCGGGTCTGCCGCCGGCCGATCTCGAACGGATCTTCGACAGCTTCTACAGGGTCGGGAAGGGCGATCAGATCCGCGCCGGCACCGGGCTTGGCCTTGCGATCTGCCGCGGCTTCGTCGAGGCGATGGGTGGGACGATCACGGCCGCCAACCGCAGCGATCGACAGGGCGCGATGTTCACGATCCGCATGCCGATCCCGCCCGAAGCTCACCAGATGAAGGTATTGCCATGACCACGATGGCCGTCCGGGTGCTCGTCGTCGATGACGAGCCGCCGATCCGCAAACTGCTGCGGGTCGGGCTTGGAACCGAGGGCTACACGATCAGCGAGGCCGGCAACGCCAGGGACGCGATCGCGCGGATCGATGCCGAGGAGCCCGATCTGGTGCTGCTCGATCTCGGCCTGCCTGACATGACGGGCCAAGAGCTGCTGCGCCTCTGGCGCAGCGAGGGGCGCACGCTGCCCATCGTCATCCTGTCGAGCCGCACCGACGAGGCCGGGATCGTCCAGGCGCTGGAGGCGGGCGCCGACGACTACGTCACCAAGCCATTCGGCATGCGCGAACTGGCGGCGCGGCTGCGCGTGGCACTGCGCCACAAGCTGCATCAGCAGGGCGAGAAGCCGGTCTTCCGTACCGGCGAGCTCTCGGTCGATCTGGTCCGCCGCATCGTGCAGGTCGGCGGCACCGAGGTGAAGCTGTCGCCCAAGGAATACGACATCCTGCGCGCGCTGGTGCAGCATGCCGGCAAGGTGCTGACGCATCGGCACCTGCTGAAGGAGGTCTGGGGCGGCAATGAGGATGTGCAATATCTGCGCGTCTATATCCGGCAACTGCGCCAGAAGATCGAGCCGATCCCCGAGCAGCCCCACTACATCACGACCGAGCCTGGCGTCGGCTACAGGTTGCGCGAGAGCGACTGACCACAATGGATGTTTCCGAACTGATCACCCCCGGCGCCGTGCTGACGGGGGTCAAGCCGACATCGAAGGAACAGTGCCTTGATCTGCTCGCCCGCCATGCGGCCGGGGGCACCGGGATAGCGGCCGATATTATCGCTGCGGCGTTGAAGCGACGGGAAGCGCTGGGCTCGACCGGGATCGGCAGCGGTATCGCCATGCCGCATGCGCCGCTTGCGGGCCTCTCCGCGCCCTTCGGCCTGCTGGCCCATTTGGCCAAGCCGGTCCAGTTCGATGCGGTCGATGGCGAACCGGTCGATATCGTCTGCCTGATCCTGACGCCGGAGGCCGGACAGGGCCAGCATCTCAACGCGCTCGCTTGTGTCGCCCGGTGTCTCCAACGTCAGGAGGTTCGCGAGGCGATCCGTCGGGGGCGCCGTCCGCAAGATGTTCATGCCGCGCTCTGCAAGAGCTGAGAGGCGACGATCGCAGTGGCAATGGGCGGCTGCTGCGCGAATGTTTTCCAGATTGAAATGATTCAATTGCGAGATTTGATTTGAATGCATGAAATCAAAGCGGCGTTATTGGAGTTTTTAGGTGTATTTGCTCTTTCTCTCGCTAGAGCTTTCTGCAATATCGCTGCCGATATCTTCATCTGACTATAGTGCCATGCCCCGCCACTCTCTTCGATACGTTTCCCTCGCCGCCCTTGTTCTAGCGGTCGGCTCCCTTGCCGCCGCCCCCGCGCTCCGGGCTCAGGAAGAACCGGCTGCTCAGCCGGCACCCGCAGCCCCGCAGCAGCGTCAGGCTCCCCGCCCGGCTCCCAAGCCGTTGGCGAAGCCGTCCCAGCCCGTTGCGCAGAACCAGGCTGCTCCGAACGTCAGTCAACCTGCCGCCCAGTCCGCGACGCTGCCGAACGGCGCAAGCGCGATCAACGAGACCTATGGCGACTGGACGGTCGATTGCCGCATCGCCAATGGCCAGCGGCTCTGTGTCCTCCTTCAGTCGCAGGGCAACAGCCAGACCGGGCAGCGCGTCTTCGCCATCGAGTTGCGGACCCCTAAGGACGGGCGCGCCGAGGGCACGATCCTGTTCCCGTTCGGCATGAAGCTGGAGAACGGCGCCGTCCTGCGGCTCGACGACAAGGATCTGGGGCAGGGCCTGCGCTTCTCGACCTGCATGGCGCAGGGCTGCCTGCTGCCGATCTCCTTCCCGACAGTTGCGACCGACGCGATGAAGACCGGCAAGAGTTTGACGGTCGCGGCGCTCAACCTGTCGACTAACGAGCCGGTACCCTTCAACGTATCCCTGACCGGCTTCGCCGCTGCCTTCGAGCGCATCGCGCAGATCGACAGGTAGCCGGCAATCCGGGCGGCGCGGCGACGGGACGGTTTGGTGATTTCCGCCGGCCTGGTGTGCTGCAGTAGCGGAAGTCGCTAAAGTGGCTTAGCTGGACACAGAAATTTGGCTCGTTCTGCCAGTACTTCCGTGCATGATCGGCAGCACTGGGAGTTCGGGCCAAAACCATGACAACAGATCCGCGCCTGCCGTTTCTCGCCGAGCTGGAAAAGAAGATCCTCTGGCTCGCCTCGTGGACGATCCACAACGCCAACCACATCCGGTCGAACGAGGACGGAATGAAGGTCGGCGGGCATCAGGCCTCTTCGGCCTCGCTCGCCACGATCATGACCGCGCTTTACATGGCTGCGCTGAAGCCGCAGGACCGGGTGGCGGTGAAGCCGCATGCCTCGCCGATCTTCCACGCCATCAACTATCTGATGGGGCTGCAGACGCGCGAGAAGCTCGAGAATTTCCGCGGCTACAAGGGCGCGCAGAGCTACCCCTCCCGGACTAAGGACATCGACGACGTCGATTTCTCAACCGGCTCCGTCGGCCTCGGCGTCGCGCAGACGCTGTTCTCCTCGCTGACGCAGGATTATGTGAAGGCGCATGGCTGGGCGAAGGATCGCCCGGAAGGCCGCATGGTCTCTCTGATCGGCGATGCCGAGCTTGACGAGGGCAACATCTTCGAGGCCCTGATGGAGGGCTGGAAGCACGGCGTCCGCAACACCTGGTGGATCATCGACTACAACCGCCAGTCGCTCGACGCGGTGATCCGCGAAGGGCTCTACGATCGCTTCGAGACGATGTTCCGCAATTTCGGCTGGGATGTCGTGACGCTGAAATACGGCTCGCTGCAGCAGGCTGCGTTCAAGGAAAAGGGCGGCGAGCGGCTGAAGGCCTGGATCGATTCCTGCCCGAACCAGCTCTATTCGGCACTGACCTTCCAGGGCGGCGCGGCCTGGCGCAAGCGCCTGATGGACGATCTCGGCGATCAGGGCCCGGTGACGAAGCTGATCGAGAGCCGCTCCGACGCCGAGCTCTCGAAGCTGATGTGCAACCTCGGCGGCCATGACCTGCCGTCGATCCTCGAAGCCTTCGAGAGCATCGACCATGACCGGCCGGTCTGCTTCCTCGCCTATACGGTGAAGGGTTTCGGCCTGCCGATCGCCGGCCACAAGGACAACCATGCCGGGCTGATGACCAAGGAGCAGCTCGACGGCTTCCGCAAGGCCAACAACATCCGCCCCGGCCATGAGTGGGATCTGTTCGAGGGGCTCGACCTGTCCGAGAGCGCGATCAAGGGCTTCCTCGACAAGGTGCCGTTCTTCTCGGAGGGGCGTCGGCGCTTCTCCGCCGCCAAGCTGCCGGTTCCGGAGAAGCTGGAGGCCGGCATCCAGCCGTCGATGTCGACCCAGATGGGCTTCGGCAAGGTGCTCGACGATCTGGCGAAGATGGGTGGCCCGCTCGCCGACCGCATCGTCACGACGGCGCCGGACGTCACCGTCTCGACCAATCTCGGCCCCTGGGTGAACCGGCGCGGGCTGTTTGCCAGGGCCTCGATGGCCGACACCTTCAAGGACGAGCGCATCCCTTCGATGCAGAAATGGGAATTCTCGCCGAGGGGCCAGCACATCGAGCTCGGCATCGCCGAGATGAACCTGTTCATCAACCTCTCGGCGCTCGGCTTGTCGCATTCCATCTTCGGCGAGCGGCTGATCCCGATCGGCACGCTCTACGACCCCTTCATCTCGCGTGGCCTCGATGCGCTGAACTATGCCTGCTACCAGGATGCGCGCTTCATGGTGGTGGCGACGCCGTCCGGCGTGACGCTGGCGCCGGAGGGCGGCGCGCACCAGTCGATCGCGACGCCGCTGATCGGGATGAGCCAGGACGGGCTCTGCGCCTTCGAGCCGGGCTTCGTCGACGAGCTGGCGGTGATGATGCGCTGGTCCTTCGACTATATGCAGCGCGACGGCGAGGGCGATCCGGACGAGCGGACCTGGCTGCGCGACGAGACCGGTGGCTCGGTCTATCTGCGCCTGTCGACGCGGCAGGTCGAGCAGCCGAGCCGGGCGATGACGCCGGAGCTGGAACGCGAGATCATCGATGGTGCCTATTGGCTGCGTAAACCCGGCCCCAACGCCTCGGTCGTCATCGCCTATACAGGGGCGGTCGCGCCCGAAGCCATCGAGGCGGTCGGACTGCTCTCCGAGGACCGGCGCGATGTCGGCCTGCTGGCCATCACCTCTGCGGATCGTCTCAATGCTGGTTGGCAGGCGGCCGAACGCGCGCGCCAGCGGGGCAACCACGCTGCGACAAGCCATATCGAGCGGCTGCTCGGGGATCTCTCCCGTGATTGCGGGATCGTGTCAGTGCTGGACGGGCATCCGGCGACGCTCGCCTGGCTCGGCAGCGTGCACGGCCACCGGCAAAAGGCGCTCGGCGTCGAGCATTTCGGCCAGACCGGCACGGTCGCCGATCTCTACCGGCATTTCGGCATCGACGCGAATGCGATCGTCCATGCCGCGAACGCCGCATCCCCCGGGCGTCCGGTGCGCTATCTCAAGGCGTTGCCCTGAGTGAAGGGCGCGCTGCGGCACGCTGTGCTGCGACGCGCACGGAAGCGTCCTCAGAAAGAGGCGCCTTCTTGTCACGCGTTCCCGTATCTGCGCAGCAGCGTTTCACGCCGCAGCGCGCGCGGGATGACACGCGCTCAACGACACGCGATCAAAAGCGCGGCGTCGAGAAGGTGTTGGCGAAGGGGTTGACGCCAGCGCCGATGCGAGGGGGCAGGGTGCCTTCGCCATAGAATTCGCCCGTGTTGGCATAGACCGGCGAGGCGTAAACCTGTTGGGTGGCGTAGCGGTTCAGCGAGCCGACCGGGACGACGTTGCCGGCATCGAAGTAGCTGCGCTTCTGGACCGTCACCCGCAGCGGCCCGCGCCGGCTCTGCGCTTCGGCGATTGTCGCGAGAGCGGTCGATGCCGCCATAGCAATGGCGAGGACGGTGGCAATACGCTTGAACGGCATCATGGCGGCAGTCTCCGGGAGTGGATGCACCCACTCCATGTAAGCATCCCTAAACCGGCGGAAAGAGTAGCGCGCTGCCGTTAACAATTTTGTTAGAGCGGTGGGGTTTCGCGACAGCGTCAGGGCTGGCGGCGATTCGGCTTGGAGCGACGCTTGCCGGGCTCGGTAACGGCACGCGTCGGTTCGGCGATGGCGGTCTTCATCCGCAGGGACGGCAGGCTGCCGTCGACATCGAGCCAGGAGGCTTTCCGGCCGGTGGCGGAGAGGCGCGGAGGAGCGCAGGCCGGTTCGCGGTTGAGCTCGCTGCGGGCGAAGATGCTGCGCAATTTCGGATCGACCGGGCTGGCGAGATCAAGCCGGTCGATGAGACAGGCCAGCTGCCGGCGGTCACTTGGCTTCGATGCAGCGCACCACCAGCCGCTCATGGCAAAGGCCGCCTCGCCCGGCGGCGAACGGAAGGCGATGCAGGCACGGCTCTCCGTGCCGTTACCCAGGACGACATCGGCGGTCTCCAATGGGCCGAAACGCGTTTCGGTCGGCGCGGGCGCGCTGCTGCGTTCGACGGCAAACCCTCGCTGGGCGGCATCATGAACCAAGGCGACCATGAAAGAGCGGGTTCCGGAGGCGGCGCCATCGCCCGTCGCCAGGCGCAAGAGGAGATGTGGCTTCGGCTCTGTGAAGCTTCCGAAGCTCAGCAGGTCCTCGCGACGGCTGCCGTCCTGACTGCGCCGCGCTTCAAGGGCGGGGGCTTCCCGGCCGAGCTCGGACGCTTCCAGACTGAACACCGCGGTCGGGCGCGGGATCGTGATCCAGTCTTCCGCAGTAGCCGCGGTGCGTGGCCGGCGCGGAGATGCCGTCTGAGCCGATGAACTCGTCGCAGGCAGTGCAAGGCTCGCCAGCTGGGTCGGGGCCTCGTCCTTCGCGGAAAGGCCGGTGATCAGGGCAGCCGTCAGGCCGATGCTGCTCAGCGCGGCGGCGCTGCGCCAGGCGAGCGCGCCGGTCAGCCCGAGGCCGCGGCGTGGCACAAGCTGGCGAGCGATACGCAAGCTCCAGCGGAAGCCGGCCTCGATGCGATCAGCGCAAGCGATGAGGACAGGGACGATGTCGATGCGGGCAAGACGCGTGGCGATGCTGCGAGAAAAGGCGGCGCCACGCAGAAGCCACGGCCTGAGCCGTCGAAGCCCGGCCTGCACTCTCAGGACCACATCGACCGAACGCAAACGCAACACGTTACTCCCGCGCCGCTGGCCGCGACGCCTGAACCTTCAACCGGAGCAGGCTGGCCGCGAAGAGTCGCCGGCAGGTTACCGGCCGGCGCCGATCGCTCGGCAGCGTGAACGGCCGGTCAACGAGCAGGGTTAATGGCGGAGATTCAGGTTGGCCTTTGGGGGGAATTGACTTTTTCGCGCCGCGGGTGTTCTGACAGGGCGCGGTGCAGCAATGCGCCGCTAGCGAAGTTTTGCAGCCCTTCGGGATTGGCTCTGTGACTGTCCGTCTGACGACGACGAAACTCACGACCAAAACGACGACCGGGAAAGCCGGTACGTCGCGCTGACGCTTCGCCTCGGTTCCGGGTCCCATCTCCCCCCGGCGGGGGCAGATCGCCGAACCCGCCCGACACCAGGGTGGGGCGGCCCCAAAGGGAGATCCGAACCGCCCCCATCCGCAAAGGATCACATCATGAGCTTCAAGGTCGCAGTGGTCGGTGCAACCGGCAATGTAGGCCGCGAGATGCTGGACATTCTCGCCGAGCGCGCTTTCCCCGTTGGTGAGGTCGTGGCGTTGGCCTCGTCCCGCTCCATCGGCACCGAGGTTTCCTTCGGCGACAGGACGCTGAAGGTGAAGGCGCTCGAGCATTACGACTTCTCCGACACCGATATCTGCCTGATGTCGGCGGGCGGCGAGATCTCGAAGACCTGGTCGCCGAAGATCGGCGCGCAGGGCGCTGTCGTGATCGACAATTCTTCGGCCTGGCGCATGCATCCGGACGTGCCGCTGATCGTGCCGGAGGTGAACGCCGCGGCTGCTGCCGGCTTCTCCAAGATGAACATCATCGCCAATCCGAACTGCTCGACCGCGCAGCTCGTCGTGGCGCTGAAGCCGCTGCATGACCGCTTCGGCATCAAGCGCGTCGTCGTCTCGACCTATCAGTCGGTTTCCGGCGCCGGCAAGGAAGGCATGGACGAGCTCTTCAACCAGACCCGCGCGGTGTTCTCGGCCGGCGAGGTAGAGACCAAGAAGTTCCCGAAGCGCATCTCCTTCAACCTCATCCCGCAGATCGACGTCTTCATGGAGGACGGCTTCACCAAGGAAGAGTGGAAGATGATGGTCGAGACCAAGAAGATCCTCGACAAGAACATCAAGCTGACCGCGACCTGCGTGCGTGTGCCGGTCTTCATCGGCCATTCCGAGTCGGTCAACATCGAGTGCGAAAAGCCGATCACGGCCGACGAGGCGCGCGAGGTGCTGCGTACGGCGCCGGGCATCCTCGTCATCGATAAGCACGAGCCCGGCGGCTACATCACCCCGCACGAGGCGGCCGGCGAGGACGCGACCTATATCTCGCGTATCCGCGAGGATGCGACGGTGGAGAACGGGCTCGCCTTCTGGTGCGTCTCCGACAACCTCCGCAAGGGTGCGGCGCTGAACGCGATCCAGATCGCCGAGGTGCTCGTCAACCGCAAGCTGATCCAGCCGCGCAAGCAGGCGGCCTAATCAAGCCAGACCGGCATTTTCAGGAGGCGGGCCATAGGGACTTATACCCTGCCCGCCTTTTCTTTTGGATCTTCCCGGTGGCTGGCCGGCTCTCCGGCGCATGGAGAACTTGCCTTCTTTGCGCAGCGAAATGCTGATCAAAACGATTAGGCTCGCCGTCAATCACAAAAATCCCGCCAAGCCATTGCCGCAGCCCTTCACTCCCGGTCATGAGCCCAAGCCTGCCGCGCCCGCTGCTTCGCTGCGACGCGACAACGGATTGCTCGGCATCGGCATCATGCTGCTCGCTACGATCTTCCTGTCGGCCGGCGATGCGGCGTCGAAATACCTCGCGACGAGCGTGCCGGCGCTGCACATCGTCTGGCTGCGCTATGCCATCTCCGGGCTGATCCTATTGGCGATCGTCGCCATCAAGAACGACTGGGGGCTGTTCCGGACAAGGCGGCCCGGCATGCACCTGCTGCGCGGCTGCGGCGTGATCGGTTCGTCCATGCTGTTCGTCTCGTCATTGAAGCAACTGCCGATCGCCGACGCGACGGCGACCAGCTTCGTCGCGCCGCTCTTCGTGACGGCATTGTCGATTCCGATGCTGGGCGAGCGTGTCGGCTGGCGGCGCTGGCTCGCGACGCTGGGGGGATTGATCGGCGTCCTGATCGTGGTGAGGCCGGGCGGGGCCGGCTTCCAGCTCGCCTCACTGCTGCCGGCCACCTCGGCGCTGTGCTGGGCCTTTGCCCTGATCGTGACGCGCATGATGAGCGGCACGGAGAACGCGATCGCGACGGTGACCTATTCGACCGTCTTCGGTGCGCTGGTAATGACGCTGCTGCTGCCGCTGCATTGGGTGACGCCGACCTGGGAGATCGCGCTGGTCGGCCTGTTCATCGGCGCGGTCTCGACCGCAGGCCATTGGCTTGTGATCCTGGCGTTCCGCTATGCCGGCGCCTCGCTGCTGGCGCCGTTCTCCTATATCCAGCTGTTCTGGGCGTCGCTGTTCGGCTTCTTCCTGTTCGCGGCGCTTCCCGATGTCTGGACGCTGGTCGGCGCCGTCGTCATTGCGGCCTCCGGCCTTTACACCGCGCATCGCGAGCGCATTCGCGCCAAGCAGGTGCTCGGCTGACGCCGGTGCTGCATTTCAGTCGCGCGGCGTGACGCCGTAGCGCGCCATGAACATCGCGATCGCTTCGCCGACCACGCGTCGGATCTCCTCGTCGCTCGGCGGCGTGCGCACGGCATTGAACAGGCGCGGGCGCGTCAGCGTCGACTGGCAGAGGTCGATGAACTGGACGGCGGCGAGGCCGGTGTCCTCGATCGCCAGCTTGCCCTCGGCCACCATGCGATCGAGATAGGTCGCAATGAGCTTCGCGCCCAGCATCGGCCCGTTCTCGTAGAAGCCTCGGCCGAGATCGGGCATCCGCTCGGCGACGCCGATTACGACGCGATGGGCGCTGACGGCGAACTCGCCATTGATCATGCGCACGAGGCACTGGCCGAAATTGCTGAGCGCCCGGACGGGATCGGAATCCTCGTTCAGCGCCTCGAACGCGCCGCGCTTCTGCGATTCACGCTCCCGTTCGATCAGGGCGACGAAGAGATGCTCCTTGTCCTCGAAATAGACATAGAGCGTGCCCTTCGAGACATTCGCGGCCGTGGCGATGTCGCTCATGCTGGCCGCGTCGAAACCGCGGGCGATAAAGACCTGGTGAGCCCCGTCGAGAATCTGTCGCCGCTTGTCCGGGTCCATGCCGGCGATCCGGCGGTTGCGCGGGCCCGTCTTTACCGGGGCTTCAGAGGTTTTCGTCATCACATTCTGGCCCGGCCTGCGGGCTCTGCATGGCAGCTGCGAAAAAAGAATCGAACCGATCAGTTCGATTTGACTTGATATGCATCATCCCTCGCGCTATTTCAAGTGCAATCGAACCGAATGGTTCGAATTGACATGCAGGACGCACAATGTCTGCTGAAACCGCATCAGAACCCCGTCGCGACCGGCTGAAGCTGGTCGACGCCAAGGCCGAGACCGCTGAGCCGGCCACCGCCCGCGAGGCGCGCGAAGCGCCGGTCAGGGAAGCTCCCCCCGCTGCCGCGCCCGACAAGGCCAAGGGCGGCAAGAGCCCGCTGAAGCGCGGCATCATGATGGTCGCGGCGACCGCCGTCGTTGCCGCCGGGCTGTGGTACGGCATCGACTGGTGGCGCAATGGCCGCTTCATCGTCTCGACCGACGACGCCTATGTCGGCGCGGAGATGGCGACGATCTCGGCCAAGCTCGCCGCGAACATCGCCACCGTCTCCGTCGTGCAGAACCAGGAGGTCAAGGCCGGCCAGCCGCTCGCCGCGCTCGACGATGGCGACTGGCGGATCGCGCTCGACAGCGCGCGGGCCAAAAGCGCCACGGCGCGCGCAACACTGGCGCGCATTGACAGCCAGGTCGAAGCTGCGCGTGCCGCTCTTGTTCAGGCCCAGGCTCAGCAGAATTCCGCCGAAGCGGCCGTGACGCGCACTGCTGCTGATTTCGAGCGCGCCAACAGCCTCGCCGCCAAGTCCTACGGCTCGCAGGCGACGCTCGATGCGGCGACGGCAGCGCGCGACCAAGCGGTGGCTTCGGTGGCGAGCGCGAAAGCCGGCGTGGTGCAGGCGCAGGCCAACATCAAGGTGCTGGAGGCGCAGCGCGTCGAGGCCGCCCGCCAGATCGACGAGCTCAAGGTCGCCGAGCAGAAGGCCGAGCGCGATCTCACCTTCACCAAGATCGCCGCGCCGATCGACGGCGTCGTCGCCAACACCAATCTGCAGCTGGGCGACCTCGTCAGCGCCGGCAAGCGCCTGATGTCGATCGTTCCGCTCGACCAGGTCTATGTCGATGCGAACTTCAAGGAGACCCAGGTCGGGCCGCTGAAGGTCGGCGACAAGGCGAGCATCACGGTCGATGCCATGCCGGGCAAGGTCTTCCATGGCACGGTCAGCGGCATCGCCGGCGGCACGGGCTCGGTCTTCACGCTGCTGCCGCCCGACAACGCGACCGGCAACTTCACCAAGATCGTGCAGCGTGTGCCGGTGCGCATCGCGCTCGACAAGGAATCGACCGGACAGCACGTGCTGCGGCCGGGCATGTCGGTCATCGTGTCGATCGATCCGCGTCCCGCCAACCAGCGCTGACCCTCAATCGAGGAGGCCATCATGGCCACCGCGACCATGAATGCGCCGGCGGGAGCGCCGCCGGCCCCGGACGCCATCCCCTTACGCCGGATCTTCGCCTTCCTGGCGATGGTCTTCGGCATGTTCATGGCGATCCTCGACATCCAGATCGTCTCGGCCTCGCTGGCGGAGATCCAGGCCGGTCTGTCGGCATCGGCCGACGAGATCGCCTGGGTGCAGACGGCCTATCTGATCGCGGAAGTGATCATGATCCCGCTCTCCGGCTATCTCAGCCGGGCGCTGTCCACACGCGTCTTCTTTTCGATCGCAGCGGCGGGATTCACGATATCCAGCGTGCTCTGCGCCCAGGCCTCCTCGATCAACGAGATGATCCTGTGGCGCGCTGTCCAGGGCTTCATCGGCGGCGGCATGATCCCCGGCGTCTTCGCCGCGGCCTTCACCATCTTTCCGCCCGCCAAGCGGCCGATCGTCTCGCCGCTGATCGGCCTCGTCGCCACGCTGGCGCCGACGATCGGCCCGACGGTCGGCGGCTATCTCAGCCACGCCTTCTCCTGGCACTGGCTCTTCCTCGTCAACGTCGTGCCGGGCATCGGCGTGACGGTCGCGGCCTGGACGTTGATCGACTTCGACAAGCCGGACCACAGCCTGATCAAGCGCTTCGACTGGCTGGGGCTTGCCGGCATGGCCGCATTCCTCGGCAGCCTCGAATATGTGCTGGAGGAGGGGACGCGGCTCGACTGGTTCCAGAGCGAGGAGATCGTGTTCTTCTCGGTCGTGATGGTGTTCGGCGCCGTGCTGTTCTTCTGGCGAGCGCTGACGCGCGACGACCCGCTTGTCGACCTCTACGCCTTCAAGAACCGCAACTTCGCTTTCGGCTCGCTGTTCTCCTTCTGCATGGGCATCGGCCTCTACGGGCTGACCTATCTCTACCCGGTCTATCTCGGGCGCATCCGCGGCTACGACGCGCTGATGATCGGCGAGACCATGTTCGTCACCGGCCTCGCCATGTTCCTGACGGCACCGGTCGCGGGGCGGCTCTCGGCCAAGCTCGACCCGCGCGTGATGATGATGATCGGCTTCGCCGGCTTCGCACTTGGAACCTGGTGGGCCTCGTTCATCACCGCGGACTGGGACTTCTATGAGCTTCTGGTCCCGCAGATCCTGCGCGGCTGCTCGCTGATGCTGTGCATGGTGCCGATCAACAACATCGCGCTGGGCACGCTGCCGCCGCAGCAGCTCAAGAACGCCTCGGGCCTCTACAACCTGACCCGCAATCTCGGCGGGGCCGTCGGCCTCGCGGTGATCAACACGCTGCTGAACACGCGTACCGACCTGCACATCACTCGGCTGCACGAGATGGTCGCGGCCGGGCGTGGCGTGGCGGAGGAAGCGCTCGCCAATACGATGCAGCGCTTCGGCGATTATGGCGACGCCGCGCAGAAGATGGCGCTGGCACTGATCAACCAGCGCGTCCACAAGCAGGCGCTGATCATGGCCTTCAGCGACGTCTTCCTTGGCCTGACGATGATCTTTGCCAGCCTGGTCGTGCTGTCGCTCTTCCTGCGCAAGCCGCCCAAGGCCGCTGCCGGCGGCGGCGCCGGGCACTGATCGGCCGCGATTTCGTGATCGGCGAGCTGTGGGGCGCTGCCGGATGCCGCAGCCGCGATGATTGACAACCGATGCCAATCTTGCCAAATATGTGAGTAATATCAGTAGTTTAGAGGATTTCTAAACTGCATGGCCGGGCAACCGGCATGGTGGAAGGCGTTATCGATGAGCGTTCTGACGAACAAGGATCGGGATCACAAGCCGGTGGCGGGCGACCATATTCCGTGGCCGCAGAAAAACCCTGCCTCGTGCCCGATCAGCTCGGTGAAGGCTCGTCTGCGCTCTGCTGGCCTGCGGCCGACGCGCCAGCGCATGGCGCTGGGCTGGCTGCTCTTCGCGAAGGGCGACCGCCATGTCAGCGCCGAGATGCTCTATGAGGAGGCGCTGCGCGCCCGCGAGCCCTTGTCGCTGGCAACCGTCTACAACACGCTGCGCCAGTTCTCGGAAGCCGGCCTGTTGCGCCAGGTCTCGGTCTCCGGGCCGAAGACCTTCTTCGACACGAACGTGTCGGAGCATCACCATTTCTATAATGAGGACGACGAGACCGTCACGGATATCCCGGGCTCGACCATCCACGTAGCCGGCCTGCCGGAGGCACCGGAAGGGATGGTGATCTCCTCGGTCGAGGTGATCGTGCGGCTGCGCCGCGCCGATGGCGAAGAGGTCGAGACCAAGCGCGTGGTGGGTCATCACGCGTGATCGTCTGCTCCTGCAACGTTATCTCCTGCCGTCAGATCAAGGGCACCGTCGCGCCTGACGGCAGCGGTCCGCGGACAGCGGGCGAGGCTTATGACTGCCTCGGCTGCAGCCCGGATTGCGGGCGCTGCGCCCGCGAGGTGCGGTCCCTCCTGGCCGAAGCCCGCGCTGCCTGCGCGACGCAATGCAGCAGCTGCGCCAGCCGCGAGATCGAATGTGCGGTGCATGTCACCGTCGAGCGCATGCTCGAAGACATCGCCATCGTCGAGGAAGCCGCTGCAGCTTGAGCTGCGGCGGCTTTTTTGTTTGGCTCGTTTGCTTCGGGCGCGCCGCGAAGACGGTTTTGCCTCTTCCCTTCCGAGCTTGGCCTGTCTACATTAGTATCATTCTAATGTAAGTGATTGGGGTGCTCCGCCATGAAGGGCGATAAGAAGGTCATCGAATATCTCAACAAGGGGCTGCGCTCGGAGCTCACCGCCATCAACCAGTACTGGCTGCATTACCGGATGCTCGACAATTGGGGGCTGAAGGAGATGGCCAAGACCTGGAAGAAGGAATCGATCGAGGAGATGGTCCATGCGGACCGTTTCGTCGACCGCATCCTCTTCCTTGAAGGTTTCCCGAACCTGCAGACGCTCGACCAGCTGCGCATTGGCGAAAACGTCAAGGAAGTGATCGAGTGCGATCTCAAGGCCGAGCTTGAGGCGCGCACCCTCTATCAGGACGCGGCGAAATACTGCCGCGACGTCGGCGACTACCCGTCCGAGGATCTGTTCAAGGCGCTGATGAAGGATGAGGAAGGCCATATCGACTTCCTCGAGACGCAGCTCGACCTGATCGACCGGGTCGGCCTGGAACTCTATACCCAGAAGCATATCGGCGGCCTCGAAGGCGACGATCACGACCACTGAGAATGACGCGGGGAGCGCGCCTTTGGCGACGCTCCCCGTTGCATGCCACGCGGCTGCTAGAGCATTCCGCGTTTCTCCGAATCGCGGAAATCCTCCAAGTTTTTATTTTGTCGCATTTTCTTCACGCGAACCGGTATCCAATTCGCTCGAAAATGCTCTAGCAGCGAAAAAGAAAAGGCCCGCCATTGGCGGGCCTTAATGTTTGGAGCGATCTGATTCGGATCAGATGAAGCTGACGTTCGCAGCTTCCGGGCCCTTGCGGCCGGCGCGAATCGAGAAGCGCACGCGCTGCCCGTCGGTCGGCGGCTGAAGACCGCTGCGGCTGAGCGACGAGACGTGCAGGAAGACGTCCGGGCCGCCCTTGTCGGGGGCGATGAAGCCGAAGCCGCGATCCGCATTGAAGAACTTCACGGCGCCGTCGAACGGGCCTTCGACCGGACCGCTGTCGCGATCCTGGAAGCCGCCGCCGCGAGGGCCACGGTCGCCGCCGAAGCCACCGCGATCACGATCGCCATAGCCGCCACGATCACCGCCGCCGAAGCCGCCGCGATCACGATCGCCGTAGCCGCCGCCGAAATCGTCACGCGGCGGGCGCGGCGAGAAGGTGCGCGGAGCCGGCGCGGTCTGGGTTGCCGTGGACGCGTCGATCTCATGGACCGCAACGACTTGGAGTCCGCGGCGGCCTTCGCCGAGATCGGCGACGATGGTGGCGCCGGGCAGCAGGTCCTGCTGGTCGAGCGGGCCGATCGCCGAGACGTGCAGGAAGACATCGCCCGAACCGTCGGAGGGCGATGCGAAACCGAACCCCTTCTCGGGGTCGAACCACTTAACCTTGGCTTCGATATTTTCGTGCGTGACGAAGGGCTGGGCAGCAGGAGGCTTACGACGATCGAACATGGAGCTTCAAGTCTGAGTGACCGGGAGCACGCAACTTAGCGCATGCCGGGCGCGCCGTCATCGGGGTAAGTGCGAAATTATCGCATGAGGACTTAAACGATTGTAGTGCTTTTTCTCGCGCCATCCCCAAACTGTTCAAATCCTTTTGTCATGCTTATCCTGCATGGAGATTTGAGATATTGGCCTAAATCTTGATCATACCCGGCAAAAATGCCGCAGGTCGACGCCTTGCAATCGCCCGAATCCCGCACAATCTGGAAAACGAGTTAGGGAAGATACGCTCCTGGTCGGCAGTGCGCGTTTCGCGCTGTTCAGGAGATGACAATTGGCTCGTTCGAAATTCGCCGGCGTGAAGGCCGGCATTGGCGTGATCCGGCGGCTGTGGCCGACGGAGCGCGATCTGCTGCGGGAACATCTGCTCCGGCTCGATCCGGTGACACGCCATCAGCGATTCGGCACGGCGGTCAATGATGCCTTTCTCGAGAACTATGCGGCTACGACCTTCGGCGTGGGCGGACTCGTCTATGCCTATGTCGAGGATGGGGTTGTCCGTGGTGCCGCCGAACTGCGCGGCCTCGACGACATCGTGGCGCAGACAGGCGAGGCGGCTTTCAGCGTCGAGAGCGGCTGGCGCCGGCGCGGTATCGGCACGGATCTTTTTCACCGACTGATCACCGCGGCGCGCAACCGCAGCATCCGCACGCTTTACATGACCTGCCTGCCTGGGAACGCGGCGATGCGCCGGCTCGCCGCCAAGTTCGAAGCGGATCTCGTCGGCGGCTACGCGGATGTGGAAGGCGTGATCACGACCGGGGGGCCGACGCCCTTCACGATTCTCGACGAAGCGCTGGACAATGCGACAGGCTTTGCGACGATCGCCCTGTCGATCCAGAAGAACTTCTGGCCGACGACCCTGCTCGCCCGCGCACTCAGAGCATAATCTGTCGCTGGTTTGAACCGCGGCGCAGGGCAGAATGCTTCCGCCCGCGCTTCCTGTGCGGGGATGCAGATTACCTGCTGAGCGACAGTGCCGCGCCCGACTTGGTCACCGCGCCGTCGAGCGAGCTGCCGCCGCCGCGCAGGCGCGCCGCAACGGTGCCGCCCTGCTGGTAGAGATAGACCTCGCCGTCGCGATAATCCCAGGCCGAAATCTTCTGGAGATCCCGATTCGCGCAGCCTGACGAGCTGGCGCGATAGAGATCGAGCGTCGGCGTGCTCGACAGCTGAATCCGGCATGAGCCGCCGGTCGCTTCCCGCGCCGTCCAGCCGCCGACCATGTTGTCGCGGCTTGCGGCCGGGCGCGGCGTGGCGGCGCTCGCGCCGAGGCCGGCGACCTGATTGCTGCTGCCGCGCAGGCCGGGTGCCTGCTCTGGCTGGCCTGTCGGCGGCAAAGGCTGGCCGCCAGGTGGCAGCGCCTGGCCCTGCGGCGCGCCGGCGTTGGGGTTGAAGAACGGATCCTGCGGCGCGGGCAGGCCACCCCCTGCCGGCGGCGGGGCGGATGCGGCTGGATAGCCACCGGGCGGCGGCAACGGCTCCGACGTAATCGGCGCCGAGGAGACCGGCGGTGCGGAAGGCAGGACCGGCTGGTTGTAGGATGGCGGGTTCATTACCGGGCCGGAGAAGCGCTGAGAGCCTGCGCAGGCGGTCAGAACCAGCAGAGGCAGAAGGGCAGCCGCGCGGGTGAGGGCGGCAGGCGTGGCAGTCGTCGTCATCATGCGGCGCGGGTTCCGATCTCGGTCAGCCGAACTTTGCGTCATTATCACAGGAACACAATGAACGCGGCATGAGCATGGTCTAACTCAGGCCGGGCGCGATGCGAACCCGCGATCCATGCTCTGGTTCCAACAGATGTGGGCAGGCATAGTCCGGCGAGATTCCCGGAGACCGCCTGCATGAAGCCGCTCAACCCCGCCGCGATCGCGCCGCCCTTCGCCCGCTACAGCCATGGCATGGAACTGCCGGCGGGCCGGCGGCTCGTCTTCTGCTCGGGCCAGCTGGGGATTGCCGCCGATGGGAGCGTGCCCGAGGATGTCCGGGCGCAGGCCGATCTGTGCTTCGCCAATATCGCCGCGATCCTGGCCGAGGCCGGGATGACGCTCGCCGACATCGTGCGGGTCAATGCCTATGTCACCGACCGCGCCCATATGAAGGGCTATATGGAAGCGCGCGACGCCCATGTCGGCACGCCGCCACCGGCCTCGACCCTGATGATCGTCTCGGGCTTCACCCGGCCGGAATTCAAGGTCGAGATCGAGGTGGTGGCGGCTGCTGCCTGAGCGCCGCCACCCAAGCCATCAGCCGGCCTTGCGCTTGTTCTGGCGGTTCTCGATCAGATCGTCGACGACGGCGGGATCGGCCAGCGTCGAGGTGTCGCCGAGCGCGCCGAACTCGTCCTCGGCGATCTTGCGCAGGATGCGGCGCATGATCTTGCCGGAGCGGGTCTTGGGCAGGCCGGGCGCGAACTGGATCAGGTCCGGCGAGGCGATCGGGCCGATCTCGTTGCGGACATAGGCGACGAGCTCCTTGCGCAGCGTCTCGCTGGGCTGCTCGCCGGCCATCAGTGTGACATAGGCGTAGATGCCCTGGCCCTTGATGTCGTGCGGGTAGCCGACGACCGCGGCTTCCGAGACCGAGGGGTGCGCGACGAGGGCCGATTCGACCTCCGCCGTACCCATGCGGTGGCCGGAGACGTTGATCACGTCGTCGACGCGGCCGGTGATCCAGTAATAGCCGTCGGCGTCGCGCCGGCAGCCGTCGCCGGTGAAGTACTTGTTCGCATAGGTCGCGAAATAGGTGTCCATGAAGCGCTGATGGTCGCCATAGACCGTGCGCATCTGACCCGGCCAGCTGTCGGCGATGACGAGGTTGCCCTCGGCCGCCCCCTCCAGCACCTGGCCCGCGGCATCGACGATCTCCGGCTTGATGCCGAAGAAGGGCCGGGTGGCCGAACCGGGCTTGAGCCTGGTCGCGCCCGGCAGCGGCGTGATCAGGATGCCGCCGGTCTCGGTCTGCCACCAGGTGTCGACGATCGGGCAGCGGTGGTCGCCGACGACGCGGTGATACCACTCCCAGGCTTCCGGATTGATCGGCTCGCCGACCGAGCCGAGCAGCCGCAGCGAGGCGCGGCTGGTCTTCTTCACCGGCTCCTCGCCGGCTCCCATCAGCGAGCGGATCGCGGTCGGCGCGGTGTAGAAGGTGTTGACCTTGTGCTTGTCGATCACCTCCCAGAAGCGGGAGATCGACGGATAGGTCGGGATGCCTTCGAACATCAGCGTCGTCGCGCCGTTCGCGAGCGGGCCGTAGAGAATGTAGCTGTGGCCGGTCACCCAGCCGACATCGGCGGTGCACCAGTAGATGTCGCCGTCATGGTAGTCGAAGACGTATTGATGGGTGATCGCGGCGTAGACGAGATAGCCCGCCGTGGTGTGCAGCACGCCCTTCGGCTTGCCGGTCGAGCCCGAGGTGTAGAGCAGGAAGAGCGGCTCCTCCGCGTTCATCTCGACAGCGGGGCAATCGGCGGGAACCTTGGCCGCCTCGTCGTGGTACCAGACGTCGCGGCTCGCCTTCATCGCAACGTTGCCGCCGGTGCGCTTGACCACGATGACGGTGCCGATGCCGCCCTTCACCTTATCGTCGGCGAGGTCCACGTTCTTCTTGAGCGGGACCGAGCGGCCGCCACGCAGGCCTTCATCGGCGGTGATGACGATCCTGGAGTCGGAATCCTCGATGCGGCTCGCCAGCGAATCGGGCGAGAAGCCGCCGAAGACCACCGAGTGGATGGCGCCGATGCGCGCGCAGGCGAGCATGGCATAGGCCGCCTCGGGGATCATCGGCAGGTAGATGGTGACGCGGTCGCCCTTCTCGACGCCATGCGCCTTGAGCACGTTCGCGAACTTGCAGACTTCGGCGTGGAGCTGGCCGTAGCTGATCGTCTTCGACTCGGAGGGATTGTCGCCCTCCCAGATGATCGCGGTCTGGTTGGCGCGCGTGGCGAGGTGCCGGTCGACGCAGTTATGGGCGACGTTGGTCGTGCCGTCCTCGAACCATTTGATCGAGACCTTGCCTGGCTCGTAGCTGCTGTTCTTGACCTTGGTGTAGGGCTTGAACCAGTCGATCCGCTTGCCGTGCTCGCCCCAGAACTTGTCCGGGTCCGCGACCGAGGCCGCGTACATCTCCTTGTAGCGGGCATCGTTCGCCCAGGCCTTGTCGGCCCAGCCGGCTGGCACGTCGTAGATCGTCTCGGACATTTGGGTGTCTCCCCAGACTTGGGCCGTCTGTGTTGCGTTGGTCCCTGTGCTCTTGCGAGCGGTCGGGACATCGCTCCTTTGAATTCCCCGCATCATAGGATGCGCGCACGGCGCGGCAACCCATTGTGCGTCGCACTTTCGTGGCAGGGGCAGGCGCCGGATGCATGGTTCCGGGTCAAATTGTCCCCGGAGCATCTCATCACATGGTAGAATAAGACCGCTGGGAGGGCTTCATGGCGCGCAATGTCTGCATCTTCTCGGATGGGACGGGGCAGGCCGGAGGCGCGAACCCGATCAACTGGACGAGCATCTATCGTCTGTTCATGGCGACGCGGAAGGTCGATCCCACCCACCAGATCTGCTTCTACGATCCCGGTCTCGGCTCGAATCCGGACGAAGGCGAGATCCGCAGCCCGTTCCGGCGCTTCAAGGACTTGCTGGCCCAGGCGACCGGATACGGCATCACCGACAACATCATCGACTGCTACGCCGCGCTGCTCTGCGCCTACAGGCCGGGTGACCGCATCTTCCTGTTTGGTTTCAGCCGCGGCGCCTACACGGTGCGCAGCCTCGGCGGGGTGCTGGCGCTCTGCGGTGTGCCGAAAGGCTTTGTCAATGTTCTGCGCTGGGACGGCTTTACTGACGCGATCCAGGCAAGCGAGGTGCGGACGCTCGCGGCCAGTGCGGTGAAGGATGTCTACATGATCCGCGACCGCGCCGCGCGGATCGAGGCTGCGGCGGCATTCCGGCAACGCCACGGCACCGAACCGGCGCCACCTTTCTTCGTCGGCGTCTGGGATACCGTGCGGGCGCTCGGCCTTCCCGCCATCGGCAGCCTGCCGGGGCGCCACAAGTTCCACGATGCGATCCTCAACCGGCAGGTCGCCCATGGTCGTCAGGCACTTGCCATCGACGAGAACCGGCAGGTCTTCGCACCCGAGCTCTGGGACGAGACGCAAGCGCCGCCGGGGCAGATCAGGCAGCTCTGGTTTGCCGGCGTGCATACCGATATCGGTGGCGGCTATGGTCTGCAGATGGGCCTGTCCGACCTGGCGCTCGGCTGGATGATCGCGGAAGCGCGGGCCGCCACGCCCCCACTTATCGTCGAGCCGGGGCTGGTCGCGGAGCTCAGGCCGGACGCGCTCGGCCGGCAGCATGACGAGCGCAAGACCTCGTGGCTGCCCTGGAGCGAGGGCACGCGGGAGGGTTTCGTGCTGAACGGCTTCCAGCCGCAGCCAGCGCGGATGGCGCAGGCTGTCGAGCCGCGCCTTGAGGCTGCGGCTGTGCCGATCCTCGATGAGAGGCTGCCCTATCGGCCGCGCGCCCTGGCGAGCTATCCGCCCTTCGCCGAATATTATCGCGGCTGAGCGCTTGGTGTTGCGGATTTTGCGAACTGCGCCGTCATTCCGGGGCAGGCCGAAGGCCTGAGCCCGGAATCCAGAACCGATGCGGTTCTTCCGGAAGACTCGGGAACGTCCCCCTTCGCGAGTGAGGGCATCGGTTCTGGGTTCCGGGCTCTTCGCTGACGCGAAGCCCCGGAATGACGGTACGGTTCCGTTAAAAGCGCCGAGCGCTCAGAGGCCGCCCATCTTGCAGACGATCGCCCATTCCTCGTCCGTCACCGGCTGGACCGAGAGGCGGAAGGAGGTGACGAGCGACATCTTGGCGAGCTTCGGGTCGGCCTTGACCGCGGCGAGCGACACCGGTTTGGGCAGCGGCTTCACCGCCTTGAAATCGACCAGTACCCATGGCGGCCCGGCCGCTTCCCAAGGGTAGGCTTCCTTGATGACCTCGACGATGCCGACGACCTCGAGACCTTCATTGGAGTGGTAGAAGAAGACCTGATCGCCCTGCTTCATCGCCATCAGGTTGAGCTTGGCGGTGTGGTTCTTCACCCCGTCCCAATGCGTGCCCTTGGCGCCGGCCTTGACCTGGTCGTCCCAGGACCAGACCGAAGGTTCGGATTTGATCAGCCAGTGAGCCATCAGGCCTCGTCCTCCTTGAGCGGCACCGGCGGTTGCGAGGCCGCCTCGCCCTGTTCATTCCAGAACCGCACCATCTCGCGCGTCAGCGCGGCGTAATCCTTGGGGTCGAGCTCGACCCGCACCTCGCCTTCGCCGAAAGGCAGGATCAGCACGAAGCGATGCGTGCCCTCGGCCTTGCGTCGGCGATGCTGAAGCACAGGGCCTGCAATCCGCCCGGCCAGTGGGACGGGTTGGCCCTCGGCGACAAGCTCCGAGCCCGTCGTCTTGCGCACTTCGGCGATGCCGCGCGCGACGCGCTTGGTGAGATCGGACCAGTCGTTTGCCATGTCCTTCTCCCTATCGTTCCGCCCGGATCGGCCGGGCGAGCAGGGCGGCCACGGCCTCCCTCACGCCGATGCGCCCGGCGATGATCTCGGAGACCGCTTCCGCGATAGGCGTCTCGATGTTCCGCGACCGGGCCATCTCGACCAGGATCGGAGCGGTGAAGGCGCCTTCGGTGAGCTTGCCGCCGGCAGCTTCGGCAGGCTTACGACCCTGTCCGAGCGCCAGTCCATAGGCGAAATTGCGCGATTGCGGCGAGGCGCAGCTCAGCACGACGTCGCCGAGGCCCGACAGCCCCATCAAGGTTTCCGCTTCGCCGCCATAGGCCTCGCCGAAGCGGCGCAACTCCGCAAAGCCGCGCGCGACCAGCGCCGCGCGCGCGCTTTCGCCATAGCCGAGGCCGATGGCGATGCCGGCAGCGATGGCGAGCACGTTCTTGGCGGCGCCGCCGATCTCGACGCCGAGCGGATCGTCCGAATGATAGATGCGGAAGGCTGGCGAGCTCAGCGTTTCGGCCAGTGCCTGCGCCAGCTTTGGTTCTGCCGCTGCGAGTGTCACCGCCGTCGGCAAGCCACGGCCGATGTCGATGGCGAAGCTCGGGCCCGACAGGATCGCGGTCCGGGCACCGGGCAGAATGCTTTCGATGATCTGCGTGGGAAACAGTCCGCTCGTCTGCTCGATGCCTTTTGCGGCGGAGATGATCGGCACGCCGGTTGTCAGATGCTCTGCCAGATTCTGGCAGGCCGAGCGCAAATTCTGGGTCGGCACGGCGACGATCAGCGCGTCACAGTCGGCGAGGTCGGCAAGAGAGGCCGTGGCGTGGATCGACTCGGGCAGCGCGATATCGGGCAGGCGCGGCACCTGGCGGCTGCGCTCGATGGCCGCGACGGTGTCGGGGTCGCGCGCCCAGAGCCGGACCTTGCGCCCGGCGCGGGTCGTGGCGAGTGCCAGCGCCGCGCCGTAGGAGCCGGCGCCGACGACGCCGATGGTCGCGTAGGCCGCCTTGCGCTTCATGCGGCGGTTGTGGGCTTGGCCGAGAGTTCGTCGAGCGGCCAGCGTGGACGCGCGGCGACCGTCATATCGTCGACGAGGCCAAGCCTAAGCCGCTCCAGCCCGGCCCAGGCGATCATCGCGCCATTGTCGCCGCAGAGCGCCTGTGGCGGGGCGACCATCGGCAGCCCGGCTTCGGTGGCGAGGCGTGTCAGGCCGCTGCGGATCGCCTGATTGGCGGCGACGCCGCCGGCGACGACCAGTGTCGACGGCGTGATGCCGGCTTCGCGGCAGGCGCGCAGGCCGGCGCGGGTGCGGTCCACCATGACGTCGACGATCGCGGCCTGGAAGGAGGCGCAGAGATCGGCGACGTCGTTGTCCGAGAGCGGGGCGATGCGCTCGGCGACGAGGCGCACGGCGGTCTTGAGGCCGGAGAGCGAGAAATCGGGATTGGCGCGTCCCTGCATCGGCCGCGGGAAATCGAAGCGCTCGGGATCGCCCTTCAGCGCTTCGCGCTCGACCGAGGGGCCACCCGGATAGGGCAAAGCGAGCATCTTGGCGATCTTGTCGAAGGCTTCGCCCACCGCATCGTCGATGGTGCCGCCGAGCCTGAGATAGTCGCCGACGCCGCGTACGGCCAAGAGCTGGGTGTGGCCGCCCGAGACGAGCAGCAGCAGATAGGGGAAGGCGAGGTTGTCGGTGAGGCGGGCGGTCAGCGCATGCGCCTCGAGATGGTTGATCGCGATGAAGGGCTTGCCGGTCGCGAGCGCGATTGCCTTGCCGGCGGTCAAGCCCACCATGACGCCGCCGACGAGGCCGGGGCCGGCCGCCGCCGCGACGGCATCGATGTCGCCGGGCTTCAGGCCCGCATCGGAGAAGGCGCGTGCGATGATGCGGTCGATCGCCTCGACATGGGCGCGTGCGGCGATCTCCGGGACGACGCCGCCATAGGCCGCATGGGCGGCAATCTGGCTCAGCACCTCGTTCGACAGGATCTTGCTCTCGCCCGAGCGCTCGACGGAGACGATCGCGGCCGCTGTTTCGTCGCAGGTCGTCTCGATCCCAAGGACACGCATGATCGTTCGATTAACCTCACGGAACGGAAGAACGGGATGAAGGACCATGTCCGGCAGTTCCTCGCCGGCCATTCCTTCGTATAGTGCGGGGTAGGGTGCAAGGCCAAGGGGCGTGGGCCACGACCTTTGCGGCAGAGACAAAAACGGAGACGGCATGCACGGCATCATTGTTCCGCCTCAATGCGGACTGATCGCGGGAAGCTGCATCGTTCGCGCATCGTCCTGCGGTCGTTGCCCTTCTTGTCAGGAGCTGTGAATGCGCGTCTTCGTCTTCCGTCCCCGTCCTGATGCCGAACGGACCGGGCGCGCCATTGCCGATCATGGTTTCGAGCCTGTGCTTGCGCCGCTCTTCGACGTGGTTCGGCTGCCCGGAGCTGCACCGGAGGGTCCTTTCGATGCGATCGTGCTGACAAGCGGCAACGCCGTCCCGGCGCTCACCGAAGGACCGGCCGACTGGCGTGACCTGCCGGTCTTTACGGTCGGTGCGCGGACGGCGACCAAGGTCCGCGAAGCCGGGCTCGAGGATGCGCGCAGCGCCGATGGCGACCGCAACGACCTCATCGAGCTGATCAAGCGCACTCTGCCGGCCCCGGCGAAGCTCCTGATGATCGTCGGGCGGGATCGCAAGGAGGATGTGCCAGACCGGCTCAAGGAGGCCGGCTACGCGGTGACGCTCTGGACCGCCTATGCGGCCGAGCCGGTCTCCGTCCTGCCCGAGGATACGCAAGCCGCGCTGCGGCACGGCCAGCCGGGCGATGCGGCCCTGCATTATTCGGCGCGCGGCGCACGCACCTTCATCACGCTGGCGCAGGCGGCGGGCGTCGCCGACGACGCGCTCGAACTCACTCATGTCGTCCTCTCCGCCGACGTCGCCGCGCCGTTGATCGCAGCCGGCGCCAGCACTGTTCTGGTCTCCGAACACCCGGAGGAAGCGGGGATGCTCGCCGCGCTGGAGCAGGTTTCCGCGCGTGCGGGCGCCACCGATCCCACCCGGCCGGAGCCGCGCGGCAGCCTGAAGCGCACGCCGCCGACCATCGAGCTCAAGGCCGCGGCGGAGGCAGCCACGCCGCAGCCGGAGGCCGCCGAGGCGGATGCGCATCCGCCGGAAGCGATCGCGCCGACGGAGGCGCTGCCGCAGGAATTCACGTCGCCGCCCGTCGAGCCGCAGCGGGACGCTGTCGAACGCCCGGTGCCGGCGAGAACGCCCTGGCTTCCGCTGATCGCGGCTGGCCTTGTTGGCGGCGTCATCGGCGCTGGAGGCGTCTTTCTTGCCCTGAACCGGGCTGGACCGGCCGTGACCGGCGGGCAGATCGCCGAGCTGCGCAACCGGATCGATACCGTCCAGACCGGCGTGTCCGCGGCTGATCGCAAGGCGACGGCTGCGTCCGAGGCGGTGACGAAGGCAGGTTCCGAGGTGCAGGCGCTGGCCGGGAAGCTGGGAACACTCGCGAACCCGCAGGCGCCCGACACGGGTGCCTTCGCGGCGCAGGTCCAGCGGGTAGAGGCCGCGACCGCGACACTTGGGCAGCGGCTCGACCAGCTCTCCGGCCGCATCGGTGCGGTCGAGGCGCAGGCGAAGAGCGTGGCCGCAGTTGGCCCCGAGGCGACTGCCGCGGCGCGGGTCGTGCTGGCCGAGCGGGTGCAGCGTGCGCTCAGCGGCGGACGTTCTTTCGCCAGCGACGTCGCGGCGCTGGCGAAGAGCGGCGTCACGCAAGCGGATCTGGCGGCTCTCGCTGCTGTCGCGTCTTCCGGCGCGCCGACACAACAGGCTCTGCTCACCGGCTTCCGCAAGCATGGCGCGATGTTCCAGCGCGAGGTCACGCCGCAATCCGACAGCTGGTCGGACAAGCTCATCGGGCTCGCGAGCCGCATCGTCACGGTCCGCCCGGTCAGCGATAGTGGTTCGAACGACCCGGCGACCTTGCCGATCCGGCTGGAGGCGGCCATCGCGGCGGGCGACATGCCGAAGGCGGCGGCGCTGTGGGGACAGTTGCCCGAGCCGGCGCGCCGTGCCAGTGCGGATTTCGGCGCCGATTTGCAGAAGCGGGCGGCGGCGGATGCGGCGATCGGCAAGATCGCGCAGGATGCGGTCGCGGCGCTCGGCGCTGCCGGCTGACGGAGGATAGAGGGTCTATGGTTCGCGTTCTCATCTATCTCGCCGTCTTCGCCTGCCTTGCCTTCGGCGCCGTCTGGCTCGCGGATCGTCCGGGCGAGGTCTCGGTGCTCTGGCAGGGCTATCGGATCGAGACCAGCGTTGCGATCGCCGCGATCGGCGTCGTGGCGCTCGCCTTCATCGTGCTGCTGGTCTGGGCGGTGCTGCGCTTCGTCTTCGGCCTGCCATCGGCCTTCAGCCTGTCCTCGCGCGCCAGGCGCCGGGCCCGCGGCTTCGAGGCCGTCTCGCGCGGCATGGTGGCGATCGGGGCGGGCGATCCCGTCGCGGCTGGGCGCTATACCGGCGAGGCGCGCCGCTTCGCGCCGAACGAGCCGCTGACGCTGCTGCTGGAAGCGCAGACCGCGCAGCTCTCGGGCGATCGCGGCCAGGCGGAGGCTGCCTTCAAGGCGATGCTCGACAAGCCGGAGACGCGCGTGCTCGGCCTGCGCGGGCTCTTCGTCGAGGCCAAGCGCCGCGGCGACATGGCGGCGGCCCGCGCCTTTGCCGATGATGCGGTGCGCCGCTCGCCCTCGCTCGCCTGGGCCAATGACGCGCTGCTCGATTTCCACACCAATGCCGGCGACTGGCAGGCGGCGCGCACGGCCGTCGAACGCCGCGCCGCGTTGCGGCTCGCTGACAAGGCGGAAGCGCGGCGCCAGCGCGCCGTTTTGCTCGCCGCCGAAGCGCTGCAGGAGCGGGACCGCGAGCCGGAGAAGGCACTTGCCGCCGCGCTTGAAGCGGTGAAGCTCGCGCCGTCGCTGACGCCGGCCGCCGCGCTTGCCGGGCGGATGCTGTCGGAGCGGGGCGATGTCCGCAAGGCGTCCAAGCTGCTGGAGACCGCCTGGCGGGAAGCGCCGCATCCCGACATCGCCGCCGCCTATCTCGACGCGCGGCCGGGCGACAGCGCGCTCGATCGGCTCAACCGTGCGACCACCCTGTCGAAGCTCCGGCCTGCCGATCCCGAGAGCGTGCTGGTGCTGGCTGGGGCTGCGATTCAGGGACGTGAATTCCAGAAGGCGCGCGAAACCCTGAAGCCGCTGCTCGCCGGTGGAGCCTCGGTGCGCGCCTGCCTGCTGATGGCCGAGCTGGAGGAAGCCGAGCATGGCGCTGCCGGCCGGGTTCGCGAATGGCTGGCACGGGCGACGCGGGCGCCGCGCGATGCGGCCTGGGTCGCCGACGGCCTGGTCTCCGACCACTGGATGCCGGTCTCGCCGATCACCGGCCGGCTCGACGCCTTCGTCTGGACTGTGCCGCCTGCGACGCTGGGGAGCCCGCCTCAGGCGCTCGACGACGTATTGGTCGATCTCGACGATTCGACCAAGCTGATCGAGATCAAGCCGCACTCAGTCACGACGATCGAGCCGGCGGCGGTCGCTCCCCCGGCTGCGCCTGCACCGAAGGAAGAGCCAAAGCCGGAGCCGGTCGCGGCGGCTGCATCGCCCGCTCCGAAGGAGGAGCCTAAGCTGGCGGCAGAGACGAAACCGCTCGAGACGGTGGCGGAGGTCGCGAAGCCGGCTGAAGCCAAGTCGGCTGAGGCCGCCAAGCCGGCTGCGTCTGCGCGCGAGGCCGCGCCGCCCAAGCCGGTGATCTTTCCGGTCTCGCATGCGCCGGACGATCCGGGGCCGGACGACGAGCCGCCGCCGGAGCCGAAGAAGAGCGGCTTCCGCCTGTTTGGCTGAGCGCAGCCTTTCCTTCTCCCCTTGCGGGAGAAGGTGGCAGCGCGAAGCGCTGACGGATGAGGGGTCTCGCGACCTTTCAAGTTCAGCATTCATCCAGTGACGCCACCGATTCAGGGCAGCACGACCCCTCACCCCAACCCTCTCCCGCAAGGGGAGAGGGGGAACGTCGCGGTGCCCGCGCTTCTCCTTGCTGAAATGCTCGGGTCAAGCCCGAGCATGACGGTGGTAGCCCCGAAAAACGCGTGCGGTCGCGCCGCATGCACCGTATAGCGGCGCGATGACATCCGTTCTCGATCCGAATGCCAGCGTGACCCTGCGGGTTGGCCCCGAACAGGCCGGCCAGCGTCTCGACAAGGCGCTTGCCCTGCTCGCCGGCGAGATTTCGCGTGCGCGGCTGCAGCAGGTCATCAAGGAGGGCGGTGTCCGCCTCAACGGCGCCGTCGCCAGCGATGCCAGCCGCAAGGTTGTCGAAGGCGACGAACTCGCCCTCGTCATGCCCGAGGCCAAGCCGGCCGAGCCGATCGCGCAGGATATCCCGCTCGATGTCGTCTACGAGGATGAGCATCTCATCGTCATCGACAAGCCGGCGGGGCTCGTCGTGCATCCGGCGGGCGGGCATGAGGACGGTACGCTCGTCAACGCGCTGATCGCCCATTGCGGCGAGAGCCTCTCCGGCATCGGCGGCGTCCGGCGTCCCGGCATCGTGCACCGGCTCGACAAGGATACGAGCGGGCTGCTCGTCGTCGCCAAGAACGACCAGGCGCATCAGAAACTCGCCAAACAGTTTGCCGACCATGGCCGCACCGGCCCGCTGCAGCGGGCCTATCTCGCCATCGTCTGGGGTACGCCGCGCCTGCGCGAGGGCACGATCGATGCGCCGATCGAGCGATCGAACCGCAATCGCGAGAAGATGATGGTGGTCAAGGAGGGGCGCGGCCGCGAGGCGATCACGCATATCGAATTGATCGAGCGTTACCCGCCCTTGCTCAAGGGGCTCGACGAGACGGAGCCTCTCGCCAGCCTGATCGAGTGCCGGCTGGAGACCGGGCGCACGCATCAGATCCGCGTGCATATGAGTCATATCGGCCACCCATTGCTCGGCGACCAGCTCTATGGCTCGGGATTTGCCACCAAGGCGGTGCGGCTGCCTGCGGAGGCGCAAGCCGCGCTCGCCGCGCTGGGGCGGCAGGCGCTGCACGCCGCCATCCTCGGATTCGCCCATCCCGCCACGGGTGAGGAAATGCTATTCGAGTCCGAGCCGCCTGCGGATTTTGCGAATCTGCAAGCCGCCCTCGCGACGCTGTGAGGCGATCTGGCTTCTCTGCCACCTTTCCGCCAGACTGAGTTCGCATATACTGGGGTTGTCGGATGCGGATGGCCAAGGGGGCGCCGCACGCGATCAGTCCAGCCGAACTCCAGAGCAGTTTCTGCGTTGGATCTACTCGCATCATCCGAAACCTGCGCGAAGGTTGATCGCGCGGTGGGTCTGCCGCACGGCGGGGGCCTCGATGAGGAGACACGCGCATGGCGAGTGCTTCGCTGCCTGTCCTGTCCGCCGAGGGCGGGCTGTCACGTTATCTCGACGAAATCCGCAAGTTCCCAATGCTGGAACCGAGCGAGGAATACATGCTGGCCAAGCGCTGGCGCGAGCATGGCGACCGCGATGCGGCGCACAAGCTCGTCACCTCGCATCTTCGCCTCGTCGCCAAGATCGCCATGGGCTATCGCGGCTACGGCCTGCCGATCGGCGAGGTCGTGTCCGAGGGCAATGTCGGCCTGATGCAGGCGGTCAAGCGCTTCGAGCCTGACAAGGGGTTCCGCCTTGCCACCTATGCGATGTGGTGGATCAAGGCCTCGATTCAAGAGTACATCCTGCGCTCCTGGTCGCTGGTGAAGATGGGCACTACGGCCAACCAGAAGAAGCTGTTCTTCAACCTGCGCAAGGCCAAGAGCAAGATCTCGGCGCTGGGCGAGGGCGATCTGCGCCCCGATCAGGTCAAGCAGATCGCGACCAAGCTCGGCGTCAACGAGCAGGATGTGGTCGAGATGAACCGCCGCCTCGGCGGCGACGCCTCGCTCAACACGCCGCTGCGCGAGGATGGCGAGGGCGAGTGGCAGGACTGGCTCGTCGATGATTCCGAGAGCCAGGAGCGCCGCCTCGCCGATTCGGAGGAGAGCAGCAACCGCCATGCGGCCTTGCGCGAGGCGCTCGACGTGCTGAATCCGCGCGAGCGCCGGATCTTCGAGGCGCGCCGCCTCGCCGAGGATCCGATCACGCTCGAGGAGCTTTCCGAGGAGTTCGGCGTCTCGCGTGAGCGAGTCCGCCAGATCGAGGTGCGCGCCTTCGAGAAGGTGCAGGAGGCGGTCAAGAAGGCCATCACCCGCATCGAGGCGCCGCGCGCGGCCCTGCCGGTTGGCTGAGCCGGGTGCTGCAGCGCAGATATGTTCAAGGGGCGCCTCGGCGCCCCTTTTTCGTTTCGCGCGTCATGACAGGCGCGGGGAACCCCTCCCCCTTGTGGGGAGGGGCAGGGGTGGGGGTCGGAAAGCAGGGCTCGTGCCCGGGAGGTTGGCTCAGCGGCCAGCGCCGGCTCGTCTTGTCCGGAGGCCGCTCACCAGGCGGCACCACCCCCATCCCCATACCCTTCCCCACAAGGGGGAAGGGAGGAGACTACATCGGCACCCGCCAGCACGATGCGAACCGGACAGCCGTGGGTCAAGCCCGAGCATGACGGCCTGCCAATGGCTCTAATAGAGCGGCGGGAGTGGCTGGAGTGGTAGCCGGAAGGGCCCGATGAAGACCCGGCCTTCGCGCAGCGACACCGGCGGCAGCGGGGTGAGGCCGGGCGTCGCCGCGGGATCGGGACCGCGCCCGCCGAGAAGGCCGCCGAGCCCGCCGAGCAGGTTGCCGATGCGAATGCCGCCGATCTGCTCGATGCCGGCCGCTGCCAGCCGGAGATCGCCGGAGACGCGACGCATCGGATCCAGCTGCAACTGGCCGCCGCCGTCGACGCGGGCCTTGCCCTTGGTCGAGACGAGGCGGGTCAGCTCGAAGGCGCCGTTGGCGCCGCGCCAGCTCTCCAGCGCATCGGGGTTGAAGCCTTTGCGGAAAGCTTCCGCCTGGGTCAGCGTCGCCTGCAGCGCGATCTCGCCGGTATCGGTGTTGCCGAGCAGCGTGTCGATCGGCGGCAGGACCGTACCCTTGGCCGTGACGGCGATGTCGACGGCCTGGTCGGTCGCCGGCCGCGCCGGATTGCGGCGCAGATGGGCTTCCAGGGTCTTGCTGCTCCAGGTTTCGGGGTTCAGGCCGGGCGTCGTCTGAACGGCCGTGACATCGCTGGCGACGAGGGCGAAGCGCTCGGGATCGCGCCAGGCGAGGCTGGCATCGAGGTTCGTCCAGGTGAGAGCGAGCGAGCGGCCTTCCGGCAGGGTGACCTTGGCGGGGCCGGTGAGCTCGAAGATCACGAGACCGGGCGAATAGACCTGGCCGACGGCGACGGCGGGGCCGGTTTCGACGCGGATGGCGTCTCCCCAGCGCGTCGAGGTCAGAGCGAGCGCATTGCAGCGCAGCTCGATTCGGAAGGGATAGCCGCCGATCGTGCGGTCGGCGCAGGTCCAGCTCCGGCCGCGCTCGGCCTCGCGCGCCATGGCGGCGTCGATCTCGGTCGCGGCGCGCCCGCGCGCATAGAACCAGAAGGCCGACCAGGCCGCGGCCAGGATGACGAGCAGGAGCGTGGGACCGTAGAGCCAGAAGCGGCTCTGGCGGCGCGTTGGAAGGGGATCGGTCATGCGGCAGGCGTTCCTTGCGCGGAGACGGGCGGCGCGCGATATCGCCAGGGCCAAGACGGCCCTGGCGATATCGCTTTTCAATGTGGCATCGGATTCGACCGAAAACCGAGTTTCACTTTTCGGTCCGATGCCTTAGCTCGCCGAAGGAGCCGGCGCCAGAGCGAGAAAGCTCTTGCGCTGGACGGCGCGGCCCAGCAAGCAGGCTGACGCGGCCAAATTATGGGATGGCGATGACGACCGAATTCGGTGCGACCGATCTCTGGGTCTTCGGCTATGGCTCGCTGATCTGGCGGCCGGGCTTCGCTTTCGAGGAGAGCGTGCAGGCGCGGCTGCACGGCTATCACCGCTCGCTCTGCGTCTTCTCGCATGTCCATCGCGGCACGCCGGAGCGGCCGGGGCTGGTCCTCGGTCTCGATCGCGGCGGCGTCTGCCGGGGGCTTGCCTTCCGGGTTGCGGCGGCGCAGGCGCGGGAGACGGTCGAATATCTGAGGGGGCGCGAGCAGCCGACGGCGGTCTATCTCGAACGCCATGTTCCGCTCAGGCTGGAGGATGGCCGGCAGGCGCGCGGGCTGGTCTATGTCGCCGATCGCAAGCACCTGCAATATGCCGGCAGGCTGCCGCCCGCGCAGCTGCTCAAGCTCGTTCGGCAGGGAAGGGGCCAGTCCGGCGAGAACCCGGATTATGTGCTGCAGACGCATGAGCATCTGCGCAAGATGGGGATCTACGACCCGGTCCTGGCCGGCCTCGCGCAGCAGCTGGCGCCTGGCCTCGGCGCCCCGCATCCGCCATTGGCAGGTGGCTGAGGCAGGCGGCTGATCAGGCTTCCGGGCTGGCTTCCGGCATCAGGTCGAGCAGCGCGGCGCGACGGCTCAAGCCATCCTCGGCGAGAAGATGCACGTGGATCTCGGCGGCTCCTGCGGCCATGATCGCGCGCTGCCAGCGGCCCAGCGCCGCTTCGACACCGAAGGGGCCGGAATCCCGCGCCGCGATGATGCGCCGCTCGGTAGAGACCGCGAGCAGCACGGCATCGGTGAAGCCGAGTGCATGACTATCATCGACGGCGAAGACCGAGGCGACATAGCGCCGGCCCGAGCGGCCGCGCCAGGCGGTGAAGCGGCGCTCGCTGAGGCTCGCGGTGCTGCGTAGCGGCATCTCGCGCGCCGCCGGTAGCTCGTCGAAAAGATCCGGGGTGTAGCGATAGGCGAGAGCGGCCATGTCCGTTCCTCCGTGATAGGAACAAAATGGGAACAACATGGTGATAAGTCAAGCACCGAAGCTGGCAGCTCCTGGGACGGCGTAAGGTTCTGCTGTCAGGGTTTGTCAGGAGCCTGCGTCGCGAGCGGGTCGAGGCCACGCGTGGCGAGTTCCGCCCGGCCCTGCGCCAGCAGCCTGTCGCAGGCCGGCTCGATTCGTCCCTGCAGCTCGTGCTGGAAGGTCACCTTGTCGAGCCCCGGCATGATCGGCGGCAGGATCTCGATGCGGATCGTGCCGGGGCGGCGCAGGAACTTGCGGCGCGGCCAGTACAGGCCTGTATTGAGCGCGACGGGGACGCAGGGGACGCCGAGTTCGGCATAGAGATGGGCGGCGCCGAATTTGTAGGCGGGTGGCGCGCCGGGAGGGCGACGCGTACCTTCCGGGAAGATCAGCAGTTGGCGGCCGTTCTGGCCGAGCTCGACCTTGGCGCGGCGGGTGACGTCGGACAGGGCGCGGGCGCGGGCGCCGCGGTTGACCGGAATCATGCGCAGTTTGGACAGCGCCCAGCCGAAGCCCGGAATCCAGGTCAGCTCGCGCTTCAGGATGAAGACTGGGTTCTGGAAGACCGTGACGAGCGCGAAGGTCTCGACGAAGGACTGATGCTTCGCAGCGACCATCAGGCCGCCCTGCGGGATGTTCTCGATGCCGCTGATCTCGCAGCGCGTGCCGGCGACCACGCGCAGCAGCCAGAGCGAGGATCGCGACCAGGCGATGGCCACCGCCAGCAGAATCCGCCTCGGCAGCAGCAGCGCCGGCAGAATCACGAAGATCAGCCAGAGGACGAGATTGGCATAGAAGAGGGTGTTGAAGGCGAGGGAGCGCAGGACGAGCATGCTGCGCAATGAGCCTGAGACGCGGCGCCGGTCAAGCGCTTGCGCGGTTTCAGGGCTCAGCCCTCGTGGCGGGAATGGCCTTGCAGCCGGGAGCGCTTCTCGGCCGCGGGGCCCAGAAACTCGGCCGGCTTCGACGAGACTGGCTTGCGGCCGCCGGTGATCACCGAGAGCCGCGAATTCTCGGGATCGCTTTCGATGAGGCTGCGCAAGCGTGCGACGAGATATTTCGCGTATTCGGGCGCGAGAACCTTGATCGCCGCCCAGCGATACCACCAGCCTGTCGTGTCGAGATGCTCGGTCACGACCGGATGGGGGATCAGCGTGACGCCGGGCATGGCGTGGGCGAATTCCGCGACCGTGCGCGGCATATGGTAGTTCGAGGTCACGACCAGCAGCGAGCGGAAACCGTGCTGGCGGACCCAGCGCCGGGCTTCGATGGCGTTGCCGATGGTATTGCGGGCGCGATAATCGAGATCGACACAGCAATTGAGCAGGTCGCGGGCGGCGGGGTTGAGCTTGGCCAGCTCCTCGCGGCTGGTCTTCTCGTTGACGCCGCTGATCAGGAGCCGTGAGCCGCGCTCCGCCCCGAGCAGGCCGATGGCGTCGCCGATGCGCTGGGCGCCGCCGGTGACCACCACGATCGCATCCGTGCGCGGTGAAGTCGCCGGTTCCTGCGCGTCGATGGCCGAGGCGAAACGCGCATAGCCGAGGCCGAGCAGCGCGACACCGGTCCCTGCGAGCGCAGCGACGGTCAGAGCCAGAATGCGGCGCAGCGGGGGCCGCACAGCCCGCCCGGAGCCCCGGATCGCTGAATCCGGCGGCTCGATCCCGAGATCGTCCTTCGTGCTGCCGATCATGGCCATGATATCGTTGGCATAACCCGGCATTCGGGCATAACGGCGGCGGCAGCATGCCGGCTTTCGCCGCAGGAGTGAAGGATCCGTTGCCGGCCGGCCGTCGCTTCGCGCGCGCTCATGCCAGCATTCTCAGATAGTGACGGACGGTGAAGCGCGAGACGAGACCGGCGATGGCGGCGACCACCACCGCGACGAGCAGCACCGCGGCATAGCCGGCCCAGCCGATCTCGAAGGCGCCGAACAGCGCCTGCAGCTGTTCGGCTTCCGGCGCCGTGCGCCAGCGCGAGACGACGAAGCCGATGAGGGCGATGGCGAGGATCGCGGCGAGACCGCCGATGGCGCCGCCCCTGAGACCCAGCCTGATGAAGCGGCTCTGGAATTCACGGGCGATGAAACCGTCATCGGCGCCGACGAAATGCAGAACCTCGACACTGTCGCGGCTGCCCGCCATCGCGCCGCGTGTGGCGAAGGCGACGGCGAGCGCCGCCGCCGTCAGCACCAGCAGCACGATCGCGAAGCCGGAGGCGACGATGGTGCCGGCCATGGCCGAAAGCCGCCGGACCCAGAGCCGGTGATCGTCGAGGATGGCCGTCGGCACCTCGCGGCGCAGCGTCGGGCCGAAGCTCGCCAGATCCGGGCTGGCGCCCGCCTTGAGCTTGAGAACGATCAGGCGCGGCACCGGCAGTTCGACGAGATCGAGGCCGGTGCCGAGCCAGGGTTCGAGCAGCTTGTCGGATTCGGCCTTGGGCACGGCGCGCACGCTGTCGATGCCGTCGAGCGCCTGCGCCATCGCCACGGCGCGCGCGACGTCGTCATCGATGCTGCGATGCGAATCGGGCCGGATCTGGATGGTCATCTCATTGGAGATGGCCCCACGCCATTGGTCGGAAGCGCGCGCGGCGAGCACCGCGGCGCCGGCGCTGAGCGCGGCCAGGAAGGTCAGGATCGCGATCACCGCCATCAGCGCGCGGCCGGCGACGCTGTCCACGGGCACGAGCGGCAGGTCGCGCCGCAGGTTGGGCGGCAGCGTCCTTTCCTCACGCTCCGGTTCGGGATGGTTGAGCTCAGGCATCGACATGCAGCTGCCCGTCGGCCAGCACGAGGCGCGGCGCGTCGTAGATGTCCATCAGATTGAGATCGTGCGTCGCGATGATCACGGCGGTGCCGAGCGATTGCAGCTCCATGAACAGCCGCAGCAGCCGCCGGCCTAGGCCGGGATCGACATTGCCGGTCGGCTCGTCGGCGAGCAGCAGTTCCGGCCGGCCGATCAACGCGCGGGCGATGGCGGCGCGCTGCTTTTCGCCGCCGGACAGGACCGGCGGCACGGCATGCATGCGCTCGCCAAGGCCGACCCAGCGCAGCAATTCGACCACCTCGGCGCGATAGCTCGCCTCTTCCTTGCCGAGGACGCGCAAGGGCAGCGCAACGTTCTCATAGACGGTGAGATGGTCGAGCAGGCGGAAATCCTGGAAGACCACGCCCATGCGGCGGCGGAAGGCGGTGAGCGTGTCGGCATCGAGGCGCGAGACGTCCTGCCCGAACAGGTTCACCAGCCCGCGTGTCGGCTTCAACGCCATCAGGATGAGGCGCATCAACGTCGTCTTGCCGGCACCGGACGGGCCGGTGAGATACTGGAACGAGCGCGGCGCGATGCTGAAGTTGATGTCCTTCAGCACCTCCGGGCCCATGCCATAACGCAGGCCGACATTTTCGAACCGAACCAAGCGGTCTTCCTCACTCAGCGAAACGCGTATCCGGGCCGATCCTACACCGCATGCAGGCCTGCCCGGAACGACGCGATGGGGGCAGTTTGCGCCACAGAGTCTTCACGGGGCGTTAACCATAAATCGTGCCAATAGCAGCGGGCATTTCCGTTCGCCGCCATCCGTGTTTCAGAGCCTGTCGTCGCGCCAGGTCCTGAGGGACGAATCCCGGACCGAAGCGTACCGGAGACACCCGGCCATCGTTGCGAAGAGATTGCCCCAAGCCCATGCTGATTGTCTGCCCATCCTGTGCCAGCCAGTATGAACTCGACGCGGCCAAACTGGGGCCGGAAGGTCGAAAGGTCCGCTGCGCCAGCTGCAAGACGGCGTGGCATGTCGAGCCGGCTGCCGTCTTTCCCGATGCGCCGAGCGAGGAGGAGACGAAAGCCCTGCTGGCAGAGGAGATGGCGCGCGCTGCCGCCATCGATGCCGAGATCACGGCACTTGCCGCCGAAACCAGTGAAAAGGCAGTCGCCGAAGCAGAATCCGACGTGGTCGCCGACATCAGGCCTGCCGCCAGGCGCAGCAAGCGTGCCGCAGCGAAGGCAACCGCTTCCAGGGGGAGGGGTTGGCGGGGGCGTGCGGCGGCGTTGCCCGCGGCGGCCGCTGTCGCGGGCCTTGCCCTGCTCGGTCTCGTCGCCTGGCAACGCAACGCAGTCGTGCGCGCTGCGCCGCAGCTCGCAAGCGTCTTCGAGACGGTCGCGCTGCCGGTGAATGTGCGGGGCCTGAGCCTGGGTGCGATCGAGAGCGGGCTCGTCGAGGATGGTGCGAACCGTTTCCTGGTTGTCGAGGGCGATGTCACCAACATCACCAAGAGCAAGGCGAAAGTGCCGCTGATCGAGGTCGCGGTGAAGGATGCGACCGGCGCGACGCTTTACACCTGGACCACGGAGCCACCGCGGGCGAGTCTGGAGCCTGCCGAATTGATCCGTTTCCGGGCCCGGCTGGCTTCTCCCCCGGAAAGCGGGCGATCCGTGCGGGTGCGCTTCACTTCGGCCGCGACAACCGCCAGTATCGCCAGCACGCACTGACGCTGCTAGGACGGGTGCCTGTCGATCAGGCCCATTCGGCTGGACGGCGTTCATGAACAATCGCTGCACGGGCCCCGGCGCATCGAGCTTGCGCGGGCCGGTTGCGGTCGGAAATGAAGACGGAGACATCATGCCCGAGCGGCGGATCAGGGTTCTGTACGACGAGGCTGCGATCGCGCGGCGCAATCAGGAGATGGCGGAGGCCATCGCCGCCAGCAATCCCAAGGATCTGCTCGTCGTCGCCGTTCTGAAAGGCAGTTTCATGTTTGCGGCCGACCTGATCCGCGCGATGCACCGCATCGGCCTCGCGCCGCAGGTCGAGTTCATCCACCTCTCGAGCTACCGGACGGGAACCGTCTCGTCGGGGCAGGTCGAGATTCTGCGCGACGTGCAGAGCGAGGTGCGCGGGCGCGACGTGCTTCTGGTCGATGACATCCTGGAATCCGGCCGCACACTGGCTTTTGCCAAGGATCTGCTGGCCGCACGTGGTGCCGCCAAGGTGTCCACCGCGGTTCTGTTGGAAAAGCCACACAAGCGCGCGGTCAATATCCAGGCGGATTATGTCGGCTTCGAATGCCCGGACTATTTCGTGGTCGGCTACGGCATGGATGTGGCGCATTCCTATCGCCAACTGCCCTTCGTCGGCGTGGTGGAGACGGAAGATCAGGCCGGCCTGCCCGGCATCTAGAATCTTTGTTATGTCGCATTTTCTTCACGCGAACCGGTGTCCACTTCGCTGGAAAATGCTCTAGGGAACTGCGATGTCACGTATTCTGGTCGTCGACGACGAGGAGCCGCTGCGCGTGCTGGTGGCGCGCGGCCTCAGCCTGGACGGCCATAGCTGCCTCACTGCCGCCGATGGCGCCGAGGCGCTCGACATCCTCCTCGCGGAGGAAGGGCGCTTCGACCTGCTGCTGACGGATATCCGCATGCCGCTGATGGACGGGATCGCGCTGGCACTCGCCGCCAAGCAGCGCTTCCCCGAGCTGACCATCATGCTGATGACGGGCTACGCCGAACAACGCGAACGGGCGAAGAGCCTGGAGACGATCGTCGCCGAGGTGATGGCGAAACCCTTCACCATCGCCGAGTTGCGCGCGACCGTGATGAAGGTGATCGAGCGCTCGATCGGCTAGAGCACGCTGGATTTTCACGGAACCGATCCCGTCATTCCGGACAAGCCGCGACAGCGACGCCGATCCGGAATCCATCATAAGGCGCGGTGGTCTACGATGGATTCCGGGGCAAGCCCGGAATGACGGTGCGTTTCCACCGAACGTCAGCAGGCTCTAGGAGCTTCGTGCCGAACGGGGTGGCGCCGTGCGGCGCGCCGACGGGTCCTTCCGGTTCGGTCCGACCACTTCGCGCATGGCGACATAAGTGTAGAACGACGAGACATTCGGATCATCATGGAAGACCTCGCGAGCGAAGGCCGCATAGGCCTCCATGCTCTCCACCTGAAGGTGAAGGACGAAATCGGCGCCCCCGGTCACATAGGAAGCCTGCCGGATTTCGGGCCGCGAGCCCAGCTTGCGTGCGAACTCGTCGGCGAGCTGCGAGCCGCGGACGAGCGAAACCAGCACATGGATCGTGACGGGCACCCCGAGCACCGCCGGGTTTACGATCGAAACATCGGCGGTGATGATCTTTTCCGCCCGCAGCCGCCGAAGGCGGCGGAGCACGGCGCTCTGAGACAGCCCAACGCGCTCAGCCAGGATGCGGGCCGGCGTCTGGTTGTCGCGCTGGACTTCGGCCAGCAGCGCATGATCGAAACGATCGAGATCGGCGGTTTTCATCAGAGTATATCCCTCAGTGGCGAAAATAGTCGCTCAACGATGAAAAACGCCAACTAAAATTGCGGCTGCCCGCTAGAGTTTGCTCGACCTTCGATGCAGGTGAGATCGCTGCACACAGCAGGAAGCGTGGAGAGACGATGAGCACGAAAAGCTGGAGCCCGCGGAGCCTCGCCGCGCAGGCGATGGGCAAGGTCGATCCGCAGACCAGGGGCGTGGTGCCGCCGATCCATGTCTCGACGACCTATATCCGCGACGAGGACAACGGCTATGCCTCCGGCTTCATCTATGGCCGACCGGACAATGAGACGGTGCATGAGGCGCAGACCGTGCTCGCCATGCTGGAAGAGGCGAAGGCCGGCGCGCTGCTCTTCGGCTCAGGGATGGCTGCGGCGACTGCCGTGTTCCAGGCGCTCTCGCCCGGCGACCATGTCGTCGCCTCCAAGGTGATGTACTGGGCTCTGCGAGCCTGGCTGCTCAACGAGGCGACGCGCTGGGGCCTGCAGGTCGATTTCGTCGAGAGCGACGATCTTGCGGCGCTGAAGGCGGCGGTGAAGCCGGGTGCGACCAAGCTCGTCTGGATCGAGACGCCGTCGAACCCGCTCTGGACCATCACCGACATCGCCGCGGCGGCCGAGATCGCGCACAAGGCTGGCGCGCGTCTCGCGGTCGATTCGACCTGCGCCTCGCCGGTGCATACGCGGCCGCTGACGCTCGGCGCCGACATCGTCATGCACGCGGCCACCAAGGTTCTGAACGGGCATTCCGATGTCGTCGCCGGCGCGCTCTGTGCCAATGCCGATGACGAATTCTGGAACCGCATCAAGACCGTGCGGAAGGGGCAAGGCGGCATTCTCGGGCCGTTCGAGGCCTATCTCCTGATGCGCGGCATGCGCACGCTGCATCTGCGGCAGGAGCGTCAGTCGGCCTCGGCAATGGACCTGGCGCAGCGCCTCTCGGCTCATCCGCTGGTGGCGCGCGTGCTCTATCCCGGCCTGCCGCAGCACCCCGGCCACGACATTGCCGCGCGGCAGATGGAGAACGGCTTCGGCTACATGCTGTCGATCCAGGTCACAGGGGGCGAGGCGGCTGCGGTCAAGGCTGCGGCCCATGTCGGGCTCTACAAGCGTGCGACCTCGCTCGGTGGCGTCGAGAGCCTGATCGAGCACCGCGCCTCGATCGAGGGGGCCGGTTCGCCCTGTCCGACCGACCTGCTGCGCCTCTCGACCGGCATCGAGGATGTCGAGGATCTCTATGCTGATCTCGACCAGGCGCTGAAGGCCGGGCACGGCTGAGAGCGGGTCAGGTCCAGATCGTCTTGGCGAGCGTCAGATAGCGCGCCCGCTCGGCCAGGCCGTTGCGTCCGCCATTGATAAGCTTCGTCACCCGCTCGACATCATCGGCATCGGCGGCCGCGCCGATGCCGCGCTCGTGCCAATAAGCAAAGGCGACGGCGAGTGCGATGGCGGGGTCTTTCGCGTGCTCGGGCTCGGCTTCAAGATCGATGCCGAGAAGTTGTCCGAAGCGGCGATAGTTCGCCCGGCCGGTGAGCTGGAAGATGCCGCGGCCATGATAACGAACACCATCGCCGGCCTGTGTGTTGCCAAGATCGCGCCGGCCTTCGTGGCGGATGAAGTAGGCGGGCCCGCCATATTCCTCGAGCGTGCGGAAGGCGTCGGTCTCATGGGCAGCCTGCGCAAGGAAATGGCAGATGCGCAGCCGCGTCGCCACGCCGTAGCCAGGTGCCAGCCGATCAAAGCTCCTTGCAATGCCGGCGAGGATAGCGGCGCTTCCATCGGGCGCGAGCCGACGAAGCTTTGGCTCGGTGACAGCCAAGGGCGCTGGCTCCACAATCGTAGAGCGCGCTCCCGTCCAGCCAAACATCGACATGCGCAGGGCTCTCCGAGGGTTGAGCCGGCCAGCATGCGACCGCCATCGGACCCGGGGACAGAAGTTCTCCTTTATCCCCGCGTTTCGTCACAGGGCTGAAACACCGCCTCGCTACGCGGCACCGACCACGCAGGAGGTGACGACCATGCAAGCTCTCGAGACCAATCGCCGTGCGCTGCTGCTCGGCCTCGGCGCCGCCGCGCTGACGACGCAGGCCCTGACGGCCTCGGCCCGCACCTTGCCGGCTTTGCCGACGGCGAATATCGGCTCGGACACCGCCTATTGGACGGCCGTGCGCAATCTCTACGCCGTGACACCCGATATGGTGAACCTCGAGAACGGCTATTGGGGCATCATGGCCGAGCCGGTGAAGGCGGAATACAAGCGCCTGACCGACTTCGTGAATTTCGAGAACACGGTCTATGCCCGCACCAAGATCGGCAAGGACCTCGACGATGTCCGCGCGCCGCTCGCTGCCTTCCTCGGCGTGGCGCGCGAGGAGATCGCGCTGTCGCGCGGTGCGACCGAGGCGCTGCAGGCGCTGATCTCCGGCTACAACAAGCTGAAGCCCGGCGACACGGTGCTCTATGCCGATCTCGACTATGACTCGATGCAGTATGCGATGAACTGGCTGAAGGGCCGCCGCGGCGTCGATGTCGTCAAGTTTGCCATCCCGGAGCCGGCGACCCGCCAGGCCGTGCTCGATGCCTACGACGCTGCGCTCAAGGCCAATCCGAAGACCCGGCTGCTGCTGCTGACCCATGTCAGCCACCGCACCGGCCTGATGATGCCGGTCAAGGAGATCGCCGCCATGGCGAAGGCGCGCGGCGCCGACGCCATCCTCGACGCCGCTCATAGCTGGGGCCAGGTCGACTTCCAGGCCAAGGATCTCGGCGTCGATTTCATCGGCTTCAATCTGCACAAATGGATCGGCGCGCCGCTCGGCGTCGGCATGCTCTACATCAACAAGGAGCGCCTGGCCGATATCGACACCTATATGGCCGACGAGGACTTCAAGGCCAACGACGTGCGCTCGCGGCTGCACACTGGCACGGTGAACTTCGCCGCGCAGCTCACGGTGCCCACGGCGCTGGCGCTGCATCAGGAGATCGGGCCGCAGGCCAAGGAGGCGCGTTATCGCCACTTGCGCAACTACTGGGTGGCCAAGGCGCGCGAGCTGAAGGGTGTCGAGATCCAGACGCCGGACGATCCCAGCATGGTCGCCGGCATCACCTCCTTCGTGCTGACAGGCAAGCGCACGGCAGCGGAGACCAACGCGATCGTCGCGGAGCTGCGCGACAAGCACAAGGTGATGACGGTGCGCCGCGGCGGCGTCGCCAAGGGCGACACAATCCGCATCTCGCCGGCGCCCTACATCATGGAAGCTGACCTCGACCGCTTCATCGCCGCGCTGGCAGTGGTCTCGGGCAACCGGGCGGGCTGAGCCCGATCAAGAAAACAGGAGGGACAGGGCTTGCCCTGTCCCTCGGAGCTCCAGCCGCTGCGAATGTCAGCCGCTGACAGCAGTGTATTCGGTCTCGATCGAGGAAGCGTGAACCTCGTGGTCGAAGCCGTAGATATGGATCGAGATCGCCTCGCCCGGTCCGAAATTGCGCATGCGGTGGATGTTCGGGCCGGAGGGGAGCATGCAGGCGACATAGCCCGGCTTGCGCTCTTGCTCCTCGGTCGCAACGGCGCGGGTCGCGTCGATGGCGCGATACCAGGTCTCGGTCACGGTGCCGGAGACGACGCCGAAGCAGCACGAGCAGTGGTGATCATGGATCGAGGTGGCCGAGCCTTCGCCCCAGACGATCGCCCAGACGCTGACGTCCTCATTGCCGGCGAGCAGGTTGCGGCTGTAGCCGCCCGCCTTGCGCTCCAACGGCAGGCGCTGGATCAGATCCGGCATGTCGACGAGTTCCTGCAAGACTTCGCGTGCGGCGGTGAGATAGTCGCGGGATAGGGTGCCGGCATCGGTCCGCAGGCTCTGCAGCACGGCCCCGCGCCGCTCCTCGCTCAGAAATCCCTGCATGCCATTCCCCTCTCGATTGCTGGGAAAATCATACGGGACGCGTGCAGGCATCAGTTTGCGGAGATGGAGAATTTTCTTCCCTAATTGAAAACAATTGCCTGATATGGGATGATATTTGGAAAATATTCTCCGTTTCATTCTTTCGGAAAGAAGCTGATTCCGAAGTCAACCGAGGTGTCATGGCCAAGCTCGATGCTTTCGACCTGCGCATTCTGGCGCGGCTGCAGGAGGATGCGAGCCTCCCGCTCGCGGAGCTTGCGGAGGCGGTGGGGCTGTCGTCATCACCCTGCTGGCGGCGGGTGCAGAAGCTGGAGGAAAGCGGATACATCAAGCGCCGCGTCGCGCTGCTCGACCGGGAGAAGCTCAAGGCCGGCGTCACCGTCTTCATCGCGATCAAGACGGCCCGCCATTCGATGGAGTGGCTGGAGCGCTTTCATCAGGCCGTGCACGATCTGCCGGAGATCGTCGACTTCTACCGGATGAGCGGCGAGATCGACTATCTGCTCAAGGCCTATGTCGCCGATATCGCCGCCTATGACGCGCTCTACAAGAAGCTGATCTCGCGCATCGATCTCAGTGACGTGACCTCGATGTTCGCGATGGAGGAGCTGAAATCCACCTCGGCGATCCCGCTGGGTTTCGCCGAGGTGTGAACGTCGGCGGTGGAAACAAAAAAGGGAGCGGCCAACCGCTCCCTTTTCCCCAGTCGAACCGCCGAAGCCGTATTGGATCTCAGAAGCGGTAGGTGATGCCGGTGCCGATCAGCCAGGGGTCGATCTTGACCTTGCCGGCAATGAGCCCGTTATTCACCTTCACCTTCGGCTCCAGGAAGATCTTCTTGACATCGAAGTTGATGCCCCAGTGCTGGTCGATCATGTAGTCGAAGCCGGCTTGCAGGGCGAAGCCGAAGGAATCCTTCAGGTCGAAATCGGTGAAGCCGCCCTTGGCCTTCTCGTCGAAGAAGACGGTGTAGTTCACGCCGACGCCGAGATAGGGCTTGAAGGCGCCGAGATCGGTGAAATGGTACTGCAGCATCAGGGTCGGCGGCAGCAGCCAGGCCGAGCCGATGCGCGCGCCAGCGAGGCTGCCCGCGCCCTTCACATTGTGCGGGGTGACGCCGAGGACGAGCTCGGCGGCGATGTTCTTGGTAAAGAAGTAGGTGATGTCGAGCTCGGGCACGACCGAGTTGGAGATGTCGACCTTGCCGCCGACGATCGGCGCGCCGCCCAGCCTCAGGCTCGCCTCCTCCTGCGGGATGACGAAGAGCGCGCGGCCGCGGATCATCCACGGGCTCCAGCTGGTCAGCACCGGTGCCAGCGGCGCGGCCTTGGCCGAAGGCAGGTCGGCCGCATGGGCGCTTGTCAGGGCCGTGGCGCCGAGCAGTGCGGCGGCGAAGGAGAGACGGATCGAACGAGATATCATGGCAGCAGCTTCCGGAGTCGCGAGCCTGCGGCGCGGGTTGCGCCTCAAGGCTCATGTCTCCATCAGCGCCCGTTTCGCGCGATGCGAATTGATGCGGATCAACCCGAAAGGCGTGCGCTGCGGCCTGTCGCTTTCAGGCCACAGCAGTCTGCTCAGCCTTTCGTGACCTTCTGATAGTCCTTCACGTCGGAGAAGCGGACATCGGGCGCGCGCTCGGCGTCGTATTTCAGCGTGAACTGGGACGAGGCCATGAACACCGGGTCGCCGTCGAGGTCATCGGCCATCGAGGAAGGCTTCAGTCCGACGAATTTCGCCAGCGCCGCCTTGTCGTCCGACGAGACCCAGCGCGCGATCGAGAACTGGCAGGGCTCGAAATCGACGGGAAGCGAATACTCGGCGTCCATGCGCTCCTTCAGCACGTCGAGCTGGAGCGCGCCGACGACGCCGACGATGGCGGGAGCGCCGTCATGCGGCAGGAAGAGCTGGACGACGCCTTCCTCCGCCATCTGCTGCAGCGCCTCGCGCAGCTTCTTGGCCTTCATCGCGTCCTTGAGCTTGACGCGGCGCAGGATTTCCGGCGCGAAGCTCGGCACGCCCTTGAAGACGATATCCTCGCCCTCGGTCAGCGTATCGCCGATGCGCAGCGTGCCATGGTTCGGCAGGCCGACGATGTCGCCGGCAAAGGCTTCCTCGGCGATCGAGCGGTCGCGGGCGAAGAAGAACTGCGGTGCGTTGAGCGGCATCGGCTTGCCGGTGCGCACCAGCTTGGCCTTCATGCCGCGTGTGAGCTTGCCCGAGCAGACGCGCATGAAGGCGATGCGGTCGCGGTGGTTCGGGTCCATGTTCGCCTGAATCTTGAAGACGAAGCCGGTCATCTTCGGCTCGGCCGCCTCGATCGGGCGCTTGTCGGCGAGCTGGGCGCGCGGGCTCGGAGCGAACGCGCCGAGCGCATCGATCAGGTCGCGCACGCCGTAGTCGCGCAGCGCCGCGCCGAAATAGAGCGGCGTCAGATGGCCTTCGCGGAAAGCCTGCAGGTCGAAGGGCTTCAGGCCCTCGCTGGCAAGGAAGACCTCCTCGCGCCAGGTTTCGGCGGCGCCGTGCGGCAGAAGCTCGTCGAACAGCGGATCGTCCCAGCCGGAGACTTGTCTGTCCTCGGCGCTCTCGTCGCCCTTCTGATTGCGGCGGAAGGTATTGGCCTTGAGGTCGTAGGTGCCGGCGAATTCGCGGCCCCGGCCCACCGGCCAGGTCATCGGCGCGACGTCGAGCGCCAGCGTGGTCTCGATCTCGTTGATCAGGTCGAAGGGATCGCGCGTCTCGCGGTCGACCTTGTTGATGAAGGTGACGATCGGGATGTCGCGCAGGCGGCAGACCTCGAACAGCTTCTTGGTGCGGTCCTCGATGCCCTTCGCCGCGTCGATCACCATCACCGCACTGTCGACCGCAGTCAGGGTGCGATAGGTGTCTTCCGAGAAGTCCTCGTGGCCGGGCGTGTCGAGCAGGTTGAAGACGTGGCCGCCATATTCGAAGGTCATCACCGAGGTGACGACCGAGATGCCGCGCTGGCGCTCGATCTTCATCCAGTCCGACGAGGTCTGGCGGCGGCCCTGCTTGGCACGCACCTCGCCGGCGAGCTGAATGGCGCCGCCGAAATAGAGCAGCTTCTCGGTCAGCGTCGTCTTGCCCGCGTCCGGGTGCGAGATGATGGCGAAGGTGCGCCGGCGCGCATGCGGCGCGGCGCTGGCCACGGCCGGGGCCTCTAGTGTCGAAAGATCGGTCATGGCGCGCATGAAGACGGAAGGGGGGCGGAAGTCAATCGTTGCCGCTGTCCTGCTTGTCATTCCGGAGCTTCGCGTCAGCGAAGAACCCGGAACCCACGACCGGTGAGCGTTTGGCGTTATTGGATCGATATGTCCAACGGAAAACCATGAGGTCTCCCCCGGTCGCGGGTTCCGGGTTCGGCCCTGTGGGCCGCCCCGGAATGACAGGGTGGTTCAGTTCTTCAGCCGATAACCCGTCTTGAAGATCCAGCCGACGACGGCGATGCAGGCGGCGAGGAAGAGCAGCGTCATGCCGAGGCTCACGCCGAGGCTGACATCGGCGAGCCCAAAGAAGCTCCAGCGGAAGCCGCTGATCAGGTAGACGACCGGGTTGAACAGCGTCACCGTTTGCCAGAAGGGCGGCAGCATGCTGATCGAGTAGAAGGAGCCGCCGAGGAAGGCGAGCGGCGTCACGATCAGCAGCGGGATGACCTGCAGCTTCTCGAAACCGTCGGCCCAGATGCCGATGATGAAGCCGAACAGGCTGAAGGTCGTCGCCGTCAGCACCAGGAAGAGCAGCATCATGACGGGATGCTCGATCCTCAGCGGCACGAAGAAGGTCGCCGTCGCCAGGATGATCAGCCCGAGCAGGATCGATTTCGACGCGGCCGCCCCGACATAGGCGATCACCGCCTCCCACCAGGCGACCGGCGCCGAGAGCAGCTCGTAGATCGTGCCGGTGAACTTGGGGAAGTAGATCGCGAAGGAGGCGTTGGCGATGCTCTGAGTCAGGAGCGAGAGCATGATCAGGCCGGGCACGATGAAGGCGCCATAGGGCACGCCGTCGATCGATTGCATGCGCGAGCCGATCGCGCCGCCAAAGACGATGAAATAGAGCGAGGTCGACAGTACGGGTGAGACGATGCTCTGCAGCGGCGTGCGCCAGGTGCGGGCCATCTCGAAACGGTAGATCGCGGCGATGGCGCGCGGGTTAAAGCTCGCGGCGCTCATGCCTGCTCCCTCACCAGATTGACGAAGATCTCTTCCAGCGAGCTCTGGCTGGTGCTGAGGTCGCGGAAGCGGATGCCCGCTTCCGACAGGCCCTGGAGCAGCGTGGTGATGCCGGTGCGCTCGGCCTGTGTGTCGTAGGTGTAGACGAGCTCGTCGCCGTCGGCCGAGAGCTTGAGATCGAAATCCGCGAGCGCTTCCGGAACGGCACCGATCGGCTGCTGGAGCTGCAGGGCAAGCTGCTTCTTGCCGAGCTTTCGCATCAGCTCGGCCTTCTCCTCGATCAGGATGATCTCGCCCTTGGAGATGACGCCGACGCGATCGGCCATCTCCTCGGCCTCCTCGATGTAATGGGTGGTCAGGATGATGGTAACGCCATCATCTCTGAGTCGGCGAACCATCTGCCACATGTCCTGCCTGAGCTCGACATCGACGCCCGCCGTCGGCTCGTCGAGGAAGAGGATGCGCGGCTCGTGGGCGAGTGCCTTGGCGATCATCACGCGCCGCTTCATGCCGCCGGAGAGGCGGCGGATCTGCGTGTCCTTCTTGTCCCAGAGCGAGAGGTCCTTGAGGATCCGCTCGATCAGAGCCGGGTCCTTCGGCTTGCCGAAGAGGCCGCGGCTGAAGCTGACCGTCGCCCAGACCGTCTCGAAGGCGTCGGTCGTCAGCTCCTGCGGGACGAGGCCGATGGCGGCGCGAGCCGCGCGATAGTCGCGCTGAATGTCATGGCCGTAGGCCAGGACGGTGCCGGTGCTCGGGCGCACCAGCCCGCAGATGATGCTGATCAGCGTCGTCTTGCCGGCGCCGTTGGGGCCGAGCAGGGCGAATATCTCGCCGCGCCGGATGGCGAGATCGACGGTCTTCAGCGCGGTGAAGCCGGTGGCATAGGTCTTGGACAGACCTGAGACCGAGATGATCGGCGGTGTCGATGGCGAATGCATGGACTGCATATAGGTCAGGTTGCTCGGGGTTGCGACGGCAGGGGGCATGACGGGGAAGCATGATCGCCTGTCAGTGTGCGGCGGCAGCCTGCCCGCAAAGCAACGAGGCCGGACCTGAGCCCGGCCTCGTTCCTCAAGGAAGCATCTGCCTATTTCATGAAGAACCACAACAGGATGATGATCGGGATCGGAACACCCAAAAGCCATAGGATGATCGAACGCATCGGCAGCCCCTCATTGAAAGGATGATGGTGCGGCAACGCCCTCGAATGGCTGAAAGTTCCTACTGACTCGCGCCTAGGGATGGGGCCAGGGCTTCCGCACTCGGGTGCCAGAGAGGTTGGTAGCCGTGCCTCAACGCGGCGAGTGTGGCTGGTGGGGTGAGGACGATCACCAGCCCTTTGGGCCGTGGCCGAAGCGCGGCATAGCCTGCTGGCGACCACAGCAGGGCTGCGCTCCCGCGCAGTGCGAGAAATGCTCCGCTCTCGCCGGAGAGCAGCATCGTGCCGTCCGGCAGCTCGTCGGCCGGTAGATGACGGGTGCGCTTGGCTCGGCCGATCCGGCGATCGGCATCGAGGATACGGTCGATCTCGGGAAAGAGCGGCGTCTCCGGGAGGCTCAGGCCCCTCACCAGCGCGTCGCGATAGGCGAGCGCGTCGCGGCGGCGGCATTCCATACAGGGGCGGTGGCCGGCTGCGAGCGCCGTCACCTCGTCGCAAAAGAAGAGTTCGGTGTAGCCGCGGCCCCAGACTTTCCGGCGTCGCCCCTTGAATGAGAGCACGCAGCAGAGCCAGTGCTGCGTCGCCTGGATGCGGGTCGGCACCTCGCGCCGGTCGGGATCGTGGAAGCGGCCGCCGCGATTGCCGAAGAACAGCCCGCGCGCCGGATCGGCGAAGAGCGTGCCGTCAGGCCTGACGCGGTTGGGCAGGGGCATGGCCGATCTCCGTTGCGAGTGCGCGAGCACGTTAAGCCACCCCGCGTCAGATCGCGTCAGCGATGTCGACCGTGGCAGCTTGCCCTCAACGCGACGGAACGAGTCAGCGCGTATCCCGCCAAGGGCTGAGATAGCGAGCCTGCGAAGACAGAAAGGAGGTTGGCGGTCGTTGTCGACCTCCAGCCCCCCTTTTATTCGATCCTGGTTTAGACCGCTTTGCTCCGGCCGGTCCCAGCCTTCTCAGGCTGCTCCAACTGTTCGGCTGGTATCCGCATTGACGCGCTCGACGTCGCTGCGTGACAGGCCGAGATCCGACAGGGCTCGGTCGTCCATCGCGTAGAGCGCACGGGCGCTGCTCCTGGCATCGAGCCAGGCCTCGAGCTGCAACAGCAGCCCCAGGGCGCGGCCGCTCGACCGGCGGGCGGCGGAGAAGGAAAGTCCGGCTATGGCTGGGCTGACGTGCATGACGTGCCTCTTCGGTGATCTAACTACCTGCAAATTTGCGCCTTGCCCAAGGGGGAAGCAAATGCGAAGTTCTTCGCCTTGCCCAAGCTGAACTTGGCCTGATATGAGCCGCCGCCATCTCCCGCCCCTGGCTTCCTTGCGCGCCTTCGAGGCTGCTGCCCGGCATCGCAACTTCGAAAAGGCCGGCGATGAACTTGCCGTCACTGCCAGCGCCGTCGGCCAGCATGTGAGATCGCTCGAAGCCTGGCTGCGGCGCCCGCTCTTCATCCGGCTGCCGAGCAAGGGCGTTGCCCTGACCGAGGTCGGCGAACGCTATGCCGCGACGATTTCGCAGGTGCTCGACCAGCTCAACGAAGCCACCGCCCGGGCGTTGAGGCCGGAAGCGCTGAATGCCCTGACGGTCAGCACCTTGCCGAGCTTCGCCCTGAACTGGCTGATCCCAAGGCTCGGCTCGCTGAAGGAGCGCGAGCCCAATCTGGAGGTGCGGGTCGAGATCTCGGTGGGCCTGACCGATTTCGCCCGCGAGAATGTCGACGTCGCGATCCGCTTGGGCCGCGGCGGCTATCCAGGGCTCCAAACGGACCTCCTGATGGAGGAGAATTTCTTTCCCGTTTGCAGCGCCGCGTTGCTCGGCGACCCGGAGCGGCCGCTGCGCGAGCCGGCGGATCTGCGCCATCACACCTTGCTGCACGAGATTCCGGAGGGAATCCCCGATTTTATCACCTGGCCGCGCTGGCTCGCGGCGGTGGGCCTGCCGCAGATCGACGCGACCAGGGGCCCACGCTTTTCGCATACCTTCATGGCCCTGCAGGCTGCCGCATCGGGGCAGGGGGTGGCGCTCGCCACCAATGTCCTGATCGGGGATTATCTCGATGCCGGCCGTCTGGTCCGGCCGTTCCCGCATCAGGTCAAGGGGCCGCACCAGTACTATCTGGTCTGCCCCGAGGCCTCGGCGCGGCGGCCGGCGATCGCGGCTTTCCGGAGGTGGATCTGCGACGAGGCGGCAGCCCATGTGGCGCTGAGCGTCGGCCCGTGAGCATGGCTGCCGTTCCGCCATGGCGGACGGCGCCTGATACCAGTCAAGCCGGAAGCAAAAAAAGCCCCTCGGAGAGGGGCTTCAGTCTGGTCTCGAAAACTCAGGGGTACCGAAGGCTCAGTAGTAGCCGCAGACCCGGCGATAGCCGATGACGTTGCCCCAGCGGTCGAAGCGCTCGACCAGATCGCAGGAACGGACGGGAGCGGCATAGTAGCCGTAGCCATAGGCGGGGCGGGTGGCCGAAGCGATGATGGCACCCGCGGCGAGCGCGCCGACCACACCAGCTCCGACGCCCCAGCCACCGTAGCCATAGCCCCAGCGCGGCCGCGCCTCGGCGCCGGAGGCGATGAAGATTGTGGCCAGCGTCGCAGCCGCGAGGGTGGCGGTCAGCGTCTTGCGGATGGTCGTCATGCTCGTCTCTCCCGACTGGTGCGAGAGCGAACAACTCGCCCTCCATGCCGATTGGTCGCGGGACGGGGCAGGGAGGTTCAATGCAGGCGGCGATTATTTTATCGGATCCGATCCGCGGGAATGCACAAGCCCCGGTCCCATCGGCAAATCAGCCTGCCGCTCTTGCGTAGTAGCGCAGCAATTTCAGTCCCTCAGGGCTATCCCAATCCGCTTCGCCGACGAGATAGCCGACGCTGCGCGCTTCATGATCGAGCACATAGGTCATCGGCAGGCCGTAGAGGGCGAACGGAGTCGGCTGGGTCGATTTCGGACCGGAGGCCACTGTCCCGGTCGCGTCGATGAAGGTCGAGAGGTCTGCAAGCCCGAGGCGCTTGAGATAGGTGGTCACGGTCGTCGCCGATTTGTCCAAGGATACTGGGAGGACGACGAAGGGCTCATGCGCCGCTCTTGCCTGCAGACGCTGCAGGATCGGCAGTTCGCGCCGGCAGGGTGGGCACCAGCTCGCCCAGAAGTTCAGGAGGATGGCCTTGCCGCGATAGGCGGAGAGAGGCTTGCTCCTGCCAGCGAGATCGGTGAGCGCGAGGGAGCTGGCTTCATCGGGCGGATCGAGCTGCACGAATTGCGAGGCGGGGCCGGCGAAGAGCGGTGGCTGCGCAAGGGCGGGCACGGCGGCAATCGGCGAGAGCAGCGTCAGGGCGAGGGCTTGGCGGCGCGTCGGCGAGGGGGCGGCGTTCGGGTCTGGTGCCGGTCCGCCGGTCTTGGAGTCAGGCATGGCCCCCCGCACCTAGCAGCTGGGGACGTCGAAGTGGAGCCGCCGCGACCTGCAGCTCACGAGGCTGTGATGCCCTCAGCCGGCGCGGCGGGTACCGGCGGGACACGCCCAAATTGAGGCACACATGGCGTCGAAACCGGCGGCGATTTCAACGCCCTATGTAACAGCCGGCTTCCGCGACGGGCGAAAGCCGGCTCTGGCGTTGCCTGCGGCCGCCTTGTCTGGCTCAGACCTTGGCGGCGCTGGCGGCAGCGTCGATATTGGCGACGAGCTCGGCATCGAGCCCGAGCGAGCCGGCGAGGCCGGCCAGGAAGTCCTTCTCGGGTGCAGTGTCCGGATTAATGGCGATGCGCGCGGCCGTATAGATCTGCGCCGCGAGCTCCGGGCTCTCCGAGGCCTCGACCAGCTCGTCGATCGAGGCGGGTTTGGCGAGTTCCTGCGCCAGCCAGGCATGAGCCTCCTGATCGAGATTGGCCTCCTTGAGGCCGCCGAGAATCGCGTCGCGCTCTTCGGTGTCGATATGACCATCGGCTGCCGCTGCCGCGATCATGGCGCGGACGAAGACGAGGGCGGTCGCTTCGCTCGCCGCCTGCGGCTCGAAGCCGGTTCCGGCCGGGGCGGGCAGCAACTCCTGCTGGCGGCTGTCGATCAGCGGCTTGCCGGCCTGGTAGTTCTGATAGGCCTTGTAGGCGAGGCCGCCGATCAGGGCGAGGCCGCCGAGCTTGGCGGCGGAGCCTGCGACTGCGCGGCCGGTCGAGGTGCCGAATACCAGCGCGCCGAGGCCGCCGAGCACCGCCGTCGCCAGCGCGGGATTGCTGTTGAACAGGCCCTTGGCCTGCTCGATCAGCTGATCGGGCGTCCTGCCGCCGGTCATCCGGCCAAGGGCGTCGCTCGCGCCCTGCTGCACGCCGGTCTGGCGCGCGGCGTCGCCGACGCCCTGGCTCGCCTGGGTCAGGATCTGTCCGGCGAGACCACCCAGCCCGCCCGAGCGCTGCACCTGCTCCGCCAGACCACCGAGCATGCCGCTAAGGCCGCCCTGCTGCCCCGCCTGCTGTCCTGCCTGTGCGCCCGCCTGGCTGCCCGCGCTGATCAGGGCATCAAGCAGCGATTTGGCATTGAACATCGAAGTCCTCCTTGTAGTGGCCGCAGCGGGATGCCGTGCGGTCGAGATCGATCAGCCGCATGAAAGCGGCATGACGAAGGCGCAGTTTGCACAGGCTTCGCGCTATGTCATCGGCAGCGGCAAGAGCCCCGGCTCCTTCAGCGTCTCAAGCGCAATCTCGGAGCGGACGCGCGCCACGCTTTCATGCGGCATCAGGATTTCATTGACGAGCCGGGCGAGCGCCTTGAGGTCGCCGACCGCCACTTTCAGCAGGTAATCGGCCTCTCCCGTGAGGGCATGGGCTTCGAGAATCGCCGGGGTGAGCTTGACGAGGTCGCGGAAGCGCCGGGCGTTGTCGCGCGAATGCGTGTCGAGCGCGACATGGATGAAGACGATGACGCCGAGCCCGACAGCCGCCGGTTCCAGCGCAGCGCGGTAGCCGCGTATGACGCCGTCCTGTTCGAGGCGCTGGCGGCGGCGCGAAACCTGGCTGGCGGACAGGCCGATCTGCTCCGCGAGCGTTGCATTGGTCAGGGAAGCGTCGCGCTGCAGGGCATCGAGAAGCCGCCAATCGAGGGTGTCGAGCGTGGTCATGTCGTGCGCCATTCTGCTGGTGGGCGCATGGATAATGCATCTCTTGCGCTGCTGCGTACAGATTTGCACGCCTCTTGCCTCCCTTCTGCGTGACCATGTGCCCACAACAGAACAGGAGGAATGCCATGGGTCCCTTTCCGCACGATGCGGCTCCGCCGGAAATTTCCGATGCGAATCCGATGGGCACGGACGGCTTCGAGTTCGTTGAGTACGCCCATCCGGAGCCTGAGAAGCTCGGCGCCCTGTTCGAGACGATGGGCTTCCGTCCGATCGCCCGCCATCGCTCGAAGCAGGTGACGCTCTACCGTCAGGGCGACGTCAATTTCGTCGTCAATGCCGAGCCGGATTCCTTCGCTCAGGCCTTCGCCGCCGAGCATGGTCCCTGTGCCTGCGCGATGGCCTTCCGCGTGGTCGATGCCAAGCAGGCCTTCGAGCGGGCCGTCTCGCTCGGTGCCGAGCCTTATGAGAGCGCGATCGGGCCGGGTGAACTCGCGATCCCGGCGGTGCGCGGCATCGGCGGCTCGCTGCTCTATTTCGTCGATCGCTATGGCGAGAAGGGCTCGATCTGGGATGTCGATTTCGAATGGATCGGGGAGCGCGATCCGCATCCCGAGCAGGCCGGTCTCTATTATCTCGATCACCTTACCCACAACGTCCACCGTGGGCGCATGGATCATTGGGCCGGCTGGTACGGCAAGCTGTTCAATTTCCGTGAGATCCGCTTCTTCAACATCGAGGGCAAGCTGACCGGCCTGATCTCGCGGGCGCTGACCTCGCCCTGCGGCAAGATCCGTATCCCGATCAACGAATCCCTCGACGACAAGAGCCAGATCGAGGAGTACCTGCGCCAGTACAAGGGCGAGGGTATCCAGCATGTCGCGATGGGTGCGCGCGACATCTATGCCAGTGTCGAGCAACTGCGCCGCAACGGCCTGCCCTTCATGCCGTCGCCGCCTGACACCTATTACGAGAAGGTCAATGCGCGCGTGCCGAACCACGGCGAACCGCTTGAGCGGCTGAAGGCCGACGGCATCCTGATCGACGGCGAGGGCGCAGTGGCGCTGGGCGAGAAGCAAGGCCGGATGAGCAAGGTCTTGCTGCAGATCTTCTCGGGCACCGTGCTCGGCCCGATCTTCTTCGAGTTCATCCAGCGCAAGGGCGATGACGGCTTCGGCGAGGGCAATTTCCGCGCCCTGTTCGAGTCGATCGAGGAAGATCAGATTCGGCGCGGCGTGCTGAAGGTCGACGCGGCGGAGTGAGGGCGCTACGGGGCGTGCAGCGCTTCCTTCTCCCCTCGGGGGAGAAGGTGGCAGCGCGAAGCGCTGACGGATGAGGGACGTATAGCGCTGAAACGACAAAAGGGCCGCTTGCGCGACCCTTCCCTCATCCGCCCCCTTCGGGGGGCACCTTCTCCCCCGGGGGGAGAAGGGCGCGCGCGCCTACTGCGCCAGCTTGCGCATCAGGAGCGGTGCACCGACCGCTGGATCCTTGCGCCACAGCCCGTTCTGGAAGATCAGCTCGACGCTGTGGCCCTTGCGCGCCACCAGCGTGAGCCGTCCGCCGTCATAGCGCCAGCCGGCTGGGTCGAAGATGGTGAGCCCGGTGTCCTGGCAGGAGCCTTCGAAGGCGGCTGTCGCCTGTCCAGCCGCTGGTGGCGGCGACAGGACGAGACGGCAGGCCTCGCGGTTCTGCTGGCGCATTAGCACATAGCGTCCAGGCAATGTCGTCGCCGCAGGCGCTGTGGCCGGGTCGACAGGCGTCTGTCGTTGTGCGGCAGTGGCCGCGGCGGTCGCCGGACTCAGGGATTGCGCCGGCGCGACGCGCGGATGATCCTTCGAGACCAGACGATAGGCCTTGCCGTCGCTGCCCTTGCCGTCCAGTCCGGTTTCGGGCGTGCCCTTCTGAAAACCGACCACTTCCTTGCCGCCGGCGTCGAGCAATTGCGGCTGGCCATTGGCGGCCAGCGTCCATCCGGTCGCATCGTCGAGGATCGGCAGGGCGCGTCGGCAGGTGGCGGGGAAGCGCAGCTGGCGGGCGCTGCCGGATGCCTCTGCGCCGAGGGTAACGGTGCAGCTGCGCGTGGCGCCGGCCAATTCGAGGTCCCAGGCTCCGAGCCAGCGGCGAATCGCGGCCGGGGCCTTGTCGGCGCCGCGCGGGAGCGGCGCCGTCTGTGCTGCAGCCGGCAGGACGCCGGCGCCGAGGAGAAGAAGCGGCAGCAGCCGGCGAATCAGGCCTTTTTCCATGGGGTCTCCGGCACGGGCGTCAGCGGGCCCTTGCCATCGAACCATGAAACCAGATTGTCGACCAGCAGCTGGCCCATCGCCTCGCGGGTATGGACCGAGGCCGAACCGACATGAGGCAGCAGCACTGCGTGCTCGATCGCGATCAGCTCGGCCGGCACGCGCGGCTCGTCCTCGAAGACGTCGAGACCGGCGGAGAGGATGGTCTTGTCCTGCAGCGCCTTGATCAGGGCCTGCTCGTCGATGACGGTGCCGCGGCCGACATTGACGACGATGCCGTTCGGCCCGAGCGCCTTCAGCACCTCGGCATTGATGATGTGATGCGTCGAGGCCCCACCCGGCGCGACCGAGATCAGGGTGTCGACATCGGCCGCCATATCCACGAGCGAGGGATAGTAGCGATAGGACACATCCTCCTGGCGCGAGCGGCCGTGATAGGCGACCGGCACGCCGAAGGCTTCGAGCCGGTGCGCCACGGCCTTGCCGATGCGGCCGAGGCCGACGATGCCGACCGAGCGCTTGCGCAGCGAGGTGGTGAGCGGATAGTTGCCCTTCAGCCACTTGCCCTCGCGCAGGTAGCGATCGACCTGCGGGAGCTGGCGCACGGTGGCGAGCAGGAGGCCGATCGCGAGATCGGCGACTTCGTCGGTGAGGACATCGGGCGTATTGGTGACGACAAGGCCGCGCCGGCCGGCTTCGGCCGCATCGACATGGTCGTAGCCGACGCCGAAGCTTGAGGCGATCTCGAGCTTGGGAAGCGCATCGAACAGCGCGCCGTCAACCCGGTTGTGGCCGCCGCCGGCGGCGACGCCGCGCACGCGGCCGGCAACCTCGCGCAGCAGGGCGGCGCGATCGGGCGCGTTCCAGAGCTCATGGACGGTGAAGCGCGCCTTCAGCTGATCGGCGGCATAGGCCATCAGCGGGCCGGTCATGATGATTTCGGGCTTGGTGGAGGCTGTCATCGTGGCGCTGTCCGTGGGGCTGGAAGGAGTGTTGATTCGCGGCTTCTGAATCGATTAAAATGAAACTAGCTTGCTTGGCACGGCATTGTAGCCGCGCCTTTGCATGAGCGGTACCCGATGACGCCTCGCACCGGAGTGGGAGGCGCCTATTTAGTATGCTTTATTCGCATGATTTTTCCCGTCTCGGTCGCGTAATGCGTGCCGAGCGAGGCGAGGGTCGTGTTCAGGCTGTCGATCACGAGCCCGGCCATCCGGGCGGAGGCAAGGTCGCCGTCGCGGTCGATGATTGCGAGCAAGACGTGTTCGTGGTCGGGTAGCGATTCGATATAGGCCTCCTCGTCCCCCGTCTTGAGCAAGAGCGACCATTGCAGCGTCGCAATCACGGCACTGGCGAGGCATTGCAGCGCGGCGTTCTGCGCAGCAGCGAAGATCGCTTCGTGGAAGGCGAGGTCGGCGCGAATGGTCGCCTCGGCATAGGGCGGGCCGTCGACCATGCCGCGATAGGCCGCCTCGATCCGGGCGATGTCGGCGGAGGTCCGGCGCTGGGCGGCGAGGCGGGCGGCGCTGGGCTCGACGAAGCGGCGCAACTCGAAGAGATCGCGAATGAAACGCTCGTTCGGGTCCGCTTCGAAATGCCAGGAGAGGACGTCGGGATCGAGCAGGTTCCAGCGCTCGCGCGGCGCGGCGCGGGTGCCGCTCTTGGGGCGGGCCTCCACCAGCCCCTTGGCGGTCAGGATCTTGACCGCCTCACGATAGGCGGTGCGCGAAACCGAGATGTCCGAGCGCAGATCATCCTCGTTGGGCAGGACCTCGCCGGCCTTGACGCGGCCGGTGATGACCGCGACCGCGAGCTTCTGCGCGACCTGGCCGAAGAGCCGGTCCGGATTGAGAGTCGTCGGACGCGAGAAGTCGCGCACACGCATCGATAGCCCTCCCTCTGCCCTGCCGCAGTCCTCTTGTCCAAGGCTCGGCGCAGGCCATGGCGGCGCTTGACACGCTCGCTTCTATCGTATGACTTTATCGCAGACTGGAGCGGACACAATCGCCTGAAGCAGGCGTGGTCCGTTTTCATCATTCGGTCATCAGAAACCGATTGTGGTCGCAGCGCCTGAGGCGAGGCGACGAGGGAACGGAAAGCAGGGAAGGACGGCATGGCTTCAGTCCAGATCGCCGATGTACGCAAGGCCTACGGGTCGACGCAGGTCATCCACGGCGTCGATATCGACATCAACGACGGTGAATTCGTCATCCTGGTCGGGCCCTCCGGCTGCGGAAAGTCGACGCTGCTGCGCATGATCGCGGGGCTCGAGAACATCTCGGGCGGTGAGATCCGGATCGGCCCGAAGGTGGTGAACGACGTGCCCCCGAAAGAGCGCGACATCGCCATGGTGTTCCAGAACTATGCGCTCTATCCGCATATGACGGTCGCCGACAACATGGCCTTCTCGATGAAGCTCCGGAAGGCGCCGAAGAGCGAGATCGACGAGCGCGTCAACAAGGCCGCCCAGATCCTCGGCCTGAACAAGTTGCTCGACCGCTATCCGCGCCAGCTCTCGGGCGGTCAGCGCCAGCGCGTCGCCATGGGCCGCGCCATTGTCCGCGATCCGCAGGTCTTCCTGTTCGACGAGCCGCTCTCGAATCTCGATGCCAAGCTGCGCGTCCAGATGCGCACCGAGATCAAGGAGCTGCACCAGCGCCTCAAGACCACGACGGTCTATGTCACGCACGACCAGATCGAGGCCATGACCATGGCCGACAAGATCGTGGTGATGCATGACGGCATCGTCGAACAGATGGGCGCGCCGCTCGATCTCTACGACAATCCGGCGAATTTGTTCGTTGCGGCCTTCATCGGCTCGCCGTCGATGAACCTGCTCAAGGGCAAGATCGCGGGGAACGGCTTCGAGACCGAAGGTGGCGTCGTCTGGCCTGTCGGTCAGCATCCGGCGGATTCAGAGGGGCGCACGGCCGTGCTGGGCATCCGCCCCGAGCACTTCCAGCTCGACCCGAACGGCCTTAAGGCCGAGGTTGCTGTCGTCGAGCCGATGGGGTCGGAGACGCAGGTCGTCGTCCGTTGCGGCGGACAGGACCTCACCTGCATCTTCCGCGAGCGCATCACCGCCAAGCCAGGCGAGACCATCGGCATCACGCCCGATACCAGCGTGACGCATCTCTTCGACGCTGCGACCGGCAAGCGCATCTAGAGGACGCGCCATCCGGGTCGCGCAGCGGCCCGGGCGGACCACGCGTCCTCTGGCACAAGTTCAGAGCCGGCGCCGAGCAGGCTGAGGCGACCAGGCCGGTGCCGCCTCTCAGAGATTCGCCGCCCATTTGGAACGGGCGGTGGATAATGGCTGTTTAATGCCCATAATCCATGCAGGACGGAGGTCCCATGCAGGCCTCCGCCGCACCCACGGAGGAGACGGTTTCATGAGCATTTCCCGAAGAGACGTATTGATCGGCGGCGCCGGGCTTGCCGCCGGGGCAACACTGCCGCTGGCGCCGGCAATCGCGCAGGCCAAGATCGAGCAGGGCGCGACGCTGCGCGTGCTGCGCCCCACAAAGTTCGTCGATCCCGACCAGGCCATCTTCAACGAGAACACCGAGGCCTTCACCAAGGCGACCGGCGTGCCGGTCCGCGTGGACTATGCCGGCTGGGAGGATCTGCGCCCGCAGACGGCGGTGACCGCCAATACCGGCGCTGGCCCCGATGTTGTCGTCGGCTGGGCGGATGACCCGCACATCTTTTCCGACAAGCTGATCGATCTCACGCCGATCGCCGAGGATCTCGGCAAGAAATATGGCGGCTGGTACCCGATCGCCGAGAAATACGGCAAGAAGGACAAGACCAACCAGTGGATCTCGATCCCGATGGGCGCCTCCGGCGCGCCGGCGGTCTATCGCGAGTCGTGGGTCAAGGAAGCCGGCTTCGATACCTTCCCGAAGGATCTCGACGGCTTCCTCAATCTTTGCCGCAAGCTCAAGGCGAACGGCCACCCCGCCGGCTTCGCGCTCGGCAACGCGGTCGGCGACGGCAACGCCTTCTGCAACTGGCTCGTCTGGACCCATGGCGGCTACATGGTCGACGAGAACAACAAGGTCGCGATCAACTCGAAGGAGACGATCGCGGCGCTGAAATACGCCAAGGCGCTCTACGAGACCTTCATCCCGGGCACGCTCTCCTGGCTCGACATCAGCAACAACAAGGCGCTGACGGCGGGCGAGATCGGCGTCACCCAGAACGGCGTCTCGCTCTACTTCTCGATCAAGAACTCGAAGGACGAGAAGACCGCCGCGATCGCCAAGGACCTGAACCACGCGACCATGCCGGTCGGTCCGTTCGGACGTCCGTCGGAGCCGGCCCTGGTGATCAACGCCATGGCGTTCAAGCACACCAAGTTCCCGAACGCGGCCAAGGAATATCTCCGCTTCATGATGGAGAAGGAGCAGTACGACAAGTGGCTGACCGGCTGTTACGGCTACTGGTCCCAGCCGCTGATGGGCTTTGCCGAGAGCAAGGTCTGGTCGGCCGACCCGAAGATCCTGGTCTATCGCGACACCTGGGAACGGGCGTTGTGGAGCGGCTACAAGGGCTCGATCAACGAGGCGGCCGGCACGGTCAACGCCGAATATGTCGTCGTCCAGATGGTCGCCTCCGTCTGCGCCGGCCAGGCCACGCCTGAGGAAGCTGCCGCGGAAGCCGAGCGCCGCGCAAAGCGCTATTATCGGACCTGACCCGCTTTGCCCGGCCGCCGTCCATGGTCGGCGGCCGGGAATGCCGGTCCAACTGCGAGCGCGCCATGGCCATTGCTGCCGCCGAATCGCGAACCGTCTACAAGCTGGAACAGAACTGGCTGGTACGGCTGTTCGACAACAAGACTTTCCTGATCTGCATCTGCCTGTTTCCGGCAGCGGCGCTGCTGCTTGTCTTCCTCAGCTACCCGCTGGGCCTGGGCATCTGGCTCGCCTTCACCGACACCCGCATCGGGCGGATGGGCTATTTCATCGGCTTCGAGAATTTCGAGTCGCTCTGGCATGACCGGGTCTTCATCACCGCGGTCTGGAACACGCTGCTCTACACGGGCGTGGCGACGGTGGGTAAGTTCGCGCTGGGCCTGTGGCTCGCGCTGCTGCTCAACAACCATCTGCCGTTCAAGTCACTGCTGCGCGCGCTGATCCTGGTTCCCTGGATCGTGCCGACGGTGCTCTCGGCGATCGCCTTCTGGTGGATTTACGATCCGCAGTTCTCGATCATCTCCTATGTGCTCGTCGACGTGCTCGGCTGGCGCGACACCTATATCGACTTCCTCGGCCAGCCTTGGCCGGCGCGCTGGTCGCTGATCGCCGCCAATATCTGGCGCGGCATCCCCTTCGTCGCGATCAGCCTGCTGGCGGGCCTGCAGACGATCTCGCCCTCGCTCTACGAGGCGGCGATGCTCGATGGCGCCAATGCCTGGCAACGCTTCCGGCACGTCACGCTGCCGATGCTCATGCCGATCCTGGCGGTGGTGCTGACCTTCTCGGTGCTGTTCACCTTCACCGACTTCCAGCTCGTCTATGCCATCACCCGCGGCGGGCCGGTCAATGCGACGCATCTGATGGCGACGCTGGCCTTCCAACGCGGCATTCCCGGCGGTCAGCTCGGCGAGGGCGCGGCGATCGCGGTGGCGATGATCCCGTTTCTCGTGATGGCGACACTGTTCAGCTATTTCGGGCTCGCCCGGCGCAAATGGCAGCAGGGGGAAGACAATGACTGATCAGACCCTGGGCCAGCGGCCGCATCTGACGGACAAGGAGAGCACAGGCGTCATCGACTGGTCCTCCGGACCGCGCCGCTTCGTGATGCTCTACCTGCCGCTCTCGATCTTCGTTCTCGTGCTGCTGTTCCCGTTCTACTGGATGGCGATCACGGCGATCAAACCGAATGCGGAGCTGCTCGACTACAAGAACAACAACCCGTTCTGGGTGAAGTCGCCAACGCTGGAGAACATCAACAAGCTGCTGTTCCACACGGATTATCCGCAGTGGCTGTGGACCACGATGATGGTCGCGGTGGTGGCGACGGCGCTCTCGCTCTTCGCCAGCGTGCTCGCGGCCTATGCGATCCAGCGGCTGAAGTTCAAGGGCTCGCAATATGTGGGCCTAGCGATCTACCTCGCTTATCTGGTGCCGCCCTCGATCCTGTTCATTCCGCTGGCGACGCTGATCTTCCAGTTCGGCCTGTTCGACTCGCCGCTGGCGCTGATTCTGACCTACCCGACCTTTCTGATCCCGTTCTGCACCTGGCTCCTGATCGGCTACTTCAAGTCGATCCCCTACGAGCTCGAGGAATGCGCGATGATCGACGGGGCGACGCGGCTGCAGACGCTGCGGCAGATCACTCTGCCGCTCGCCATGCCCGGGCTGATCTCGGCCGGCATCTTCGCTTTCACCCTGTCCTGGAACGAGTTCATCTATGCGCTCGCCTTCATCCAGTCGGCGGAGAAGAAGACCGTGCCGGTCGCGGTGCTGACCCAGCTCGTCGAGGGCGACGTCTATCACTGGGGCTCGCTGATGGCGGGCGCGCTGCTCGGCTCGATTCCTGTTGCGATCCTCTACTCCTTCTTCGTCGACTACTACGTCGCCTCGATGACGGGTGCGGTGAAGGAGTAGCCGGCTTCGGCGCCGGCTTCCGCGAGGCCGGCGGCCTTCCTTGCGGGCATGGCGCGAGCCGTGCCCGCTTTCGTTCAAAGAGGGTCTGTCCGCATGTCCGCCACACCGATCTCCAGCATCGCCTTCGTCGGGCTCGGCGCCATGGGCGCGCCGATGGCCGAGAACCTCGTGAGAAAGCAGTTCCGCGTCACCGGCTTCGACATGCGCGAGGCGGCGCGGGAGGCGTTGGTCGCGGCTGGCGGACATGGTGCAGCCGGTGCCAAGGAAGCCGCCAGCGGGGCCGACGCACTCGTCCTGATGGTCGTCAACGCTGCCCAGGCGCGGGCGGTGCTGTTCGAGGCCGGGGCGCTCGCCGCGCTGGCGCCGGAGGCCACCGTGATCCTGATGGCGACCTGCCCGCCCGGCGAGGCCGAGGCGATCGCAGCGGAGGTCACGAAGACCGGCCGGCATTTCATCGACGCGCCGGTGTCAGGAGGCGTCAATGGTGCACGCAACGCGACGCTGACGATCATGGTCGGAGCACCGGCCGACAGCTTCGCGCGGGCGAAGCCTGTGCTCGATGCGCTCGGCGACAAGGTCTTCCACGTCGGCGAGAAGGCGGGGCAGGGCGCGACGGTGAAGACCGTCAACCAGCTGCTCTGCGGCGTGCATATCGCGGTCGCGGCAGAGGCGCTGTCGCTGGCCGAAAAGGCCGGTATCGACGGGCGATTGCTGTTCGAGATCATGGGCGGCTCGGCCGCCTCGTCCTGGATGCTCAGGGATCGCGGGCCGCGTATGCATGAGCCGGATCCGGCCGTGGCGAGCGCGGTCGACATCTTCGTCAAGGATCTCGGCATCGTGCTCGATGCCGGGCGCGCGGCCAAGACGGCGTTGCCGCTCGCCGCGACGGCGCATCAGATGTTCCTCGCCGCCTCCGGGCTCGGCCATGGCGGGCGTGACGATTCGCAGGTGGTGAGGGCCTATCGCGCGCTCAACGCGAAACCTGCCAACGATGCCTGAACGACGCTCAGCGCGGCGGGCAGGTCGTGCCGCGGACGATGAGCGCAGGCGTCAGCAGCAGGCGCTGTGTCGGTGCGGATGGGTCGGCGATGCGGTTGAGCAGGAACTCGGCCGATTTGGCGCCCATCTCGTTCTGAAAATTATGGACTGTGGTGAGTGCCGGGAACCACTGTGCCGCCTCCTTGACGTCGTCGCAGCCGACGATCGAGAAGTCGCGGCCCGCCTCCAGCCCACGATGGCGCAGGCCGAGCATGGCGCCGAAGGCGGCGAGGTCGTTCATGCAGACGGCCGCGGTTGGCGGCTCGGCGGCGTCGAGCACCTTCAGAATGCCTTTGTGACCGGTCTCGCGGGTGCCGAAGTCGAAATGCACCAGAGCTGGATCGAGCGGCAGGCCGGCGCGGGCGAGCGCTTCGCGATAGCCGGCATAGCGGTTGCGGCCGGTCGAGATGCTCTCATTGGCGCAAAGGAAGGCGATGCGGCGGTGGCCGAGGCCGATGAGGTGTTCCATCGCCAGCGTCGTGCCGTGGCGGTCGTCCGAGCCGACGAAGTCGAGATCGACGCCGGCGATCTCGCGCGAAAGCTGCACGATCGGAACACCGGAATCGGTCAGCGGGGCCAGGCTCTCGGCCGTGCTGCCGCCGGCCGAGCAGAGGATCATGCCGTCGGGCCGGTATTCGGCGAGGCTGCCGAGCACGCGTGCCTGTTTCTCGATGTCCTCCGCATAGGTGCCGAGCAGGATCGAGCGGCCGTGGCGGCCCGCCGTTTCCTCGATCGCGGCCAGCAGCTCGGCGAAATAGGGATTGGTGATGTCGTGAAAGACGACGCCGATGATGTTGGTGCGGTCGGTGCGCAGCGAGGCGGCGCTGCGGTTGTAGCTGTAGCCCATGGCGCGGGCGATCTCGCGGACACGCTCGCGCGTCGCCTCGGCGACGAGCGGCGAGCCGCGCAAGGCCAGCGACACCGTCGCGGTCGAGACGGAGAGATGATCGGCGATGCTCTGCAGGGTGACGCGGCTGCGGCCGGCTACGCCCGCCGGGCTGGGGCTTCTGGTCCGGCTGGACTCGGGCGGGCCGTCGGCAGTCATGAATCGTCCACTGTGAGCGCTGACCTCGCGATAGACCGCCGTGCGTCCTATCGGACGCGAAGTGGCGATCTAACTCTTTGTTCGAGCATCGGATGTCTCCGAAAAGTGGGTTCCACTTTTCGATCCGATGCTCTAGCCGGCGAGTCGGGCCGTTTTCTTCACGTTCCGTTTCATCTCAACCATATCAGCGGGAGAATTTGAAGATGACTGCAACCAAAGAGTCAGTGGGCTTCATCGGTGTCGGGCTGATGGGGCAGGGCATGGCCCGCAATCTCGTCGACAAGGGCTTTCCGCTCACCGTGATGGGGCACCGCAACCGCAAGCCGGTCGAGGAGCTGGTCGCGGCTGGCGCAGTGGAGGCGAAGACGCCGAAGGAGCTCGCGGCCCGTTCGACCATCATCTTCCTGTGCGTCACCGGTTCGGCCCAGGTCGAGGCGGTGACGAAGGGCGAGAACGGCATCATCGCGGGCGCGAAGCCCGGCACCGTGATTGTCGACTGCTCGACCTCAGACCCGACTGTGACGATGCGGCTCGCCGCTGAGCTGGAGGCGAAGGGGCTGCATCTGGCCGATGCGCCGCTCGGCGGCACCCCGGCCCAGGCGGCGCAGGGGCAGCTTTCGGCCATGGTCGGCGCCGCGCCGGAGGTCTTCGCCAGGGTCAAGCCAGCCATCGAAGCCTGGGCGCAGAAGGTCGTGCATCTCGGGCCGGTCGGCGACGGGCACAAGATGAAGCTGATCAACAACTTCCTGTCGCTGGGCTATGCCGCGATCTATGCGGAGGCGCTGACGCTCGGCCAGAAGATCGGCATCACGCCGCAGACCTTCGACAGCGTGCTGCGCGGCAGCCGCATGGATTGCGGCTTCTACCAGACCTTCATGAAATACGTGCTGGAGCGCGACCGCGACGCCCACAAGTTCACGCTCAGCAATGCGCTGAAGGACGTGCGCTATCTCGAGAGCGTCGCCAATGATGCCGGCATCGCCAACCCGATCGGCAATGCCGTCAAGAACAGCTATGCGGCGGCGGTGGCGAGCGGCCACGGTGAGGACTACGTGCCGATGCTCTCCGACTGGATCGCCGGGCTCAACGGCGTTTCGCTCGCCGGCAAGGGCTGAGTGAGGGAAACGAGGCGTCCGAGGATCGTGCGGGCGACTCGATTGGATATCAGGGCTGCGCCAGCAGTCGGGTCAGGCCGTCCGACAGGCCGGTGCTGGCGACAGGCGCAGGCAGGGCGAGGTCACCGCTTGCTGGCTTCAGCAAAGGCCGGTCAAGCGCGGCTAGCAGCATCCTGATGCCGGCTTCGGCCGAGCAGATCACCGGAATGTCGACATGCGGCTGCACGCGGGCAGCGAGCCCGGCGAGGCCGGCGCCGCCGAGGATGACCGCGCCGGCGCCGTCACGGTGCGCCACGAGGCGGCAGGCCTCGGCCAGCATGGCGATGGAGCCGTCCGGGTCGCGGGCGATATCGGCGCCGGTGGGCGCGACCGTCTCGACGGCGGCGAGGCACCCGCCGAGGCCGATCGAGCCGACGAATTCCCGCAGCATCGGCCCCCAGCGCTCGCCGCCGGTGACGATGGCGAAGCGCTCGGCCTTCTGGGCCGCGAGACGGCTGCTGGCCTCGGCCATGCCGATGACGGGAACGCGCGCCATCTCCTTGAGCGCGAGCAGGCCGGGATCACCGAAGCAGGCGAGATAGACACCGTCGCAGCCGTGGCCGTGCTCGGCGAAGGCCTCCAGCGCGGCATGGGCAGCCACGACGCTGGCGCTGCGACTGGCGATGTAATGCGCGCCGAAGCGTCCGGTCACCGGCACCATGGTCGTGTTCGGCGGCAGATAGGGCTCGATCACCCGCGCGACCAGGGCCGTCATTTCCGGCATGGTGTTGGGATTGATGACGAGAATGCGCAAAGCGATTGGTTCCCGATTTGCGAAGCGACAGAGTGCGCTCCGGCGAGAGGGCAAGGCTCTCCCGCAACGCCTCATCCATGCCATGAAGGAGCGCGGTTTCCGGCGCAAGAGCCTTCTGTCGTAACGCGGGGTGGGAGTCTCCAAGCGGACCTCCCTCACGATCCTGTCGGCGTCGGCCATTGCGTCAGCCGGATAAATGTCCGACTCACTCTGAGCCTGCTGACTATCTGCTGAACCACGCCGTCATCCCGGGCTTGACCCGGGATCTATGCCAGAGCGCTTCCGATAAAGATTCAGGAATGGATCCCGGCTCTGCGCGACGTTTATCCTTGGGCCGGCCGAAGGCCGGACCCGAGGGCTTCGACCGGGATGACGCGCGCTTCATCAAACGCAGCAGGCTCGGCGCACCCGTCGGTAACTGACCAACAGCAGACACTGCCGAGACAGCGTGCGTGGCGCATGTCTCGCGCGGGATCGCTGCTGCCGCGTCATTCCGGCGAGGCAGCAGGGAACTCGTCGGATGCTTGGGCTTTCTCAGGGGGCCAGCAAATAGCGGCAGATCGTGTTTTGGTGCCCCTGGCCGGGATCGAACCAGCACTCCTTGCGGAACTCGATTTTGAGTCGAGCGCGTCTACCAATTCCGCCACAGGGGCCCCTACAGGCGGGCGGACTATAGCGATCGGTCGATGCGGGTCAATCGGCGGAACGGCCGCCGCGGCAGGTTTCAGTGCGCTGTGCTCTGACGGCCGCGGTGGCTTCACGCATGCGCCCTTGCAAGGATGGCACACCGGGGCGGCGACAGCGCTCCGAAGGCTCGCAAACCGTTGCGTCACCCGTCGCCCCATGGTCTAGAGCGCCATGCTCAAGCGCCTCTACGAATGGACCATGTCGCTCGCGGCCCGGCCGCGCGCCGAGCTCTGGCTGGCGATCGTCGCCTTCGTCGAGAGCTCGTTCTTCCTGATTCCGGCCGATGTGCTGTTCGTGCCGATGGCGCTGGCGCGGCCGCCGCGGGCCTACCGGTTGGCCTTCGTCGCGACGCTGTTCTCCGTGCTCGGCGGCATCGCCGGCTATGCGCTCGGCTATTTCGCTTTCGAGGCGCTGGCGAAGCCGGTTCTGGAATTCTACGGCAAGCTCGGTGCCTTCGAGAGCCTGCGTGCATGCGCCGGGCCGGATACGACGCTGATCCTGCTCACGACCTCCGGCCTGGCCCATCTGCCGCCGATCAAGGTGGTGACGATCCTGGCTGGCGCCGTCCATATCGGCCTCGCGTTTTTCGTCATTTCCTGCGTTCTGGCACGCGGGGCGCGCTTCTTCGCCTTGGCCTTCCTGCTGCGCCGCTATGGCAATGCGATCCGGCATTTCATCGAACGTCGCCTGAAAGTGATCGCGGTGGTCGGGGCTGCGGCGCTGATCCTGCTTTATTTCGGCCTCAAGCTCGTCGCAGGGTCGGGCCAGCTTCTTTCCTGCTGAGCCTTGCCATGACCGCATCTCCAGCCATCGCATCCCACGGTCCCAACCGGCTGCTCACGCCGCCGCGGCTGATTGCGCTGATCGGGCTTGCGAGCCTGGCGCTGATCGGGGGCGCCTGGTTCTTCGAGCTGGTCATCCACCTGCGGCCCTGCAAGCTCTGTCTCGAACAACGCGTGCCGCATTATGCCGCCATCGGCCTGGCGCTTGCCGGGCTGGTGCTGGCGCGTTCGCCGCTATTGCAGTGGCTCGTTCTGCTTGGGTTGGCTGGCTTGATGGCCTGGAGCACGGGGCTCGGCATCTATCACGCGGGCGTCGAATGGGGCTGGTTCGTCGGGCCGAATGATTGCGGCGGCGCCGGGTCGGCGGCGGCCGGCATGCAGGATTTCATGAAGCAGCTGCAGACGACCCGGATCGTCGCCTGCTCGGAGGCGGCTTGGCGTTTCCTCGGCCTGTCGCTTGCGGGCTGGAACGCGCTTGCCTCGGCCGGGCTGTTCCTGCTCGCCATCTTCGGGCTGCCAAGGCGGTAAGATCCGGCCATCTCTACCCAATAATGCTGCATCGCTGATTCAGCGATCACGAGGTCGCACGTCGAAAATGGCTTGAACGCCGCGACGGCCGTCATGGCCGATGTCGATCAGGCCGAGCGCGGCGTGGTGGCAGCGATTGTGGTGGTCAGAAATCGGCGAAAGCGCTCGAGCGCGTCATCTGCCCGATAAGGGAGATATCGGCAATTTCGCCGCCATCGCCGACCTCATGGACTTCGCAGGAATCCAACCCATATTGATTCCACGGAGTTTTGAGCGTGAAACTCGCGCGGGTGGCCCTTTTCGCAGCGGCCGTCACGGTCGCGGCGATCCTTTCTCCCTTCTCCCCGGCCGGGACGGCGGAGAAGCGGGGCGCCTTGAGCATAGCGATCAACGGCGCCATCGGTCCGGCGAGCGCGCGTCAACTCAAGGAGGCGCTGAGCGTCGCGGCCGAGCGGAAGGCCGAGGTTCTCATCCTGCGGTTGAATACGCCCGGCGGCCTGGTCACCTCGATGCGCGAGATGATCGCCGACATACTGGCCTCTCCGGTTCCGGTCATCGGCTATGTCGCGCCGGCGGGCGGCCATGCGGCGAGCGCCGGGACCTACATCCTCTACGCCGCCCATGTCGCGGCGATGGCGCCCGGCACCAACCTCGGGGCGGCCACCCCGGTGCAGATCGGTGGGCTGCCCTCGCTCCCCGGCGGCGAGAAGGATACCGGCCCGGGCGGCAATGGGAAGGACGCCAGCGGGCGGCCGCCCGGCGACGCCATGGCGGCCAAGGTGACCAATGACGCGGTCGCGCTGATCCGCTCGCTCGCCGAAATGCGCGGTCGCAACGGCGACTGGGGCGAGAAGGCCGTGCGCGAGGCGGCGAGCCTGTCGGCTAGCGCGGCGCTTGAGCAACATGTCATCGACTTCGTCGCCCGCGACACGACCGAGCTCCTGCAGCTGGCCGATGGCCGCACCGTCGAGGTGGCCGGCAAGAAGGAAGTGCTGGCTACGAAGGGCCTGGCTGTCGAGACGCTGGAGCCCGGCTGGTTCATCCAGCTTCTTTCCGTCATCACCAATCCGAACGTCGCCATCATCCTGATGATGGTCGGCATCTATGGCATCGTCTTCGAGTTCATGAGCCCCGGCGCGGTGGCGCCGGGCGTGGTCGGTGTCACCTGCCTCGTGCTCGGCCTCTACGCGCTCGATCTGCTGCCGATCAATTATACCGGGCTCGCCCTGATGCTGCTCGGCGTTGCCTTCCTCATCATGGAGGCCTTCAATCCGACGGTCGTGCTGGGCCTCAGTGGCGCAGCCGCCTTCCTGCTCGGCGCCACCATGTTGCTCCAGGTCGAGGGGCCGGGCTTCGCCATATCCTGGGCGGTCATCGGCCCCGCCGCCGCGCTCACGCTGGGGCTCGCGCTGCTTGCAGGCACCTATCTCTGGGCGGCGCGTCGCAATCCGCCGCGCGTCGGCGGCGAGGCCATGCGCGGTCTTGCCGTGGACATCCTCGACTGGGACGGCGGCGAGGGCCATGTGCTGGCGCTCGGTGAACGCTGGCGGGCGAAGGCCGACGAGCCAATCGCGCCGGGGGACAGCGCCGAGGTGACCTCCGTCCGCGATCTCGTGCTGACAGTGCGGCGGCGCGATGCGACGAACGACGGAGCAAGATGATGACGACGATGGTCGGTTATGTGGCCTATCTGATCATTGCGCTGCTGGGGGCCTTCTTCCTGTCAGCGGCGATCCGCATCCTGAGGGAATATGAGCGCGGCGTGGTCTTCACGCTCGGCCGCTTTACCGGGGTCATGGGGCCGGGGCTCATTATCCTCGTTCCCTTCATCCAGCAGATGGTGCGCGTGGACCTGCGCGTCGTGGTGCAGGACGTGCCCCCGCAGGACGTCATCTCGCGTGACAACGTCTCGGTGAAGGTCAACGCAGTGCTCTATTTCCGCATCGTCGACGCTGAGCGCGCGATCATCCAGGTCGAGGATTTCATGACCGCCACCAACCAGCTGGCGCAGACCACGCTGCGCTCGGTGCTCGGCAAGCACGAGCTCGACGAGATGCTGGCCGAGCGCGACAGGCTCAACAGCGACATCCAGGAGATCCTCGACCAGCGCACCGATGCCTGGGGCATCAAGGTCTCCAATGTCGAGATCAAGCATGTCGACCTCAACGAAAGCATGGTCCGCGCCATCGCCAAGCAGGCCGAGGCGGAGCGGCTGCGGCGCGCCAAGGTGATCAACGCCGATGGTGAGCAGCAGGCCGCGGCAAAGCTGGTCGAGGCTGGCCGCATGTTGGCGGCCGAGCCGCAAGCGATGCAGCTGCGCTATTTCGAGGCGCTGCACGACATCGCCGGCGAGCGCTCCTCGACAGTGGTGTTCCCTCTGCCGGTGGATTTGCTGAGGATGTTCCTGAAGCAGCCGGGCGGTGATGGCGGGGGCACGAGCGGCTGAACGCGTGGTCTTTTCCTTGAGGGGGTGAAACAAACCTTGAGGTGCCCCCCAACCTCGAGATGCAGGAGCATGGTCGGCGCGGCTATGGCCCACCGCGGGGCTACTACGGACATCGACGCTACGGCCCGCCACCCGGGCTCGTCTATCGCTACGGCTATCCGGATTACGACTGACCGGCGGGTGTCGGCGCCGGGGCCTATCCGCAACCGGTTCGTCGGCGCGTCCCAAGCCTTGGGGACAGAACAGCGGCGGCGGCGGCGCTAGGCTCGCTGCAGAACTCCCGTCTCGGCGACTCGCTGGCGGGCCACAGGAAAGCAGCGGCGGCGCGCCTCGCCCGGATGCCTCGGCGGCGTCCGCGAGCCAGGCGGGCCACGCCTTAGGGAAGAGCGGTTCACCATGTCCGTCAGCCTCGTCGCCGAACATTCCGCAGAAACCGACGCAGCGCCGGCTGAGCATCTCGACGAGACCCATGCAGCGGCGCTGGTCAGTTGGGTGCCCTCGGCCCGCGGCCATGCCGAATTCCCGATCCAGAACCTGCCCTTCGGCGTGTTCTCCCCGCACGGCCAGGCGCCGCGTGGCGGGGTCGCGATCGGCGACGTGATTCTCGACCTCGCAGCGCTTGCCGCATCCGGGCTCGCCGGTGATGAGCTTGCCGAGGTGACCGCCGCAGCCGCGGCCCCGCGCCTGAATGGGTTCCTGGCGCTCGGCTCCGACGCGCGACGCAGGCTGCGCGCCCGCCTCTCCGCCCTGCTGCGCGAGGGCGCCCCCGAACGCGCGTCGGTGGAGCGCATGCTGCATCGCGCCGGCGACTGCCGCATGGGCCTGCCGGCCCAGATCGGCGACTACACGGATTTCTATGCCGGCATCCAGCACGCCATCAACATCGGCACGCTGCTGCGGCCGGACAATCCGCTGCTGCCGAACTACAAGCACGTTCCGATCGGCTATCACGGCCGCGCCTCCTCGATCGTGCCCACCGGCAGCGCGGTGCGGCGCCCGAACGGCCAGCGCAAGCGCCCGGACGAGAGCGCCCCGAGCTTCGGCCCCTGCCGCAATCTCGACTATGAGCTCGAGCTCGGCGTCTGGATCGGCCCTGGCAATGCGCTCGGCACGCCGATCGGTATCGACGAGGCGCAGGAGCATGTCGCTGGCCTGTGCCTGTTGAACGACTGGTCCGCTCGCGACGTCCAGGCCTGGGAGTACCAGCCGCTCGGCCCCTTCCTCGCCAAGGATTTCGCCACGACGATCTCGCCCTGGATCGTCACCGCTGAGGCGCTCGCACCCTTCCGGGTGGCGCAGGCGCCGCGCCCGGAGGGCGATCCGGCGCCCCTGCCTTATCTGCAGACGAGCCGGCCCGACCGGCCCGCCGCCTATGACATCACGCTCGACGTGCTGCTGCAGAGCGAAGCGATGCGTGAGCAGGGCCTTGCGCCGCACCGGCTGTCACGCGGCACGACGCGCGATCTCTACTGGACGGTTGCGCAGCTCATCGCACATCACAGCTGCAATGGCTGCAACCTGCAGCCTGGCGACCTGTTCGGCACGGGCACGATCTCGGGCCGCGCGCCCGACAGCTTTGGCAGCCTGATGGAGATTTCGCGCGGCGGGCGCGAACCGCTGACCCTGCCGAGCGGCGAGACCCGCACCTACCTCGCCGATGGCGACGAGATCATCATGCGCGCCAGCGCCAGCCGCGAAGGTTTTACCACGATCGGTTTTGGCGAATGCCGGGGGAGGATCCTGCCGGCGCTTTCCTGAGCGCGCGGACTGTCCCCTGCGACGGGGACAGCCCATCTGCATAGCCCGTGGCAAGTTGGATGTCCTACAAGTCGCATTGCCCGACGCACGGACACCGCATGCAGAGACATCTCATCACTTCGGCCGCTGATCCCGCCCCCCTCGGCGAGGACCGCGCTGCTGTCGCGCGCAGCCGCTCCGGCGATATCTATGAGACCCTGCGCAATGCCATCCTCTCGGGCGAAATCCGACCGAACGAACCGCTGATCGAGGCGGATCTGGCGGCCAGCTTCGGCGTCAGCCGCACGCCGATCCGCGAAGCGCTCCAGCGGTTGGCGGTCGAACAACTCATCATCCCGCGCAAGCGCGGCTGGTCGGTGCGCGAGATCACCGCGGCCGAAGCCAGCGAGAACTCGGAGGTGCGCGCTGCGCTCGAAGGCTATGCCGCGCGGCTCGCCGTCGAGAGGGCGACCGACGAGGAGATCGCGGCCGTGACCGCGATCCATCGCAGGCGGCTCGCGATCGAGCCGAACGACGATGCGGCGCGCGTCGAGACGAACCGCGAGTTCCACGGCCTCATCGTCGCCGCCGCCAGGAACGTGAAGTTGCGCGACGCCATCCTCCGCTCGGGGCGCTTCTACTTCAACGGCTCGGTCGCTCGCCGCACCAGCGAGGAGGAGTTTCACCTCAGCAATCGCGACCACGAGCAGATCGTCGCGGCGCTGCAGGCCCGCGACGGCGATGCGGCCGAGCTCGCCATGCGCAACCACATCCTGCGCACATTCCACATCTTCCGCAAACTCTCCTACCCGACGAGCGAGGCCGCCTCGCTCGCGCCGCTGCACGGCGCTTCCGGACGCGGCTGAGCCCCGCGCCGCAGCTGACGCGCAGGGATCAGAGCGCTGTGATTTGGTGGAATCGTGCCGTCATTCCGGACAAGCCGCGATAGCGGCGCCGCTCCGGAATCCATCGTAGAGCGCCGGAGCCCTATGATGGATTCCGGCGCTCCGCTTCGCTGCGGCCGGAATGACGCAGCGTTTCCGAGCAAGAACAGCACGCTCCAAGCGAAGCCGCTTGAGCCGCTGCCGCCTGCCTGCGCCGTCACCGGAGCTGTCCCAATTCCCTGTGACAGGCGGCTGCGAAAGGGCCGCTATGATCAAGGCACGGCTCGATGCGACGGTGCCATACGCAGGCTCGACCGCACGAAGAAGAACGGGCGACACAGGGAGAGATCCGATGAAGGCGAAGACGATTGGTGCCAGCCTGTCCGTTGTGGCCGGCTTGCTGATGAGCATGGCGGCCGGGGCCCAGGAGCCCGGCATTACCGAGAAATCGATCAAGATCGGCATCTTCGGCCCGCTCTCGGGTCCGAACATGGCCTATGGCTTCGACGTCGTGAACGCCGCCAAGATGTATTACGACAAGATCAACAAGGAAGGCGGCATCCACGGCCGCAAGATCGAGTACGTCGTCGAGGACGACCGCTGCAACGCCAATGATCTCGTCGCCGCCGTCAAGAAGCTCGTCGAGCAGGAGCAGGTCTTCATGCTCAATGGCGGCTCCTGCTCGGCCGCGGTCGTCGCCGCCAAGGACTATGTCGTGCGCAACAAGGTGCCCTATCTGATGCTGAACGCATCGGGCGACGGCGCGCTCTACCCGCCGACCGACTACATCTTCGGCGCCTTCTCGATCTCGCAATACGCCGTCGGCGGCGCGATGGTGGAGTTCGCGGCCAAGAGCTTGAACGCCAAGACCATCGGTTACATCAACCATGACGACGCCTATGGCGCCTGGAACCTGGAAGGCTCGCAGGCCGACGCCGCGACGAACGGGGTCAAGCTCGCCGTCGAGTCGGTGAGCCCGAGCATCAACGACGTCACCGCGCCCTTCCTGAAGCTGCGCGCCGCCAATCCCGACGTGCTGCTGATCGTGACCTATGCCCGCCCGGCGGCGCTGCTGGTCAAGAAGGCGGCCGAGCTCGGCTACAACAAGCCGATCATCCTCTCGGTGACCGGCACGGCGAGCCTGTCGCAGCTGGTCGAGAATGTCGGCAAGCCGGCGCTGAAGAACTTCTACATCCAGGAGGTGATGGTCGACTCGCCCGGCGGCGAGAAGCTGAAGCCGATCTACGACATGTACAAGGCCGCCTATCCGGACCTCGCCGCCAAGCCCGACCATCCGCAGACCTACATGCCCTACGGCATCCCCTCCGCGATGTCGCTGGTCAAGGCGCTGCAGGATGCCGGCCCGAACCCGACTCGCGAAAAGGTGCTCGAAGCGCTGAAGAAGCAGGATTTCGACTCCGGCGTCATGGCCGGGCGGATGAAGTTCGGTCCCGAGGAACGGGCGGCCAACAAGTCGACGATCTTCATCAAATATGACGGCACGACGATGACCCCGCAGCCCGGCGTCTTCACCAGCCGCTGGACCTACAAGGCGAAGTAAGCCGCGCCTGCGGCAGCGACGGGCGGCGTCTGAAGCGCGCCGCCCGCCTTCCCTGAACCTCTGGGCCGGACATGGACCTGCAACTCGCTCTGATCTTCCTGCAGCAAGGCATCGCTTCCGGGCTGGTCTCGGGAAGCGTCTACGCCCTGCTGGCGCTCGCCATCGTCATCATCTTCAAGACCTCCGAGGTGCCGAACTTCGCCCAGGGCGAGGTCTTCATGGCGGCGGGCTACATCGCCCTCTACCTCTTCGTCTTCCAGCAGATGCCGATCTGGGTGGTGCTGCCGGCGACGCTGGTCGCGGCCTTCCTCGCCATGGCCCTGTTCCGCCGCATCGTGCTGGACCAGGTCGCGAAGTCGGCGAAGGATCTGGTCTACCTCGTCATCGCGACCCTCGGCCTCTCCTATGTGCTGAAGGGGCTCGTCCGCCGCACCGGCTTCGGCGACACGCCGCGTTCCTTCCCGGCGCTGGTGCCGACCGACTCGGTCATGATCGGCCAGGCCTCGGTCACGGTGCTCGACCTGACCATCCTCGGCACGGCGCTCGCCGTGATGGCGGCGTTCTTCTGGATGTTCAACTACACCAAGATCGGCCGGGCGATGCGCGCCGTCGGCATGAACCCCAAGGCCGCCCAGCTCGTCGGCGTCGATCTCGGCCGCTGCCACATGCTGATCTGGGGGCTTTCCGGCGTGATCTCGGCGATCGCCGCCCTGCTGATTTCGCCAAAAATCCTGATGACGGCCGATATGGGCTCGATCGTGATGCTCGCCTTCGCAGCGGCGATCGTCGGCGGTTTCTCCAGCCTGCCCGGCGCGGTGGTCGGCGGTTTCGTCATCGGCATCGTCGAGAACCTCGTCGGCCTCTTCATCTCCTCGCGCGCCATCGTGCTCGCGCCGTTCCTCGCCATCCTGCTCGTGCTTGTGATCCGGCCGCAGGGCCTGTTCGGCGGCAAGCTGACGATCAAGAAGGTCTGATCGTGACAACGACCACAGCAACCCCGGCGGCCGCCCGGCGCGCGATCTCGCCGCAAGCCCTCGCCGCCCTCGCCGCGGCCGCGCTCGTCCTCGTCGCGCTGCCCGTCTTCACCTCCGGTTACGTCATCTACATCGCGAACCTGCTGCTGGTGTTCGTGGTGCTGTGCCTGGGCCTGCACATCGTGATCGGCGAGACCGGCCAGTTCTCGATGGCGCACGCCGCCTTCTACGGCATCGGCATCTATGCCAGCGCGCTGGCGAACCGCGCCGTCGACCTGCCCTATCCCGTCGCCATGCTGTTCGGCGCTCTCGTCGCCGGGGCAGTCGGCCTGTTCATCGGCGCGCTCGCCCTGCGCATGCGCGACATCTATCTCGCGCTCGCCACCTTCGCCTTCGGCGAGGCGATGCAATGGGTCTTCGCCAACTGGGACAGCGTCACCAACGGCCCGAACGGCCTGCGCATCAGCCCGGCCCGCTTCGGACCGCTCGAAATCCTCAGCGACAAGCAGGCCTATCCCTTCGTCGTCTTCTTCTGCCTGCTGATGATCGGGGTGACGATCGCGATCTCGCGCTCGCGTCTCGGCCGCTCCTTCCGGGCCGTGCGCGAATCCGAGGTCGCCGCCATGGCGATGGGTATCGACATCAAGCGCACCCGCGTCATCGCCTTCGGCCTCTCGGCCGCGATCGCTGGCTTCGCCGGCGGCATGTTCGGGCTGTTCCAGACCTTCATCCATCCCGACAGCCTCGGATTCCAGACCACCATCCTGGTGCTGACCATGGTCGTGGTCGGCGGGCTCGGCTCGATTGCGGGTGCGGTCGGCGGAGCGATCGTCTTCGGCCTGATCTCCGAGGTGCTGCGCCAGGCGCCGCAGTATCAGGAGATCATCTATGGCGGCATCCTGATCCTGTTCATGATGTATGCGCCGCGCGGCCTCTTCGCCTTCATCGGCGACCGGATCAGGGAGGCGCGCCATGGCCGCCGCTGACCCCTTCCTCGACGTCGCGGGGCTGACGATCCGCTTCGGCGGACTGACCGCGGTCGGCGGACTCGACATGGCCGTCGCCAAGGGCAGCATCCACGCCCTGATCGGCCCGAACGGCGCCGGCAAGTCGACGACCTTCAACTGCATCTCGCGCTTCTACACGCCGAGCGAAGGCCGCATCACCTTCGACGGACGCGACATCACGCGGCTGCCCGCAAAGGAGATGGCCGGGCTCGGCATCGCCCGCAGCTTCCAGAATCTCGAGCTGTTCGCCGAGCTCACCGTCTTCGAGAACGTGCTGATCGGCGCGCATGTCCATGCCGGCCGCTCCTGGCGCGACGCGATGAGCGCAAGGCCGCGCGGCATCGTCGAGTATGTCGAGCATCTGCTCGAACGCACCGGCTTGGCGGACTACGCCCAGTCCAAGGCCCGCAACCTCGATTTCGGTCACCAGAAGATGGTCGAGATCGCGCGAGCGCTCGCGATCCGGCCGAAGCTTCTGCTGCTCGACGAGCCGGCGGCGGGGCTGCGCAACCGCGAGATCGCCGCGCTCGACCGGCTGCTCTGCGAGCTGCGCGACCAGGACGGCCTCACCATCCTGCTGGTCGAGCACGTCATGCAGTTGGTGATGTCGATCTCGGACCGCATCACCGTGCTGAGCTTCGGCACCAAGATCGCCGAGGGCACGGCCTCCGAGGTGCGCGCGCACCCAGCCGTCATCGAAGCCTATCTCGGCCGGGAGAACGCCCATGCCTGACCTGCTCGAGATCGAGGGGATCTCGGCCTCCTATGGCCGCATCCAGGCGCTGTCGGAGGTGTCGCTGCGGGTGCCGGAGGGGGCGATCGTCGCCCTTCTCGGCTCGAACGGCGCCGGCAAGAGCACGACGCTGAACACCGTCTCCCGGCTCGTGCCGGTGACGCGCGGCACGATCCGCTTCGCCGGCGAAGCGATCCAGGGCTGGCCGTCGCACAAGGTCGTCTCCGGCGGCATCCTGCAGGTGCCGGAAGGGCGCGAGGTGTTTCGCGACATGAGCGTGCGCGAAAACCTCGACATGGGCGCTTATCGCCGCAGTGATCCGGCCGGGGTGAAGCGCGATCTCGAGCGTGTCTTCGACTATTTCCCGAAGCTGCGCGAGCGGCTGCAGCAGAAGGCCGGCACGCTCTCCGGCGGCGAGCAGCAGATGCTGCTGATCGGTCGCGCCCTGATGGCGGGGCCCCGCCTGCTACTGCTCGACGAGCCCTCGCTCGGCCTCTCGCCCGTGCTGGTGCAGCAGATTTTCGCGATCATCGAACGGCTGAACAAGGACGGGCTGACCATCCTGCTCGTCGAGCAGAACGCCGCGATCGCGCTCGGCTGCTCGAGCTATGCCTACATTCTCGAAAACGGCGAGATGGCGCTGGAAGGCCCCTCGGAGACGCTGCGCCGCGACGACAGCGTGCGCCGCACCTATCTCGGCGGCTGAGCCCGCCATGACCCAGCAGGACAGCAAGGAAATGGCATGAACGCGCCGCAGGAGAAGCCGCTAGCCCTGGTCACGGGCGCGGCCAGGGGCATTGGCAGGGCGATCGCGGAGCGGCTCTGCAAGGACGGCTTTGCCGTGGCGATCCTCGACCGCGAGCGCGAGGCGGGGCTGGCCTGCGCGGCCGAGCTCTCGACCAAGGGGCATAGCGCTTTCTTCGAGCCGATCGACCTCGCCGACCATGCCGCCATCCGGGCTCTGGTCGAGCGCCTGCCGACTCCGGCGGTGGTCGTCAACAATGCCGGCATCTTCGAGAACAAGCCGTTCTTCGAGCTGGAAGCCGAGGATTTCACCCGGATGATGAGCGTCAACGTCACGGCGCTGTTCATCCTCTCGCAGGCGGCGGCGCGGCGCATGGGCGCCGGCGGGCGCATCATCAACATCGCCTCCCGCGTCTTCCTGGGCGCCCGCAACCACGCCCATTACGTCGCCTCGAAGGCGGCCGTGGTCGGGCTGACGCGCGCCATGGCGATGGAGTTGCTGCCGCAGGGCATCATGGTCAACGCCGTCGCGCCAGGCGGAGTCGAGACCGAGATGGTCGCCAGGCAATCGGAGGAAGCGCGGGCCGCGCTGCTCGCGCTGCAGCCCACCGGCAGCCTGGCCCAGCCGGCCGACATCGCCAACGCCGTCGCCTTCCTCGCCTCGCCGCAGACCCAGTTCATCTACGGGCAGGTGCTGATGGTCGATGGCGGCAAGTCGCTCGGCGGCGGGCTCGGGTTCTGAGCGGAGCGATGCGCATGTCGGAAGGCTTCGACGAGATCTGCGACGTCGTGGTGGTCGGTTCGGGGGCCGGCGGCATGTCGGCCGCGATCACTGCCGCTAAGGCGGGGCTCAAGGTCGTGCTGATCGAGAAGAGCGAGTTCATCGGCGGCAGCACCGCGGTCTCCGGCGGCGCCATGTGGGTGCCGGAGAACCCACACGCCGCCAAGGCCGGCCATGCCGATACACGCGAGGCGGCGATGAGCTATGTCTCGGCCGTGCTCGGCAACCGGCTGCGGCCCGACCTGATGCGCGCCTTCCTCGACAACGGCCCGGAAATGGTGCGCTTCTTCGAGCGCGAGACCGCCTTGAAGTTCGAGGCGCGGGCCTATTCGCCCGACTACCAGCCCGAGCAGCCGGGCGCGGCCAAGGGCGGGCGTACCATCGACCCCGCCCCCTATGACGGCAATGAGCTCGGCGCCGATTTTGCGCTGCTGCGGCAGCCGCTGAAGGAATTCACCGTCCTCGGCGGCATGATGGTCAACCGCAAGGACATTGACGCGCTGGTCGGCCGCTTCGGCAGCGTTGCGAATTTCTGGCACAGCGCCAAGCTCCTGCTGCAGTATGGCCGCGACCGGCTGCGCCATCCGCGCGGCGCCCGCCTGCTGATGGGCAATGCGCTCGCCGGGCGCCTGCTGAAATCGGCGCGCCAGGCCGGGGTCGATCTGCGCGTCAACACGGGCGCGGACACGCTGATCAATCGCGACGGCGCGGTGGTCGGCGTCGTCGCCAAGAGCACGCAAGGCCTGGGGCGGATCGGCTCGAGGCGGGGCGTCGTGCTCGCCGCAGGCGGCTTTCCGGCCAATGCCGAGATGCGCCGGGAGCTCATGCCGCATGCCGACACCCATCGCTCGATGGCGCCTGCCAGCGACACCGGCGACGGCATCCGCCTCGGCCTCGCGGCAGGCGGGGCTTTGCGCGACGACAATATCGGCGCCGCCTTCTGGACTCCCGTCTCGGTGCTGAAGAAGAGCGATGGCAGCGAGGTCAAGTTCCCCCACCTGATCCTCGACCGGGCCAAGCCCGGGCTGATTGCGGTGGACAGCCAGGGCCGGCGCTTCGTCAACGAGGCGACCTCCTATCACGGCTTCGTCGAGGCGATGCATGCCGCCGGTGCCGTGCCGGCCTATCTGGTCTGCGACAGCGTCTTCCTGCGCAAATACGGGCTCGGCCTGGTCTATCCGGGCATGCGTTCGCCGGCCGCCTTCGTCGAAGCCGGCTATCTCTACCAGGGCGCGACGCTCGCGGAACTCGCGGCGAAGATCGGCGTCCCGGCGGCTGCGCTCGCAGCCGAGGCAAGCGCGATGACCGCGGCGGCCGAGAGCGGCAACGATCCCGCTTTCGGCAAGGGCTCGAGCGAGTACAACCGCTATCTCGGAGATGCGGCCCGGAAGCCGAACCCCTGCCTCGGGCCGGTTGAGACCGCGCCCTTCTACGCGGTCAAGGTCTGGCCGGGCGATATCGGCACCGCGACCGGGCTGATCTGCGACACTGAGGCGCGCGTGCTCGGCCAGGACGAGCGGCCGATCCCCGGCCTCTATGCCTGCGGCAACGACATGAACTCGATCATGGCGGGCGCCTATCCCGGCGCCGGCATCACGCTCGGTCCGGCGCTGACCTTCGGCTTCATCGCCGGGCGTGCGCTTGCCGCCGAGCCCGACCATCTCCCGTCCAGCGAAAGGGCCGGCTCATGAAGCTCTACCAGTCCGCCACCTCTCCCTTCGTCCGCAAGGTGCGGATCACCGCCGCCGAGCTCGGCCTGATCGACCAGATCGAGATGCAGGACGTCTCGCAGGACTACAAATCCGGTGGGCCGCTCGCCCGCGAGCAGAACATCATCAAGGTCAACCCGCTCGGCCAGGTGCCGACACTGATGACCGAGGACGGCGCAGTAATCGCCGACAGCCGCGTGATCTGCGAGTATCTCAACCACCGTGCCGGCGGCGAGATCTTCCCCTCTGACCCCGCCGCGCGCTGGAACGCCCTGTTCGAGCAGAGCGTCGGCGATGGGCTGCTCGATGCCGCGCTGCTCGCCCGTTATGAGGGCCTGCTGCGCCCGGAGGACAAGCGCTGGGAGCGCTGGAACGAGGGTCAGATGACCAAGGTCAAGGCCGCCCTCGCCATGATCGAGGGGAAGGCGCCCGGCTTCGGCGAGCGGGTCGATATCGGCACCATCACCTTCGCCAGCGCGCTCGCCTATCTCGACCTGCGCTTCGCCGATCTCGGCTGGCGCGATGGCCATCCGGCCGCCGCCGCCTGGTTCGCGCGCATCGAACAGCGCCCGGCTTTCGCCGGCCAGAAGCTCGGCTGATCCGGGCTGCACCAGTCCAAGGCTGGAGGATGGGATCATGAGCGTTTCACTGGGACTCGCCGACAGGATCGTCCTGGTGACCGGCGGCGCCTCTGGCATCGGCCGGACATGCGCGCTGGCGCTCGCCGGCGAAGGTGCCGCTCTCGCCATCGCCGACAGCAATGCCGAGGGCGCGGCCGCGGTCGCCCGCGAGATCAAGGCGCTGGGGCGGCGTGCCGTCGCGACGAGCTTCGACGTGCGCGACGCGGCCGCGACCGAGGCAGCAGTCGCCGGGATCGAGGAACAGCTCGGCCCGCTCGACGGGCTGATCACCGCCGCCGGCATCTCCCGACCTGCGCCCGCCACCGAGCTCACCTCCGACAGCTGGGAGGCGGTGATCGGCGTCAATCTGAGCGGAACCTTCTATTCCTGTCAGGCGGTCGGCAAGCGCATGGTCGCGCGCGGACGCGGCGCGATCGTCACCATCGGCTCGACCTCTTCGCTCGGCGGCCAGTCGGGCCGAGCGCATTACTGTGCCTCGAAGGCCGGCGTCGTCGGCCTGACCCGCGATCTAGCGATCGAATGGGGCTCTTATGGCATCAGGGTGAATTCCGTCGGGCCGAGCGCGACCGACACGCCGATGATCCGGGCCGGCATTCCGGAGCGCTTCGTCGGCGAGGTGATGGAGGACCGCACACCGCTCGGCCGCCTCGCCCAGCCGCAGGAGATCGCGAATGTCTGCCTGTTCCTGCTCTCGGAGCTGTCGAGCTACATCAACGGCGCGCTGATCATGGCCGATGGCGGCGTCTCCGCCGGCTTCTTCACGCGCCGGAACGGCCGCGACCTCTCCTCCAAGTCCCTGCTCGCCACCGGCGCCTACGCCGAATAGCGCCCTCCTTCTTGGGCTGGCGCCCCGATCAACCATGGGAATCCCGACGATGAAGAAGCTCGCTCTGGTCACCGGCGCAGGACGCGGCATCGGCGCCGCCATCGCGCAGAAGCTCGCCGAGGATGGCTGGCGCGTCGCCGTCGCCGATCTGACGCGCGAGCCGGCCGCAGCCGTCGCCGCGAGCCTGCCCGGTGAGGGGCACAGCGCCTGGGCGGTCGATGTCGCGGACGAAGCCTCGGTCGAAGCGCTGTTCACCGCCCTCGAAGCCGAGCACGGCGCGATAACCGGGCTGGTCTGCAATGCCGGCATCCTGCTGATGGCGGCGAATGGCGAGCGCCCGACCATCTTCGACATGACGCTCGATGATTGGGAACGCACCCATGCGGTCAACACCCGCGGCGTCTTCCTCTGCATCCGCGCCTATGGGCGCCGCCGCCGCGACAACCCCGTCGAGGGCGGGCGCGTCACCACGACGAGCTCGGTCGCGGCCGAACTCGGCGGCTATCGCGGCTCGTCGAGCTATATCTCGTCGAAATCCGCGATCCTCGGCTTCACCAAGGCGATGGCGCGCGAGCTCGCGCCGCTGAAGATCACCGTGAACTGCGTCGCGCCCGGCGTCATCGACGCACCGATGCTGGCGGCCGCCACGCCGAGCTCAGCACCGGCCGACACGCTCGACACGCTCGCCAAGGCGGTGCCCCTTGGCAGGCTCGGCCTGCCGGAGGACATTGCGGGTGCCGTCGGCTTCCTGCTCTCGGCTGAAGCCTCCTACATCACGGGGGCGACCCTCGACGTGAATGGCGGCTACCGGATGGCCTGACGCGCGAGGCAAGAGCAGGATGCGAAAAAGTGGGAACCGGTTTTTCGCATGAATCCTGCTCTCGCTTTTTGATGAGAGACGGATTCAGCTTTCAGATGGAAACGCTTTGCGATTCCATCTGAAAGCATCCGGCTCTGCAGACGGAGGGATGTCGATGATCCTGCATGGCTATTTCCGTTCGTCCGCCGCCTGGCGCGTGCGCATCGCCTTCGCGCTGAAGCATCTGGAGCCTGCCAGCGTGTCGCATAATCTGCGCACCGGCGCCCATCTCGATCCGGCCTATGCGGCGCTGAACCCGCAAAAGCTCGTCCCCGCCCTCGAATTCGCGGACGGACACGTCCTGACGCAGTCGCTCGCGATCATCGGCTGGCTCGACCGACTGGTGCCCGAGCCAGCCTTCCTGCCGGCCGACTCGCTCCAGCGCGCCAAAGTCGAGGCCTTCGCGCTGACCATCGCCTGCGACACCCATCCGCTGCAGAATCTCAAGGTGCTGAACCGGCTGCGAGCCGCCGGCTGGTCGGAGGTTCAGGTCCGGGGCTGGGCTGCGGAGGTGATCTCCGATGGCCTTTCGACCTGCGAGGCGCTGCTGCGCGACGAGACCGGCCCCTATTGCTTCGGTGCGGCGCCGACGCTCGCCGATATCTGCCTGGTGCCACAGATCGGCAACGCCCGGCGCTTCAAGGTCGATCTGACGCCCTATCCAAAACTTGTCGCGATCGATGCGGCTTGCGCCGAACTGCCCGCTTTCGTCGCGGCGCAACCCGACAGGCAGCCCGACGCGGCCTGAGCCCGGCGGCTCACATCAGCAGGCGCGTCAGCTCGTTCTGCGACGAGATGCCGAGCCGGGCATAGGCGCGCTTGCGATAGGTCAGCACGGTGTTGAGGCCGACGCCGAGCTCGAGCGCGATCCCTTCCGAGGTGACGCCGGCCGCGACCAGCGAGCAGACGTCGCGCTCGCGGGCGGAGAGGCAGGGCGCGACCTTCTCCAGTCGTGCCCGGAAGTCCGCAGCGGTGTTGCTGCCCTGGGTGGAGCCATTCGCCTCGTGGTGACGCCAGAGCGCCGCCATCAAGAGCGGCGCGCAGCCGATCAGCCTGGCAATCACCTCATCGCTGAAACTCTCCCTGCGGCCGCGATAGAGGCTGAGACGCAGCGTGCCGGCCGGCCGCCTCTGGAAGAGCGAAAAGCGCTCGGAGAGTCCGACCGAGACATAGCACTCGCTGCGATAGGCAGAGCTGTGGATGTCGGTTGCCCTGAGCTTCACGGCCCAGCACTGCCGGTCCTGGCGCCCGTCGACGACGATCGCGTTGGCGGGATCGGCGTGCCAGTGCCGGGCGACATAGCGCCGGGCGACGCTGAGCGCCGTCTCGCTCGGCCCCTTGTCTTCGGCAAGCAGCGTCTGAACATCACCCGAGGGGGTGGCAAGGAAGGCGGTCAAATTCTCGGTGCCGGTGAAGCGCCGGGCAACGCTGAAGAGATTGGGCGCAAAGTCGCGACGGCCGACGGATTCGATGACATCCGGCATCGCCGACAGGATGTCGCTCGCCGCCATGGCCTGCTCGATCGCCGTGAGCTGCATGTTTCTCTCCCGGCTGCCCTCTCTTTTGCGGCGACGATGGTCGCAGCCGGGTGCTCGCCGAGGGCGATGGATATCAGTATCCCATTTGGTATGCAAACTTGCCTGCACGCCGCGCCGCCCTCATCGATCTCTCAGATCTGGCTCTCGCCGAAGCGCGCAACTCGAAGGAGGGGAGAAACTGCGCCGAGCTATCGCTCTCGATGTCCGCTCAAGCAGCTGTGTGCAAGGCGCTTAAGTCCTCGGAAAGCGATCGAGAGCGATACAGTCGCAATGAGGTCAGCAATTATGGAAGTGACTTGCGATCTTGCCGGGGCCGTCGCGTCGAATGCCTCAGCGGTTCGGGCGATGACCTGCGTGTCGCTTGCTATCGTTGCACCAGCTTGTCCAGGACCGCCATATGCAGCGCGGAGCTGCCGCTCGCCACGACGCAGCGATGGCCGGAATGGATTGTGAGTTCCCGTCCCCCCCAATCGGTGATTGCGCCGCCCGCGTTGCGCACGATCGGCGTCAGCGCGCAGTAGTCGAACGGGTCGAGCCCGCCGTCGATGCTGATGTCGAGCGCCCCGTCGGAGACGCGGCCATAGGCGTGGCAGCCGCCGCCATAGACACACCATTTCGTATCGCCGCGCAGCCGCTCGAAGGCCGCGCGCTCGCCGGCATCGAAGGGTTCGGGATTGCCGTTTCCGAGGATGGCGTCAGCTAGCGACGCGCCCTTGCGGGTCTGCACCACCTCGCCGTTGCGGCGCGTCGGCAGCCCGTCGCCGCCGATCCAGCGCTCCGCCGTGACGGGGTTGTCGATGACGCCGAGGATCGGCGTGCCCCGATAGGCCAGCGCGATCAGCGTGCCGAAGGTCGGGATGCCCGTGATGAAGGCCTTGGTGCCGTCGATCGGATCGATGATCCAGACGAAATCGCGGTCGAGGCCAATGGATTCGAACTCCTCGCCGAGGATGCCGTGATCGGGATGGGCGGAGGCGAGCTCCCGGCGCAGGCGGTCCTCGACGCGGCGGTCGATCTCGGTGACCGGGCTGCGATCGGCCTTGGTGTCGAAGCTCCGGCCCCGGGCGATCGCTTCGCGGATGATCGCGCCGCTGAGGTCGGCAAGCCGCTCGGCGAAGCCGGCGAAGGCGTGGATGTCAGGCTTGGACATGGGCATCTCCGGCGATCACCGCCGATGTGGCGGGCGCGCGCTGGTGTCTGGCGAGCCGGTATTCGAGGGCTCGCAGGGCTGCGGTCAGGATGGCGGCGATGACGAGGTAGATCGCGGCCGCGGTCACGAAGAGCTCGTAGGGCGCGAAGGTGCGCGCCACGATCGTGTTCGCGGTGCCGGTCAGCTCCATGATCGTGATGGTGCTCGCCAGGGACGTCGCCTTGAGCATGCTAACGACCTCGTTGGCATAAGCCGGCAGGGCGAGCCGGAAGGCGCGCGGCAGGATGATGACGCGATAGGCCATCGGGCCGGACATGCCGCAGGCACGGGCCGCCTCGATCTCGCCGGCCGGGACCGCCTGGATCGCCCCGCGTAGGATATTCGCCGTATAGGCGGCGGTATGCAGCGCGAAGGTCAGGACCGCGCAGAACCAGGGCTCCCGGATGAAGGGCCACAGCGCGCTCTCGCGGATGGTGTCGAATTGCGACAGGCCGTAATAGACCAGGAAGATCTGGACCAGGAGCGGCGTGCCCCTGAAGAAGGAGATGTAGAAGGCGATGACGGCGCGGACCGGTCGGGACGCCTCGAGCCTGGCGATCGCCATCGGCACGGCCAGCGCCAGCCCCAGGACGAGCGCGGCCGTCAGGAGCTGCAAGCTGAGCCAGGTGCCCTGCACCAGCGCGGGCAGGCTCTCGACCATGAGGGCCGGGTTCATCGCACCAGCTCCCGTTCGCCGCGGCTGGCACGGCGTTCCAGCTCGGCGACGAGCAGGCCGTTGCTGGTGGTAAGCGCGTAGAAGATGATGGCAGCGATCAGATAGAAGCGGAACGGCTCGCCCGTGACCGAGGTCGCCATGGTGCTGACCCGCATGATCTCCTCCAGCCCGACGACCGAGACGAGCGAGGTGTCCTTGATCAGCGAGATCCAGTTGTTGCCGAGGCCCGGCAGGGCGAAGCGCCAGATCTGCGGCAGGCGCACCGTCGTGAAGGCGTCCCACCAGGAGAAGCCAAAGGCCTCCGCGGCCTCGATCTGGCCTTTCGGAATCGCGAGGAAAGCGCCGCGCAGCACCTCCGCGGCATAGCCGCCGAAGACGAGGCTGAGCGCGAAGACGCCGGCGGCGAAGGCGGGAATCTCGACGAAGCCCGCTGTCGCGCCGATGGATTTGGCGAGCCCGGTCAGGGTGACCGAGCCGCCGAAATAGATGATGAGGATGATCAGCAGCTCCGGCGTGCCGCGCATCACCAAGGTGAAGAAGAAGCCGAACTGCCTGACCGGCCACCAGCGGGAGAGCTGGGCGAGCGCGCCGAGAATGCCCCAGACGAGTCCGAGCGCCAGCGCGGCGAAGGCGACCTCAACGGTCGTCAGCGCGCCGTGCAGAAGCTGGCCACCCCAGCCCATCAGGATATCCATCGTCGCCACCTCCGCGGCTCCCTCGCCGGCTGCCTCGCTCGCGGGCGATCAGGGCAGGACGCTGAACGACCAGTAGCGATCGTTGATGGCCTTGAAGGAACCGTCTTTGAACGAGGCCTTCAGCGCCGCATCGACCTCGTCGCGAAGGGCGCTGTCATCCTTGCGCAGCGCGACGCCGACGCCGGGCCCGAAATAGGCGATATTGTTGATCTCGGGGCCGATGAAGTGGAATTTCTCGCCACGCGGCTTCTGGAGGAAGTCGCCGTCGAGCTTGATCGGCCCGGCGAAGGCGAGGTCGATCCGGCCCGACTGCAGGTCGAGCAGCAGGTTATCGACCGTGTCGTATTGCGCGATCTTCACGCCCGGGAATTCCTTGGTCATGAACTGCTCGTAGGTCGAGGAGCGCTGGAGGCCGACCGTCTTGCCGGTCAGCGCCTTCGGGTCCGGCTTGCCGTCGGCCGAGACCGGCGCGACGTTCAGCGTCTTGGCGCCGATGAAGCGAGCCGTGGAGGAGCGATAGGGCACGCTGAAGTCGATCGACTTCTTGCGCTCGTCGGTGATCGACATGCTCGCCACGATCAGGTCGAACTTGCCCGCGAGTAGCGCCGGGATCATGCCGTCCCATTGCTGGCAGACGAAGACGAGATTGACGTTCAGGCGCTTGCCGATCTCACGGGCGACATCGATGTCGAAGCCCTGCAATTCGCCCTTGGCGTCGCGGAAGTTGAAGGGCGGGTAGGTGCACTCGCTGCCGACCTTGATGTCCTTCGCAGCGGCCCCTGCGATGAAGGTGCCGAGCAATCCGGCGGCGACGAGAAATGGCTTCAGCATGACGTTCTCCCCTTTTGACGGCTCGATTCACAGGACGCGTTGCAGAAAGGCCCGGCAGCGCTCGGAGCACGGATCGCCGAGAACCTGCTCAGGTGGGCCGCGCTCCTCGACGACGCCCCGGTACAGGAACAGGACCTCGCTGGAAATCTCGCGGGCGAAACCCATCTCATGGGTCACGATGATCATGGTGCGTCCCTCCGCGGCGAGCGTGCGCATGACGGCCAGCACTTCGCCCACCAGTTCGGGATCGAGCGCCGATGTCGGCTCGTCGAAGAGCAGCAGCGCCGGCTCCATCGCGAGGGCCCGGGCAATGCCCACGCGCTGCTGCTGCCCTCCGGAGATATGAGCCGGGTAGGCGTGGCGCTTCTCGATCAGTCCGACCTTTTCGAGATAGGCTTCCGCACGCTCCGTCGCTTCCTTGCGACTGAGGCCGAGCACCTTGATCGGCGCCACCGCGATGTTCTCCAGCACGGTCAGATGGGTCCAGAGATTGAAGCTCTGGAACACCATGCCGATGCGGCTGCGCATTCGGTTGATCTGCTTCCGGTCGAGCTGGGCCTGGCCGGCGCGCTGCTGCGCCAGCCGGACCGTCTCGCCCTCGAAGCGGATGGTGCCGGCATCGGGAAGCTCGAGGAAGTTGATGCAGCGCAGGAAGGTGCTCTTGCCCGAGCCGCTGGCGCCGATCATCGTGACGACGTCATGGCTGCGCGCCGTGAGATCCAGCCCCTTGAGGACGACCAGGTCCCCGAACTGCTTCCGAATTCCCTCGACCTCTAGGACGATGCTGCGTTCGACGTTCATGGGGGCTCCGCTGCTGCCGAGAACATGAGGGGCGCGGAGGGACCGCCCAAGGTCCAATTTCGCGCTTTCGCTAGAGTCCAGTTTCGGCCTCGGCCAAATCGCGGCGATGGGCTGGACCGGGAGGCGACACCTCCCACCGCGGCTGTGCAGCCTACCTGGCGGGTTCGCAGGCCGTCTCGACAGCGCGCGCCACCGCTTCGGCACAGGCCGGCAGCTTCTCGGTGCTGGTGTTACCGAAGCCGAGAACAAGCCCGCGCTGAGCCGGGCCGCGGCAATACTGCGACAGGGGCGGGCAGTCGAAACCCCAACCCAGAAGGGATGCCGCCGCGGCGGCATCATCGAACGGGACGCGCGGTCTGATCGTCATGTGCAGGCCCGCTGTGACGTGGGGGACGACGAAGCGCTCTCCGAGGCGCTGCCGCAGATGCTGCGCCAGCAGGAGCGAACGCTCCCGATAAATCGCCCGCATGCGCCGCAGATGCGCCGCCAGATGTCCTTCCGCCATGAAGGCGGCGATCAGCGCCTGGTCCGGCTGCGGCGCATAAAGCGAGAAGACGCGCTGCGCCGTTGTGAAGGCCTCGACCAGGCCGGGCGGCACAACGAGATAGGCCAGCCTGAGACCGGGAGCCAAAGCGCGGTTGAACGAGCTGGTATAGATGACGCACCCTTGCGTATCGGCAGCGAAGAGCGGCGGCTGTGCTTGTCCCGACCAGCGGATCTCGCTGTTGAAGTCGTCCTCCAGCACCCAGCTGCCATGCGCCTGCGCCCAGGCGAGCAGCGCCTGGCGTCGCGCCGGAGGCATCGAGCATCCGAACGGGAACTGCTCGACCGGGGAGACGACGATCAGCTTCGGCAGCGGCCCCTCGTCCGCCCGTATCGGGAGTGCGACGGCGTCGAGCCCCATCTCGTCCACCGGCACCGGCCGGATGCGCAAGCCGCTGAGTTCGAAGGTGGCGAGCTCGGCCAGATGGCCGGGATCCTCGACCGCGACCTCGTCCCCGGCATCGAGCAGGACATGGGCGACGAGCGCAGCCGCCTGGAGCGTGCTGCCGATGACGATGACCTGTTCTGGAGCACAGGCCAGCCCCCTCGCTTCGGCCAGATAGGTGGCGATCTGTTGCGTCAGCCCGGCCCCCGGGTGGCCCATGCCGTAGCCCGTCTGCGAGATGGCGCGCGAACGCCAGTGCCGAGCAGCGATCCGGCTGAAGATCTCATAGGGAAACTCGTCGAGAGCGGGCACGCCGGGACTGAGGCCCAGCGTCTCGGAACGCTCGGACGGCAGGCGAAATCCAATAAGCCGGGTCGCGCGCTCCGAAAGCACGGTCTTGCCCGGCGGTCGCGTAGGCCGGGCAGGTTTGGCACGCGTCTGGTGATCCTCGGGCAGCACCTTGTCGACAAAGGTGCCGGAGCCGTGGATGCGCCGAACATAGCCTTCCGCTTCCAGCCGGTCATAGGATTGCACCACCGTATTGCGGGCCAGCGATAGCTCTTTGGCCAGTATGCGGCTGGGCGGCAGGCGCGTCCCGCGCGGAAGCATCCCCTCAATGATGCTCGTCCGAAACTGGGCGAAGATCTGCGCGTAAAGCGGCGTCTCGCTGTCGCGATCGAGTCTGATCAGGTTCCAGACAGGATAATTGAACTGGTTGGCCATTCGCCCTCGTCAAGCTGACGCGATTATCCGAATGGACTCAGGCGGTGGATTCTCCAAGTCTGTTTCTAAGAGACCTCACGGGTGACCGGGGTCGAGCGACACGGCATGGTTCAAGAGGGCTCGCGAATGGACCTCTAACGGACGGGCCTGAAGGACTGCTTCCTGAGCGATGACTCATTGCCGGCTTGTGGCGCCTGCCGGTCTTTTCGCGGGCGCCGATCGTTGTTGAGGGAAAGGCGATGCGGCGGAACGACGATCTGCTCGTTCGCCGGCCACGGCTTGCAAAGATGTTCATGACGGAAGAGGTTGCTTTACCTCCATTCCTGCGGCCTCGGTGATGAACTCCAAGGAAAAGTCGTTTCTGAGCCGCGTGCGCAGCATCCTGCCCGAGCTCTCCCCGGCCGAGCGGCGCCTCGGCGAATTCGTCTGCGACTTCCCCGGAGAGGTCGCGACCTATTCGGCCCAGGAACTGGCGGCCCTGGCCCATGTTTCGAAGGCGACGGTCTCCCGCTTCGTCCAGCGGCTGGACTAGGAGAGCTATGAGGAGGCCCGCCGACAAACACGGCATGGTTGGCGTCTTCGCGCTCGCCGCGGCGATGTATGCGGTCTTCGTGGTCTGCATCCAGATGGGTCCGGAGACTATGGCCGCTCGATGGAGGACATCACCCAGCCGGCCGAGGTCGACATCGCGCCCCCGGCCGAACCCCTTCCCGAACCAGCGAAGGCAGCGAGGGCGTGACCCGGCATATCCTGTTGATCAATCCGAACAGTTCGCAGTCGACCAGTGGGATGATGCGAGCCATCGCGCAGAGGGCAGCGAAGAGCGCGTTGGCTGTGGCAGTCGCCACGGCCGAGCACAGCCCGCCCATGATTGTGACGGAGGACGACCTGCTCGCCGCGGCCGGGGAGGTCGTCGAGATCGGCAGGCGGCACGCAGCCGATTGCGTCGGCATTGTCGTCAGTGCCTTTGGCGATCCCGGCCTCGACGACCTGCGGCGCCAGGTCGACATCCCGGTCGTCGGCATCTGTGAGGCCTCGATGCGGGTGGCGGCGCAGGGCGGGCGGCCGTTCGGCGTGGCGACCACGACGCCGCTCCTGGTCGACGCCATCGCGGCGCGGGCGGGGGCGCTGGGCCTCGCTGGCCTGCTGACCGGAATCCGTTGCACGGCGGGCGACCCGACCGCTCTGGCCGGCGACAAGGCGGCGCTGACACAGGCTCTCGGCGAGATGGTCGAGGCCTGCATTTCGGCCGACGAGGCTCAGGCCGTCATCATCGGAGGTGGGCCGCTCGCCGAGGCGGCCGGGGCTCTGGAGGCACGGTTCTCTACCCCCGTGATCGCGCCAATCCCTTGTGCGATCACATCCTTGCTGGAGCAGATCCCGAGTGCGCAGCATGAAATGCGGAGGACGGTAGCGACAGCCGCGAAGTAAGCCGGCCATCACCCTTGAGCTGATGTGCTCCGTCAAACAACAATTAGACCTTTCGAGCCTGATGAGTCTGGGGAAGGCGATCCGCAGGGGGCCTGAATCGGCCGCTTTTGGGCCGGCACCCAATGTCCGGCGCGATCTACCTAACCTCGTTGACGTAGGTGTGTGCGGCCGTCGTCGCGCGGTGCCATCCGAGGATCGTGGGAACGCCGGCCTGATCATAGGCGACCTCGTCGATGGTCAGGACGGCTTCGCGGCCGTTGAGCCCAAGCAGCGCGATGTCCTCGTCGCTGGCGAGATCGGCGGTGATCTGCTCGCGGACGGCCGAAATGCGGATGCCGAACTGCTCCAGCAGGTACAGGTAGAGAAGGGCGGGGAGCATCTCCGTGTCTCGGGGAAGTCCGGGCACACGCTCTTCTGCCAGCAGCAGCTTGTCGTGCATCACCGGCCGCCCATCGGCGTGCCGGATGCGGTGAATGGCGACGATGCCGCCCGTCGCGATCTGCAGGCGCTCTGCCTCTTCGGCCGTGGCGGGCCGCGCGGCGATGTTCAAGAATTGGCTGGTGGACCTCACCAGGCTGCCATCGGCGCGGTGCAGGCGAAAATACTGAAAGAAGAAGCGTAGCGAGTGATGCGGTGTGCGACCGGTCACCACCGTACCGGTCTTGCGGCGGCGCGAGAGCAACCCTTCCGCCACCAGATCGCTCATCGCTCGGCGGACGGTACCGACGGCGATGCCGAAACCTTGGGCCAGCACGGTTTCGTTGGGCAGCACCATGCCGGGCGGCCATTCGCCGACGAGTATGGCTTCCGACATGTGGCGCTTAACGCGTTCGTAGAGGGGGGCCGCTTCGCCGGCGCCGAAATTCGGCAGGACCGGCGCTGCCATGCCATTGCCTGTTCCGGCGGCAGCGCTCGTCACTTTTTTGGCATTGACAGGGGGCATACGGTTCGGTCCTATTTCTATATAGTTTATATAAAAGAGGGAGGTCCGCAAATGGTTCTGCCAACTGCGGCCGTTGAATGGCTCCATCGCAGATCGTGCCGGCGCCGGACAAGCGCGGCCTCGCGCGGCTGACGATGTCCAGGATTCCCACTTTGCAACGGAATGCCGCCGCGATGGCGCGCGCGACTGGCTGGATTGGTGCACATGCCGACGAGGCGGCAGCCGAACTCGGCCGGATGATCGCGGTCGATACCTCCTTCCCGCCCGGCCTCGGCTATGACGATTTCGCGACGCTGATGGAGGAGCTTGTCGCTCCGCTCGGCTTCGCAACCGAACGTGTGGCAGTCCCCGAAACGCTCTGGCGCGTTCCGCACGGCCCCGCATCCGGCCCGCGCGCGAACCTGATCGCCAGCCGTTCGAGCGGTCGGCCGGCCTGCGGCCTCTATTTTCACGTCGACACTGTCCCCGCCGCGCCCGGCTGGGAAACGGATCCGCTGCGGATGGAACGCGACGGCGACCGGCTGATCGGCCTGGGCGCTGCCGACATGAAGGGCTGCATCGCCGCGATCCTGCTGGCCCTGCGGGCGGCGGATGCCTGTGGGGTCGAGCTGGCTTACGATCCGGTGCTGCTGTTCTGCACGGATGAAGAAGGCGGCCTATATCCCGGTATCCGCTATCTCGCCGAGCAGGATCTGGTGCCGGCCCACGTCCTCAATTTCAATGGCAGCGCCGAGGCGCGCATTTGGGCCGGCTGCTTCGGGCTGTTCAACGTGCTCGTCCGCATCCATGGCCAGACCGTCCATGCCGGCGAGGGCAATCGAAAGGGCGGCGGCCTCAATGCGATCGAGGGCGCGCTGCCGCTGCTCAATGCGCTGACGGTCCTGAAGGCGCGGATCGCAACCCGGGTTTCGACCCTGCCGCCGCCGCCGGACAAGCCGCCACTTACTGCCCAGCTCAATCTGGCCGCGATCCGGGGCGGGACCGCCGGCGGTCAGGTTCCAGCCCTGCTGGAGCTGACGCTCAACCGGCGCTACGCCCCCGAGGAGCGCTTCGAGGATGCGCTGGCAGAGATCGAAGACGTGATCCGCCGCAGCATCGCGACTGTGCCGGGCCTGTCCGTCGAGACGGTGCTGGTCGGCCATCTCATGCCGACCGCGGACCCTGGCGGACCGCATTGGCCGCGCTGGCAGGCCGCCATGTGTGCAGGTTTCGGCTATGCACCGGAGGCGTTCCGAAAATGGGGCGCGGCGAGCTGCTCCGATTTCGGCTGGGTCCAGCGCGCGACCGGCCGGCAGGAGGTTCTCCTCGGAGGCCTCGGCCGCCCCGACCGGAACGTCCACGCCCCCGGCGAATACACGACCATCCCGGACATCATCTCGCTCGCGCAGGCGGTGCTCGCCTATCTCGCGGCCGATTTCAGGCCCGATCTGAACCCTGATCTACCCTCGAAACAGAGCTGAAGGAGCGTCCCATGCCGAGCATCCATCGTCGCGATTTCCTCGCCGCCTCCGCCGCTCTCGGCTGTCTCGCCGTGTCGGGCCTGCCGGCGTTCGCGCAGACGCCGCGACGCGGCGGCACGCTGCGCGTCAGCGTCGACCAGGCCGTCGCCAAGCTCAATCCGCTCGTCACTCGGGTGAACCCGGAATATCTCGTCGCCGAATTGCTCTATTCCGGCCTGACGCGGCTCAAGGTCGACATGAGCGCCGAGCCCGATCTCGCCGAGTCCTGGACGAACTCCGCCGACCTGACCGAGTGGACCTTCGCCCTGCGCAAGGGCCTGACCTTCCATGACGGCTCGCCCTGCACCGCCCCCGACGTGGTCGCGACCTTCGAAGCCATCCTCGACGCCAAGACCGCCTCGCCGGCGCGTCAGAACGTCGGCCCGATCGCCAAGGTCGCGGCGAAGGACGATACGACCGTCGTCTTCACGCTCTCGGCGCCGTTTGCCGACCTGCCGGTGACGCTGGCTTATACCAACGCCAAGATCGTGCCGGCGGCCGTGATCAAGGGCGGGCTGGAGAAGCTCGACCGCCAGGCGATCGGGACCGGCCCGTTCAAGCTCGTCTCCTTCGAGCCGGAGCGGCAGATCGTCGTCGCCCGCAACGATGCCTATTACGACAAGGCACGGCCCTATCTCGACAAGATCGAGGTCGTCGTCTTTCCGGATGTGAGTGCCGAGGTGTCCGCGCTGATCGCGGGCGACACCGATCTCATCAGCACGACTCCGCCGACCGAGTTCGGCCGGCTGCAGAAGGCAAGCGGGGTCAAGGCGCTGCGCGTGCCCTCGGGCCAGTTCTGCAACGTCAATTTCGGCTGCGACCAGAAGCCGTTCAATGACGTGCGCGTGCGCCAGGCGCTGGCGCTCACCGTGGATCGTGCGGCCATGGTCGATTTCGTCACCGAGGGCTTCGGCTCACCCGGCAACGATACGGCGCTCAACCCGGCCTATCGCTTCTACGCAGACCTGCCGGCCAAGAAGGCCGACATCGCCAAGGCCAAGGCGCTGCTCGCCGAAGCCGGCTATCCCAAGGGGCTCGAGGCGACGCTGATCGCTTCCGACCGGCCGGGCCAGCGCACGCAGCTCGCCGTGGCTCTGCGCGAGATGGCCAAGCCCGCCGGCTTCGACATCAAGGTCGAGACCATGCCGCATGCGACCTATCTCGACCAGGTCTGGAAGAAGGGCTCGTTCTATGTCGGCTTCTACAACATGCAGGCGACGGCCGACGCCATCTTCTCGCTGCTCTACACGTCGAACGCCGCCTGGAACGAGACGCGCTGGAACAACGCCGCCTTCGACAAGCTCGTCTTCGAGGCCCGTGCCACGGTCGACGAGGCCAAGCGCCGGGCGCTCTACGCCGAGGCGCAGAAGCTGATGTACACCGAGGTTCCCTCGATCATCCCGGCCTTCTTCGATCTGCTCGGCGCGCAGCGCGAATGGGTCCAGGGCTATGAGCTGCATCCGCGCGGCGCGGTCTTCCGGCTCGATTTCGTCTCGCTCGGCGCCAACGCGCCGAAGCGCGGCTGAGCGCAAGCGGGGCAGTGGGCGTGTCGCCGGCCTATATCATCAAGCGGATCCTGCTGATCGGCTACACGCTCTTCGTCGTGTCGCTGATCGTCTTCGCGATCACCCAGATCCTGCCGGCGGACGCCGCCGTCATGATGCTGGGCGAGAACGCGACGCCGGATGCGTTGGCGGCGCTGCGCGTGAAGATGGGGCTGAACGACCCCATCTGGATGCAGTATCTGCATTGGCTCGGCGGTGTGGTCCGCGGCGATTTCGGCGTCTCGATGCGGACCGGCCAGCCGGTCGCGCCGGCGATGATCGAGGCGCTCGGCCGCTCGCTCCTGCTCGCCCTGTTCGCGATCCTGCTGATGCTGGCGGTCGCGATCCCGCTCGGCATCGTCGCGGCAGTGCGCCGCGGCAGGGCGGCCGATCTCGGCGTCAGCTTCCTCTCCTATATCGGCGTCTCGCTGCCGGAATTCGTCACGGCGACGCTCGTCGTGCTGGTGCTGGCAGACTGGCTGCAATGGCTGCCGGCGACGGGCTATGTGCCGCTGGCCGAAGATCCGTTGCGGAGCTTGCGGCACCTTACTCTGCCGGTGCTGACGGTTTCGCTGATCCTGATCGCCCATGTCTCGCGCATGGTGCGGTCGGAGCTCGTCGACGTGCTGCACTCCGACTATATCCGCGCGGCGCGGCTCAAGGGCCTGTCGAAGCGACGGGTGCTGTTCAAGCACGCCCTGCGCAATGCTTTGCTGCCGACCATCACCATCGTCGCGCTCGATGTCGGCTATCTGCTCGGCGGCGTCATCGTGGTCGAGGAGATCTTCGCCCTGCCAGGGATCGGGCGCCAACTGATCGTCGCGATCCAGGCGCGCGATCTGCCCTCGATCCAGGCCGGCGCGCTGATCATGGCGACGACCTATGCCGTCGCCAATTTCCTCGCCGACATCGCCTATGCCTGGCTCGACCGGAGGATCCAGTATGATTGAGATCCTCAAGCGGATGCTGCGCTCGCCGCAGGGCGCGCTCGGCCTCGTGATCGTCGGGCTGATCCTGCTCGTCGTGATCGTCGGCCCGTGGTTTGCCCCCTACGACCCCGAGAAGATGGCGCCGCTGATGCGCTACAAACCTCCGAGTGTCCAGTTCTGGCTCGGCACCGACCAATACGGCCGCGACATCCTGAGCCGGCTGCTGCACGGCGCGCGCGCTACCGTCGTCATGGCCGTGTTGGCGACGGCGCTGGGCACGCTCGTCGGCGCCGTCATCGGCACCGTCTCGGCCTTCCTCGGCGGGCGTAGCGACGAGGCGATCATGCGCACAGTCGACGCGATCATGTCGATCCCGAGCTTGCTGCTGGCGCTGCTGATCGTGAACCTGCTCGGCAAGAGCAGCGTCAACGCGTTGCTCGCTATCGCGCTCGCCTTCGCGCCGGGCATGGCGCGGGTCACGCGCTCGGTCGCACTCGCCGTGCGCAAGCAGGACTATGTCAACGCCGCGATCGCGCGCGGCGAAAGCGCCGGCTTTATCGTCGGACGCGAGATGCTGCCGAATGTGGTGGCGCCGATCATCGTCGAGATGACGATCCGCGTCGCCTTCGCGGTGATGTTGTTCGCGACGCTCTCCTTCCTCGGACTGGGAGCCCAGCCTCCGGCTTCCGAATGGGGGCTGATGGTCTCGGAGGCGCGCCGCTTCATGCATCTGAGCGCCTGGATGATCCTGTGGCCGAGCCTGGCCGTCGCGCTGGTCGCGATCGGCTTCAACCTGCTCGGCGACGGCCTGCGCGACGCGCTGAACCCGAGGACCTGAGGCGATGAGCACGATCCTCGATATTGCCGGCTATGGACTCGACTACGCGACGCCGACCGGCTTCATCCGCGCCCTCGACGATGTGAGCCTCCAGATCGCCAAAGGCGAGGTGCTGGGCCTCGTCGGCGAGTCCGGCTCGGGCAAGACCTCTCTCGCCTGGGCGATCATGCGCTACCTGCCCGCAACAGTCCGCGAGACGGGCAGCATCCGGCTGACCGGGCAGGACCTGCTCAAGGCATCTGAAGCCGAGATCGAGGCGATCCGCGGCAAGCGCATCGGCATGGTCTTCCAGGACCCGAGCACCTCGCTCAATCCGACGCTACCTCTCGGCGAGCAGCTCGCCGAGGTGCTGGTGCGCCATCGCGGCCTGACGCACCGGCAGGCCTGGACCGAAGGCGAGGAGCGGCTTGCCCATGTTGGGCTGAAGGTGCCGCAGCAGATGATGCGGCGCTATCCACATGAGGCCTCCGGCGGCGAGAAGCAGCGCGTCGTCATCGCCACCGCCTTCGCCTGCCAGCCGGAATGCATCATCTTCGACGAGCCGACGACGGCGCTCGACGTCATCACCGCCCGCCAGATCCTCGACCTGTTCAAGGCCTTGCAGGAGGAGACCGGCGTCGCCTCGCTCTATATCTCGCACGACCTCGCGCTGGTCTCGCAGATCGCCACCAGGGTCGCGGTGATCCATCGCGGCAAGATCGTCGAGCAGGGAGACGTCGGCGAGGTCTTTGCTCGGCCGCAGGACGACTATACGCGCAAGCTCCTGGCGGCCGTGCCGCGGCCGGACCACCGGCTGGTCGAGACGAGCGCGCCTGAAGCCGAGAAGCCACTGGTCGAGGTCGAGAAGGTCAGCGTGCTCTATGGCCGTAAGCCCTTCCTCGGTAGCCTGCTCGGCCGGGTCAACACGCAATTCACCGGCAATCGCGAAGTCAGCCTGTCAGTAATGCCCGGCGAGATCCTCGGCATCGTCGGCGAATCCGGCTCGGGCAAGTCGACGCTCGCCAAGGCGATGACCGGTCTGAACCGCTTCGAGGGCGAAATCCGCTTCGCCGGGCGCCGCATCACCGGTCTCTCCGATATGGACCGGGCCTATCGCCGCGACGTCCAGATCATCTTCCAGCATCCGGATTCCTCGCTCAATCCGCGCCAGCGCATCCGCGAGATCCTGTCGCGCCCGCTCGCACTCTATGGCGAGCCGGGCGCCCGGCGGGACGGTGCGAGGATCGGCGAATTGCTGGAGCAGGTCAGGCTACCGGCGGCCTATGCCGAGCGCTACCCGCACCAGCTTTCCGGCGGCGAGAAGCAGCGCGTCGCCATTGCGCGTGCCTTCGCCTCGAAGCCGAAGCTCGTGATCTGCGACGAGATCACCTCGGCGCTCGACGTATCCGTCCAAGCTTCCGTGGTTGAATTGCTGGTCGATCTCCAGAAGCGCTTCGGCACGGCCTATCTCTTCATCACTCATGATCTCAATCTGGTGCGCCAGATCGCCCACCGGATCGCGGTGATGTATCGCGGCGACCTCGTCGATCTCGTCGATGTCGCCGCGCTCTCGACCGGTCCGCTCCATCCCTACACCCAATCGCTGCTCGAAGCCGTGCCCGCTCCGGCCACGGCCGCCGCCTGACATCAGAGGCCATGACGATGAACCCCCGCGACCTGATCCATTCGCTCGACGAAAAGGCCTGCCTCGCGCTGCTCTCCGACTGGGTGAAGCACAAGAGCTATTCGGAGACCGAAGGTGAGAAGGCGCTCGTCCACCACGTCGTCGACCAGATGAAGGCGATGGGGATCGAGGCGGAGGCGCAAGCCTTTGATGAGGGCCGCCGCGCCAATGCCATTGGTCGCTGGAAAGGCACGGGCGGGGGTAGGAGCCTGCTGTTCAACGGCCATCTCGACACCAATCCGGCGACCGAGGGCTGGAGTGTCGATCCCTGGGGCGGCGTGGTCGACGACGAGTTCATCTATGGCATTGGCGTCTCGAACATGAAGGCGGGCGACGCCGCCTCCTATTGCGCGGTGAAGACGCTGCTCGATGCCGGGGTGAAGCTGAAGGGCGACGTGATCCTGACCTATGTCGTGGGCGAATTGCAGGGCGGCGTCGGCACGGTCGCGGCGATCCGCAATGGCATTCGCGCCGACTACTTCGTCAACAGCGAGCCGACTGACGTGCAGGCCGTGACCATGCATGCCTGCGCCTTCTCCTTCGTCATCGAGCTCGTCGGCAATACGCGCCACCTCTCCAAGCGTGAGCAGGCGGTCGACGCGATCATGGCGGCCTGTGATCTGATCCCGCGGCTCAACGCCATGACCTTCTCGGGCGCGCCGTCGCCGGAGCATGAATCGATCAACCGCGTCCATGTCGGCGTCGTCCATGGCGCGCTCGGCAAGGAGCTGCACGAATGGCGCGCTCCGCAGGTCGCCGATTACTGCAAGCTCAAGGGCTCCGGCCGCTATGCGCCCGGGCAGACGCAGGAAGGCGCGCTCGCCGACATGCAGCGCGAGCTCTCTGCGCTGGAACAGCGTTTCCCGGGGCTGAAGACCTCGATCCGCATCGAGAAGAAGGAAGGGCATCAGTCGATGCCGGCCTTCGAGGTCGCCAAGGACGCGCGCATTGTGAAGACCGTCAACGCCGCCTACAAGGCGGTGCGCGGCGAAAAGCAGCCGACGGGCGCGATCAAGCCGCCTGGCTTCTTCGGCACAGATGCCGGGCATCTCTATGCCGAGGCCGGCATGGAAGGCGTCGTTTGCGGACCGGGCGGGCGCTACAACACCATGCCCGACGAACGCGTCGAGATCCGCGACTTCCTCGACATGGTCCGCATCTACATGCTGACGATCCTCGATATCTGCGAAGTCGCGTGAGCCCGCTCTTTCCGCGCGCGGAGTTCGGGCGCCGGGTCGCCAAGGCCCGCGCGGCGATGGCGGAAGCCGGCGCGGAGCTGCTGCTGGTCGACCATGCCGAGTTCCTCGCCTGGCTGACCGGCTACACCGTCTCGGAGACGATGTACCGCGCCGCCTTCCTGCCGCGCGAGGGCGAGCCCTGGTTCGTGCTGCGCGAGCTCGACGCCGGTCCTTGCCGCGACGCCTGCTGGTTTTCCGACATCGTCGGTTATCCCGATACGGCCGAGCCACATGCCGTAATGGCCGAAGAGCTCCGCCGCCGCGGCCTGGCGGCGGCCTGGATCGGGGCCGACCACAGCTCCTACGGTTTCACCGCCGCTGCGCGCGACCGGCTGAGCGCGCTGCTGCCGGATGCGCGCTTCGTCGATCTGCCTCTGGTGAGCGACCTGCTCAGGGCTGTGAAATCGCCCGCGGAGATCTGTCTGATCGCAGAGGCGGCCGGCATCGCCGACAAGGCCATGGCGGCCATCGCCGCTCAGGCTCGCCCTGGGCTCTCGCCGCGCTCGGCCGCCGCGATCGCGGCGGCCTGCTTCCTCGAGAATGGCGCCGACACCGGCGAAACCGGCCCGATCGTGCCCGGCATCGGCGACCACGAGTTCCTGCATGGCGTCATGACGGCACAGCCGCTGCGGGATGGCGACGTCCTGCATGTCGAACTGATCCCAAAGGTTCGCAACTACAGCGCGCGGCTGATGCGGCCGGTTCTGATCGGGGAGGATCGCCGCCAGTTGGCGCCGCTCGCCGAACGCCTCGTCGCCCTGCAGGATCGGCAGCTCGCTGCCATGCGGCCGGGCGCCGCGGCGCGTGACGTCGATGCAATCCTGCGCGAGGCTATTCTCGCGGAGGGCCTGCGACCGGCCTACGACAACGTGACCGGCTATACGCTGGGTCTCTACGGCCGGACACCGCGGCCCAGCGATTTTTCCCGCGTTTTCCTGCCCAGTTCCGACTGGCGGCTGGAGGAAAGCATGGTCTTCCACATGTATGTGTCTGCGGGTGGTTTGGGCTTCAGCGAGACTGTCGTCGTCGAAGCCGGCGGCGGAAGAAGCCTGACGTCAGCTCCGCGCACAATGCTGGCGGCCAACCTCAAGGTGAAGCCCGACGATTCCGTACCTCCCGATTTCAGGAGTTGATAGGTTTTTGCATGCAATCGGCTGCGAAAGGCGGATGTCCGTTTTCAGGTGAAGAGACAGAGCCCGCTTGTGGCGCAACTAGCTCGCCGTCAGTGGTCGGTGATCCCCCCGCTGAATAGGTCCAAGCTGAAGTATGTCTTTTGGCAGCCAGGAGGACCGCCATGCCGAAGAAGCGCGATAAGCCCGAAGCGATCGTCGCGAAGTTGCGACAGGTGGATGTGGTTTCGCAAGGGCAATCTGTTGCCGACGCGATCCGCTCGATCGGGGTGACGGAGGTGAGCTATTCCCGCTGGCGCCGTGAGTTCGGCGGCCTGAAGACGGATCAGGTGAGGCGGATGAAGGCGCTTGAGGCCGAGAATGCCCGACTCCGCCGCGCCGTCGCGGACCCGACGCGTTCACCCACGAGTGCCTGGCAATCCGTGCAAACCGGCGCCTCAAGGCCATCGCTGTCATCGACGTGCTCTCGGACCTGTTCATCCTGCGCGGTGTGCCAGAGCATATTCGCTCAGATAACGGGCCGGAGGTCGTCGCGAAGGCCGTGCAGGGCTGGATCGGCGCGGTTGGCGCGAAGACCGCCTACATTGCGCCCGGCAGCCCCCGGGAAAATGGCTTCATCGGGTCATTCAACGCCAGACTCCGCAACGAACTTCTCGACGGCGAGATCTTCTATACCCTCGCCGAAGCCAGGATCGTCATCGAAAGCTGGCGGCGTCACTTCAACACGCTGCGCCCTCATGGCTCACTCGGCTATAAGCCTCCCGCGCCGGAGGTCTTCATCCCCACCATGACCGCGCAGGCGGCGGCGCAACCCGAACCGGCTACGCCGCCCGCGATAGCGTCGAGGCCAACCGTCCACTAACAATCGCCCTGCACCAACGGCCGACGGCATCGTGCATATCGAAAAGACGACGAGTTCGACGGCGAACGCCTTCCAGCCGGGCGACGCCGTGTCGTTGCGATGGAAGGCAAGCGACACGCTGACCTTCTCCGCGGAGGCGCCCCGATGAGTGCCGCTGCGGTTGCCGATGCGAAGGACATGTCGAGCAGCGGGAAGCTGCTCGCCACCCTTCTCCTTCCGATCGTCCTAGTGAACATCATTGCCTTCGTGGCGCCGGTTGCCAATCTCGCCGGCATGTCGTTCCGGGGGGCGGCCGCGACAGGCGCCATGAGCGAGGGCTTCAGCCAGGCCACATGGGCCTCGCTGCTGGGCGATACCTATTATTGGTCGATGCTCTGGCGAACGGTGTGGATCGGTGCGCTGATCACGCTTGTCCTGTCCTATCCGCTCGCGCTGTTTGTCAGCCGCGCGCCGCGGGGCAAGGCGATCCTCATCGTGCTGTGCATTTCGCCGCTCCTGATTTCGGCCGTCGTGCGGACCTATGGCTGGATGGTCATCCTGGGGGAGCAGGGCTTCCTGCCGGCGCTGATGCGGGCATTGAACGTGGCGCCGCCGAGGCTGATGAACAATGAGCTCGGCGTGGTGATCGGCATGACCGAGATCCTGATGCCCTACATGATCCTCTCGTTGCTGTCCGGCTTCGGCAAGCTCGACACGACGCTGGAGCATGCCGCGCAAACGCTCGGCGCTGGGCCCTTTACCGTCTTCCGGCGCGTTGTCCTGCCCCTCAGCTTGCCAGGCATCCTGCTCGGCTGCCTGCTGTGCTTCGTCCTGGCGGTCAGCAGCTTCATCACGCCGAAGATGCTGGGGGGAGGGCGGGTCTCGCTGCTGGCCACGGAAATCTACGATCAGGCGATCGTCACGCTGAACTGGCCGCTCGCCGCCTGCCTGTCCATCCTCATCCTGATCGTTTTCGGAGCGGCCCTGCTGTTTTACGGCCAGCTTTCCAAGATCGTCGAATAGAGGGGAGGACGATGTTGGCTTATCTGTCCCGCGGCCTGCATTTGCTGGTCATCACGGCGATAATGCTGTTCCTGCTGGCGCCGGTGATCCTCGTCTTCCCGATCTCGTTCTCGGCGGATGCCTATGTCGCCTGGCCTCCTTCCGCCTGGAGCACAAGGTGGTACGTCGCGCTGCTGAACAACGCTGAGATGGTCGAGGCATTCTGGAACAGCCTGCTGCTCGCGGCTTGCGTGACTGCGATCACGCTGCTGATCGGAACGTCCGCCGCCGCGGCACTGACGCGCTGGAGCTTCGCGGGGCGTGATGCGCTGGTATCGCTGTTCACCGCTCCTCTGCTGCTGCCGAGCATTGTGCTCGGCTTGGCCATCCTCGTCATTTTCGTTGGCTACGGCCTGGTCGGCAGCTGGCCCGGCATGATCGTCGGGCATCTGGTCATCACCTTGCCCTATGCCTTGCGCGTATTGATGACCGGTCTGAGCACATTGCCGCCTTCCGTGGAGGATGCGGCGGGAACGCTCGGCGCGAGCCCATGGCAGGTGTTCCGGCGGATCACGCTTCCGCTCATGACGCCGGCGCTGGTGGCCTCCGCGGCCCTCTCCTTCATCGTCTCGTTCGATGAGGTCGTCATCTCGCTTTTCATTGCGGGTACGCAGCTGAAACTGCTGCCGGTCACACTCTATCACTACGTCTAAAGCTGGACCGACCCGTTGGTCGCAGCGGTCTCGGCGCTCATGGTCCTGGGTACGCTCGGCATCGTGCTCGTCGTGGAGCGGGCCATCGGACTGGGGAAGGCGGTCGCTAAATAGCGTTCGACAGCCGCGCTTTGGAATGAACCGACGTGCCCGGCGATGGCACTGATTACAGACGGACAGCTATGCATGGTCACGATCGACACGATTTCGCAGGCTCATGCGCCTGCTCGGAAAACATGTCCTGACGCCGCTGCTCGAATACGAGCAGGTGACGTCACAGCGAGGCTCGGCCTGCGGTCACCGGAGTTCGGCTGAGGCTGCACCAAGGGCTTTGGCGGATTGATCCGCTGTCCAGGCCGCGCGCCTCTTCCGCCATCGCTGGGAGATTTCCTTGTGTCCAAGCATTCGCGCGAAAGTGTAAAGATCTATGAATCGATCAAGGAAGCCGTTCTCTGTCTCGAACTGCGCCCTGGCTCGGTGATTGACGAGGCGGACATCGCCGCGCGCATCAATGTTTCCCGTACACCGGTGCGCGAAGCCATTATCCAGCTGATCGCCGACGATCTGGTCATCCGCGATGGCCGCTCGGCTCGCGTAGCGCCCCTGGATTTCGACGAGGTTCCAAAGCTCTACGACGCCTTGCTGATCTCCAGCAGGATGGTCCACAGGCTTGCGGCGGAGAACAGGACGCAGGCCGAGCTGAAGCGGATCGAGGCCGCGATGGAGCAGTTCGATGCAGGCGTCGCGTCGTCGGATGGATTGAGACGCTCCGAGCTCAACGTCGCGTTCCATCTGTGCATCGCGGATGCGGCGCACAACGCCTATTTCCAGGGCTTCTATACCAAAGTCCTGTTGGCGACGAACCGGTTGGCGCGCGCCTGCTTCTCCGGGGATGGGCGTTCCGAATTCGAGGCGGCCCATCCCGAGGAGGATATCGTCGCCCATATGGCCGAAACCGCTCGCCAGCACAGGCTGATGTACGAAGCTATCGCCGATCGTGACATCGAGACTTCCGATCGGATGGCCGTCATGCATGAGGCGCTCGCGAAAGGGCGCCTGCGGTCCGCCCTGTTCCGCACCTCGAGGGCCCTCGATCGCGCGCCGCTGGCGGATACGCGCGAACAGATGGTGGTGATGAAGGGTGTCAAGACGGCCCGCCGCACCGCGAGGAAACCGTTCGGCGCCGGGCGGGACAGGGCGCCGCGAGGTCCGAACTGACCAGAAGCGCAAACGACTTGACCTCGACTTGCCCGACCGCGCCGGCACACCGCCAGCCAAGGGCACCCTCCTTGATCCGCATGATCATCCACCCGCGGGGGCGGCTGACCAGCACATTCTCAACGGGAAGGACCCATGCTCACTACTCGCACCATGGCGCATCGGATCGACGGCAAGGCGTTCGCGGCCGGGATCGGCGGCGAAGTCGCAAAGGCCGTGCATCGGTTGAGGCAGGAGTACGGAGTAACGCCCGGCCTCGCAGTCGTCCTCGTCGGCAACGATCCGGCCAGCGAGGTCTATGTCCGCAACAAGGCGCGGCAGACGGTTTCGGCCGGCATGCAGTCGTTCGAGCATCGCCTGGAGGCGAGCGCGGGCGAGGGCGAGATCCGCGCGTTGATTGCGGGTTTGAATGCCGATGAGCGCGTCCACGGCATTCTGGTTCAGCTCCCCCTACCTGCTCATGTCGATGCAGAGGCGATCCTGGGCGCGATCGACCCCGCCAAGGACGTCGACGGCTTCCATCCGCTGAATGTCGGGCTGACGGCATCGGGGCAGAAAGCCCTGGTTCCGTGCACGCCGCTCGGCTGCCTGATGCTGCTGCGGGACCTCCACGGCGATCTGTCCGGCAGGCATGCGGTGGTGATCGGCCGCTCCAACATCGTCGGCAAGCCGATGGCGCAACTTCTGCTGCGCAGCAACTGCACCGTGACGATCGCCCATTCGCGCAGCGAGAACCTGCCGGACCTCTGCCGACGGGCCGACATCCTGATCGCGGCAGTCGGCAGACCGGAAATGGTCAAGGCCGATTGGGTCAAGCCGGGCGCGACGGTGATTGATGTCGGCATCAATCGCATCGCCGCCGGCGAAGGCAAGACGCGCCTCGTCGGAGACGTGGATTTTGCGGCGGTTTCGGAAGTTGCCGGAGCCGCGACGCCCGTTCCCGGCGGAGTGGGCCCGATGACCATCGCTTGCCTGCTCGCCAACACCCTGAACGCCTGCTGTCGATCTCTCGGTATTCCCGTGAACGCGGATTTGACGCCCTGAAACACCCGTAAACAGATTGGTCTTTCCGATGAAATACGTTCTCACCGTTGCTTGTGCATCGACGCGAGGGATCGTCGCCGCGATTGCGGGATATCTGGCCCGGATGGGCTGCAACATCTCCGACAGCGCTCAGTTCGATGACATGACACCGGTCGCTTCTTCATGCGGGTCAGCTTCGTCAGCGAGGAAGCCAAGCAGCTTCCGGCTATCGCGGAAGGCTTCGCCGAGGTCGCCCGGCCCTTCGACATGAAGTACGAATTTCATGACGAAGCAGAGAAGACGAAAGTCATCTTGATGGTGTCGCGTTTCGGGCATTGTCTGAACGATCTGCTGTACAGGTGGCGAATTGGCGCCCTCCCCATCGACATCGTCGCGGTGATTTCCAATCACATGGACTATCAGAAGGTCGTCGTGAACCACGACATCCCGTTCCATTGCATCAAGGTCACGAAGGAGAACAAGGCGGCTGCGGAAGCGCGGCAGATGGAGATCATCAACGAATCCGGCGCGGAGCTGGTCGTTCTGGCGCGATATATGCAGGTCCTGTCGGATGAAATGTGCAGGAAGATGTCAGGGCGGATCATCAATATCCACCACTCCTTCCTCCCCAGCTTCAAGGGGGGCAACCCTTACAAGCAGGCGTTCGAGCGCGGTGTGAAGCTGATCGGAGCCACGTCTCACTACGTTACCGTCGACCTCGACGAAGGCCCGATCATCGAACAGGACATCGTCCGCGTGACGCATGCGCAGAGTCCGGAGGACTATGTGAGCCTCGGGAGGGATGTCGAGAGCCAGGTGCTGGCCCGGGCCATCCACGCCCATATCCACCGCCGGGCCTTCCTCAACGATGGCAAGACGGTGGTATTCCCGGCTTCGCCGGGCTCCTACGCTTCAGAACGGATGGGCTGACGGCCAATCCTTTGAAGCGGGCCGCCCTGCTCGCGCTCCGGGAGAGCGTCTCGCGGGATTTGAGGTGGACCGCTCCAGAGCCCGGGGGACAGTCCATCTCGCTTGCGGTTGAAGGTGCCCCCACCGGCTTTATCTGCGCAAGAATGAAGCTTGTCCACTTTTCCCTCCCGATGCGCGACGCGAGCAGAGATCGCTGCGTTGCTTCAGAACAGTGGCTCATCTCTGCAGTATACTACAAGTCAATTGGGGGTATCTCGCGCTAACTGCAGCGTCATCTCGCTGAGAAAGGTACCAGTTACAGTGAATTGGTTGCAGAGGTGCGTCTCGATACAGCTTGCCATCTGCTCGCCGAAACCAGCGAGTGCATTTCGCACATTGCTTTGCGCCTTGGCTACGCCGGCCCCAGCAGCTTAAGCCGCACCTTCATGCGTATGATGAAAGTTCAGCCTGTCACTTATCGTCGGCAACACAGGGATAGCGGCATGTCCCGCGGCGAAGGTCCGAGTTCGAGCGGCCCACGCTGAGCCGCCACGTTTGGCGCGAGATGGCAAGACGAGTCCCTGTGACCTGGCGAGAAATGGCCGGGCGAAAACCGCCGTCGCCGATGCAGCCGGTCCCGACTCCATCGAGATGCACGATCCAACGGGGAATTGGGAGAGGCTCGGGGTGTGGGGCATCGGGGACATTCGAAACGTTGGCAAAGCCGCAGCCGGCCATGTCGAGATCGCGAGTGCGCTGACTGGAGTGGGGATGTGCCAGGCACACCAGTTCGTTGTCGCCGCGACTGCGCCTTGCCGCGGCACGACATCTCCCGGCGCAGATATGTCCGCGCCCATGCTGACGCACGGACCGATCCCTGGCGTGACGGCGCGCGCCGCCCGGCGCTTTCATTCTGACGCTGCGGCTGTACTGCCCGCACGAGACGGACCCAAAGCTCACCTGAGAGCTCGAACTCATGGCCGCCAATGGCAGGAGAACCGTTCATGAAAATTCTGATCCTGGCGACGGGCATGCTCGGGCTGGCGACAATTGCCATTCCGGCGGAGGCGAACGCTGTCGTCTGTGCGCGGGGCGTCGTGAGAGCCGGTTGCGCCGGCCCGAACGGCGCCGTCGTCGCGCGACGCCCCGTTCCAAGGGCCGCCGTGGTGGTGAGGCCGGTGCCTGTCCGCTGTGCGGTCGTCAACGGGCGACGGGTCTGCCGCTAAACCTGCCGCCGGGCCATGACGATCGAAGCTTATCTGCCAGGTGGCGACGACGGTGCCTCAAAGGATCGACCCGCGCTCGACACCGGTCTCGGTTGGAAGGGAGCGGAGAGCCGCCTTCATCGATAGCTGCCCGGTCCGAACATAACGGCCCGGTACGCATAACCCTATTTAGTCGGCTCCAGGGGAAATCTGAGATGAAAGCGGTTCAATTTGTCGGCTTGTTGCTTGTCGCTGGACCTGTTCTTGCCGGCTGCCAGACGTCGCCAATCAAGGCAGGCGCAGCTCGCCGCAACCTGTGCAGATCCCGCCAACCGGCAGCCCAAGACCTTCTACTGGTCGGAATGCCAGACGCTTTATCCGTCGTCGGACTAGGCGCTGCAGAAGGACTATCTGCTCGGCTCTGCCGTCGGCAATTGAAGCCCTCCCCGAATTTCCCCCCTCGCCAATGTGACTTGGGGCGTTCGCGTCGAGCGCTGCCCCTTGCCCGGCGCCACGGGTCCTAAGTCGAACCCTTCTCTGGAGAATGTCATGACATCGCGCGTTGTTGCTGCCCTTGCCGTTTCCTTCGGGCTGGCCCTGGCCGGTTGCCAGTCCACGCCCCAGGCCGTGCAGCAAAAGGAGGACCTGCTCTCGGCGGCCGGCTTCGTTCCACAGCCCGCGAACACGCCGCAGCGCATCGCAGCCATGAAGAAGCTGCCCCCCAACAAGTTCGTTCAACAGGCGAAAGACTCGCAGATCGTCTACGTCTATGCCGATCCGGTCGTCTGCCAATGCGTCTATTTCGGCAACCAGGCGGCTTACGCCCAATTTCGCCAGATGGTCTTCGCGCAGAAGCTAGCCGACGAGCGCCAGATGACAGCGGTGATGAACCAGGACGCCTTCGATTTCGGACCCTGGGGTGGGCCAGGACCATTCATGTACTGAAGTCGATATCGAGTTTTGAAACAAATAAAAGAACACTTTAATTCCATGAAAATCGTTCGACCGCATTAATTTGCGGGCCAGCGCGTGTAATAAATCTGACATTCACCAGGGGCGTATTGAATATGTCTACCTTACATACAGGATTTGCTGCCGGGCTTGCTTTCGCAATGTTCTCGATCGCCGCGCAGGCTGCCGATCTGCCGTCGCGGCGGATCGCACCTGCCATTCCCATGCCGCCTGCCTTCACATGGACCGGTTTCTATGTCGGTGCCCAAGCCGGCTGGGCGCAGACCAGAACCGAACTGACGCCGGGCGCCGCGATCGCTGGTCAGGCTGCCGTTGCTTCATTGCCGAGCCTGAACAGGGACGGCGCTACGGTCGGTCTGCTGGCGGGCTACAACTACCAGATCGGCCAGCTTGTCCTCGGTGGCGAGATCGACGGCGCCGCCCTCATCACCGGAAAGCAGCGCTTCACCGCGCTGACCGGCGATTTCATCACCGCCCATACCAACTGGGTCGGCTCGGCCAGGCTGCGTGTCGGTTATGCCTTTGACCGGTTCATGATCTATGCGACCGGCGGCCTCGCATTGGCTGCGGCCAAGTCGACGGTGACGGGCACGGGTTATTCCTATGGCGCAGGCGACAGCACCCGCCTTGGCTGGACGCTCGGCGCCGGCGCCGAATATGCGATCACGAACAACTGGATCGCTGGTCTGGAGTATCGGTACTCCCAATTCGAGGAGGATACCTACACCTATCCGGTTGGCGTCGGCGGGCTTGGGATTGTCGGCTTCAAGCAACAATTGAGCACCAATCAGGTGGTCGGGCGATTGCTCTATAAATTCTGACCCGCCTCGGAATCGAAAATGATCGAGCCTGTAGATTGCCCTCAGAAACTCGATTTAGTCGACGCCCTCGAATCGTCCCTAGCATCCCGCGTTACCAAGAACGCGTTCGACTGTCTTCATTCATTGGAATCAAGGGGAATACTGTCATGACCAAAATTCTTGCTGCAATGGCTGCCTCGTTCGTCTTTACCGCATCGGGCATGGCGACGGCCCAGGTGCCTCTCACGAGCTATGTCGATGCCAACGGCTTCATCGATGTTCAGGCTCTGACCTGCGCGCAGCTCGCCGGGACCTTCCAGGAGGACGCCGACGCGCTCTCTGCATGGTACAGCGGCTGGTATAACGGCCTCGCCAAGAAGCATTTTCTTGACCTGAAGAAGGGCAAGGTCGTCGAGCACGAGGTCATCGTTTACTGCAAGGCCAATCCCGGGAAGAAGATCATCGAAGCGATTGCTGTCGTGTTCAAGGATGAGCGCGCCAAGTTGGGAATCGAGATGAAGTGATATTCGGGTGGCGTCGCCAATGCAGGGCGATCCAGTGGCATATTAGCGCCTTCAGAGCGAAGCGAGGCAGGCACGGGTGAACCCGATGAGGGGCCTCGTTTCACGTCTGATCGCGCCGCGCGCCCGCGAGGGGGCACACTTCGAAACAAGCCCCGCGATTTCATCGCGGGGCTGTCAGCTTGACCACATTCGTGCGCGTCCAACGAGGATGCCGTGAGGTACGCCGACGTCGCAGACTGCATACTGGCTTCGCTTTCCGGGGGGCAGGTCGACATTGGAGCCGTGCCGCCTCCCGCGTCTTCTATGAGACCTTTTTTAAACCCGATGGCTGCTATGTCCCTTCGCCCGCCGGCAGGATCGACAGCGGCGTAGGCTTCGGCCAATAGAGGCGCATCACGAGATAGATTTTGTCTTTCGGCGCCGGAGGCCGATTTGCTTCCTTGTCGGCGCCGGGGGCTGTCTAGGGATCAGTCCCAACGGCGTGCAAAGTAGAAGGCTCGACGCGGCTTGTTCTCCTGACTTACTTGGGGAACAGGAACTGGACCTGGGCCCTGAGCTGCCAGTCGGCGGCGCCGGAGGGCTTTGCGACGTTGTAATAGGCCGCGAGCTGCGCGTTGATGGGCTGGCTGCCGATCTTGAACACCCGCCCAAAACCGCCTCCGATCGGCACCGTCCAGCGGTCCCCGTGGCCGCTCTCCCAGTTGGCGGTGATGATCGGAGACGACGTCAAATACCAGCCTCCGTGGAAATTGTAGTTCACGAAGGGCTGCAGCGTCATCGCATTGACCGCGCTGCGGTTGCTCTTGCCGGCGAAGGACCAGACGTTGTTGACGAGGATGCCGACCACCCAGGGGCCTTCGATAGCCAGGGCGACGAAGGCCGGCCCGGCCGAGTACTTGCCGGCCGTGAGGGTCTTGTCGGTGCCGGTCGGGAACACGAAGGTCGGACCGATGCCCCAGATGATGCCGTGCGTCGGCTGTTTGGGCGAGAAGAAGAAGCTCGGGTTGATGTCGCCGAGGCCGAACTCGCGCTCGCCAGTCACCGTCAGGGCCGGTTGCGCGATCACCGGCGTGATCCAGCGCGTGATCAGGTTCCAGTCCTTGTTGAGCGTGATCGGGATCACGGGCTGGATATTGAGGACGTTCTGCAGTTGCTTGTGTGGGCCGACGTTGAAGTTGAAGTTGTTCTGGAAAGGCACGCTGATCATGTCGGCAACGGGGTTCTGCGCCGCCTTGGCGAGATCATCGGTGCTTTTCCCGTGCTCCTCTTGGGCGGAGGCGAACGAGCTGCCAAGGCCCGCCAGGATGGCGAATGCGAGCCAGAATCCTAACCGCCGGCGGCCCGTGCGTCGTTCAGTCATGACGTGCTCCGTCTGAAGTCCTGACCGCCTGCAGCCAGTGGAACAGCGTGGCCCAGCGATAAGCAGCAGGCGCACTGATTGAACCAGCGCATCCTCAGCATTGGTCCGCCACTCCCTTCAGGCTCATCGCGAATAATCGGCGCGTCAGCGACGGTGATGCCTGGATAGCCCGCTGTGGTGTCGAGAGAGTTCGGAATGCTCGTTGATGCCCCGCACGTCGCGCTCCTCACCCTTATCCCCCGTTAGGCCGCGCGACCTCGACCGGCACCAACAGCGGCACCCGGCGACGGCCGCTTCCGTCTCGCCATCTCGTATCGGCTCACGGAGGCGAGTCTTGCCATTTCGCGCCAAACGCTACGGCTCGGTGTGAGCCGCCCACACTCGCACTTTTGCTGCGCCATCTGTCTTGAACTGCGACGGCCAGTGCCGTTGATCAGCGTCGTCCTTGGACTGCACGCTCCATCGTTCCTGTCCGGACTTCGCCGAATTCGTCCGGAAGGCTCTCCGGTGCGGAAAGCCCCAGGAAGACACTCGGTTCCTGACGAAACGTCCGCATGGGGCTGGGATCAAACGCTATCTCGGTCGATCGGCAACGTCCGGTTTCTGGCAACGCCTCATTGTCTGCAGATGGGCGCAACCCAGCCCCGTTCTTCGGCTTGGAAGAACGTCAGCAATCCACCCAACCCGGTCGTTATTCCTCAAGAGTCGGCGACGTCGTTCGTGCGCCATGAGCGGAAGTTGGGCCAACGCCGAAAAGCTGACATTCACCGCTGAGCCGCCTTGTGACCGCTCACGACCCCTTGTGGACGGCCCTCGCCCTGCTCTCGCGACCCAAACCGGCGCGCGGCTGCTTTCGTCATGTTCCGCCCGGTCCCTGCCGAGAGAAAGACTTCGGAAGTCGCTGTCGCCGGCATATCAGCTTTCAACATTCCGGTCGGGACGCCAGAAGTTCCCGCATTCTGCCGATGAGCTGTTCGAGAACCGGCATCCGCACGGTGCCGGACGGCCGGATGGCGAAATAAGACACCTCGATGCCGGGGCGGAACGGGATGGCGACGAGGTCGACGCCGGATGCGATGATGCTGGTCCGGTCGACGATGCCGACCCCCATACCCGAAGCCGCGAAACAGCAGCAATTCAGCATCGAGGTCTCCATCGAGCTCGCCGGAGCATAGTCCTCATTCGAAAAGGCACGATCGAGCGCGAGCCGCAGCGGCGAATTCCGCCCCGGCATCAGCACGCGCTCCTCCGTCAGCTCTGCAGGCGTGATCACGTCGCGTGATGCCAGCCTGTGCCCCGGCGCGACGGCGGCGACGGCCTGCGAGCTGTGCAGAGGCGACGCGGTTTTGTCCGACACCCGCGGCGAACCGAACACGAAGCCGAGGTCGTAGTGGTGGTTCTCCACCATATCCCAGATATGGCGGCTGTTTTCGACGTCGATCAAAAACAAACGGTCTCTGAGCCTTATGGCTCCAGCTCCGAATCCCAGTAGAGATAGTCGAGCCAGCTCTCGTGGAGATAGTTCGGCGGGAAGAGCTTGCCGTTGCGGTGGAGATCGTTGACCGTCGGCGCATAGGGCTTCTGGGCCGGAAACATCTCGACGGAGGCCGGCATCTTGTCACCCTTGCGCAGGTTGCAGGGGGAGCAGGCGGCGACGACGTTCTCCCAGGTGGTCAGGCCGCCCTTGGAGCGGGGAATGACGTGGTCGAAGGTCAATTCTTCGCGATGGCCGCAATATTGGCAGGCGAAGCGGTCGCGCAGGAAGACGTTGAAGCGGGTAAAGGCCGGCGTCCTGGAAGGCTTGATGTAGCTCTTCAGCGAGACCACCGAGGGCAGCCGCATGTCGAAACTGGGGCTGCGGACGACCGTGTCGTATTCGGAGACGATGTTGACGCGATCCATGAAGACCGCCTTGATCGCGTCCTGCCAGCTCCAAAGAGACAAGGGATAGTAGCTGAGCGGCCGGAAATCGGCGTTCAGGACCAGGGCCGGACAGCCGTCCGGCGATGCCATCGGATGCATCACATGCGCCGTCAAACCCGTCGCACCTCCGCTTCGTCAAGCGGGACGAATCCCGCCCTCAGATCAATGTAAGCGCGAGACGACAGGAATGTGAAGGAACTTGTTGCAACTGCGACAAACGTCCCCGCACGCGCGAGGTGCTTCCTCGCCCGTGGCGGCCGATCGGCAGATCATGGTGCTTTTCGGCCTCATTCGCGGGTGTCGGACCCGCTGGCCGTGATTTATCAGCGGGTTGGGACGGGCTTTTCGCCGCGATAATCGTAGAAGCCGCGCTTGGTCTTGCGGCCGAGCCAACCGGCCTCGACGTATTTCACCAGCAGCGGGCAGGGGCGGTATTTCGAATCGGCCAGGCCGTCATGAAGCACCTGCATCACCGAGAGGCAGGTATCGAGACCGATGAAGTCGGCGAGCTGGAGCGGGCCCATCGGGTGGTTGGCGCCGAGCCGCATGGCGGTGTCGATCGCGTCGACCGAGCCGACGCCCTCATAGAGCGTGTAGACGGCCTCGTTGATCATCGGCAGCAGGATGCGGTTGACGATGAAGGCCGGGAAGTCCTCGGAGACCGAGACGGTCTTGTGCAGGTGGCCGACGAGCGACTTGGCACGCTCGAAGGTGCCGTCGTCGGTGGCGATGCCGCGAATCAGCTCGACGAGCTGCATCAGCGGCACCGGGTTCATGAAGTGGATGCCGATGAAGTGCTCGGGGCGGTCGGTCGCGGCCGCAAGGCGGGTGATCGAGATCGAGGAGGTGTTGGAGGCGAGGATCGCCTGGGGCTTGAGATGCGGACAGACGGCGGTGAAGATCTTGCGCTTGACCTCCTCGTTCTCGGTCGCGGCCTCGATCACGAGATCGCAATCGCCGAGATCGGCGAGGCTGATGGCCGGCTCGATCCGCTGCACGGCGGCGTGGCGCTCCTCGTCGGCGAGCGCGCCCTTCGCGACCTGACGGGCCATGTTGCCGTCGATGGTGGCGAGGGCCGCCTTGATCCGGTCCTCGGAGATGTCGTGCAGCTTGATGTCGAAGCCGGCGACCGCCGCGACATGGGCGATGCCGTTGCCCATCTGGCCTGCCCCGATGATGCCGATCGTCTTGATCGCGTGGTCCGACATGGTCTGATCCCGGATAGTCTTCTTAGCTCCCGCGGGAGCGGAACGGGCCGCCCTGAGGCGACCCGGGAACGGCGGTTCAAGCCCTACTTGCCGGCTTTGGCAAGTTCGGCGTCGAGTTCCGGCAGGACGGTGAAGAGGTCACCGACGAGGCCGTAATCGGCGATCTGGAAGATCGGCGCTTCTTCGTCCTTGTTGATGGCGACGATGACCTTCGAATCCTTCATGCCGGCGAGATGCTGGATCGCGCCGGAGATGCCGACGGCGATGTAGAGCTCCGGCGCCACGACCTTGCCGGTCTGGCCGACCTGCCAGTCGTTCGGGGCGTAGCCGGCATCGACCGCGGCGCGCGAGGCGCCCATCGCGGCGCCGAGCTTGTCCGCCACCGGCTCGATCACCTTGCCGAAGTTCTCGGCCGAGCCCAGCGCACGGCCACCCGAGATGATGATCTTGGCGGAGGCGAGCTCCGGACGATCGGACTTGGCGACCTCCTCGCCCTTGAAGGACGAGTTGCCGGGGTTCGCCGCCGCCGCGACCGTCTCGATCGGGGCCGCAGCCGCCCCGTCGCCGGTCGCGGCGAAGGAGGCGCCGCGCACGGTGAGCACCTTCTTGGCGTCGGCGGACTGCACCGTCTGGATGGCGTTGCCGGCATAGATCGGCCGCTCGAAGGTGTCGGCGGACACGACCTTCGTCACCTCCGAGACCTGCATCACGTCGAGCAGGGCAGCGACCCGCGGCATCACGTTCTTGCCGGTGGTGGTGCCGGGCGCGACCAGCGCATCATAGGGGCCGGCGAGCGAGACGATCAGCGCCGCCAGCGGCTCGGCCAGGCGATGCTCATACGCCGCATCCTCGGCGAGCAGCACCTTCTCGACGCCGTCGAGCTTCGCCGCCGCCTCGGCGACGGCCTTGGCATTGTGGCCGGCGACCAGCACGTGCACGGGCGCCCCGAGCGCCTTGGCGGCGGTCAGCGCCTTGCGGGTGGCCTCGTTGAGGCTGGTGTTGTCGTGCTTGGCGATCAGCAGCGTGGTCATCAGATCACCCCGGCGGTCTTGAGCTTGGAGACGAGTTCGGCGGCGTTGGCCACCTTGATGCCGGCGGAGCGGCCGGCCGGCTCCGCCGTCTTCAGCACCTTGAGGCGCGGGGCGACATCGACGCCGAGCGCTTCGGCCGTGGTCTCGTCGAGCGGCTTCTTCTTCGCCTTCATGATGTTGGGCAGCGAGGCGTAGCGCGGCTCGTTCAGGCGCAGATCGGTGGTGACGATCGCCGGCAGCTTCAGCGAAACCGTCTGCAGGCCGCCATCGACCTCGCGCGTCACGTCGACGCTGTCGGCGCCGAGCTCGACCTTCGACGCGAACGTGCCCTGCGCCCAGCCGAGCAGCGCGGCCAGCATCTGGCCGGTCTGGTTGCAGTCGTCGTCGATCGCCTGCTTGCCGAGGATGACGAGGCCGGGGTTCTCCTGCTCGACGACCTTCTTCAAGAGCTTGGCCACCGCGAGCGGCTCGACCACGCCGTCGACCTTGACGAGGATGCCGCGGTCGGCGCCCATGGCGAGGCCGGTACGGATCGTCTCGGCCGCCTGCGCCGGGCCGATCGAGACCACGATCACCTCGCTCGCCTTGCCCGCTTCCTTCAGGCGCAGCGCCTCTTCCACCGCGATCTCGTCGAACGGGTTCATCGACATCTTGACGTTGGCCAGCTCGACGCCGGACCCGTCCGCCTTGACGCGGATCTTCACGTTGTAATCAACCACCCGCTTCACGGGCACCAGGAGCTTCATCGTCAGATCACCGTTCAGAAGAGATGCGCCTCGCGCCGCGCCGTCCAAGACGGCAGGATGGCGGCATCGCGGCCCTCGGCTGGAATGCGCAGGGACCGTAGCGACGCCGGTTTAGGCTTGTCAACGCCGTCCAAGGTCTGGTCAGAGGGGCAAAAGCGCACGGGCTCACCCGCTGACGGGCCGGCGGCCGAACAAGGGCACGCTGCGATGGATGAAGAGCGGCGTGAGCGCGGCCCCGGTCGCAAGCCCGCCGAGATGAGCCCACCAGCCGATATTGCCGTCGGTCTGGAACCAGGCGGAGCCTGCCTGCAGCAGGATCCAGCCGCCGAGCGCATACATCGCCGGGATATGGATCGGAATCCAGTTGAAGGCGACGCCCCAGATGCGGACCTGCGGATAGAGCATCAGATAGGAGGCGATGACACCGGAGATCGCGCCGGAGGCGCCGATCAAGGGCTGCTCCGAATCCGGATACATTCCGGCGTGGATGACCGAGCCCCCGAGACCGCACAGGAAAAAGAACACGAGGAAGCGGGCATGGCCCATCGCGTCCTCGACATTGTCGCCGAAGACCCAGAGGAACAGCATGTTGCCGATGAGATGCGCCAGATTGGCGTGGAGCAGCACATTGCTGAACAGCGTCAGCCAGGGCGGCAGATGAGCAAGCCCTTCCGGCAGTTGCGCCGTGCCGAACAGCACGGAAGGGATCATGCCAAAGCCGGCCATGATAGCGAGATCGCTTTGCTCCCCGGGCCAGAACCGCAGCGCGGCCTGCGCGACGACGCAGGCGCAGATCAGTCCGTAGGTCATGTAGGGCGTTCGCATGAAGCGCAGCGGCACGCCGTCATGCAGGGGGACGAACATCGGGCGCCTCAGCGGTTCTGGCCAGGCACCCAGAGGACGTCGCCGCCGGCCTTGGCATTGAGGAAGCGGGAGGCGACGAACAGGAAGTCCGACAGACGGTTGATGTATTTGAGCGCGGGTGGCGCGACCGTCTCGCCTTCGGTCGCCGCGAGTTCCGTCATCAGCCGTTCGGCGCGGCGGCTGACGGTGCGGGCGAGATGCAGGTGGGTCGCGGCGGGTGTCCCGCCGGGCAGGACGAAGGAGCGCAGGGGCGCGAGGCTCTCGTTCATCCAGTCGATCTCGGCCTCCAGGCGATCGACCTGCGCCTGGACGATCCGCAGCGGCTCGAAGGCAAGGGGCTTGTCCGTTTCCGGAGTGGAGAGATCGGCACCGAGGTCGAAGAGGTCATTGCTGATGCGACCGAGCATGGCATCGACCTCGGCATCCTCGGCCGCGGCGTGGAGGCGCGCCAGGCCGACGCAGGCATTGGTCTCGTCGACGGTGCCGTAAGCCGCTACGCGCAGGTCGAATTTCGAGCGGCGTGGCCCGGCCGTCAGCCCGGTGGTGCCGTTATCGCCGGTGCGGGTGTAGATGCGATTCAGCTTGACCATGTCACGCTTATAGCGCGGCGCGGTCGGGACGGAAGCGCGGTTTTCTGCTGAGGCTGGTCGCTAGAAAGTATAGCCGAGCCGGGCGCCGATATTGGCCGGCCCTCGCGGCGAAGACCCCGCACGGTCGCCGCAGCCGGCCGTGCTGAAATGCTCGAGCGTAGTGACGAGGCTCCAGCGGTCGGAGAGCCGCACACCCAGCGCCGCAGCCTCGCGGGTGCCGGCGTTGCAACCGACATTGAGGCGGTTCTCAGGAATGACGAAGCCGGTCTTGCCGTCGTTCACCGCGGCCCCGAGGCTCGCTTCGACGAAGACGTCGCGCGTGACGTCGAAAGTCCAGGTCGCCCCGGCATAGGCATAGCGGGTGCCGTTGACGTTCAGGCTGGTGCCCAGGTTGAAGCGCGGGATGAAGGCGGCGGCGATTCGGTCCTGCAGGGGGATCAGGCGGGGCGAGAGCACTTCGGCACCCAGGTTGAGGAGACCGCCTTCGCGTCCGCCGGGGTTGGCGAGACCGGCGCCGATGCGCGTTTCCCAGGCTGGGGCTGGCGGCTCGGTCGCGGGAGCGTAGCTGGAGACGCTGCCGGAGAGAGAGCGAGTCTGCGCCGTAGCCGAAGAGGCGGCCAGACAACCGGCGAGGAGCAGCAACGCGACGCGAACCATGGGCCTTCGGCGGTGTGTGAGAGAGCAGGCGTTAGTGAAGCACACACACTCGTGTTCGGAATGTGGCAAAGCCCGCGTCGCTAAGGCTCTGTTCACAGCCAGATTGTCCAAGAACATCAATGACGTCAATCAATTGCGCGGGATGTCGCAGCCGGTCAGCCGTTGCGCCACCAGAGTACGATGACGATCAGGATGATGGCGACGAACTGCAGCACGACGCGCAGACGCATGAGCTTCTGCGAGGTGTTGGCACTGCCGCCGCGCAGCATGTTCATCAGGCCAAGCAGCAGCACGATCGCGACGGAGCCGACCGCGACGGAGACGAGAGTGTTCGAAAACGTCATGGTGAAAGCCTGTAGAGTGGAACCCGACCCTTGACTAGATCGCCGTGCGTCCTTCCGGACGCGAAGTGGCGATCTATCTCTTTGTTTGAGCATCGGATTTCTCCGAAAAGTGGTTTCCACTTTTCGGTCCTATGCTCTAGCGGCGCGATGCCGCGCCGGAAGGTCGGGGTCAGCTTGTCGCGGCGTTCTGCGCGAGGGCCCGGCCACGCACGGTCTGCGACAGATCGTCCGCGAGAGCCCGGCTGATCGCCGGCAGCCCTTCGAGCAGATCGGGCATGAAGGCCTGCGACGGCGGCGGCCGCTTCGCCAGGGCGTGGAGAGCCCTGGCCATGACGAGCGGGTCGCGCTCGCCCTCGCCGGTCTGGGAGGGGTCGCAGAGCATTTCGACCAGGCTGAGTTCATCAGCGCGCTGCGCACGGATCGCCTGTTCCAGGCGGGGCTTCACGCGCGGCACGATCAGCGCCGGCTTGTCGAAGGAGAGGATCTCGCAAAAGGTGTTGTAACCGCCCATCGCCACGACGCAGTGCGCCCGATTCATCAGTAGCTCGAGGCGAGGCTCGAAGCCGAGGCCCTCCAGCTTCGGATTGCGAGCGATCCGTTCTGCGAAGTCCTTGCGCTTCTCGCGCGACATGAAGGGCCCGAACACAATCAGCGCCGGCAGCGCAATGGTCGGGTCGGCTTCATAGGCCGAGATCACCCAGTCGATCACGCCGGCGCCATCGCCGCCGCCGCCAGGGGTGACGAGGACGAAGGGCTGCTTGGTGATCCGCGGATAGCGGTTCGGCGGCATCGGGCTTGGGACGGCACGCTTGAGATAGCCGACATAGCGAATCTTGTCGGCGAAACGCTGCTGGTCCGGCAGGCCGATCAGAGGTTGATAGATATCCTCCAGCCCATAGACGAAGATGTCGTCGTAGATGGAGTCGAGCGCTTCGAGCGCGCCGCTATGGCGCCACTCCTCCAGCAGCGTAGCCGGATCGTCGAGCACGTCGCGCAAGCCTAGCACGATACGGGCGCCACGGCGGCGCAGGATGTCGAGCGACGGCTTCAGCTCGCCGCGCAGGCCGAGCGGCTCCTTGTCGACGATGACGACGTCGGGATCGAAGGAGAGAACGGTCTGTTTGATGAGATCGGTGCGCAGCCGCAGCGTATCCCCGAGATCGAGGTTGAGGTGGTGCGGCTCGTAGCGGCCGTCGCTCTGCTTCTCGATGCCGGGAATGCGGACATAGTCGATGCCGTCGCCGAACTGGAAGCTCGAGATCACCGAAGAGCCGGAGACGATGATGACCGAGATGTGCGGAAAGCTGGCGATCAGCGCATTGGCGATGGCGCGGCAGCGGCGGATATGGCCGAGGCCGAAAGTGTCATGGCTGTAGATCAGCACACGCGGGGCATGAGGGCTGCGCGGCGCCCTTTCGGCTCCGACCAAATCGATGACGTTGGAAAACATCAGGCGCCGCCCTCCGCAAAGGCCAGACGACCTCTTGGCGAGGACGAACGCAGCTTGGAACCAGTTGAGAGAGTTTATAGCGCGGCGAGGCCCGTCAACCAAGCCCGCGCCGGTGGTAACGTACAAGGATTCATCTTAGCCGGTGTGAAACCTATACTGTGGCAGGAAGAAGCTCGGCCGGACCGGCGAGATGCACGGCCGGATGGGCGGCGGCGAGGCTCAATATGTCGTGGAGAACGGACCACGCGCCTTCGTCATGGTCGCGATGATGCAGGAGCAGACCGAGCGTCGCCGCCTGATCGGCGGCATCGCTGCGCATCGCGGCAATCTGGGCGACGATCTCGGGCAGAAGGTCGTCCGGGCGGCGGCCGATGCGGCCGCCATGCCAGTCCATGACATCGATTTGGGTGTTGAGCAGGGGCGGGCCGCCTGCAGGACCGTGACGGTAGTTGCGGAAGCATGACAGGCCAGAGAAGCCTAGATGACCAAGCCGGGCGGCGTGGCCGGCATCGATGCGATTCCAGGGCGGCACGAAGACCGGCAGGATGTCGCTTCCGATAAGGTCGCGAAGGCGGTCACGGCCCTCGGCGATCTCGCCATCGACGGTTGTCTTGTCACGCTCGGGGCCGAATTCCGACTTCTTTCCGCCTGCCGCAGCATGGTTGCGATGCCAGACGCCGTGCTGGCACGGGCGCAACCACGGCATGCTCGCCAGGGCCGATGCCAGGGTGGGCTCGGCCAACATCGGTATCACCGCCAGCAGGACAGCAGCGCCATGGTGTTCCGCCAGTGCCGAAAGTCGCGCCAGTGCGGGGCTCGGCGAGACCGCGTCGTCGTCGCGAAGCCAGAGCCGCAATTGCCGGCCTGCGCTCTGCCAGTTGTCGAGCTCCCGCGACAGAGCCTGCCAATGCGTTTCGCTCATGACGCGGCGCTGCCTGCGGCTCTCAGCTTGTCGCGGCGGTGGCGGCAGGCGAAGTCGAGTCCTTCGGCCAGCCTTGTGGCTGCGCCGGCGCTTGTGCGCTCCTTCAGCACGAAGCGGCGGGCCTCTGCCCCCATTCGCTCGCGTCTTGCCTGATCCTGCAACAAGGTGACGAGATTGCCGGCGAAAGCCGCTTCATCGCCTTCCGGAGCCAGGAGCGCTGTCTCTCCCGCCATCACCGTCGCAGATACGCCGCCACTGTCGAAGGCGACCACGGGCAGCCCCACAGCCTGGGCTTCGAGATAGACCAGGCCATAGGCCTCACGCACTCCCGGCCAGACAAAGATGTCGTGCCGCGCCAGCTCGTCGAGCGCCCGCTCGCGCGGGATCAGGCCGAGCCAATCGATCTGTTCCTGCGGCAGGCAGGCGAAGGCCCGCTCGATCTCGCCGCGCCGACGGCCATCGCCGACGATGCTGAGGCGCCAGCCTGCATCGGGAATGCGGGCGAGGATGCGAGCGAGCGCCAGATAGCTGTTCTGCTTGGTGCCCTCGCGCATCATCGCGATGGTGATCAGGCGGGGAGGGCCGGCATGATCCTCGCGCTGCGGCGGTTCTTTCTCGAAGGTGATGAAGGGGGGGAGTTCCAGAAGGGCGGTGCCGGGCTGGCGCCAGGGTTCGAGCCCCTGACGGTCGCGATCGGTAAAGTGGAAATGGACATCGGCTGCCGTGAGGCTGTGCCGGACGATCGCGGTCTGGGCGCTCCATTCATCGAAGGCACGGCGTTCGGAGTCGCTGGCCTCGGCCGTGACATAGGGGATGCCGAGAGCGGCAGCGATCGCGGGGCCGAGCAGGTCCGGGGCGCGGTAGTAGTTGTGATAGGTGAACCAGAGATCGGGGCGCGGGGCACCCGAGCGATAGCTTGCCAGCAGCTGGTCGCTGAGCCGTGCAGCGTCGGCGCGATGCTGGTCGAGGCAAGCCGGATCGGCGCTGGGCAGATAGCCGCGTGCGGCCCGGACAGGCTCCACGACATGGCCCAACGTCTCCAGCGCCGCAACAAGCTGGCGCGCCATGCGGCGGTCGCCGGAGACGCCGCCATCGTCGAACAGGTTCAGCGGAGTGTGGAATGCGATGCGCAAGGCGGTTCTGGAAGGAGGTGGAACGTAGCTGGTCAGCGATAGGGATCGGCCGCATCGCGCAGGCCGTCGCCGAGGAAGTTGAAGGCGAGGATGATCACGATCACGGGCACGACCGGATAGAGCAGCCACGGGTAGAGCGCCACCACATTGATGTTCTGCGCCTCGTTGAGCATGACGCCCCAGCTGGTGATCGGTGGCCTCAGGCCCAGGCCGAGGAAGGAGAGCGCCGTCTCGCCGAGGATGGTCTTTGGGATGGTGATGGTGGCCGAGGCGATGAGATGGCTCATGAAGCCCGGCACCAGATGCAGGCCGATGATGCGGGCGGGCTTTGCGCCCATCAGCTGGGCGGCAACGACATAGTCTTCCTCGCGCAACGACAGCAGCTTCGAGCGGACCGAGCGGGCGAGCCCCGTCCAGTCCATCAGACCGAGGATGATGGTGATGCCGAAATAGACGACCACGGGGCTCCATGACGGCGGCATGATCGAGGCCAGCGCCAGCCAGAGCGGGATATGCGGCAGCGACTGCACGATCTCGATGATGCGCTGGATGAAGAGATCGACACGGCCGCCGTAATAGCCGGCGATGCCGCCGATGATGACGCCGAGCACGAAGGAGACGGAGACGCCGAGCAGGCCGATCGAGAGCGAGATGCGTCCGCCATAGAGGATGCGCGAGAGCATGTCGCGGCCGAGCCTGTCCGCACCCAGCCAGAAGAAGGTGCCGTCCTTCGGCGGGCAGACCAGACGCCAGTCGCCCGGAATCAAGCCCCAGAATTCGTAGCTGTCGCCGCGGCAGAAGAAGCGCAGCTTCTGCGGCTGCGAGCGGTCGACCTCGTATTCGCGCTTCAGGTTCTCCATGTTGAGCCGCATTGTGTACGGATAGACGAAGGGCCCGATGAAGCTGCCCTCGTGGAAAAGGTGGACGCTCTGGCCCGGCGCGCGGATGAAGTCGGTGTTGCGCGTGGTGTAATGATAGGGCGCGAGGAATTCGGCGAAGGCGGCCATCGCGTAGATCGCGACGATGACGAAGGCGGAGATGACCGCGAGCTTGTGGCGGCGGAACTTCCACCACATCAGCTGCCATTGCGAGGCGAGATAGATCCGCTCCTGCTCCGGCGTCATCGCCTCGGTGGCATAGGGTTCGAAAGGCGCGGTCGTGGCTGCATGCGGCAGCGGCGCGCCGTCGGGCGGGAGCGTGCTGAGCGAGTTGAGCGAGTTCGCCTTCACTTGGTCGCGGTCCCCTGCAGACGGATGCGCGGATCCAGGATGGCGAGCGCGATATCCGAGATCAGCACGCCGATCACGGTCAGGAAGGAGAGGAACATCAGGAAGGAGCCAGCGAGATACATGTCCTGGGCCTGCAGCGCCCGAATCAGCAGCGGGCCGGTGGTCTGCAGGGAGAGCACGATGGCGACGACCTCGGCGCCCGAAACGATCGAAGGCAGGATGTCGCCGATATCCGAGATGAAGAAGTTGAGCGACATGCGCAGCGGGTATTTCCGCAGCGCCTTGCCGGGCGGCAGGCCCTTGGCGCGGGCGGTGACGTAGTACTGCTTCTGGAGTTCGTCGAGCAGATTGGCTCGCAGCGCCCGGATCATGCCGGCGGTGCCGCCGGCGCCGATGATGATGACGGGAATCCAGAGATGCTCCAGCACGGACCGGAGCTTGGCCCAGCTCATCGGCTGGTTGAGATATTGCGGGTCGACGAGGCCGCCAATCGAGGTGCCGAACCAGACATTGGCGAAATACATGAAGACCAGCGCCAGCAGGAAATGCGGCACTGCGAGGCCGATCAGGCCGATGAAGGTCAGCCCGTAATCGCCCCAGCTATATTGGTGCGTGGCCGAATAGATGCCGATCGGGAAGGCGACGATCCAGGTGAAGACGATCGTGGCGAAGGAGACCAGCATGGTCAGCAGCAGACGGTCGCCGACGATCTCCCTGACTGGCCGCTGATATTCGAAGGAATAGCCCATATCGCCCTGGAGCAGGCCCGTGACCCAGCGGAAATAGCGTTCGACCGGCGGCCGGTCGAAGCCGTATTCCTGCTTGAGGAACTCGATGCGGCTCATATCGGCCTTCTCGCCCTGGGCCTGCATTTCGGCCGCGAGAGTCTCGAAATAGTCCCCCTCCGGAAGGTTGATCACGGTGAAGATCAGCGCGCTGGTGACCAGCAGCGTCGGGATCATGATCAGGATGCGCTTGAGGATGTAGCGGAACAGCACGGATCAGCCTTTGGTCTCTTGCCGATCGAACCAGAAGGTGTCGGGCATGTAGCGGCCGATGAAGGCGCCGGGCTCGAAGCTGTAGAGGCCGTTTTCGGGTACGTTGCGCAGGTCGCGGGAGACGACGATCGGCTGCAAGGTGCTGTTGATCACGCCGATGCTGAAAACCTGCTCGGCATTGATGGCCAGCATCTTGCTCCAGATCGCGCGGCGCTGGTTGCGCGTCGAGCTCATGCGCCATTCCTCGTAGAGCCGCACCAGCTCGTTGACCTCCGGCGAGGCCGGTCTTTCGCCCTCGCGTCCGTTGGTCTCGATGAACTGGCCCCAGCGCGGCCACTGGAACTGTGCCGAGGAGGTCGGCGCCAGCGCATCCGGCTCCATGTCGGAGGTGACGAGCGCATTGTCCATGCCGGCCCAGGCCGACATCACGGTCTGCCCCGCGACGATGCGGCGGCGGAAGACATCGCGCTGCGTGGAGCGTGGATAGATCTTGATGCCGACCTTCAAGAAGTCCTGCTTGATCAGGTCGAGGATATCCGTCTCCTCGGTGTTCTCGCCGGCGGTCTCGATGGTGAATTCGAGCCTGCGGCCGTCCGAGAGCAGGCGCACGCCGTCATCGTCGCGCTTGGTCAGGCCGATCTCGTCGAGAAGCCGGTTCGCCAGTGCCGGGTCGTGCTGGACCCAGGGCGAAGCGAAGGCGGGGTCGAAGAGCGGGCTCTCCGGCAGTGCGGTGTTGCCGCTCTCGCGCGCCAACCCGAAGAAGATCACCTTGTTGACGTCGGTGCGGTTGATCGCGACCGAGATCGCCCGGCGGTAGCGTACATCGCGATTGAGGTCGCGCCAGACCGGATCGATGGCGTTCAGGTTCGGCAGCAGGGCGAAATAGGCGCCCTCCGCCCGCTTCCAGAGCCTGACCTCGAAGTTCATCCGCTTCGAGGCCTCCTTCAGGAAGGTGTAGTTGTCGAAGCGGATGTAGCGGGCCTGAAGATCGGCCTCCCCGGCGGCCGCCTTGGCCGGGATCAGCGAGCTCGTGCCGATGGTCAGCGTGACCTGATCGGCATAGGGCAGCTGCCGACCCGTCTCGTCGACGCGGTGGAAGAAGGGATTGCGCTCGAACACGAATTGCTCGGCTGGCAGCGGCGTGGTGTTGCGCCAGGGCTCGAGCGTCGGAAGGCTCGGGTTTTCGGGCCGGTACATGCGCGAGAGGCGTTCGTGCAGCGCGCCCCAGTCGCGGACGCGATTTTCTTTCACCCGCTGGACCAGCTCGTGCTTGGGCGCGTGCTTCTCGTGGAACTGCTTGAGATAGCGCGAGGGCATGAAGATGTAGGTCGGCTGCGCGCCTGCCAATGCCGGCAGGAAGACCGGGTTCGGCATTTCCCAGCTGTAGCGAATCTCGGTCTCGCTCAGCACCTCAAAGAAGGGGAGATTGCCACCGGCGAGCATCGCCTGAGGTGGACCGCCGGGCGAGAGGCGCTTGTTGTTGGCGACATCCTCCCACCAGTAGCGGAAATCCTCGGTGGTGAAGGGAGAGCCGTCGGACCAGCGATGGCCGGCGCGCAGGCGCAGCGTGAAGATGCGGCCATCCTCGACGTCGCAGCTTTCGAGCACGTCCGGCACGAGCTCGAGATTCTCGTCATAGACCATCAGGCGTGTGTAGCCGTAGAGCGTCATCATCCGGATATCGCGCTGATCGCCCATCAGCATCCGGATATTGCCGCCATGACGACCCGGCATGCGGCCGAGCTTGCCGAGATCGATGATGCGAGGCGGGGCTGGCAGGCGGTGCGCCACCGGCGGCAGCGTTCCCGCGGAGACCTTCTCGGCGAAGAAGGGGCTGTCGATCGGCGGAGGCGGCGTCTGCTGTGCACGGGCGCGGCGCGGCAGAGCAGCCCCGGCGAGCGCGGCTGTTCCCAGCAGCAGGGCGCCGCGGCGCGTCGTATGCGGGGAGCGGGAGGTCATGGGACCATCTCCCGGACATCGGCATTGGGCCGCGCAAGGACGTAGTGACCCTCTCCGAGCGGCAAGTGCGTCAAGGCGGAGGCGTCGGAACCGACCTTGAAGGCCTCGCCCCAATGGCTGTCGTCGGAAGCACCGCCCGGCGCCGCGAGCTTGAAGTCGAGCTTGCGATCGAGATCGGGGAAGGGCACCGAGCGCAGCAGCGCCTTGGTGTAGGGGTGGACCGGCTTGGTGAAGAGGGTATGGCGCGGCGCCAGTTCGACGATGCGGCCATTGGCCATCACCGCGATGCGATCCGCCATGTAGTTCACCACGGCGAGGTTGTGCGAGATGAACAGGAAGGTGAGGCCCCGTTCGGCCTGGAGATCCTTCAGCAGGTTGAGGATCTGCGCCTGGACGGAGACATCGAGCGCCGAGACCGGCTCGTCGCAGATGATCAGCTCGGGGTCGAGCGCGAGCGCCCGGGCGATGCCGATGCGCTGGCGCTGGCCGCCCGAGAAGGAGTGCGGATAGCGGTTGAGGAAGCGAACATCGAGCCCGACATCCTGCATCAGCGACCGCACCCGCTCGTCCTGAGCCGCAGAGTCGCCCCGGTCATGGATGGCAAGCGGCTCGCGCAGAATGTTCATCACGGTCATGCGCGGCGAAAGGGACGAGACCGGATCCTGGAAGATCATCTGGATACGCGGGCGGAAGGCGCGCAACGCTTCGCCCTGCAGCCCGAGCACGTCGACCCTTTCATGACCGTCGTCGAAGATCACCTCGCCGGAATCGGCGGTAATGGCCCGCATCACGATCTTGCTGACCGTCGTCTTGCCGCAGCCGCTCTCGCCGACGAGACCGAGGCATTCGCCGCGGCGGATGTCGAAGCCGACATTGTCCACGGCCTTCACGGTGCTCAGCGTGCCCTTGCCGAAGAAGCCGCGGGAACCAGTGACATAGGTCTTGTGCAGGTTGCGGACGCGCAGCAGCGGCGTGTCGACGGCGTCAGGCGGCGGAGCGGGGCGCGGAACTGAGGGGGGCCGGGGCCTTGCCTCCCGGAGCGCAACGAGGCGCTCGCCCTCCTGCATGTCGAAATGCGGCGAAGCGTTGAGCAGCGCCTTGAGATAGGGGTGGAGCGGGCGCCGGAAGATGTCCTCGACCGGACCGTGCTCCATGATCTCGCCGTGGAAGATCACCACTACCTCGTCGGCCATGTTGGCGACGACGCCGAGATCGTGGGTGATGAGCAGGATTGCCATGCCCATCTCGGCCTGCAGATCGCTCATCAGGTCGAGCACCTGCGCCTGGATGGTGACATCGAGCGCCGTGGTCGGCTCGTCGGCGATCAGGAGGGCCGGCTTGCAGATCAAGGCCATGGCGAGCATGGCGCGTTGGCGCAGGCCGCCTGACAGCTCGAAGGGATACAGCCCGTAGGCGCGATGCGGGTTCTTGAAGCCGACGCGTTTGAGCATGGCCTCGATCAGGCCGCGCGCCTCGGCCTTCGGCATCGGCCGATGCAGGAGCAGGGCTTCCTCGATCTGGTTGCCGATGGTGTGGACCGGCGAGAGCGACGACATCGGCTCCTGGAAGATCATGCCGATGCGGCCGCCGCGCAGCGCACGGATCTCCGGACCTTCGGCGGGCAGGGCCGCGATGTCGACCACGGTCTGCGGCGCGAGGGGGTCGCGGAACAGGATCTCGCCGCCGGTCACGGCGCCGGCGCGAGGCAACAGGCCCATGATGGCCTGCGAGATCACCGACTTGCCGGAACCGGACTCGCCCACGAGCGCGACCGTCTTGCCAGCCGGCACACGCAGGCTCGCCCCCTTCACCACCTCGCGGGAAAGGCCGTGAACGGTGAAGCCGATGCGCAGGTCGCTGATGCGCAGGATATCCATGACCCGATCTGACGCCACCCCGGAACCGTCCGCTTTTCACCTGGCGTCACTAGACGTCGAAAGTTCCGTCTTGCCAATGACTTTCGACAAATCGGCTCGTTCGGCCGGACATTGGCCGAGCCGGATGACATCGCTGCAACGCGGCCCTCGGCGGAAATCGCCGTAGCTGACGCTCCAGGGCAGGTGGCCGGGGCACGGTAGGGGCCGAATTTGAAATACTGGCTGGCGTCGAGGGGCCGCTATGGCCGATATGCCCACGGATGGTGGCGATCAGGACGCCGTCGGCCATGATCTCGCTGTGTCCGCCGCCATGGGGGCCTGGCTGCGATTGGATGACGAAATCGATCCAGCCCTTTTGCGCCGGCGGCAGGTCCGCGTGTCGCGTGACCTCGATGTTCGGCGCACAGGCGTTGAAATAGCCCGGATAATTCTGGCGCGTTGAGCCGGCTTCAACGGCGACCAGAGCCCGCGTCTGGTGAACCTTTGGACGGTCGAATACCAGCGCCTCGCCGGGGCGGCAGCCATCCGGGCGTTCCAGGCTCCCGATCGGATAGGAGACGACGCGATCCGTCTCAACCGTGACGCCGAGATGCCCCCCGATAGAGCCGCAGCGTCAGGAAAGGGCGTGTAGTCGCCCTCGGCGGCCGGGCGGATCTCGCGCTTCCATTGGGCGATCACATATCTGCGATCATCCTGCGGCAGCGGATCGTCGAGACGCAGCGCCAGCCCGTACCAGACCGTGCTGCGGTAGGGGGGCAAGCACCTCCGGGCGCTCCCAGACCTGGGCGCGCTCGCCGCCGTCGACCCGGTTGGCGGGCAGGACGCCATGGCCGTCAGGGTCAGCGCGCCGGTGCCGCGAAAGGACGAGGCCGCGCCGAAAACCACCCGGCCGGCGCGTCGCTCGAAGTTCTCCTTGTAGAATAGCCCGCCCCCGGCGGCGAAACCGCCCTGGTCGAAGCCATCATGCAGGAGGAGAGAAGCGTTGTCCGGCGCGACTTCGGCGCAGGCGGTTGCAAGGGGAGCGGTAACGACAATCACGAGAGCTGCACAACCAAGGGCTGCGCGGGCTTCACCTCTCCCCCCGACGCGGCGCGATCCGGCTGCGCCGCCGCTTCAAACTGGTCCGCATTGCACTGCGCCGCAACCTCACCACATATGGTCGTTTTCAGGGGCCTTGCCCCGGCATGACAGCGCCGCTGGCGTTTCGCGACAGGATTGCCCTTTGGAGCCCAACCTCTTCCGTTACATCTGGCAGAAGAGTCGTGGCGAGCAGATCATCGTCCTGCTGATCATCCTTGTCTCGATACCCTTCAACTGGGCCTCGTTCGATGTTCCCAAGCGGATCGTCAACGATGCCATCCAGGGTGGGGCATTCAGGGACGGCAAGACGACCGCTACCTTCATGGAGACCACCCTACATCTCCCGTCCTGGCTGGGGGGTGCGAGCTTCAGGCTGTTCGAAGGGCTTCAGGTCAATCAGGTCGGGCTTCTTCTCGGTCTCTCCAGCTATTTTCTGCTTCTGGTGCTGATCAACGGCGCCTTCAAATACGTCATCAACGTGCGCAAGGGCATCCTCGGCGAGCGCATGCTGCGGCGCATGCGCTACGATCTCTTCAGCCAGCTGATGCGGTTTCGCCCGGAGGAGATCCGGGCGGTCAAGCCGGCCGAAATCGCCAGCATGATCAAGGACGAGGTCGAGCCGGTCGGCGGCTTCGTCGGAGACGCCTTCATCCAGCCGGTCTTCCTGCTGAGCCAGGCCTTGACGGCACTCGTCTTCATCATGGCGCAGAGCTTCTGGCTCGGCTCGATCGCCCTGCTGATCGTGCTGGCGCAGGCGATCATCATCCCGATCCTGCGCCGGGAGCAGCTGAGGCTCGGCCGCGAGCGCCAGATCGCCTCCCGCCAGCTTGCGGGACGGATCGGCGAAATCGTCGATGCCGGGCCGATGATCCAGGGGCATGGCGCCACGAGTTACGTCCAGGCTGATATCGCCGGGCGGCTCGGGCGCCTCTTCGACATCCGCTACGCGCTCTTCAAGCGGAAGTTCGCGGTCAAATTCCTCAACAACCTGCTGGCACAGGTCACGCCGTTCTTCTTCTATGCGATCGGCGGCTATTTCGCGCTGCAGGGACGCCTCGACATCGGCCAGCTCGTGGCGGTGATCGCGGCCTATCGCGACCTGCCTTCGCCGATCAAGGAACTGATCGACTGGGACCAGCAGCGCAACGACGTCACGATCAAATACGAGCAGGTCATTTCCCAGTTCAACAGCGACGACACGCTCGTCCTCGACGAGGCGAATGGCTGCTCGCCCCTGCCGGCCAAGGGAGACATCCGACTCGAGGCCGTGCAGATGCTGGACAATCGCGGGCAGCCGCTGCTGACGCCGCTTTCGTTCAGCCTGCAACGCCCGGGCTGCGTCGCGGTGATCGGACCCCATGGCGGTGGTGGGGAGGTGCTCGGCCGCGTCCTCGGGCGGCAGGCGACCAACTATACGGGCCGGGTCCTCATCGACGGCGAACTGCTCGCGGACATGTCGGTCGAGCGGGCGAGCCATCTGATCGGCTATTCCGGCGACGAGGCGGAGGTCATCGGCGGCACGATGCGGGATAATATCCTGTTGCCGCTGCGGCGGCGGCGACCGGAGATCAAATCCGACGGCCCGGTTTCCCCACAGGAACATCGCCGTTTCGTCGAGGCTGTCCGATCGGGCAATTCGCCGTTTCCGTTCGAGGCGGACTGGACGGATTACGAAGGTGTCGGGGTCGCCGATGCGGCCGAGCTCGCGGCGCGGGTGCGCGAGCTGCTCGACGTGTTCGGCTGCACCCAGGAGGTGTTCGAGCTCGGCCTGGGCGGCAAGGTGATGCCGCCGGTGAGCGAGCAAGCAACCGAACGCATCATCACCGCCCGTCACGTCGTGGCGGCGGAGCTCCAGCGCATCAAGCTTGGTGGGCTGATCGAGCCCTTCGTTCTCGACCGCTACAACCGGAATGCCTCGATCGCTGAAAACCTGATCTTCGGAACACGGACCAGCGCCCGCTTCGACAACACGACTCTGCTCTTCGAACCCTATGCCCATTCGATCCTCAAGGCGGAGGCCCTGGTCGAGCCTCTGACCGAGATGGGGGGGCGGATCGTCGCCACGGTCGTCGAGATCTTTGCCGGCCTGCCGCAGGGGCATGCCCTGTTCGAGCGCTATTCCTTTGGGGACAGTTTCGACTTCGAGCGCCTCAACGAGCTGGCGGACATCCTGGCCAAGCACGATATGCGAAGCCCGCTTGATCAGGAGACGGAGCGTGACCTGGTGGCGCTGGCACTCGGCTATATCGAACCCAAGCACCGCCTGAACCTGATCGACGACCGGCTCGAACGCCGGATCCTCAGGGCGCGCGCAAGCTTCCGCAAGCACCTGCCGGCCGATGCCGCCGGCGATGTGGATTTCTATGCTCCCAACAAGGTCATGCTCGGCGCCAGCGTGCGGGACAACCTGATGTTCGGCCGCATCGGCTACGGCATCCCCGATGCGGGTCGAAAGGTGGCGGAGATCGTGCTCCAGGCGCTCGAGCGTTCGGGGCTGGGAGAGGCGCTTTATCGTCTTGGGCTCGATACCGAGAGCGGCATCCGCGGGCGCTATCTGCCGGCGCGGCTGCTGCACGCCATTCCCCTGGTTCAGGCGCTGGTCAAGGCACCGCAGATCGCTGTTCTCGACGTCTCGGCCCTGCTCGCGATCTCCGACGAGCCGGAGAAGATCGTGGCTCGGCTGCGGAGCTATTGTGCTGGAATGACGCTGTTTCTTCTGCTGGGAGATGCTAGACTCGTCGAGGACATCCCGATGCAGGTCGTTTTCCATGGGGCGACCGGCTCGGTCGAAGCGGATGGGGCGCCCGAGGCAGCGAACGATGCCGGCGATCAGGCGTTACGCTTTGCGGATGCCCAGCGAATGGAGGCACGGTCATGAGTCTGGAAGCCGATATCGGCTGCTTGCGCAGCCTGCCGCTGTTTCGCGACATGCCTGCCTCGCGGCTCAAGCTCGTCGCCCTGATGGGCGAGAGATTGCGCTTCGAGCCGGGCGCTGTCCTGATCGACCAGAAGGACCGGCTGGATGGCGTCTATGTCATCCTCGAAGGTGATGTCGAATTCTCGCAGCCGCGCGAGGATGGCGAGGTGCGACGGTTCCAGAAGGATGCCGGCAGCATTACCGGCGACGTGTCGTTGCTCAGCGGCCGGCCGTTCATCGGCACGGTCAGCGCGAAGACGCCGGTGCTGGCGCTGAGAATTCCGAAGGATCTGTTCTTCGAACTGCTTCAGACCGTGCCGGAGTTCAGCCTCGCGGTCTGTCGCGATCTGGCTGAGCGTGTTCACCGTCTTGCAAGTGTTCTGCTCCGCGAGCACGAAACCGTTTGATGAGGTCGAGCATCGTATGAATCGGCCACAAGCCGCCGGCACGCAGCGCACGGGGATGGCGCGTAGCGGTATGGGCGCGAGCATGGATCAGGTGTCGTCCTGGAGCCGCGACATTCGTCTCGTCTCGGGCCTGATCCTGCTGACCTTCGCGACGACGCATTTCCTCAACCATGCCGTCGGCATCTTCGGGGTCGATGCCATGGAGCGCGTCCAGGACTGGCGCTACAATGTCTGGCATTCCCAGATCGGGACGATCGTGCTCTACGGCGCGCTCGTCATCCATCCGGTGTTCGCGTTGCTGCGCGTGGTCCAGCGGCGCACCTTCAAGATGCCGCTGCGCGAGATGCTGCAGATCGCATTGGGCCTCGCGATTCCGCTTCTGCTCGTCGATCACATCGTCAGCACGCGCGTGGTGGGGCATTATTTCGGCGTCGACGAGACCTATCATGCCGTGCTGCGGAGGCTGTGGCCGGACCGTGCCCTGCTGCAGTCGCTGCTGCTGCTGCTGGTTTGGACGCATGGCATCATCGGTATCCATTTCGTGCTGCGCTCGCGCGATGCCTACCGCTATTGGCGCGATCCGTTCCTGCTCGTCTCGATCCTGATCCCGCTGCTTGCGCTCATCGGCTTCACGGTCGCTGCGCGCGAGGCCGGGCACATGGCGCTGCCGCCGGAGCTCGTCAGCGATGCGCAGCGGGCGATGTTCGATCGGGACGTGATGTGGGCGAAGGGCGCGTTCTACGGGCTGGTCGGCGCCTTCGTTCTGTTCGTCGGCATCCGGGAGGTCCGGGTCCGGACCCGGCGTCAGATCACGGTACGCTTCGTCGGCCACGGCACGCGCCGCGTGGCGCCGGGGCCGACGGTGCTCGAGATGTTCCGACGCTTCGGCATTCCGCACGCAGCGCTCTGCGGCGGGCGGGCGCGCTGCGCCACTTGCCGCGTGCTGGTGATGGACGGCATCGACAAGCTGCCATCACCGGGGCCGAACGAGGCCAAATTGCTGCGGCGCATTTCTGCGCCTGAAGGTGTCCGGCTCGCCTGCCAGATCAGGCCGCATGACGACCTGCAAGTACAGATCCTGCTCGCCTCGCGCCTGAACGTCGCCGGGGCGCGCACGCTGCAGCCCGATGATGCCATCAACAAGCGCGGCCTGACGGTGATGGTCGCCGATCTGCGCGCCTTCTCGGCGCTCTCGGAGCGGCAGCTGCCGCGCGAGTTGATCGGCCTGCTCAACCGCTTCTTCGACGAGATGGGCCAGGCGATCACGGCCCATGACGGGCGCATCGACGCCTTCTACGGCGATGGATTCATGGCCGTGTTCGGCCTCGAAGGCTCGCAGGCGCGCGGGGCGCAGGCGGCAATCAGCGCCGCGGCCGACATCGTCCGGGCGGTCGAGGCGCTCAACCGCGAGTTCGGAGCGGCGCTGCCTCTGCCGCTCAGGATCGGGATCGGTATCCATACCGGCGATGCCATCACCGGCGCCGTCGAGAACGACAATCTCGGCCGGCGCGAGATTACGGTCGGCGAAACAGTGATGATCGCGAGCCAGCTCGAAGCGGCGACGCGCCGGGTGCTGGCCGATGTCGTGGTCTCGGAAGACACGATTCGCACGACTGGCCGCAGCTATGCCGGAACGGTGCCGCTCAAGATTGCGATCAAGGGGCGCGAGAAGCCGCTCACGGCCTATGGCTTCGCAAGTGCGCCGGAAATTGCCCGCCGCAAGCGCGATGATGCCGCAATGGCGGCGAGGCCGATGCCGGCTGCTGCGCCGGAGGAAGCATCGGGCGAGGCGGCCGAGCCCGCGGTGGAATCGGCATCCGGGACGGAAGAGGCGAACCGGCGCGATTGAGCCGGCACGCGAGGCTGGCCTTTGCTGCAACGGCTGCCGAGAGGCTGTTATGAACCATGGGGGCGATTTGACGCAGGCGCTTTTGCGCGAATGCAAGGAGTTCGAGGACGCAAACCTTCCGGTTTGCTACGAAGAACGACACGGCATTCGCGCAAAAGCGCCGCGCCCTGCGGGTGAGGTGAAAACGGTGGAGCTGCAGCGTCGCACCGCTTGCCGATACCGACGTATCGGCGGCGCGATGCTCCTCCCATCTCTGTGGTTTTGACCTCATCAAATCGTTCCCATGGTTCATAACAGCCTCTATGGTCCCGCCAGTTTTTGCCGATACCGACGGAACCATGACGCCTGAACCGCCTTGCGAGGCCTTCCACGACCTGCTCCGCGGCATGGCGGCACTGTCCGGCAACCGCATCGTCGCCGATGTCGCGCGCCTCTACGGCAAGGGCGCGCCGCCCGATCTGTCGATCGCCTGCAACCACAAGCAGATCGCTTCCAAGCAGTGGCTTGTCGAGGCGCTCGCCGGGGCCTGCCCGAAACCGTCTGGCCCCGTTTGGGTTCTCGGCGCGTGGTATGGTGTGCTCGGTGCGATGCTGCTCGACGATGCGCGGCTTGCCATCGAGGAGGTTGTGAGCCTCGATGTCGATCCAACCTGCGCGCCGACCGCCGAGATCCTGAACCATCGCCATGTCGCTGCCGGGCGCTTCCGGGCGCTGACGGCGGACATGATGACGCTCGATTTCGCGGCTCAGTCGCCCAAGCCCGGGCTCGTCATCAATACGAGCTGCGAGCATCTCGACGACGTGCCGGGCTGGATTGCGCGTTTGCCGGCCGGCTTGCCGCTCGTGCTGCAATCCAACGACTATTACCGCGAGCCCGATCATCGCAGCTGCGTGCCCTCGCTCGATGCCTTCCGCGAGCAGGCGGGGTTCGCCGAGGTCTGGTTCGCCGGGGCGCGGCCGACAAAGAACTATACGCGCTTCATGCTGATCGGCCGGCGATGACGACAGGCACGGTGCCGCGTATCGCGGTGGCGATGAAGGGCTATCCGCGGCTGTCGGAGACCTTCATCGCACAAGAACTGCTGGGGTTGCAGCAGCGCGGCCTCGCCCTCGAGATCTGGTCGCTCCGGCATCCGACCGACGGCGCCAAGCATCTGATGCACCATCAGATCACGGCGCCGGTGCGCTACCTGCCGGAATATCTGCACGACGAGCCCGGGCGCGTCGCGCGCGGCGTGCTCGGCGCCCTCGCGCAGCCCGGTTTTCGCAAGCTCATTTCGATCTTCCTGCGCGATCTCGCCCGGGACAGGACGCGCAACCGCCTGCGCCGCTTCGGCCAGGCCTGCGTGATGGCGTGCGAGCTGCCGGCCGATATCCGGCATCTGCATGTGCACTACCTGCACACGCCGGCTTCCGTGATCCGCTACGCGGCCCTGCTGCGCGGCCTGAGCTGGTCCTTCTCCGCCCATGCCAAGGATATCTGGACGACGCCCGACTGGGAGAAGCGCGAGAAGATCGCCGATGCCGTCTGGGGCGTGACCTGCACCCAGGACGGCTTCCGCGAGCTTGAGCGGCTGTCCGACCAGCCGGACAAGGTTGAGCTGGTCTATCACGGGCTCGATCTCGCGCGCTTTCCGCCGCCGGCGCCACGCTCCGGCCGCGACGGTTCCGATTCCGCCGATCCCGTGCGCTTCGTCACGATCGGGCGAGCGGTGGCGAAGAAGGGTTTTGACGATCTCCTCGACGCGTTGGCGAAACTGCCCGCCGAGCTGCATTGGCGGCTGACCCATATCGGCGGCGGCGAGATGCTGAAGGCGCTGCAGGAGAAGGCGCGTGCGCTCGGCCTCGGCGACAAGGTCGTCTGGGCCGGGCCGAAGGCGCAGGACGAGGTCATCGCCGCCTTGCGCGCCGCCGACCTTTTCGTCCTGCCCTCGAAGCAGGCAGGCAATGGCGATCGCGATGGCCTGCCCAATGTCGTGATGGAGGCGGCGAGCCAGGCCCTGCCGATCGTCGCGACCGATTTCGCCGGGATCCCGGAATTCGTTCGACATGGCGTCGAGGGGCTTCTGGTGCAGTCCGGCGATGTCGAGGGGCTCGCCGGTGCGTTGGCGGAGCTCGCCCGCGCGCCGCAGCAGCGGGGACAGCTGGGTTATCGCGCGCTGGCGCGGCTGACCGGCTCCTTCTCGGCCGCGGCCGGGCTCGATGGCATCGCTGCGAAGCTGCTTGCTTGCAGTGAAGAGCTGGGATGAGCGCCACCGTCCTTATCGCAGTGACGCATCTGCTCGGCTCGGGCCATCTCGTGCGCGCCGCGAATCTGGCGCGGGCGCTTTCGCGGGATGGTTTCGCCGTCACGCTGGCGAGCGGCGGCATGCGGCTGCGGTCGATGGAGCAGGAGCCCTTCACCTTCGTGCAGCTGCCGCCGGTCAGGACCGAAGGCGTCGATTTCCGCACGTTGCTCGACGAGGCCGGTCAGCCCATCGACCCGGAACACAAGGCCCAGCGCGTTGCGCTTCTGGAAGGGCTGGCGGCGAGCTTGCGGCCCGGTGCGGTGATCGTCGAGCATTTCCCGTTCGGACGCCGGCAACTCGCGGGGGAGTTCCTCGCCCTGATCGTGGCGGCGCGGGCCGCCAATCCGAAGTCATTGATACTCTCCTCGATCCGGGACGTGCTGGTGAGGCCGCGCCCCGAGTGCATCGCGGAGGCCGAGGATCGGCTTGCGACGCTGTTTGATGCCGTGCTGGTCCATGGCGATGCGGATTTCCTGCCGCTCGACCGCTCATGGCCGGTCGATGCGCGGCTCGCGGCCAAGCTGCGCTACACCGGCTACATGGCGGAGGCACCGGCCTCGGGTGAACCGATCGAGAGCGGCGAGGTGCTTGTCTCCGGGGGCGGCTCGGGCGCGGCCATACCGCTGTTTGAACTCGCCATCGCGGCGGCAAAGCTCGGTCCGCAGGACCTGCGCTGGCGCATCCTGGTCGGGCGTGCGGTCGGCGAGGGCGTCTTCGGCCGGCTGCAGGCAGAGGCGCCGGCCCATGCCACGGTCGAGCGAGTGCGGCCCGATTTCCCGGCGCTGCTCGCCGGCTGTGCGATCTCGATCAGCCAGGCCGGCTACAACACGGTGCTCGATCTCGTCGCCGCCCGCCGCCCCGCGATCGTCGTGCCGTTCGATGCCGGCGGCGAGACCGAGCAGGCCATCAGGGCCGAGGCGATGGAGCGCGCCGGGCTGGCGCGTTGCCTGAGGATTTCAGGGGAAGGGGCTTTGACACCGGGCGGGCTGGCAGCCGCCGTCGCGGCCGGAATTGGCCGAAGGCCGCCGGGCATCGCTCTCGCGCTCGACGGCGCGCGCAATGCGGCCGCAATCGTGAAACAGCTTCTGGCCGAGCGTGTTTGAGGCGGCGGAAGCTGTGAGCCGGCATGCCCTTTGCGAGGGCCAGGGTGCAGCTTTGCGAATTGCCGCTTCCGGTCTTTCGCTCTAATGAGGGATGATCCGCCTCCCTCCTCGGTCGGCTCTGGGCAAACCGGCACGCAGCCGGCCACGGCCCTGCGCCTGGAGACAAGATGATGATGACGACGACCGCGCCCGGATTGCCCGACATGAAGTTGTCGGTTCGGCAGACTTTCGGGATCGATACGGACCTCGAAGTGCCGGCCTATTCGGCGGCCGATCCGCATGTGCCCGATTTCGACCCGGATTACCGTTTCGACCGCGACACCACCATCGCGATCCTCGCCGGCTTCGCGCATAACCGACGCGTCATGATCTCGGGCTATCACGGCACCGGCAAGTCGACCCATATCGAGCAGGTCGCGGCCCGCCTCAACTGGCCTTGCGTGCGCGTCAACCTCGACAGCCACGTCTCCCGCCTCGATCTCGTCGGCAAGGACGCGATCGTGCTCAAGGAAGGCAAGCAGGTCACCGAGTTCCAGGACGGCATCCTGCCCTGGGCCCTGCAGAACAACATCGCGCTCGTCTTCGACGAATACGACGCCGGCCGCCCGGACGTGATGTTCGTGATCCAGCGCGTGCTGGAGCAGTCGGGCAAGCTGACGCTGCTGGACCAGAAGCGCGTCATCCGCCCGCACGCCGCCTTCCGGCTGTTCGCCACCGCCAACACGGTCGGCCTCGGCGATACCTCGGGCCTCTATCACGGCACGCAGCAGATCAACCAGGGCCAGATGGACCGCTGGTCGATCGTTACCACGCTGAACTACCTGCCTCACGACAACGAGGTCGCGATCGTGCTGGCGAAGTCGAAGCACTACCAGAAGAGCCCGGAAGGCAAGGACATCGTCAACAAGATGGTCCGCGTCGCCGATCTCACCCGCAACGCCTTCATGAACGGCGATCTCTCGACCGTGATGAGCCCGCGTACGGTCATCACCTGGGCCGAGAACGCGGCGATCTTCGGCGATATCGGCTTCGCCTTCCGCGTCACCTTCCTGAACAAGTGCGACGAGATGGAGCGCACGCTGGTGGCCGAGTTCTTCCAGCGCTCCTTCGGCAAGGAACTGCCGGAGAGCGCTGCGAATGTGGTGCTGAGCTAACGGAGGAAGCGAGCCATGGCGCAGTATCAGGGCAGCTGCCATTGCGGACGGGTTGCCTATGAGGTCGAGGCTGACCTCGGGCGGACGATCACCTGCAACTGCTCCTATTGCCAGCGCCGCGGCTCGATTCTCGCCTTCTCGCCGGCCAGCGTCTTCACCCTCACCAAGGGCGAGGATGCGCTGACCGAGTACCGCTTCAACACGCAGAAGATCCAGCATCTGTTCTGCGAGACCTGCGGCATCGAGTCTTTCGCCAAGGCGAACGGACCCGATGGCACGCCGATGGTCGCGGTCAATGTGCGCTGCCTTGCCGGCGTCGAGCCGGGCGATCTATCGCCGACGCAATATGACGGGCGGTCGCGCTAGGAGGGGTTGTGGTCGCGATCACGGTCGAGCCCGAGCAGGACGAGACGCGCGCCGCTGTGCTGCGGGGCCTGAGCGCCCATAACCAAGTGAGGGTCGGTCCCCGCAACGGCAAGCCGCTGACGGTCAGCCTGCGCGACGGGAACGGCACGATCCTCGGCGGCCTGGTCGGCGAGTTGAAGTGGGAATGGCTCCATGTCGATCTGTTCTGGATCGACGAGAGCCAGCGCGGCACTGGCCGGGGCGCGGCCATGCTGGCGCAGGCGGAGCAGGAGGCGAGGGATTATGGCGCGCGCGGCGTCTATCTTTCGACGATGAGCATCCAGGCGCCGGGCTTCTATCCCAAGCTCGGCTATCGCGAGTGCGGCCGGATGGAGGACTATCCGGTGGCAGGTCAAACGCTGCATCACTTCACGAAGGCGCTATGAGCATCTCGAACCGCAAGCCCGGAACGCCGAAGGAAGCCCCGGCCGAGCCGCTGAAGCGTGCCATCTCCGGCGCGATGAAGGCGATCGCGCGCAGGCCGGAGATGGAAATCGTCTTTGCGGCGGACAAGCCGTCGCTGGTCGGCGAACGGGCGCGCCTGCCCGAGCCGCCGCGCAAGCTCAGCGCCGGCGATGTCGCGATCCTGCGCGGTCATGCCGATTCGATGGCGCTGCGCCTTGCCTGCCATGACGCCGCGATCCATCGCCGCGCCGCGCCGGAAGGCGATGCGGCCCGCGCCGTCTTCGACGCCATCGAGCAGGCGCGCGTCGAATCGATCGGTGCGCGGCGGATGTCCGGCATGGCCGGCAATATCACCGCGATGCTGGAGGACCGCTACCATCGCGGCGGGCGCTACGAGGAGATCACCGACCGGGCCGACGCGCCGCTCGAGGACGCTCTGGCGCTGCTGGTGCGCGAGCGGCTGACCGGCCTGAAGCCGCCGAAGGCGGCCGAGAAGATCGTCGAGCTCTGGCGCGATCAGATCGAGGACAAGGCGGGCACCGATCTCGACCGGCTGGCGAAGTCGATCGAGGACCAGCGCGCCTTCGCCCGCACGGTGCGCGACATGCTGGCCGCGCTCGACATGGCCGACCAGACGGCGCAGGGCGACGAGTCTGAGGAGGACGAGGACAACCAGGACCAGTCCTCTGAGGATCAGCAGCAGCAGGAAGGCGAGTCCGAGCAGGAGAGCGGCGCCGATCGCTCCGAGGTCGAGGTCAGCGAGGACGCGACCGAGGAACTGCAGGAGGGCGCCTCCGAGGCGACCGACGCGCCGGCCGGCGACTGGGACGAGGAGGATGACAGCTCCGAATCCGAGGAAGCCGGCGAGGCGCCGCGTCCGCGCGAGAGCCGCGGCAGCGAGCGCCCGCAGACCGACTACAAGGCCTACACGACCAAATTCGACGAGATCGTCACTGCCGAGGAGCTTTGCGACGCCGAGGAGCTGACGCGCCTGCGCGCCTATCTCGACAAGCAGCTCGCGCATCTGCAGGGCGTCGTCGCGCGTCTCGCCAACCGCCTGCAGCGGCGGCTGATGGCGCAGCAGAACCGCTCCTGGCAGTTCGATCTGGAGGAAGGCGCGCTCGACCCGGCCCGCCTGCCGCGCATCATCATCGACCCGTTCCAGCCGCTCTCCTTCCGGCAGGAATCGGATGTCAATTTCCGCGATACGGTGGTGACGCTGCTGATCGATAATTCCGGCTCGATGCGCGGCCGGCCGATCACGGTTGCGGCCACCTGCGCCGACATTCTCGCCCGCACGCTGGAGCGCTGCGGCGTCAAGGTCGAGCTGCTCGGCTTCACGACGCGGGCCTGGAAGGGCGGGCTGTCGCGCGAGGCGTGGCTGCAATCGGGTAAGCCAGCCAATCCCGGCCGCCTCAACGACCTCAGACACATCATCTACAAGGCGGCCGATGCGCCCTGGCGGCGCGCACGCAAGAATCTCGGCCTGATGATGCGCGAGGGGCTGCTGAAGGAGAACATCGACGGCGAGGCGCTGGACTGGGCGCATAAGCGCCTGCTTGGCCGGCCCGAGCAGCGCAAGATCCTGATGGTGATCTCGGACGGCGCGCCGGTCGACGATTCGACGCTCTCGGTCAATGCCGGCAACTATCTCGAACGGCATCTGCGCCACATCATCGCCGAGATCGAGAGCCGCTCGCCGGTCGAGCTCATTGCGATCGGCATCGGCCACGACGTCACGCGCTACTATCGCCGCGCCGTCACCATCGTCGATGCCGAGGAGCTGGGCGGGGTGATGACCGAAAAGCTCGCCGAGTTGTTCGAAGAGGACGGCCCGGCCGCCGCTCCCGCGTCGCGCCGCCTGCACTAACCAAGCTCAGTCCTTGCAGATGCAGGCGCGGGGAACCCCTCTCCCGTGCGGGAGAGGGGCAGGGCTGAGGGGCGGACAGCAAACCCAGTTCGCGGAGGTCCCTCGCCTGCATCGCGAGCCCTGTTCTTCGAGCGGCCTTCACCTCACCCCTGCCCCTCTCCTTATAGGAGAGGGGTTCCCCCGCGCTCTTCGACGACAGGTTTCGGCTCATGCGTCTCACCCGCCGCACAGCGCTCGCAGGCCTGGGCGCCCTCGCGCTGCCGGGGGCGGCGCAGGCCGTCGAGCAGACCCGCTTTCCAGTTTCTGTCTCGGCACGGCCCTTCACGGCCTTCGAGCCGCGCAACCCGGATCGGCGTCGGTTCGGCGCCTTGCAGTTCCGTGGCGGGCTCGTCCTGAATTCCGGTCATCCGCGCTTCGGCGGGTTCTCGGGCCTGGCGCGGCCGAACGAGGGGCGCGATCTCGTCGCGGTGACCGATCGTGGCTACTGGCTGACGGCAAGAGTGAGGTCGCAGGGCGGTAGACCCGTCGGGCTCGATGGTGTCGAGATGGCCGCCATCCTCGGCGCTTCCGGACGGCCGCTCGCGCGTTCGGGGCTCTTTGATACCGAGAGCCTCTGCATCGCCGATGGGATGGCTTATGTCGGCATCGAGCGCCGCCACGAGATCGTGCGTTTCGACTGGGCGAGCGCGGGCGTCGAGGCGCGGGCGCGATCGGTGCCGGTGCCGCCCGAAATCAAGCGACTGCCGCGCAATCGCGGGCTGGAGGCACTGGGCATCGTGCCGGCAGGGCCGCTCAAGGGCGCGCTCGTCGCAATTGCCGAGCGGTCGGGCAAAGAGGATGAGCCGACGCTTGGCGCGATTCTCGGCGGTCCCCAGCCGGGGCTGTTCAAGGTCGCACGGCACGATGGCTACGACATCACCGATCTCGCCTTCCTGCCCTCCGGCGACATGCTGCTGCTGGAACGTTGGTACCAGCAGCTACGTGGCGTCGGCATGAGCATGAGGCGAATCGCCGGGCGTGACATCCGGCCGGGCGCGCTCGTGGACGGGCCACGCCTGATCGAGGCCGATCTCGGCTATGAGATCGATAATATGGAGGGGTTGTCGATCCATCTGGAGAACGGGCGCACCGTGCTGACCCTGATCTCGGACGACAATTTCTCCTTCCTGCAGCGGACCGTGCTGCTGGAATTCGAGCTGGTCTGACGGGACTGGCTCGTCATACTCGGGCTCGACCCGAGCATCTCCTGAGAGAGATTCTCGGGTCTGCGCTTCGCTCCGCCCGAGAATGACGCCAGGCAAGTCCAAACGAAAAAAGCGGCCTTGCGGCCGCTTCGTTCAGACTCGAGAGGTCGAACCGCTCAGTTGGCGGCGAGCTTCTTCTCGAGGTCGCGCTTCAGAGCGAGGGCGCCGACCGAGAGGTCGCCGGCCGAGGCCTTGATCAGGAAGGCGTCGAGGCCGCCGCGATGCTCGACCGAACGCAGGGCGTTGGCCGAAACGCGCAGGCGCACCGAACGGCCGAGCGCGTCCGACTGCAGCGTGACGTTCACGAGGTTCGGGCGGAAGACGGTCTTCGTCTTGCGGTTCGAGTGGCTGACGAGGTGGCCGGTCTGGGTGGCTTTCCCGGTCAGTTCGCAACGGCGGGCCATGGCAATCGTTCCTTGCATCCCCGGCTCGCTCAAACAAAAAAACCGACACGTGACGTGCCGGCGAGCACCGGAAGTCAAATTGAAGTCGCGGTTCCATAGCCAAGGTGGCCGGCCACGTCAAGGAAAACTCCCACAACCTGTTCACATCGCCTTCAGCGTTAACGAGGTGTAAAGATCGGCATCGGATGCTTCGTTCGGCCGTCGCTTCACCGCGATGGAACCCGGTCACGATTCGGACCGATTCAGAGTGCATGTCGCGCAGGATCGCGCCGTTCCGGAGGCAATGGATGAAATCCGCCGTCGCATCGTCCCTCGCAGCGCTGGTTCTCGCAGCCTGTCTGGCCGAGGTTGCCGAGGCGGCTTCGCTCGACGCGCGCTACGACGTCTCCCTTCTCGGCATCACGCTGGGCACCGCGAGCCTCTCCGGCGGCATCGACGGATCGAGCTACAAGCTCGATATGGCCGCCAAGCTGACGGGAATCGTCGGCGGCGTGACCGGGGGGCGCGGCTCGGGCGCGGCGACCGGGGCGCTGGTGGGCGGCAAGCTCGCGCCCAAGACCTTCGCCGTCAGCTCCGCCAATTCCAGCGAGAACCGGACCGTGCGCATGGCGCTGACAGACAACAGCGTCGCCGGCATCGATATCGAGCCGCCGATCGACGACAAGCCCGATCGTGTGCCGGTCACCGAGAGCCACAAGCGCAATATCGTCGATCCGCTGAGCGCCTTCATCATGCCGGTCAACGGCAAGGGCAAGGATGGCGCCTGCAACCGCACGCTGCCGATCTTCGACGGCGCGGCGCGCTACGACATCAAGCTCAGCAGCGCCGGAACCCGCAACGTCAAGCTCGAGGGCTATAGCGGCCCGGTTTCGATCTGCCAGGCGCGCTATGTGCCGATCGCGGGCCACCGTGCCTTGCGGCCGAGCACCAAGTTCATGATTGAAAACCGGGACATCACCACCTGGCTCGCGCCGGTCGCCGGCACCGATGTGATGGTGCCGGTGCGCATCTCGGTGAAGACGATGATCGGCACGGCGGTGATCGAGGCCTCGAGCTTCAAGGTCGATCCTGGCGTGACTGCAACCGCGGCGCGGAACTGAGAGACACGGCGCGCTCGCAAGAGACGCCGTCATTCCGGACAAGCCGCGTCGGCGGCGCCGATCCGGAATCCATCGAAGGATGTCGGCGCTCCAGGATGGATCCCGGGTCAAGCCCGGGATGACGGCGGGTTTCCGGGCACGCGGCGGATGCCCTGGTCGTCCTCGAAAACCGGCCGGAAGAACGAGCGCTCATAGCTGATGATGAAGCGGTCCTTCTCGTTCATCGCAATCGCAGCCTGACATTCCGGGTCCGTGGCTGCGCGCGTGCGATAATCCTCGTAGGCCGCGAACGACGGAGAGCTGAACATCGCCAGCGCAACGTTCGAGGAGCCTTCCGATGGCATGAAATAGCCGTGATGCTTGCCGCCGAACTTTTCGACGAGCCGGATCCAGAGCTTGCCGTAAGCCTCGAAGGCGGGGAGCTGATAGGGGTCGACGATGTAGCGCAGGTAGCAGGTTATCATGCTCAAGCCGCCTGCTGGCTCTTGAGGAAACTGCCCATCCGCTCCAGCGCGCGCTCGATGTTCTCCAGCGAGTTCGCGTAGGAGAGGCGGATATAGCCCTCGCCATGGACGCCGAAATCGGGCCCGCCGATGGTGGCGACGCCGGCCTCCTCCAGCAAGGCGGAGGCGAGCTTCTTCGCTTTCCAGCCAGTGCGCGAGACATTCGGGAAGGCGTAGAAGGCGCCCTTCGGCACGGCGCAGGAGACGTTCGGCAAGCTGTTCAGCCCGGCGACGACCGCCTTACGGCGCCGATCGAACTCGGCGACCATGGCGTGGACCGCGTCCTGTGGACCGGTCAGCGCCGCAAGCCCCGCCCATTGCGCCGGGGCGTTGACGCAGGAATGCGAGTTCACCGCGAGCTTGCGGGCATTGTCGTAGAGCGGCTTCGGCCAGACCGAGTAGCCCAGCCGCCAGCCGGTCATCGCATAGGTCTTGGACCAGCCGTTGAGCAGGATGAGCCGGTCACGGATCTCAGGATAGCTGAGAAGGCAGACGTGCTTCTCGCCGTCATAGACCATCTGGTCGTAGATCTCGTCCGACATCACCGCGACGTCCGGGAAATTGGCCAGGCCGGCGACGAGCTTGTCGATCTCTGCCTTGGGGGTGACGCCGCCGGTCGGGTTGGCGGGCGAGTTGATGATCAGCAGCCGCGTCTTCGGCGTGATCAGCGACAGCGTTTCCTCGGCGGAGAAGGCAAAGCCGTTCTCCTCGCGGATCGGCACCGGGATGGGCGTCGCGCCGGTATACTCGATCATCGAGCGGTAGATCGGGAAGCCGGGGTCCGGATAGAGGATCTCGGCGCCGGGCTCACCGAACATCAGGATCGCCATGAACATGGTGACCTTGCCGCCAGGTACGATCATCACGCTCTCGGGCGAGACCTCGACGGCGAAGCGCTTGTGCAGGTCGGCGGCGACGGCTTCGCGCAGCGGCAGGATGCCGTTGGCTGGGGTGTAGCCGTGATGGCCGTCGCGCAGCGCCTTCACCGCCGCCTCGACGATGTGTTCGGGCGTGGCGAAATCCGGCTGGCCGATGCCGAGATTGATGATGTCCTTGCCCTGGCGCTGCAATTCGGTCGCGCGCGCCAGCACCGCGAAGGCATTCTCCTCGCCGATGCGGGCGAAGGATGGGACGACGTGAAGGGGCATGGCGCGTTTCCTCGGCGGCGCTTTTCGGATGGGCAGATTGGCCGGTTCTGTCAGGGCTGGCCTTCTGACCCACCTTTTCTTGGCGCCAAACGGGCAGGGCTGGCAAGCGTGCGCCGCGCATCGCGCGCTGTTGCATGCTGCATACAGCATGAATAAATAGTATGACTATCAGTCAGAATGGGCCTTGCCGAGCCTTTGGCGATGGGCATGATGGCTTGTCTCAAATCGTTTGAATGAGAGATCGGCAAACGGCCGTCAGCGCCGTGCCGCGCGAGAGGAAACGAGGATGGCCCAGGCACCCGGCAACACCCCCGGCAAGAAGCCGGTTCGGCGTATCAAACCCGAGCAACTGCGCTCCAAGGCGTGGTTCGACAATCCCGCCAATGCCGATATGACCGCGCTCTATATCGAGCGCACCATGAATTTCGGCCTGTCGCGCGAGGAATTGCAATCCGGCCGGCCGATCATCGGCATCGCCCAGACGGGTTCCGACATCGCTCCCTGCAACCGGCACCACCTGGAGCTGGCGCATCGTGTCCGCGACGGCATCCGCGAGATGGGCGGCGTGCCCTTCGAATTCCCGATCCATCCGATCCAGGAAACCTGCAAGCGCCCTACCGCTTCGCTCGACCGCAACCTGCAATATCTCTCGCTGGTCGAGATTCTCTACGGCTACCCGCTTGACGGCGTGGTGCTGACAACGGGCTGCGACAAGACCACCCCGGCGCAGATCATGGCGGCCGCGACGGTCGATATCCCGGCGATCGCGCTGCCGGGCGGGCCGATGCTGAACGGCTCCTTCCGCGGCGAGCGCACCGGTTCCGGCACCATCGTCTGGAAGGCGCGCCAGATGATGGCGGCCGGCGAGATCGACTATAAGGGCTTCGTCGAGCTCGTCGCCTCGTCGGCGCCGTCGGCCGGCCACTGCAACACCATGGGCACGGCCTCGACGATGAACTCGCTGGCCGAGGCGATGGGCATGACGCTGCCCGGCGCTGCCGCGATCCCGGCGCCCTATCGCGACCGCTACGAGATGGCCTATCTGACGGGCAAGCGCATCGTCGAGATGGTCTGGGAGAACCTGATCCCCTCGAAGATCCTGACGCGCGAGGCCTTCGAGAACACCATCGTCATCAATTCGGCGATCGGCGGCTCGACCAATGCCCCGATCCACGTCAACGCCATCGCCAAGCATATCGGCGTCAAGCTCGACAACGAGGACTGGACGAAGATCGGCTACGACATCCCGCTGCTGGTCAACCTGCAGCCGGCCGGCGAGTATCTCGGCGAGGACTACTACCGCGCGGGCGGCCTGCCGGCCGTGATCGCGGAGCTGATCGAGAAGGGCAAGCTCAAGCCCGCGATCACGGCCAACGGCCACACGCTGGAAGAGAACTGCAAGGGCGCCTTCTCCATCGCTCGCGAGGTCATCAAGAGCTATGACGAGCCGATGAAGGCCCAGTCAGGCTTCCTCAACCTCTCCGGCAACCTGTTCGATTCCGCGATCATGAAGACCAGCGTGATCACGCCGGAATTCCGCAAGCGCTATCTGGAGAACCCGAAGGACCCGATGGCTTTCGAGGGCCGCGCCATCGTCTTCGACGGGCCAGAGGACTATCACCACCGCATCGACGATCCGGCGCTTGCCATCGACGAGCACTGCATCCTGTTCATCCGCGGCGTCGGCCCGATCGGGTATCCGGGCGCGGCGGAAGTCGTGAACATGCGGCCGCCGGATTACCTCATCAAGAAGGGCGTCACCGCGCTCGCCTGCGTCGGCGACGGGCGCCAGTCCGGCACCTCCGGCTCGCCCTCGATCCTCAACGCCTCGCCGGAAGCGGCGACCGGCGGCGGCCTCGCGCTGCTGAAGACCGGCGACAAGGTTCGCATCGACCTCAAGAAGCGCAGCGCCAACATCCTGATCTCGGATGAGGAGCTGGCGCAGCGCAAGGCCGCGTTCAAGGCGGCGGGCGGCTACAAATACCCGAAGAGCCAGACGCCCTGGCAGGAGATTCAGCGCAAGATCGTCGACGAGCTCTCCGAGGGCATGGTCCTCAAGCCAGCGGTCAAGTACCAGAAGATCCACAAGAAGTTCGGCGTGCCGCGCGACAACCACTGAGCGCGGCGCCCGCTCGCGTCATGCTCGGGCGAAGACCCGAGCATCTCATGACGAAGAAGGCGCCTCTTTCGGCGAGAGATTCTCGGGTCGGCTCTTCGTGCCGCCCGAGAATGACGGTGCCGGCGGCATTCGCCATGCGCAACGGCGCCCGTCCACCGATGCGCGGCTTCGGGGCTGACAAATGAGGCGGTCCTCGACACTATGACAGCTGTTTGTCCCGCCTCCATTTGAAACGATTTAAAATGGCACACAGCCCGCAAGTCGAAGCCTTCCGCAAGCTGCACGAGGCCGGCTGCTTCGTGATGCCCAATCCCTGGGATCTCGGTTCTGCCCGCTGGCTGCGCGGGCAGGGCTTCAAGGCGCTGGCGACGACGAGCGCCGGCTTCGCTTTCACGCAGGCGCGCGCCGATCAGGACGTGCCGCGCGACATGATGCTCGCCCACATCGCCGAGATGGTGAAGGCGGTGCCCAATCTGCCGGTGAATGCCGATTTCGAGAACGGCTATGCCGATACGCCGGACGGCGTCGCGGCCAACGTCAAGCTATGCGTTGCGACCGGCGTCGCCGGCCTCTCGATCGAGGATGCGACCGGGCGGGAGGAGGATCCGCTCTATGCCTTCGAGCTCGCGGTCGAACGGATCAAGGCCGCGCGCAAGGCGATCGACGAAACCGGTTCCGGCGTCGTGCTGACGGCCCGCGCCGAATGCTTTCTGACCGGGCATTCCGAGCCGCTGAAGGAATCGGCGCGCCGGATCGAGGCCTATGCGGCCGCCGGTGCCGACGTGCTCTACGCGCCGGGGCCGAAGACCGCCGCCGATATCGGCACTATCGTCTCTGCCGCCGGCGGCAAGCCGGTCAATGCGCTGGTCTATGGCGATTTCGGACTCTCCGTTTCGGATATCGCAGCTGCGGGCGCGCGGCGCATCTCGATAGGCGCCGCCTTGGCGCGGGCGGCCTGGGCCGCCTTCATCGAGGCAACGCGCCTGATTGCGGAGGAGGGCAGCTTCAAGGGCTTCGCCGGCAACGGCCCCTCGGCGCCGCTCAATCCGTTCTTCCATAAGGATCTCGAGGAGCGCTCATGAGCGGCACGCTCCTGATCGCGCCGGAGTGGTTGGGTCGCAGCGGACTCTGGCAGATCGATGCCAAGGGCAAGCGCAAGGCGGTTGATGCCGAGGATATCGGCCTGTCCGAGGAGCTGGGCGATCGGCTCGAAGCCTGGATGGATGCCTTCGACGCGATCTATGACGAGGACGATCCGACGGCGTCCGATTTCGCGAATCAGGTCGAGCGTATGGCCTGGGAGGCCGAGGGCCATGCACTCGCCCATGCCATCGCGGACGCGCTTGGCTCGGGCTGGACCGTTCAGCAGGATTTCACGAGCTGGCGCGGAAAAGGACTGCCATGACGCTTGACTGGAAGGCGCCGCCATTCCCGCCGGCCAAGGTACTGGAAGGCCAGTATTGCCGGCTCGAGCCGCTCGACGTTGCCCGCCATCTCGACGACATCTGGGCCGCCACGGCCGGCCATGACAGCGTCTGGGACTGGCTGCCGGCCACGCCGCCCAAGAGCAAGGACGAGTACCGCGCCCTGCTCGACTCGATGGTGGCCAAGGCGGGCATTGTCCCACTTGCCGTGATCGACAAGGCCGACGGCAAGGCCAAGGGCCATCTCTGGATCATGGAGATTCGGCCCGAGCATGGCGTGTTCGAGGTCGGCTGGATCACTTATTCGCCGGCGCTGCAGCGCACGCGCGTCGCGACGGAGGCGATCTATCTCGTCGGCGATTACGGCTTCTCGCTCGGCTACCGCCGCTACGAGTGGAAGTGCAACAATCGCAACGAGCCCTCCAAGCGCGCGGCGCTACGCTTCGGCTTCCAGTATGAGGGACTGTTCCGGCAGCACATGGTGGTAAAGGGCGAAAACCGCGATACCGCCTGGTTCTCGATCCTCGACAGTGAATGGCCGGTGCGCGCCCAGGCCTTCCGCCGCTGGCTGGCGTCGGAGAATTTCGACGCGAAAGGGCTGCAGAAGCGCTCGCTGGGTGCCTTCAACCAGATTGCAGGGCAGGCGGGCTCGGTGCCGCTGCGCCGCGCGGGTTATGCCGACATTCCGGCGATCCTGGCACTCAAGAACGCCGCCTATACGCCGAACGAGAGCATCATCGGCGTGCCCTCCCTGCCGCGCATCGCCGATTACCGGCAGGTCGTCTCCGAACACGAGGTCTGGCTCGCGGAGGGCGAGGGCGGCCTGGAGGCTGCGCTCGTGCTCGAGATCGAGCCGGAGGATTTTACGGTCTGGAGCGTGGCCGTGGCGCCGGAGGCCGGCGGCCGCAAGCTGGGGGCCACGCTGATGGCCTTTGCAGATGAGCGGGCGCGGGCGCTCGGCTACGGCTCCGTCCATCTCTACACCCATGCGAAGCTGACCCAGCGCATCGGCTGGTACGAGCGCCTCGGATTCGCCATCACGCATCATGAGGACATGGCCGACCGGCGGCTGACCCATATGCGCAAGACCTTTGCAAAAGCCGGCTAATAAAAGGAAGCGAGCATGGCAGGACGTTTGAAGGGCAAGGTCGCGGTCGTCACCGCCGCGGGGCAGGGGATCGGCCGGGCCATCGCCGAGGCTTTCGTGGCTGAGGGTGCCACCGTCTGGGCGACCGACAAGGATGTCGGCTTGCTCGAAGGCATTCCGAAGGCGAAGAAGCGCAAGCTCGACGTGCTCTCGACCAAAGCAATCAATGCTTTCGCCGAAAAGGTCGGCCCGATCGACGTTCTCGTGAACGCCGCGGGCTACGTCCATCACGGCACGGTGCTGAACACCGACGACAAGGCCTGGGACTTCTCCTTCGACCTCAACGTCAAGGCGATGCACCGCACGATCCAGGCCTTCCTGCCGGGCATGCTGGAGAAGGGCAACGGCTCGATCATCAACATCGCCTCGGGCGCCGGCTCAGTGCGCGGCATCCCCAATCGCTACGCCTATGGCGCGACCAAGGCGGCGGTGATCGGCCTGACCAAGGCGGTCGCGGCCGACTACATCAAGAAGGGCGTCCGTGCGAATGCGATCTGCCCGGGCACGATCCAGTCGCCCTCGCTCGATCAGCGCATCAAGGACCTTGCCGCCTCGACCGGGACGACCGAGGCCGCCGCCCGCCAGGCCTTCATCGATCGCCAGCCGATGGCCCGTCTCGGCACGGCCGAGGAGATCGCCTGGCTCGCGGTCTATCTCGCTGCGGACGAGTCGAGCTACACCACCGGCCAGATCCATCTGGCGGATGGCGGCTTCGCGCTCTGAGCGCAAGCATGGATGGCGGGCGGTCCTCCGTCCGCCATCGTTCAAGAGGTCGCGCCAAACAGCGACCCGGCACGAAAACGGATAGGGAGAGCCCATGCATGTCCTGATCACGGGGGCGGCCGGCATGGTCGGCCACAAGCTGGCCGAACGCCTGGCGCGCGAGGGGAGCTGTGCGGGCAAAGCGATCAGCAAGCTCACCCTCACCGACGTGGTGCCTTCTTCCCTGCCGGCCGAGCTCGCGAGCCGCGCCACGATCCGCGTCGAGGATTCGGGCGATGCGGCCGTAGCAAAGGAGCTCGCCGCGTTGCGTCCGGACCTGATCTTCCATCTCGCCGCGATCATCTCCGGCGAAGCCGAGCGCGATTTCGACAAGGGCTACCGCGTCAATCTCGACGGCATGCGCAATCTGCTGGACGCGATCCGACACGAGGGCGGCGCAGCCTACGTGCCCAAGCTCGTCTTCACCAGCTCGAGCGGCATCTTCGGTGCGCCGTTCCCGCCCGCGATCTCGGACGAGTTCCACGTCACGCCGCTGACCAGCTACGGCACACAGAAGGCGATCGGCGAATTGCTGCTGGCGGATTATTCGCGGCGCGGCTTCGTCGATGGCGTCGGCATCCGCTTTCCCTCGATCGTGGTTCGGCCGGGCAAGCCGAATGCCTCGGCTGGCGGCTTCTTTTCCGGTATCATCCGCGAGCCGCTGCAGGGGCAGGAGGCATTGCTGCCGGTTGGCGACGAGGTGCTCTTCACCCATGCCAGCCCGCGCTCGGCCGTCGGGTTCCTCATCCATGCCGCGGGGCTCAGGCGCGAGGCGCTGGGGCCGCGCGTCAACCTGACCATGCCGGGCGTCTGCGTCACCGTCGGCGAACAGATCGAGGCGCTCCGGCGCATCGCCGGCGACAAGGCGGTGAAGCTGATCCGGCGCGCGCCGGACGAGGCCTCCTCGGCCATCGTCGCCGGCTGGCCGACCCGCTTCGACGCGAAGCGCGCGCTGGCGTTGGGCTTTACGGCCGAACGCGATTTCGACGAGATCATCCGCGTCCATATCGAGGACGATCTCGGCGGTTATCTTCCGAACTGACGACGCGAAACTTCAGACCAAAACTTCAGGACAGAACCGATGCATATTCTCGTTCTCGGCGGCGCCGGCATGGTCGGGCGCAAGTTCATCGAGCGACTGGCGCGCGACGGCGCGCTCGGCGGCAAGCCGGTGACGCGCGTGACGGCGCAGGACGTCGTCGTCGCCTCACCCCCGCCAGCCGCTCCCTTCGATTTCGAGGCGGTGATCTCCGACCTCTCGATCGAGGGCGAGGCGGAAAGCCTGATCGCGACGCGACCGGAGCTGATCGTCCATCTCGCGGCGATCGTCTCCGGCGAGGCCGAGGCCGATTTCGACAAGGGCTACCGGATCAATCTCGACGGCACGCGCTATCTCTTCGAGGCGATCCGCAAGGCCGGCGACGGCTACAAGCCGCGCGTGGTCTTCACATCCTCGATCGCCGTGTTCGGCGCGCCCTTCCACGACAAGATCGAGGACGAGTTCTTCACCACGCCGCTGACCAGCTACGGCACGCAGAAGGCGATCGGCGAGCTGTTGCTCTGCGACTATTCGCGGCGCGGCTTCTTCGACGGCGTCGGCATCCGCCTACCGACGATCTGCGTGCGCCCCGGCAAGCCCAACAAGGCGGCCTCGGGCTTCTTCTCCAACATCATCCGCGAGCCGCTGAACGGCGAGGAGGCGGTGCTGCCCGTCTCGGATCAGGTGCGCCACTGGCACGCCTCGCCGCGTTCGGCCGTCGGCTTCCTGATCCATGCCGCGACGATGGATACCGCCGTAATCGGTCCGCGCCGGGTGCTGACCATGCCCGGTTACTCCTGCACCGTCGCCGAGCAGATCGAGGCGCTGCGCAAGGTCGCCGGCGACAATGTCGTCGCCCGGATCAAGCGGGTGCCCGATCCGGTGATCGACAAGATCGTCGAAGGCTGGCCGCGCAACTTCAACCCGAAGCGGGCGCTGGCGCTCGGCTTCAAGGCGGAGTCGAGCTTCGAGGAGATCATCCGCGTCCATATCGAGGATGAGCTGCACGGTACGTTCGTGAAGTAACGGGGCTGTAGAAGCGCTCTCGTCATTGCGAGGAGCGAAGCGACGAAGCAATCCAGGCGCCGCAGGGCTGAACGGTTCAACCCAGTCCCCCTGGATTGCTTCGCTACGCTCGCAATGACGTGGAGGATCAGGCGAGGTCTTCGTAGAGGTCTTGCCACAATGGATTGAGCGTCTCGATCAATGCGAGCTTCCTCGCCCGCGAGCCGCCTTGAGCTGCTTTTCCCGAGCGATTGCTTCTTCCATGCGCTCATGGCGCTCGAACCAGACGAGCAGCTTGCAATTGTAACGCTTGGTGAAACCGGGGACGGCGCCCGTTCGGTGTTGCCATGCCCGCTCAGCCAACCCGCTGGTAACGCCGACATACAGCGTCCCATTGCGCCGAGTGGCCATGATGTAGACGGTCGGCTTGCGCATGTCGCTCGTCCCTTGCGAGGTAACGTAGCAGAGCGAGCCGTATCCGTCATTGCGAGCGCAGCGAAGCAATCCAGGGGGACGGGGTTGAACCGTTCCGCCCCGCGGCTCCTGGATTGCTTCGTCGCTTCGCTCCTCGCAATGACGGAGGGGAGAGTGCCTCGGGAAGAGCCACGCTCTCCGGCCATCCTCCGCTCAAGCCGGGCAGGGCTCGCCCTGTGACTGCTGGACGCGAATGGAGGGCTCCAGCGCAGGCGCCTCGGCCTCTCCGTCATCGAGCTCCGGGTGCGGTGTCCAGCCGCTGGCGCTCCAGCTCTTCAACGCCGCCCAGGTCGAGCGGTCGAGCCGGAACTGCTCGCAGGGGAACAGTCCGCCGCGGGCCGGCAGCGACTTCAGGAAAGAGCCCTCGGCCCGGAAGCCGGACTTCTCCAGAACCCGCCGCGAGGCCGGGTTGATGACGCGGGTATCGGCGTCGATCGCCGGCACGTCGACCAGCGAGAACAGGGTATCGATCAGCCCCTGCACCGCCTCGGTCGCGTAGCCCTTGCCCCAGTGCGATGTACCCAGCCAGTAGCCGAGGAAAGGCACGCCCGTAGCCCGCTTATGGGCTCCGATGATGCCGATCAGCTCGTTCGGCTTGGCGCGTGGGGTGATCGCCAGGACGAGATGCTCGCCCAGCGCGTTGCCCTTGCGCATCGCGAAGATGAAGGGCTCCACCGCCTCGGGCGGGTAGGGGTGCGGAATCGATGCCGTCATTTCCGCCACCGACTTCTCGCCGGCCTGGCGAAGGATGGCAGCGGCATCGGCCATGCGCGGCCAGCGCAGCCAGAGACGCCGGGTCTCGAGCCGGAAGACATCGTCGCGGGTCAGTTCGGGGAACATCGGTCTCTCCGTCGGCGCAAACGAAAAAAGGGAGCTGGGACTTTGGTCCCATCTCCCCTCTCGCTGACCTTCGGGAGACCCTCTTCGGGCCTTTTTACCCTTGATCCGTTCGGTTCGATGGAACCGGCGGATCGAGAGATTTCCCTATCCGCCTTTTACTCTGCGGCCTCTTGGGCCGGAATTACGTTCACGAAAGCTCGGCCGAGTTTCGTCGTGAATCGGACGCGGCCATTCGTCGTCGCAAAGAGGGTATGGTCTTTGCCCATGCCGACATTGGCGCCGGCATGCCACTTGGTGCCGCGCTGACGAATAATGATGTTGCCGGCAACGACGGCCTGGTCGCCGAAGCGCTTCACGCCGAGTCGCTTGCTTTCAGAATCGCGGCCGTTACGCGACGAGCCGCCTGCCTTTTTGTGAGCCATAACGCCCTACCTCAAAACTTGTGCTGTCTCTCTAACCCGAATCGAGGGCAAAGGCCACCCGTCTCGGATACGAAATGCCGGAACACCATTCTGTCAGGAGTGACAGGCCAAGGGCGAAGCCTCGGCAAATGGTGATCCGGCGCGAATGTTGACGCCGGGAAACCCGGCCTCAGGCCTCAGACGCCTCGTCCTTCGCCGCCTTCTTGGCCGGCGCCTTCTTGGCGGCAGCCTTCTTCGGCGCTTCGGCTTCCTCGCCAGCCTCGGCCTTGGCGGCCTTCGGAGCGGCCTTGGCCTTGGCGGCGGTCGGCGCAGCGGCGGCGACATCGCCCTTCTTCATCTCCGGCTGCTTGCCGCCGGTGAGGATGTCGGTGATGCGGATGACGGTCAGCTCGGCGCGGAAGCCGCGCTTGCGCTTGGAGTTCTGGCGGCGGCGCTTCTTGAAGGCGATGACCTTCTCGCCACGAGCCTGCTCGACGATCTCACCGGCGACGGTGATCTCGGAGAGGGCCTTGGTGTCGAGCGTGGTCTTCTCACCCTCGGTGAGCATCAGCACGGAACCGAAGGCAACGGTGTCGCCCGGGTTGCCCTCGATCTTGGCAACGGTGATCTTGTCGTTGGCGGCGACGCGGAACTGCTTCCCGCCGGTCTTGATGACTGCGAACATTTTGTCCTCCATGTTCGGCCCCGCCCTGTCATGACCTCCGAAGTGAAGGCACATGCGGGACGGCTTTTTGGCAGTCGATTGCGTGGTCTGGTTTACTCTATCCGGCTTGCGACGCATCACGCAGGCCAAAAGAGATCAGGCGCGGGTTTCCCCACGCCGGACGGTGCTCGATAGTCGGGCTTAGGCGGAAGGTCAAGCAAAAGCGGCGGGGAAGAGTGGATTTCTCATGACCTGGAGGCTTGCTCCTCGGGCGTGGCTTGTGTAGTAAGCGCCTCGCTTCGACCGAAGGCGACCGCGGACAGGTGGCAGAGTGGTTGAATGCACCGCACTCGAAATGCGGCATACCTGCAAGGGTATCGGGGGTTCAAATCCCTCCCTGTCCGCCACTCTCTCGCTTCAACTGATCGATTTTTCATCGGAAAAATTTTGACGGGGAACTGCAACCTCGCCATTTACCCCACCACGTGAAAACCTTCGTTCTCCGTCAATTTAGTGGGCGTTCGTTTCGATCGCTTCCTCGCTTTGCGCGATGCGTGCCAGCGATAAGGCAGCTCCGCGCGAGGCTGGGGGGCGAATGATGCAAGCGAGTGCCATGAGAGCACACTCATAAGGCGCGCGTCGCGGCAAGGAAGTTAGAATGGCTAAGCGGACAAAATCCAAAGCTCTCGACACCGAGTTCACGATGTTCGATGTCGTTTATGAAGACGGATCGAGAACCTCCAACCGGCGCGTTCCCACATCGTTGCTTGGCGGCCTGGACGGCGACGAGCCTGCGCGGACGACAATTCTGGAGCAGGATCGTGTCATATCCGAGAAATCCGGCAATCCTCCCTTGGCAATAGCAACCATCACGCGGTCAGCAAGGGCAGCAGTTGAGCAGGATAAGCGCAAGGACGATCGAAAGAAGCGTTCCGTGTGAAGGCCCGCGCCGTAACCGCTTGCCGCTAGGGAACGAACAGCAAGAGCGCGGGTTGAATTCCTCATCAATGCGTTGTGTGAGGTGTGAAATGGTTGCGTTGAGAAAGCCCAACGGGCCGCTCTCGCGCCGCCGGCCGATGCCGCCCAAGCGCGAGCTTTATCGGGAGCGCTGCCAAGATGAGTATGGCAACCACTATATCGTCATTGTCTGGCGTGACTGGCCTGGGCTGTCGATGACATCCTACACGCTCAAGGACGGCATGCCGGTTCGCTACGAAGACGAGTCCCGCTTCTCGCTTCCGTCGGGAAAAATACTGACCCGTTGCGAGGACTGACGGCCAGCCACCAGGGAGCTCCGGTGAGCAGTAAATTCCTCAAGATTGAAGTCGTCGACATCAGCCGGTTGGAAGTTACAGCGGAGCCCGGAGGACCGGCGCGTCTGACCTGCCGCGGCATCGACGGCCGCCCGATCGAGATTCACCTCGCGCCGGAAGCGATGACGAAGTTGGAAGCTTTCCTCGCCCAAGCGAATCTGGAACAGGCGAAGCTCCACAAGATGCACTGACCGACGCCGATGCCTTACCCGCCCGACAAGCCTCCCATGAAGTTTTCCATCTTCGCCGGGCGCGAGGTCTCGACCTGATCGGAGGAGTGGAAGCATGAGTGCGAGGTGCGATATCTGGCCGGCATGAAGCTCAGCGACCGCAATGAGGCCCTGGACGGCATGAAGGATACCCTGAGGGGCATCAAAAGCATTCGCGGAGGGCCGCCGTGGCGTTCATACCCGCCGAGATCGATCGCTATGCGGCGCTGAAGGCGAAGGCTGAGGTCCTCTACCAACCGATTGCAGACTCCCTCATGGCGCCGGTGGCGTCATCGTAACAATGGTTCCGGCGGAGATGCGCCACGCGTCAAGGATTGGCGGAACTGCGATCTTCGGTGCGCGTTGCCGGGCTAGGGAGGATGCCCCATGAATGCCCTGACGATATCCATGCTAATCACGGCCGCGATCGTCGCGACTGCCTGTAGCACGACCGAGCAACGGGTTGGAGGAGCTGCTGTCGGAGCTGGCACCGGCGCCGCGGTAGGCGGACCAGTTGGCGCGGTTGTCGGCGGAGCGGCAGGTGCCGTTACAGCTCCAACGGTCGTGAAGGAGACTCGGCGCGCGACACGCCGCTGACCGATGTCAGGTCGCCCCCCATCGCGGTCGCGCGCTTCAAGCGCTCGCCAGACCATCGCGCCAAGCAATGACTTCGAGTTCGCCGCGCACGGCGTCCTCGACCGGAATAACGGGTCTCGCCTGAAATTCGAATGCGGGGAGCATGGAACAGAACTTGTGGACGGTGAGCGGATCGTCGCAGTCCGCCAACATGTAACCTCCCCAATCCCCTACTCGCACCACGAAGAGCTCGATCTTGAAGTTTTCAGGCGCCTTCCACTGGCGAAAAACTTCAAGTATCCGCTTCTGCGCGTTCTCATACTCTATGGCTGAACCTTGTGGTCGTTCCCACCAGCTGATCATGTATTTCATGGCGTCATCTCCCGCTTCTGCAGTCGACTCAACCCCCGGTCAGATCTCAGGACGCCTCCAGGATGGATGCGACCGCGCTATCAAGTTCTACCCAGCGACCGCTCTGCACAAGGGCGACGCTTACCTCACGGCGCTGAAGGTGTAGCCTAAGCACCTGAGGACAATAGGCGGCGCCCATGCGGCGAACTAGCGCGCATAGGCAATGACTTGCTCGCCATGACGCCAGAACAGAAGTCCGGTTTAGCCCGTCTGATGCTCCGCTGGCCCGACCGGCGGGATGTACTCATGCGGGCGATCGAGGGCCCTGTGGCTGATCTTTACGAAAGCTACGAGCTAGCATCGGTCGCGGCCGTCCAATGGGCTCAGCAAAGGGGCCGGCGGCAGCCGCTATCGCAGATGAATATCGGCGCATCGTCATCGAGCTTGAGCAGGAAATCGCCATCGCTCTCGCGGGGTAGCTATTACGAAACGACGCCGCCCCCGCATGCCACAGCCAATGAAGATGGGCACAACAACAGACTTCGTTTTTCGATAGGCAAGATTATTTGCTATCGTTCAGCCAGGGTCGGTGCTCAGCCAGGGACCTTACGAGAGGGCCGTCCATGCAGCCAACAACGCAATACGCCAGGAGCGGCGACGTTCACATTGCTTACCAGACGTTTGGCGATGGTCCGATCAACCTGGTTCTGGTTCCAGGGTTCGTGTCGAACGTCGAGAACTATTGGGACGAACCTGACTTCGCTCGCTTTCTGAGGCGATTGGCCAGTTACGCCACGGTAGTGACCTTCGATAAGCGCGGCACCGGCATGTCAGATCGGGTCGCTGAGCTTCCCGGCCTCGATCAGCGCATGGACGACCTCCGAGCGGTCATGGATGCCGTCGGCATGGAGCAGGCTGCGATATTCGGTATTTCCGAAGGCGCCCCGCTGTCCATTTTATTTGCGGCAACCTACCCGCACCGTTGCCGCGCGCTGGTGCTATACGGCAGCTTCTCGCGGTTTTCCTACTGGTTTCCGACCGACGAGGCGCTCGCGGCTTTCTTCGGGTATGTCGAGCAGGCATGGGGCACGGGTGGCAGCGTGCGAAGATTTGCACCCTCGCGCGCAAATGACGCGACCTTCCAGCGCTGGTGGGGGCGGAACGAGCGGCTCGGCGCCAGTCCGGCCGCCGTGGCCGCTCTCATGCGCATGAACAGCCAGATCGAAATCAGCGGGATTCTACCGGCGGTTCGGGTGCCAACTCTCGTGATCCACCGGACCGGAGACAAGACTGTCAACGTCGAAGGGGGGCGGGATGTAGCGGCACATATTCCCGGCGCTCGGCTCATGGAGTTTCCGGGTACCGATCAACTATTCTACGTTGGTGAGAGCGCGGACGAAATCTCCGATGCAGTCGAAGAATTTTTAACTGGATCACGGGCTCCCGTCCCAATCGATCGTGTCCTCGCCACGGTTCTCTTCACTGACATTGTCGCTTCCACCGAGAAAGCTGCCGCATTAGGCGACAAGCGCTGGCGCGACCTCCTTGACAACCATCACGCCACGATCCGGCGCAATCTCGCACGCTTTCGCGGCCGCGAGGTCAAAACGACCGGCGATGGATTTCTGGCCACTTTTGACGGTCCAGCGCGCGGTGTTCGCTGCGCCTATGCCATTGCCGAGGAAGTTAAACCCCTCGGCATTGAAATCCGTGCCGGGCTCCATACAGGCGAATGTGAGATGATCGGCGAGGATGTCGGCGGCATCGCCGTCCACATCGGCGCGCGCGTTGCGGCGCTTGCCGGTGCAAGTGAGGTTTTGGTGTCGGGCACCGTGAAGGATCTGGTAGCTGGCTCTGGGTTGCGATTCGGCGACCGCGGGATCCAATCCCTAAAGGGCATCCCTGGCGAATGGCGTATATTCGTAGCTGAACGGTAAGGAACGCGAGGACGGCATCCAGATAGATGTGGCAGCTTCCATTCCAGCGACCGATATCTAGCGGTCACGGGGCGAGTAGCGCGCCTTGTCGGAGCACAATAATCCCGGGCTGCAGCGAGATTGCGTCAGACCCAAACTTGCACGCCGAAACACAGCCTACGCAACTCTACTCACTGGGAGCGCGGCCGCCTTGCGGCGGCCGGCCGAAATCAGGCGGCCTGCTTGGTCGCGGCAGCGACAGCAGCGGCGGCGGCCGGAGCGGCCTTCGCGACGATGCCCTCGACCGGCTTGTAGGCGTCCTTGGCGAGAGCGGCGTAGAGCTCGCCCATCTTGGTGAGCTGGGCGACCGCGCCCTCGAACGAGGTCTTGACGTAGTCGGCCTGGATCTCGAGGGCCTTGTCGAAGGTCTTCACGCCAGCGAGCTTCTCGATTACGGCGGTGCCGGCCTCGAAGGACTTCTTGGCATAGTTGGTGGTCTCGACGGCGATGGTCTGTACGCCCTTGGAGGTGGCGCCGAAAGCCTTCAGAGCGGCGTCGACGTTTTCCTTGGAAGCCTTCTGGAAGGTCTCGAACTGCTGGATCATGGTCTTCTCCTGTGCACCTGGGTGCCGCCTTTGGTGAAGGGCCGGAAGAACGGCCCGACGTGTCGCCCCAAGATCGCGTGAAAGAGATCACCACCGGGGACTGGTCGCCAAATTGTGCATTGCAGCATTAATGTCAAGGGTATGTTGCACTGCAGCAAGTGCAGACTGTTCCGATCGCGACCGTTCAAGTCTTAACGGCGGCACGTCCTTCGAGGTCGACACAAGCTGATCGGCAACCTGATCGCCGAGCTCGGCGCTCCACCATGCGATTTGCATGGCATCTCGCACAGGATCTCGCGAACCGCGCACCCAGACGGCCACCAGCGGAAGCGTGTTCATCGTGCCTATCGGCGTCGCGAGCCAGAGGTATCGAACCCCGCTAATGGCCATGCGTGATGTCCAACGCGGGACGATGGCGATGCCGATCCCAGCCGCAACCAGACTGACGATGGTTTGTTTCGCTTCGGCAATCTGGGCGATTTTCGCCTGAAGCCCAACTTCAGCGAAGAGCTTGATCGTCAGGTCGTGGCTACGCGCTAACAGCTAGCGGCACTCGTCAGACCGGTGTGGCGCGCCTCCAGGATCAGGCTGTTGTCGAAGCCATAGGCCGTCGGTTGGGAAACGACGACACGCGACAGGTCGAGCGCGGCCTGGACGGCGCGATAGGCTTCGAAAGGTGCGTGTGGCGGGGCTTGCGTCGCCGTCTTCGCTGTAGGGCGCTCGTTCTCGTAGACATGGATCGCGCTGTCGCAGAGCAAGTTAGGCATGGCCCGCGCGCCGGCCGTCATGAGGACTGCGACACGTGTTTCAAGACGTTGGCATAGGCCTTGGCAGCCCGCAGGATGTGATCGCTGAGGATCGTTTCGAGACGTGCCCGATCGCCGCGCGCGAAAGCCTCGACGATTTCACAGTGCTCTGCGAAGGAAGTGTCGCGCTCCCAGGAACGATCGACCGACAGATGCGCACGCAGCGCCGCAACCTGCCAGGAGATCGTCCTGAACGCATTGGCGACGAAGGCGTTGCCGCAGTGCCTGAAGAAGACCTCGTGGAATTCGGTATCGCTTTGCGCGTAGGCCGTACCGTCCTGTCGCCGATGCGCCTCACTCATCCGTGTGAGAACCTCCGACAGCTCAGCAAGCGTGGCCGATGCGGAACCATCCAGGCAGAGCTCCATCGCCTTGGTCTCGAGCATCAGGCGAAAGGCGGCGAGTTGCCGAACATCATCGAGGGACGGATCGAAGATGAAGGCGCCGCGATTGGGCACGATGGTGACAAGGCCGAGCGAGGCGAGCCGCGCCAGTGCGGCTCGTAGGGGCGTACGGCTCACGCCGAGGGCTAGCCCCGTCTCGTCTTCGGGTAGCGCGCGGCCGAAAGGCAGCTCGGCATTGACGATGGCATCGCGCAGCCGCGTCTCGACCATTTCGGCCAGCGACTTAGGGTGTTCGAGCTCCTGAAGCACGGGCTCGAGACCCCTGTCGGAAGTAGCGCGCTTGGTCGGGCGGCGGTTGGGATACATGCTTCGATTCAGGCGTAGCGTTCGAGGCCAAGGATATGTTCGTAGTCGTGGATGCTCGTCATCCTGTCAGTCCAGCCATTCGTTGAACCGCTAGCCTTCAGATCGGCTGCAAACGCCTCCATCAGCCGAGCATAAGCCAGCGTGGCCGAAAGAGGAAAGGCCAGGAGCTTGAACCCGATGGATTCGAACGCGCTGGCGGTGAGCGGAGGCGTGCGGCCGTCGACGGAGTTGAACATCATCGGCGCGTCAATGCTGCGCACGGCCTGACGCATCTCATCCTCGCTCTGCAGCATCTCGATCAGCACGAGATCTGCGCCAGCCTCGGCATAGGCCTTGCCGCGAGCGATTGCCTCATCGAGGCCGAGCACCAGCCGCGCGTCGGTCCGGCCGATGATCAGCATGTCGGGATTGCGCCTCGCCTTCACGGCACAGCGAATCTTCTCGGCGTGCTCGTCCGCCGAAACCAGCGAGAGACCCGACATCGCACCGCATTTTTTCGGCGTAACCTGATCCTCGAGGTGCAGCGCGCCGACACCAGCCATCTCGTATTCCGCGATGGTGCGCGCAACGTTGTTGAGATTGCCGTAACCCGTATCGGCATCGGCGATCAGCGGCACGGCGATGCTCGCCGCGATCGCCCGAGCACGGGCCGCCATTTCGGTCAGCGTGAGCAGCCCGAGATCGGGCGCACCCAGGATGCTCGCCGAAAGGCCGTTCCCCGTCATGTAGATCGCCTCGAATCCGGCCCGCTCGATGATGCGCGCGCCGAGAGCGTCGTGGCAGCCGGGCGCGACCACGATCCCGGGGCGGCGCAGCCTCTCCCTCAGATTCATCTTCATTCCTTCAATTTGTGTCCAGTGTCCTGTATACAATTATTGCCTTGATATGAGGCGCATGCTACAGCGCTGTCAACAAGAGCGCCGGAAGGCGCACGGGAGGAATGATGGACGCGGTTGTAACTTCGAGCAGGGCGCTCGACCGTGGCTTGCCGGCCGAGCTCGGCGAAAGCCTCAAGGCTCTTCTCGACCGCCGCTTCAGCGTCGCCGCAGCTGACCGCGAACATCACGGCCGTGGCGAGTCCTATCACGCCACCCGCGCACCGGATGCGGTCTGCTACGTCGAAAGCACCGAGGAGATCGCAGCGATCGTCCGGCTCTGCGCCGCTTTCCGCATTCCCGTTATCGCCTTCGGGGCCGGAACCTCCCTCGAAGGTCATGTCGGCGCGGTCCACGGCGGCGTCTGCATCGATATGAGCCGAATGAACGCCATCCTCGCGGTCCGACCAGAGGATCTCGACGTGACGGTCCAGGCGGGCGTCACGCGCCAGCAGCTCAACACGCATCTCCGCGACGCGGGCCTGTTCTTCCCAATCGACCCCGGTGGCGAGAGCACGATCGGCGGCATGGCCGCGACCCGCGCCTCCGGCACCAATGCCGTCCGCTACGGCACCATGCGTGAAAACGTCATCTCGCTGACGGCGGTGACGGCCGATGGCGAGATCGTGCGAACCTCACGCCGCGCCCGCAAATCCTCGGCCGGCTACGACCTGACGCGGCTGCTCGTCGGATCTGAAGGCACCCTCGCGATCATCACCGAGGTGACCCTGCGCCTCTACGGCATTCCAGAAGCGGTGAGTGCAGCCGTCTGCGCCTTCTCGACCATCGACGATGCAGTCAGCCTCGTGGTCGCGGTCATCCAGTGCGGCATCCCGGTCGCCCGCGTCGAACTGCTCGATACGACCACCGTGCAGGCCGTCAACCGCTTCAGCAAGCTTGGACTGAAGGAGGCGCCGACGCTGTTCTTCGAGTTCCATGGCACGGAGGCCGGCGTCAGAGAACAGGCGGGGACGGTAAAGGCTCTAGGCGCGGATTTCGGCGCTCTCGACTTCACGGCCGCAAGCGACGCCGACAGCCGCAACCGCCTTTGGAAGGCGCGCCACGACACCCACTACGCCGTGCAGTCGTTACGCCCGAGCGCGAAAATCTGGAGCACCGATGTCTGCGTTCCGATCTCGGCGCTCGCACCCTGCATCCACGAGACGCAGGCCGATATCGCCGGCGCCTCCTTCCCGATCAGCATGGTCGGTCATGTCGGAGACGGAAATTTCCATCTCGGCCTCGTGATCGATCCCGCGAACGAGCGCGAACTGACAGAAGCGGCCGCGATCAACGACCGGCTGGTGCGCCGCGCTCTGGCGCTCGACGGCACCTGCACCGGCGAGCACGGCGTGGGAACCGGCAAGATCAAGTTCATGCGGCTCGAACATGGGCCCGCGGTCGAGATGATGAAAAAGGTCAAGCGCGCGCTCGACCCGCTGAACATCCTGAATCCAGGCAAGGTGCTGCCGGAAGAATAAGCCGGCCCGAACCGGCCAATCCCAGAAAACGGAGGAACATCATGAATCGCTTCCCGAGCCGCCGCAGCGTCCTGGCCGGTGCTGCCGCCACTGGATTGTGCGCCCCTTTCATCGCCAAGGCCGCCGCTCCGATTTCGCTGCGCGTCTCGTCGGCGGCTCCGGCCGACAAATTCGGCGCCCATTATCTCTGGTACAAGCCTTTCGCGGAGCAGATCGCGAAGCTCGCAGGCGACAGGATCAAGCTCGAATATTTCCCGAACGGCCAGCTCGGCAAGGAAGCTGACGTCGTCAACCAGGTGAAGGTCGGCTCCGTCGACATGATGCTGACCGGCGCCTCGATCTGGGCCACCGTCGTGCCGGAGTTCGGCATGCTCGACCTCGGCTTCCTGTTCAGCAGCTACGACCACTGCTCGCGCGCGCTCGATGCCGGCGTCGGCCAGGCCTATGACAAGATGCTGTCCGACCGCACCGGCGTGAACATCCTCGGCTGGGGCTTCCAGGTCGGTGCGCGCAGCATCTACACGAAGAAGCCGATCGCGAGCGTCGCCGAGCTCAAGGGCGTCAAGCTGCGCGTGCTGCCGACCAAAGCCTTTATCGACACCTTCAACATCATCGGCGCGACACCGACCCCGATTCCGATCAACGAGCTCTATACCGCGGTCCAGACCGGCGTCGTCGACGGCTTCGAGCACGATCCGGGGACGGCGATCGCCTACAAGCTCTTCGAGGTGACCAATCGCGGGTTCCTGACCCGCCACATCTACACACCGATGCTGGCCTATATCGGCAAGCGCGGCCTCGCCAAGATCCCAGCCGACCTCATGCCCGCCTTCCGCCAGGCCGCCGATGAGGCGACCCGCATCTCACGGGCAGAGGTCAAGGACGTGGAGGCCGAGGCGGTCACCGAGCTGAAGGGCAAGGGCATGGCCTATACCGAGGTTCCCGAGGCCGAGATCGCGGAGCTGAAGCGCCGCATGGCGAACGAGCTCTACAAGCCCTACCTCACGCAATACCCCGCCACCGCTCCTCTCTTCGAGAAGATCCAGGCCACGGCCTGAAACGCTGCGGCACGCAAAAGCCGTACCGAGAGAACAAGCCGGGCCTAGAGCATTGCGCGAAAAAGTGGGTACCGGTTTTTCGCAGAAGCAATGCTCTAAACTTTTAGAATCGATCACGTTTTTCGCATTTTGACGATTCCGTCAAAATGCGACGTGATCTGGCACAAACCGGCCAGAGGGAGGATACGCGGATGGACGCCGTCGCCGTTTCCGGCAGCACGCTCGAGTCGCGCGCGGTGCAGGACCGCTTTGCGGCGCGGATCCTGCTTTTCATCGAATATCTCGGCGGGGTGATCCTCGCCGTCGATGTCGCGGTGGTCTTCATCTCCGTCATCTTCCGCTACTTTCTCCATGCCCCGTTCGACTGGGCGGAGGAGGTCGCGAGCGGCCTCATGACCACGATGGTGTTCCTCGGGGCTGCCAGCGCGCTCGCGCGCTCGCAGCATATCGGCATAGATGTCCTCGTGCTCATGCTGTCTCCGCGCGGGCAGGCGGTGGCGGCTGCCGCGGCAGCCTGGATCACCCTCTTCGTCTCGGGCACGCTGCTGTGGTCCAGCGTCGAACTCTTTCGGGACACGGCCAGCCAGCTCACGCCGACCGGCCTGCCGCAATGGATCTTCCTGCTGCCCGTTCTGCTCGGCGGCATCATCATGGCCGCCTTCGCGCTCGGCAATGTGCTGAAGATAGCCGCCGGCCCGCGCCGGGCTGCACTCACCCCCCTGCTCGCCGTTTTGGCCGGTATCGCCGGCTGGAACGCACTCGTTCCCGACCACGCCCTCGCGCCGCTTCATCTGCTCGTGCTCGCCGCCGTCGGAGGCCTGCTCATTGGAGTGCCGATCGCCTTCGCACTCGCTTTCGGAGCCATGGCCTATTTTCTCGCGGATCCCTCCCTGCCGATGCTCATTTGGGCTCAGCAGGTTGCGTCCGGCGCCAATCACTTCGTCCTCCTCGCCATCCCCTTCTTCGTGCTGGCGGGGCTGACGATGGAAAGCAACGGCATGTCGTCACGCCTCATCGAGCTGCTGCTGCGGATGATGGGTCGCGTCAAGGGCGGCATGAACCTCATCGTCATCCTCGCCACCGCGCTGTTCTCCGGAGTGTCCGGCTCCAAGCTCGCCGACATCGCGGCGGTCGGCGGCGTGATCATGCCCGCCATCCGCAAGACGGGGCAGGACGAGAACGAGACGGCGGGTCTGCTCGCCTGTACGGCCGTCATGGCCGAGACGATTCCGCCCTGCGTGAACCTGATCATCTTTGCCTTCGTTTCGAATATCTCCATCGGCGGGCTGTTCATGGCCGGGCTCATTCCGGCGGCGCTGATGGCGGCAGCGCTCGCAGCCGTCGCCGTGATCTACGGCCAGCGGGTCGATGTCGAGAAGGTCTTCGTCGGCGGCACGAAGCGACCGATGCTGCCGCTCGTCCTGGGGGCGGGCGTGACGCTCGCCATGATCTTGATGATCGGGCGTGGCGTCACGGCCGGCATCGCGACCTCCACGGAGATTTCGGCCTTCGCCGTGGTCTACGCTTTCCTCGTCGGCGGGCTGGCCTTCCGCGAGCTCAGCTGGCGCCTCATCGTCCAGCTCTTCGTGCGCTCGGCGGCGATGACCGGCAGCATCCTCTTCATCGTCGCGGCCGCATCCAGCCTCTCCTATGCGATCACGATCGAACGCATCCCCGACCAGATCTCCACGCTGATGACCGGCATCGGGCACGAGTTGGGCCCGATCGGATTCATCCTGATCAGCGTGGTGGTCATGGCCTTCTTCGGGATGATTCTGGAAGGCGCTCCGGCGCTGATCCTGTTCGGTCCGCTGCTCACGCCAATCGCGATCAAGCTCGGGATCAATCCGCTCCAGTTCGGCACGGTGATGGTCGTGGCGATGGGGCTCGGTTTCTTCGCGCCGCCTATCGGCGTGGGTCTGTTCGCAACGACCGCGATGACGGGCACCAAGATCGAGAACGTCACGCGCCCGATGATGAAGTACCTTGCCGTGCTGATCATCGCGCTCCTCGCGCTCGTGGTGTTCCCGGTCTTTTCGCTCTGGCTGCCGCGCTACCTCGGCATGGCTGTTTAAGTCGTCGAGCCCAGACACAAAACGATCCTCCATCGGATCGTCACATTGGGCGCCCAGCCGGGCGCGATGAAGGTGGGATCAGCGCCTCGAACATCGCGACATCCGCAGGGGCGGTGACCGCCCCCTGCGGATGTTCACGCTTGCAGCGCATCCGGCGCGGGCGTTCCCGCGATCTCTCCGACCGTGACCGGCTTGATTGGCATGCGCAGCCTGAAATAACCGATCTCCGCCGGGCTGCGCCCGCTCAGCGCGGACATCGTCTCCGTGATCGTATGGCCGCAGAGCCGGCCCTGGCAGGGACCCATGCCGCAACGCAGGAAGCCTTTCGCCTGGTTCGGGCCGGCCGCGCCTTCCTTCACCACCTGGGCGATCTCACCGCGTGTCACTTCCTCGCAGCGGCAGACGACGACATCGTCGGCATGAGGCACGATGAAGGCATCGGCCGGGCGGTAGAGCGTTTCCAGGAACGGCCGGATGGCGCGGTCCCGCCTGAGCGCGGCGCGAACGGGGCTGCTCGCCTTGTCCCGCTCGGTCTCGCCGATCGCTCCGAGGTCGCGGGCGATATCGAGTGCGGCCAGCGTGCCGCTCAGGCGAGCCGAAGCGGCGCCGGCGATGCCGGCCTCGTCGCCTGCGATCCAGAGCCAGGGCTGGCTGGAGCGCCCCCAATCGTCGAGCACGGGGCGCCAGCAGCGCTGGCGCTCCTCCCAGACATGCCGGCAGCGCAGCGCCATGGCGAGGTTCACATTGGGGACGATGCCTTGATGGAGCGCGAGGCGGCTTGCATCAGTGCGCTGCCAGCGTCCGCCGCTGAACCACTTCACGCCGCGCACGGCATCCTCGCCCTCGATCTCGACCTGCTCGACGCCGCGTTCGACCCGGACGCCTGCGGCCCACAATTCGCGGATCAGGCCGAGCCCTTTGGAGAGATAAGCGGCGGCAAGAAGTGCCCGCGGGAGATGGGGGAGGGCCGCCATCAGGTTTTTCCGCGGCGCCGTGTCGACGACCAGCCGTGGTGGGCGACCGGCACGGCAATATTGCGCTGCAACGAGATAGAGCAGCGGGCCGCAACCGATGAAGACGAGATCGTCCTCCACCAGACCGGCGGATTTCAGCAGAATTTGCGCCGCACCTGCGGTCATCACGCCGGGCAGCGTCCAGCCGCGGACAGGAAAGGAACGCTCCATCGCGCCGGTGGCCGCGACGATCCGGCGTGCGAGGGTGACCCCACCTCCCTCGCGCGAGCGCCAACGGATCTCACCCTCCGCGAGGGACCAGACCATCGTCCCGCCCCGATGCTCCGAGCCGGAGCGCTGGTAGGCCTCGGCCAGTTCGCGGCCGGCATAATAGTCCGGCCCCAGAATCTCGCGGCGATCCTGTTCCGGCCGCTCAGTGACGGCCCGGTAGATCTGGCCGCCGGGCTTGCGGGCCTCATCGAACACCACGCAACTCAATCCGTGCTTGCGGGCCGTGACGGCGGCCGCCATGCCCGCCGGCCCCGCGCCGATGATCGCGACGTCGAACGGGGCGCTCACCGGCGGATCTCCGCCGCGCCCGCCTGCGGCTCGACGACCATGCCGGCGCGTACGGTCTCGAGACAGGCCTGCCGGTTGGGCCGGCCGTCCACCGTGACGAGGCATTCGAAGCAGACGCCCATCATGCAATAGGGGCCGCGTGACGCTCCTGACCGCGGCGTGCTGCGGAATGCCTTGATGCCGGCGCGGAGCATGGCAGCCGCCAGGTTCTCGCCTTCGCGAGCGGGGACGGTTGTGTCGCCGAATCTGAACGAGGTGTCGAATTCGGAAAGGTCAAGGCGCTGGAACACTGAAGCGATCCGATGAGAAAGGCTGCCACGCCGGGTCGAGCCGGCCGGCGGAGAGGGCGGTGGCGAGCGGGCCGGCGTGGAAGGGCGCGAGGGTGACGCCACTATGAACCGTCACCAGGAAGGCGCCCGGATGCGCCGCGGATTCGGCATAGACCGGCATGCCGTCCGGCGACATCACGCGCAGAGCCGCCCAACTGCGCACGACCTGCGCATCGGCGAGCAGAGGCAGGGCGGCCACGGCCCGTCGGGCCGTCGTCTGGATGACGTCGGGCGTGGTGCGGTCGTCGAGCCCGGCCTCCTCGGAGGATTCACCGAAGACGATGCCGCCTTCCACGGTCTGGCGGATGAAGCTGATCCCGTAGCGCAGGAAAGGCTTCAACTTCTCCGTGACCATGATCTGCCCTCGGACGGGACGAACGGGAGCGCACAGGCCCAGGCTCGTCGCGAGTTCCTTGTTGCCGAGCCCGGCGGTGAGGATCACCCGGTCGGCGTGCCAGTTTCCCTGCGACGTCGTCACCCGAAACCCGGTGCCGTTCGGTGCGACGCTCGTGACGGCATGATGGGGTCGATAGTCGCCGCGCTGCTGGAAGACCGAGATCAAAGCGCGCAGCAGGTGGAACGGGTTGGTCGTGCCGTCGTCGCTGCAGAACGTCGCTCCGACGACGGCAGGCCCGACCTCGGGCAGCAGCTTGCGGATGCCATCATTGTCCATGATCTCGAAGCGGCTCGGGACCGTGGCCTGAGCTTCCAGATCGGTCATCATCTTGCCGCGGCGTTCCAGCTCCGCCTCGGAGAAGCAGAAGAAGAACGCTCCCGATCGGCGGAAATGCAGGTCGATCCCGCTCTCGGCCTCGAGTTCTCGCGCGAAGGTATCCCAGTCCCGCGCGGCCCGGCGGGTGAGGTCCGCATAGGCCGGACCGCCAGCGCCCTTGCCCTGCACCCAGACATTGCCGAGATTGCCGCGCGCCGCCCGGAAGGCGATGTCGCCCTCGTCGAACAGCGTCACCGCCTCACCGCGGGCTGCGAGACCATGGGCGACGCTCGCGCCGACGATGCCCCCGCCGATGACGGCGATACCGGTCTTGTGCGCGCCGCTCATGCGGTCCTGCCGATTTCGCCGTGGAGCGAGGATGTCCGAACCCATTCCATGGCGGCGCTGGCGTCAATCGGTGCCGAAGCGCCGCGGCTTCAGCGCCGCATGGAAGGTGTTCACCATCGTGACCGCGTCGAAGACCGGCAAGCCATAGCGCTCGGCGATATCGGCGCTGAACGGCGTCAGGTTGGTGCATTCCCCGACTATGGCGCCGACGTCCGGATGCCGGCTGAGGAGATCGCCCGCGGCGGCGAGAACCTCGTCGCGCAGTATCTCATAGGGAACGGTGTCGTCGCCCTCGCGGATGCTGCGGACGAATTCGGAGCTCTGCGGCAGGCCCACGACAGGGGTATCTTCGGCAATGCCGACGGCGTGCAGGTAAGAGCCGTTCAGCGCCTCGGCATTGTAGGTGAGGATGCCGACCTTCCGCCCTGTCGGCAGCATACGCTCGACCATCGGCACCTGCAGCAGCGCGCTGGTCGCGACCGGCACGGAGCAGAAGTCGGCCAGCTCGCGCTGGTAGATCGAGAGGAAACCGCAGGTGGTGGTGATGCCGTCGACGCCGGCATCGATCAACTCCTGCGCAGCGCGCTTGAACGGTTCGAGCAGGCTCGACTGGTGCAGCTCCGTCATGCGCGACGGCACGGCGTCGTGGACGATCTTGTACTGCACCGGAAAGTCCCAGGTGCCGGCATGGCCGATATCTCCGGGCCAGCGCCGGAAGCGGCTATTGACCATGAGGATGCCGACGGTGACGCCGTAATAGGTCTTCTTGCGCAGGTTGTTGCTCATGGAACCCTTCCAGATCGCGCCCGCGGGCGTCAGCTGCGGCCGGCTGAACGCCGGAATCGCTCGTTGAGGAACAGGAGGCCGGTCATCAACACCAGCAGCAAGGTCGCGACGGCTGCCAGGGTCGGATTGATCTGGAGCAGGAGGTCTGACCACATCTGGCGCGGCAGCGTGTTGAAGGAGCCGCCCGTCAGGAACAGCGCGACCGTCAATTCGTCGAAGGAGGTGACGAAGGCGAACAGGAAGGCAGAGAGCAATCCCGGCCGGATGATCGGCAAGGTGATCCGGCGCAAGGTCTGCCACCGCCCCGCACCCATCACCGCCGCCGCCTGGTCGAGCCGCCGGTCATAGGTCGCCAGTACCGCCATGACGGTGATGACGACATAGGGGACCGCGAGCACGGCATGCGCGATGACCAGTCCCGTCACCGTCCCGACCAGCTCCAGCTTCGAATAGAGGAAGAACAGGGCGACTGCGATCACGATACGCGGCACGATCAGCGGCGACAGGATCACTGCGAGCGCGGCGGTCTTGCCGGGAAAGCGATTCCAGGCCATCGCGAACGCGGCCATCGTGCCCAGCACCAACGCGACTGCGCCCGAGGCCAGCCCGACGACGAGCGAATTCCAGGCCGCGCTGGTCCAGTCGGAGGAGGCGAAGACGGCCTCGTACCAGCGCAGCGAGAAGCCGTTTGGATTGGCCCGGACCGCATTGCCCGGCGTGAAGGAGGCGGGGATCACGAAGAGCGTCGGAATCAGCAGGAAAGCGACGACGAGCAGGAAGAGCACGAGGCTGCTTGCCCGGCCGAGGCCGCGGAAGGCACGCGCGGGCAGGAGCTTGGCCAACACCGCGCCGATACTGGCGCAGAGGCTTCCAAGGCCGTTCACGATCGCCCGGCCGAGTAGGTCTAGAATGCGCGACCATCCCGTGACCGATCGGGCGGAGCGGTCCGACGAGCCGCCAGCCAGGCTGGAGAGCCCGACGACGCGGTCATAGGCGACGAAGACCACGATCGAGGCCGCAAGCAAAAGGACCGAGAGCGTGCTCGCCGCCGGCCAGTTCAGCAACTCCTGGATCTGGGTGATGATCACCTGAGTCAGCATGGTCTCGCGCGCACCGCCGAGCAGGGCCGGGGTGATGAAGAAGCCCAGCGAGCTGATGAACACCATCATCGCCGCGGCGCTGATGCCAGGCATGCATTGCGGGATGTAGATGCGCCAGAAGATCTGCGCGCGCCCGGCACCGAGCGTCTCCGCGGCCCGTGACAGGTTGCCGTCGATCGTCTGCATCACCGGTAGCATGGTCATGACCGCGAGCGGCAGCATCGCATGCGACATGCCGATCAGGGTGCCCGTCAGGTTGAAGATGAGCGAGGCCGGCGCGTCGACGATGCCGAGCGCCAGCAGGAGTTGGTTGACCGCTCCGTTCCGCCCCAGAAGGATCATCCAGGCGAAGGTCCGAACCAGGAAGCTCGTCCAGAACGGCAGGAGGACCCAGATGACCAGCGCGTTGCGGCTGTGGGGTGCAGCGTTGGCGAGGTAATAGGCGACCGGAAACCCGCCGACGACTGAGATGACCGTGGTCCAGCCGGCGATCTTGAAGGTGATCAGCAGGACGTCGAAATAGAGCGGGTCAGAGAAGGCTTTGGTGAAATTGGCGGAGGTGAAGGCTCCGCCCTGGTCGAATGCCGACAACGACAGGATCTGCGCGACCGGGAAAAAGAAGAAGATCGCCAGGAACGCGAACAAAGGGGCCAGCGGCAGGAGTCGTCTCGCGCGACGCATACGCGACTGCAGAGGCGGCATCCCGCGGTCGGCAACGGAAGACGACTGGTAGTCCCTCGAAGACATTGCCGTCATGTCACGCGCCCGGGGGTAGGACGATGGCATCGGCGGCGGACCACCCGAGCGCTACCGACTGCCCGCGCTCCGGCAGGGAGCGCCCTGACGTCAATTCCTTCGCGAGCAGGGTCGTGCCGTCGTCCAGCTGCACGTTGATTTTGGTGATACCTCCGACAAAGACGACGTCCAGCAGCTTTCCGCGGCGGATGTTCTCGTACTCTTCGCTTTCGCGGATGAGCTTCAGCCGCTCGGGCCGAACCATCCAGTTGACCTCTTCGTTGGCGCGGCGGCCAGGATCGGCCGCGACCTTGATGGTCGAGCCGTCCGGGGAACCGAGCAGCGTTTCTGGCCCAGTCGACAGCACCTTCGCGCTTCGGATATTGGATTCGCCGAGGAAGGCGGCGGCAAAGACCGAAGCCGGTCTGAAATACAGCTCCGCCGGCGTGCCGATCTGCTCGACCTGGGCATTGTTCATCAGGCAGATCCGGTCGGACATCGACAGCGCCTCCTCCTGGTCGTGCGTGACGTAGAGGATGGTGATGCCGAGCTCGACATGCAGCCGCTTGATCTCGGTCTGCATCTGCTCGCGCAAATTCTTGTCGAGGGCGCCGAGCGGCTCGTCCATCAGGATGATCGAGGGCTCGTAGACGATGCAGCGCGCCAGCGCGATCCGCTGCTGCTGGCCGCCGGAAAGCTCGCGCGGCAGGCGTTCGGCGACATGGGGGAGATGGACGAGTTCGAGCACCCGGCGCACCGCAGCGTCGATCTGAGCGCCCCCCATCCTGCGCATGCGCAGGGGGAAGGCGATGTTCTCGTAGATCGAGAGATGCGGGAAGAGGGCGTAGTTCTGGAAGACCATGCCCAATCCCCGCTTCGCCGAGGATTCATCGGTGACGCGTCGCCCGTCGATCCAGATGTCGCCGTCCGTCGGCTCGGTCAGGCCGGCGATCAGCGACAATAGCGTGGTCTTTCCCGAGCCGGACGGCCCGAGCAGCGTCAGGAACTCCCCGTCGTGCATCGACAGCGTCGTCGGTTTCAGTGCCACCACATTGTGGTAGCGCTTGGTGACTTGCTCGGCTCGCAGCTTCTCCGACATCGGCCTGCGCCTTAACTGCGCAGGAGCCAGGCGTTGAAGCGCTCGAACATCTTGTCCTTGTTGGCGCCCCACCATTCGTCGTTGCTGGCGATCAGCTTCGAGAAATTGGCGGGCTCCGTTGGCAACTGCTTGGCGCGGGCCGGGTCGATGAACTTGAACGCAGTCTGATTGGTCGGACCGTAGGCCAGCGCCTTGGTGTAGAGCGCCTGCCGTTCGCCATTGGCGCAGGAGGCGATGAACTTCTTGGCGATCTCCGCGCGCGGGCAGCCCTTCGGAATGGCCCAGCCCTCCATGCCGTAGAGCCCGCCATCCCAGATGATCTCGACCGGGGCGCCATTGTCGATCGCCGCCTGGATGCGCGCATTGCTCGACGGCAGGAAATCGACCTCGCCGCTCTGCAGGAGCTGCGTCGTCTGCGTGAAGCTTGTCCACCAGACCGCGATATGCGGCTTGATCGTATCGAGCTTCTTGAAGGCGCGGTCGACATCGAGCGGGTAGAGCTTCTTGGGATCGACGCTATCCGCCAGCAGCGCCCCTTCGAGGGTATGGATCGGGCTCTTCGGCAGGGCCCGGCGCCCGGGGAACTTGGCGACGTCGTAGAAATCGGCCCAGCTCGAGGGGCGGGCCTTCATGTTGTCGGTCCGGTAGCCCAGGACGCTGCCGTAGACGTTCGTGCCCATCCAGTCCGGCTGCTTCGCGAGCGGGAGAAGCTGGTCGTAGTCCGATCCCGAGAGCTGCAGCGGTTCGAGCAGCCCGGCATCCGAGAGAAGCTTGCGCGACGACAGGGTGATGGAGACGACGTCCCAGACATAGGCCTTTGCGTCGACCTGCGCCTTCACCTGGCTGGTCGGCTCAGAATCGCGCGAGACGTTGATGAGCTCGAAGCCGGCCTTGCGAAACGGCGCATAGAAGGCGGGCGTGAAGCCGGTGACGTAGACGCCGCCCGGATCTGCCACGGTGATCCGCTCTGCGGCAGAGGCGGGGCGGATGACGAAAGGTGAAGCGATGAGGCCCGCTCCGCCGCCAAGAAGGCTGCGCCGCGAAATTCCGTTACGGTTGAAGATGTGATCCGGCATGACATTCCCCTATTTTTTGAATGAATTGTCAGGTGGACAGGTGAGCTTCGAGACTTTGCTCCACGTCGGAGACGAGGTCGGATAAGTTTTCGAGGCCGGCGTGAAAGCGCACGACGATCCCTTCTTCCCGCCACGGGGTCGCTGTGCGGGAATGGGCCGGATCGCCGATCAGGACGAGGCTTTCGAAGCCACCCCATGAAAAGCCCAGTCCGAAGAGGTTGAGGCCTTCGACGAAGCGCTCCGCATTCGCCTTCTCCGTCGTCCGCAGGACGACGGAGAACAGGCCGCTCGATCCAAAGAAATCGCGTTTCCAAATCGCGTGGCCGGGACAACCGGGCAGGGCCGGGTGCAGAACGCGCGCGATCTCGGGGCGCCCGGCAAGATAGGTGGCTAGGGCAAGCCCGTTCGCTTGATGAGCCGCCATCCGGAGCGCAAGCGTTCGCAGGCCTCTGGCTGCGAGATACACATTGTCAGGCGAAGCGTGGTAGCCGAGCCAATTCGCCGCGCGCTTCAAGGCTTGTGCGTGCTCGTCCCGCGCAGCGACGATGCCCAGCATCGCGTCGGAATGTCCGATGATGTACTTCGTTCCGGCATGGACCACGATATCAACGCCGTGTCGCAAAGGCTGGTAATAGAGCGGCGTTGCCCAGGTGTTGTCGCAGACCGTGATGACGCCCCGCTTCCTTGCGACTTCGCATATGGCGGGAATGTCCATCACTTCGAAGGTGAACGATCCCGGTGACTCAAGATAAATCAGCTTGGTCGAGGGCCGGATGAGCGCGTCGATCTCCTCGCCCACGAGTGGATCGAAGTAGCTGATCTCCACGCCGTTTCCGGCGAAATACTCGGTCAGGCTGGTCCGCGCTGGTTCGTAGACATTGTCGACGACCAATATGTGGTCGCCGGTCCGGGCGAAGGCTGCAACCGGCAGGATGCAGGCTGCCAGGCCCGAGGGAACCGCAACGGCGCTGTCAGCTCCTTCAAGGGCGGCAACCGCGTCCTCGAAGGCGAAAATGTCCGGGCCGCCGAAGCGTCCGTAGAAGACCGTTCCCTTTTCGAAGCGCGCACGCTTGGCGGCTTCGAGCTCACGTACCGTGTCGAATGCAACCGTCGAGGTTCTGTGAGGCGGTATGTTGATTGCTCCGGCATAGCGCGCCGGAGCCCGTCCGAGGTGAACGAGGTCGGTTTCGATTGATGAAGTGAGCGCGTCGCCTCGGCTGTCGGGCGAGGATGCGGCTATCCGCTTCACCAGCTCTTCCCTCATATTGTCGATTTAATATTGTCGACAATACGCAAGACGTGTAGGTTTACAACATCAAAATTGCGCCGCGCCCGATTTCGCAGGGATAGCAGCGGCCCCGTGAGGAGACGCGCATGAACAAGCCGGCGATGCCGGGAGGTGCTGTGACGGCGGTCGGGGGCCGGCGGGCCGCGGTCGTCGTGGCACCCAAATCGCTGACCCAACAGATCTCGGATCACATCCGCTCGGAGATCATTCACGACAATATCAAGCCGGGCGAATGGATCCGGGAGAAGGCGCTCACCGAGCAGTTCGGGATATCACGAACCCCGTTGCGCGAGGCTCTGCAGATCCTGGCGACGCAAAGGCTGATCGAGATTATCCCGAACCGCGGCGCCGTTGTGGTGGCGCTGTCGGACGACGAGATCCGCCACCTGCTGCAGGTCTATGTCCGCCTTGACGTCTTCGCCGCCGAACTCGCTTGCGAGCAGGCGACGCGGCAGGACGACGAGGCAATCCGTCGGCATCTGGAGACCATGGCGGAGGCTTACCGCGTCAGCGACCGCTACGCGTATTTCGATGCCAATCAGGCCTTCCATCTCGCGATCGCTGCGGCCTCCCACAATCCAGTGCTGATCGAGATGCACGCGCAGCTCAACCTTCGCCTCTATCGCACGCGTTATCTCGGTGTCCTGCAGGCCGAGAACTGGGCGAAGGCCTTCAACGAGCATGAGCCCATCGCCCAGGCTTTCCTCAGCCGGAATGCGCCCCTGCTGGCCCGATTGGTCTCGGAGCATCTCGGCTTCGCCTGGCGCATGGTCTCGCCCGACGCGGCCGAGAATGCGGCGGCGAAGCCGGCCGATCTGGCGAGGACCGCCTGATCATCCGCCGACCTCAAAAGCGCGAGCGAGGACGATGCTGAAGACACCCGCACGACCGATCGTCGCCACGCATTGGGGCACCTATCGGGTGAGGATGTCCGAGGGGCGTCCCGTCGAGCTGGAGGGCTTCGAGCACGATCCGGCGCCGTCTCCCATCGCCTCGTCGATGATCGGGGCACTCGACGATCGGACCCGGATCGAGCGCCCGATGATCCGAGCCTCATTCCTGGAAAAGGGCTATCGGGCGACGGGGGCAGGACGCGGAGCCGAGCCCTTCGTCGCCGTGGACTGGCCCGAGGCTATCGCGATTGCGGCTGGCGAGCTCGACCGGGTTCGCAGGGAGCATGGGAACCGCTCCATCTTCGGCGGCTCCTATGGCTGGGCGAGCGCGGGACGCTTCCATCATGCGCAGAGTCAGATCCACCGATTCCTGAACGCCATCGGCGGCTATACGCGCTCCGTCGGCAACTACAGCTACGCCGCCGCCGATGCGATCGTGCCGCATGTCGTCGGCGACCGCCGTGGGCTCGTCACCGACCATACTTCGTGGCCGGTTATTGTCCGCCACGCTCGGATGCTGGTAATGTTCGGCGGCCTGCCGCTGAAGAACTCGCAGGTGAGCTCGGGCGGGATCGGGCGCCATATCCTGGCGGAAAGCCTCGAGGCTTTCGCTGCGAATGGGGGCGAGTTCGTCACGGTCACGCCGATCCGGGACGATGTGGACGAGCGCTTCGGCGCCACCTGGCTCCCGATCGCCCCCAATACCGATACCGCGCTGATGCTGGGTCTGGCCCATACGCTATGGAGCGAGGGGCTGCACGACAGGGCGTTTCTCGCGCGTTGCACCACCGGCTTCGACAGGTTCCTGCCCTATCTCTCCGGCGAGAGCGACGGTGTCGCGAAAGCGGCGGAATGGGCGGCAGCCATCTGCGGGATCGAGGCGGAGGCGATCAGGGGTCTCGCACGCAGGATGGCGGCGCAGCGGACGATGATCATGCTGGCCTGGGCGGTGCAACGGGCGGACCATGGCGAGCAGCCCTGCTGGATGGCGATCACGCTCGCCGCGATGCTGGGCCAGATCGGCCTGCCAGGCGGCGGTTTCGGCATCGGCTACGGCTCGGTCAACGGCATCGGCAACCCGACCCTCGACCTGTCCTGGCCGTCATTCGGGCAGGGGACCAACAGCGTCGACGATTACATCCCGGTGGCGCGGATCTCGGACCTGCTGCTGAAGCCGGGTGAAAGCTATCAGTTCAACGGGCAGGACCGGCGCTACGCCGATATTCGGCTCGTCTACTGGGCTGGCGGCAACCCGTTCCATCACCATCAGAACCTCAACCGGTTCCTTGAAGCGTGGAAGCGGCCTGAGGCGGTGATCGTCCATGAGAGCTGGTGGAATCCGCTCGCCCGCCATGCGGATATCGTGCTGCCGGTGACCACCCAGCTGGAGCGCAATGACATCGTCTGCTCCAGCCGCGATCGGCTCCTTGCCGCCTCGCATCGGGTCAGTGCGCCCTTCGGGCAAGCGCGGAACGACTACGACATCTTTGGCGCTTTGGCGGCTGCGCTCGGCGCGGAAGTGGTCTTCACCGAGGGCCGGGGCGAGGAGGACTGGCTGCGCTCCCTCTACGAGAAAGCACAGGAGCGCCTCTCTGCTCTTGGGTTCAATCCGCCGGATTTCGAGACTTTTTGGGAGGAGGGGGCGCTGCTGTTTCCTGAGCCGGAACAACAGCCGTCGCTGCTCGAAGCATTCCGGAGCGATCCGGTCGGAGACGCATTGCCGACGCCCTCCGGTAAGATCGAGATTTGGTCCGATCGGATCTCTTCCTTTGGCTATGACGATTGCCTCGGCCATCCCGCTTGGCTGGAGCCACGTGAGTGGCTCGGCGCCGGCAAGGCGACCCGGTTCCCGCTGCACCTGATCTCGAACCAGCCCAAGACAAGGCTCCACAGCCAGTACGATCAGGGGAGACATTCCCGCGCCGCCAAGATCCGAGGCCGCGAGCCCGTCCGCATCCATCCTGCCGATGCCGCAGCACGCCGGATTGGCGACGGCGACATCGTGCGCCTGTTCAACGAGCGAGGCGCCTGTCTTGCGGCGGCAGTTCTGAGCGAGGCGGTTCGTCCCGGCGTCCTGCAGCTTGCCACGGGCGCCTGGTATGATCCGGCGATGCCCGGCGTGGCCGGAAGTCTTGAAAAGCACGGCAATCCCAACGTGCTGACCCATGATCTGGGTACCTCGCGCCTGGGTCAGGGGCCGAGCGCACAATCCTGCCTCGTCGAGATCGAGCGCTATGAAGGCGAGTTGCCGCCCGTGACCGCGTTCGATCCTCCCTCGATCGTCAACCGCTCATAATGACACAAACCTGCGCGGAGATATCCATGCTGATCACGAGAGCCGATTCGAACGGGCGCCGCAGTCGCGCCGTCGTGCATAACGGCACGATCTATCTGGCGGGACAGGTCGCGGATGACCGCTCAATCTCTGTGGCGGAGCAGACCGCGCAGGCGCTGGCGAAAGTAGACGACATGCTCGCCCGTTGCGGCAGCGACCGGACCAAGATCCTGTCGAGCATCATCTGGCTGAAGTCGATGGACGACTACAAGGCGATGAACGAGATCTGGGATGCCTGGGTCGATCCCGACCACGCGCCTGCGCGCGCCTGCGTCACAGGCGACATGGCCTATGCCGACATCCTCGTCGAGATCATGGTCGTTGCCGCCGCCTGATGCGCGCTGATGCGTTCTTGTTGGATGAACCCGAGGAGACAGCCGATGCCTCGCCCGAAAGCGATCGAATACAGTGAAGCCAGCAATGCGGTGAAAGCCGTCTACGACGAGATCAAATCCGCCAGGAAGCTCGACGACGTCAACAACTTCTGGAAGTACCTCGCCAATGATGAAAAGACCTTGCGCCGGACATGGGACAGCGTCCGGGAGGTCATGGCACCGGGAGCGCTGGATCCCCTCGTCAAGGAAATGATCTACGTCGCTGTCAGTGTGACCAACAATTGCGGCTATTGCATCGCCAGCCACAGCGCCGCCGCCGCCAAGGCGGGCATGACGCCCGAGCAGTTCGGCGAGCTTCTCGCTGTGGTCGGCATGGCGAACGAGACAAACCGCCTGGTGAATGGTTATCGCGTGCCGATCGACCCAGCGTTCGAAAGATAGTCACAGCGATTGTTGGTGGCTCGCCAATCAAAGCTACCCGGTAGCGTCCCGCGCTCCCGGGGAATTCTCCTCGTAGGACGAGGTTGGAGCGATGCTTCGTGTAGGTCTTGTCGGACTAGGCCGTATCGCACAGACATTTCTGAGTCTTCGAAACGAAGAGGACAGCGCGCACTGGAAAGTTGTTGGAGCCATCAAGCGGAACATTGCTGCCGACGACAAGGCGGATTTTCCCATAGTCGACAGCCTCGACAGTATGGGGGCATTAGAACCAGATCTGCTGATCGACTTTTCCGGGCCGAATGCGCTCAATAGCTATGGGGCAAATCTGCTTCGCCTGGCCGATGTTTGGACTGTCGGGGCTGCGGCGCTTGTCTCCGAAATGCTCGAAAGCGACCTGCGCGACGTTGCGCGGGAAACGGGACATCGTCTGCGTCTTCTGCCAGGCGCGATTGGCGGATTGGACGCACTCTCTGCAATGACAATTGACCCCAGCTCGACAGTTTCGATTTTCGCCTACACCGCATCGAAACCGGTTGCGTCGGGAATTGTCGACAACGCACGATCAGTCGTCAGCTCAAGTCGTGGTGTCAACGTCATTGCTGCCGCGGCACTCGCCTCGCAAGGGCTGGACCGTACTCCGGTCGACCATGTTGCGGTTGGCGACGGAGAACAGCGCAGATTCGTGATCGAGGCCAACGGTGGCTTTGGAGCGCTGCGCGTAAGCATCGATCCTGTGGTCGATGCAAAGTGTGGCACGATGCTCGTGGCGGCGAGCGCCATCGTTGCGCTGCGCAACAGCTACCGCTCGATTTGGGTCGGTTGAGAACATCGCTAAACACAGCAGCATCCGCTTCTCCTGGCTCGCCAGCATCTTGACGTGCACCGGCTTGAACAGGCCGACGCGCATCATCTGCGCGATGCCACGAGCGTCCTGACGGTCCGACTTGTTGACCTGTTGCACCTTCAGGAGCGGCTTCAGGTGCCGCGTCTCAATGCAGATCACCGGCAGGCCTGCTGCCGCCAAGCCGTTCACCAGCCACTGCGAGAGCGGACCGGCCTCAATCCCGATCCGACCATAGTCGCCACTGATGGACGTGAGCAGCACGACGAGATCGTCCGGCTCGGTCGCAACCTTCTGCTCGAACACAACCTTGCCGGCTTCGTCGACGACGCACACCGCCGTCTCCTTCACCAACACGTCAAGACCTACGAAATGCGCCATCGCCGTCGCTCGCTGCGAGGTCAGGCCCTACCTCTCCGGCGCCGTATGTGATGAGGCTGCGCACTCCCGCTCCCAGATCGCGCACAGCCACTGCGATACGCTATCTTTCGGGCGCCCAGCCAAACTTGGTCATGAACGTGCCGGCTCGTGATCCTAATTGGCCCCTCAAGGCCTATCGGCTCACCGGCCTCTATGTTTGGGGCGCTGCTGGCGTAAGACCGTGACGGCGCATGATATCCGCCATCCTGGCCCGGTCCGGCGGACCACCGGCTGCGGCGTTGACCACCTCAAACGCCTCGCGGAAATACTCCGGACCGATCTCGGCCGGCGTAATCACGCAGAGCATCTTCGCGTCCTTGCTTCCGTTGTTATCGAACCGATGAACGGCGCCTCGCGGAATGCACAACGCCTGTCCCGGCCCGACATCGATGTGTTTTCCGTTGACGGTCCAGGTCAGCACACCGTCTACGCCGTAGATCGTCTCTTCGTAATGGTCGTGGCTGTGCGCTGGAGCTGGCAGACGCTGCGCGGCCGGGACCATCAGCTCAAAGGCCGCAATGCTGCCGTTCGAGTTATCTCCGGCCAACAAGAAGCGAACCGCGAGCCCTTTGGTGGCGATGGTCTCGTCGGACGGATTGACGTGAGGGCCTATGACTGGCTGGGGCATTGTCCGAGCTCCCTTGGTAAATTACATTTACTAGCTCACGGTAAACGCCGTTTACCGAAAGTCAATGCTCTCTCCCTGAAAGTTCGTCGATGAAAACCGAGGACATGCTGATCGGCGCCTTGCTGCGCGTTCCGGCCCAAGCGATCCAGCGCCGGCTTATCAAGGAGCTCAACGCTGCCGGTTTTGACGAGCTGCGCCTGCCGCATATGGCGGTCCTACAGTTTCCCGGGCCGGACAAGGTTCGTCCGGGTACGCTCGCCGAGCGCGCCGGCGTGAGTAAACAGGCCATCAACCAGCTGCTGAGGAGCCTCGAGGGTTTCGGCTATATCGTCCGGTCCGACGTTCAAGGTGAGGGCGGCGCGCGGCTGATCCATTTTACCGAACGCGGGCACGCCGCATTCTCCAAGATGGTCGACGTATTGCGCGACATCGAGCGCGAGTGGAGCACCGAACTCGGGCCCGAGCGTTTCGCCCAGCTCAAAGCGCTGCTGTTTCTCGTCTGGGATAGTCCGCTGGCTCGCTAGCCGAAGGCATTTTGCGGATTCCTCGGCTTATGCGAGGCGACAGATCATACGGCCCGTCGCATCCAAATCTCGGAATGCTCGCTTTTCTGCAGCTTGTGGTGGCTTAGGCGACCTTTGCAGGGTCTGCTTTTCGGAGGCAGTCGCAACCACGCGGTGAGGGCCGGACATGACCCCTTCTCGGACGTTCCCAACGTCAGATTCCAAGCCGTGGTTCGAAGCGAAGTTGTGAAGGCAGGAACTGGCGCGATGCTGAAGTGGTGTGCCGAACGCGAGGGGGCGGTTCCTTCCCGAACATGTCAAGGGCACTATTGTTCAGGCGCTTGTGTCCGACTATGCGACCTTGTCCGTGCCTGTTGAACGGGCATAGTTGGCCCAAAGCTGGCATTCAGAAGGTCCGCTTGCGGGCGGCGCGATGAGGGCCGGTCCTGACACTGGCTGTGTCAAAACGCTGCTCTGGATCGCGAAGCGCGAGTTCGCGGCTGAGAGGCTGTACTGGCACGCTGCGATCGTTGGCCGGTACGAGCGGGAATAACGTGAAAATGCTCCGGCTCGGGCGAATCCCCCAATCGCACGCAATTCATTCTCGACAAGGACAGCTTCCGGTCGGACCTGCGCCAAAGTAGAATGGGCCGCCGAAGGCGGCCCATGGCGTTATCAGTATCGCTAATGCGATCGTGTGTTGGCTAGTAGTCCATTCCACCCATGCCAGCCATGCCGCCGCCCGGCATTGCCGGCGCGTCTTTCTTCGGCGCTTCAGCAATCATGGCTTCGGTCGTGATCAGGAGCCCAGCGATCGAAGCTGCATCCTGCAGGGCAACCCGGACGACCTTGGCCGGGTCGACGATGCCGGCCTTGAGCATGTCCACATACTCTTCCGTCTGCGCGTTGAAGCCGTAGCTCTGGGACTTGTTGTCCGTGATCCGGCCGATAACGGTCGAGCCCTCAACACCCGCGTTTTCCGCGATCTGGCGGATTGGAGCTTCCAGCGCCCTGAGCACGATGCTGATGCCGGCTTGAACATCGGGGTTACGATTGCTGAGCTTTCCGATGGCGCCTCTCGCGCGCAGCAATGTTACGCCGCCGCCCGGCACGATGCCTTCTTCGACCGCCGCTTTCGTGGCGTGCATGGCATCCTCGATGCGGTCCTTCTTCTCCTTGACCTCGACCTCGGTCGCGCCGCCGACCCGGATCACCGCGACGCCGCCGGCGAGCTTGGCCAGACGCTCCTGGAGCTTCTCGCGGTCGTAGTCCGAACTGGTCTCCTCGATCTGCGCCTTGATCTGGGTGATGCGGGCCTCGATCGCGATCTTGTCGCCCGCGCCGTCGATGATCGTGGTGTTCTCCTTCTCGATGTGCACCCGCTTGGCGCGGCCCAGCATGTCGAGCGTCACGTTTTCGAGCTTGATGCCGAGGTCTTCCGAGATCGTCTGGCCTGCGGTCAAGACGGTGATGTCCTCGAGCATGGCCTTGCGGCGATCGCCGAAGCCCGGAGCCTTGACGGCCGCCACCTTCAGGCCGCCACGGAGCTTGTTGACGACAAGCGTGGCCAGAGCCTCGCCTTCGATATCCTCGGCGATGATGACCAGCGGCTTGCCGGACTGCACGACGGCCTCGAGGATGGGCAGCAGCGCCTGCAAGGACGACAGCTTCTTCTCATGGACGAGGATGTAGGGGTCTTCCATCTCGGCGACCATCTTCTCGGCATTGGTGATGAAGTAGGGCGAGAGATAACCACGGTCGAACTGCATGCCCTCGACGACGTCGAGCTCGGTCTCGGCGGTCTTGGCCTCCTCGACGGTGATGACGCCCTCGTTGCCGACCTTCTGCATGGCCCGGGCGATCATGTCGCCAATGGCCTTGTCGCCGTTCGACGCAATTGTGCCGATCTGACTGATTTCCTCGGAGGAGCCCACCTTCTTCGCCCGGGCCGCGATGTCTTTCACGACCGCGGCTACGGCGATATCGATGCCGCGTTTCAGGTCCATCGGGTTCATGCCGGCCGCGACCAGCTTGAGACCTTCTTTTATGATCGCGGCGGCAAGCACTGTCGCGGTCGTGGTGCCGTCTCCCGCGAGATCATTGGTCTTCGAGGCGACTTCGCGCACCATCTGGGCGCCCATGTTCTCGAACTTGTCGGCGAGCTCGATCTCCTTGGCGACAGCGACGCCGTCCTTGGTGACGCGCGGCGCCCCGTAGGACCTGTCGATGACCACGTTGCGACCCTTGGGACCGAGCGTGACCTTGACCGCGTTGTTGAGGATTTCGACGCCCCGCAGCATCCTGTCGCGTGCATCCGTGGAGAATCTCACGTCTTTGGCAGCCATGACTTGGAACTCCGGTGGGTCGCGACGAGCGGGGCGTGGCTCAGGCCGCCTTCTTTTTGAGCGTGGCGGTGCCCTCGATCACCCCCATGATGTCGGATTCCTTCATGATCAGGAGATCCTGGCCGTCGATCTTGACCTCGGTGCCCGACCACTTGCCGAACAGGACGCGATCGCCCTTCTTGACATCGAGCGGGGTCAGCTTGCCGGCTTCGTCGCGGGCGCCAGGGCCGACGGCGACGACTTCACCCTCCTGGGGCTTTTCCTTGGCGGTATCGGGGATGATGATGCCACCCTTGGTCTTCTCTTCGCCTTCAAGGCGCCGGACCACGACGCGATCATGCAGCGGACGGAATTTCATGAATTCCTCCATATCGACAATTTGCACGAACTGGCGGGCTCTCGACCGGAGCCTCTGCGGCCGACGATCCGGCGCTCCATCCGCTTCACGTCGGACGGCTCAGTACCGAACACAGAACAACTGTTAGCACTCTTGCTAATTGCGTGCCATTGGATTTGATGGGCGCCTTGGGCCTCCGTTTAATGTCACAGACCGGCTGCGCGAGGCCCGGCACACGGTGCTGGACCTACTCGCGGCTAACGTGCTGCGGCTGGAGGCGTGGAAACCGGATGACTGATTAAGCCGGTGGGGCAACGTCGGCTTCCGGGCGACATGCGATAGTCAGCTACTGGCGCCGCTCACCCTTTCGAGCGCGGTCCGAGAATACAAACTCATCTCGCCGCGGGCAGCAATGGCGTAGCCTGCTGAAGGTGTAACCCGCACAGATCCAGAAACGCGGCCGCAGGCTTTCGCCAGACTCTGGCTGCCCGGCAAAGATGTTGACCGCAACACCATCAACCGATGAGCTACGACCGGATCGTGGCGGTCAAGGCTTCCTTAGTCGCCTGCGGCGTATCCGCAACCGTTGTTCAGCCATCGGCCCAACGCTGCTGCAGGGCCGAGACCGACATGTAATCGTAGGAGAAGTCGGAAATCGCCCAATAGCGCAGGCTGTCCTGCTGGAATGCCCAGAGGTGATCGTAGATCTTCTTGAAGTTCGGGTTGGCGGCTGACATCTCCGCATAGAGGTCTCGGGTAATCTTGTAGCTCGCCTTGAGGATGTCGTTCGGCAGAGGCCTTAGCTGGGCGCCGCCGGCGAGCAGCCGTTTGAGAGCCACCGGGTTGAGCATGTCGTATTTTGCCTGCATGTCGTGGCCGGCAGCCATCGCGCAGGTCTTCAACGCCCTCTGGTAGGCGGGCGGCAGGCTGTTCCACTTCTCGAGATTGATGAAGAAGCTCAGCTCGGCGGAGCCGTCCCAGAAGCCCGGGTAGTAGTAATAGGGCGCGACCTTGGCGAAGCCGAGCTTCTCATCGTCATAAGGGCCGACGAACTCGACCGCATCGAGCACGCCGCGCTCCAGGGCCGGATAGATGTCGCCCGCCCCGAGCTGCTGCGGGACGACCCCCATCTTCTGCAGCACATTGCCGCCGAGCCCGCCGATGCGCATCTTGAGGCCCTGCAGATCGGCGGCCGACTTGATCTCCTTGCGGAACCAGCCGCCCATCTGGGATCCCGTATTGCCGCCGGGCAGATTGTAGAGATTGAACTTCGCGTAGAACTCGTTGAGCAGTTCGAGGCCGCCGGCCTGGAAGAGCCAGGCCTGCATCTGCCGGCTGTTCGGGCCCCAGGGGATCACCGTGCCGAAGGCGAAGGCGGTGTCCTTGCCGATGTAGAAATAGGAGCCGGAATGGCCCATCTCGACGGTGCCGTTCGAGACCGCATCGGCGACCTGAAGGGCCGGCACGATCTCGCCCGCCGCGAAGACCTGGAGCTTGAACCGGCCGTCGGTGACCGCCGACAGGGCCTCGGACAGATAGGTGCAGGCTCCGTACAGCGTATCCAGCGATTTCGGATAGCTCGACGCCAGGCGCCATGTGATGGACGGCATGCTCTGCGCGATGGCGGGCGATGCGATCCCGGCGGCGGCGCCGGCGCCGGCACCCTTCAGAAATAATCTGCGCTGCATTGAGGTCGTTTCCTGCCTGATGTTCTGGTTAGCCGAAGCCGGCGCTCGGCAGCATGGCATGCGCCGATCGCGGGCCACAATCGACGCAGCCGGCATCGACGCCCTGCGGGAACAGCGGGTCGGGACGGCAGGGCGGTCTCGCGCTCCCTTCAGTCCGAAGTGCTCGCTTCCATCAGCTTGACGACCACCGTCAGCAGGCGATTTGCCGGCGTCGCGACGCCGAGCCTTTCGCCGGCCCGGACGATGTAGCCGTTGAGATGGTCGATCTCGGTCGGCTTGCCCCTGGCCAGATCCCGGGCGGTCGAGGAGAGCTGATCGGGCATCGTGGCGGCGAGGCCGAGCACCTTTGCAAGCAGGCCGTCCTCGATCCGCACGCCGCAGGCGCGCGCCACGGCGAGGCCCCAGCCTGAACATCTCGGCGAGCGCCGGGCTCGCCGGCCCTGAGCCGATGACGAGCTCGCCGCGGCCATGATGACGGACATGCCCCGACCGGGACATCTCTGCCGCGACATAGACGGCCGTCGGGATCACCGGCCTTCCCAGGACCTGCTGCAGGCGCTCGGCATTGTCGACGCCGTTCTGCAGGCTGAGGATCGTAGCGCCGGCCTCGAGATGAGGCCCATTTCATGGCCCGCCGCGACGGTATCGCCCGATTTGACGCAGAACAGGACGAGTTCCGCATCGCTCACGCCCGACGGCTCGGCGGTTGCCGTGACCGCAAGGGATTCGGTGAAGGCTGCGGTCTCCAGGGTGAGGCCGTGATCCCGGATCGCCTTCACATGCTGCGGCCGCGCGACCAGCGTGACCGCATGACCGGCCCGCGCCAGCATGGCACCGTAGTAGCAGCCGACGGCGCCCCCATCACAGCGATCTTCATCGATTCCCCTCCTGCCGGGGCGACAGTATTCCTGCGCCGGTCCGTCTCGGCCACAGGAAGCTGTCGTCCAGCTCGGCGGGATCCGGGCAGCCGAGATGGATGAGCGTGTTCATGAACTCGTCGCGCAGGATGTCGATGATCGCCTTCGGCCCGTCCGACAGGCCCAGGGCCGCGACGGCGAACAGAAAAGGGCGCCCCATCAGGACGAAGTCGGCGCCGCGCGCCAGGCTGCGGGCGATGTCGTCGCCGGTCCTGACGCCGCTGTCCAGAATGATGGTCAGAGCGTCGCCGCAGGCTTCGCGGATGGCGGGCAGGACCTCGATCGGCGCGGGGGCCGCATCGAGCTGACGCCCGCCATGGTTGGAGACGACGATGCCGTTCGCGCCCAGCCGTGCGGCCGTTCGGGCGTCCTCGGGGTTCAGGATGCCCTTGATGACCAGGTGATGCGGCCAGGCCTTGCGAATGCCTTCGATCCGGCTCCAGTCGAGGGCAGGGCAGGAGAGCTGGCGGGAGACGAATTCGGCATGTTTCAGCCCGCTCATCGCTCCCCTGTTGTCAATGAAGTTCGCCATGCCCAGGCGCGTGCCGAACAAGGCTCTCATCAGCCAGGCCGGGTGTCGCCCGACATCGAGGATCGTGCGCAGCGAGGGGCGCAGGGGAATGGCCAGGCCATTGGCCAGGTCCCTGACGCGCTTGGCCGGAACGGGAATGTCGACCGTTACCACCAGCGTGGTGACGCCCGCCTTCAGCGCCCGGTCGATCAGGGCAGCCGCGGTGGCTTCGTCGGAGCCGGGATAGAGCTGGAACCAGAGATTGTCCTGCGCGATATCGCGGATGGTTTCGATCGACGTCGTCGCCGCCGTCGACAGGACATAGGGGATGTTCCGCTCCCTGGCGGCGCGGGCGAGGGCGCGGTCGGTCCCGGGGCGGATCAGATCTGCAAATCCCATCGGCGCGACGCCGAAGGGCGCGGCGTAGCGGCGGCCGAAGATCGTCACCACCGACGTCGCAGCCGAGCAGTCGCGCAAGGCCTGCGGCAGCAGGGCGATCTCCTCGAAGCGTGCGCGATTGCGCGCAAGCGCGATCTCCGACCCTGCGCCGCCCTCGACGAAATCGAAGATGGCCCGCGGCAGGTGCCTGCGCGCGATCTCGGCCATCTGACGTGTGGTGAAGACGCCCTTGGTCGGCACCACCTCGTTCCTCCTTCGCAGCCTGGCGTCCTGCGCTGGCGACATGCCCATGACGGACGGATGCGCAAGTCCAGAAACATCACGAATGCAAGGCAGCCGGAAGGTGCCAGAGCGCGACCGGGGCCGGACTTCCGGTCATGGGCCGATGGTGCCACGGGGCTTCAGCCGGCAGCGAAGGCCCTCGAAAGTGTCGCCACGCCGCCTTCGTCTTCGTTTGCGGCCAATTTTCGCCTGAGCGTAACGAAGACACTGAATTGCAACGCACTCGATGCTGGAGGATCGGAGGTTGAGTTTAGGGTTTGATATTTACGACGGCGCGGGTCGATGAGATTCCCCGGACGAGAACGGACGTTTTTTGTGCTAGTTGTCAGAGTCTGCTTTCCGGCAACCGCCGAATGTCGGCAAATGGCGCATTCCCCAGATCGCATGTTGAGGCTCTGCTTATCCCTCAGCTCCACGGATTGACAGTATCGTATAGGTATATTATCCTATAATCGCCGGCCCGATCCTGTGCCGCCGAACGCCAGGCATGATGTGCGACCCCGTCGAGCCGCCGGGCGGCTTCGATCCGCGCGAGGGCTTCCGTGGCGGTCAGCTTTCCCGGCACGATGGAGGCAAGCGTCGCGAAGCCCGGCGCTGACGAGGCCGATCGTCGTCATCGTCACCGCGCTCGACGACTGCACGAGCAGCGTGACGATGGAGCCCCAGAAGGCGCCGGAGAGCGGCGTGGCCGCCGCCTTGCCGAGGACGGTGCGCAGGGCGGATCCCGCCAGCGCCTTCAGGCCGTCGGTCATGACGGTCATGCCGAGCAGGAACAGCCCGACGCCGCCGAGAATGGCAATTGCTGTCGACATGCACGTCTCAGCCCCCTGTGCTTCGCGCACCGAGCTCGTCGGAGTCATAACGTCTGCCGAACCGATGCCATAGCCTCCCCATTGCGCCGACGCCCCGCAGCGGTGGCGAGCGATAGCGTCATCGACGTGCGGGAGCCCGACGACTTCCGTCCATGGTGCTTCCCCGAAGGTTGTTTCCAGGCCTAAACTGCGCCATGACGCTGCGTTCAGCTCCAAATAATCTAAAGGTTTCCGCAAAATCGGGTGGCTCGAATTCGCTGTTTTACCTAGCCGGTATTGTTTCATCCGGGAGGTCATGTTTCTATGCGGTGTTGAAGCGACACAGTTGGGATGCCAGCCGTGGACCGCAGGCATTTCTTGCAAGCAGGCCTATGCGGGGCGGCTGGGGTGGTTTCAGCCCAGTCTGGTTGGGCCCAACCGTCTGCGCCACGCCGCATCGGCATGTTGGTCAATGGTGGTCCCGGAGCGTTCCATGAGGCGTGGCGCCGTACCTTCGCGCAGGATTGCGCACAGCTCGGCCTGATCGAGGGGCGAGACTTCACCGTTGAGCCTCGCTTTGCGGAAGGCCAGCTCGGCCGTCTGCCGGAGCTTGCCACGGAGCACGTTCGTCAGGGCGTGGATGTCATCGTGGCGCTCGGAGGACCAGCCGCCAACGCAGCGCGGCGGGCAACGCCGACGATCCCGGTGATCTTTGCCATTGTGACCGACCCGGTTGCTCTCGGGCTGGCCGAAACCGCGCAGAGGCCGGGGCGCAACGCGACGGGCATCACTAGCCTCGACCCGCGGCAGGCCGAGGCGCAAATGCGGCTGCTGAAGGACGTCTTTCCGGGGATGGAGCGGGTCGCGGCCTTGAGCGACCAGACGATCCCCGGAGCCGATGCTTCCGGTCTTGCGCCGATCGATCGTGCGAACAAGGCGGCAGCCGAAGCGCTTGGATTGCGCCCACAGATCGTGAAGCTGCCGGCGCCCACCGCCGCTGCGCCTGATCCAGATTTCGATGCCGCTTTCGCAGCCATGGTACGGGACAGTGCCCAGGCCGTGGTGGTCTTCGATACGCCACTCAACTTCAGCCACGGCAAGCGCCTCGCTGATCTCGCGGTGACACATCGGCTGCCGACCATGTTCGCTGGCGGCATGAGCGCTGTGGGTGGCTTGATCACCTATGGCACATCGGTCGCCGACACTTGGCGCCGTCTCCCGGCCTTCATCGACAGAATCTTCAAGGGCACGCCTCCGGGAGAGATCCCGGTCGAGTTCATCACGCGGCGCGAGCTCATCTTCAATCTCAAGGTTGCCCAGAGCATCGGCGTCACGATTCCGCCCGAGCTCTTGGCGCGGGCGGACCAGGTGATCCGATGAGTCCGCAATTGCTCAGCCGCCAGCGCTGCTGAACGCCTCGCTGCGGGGATTGATGCCAAGCGTCTGTTGGTCCATCGGCGCCGGGTATTCCTCGTCCAGCGCGGACAAGGCTTCTCCGGACAGTGCCGCTTTGAGCTTCGCCTGGTCCAGCTCGCCCTCCCAGCGGGCCATGACCAGCGTCGCAACGCCGTTGCCGATCATGTTCACCAAGGCTCGGGCCTCGCTCATGAAGCGATCGATGCCGAGGATCAGCGCCATGCCGGCGACCGGGATCGCCGGGACGACGGAGAGCGTGCCGACCAGCGCGATGAAGGAGGCGCCGGTGACGCCGGATGCGCCCTTCGAGGTCAGCATGGCAACGGCGAAGATCGCGAGCTGCTGATGCAGGCTTAGATCGGTGTTGGTCGCCTGCGCCACGAAGAGCGCCGCGAGCGTCATATAGATCGAGGTGCCGTCGGTGTTGAAGACATAGCCCGTCGGCACGACGAGGCCGACCACCGGCTTGGAGCAGCCGGCGCGCTCCAGCTTCTCCATCAGGCTCGGCAGGGCCGAGTCGGAGGAGGAGGTGCCGAGCACGATCAGGATCTCTTCCTTGATGTAGGCCAGGAACTTCAGGATGCTGAAGCCGGCCCAGCGGGCGATCAGCCCGAGCACGCCGAGGACGAAGATCAGGCTGGTCAGGTAGAAGGTCGCGATCAGCAGGAAGAGCGGGCCGAGCGAGGAGACGCCGTAGCGGCCGATGGTGAAGGCCATGGCGCCGAAGGCGCCGATGGGCGCGAGCCGCATGATGACATTGATCGCCCCGAAGACGAGCTTCGAGCCGGCATCGATGACGTCGCGCACGGGTCTCGCACGCTCGCCGAGATGCGAGAGCACATAGCCGAACAGGATCGAGATCAGCACCACCGGCAGGATGTCGCCCTTGGCGAAGGCATCGACCACGGTGTTCGGGATGATATTGAGCAGGAACTCGGTGATCGTCTGCTCGCCAGCCTTGCCGGCGTAGACTTGGACGGCCTTGGCGTCGAGTGCGGAAGGGTGGGCGTTGAAGCCGGCGCCCGGCTTGACGACATTCGCGACGACGAGGCCGATGACCAGCGCCAGCGTCGAGACCGCCTCGAAATAGAGCAGGGCCTTGCCGCCGACACGGCCGACTTTCTTCATGTCGCTCATGCCGGCGATGCCGGAGACGACGGTGCAGAAGATCACCAGCGCGATCACCATCTTGATCAGCTTGATGAAGCCGTCGCCGAGGGGTTTCATCTCGACGCCGATCGATGGCCAGAAGTGGCCGAGCACGATGGCGAAGGCGATGGCGATCAGAACCTGGACGTAGAGGATGTTGTACCAGCGCTTGGCCGGCCGTGGTGAAGGATGATCTGCAGCCATTTTTTTCCTCCCTGGGCGCATGGCGTCGCCGCCGCGGACGGGTGCGTCCGCGCTTGGTGTGGTTCTTGGCTAGGCGTCTGGCAGTCTCTTCATGTCGCCGGCTCAGGCCGGCGATGGGGCCTGGAGAGGCATGACGAGCAGGATGGAGGCCGGCTCGCCGGTATCATTGCTGAGCTGGCGCCCTTCGCCGGGCGCGATCCGGCAGGAATCCCAGCGTTGCAGGCTGACCTTGTCCTGTCCGTTCGAAACAGTGACCGTGCCGTCGAGCACGACATAGAGCTTCTCGACTGCGGAGGCGTCGAGTGTGGTGCCGCCGCCGGGGGCAATGGTCGAGACGCCGAGCCAGGCGGTGTCGGCCGGGCCGGCTTCGCGGCCCTGCAGCCGCACCATGCGCATCAGCGCATGGCCAGGGGCGTCATAGGGCGGGGCCTCAGTGAAACGAACGACATGCATGGTTCACGCTCCCGGCACGAGCACGACGCGGTCGCGCGAGGAGCCCATCACCGCCTGATAGGCGGCATGGGCGTCAGCGAGCGGGTAGATCGCGCTCTGCTTGATCGGAAAGGGCTTCAGGAAGCCGTCGGTGAAGCCGGGAGCGAGATCGCGCAGGATCGCGCCGGTCTCGACGGAGCTCAGCGCGATGGTGTCGATGCCGACATAGGTATGGCGGCCCTTGTAGAAGGCCAGGATGTCGAAGGTGACGAAGCGGTCGATCACGGCGATGAAGATCGCCCGGCCGCCGACAGCCATCGATTTCTGGCCGATCTCGTAGAAGGGGTCGCCGACCGTGTTGAAGACGATGTCGGCGCCCTTGCCCGCGGTCAGCTCGCGCACCCGCGCCGGGACATCCGTGCCGCTGGCGGAAATGATCTCGACCGGGGTGCTGGCATGGCCGGCATAGGGCTCCTCGCGACGCACGACGCCGATCACCTTGGCGCCGCGCCAGCTCGCGATCTGCGCCGCCGCCTGGCCGACCTTGCCGTTGACGCCGAGGATCAGCACGGTCTCGCCCGCCTTCGGCAGGCCGGCGCGCCGCAGGCCCTCCCAGGCGGTGACGAAGGGGACGCCGATGCCGGCGGCTTCCTGCATCGTGACGCCCGCCGGGACCGCGACGACCGCCTCGGCCTCGACGATCAGATGACTCGCATGGGAGCCGTCCTGGCGGATGCCGAGATCGCCGGAGGAGCCGAAGACCGACTTGCCGATCAGCGCTTCCGGCCCGGCCACGATCTTGCCGGCGAAATCGCGGCCGGGCGTGCGCGGGAACACCGCATAGGGCATCAACCCGGTCGCCGCCTTGGCGTCCGACGGGTTGACCGCCGCAGCCTGGATCTCGACCACGACCTCGTGGTCGGCGAGCGGGCGCAGCGGCCGCTCCTCGATCGGGAGCGCGATCTCCTCATAGCTCGCCGCCTTGGCGTGGAGCCGCAAGCCCCGCACGGTCAGCAGGTGGTCGAGCGGAGCCTGTCGGGCGACGGTTTCCTGGACGATGGCTTTCTGGGCGAAGGACATGGTGGTTCGATCCTGATGGAGGGGTCAGGCGACCCGTTTCGCGCCGGTGGCGCGGTCGGGCAGGCCGATGAGGGCGCGGGCTTCCTGCGGCGTGGCGATCCCACCGCCGAGGTCCTCGACGATGCGGCGGGCCTTCTCGACCAGCGCCGCGTTCGAGGGGGCGAGCACGCCGTGGTCGAGATAGACGCCATCCTCCAGCCCGACGCGGACATGGCCGCCAGCGAGATAGGAGAGCGCCACGGTCTGGAAGGCCGAGCGGCCGATGCCGATCGCGGTGAACAGCGCGCCTTCGGGCAGGAGGTTGCGGGCGTAGAGCACGGTCTCGGGCGAGGGTTGAAAGCCGTAGCGCACGCCCATGACGAAGGAGGTCAGCGGCTGCGGCTGCAGCGTGTCGTCCTTGATCAGGTCGTTCAGCAGCGCGATGTCGCCGGAGTCGAACAGCTCGATCTCCGGGCGCACGCCGGCCTCGGCGATCACCCTGGCCATGCGGCGGACATTGCTGGGCGTGTTGATCACGACCTCGCCGCCGGAATTCATGGTGTTGAGGTCGAGCGTGCAGATATCGGGCTTGAGCGCGGCGACATGGGCGACGCGCTGCTCCGGCACCATCAGTGTCGTGCCGGGGCCGGCGACCTTGGGATCCTGCTCGGAGGGCACGAAACGCCCGCCCGGGCCCGTGGTCAGGTTGATGATCAGCTCCGGGTTGCGGGCGCGGATGCGCTCGACGACTCCGCGGTAGAGCGCGAGTTCCATCGAGGGGCGGCCGGTCTGCGGATCGCGCACATGGATGTGAACAATCGCGGCGCCGGCTTCAGCCGCGGCCAGAGCGGATTCGGCGATTTGCTCCGGGGTGATCGGCAGATGCGGGCTCTGTTCCGGCTTGGTCAGGTTGCCGGTGATCGCGCAGGTGATGAAGACCTTTGGCAGCGGGGCGCGCATGGGGTTTCCTCCGCTAGAGCGCGCGGCCGCCATCGACCTGGATGATGTGTCCGGTCGAGTAGCCGAGCATGGTGGCGCAGGCGGTGATGGCGGCGGCGATGTCCTCGGCCTCGCCGATGCGCTTCAGCGGCGTCGAGGCCTTGACCTTGTCGTTGAAGTCGGAGCCGCGACCGGGGACGAACTCGGTATCGACGACGCCCGGCGAGACCGCGAGAACCCGGACTTCCGGTGCCAGCACCCGCGCCAGCGCCTTGGTCATCACGTCGATGCCGGCCTTGGCGGCGCAATAGGCGATCGAGGAGCCGATGGCGGTGAAGGAGGCGATCGAGGAGATCGAGACCACGAGCCCATCGCCCGAGGCCTTCAGCATCGGGGCGAAGGTGCGGATGGTGGCGAACTGTCCGCGCCAGTTGACCTGCAGCATCCGGTCGATCAGCTCGTCGGTCAGCGCGTCGAGATCGGCATGCGGAACCGGCTTGGTGTAGCCGGCCGCATTGATCAGGATATCGAGCCGGCCGAAACGGGCTTGGATGGCGTCGCGCAGGGCGATCAGCGAGGCCGTATTGGCGACGTCCGCGACATAGGCCGCATGTCCGTCGCCGAGTTCGGCAAGGAGAACCTTCGCTGCCAGCGTGTCGCGCTCGCTGTCGAGATGGGTGACGACGATGGTCGCACCGGCGGCGGCAAGCATGCGGCTGGTGGCGGCGCCGATGGCGCCGGCGCCACCGACGACGAGCGCGACCTTGCCGTTGAGCGAGCGCGGATAGAGCCTCCGGGGCGGCGCGGCGACGATGGTGTCCGACTGGGCGAGAGAAGACATGGCTGTCCCTGCTTCTGAATGGGTGGGGCCGGGTGGCTAGCGGATCGGAGGGACCGGCAGCTTCGCTTCGCCGGGCTCCATTACGAAGGCATAGTCGAAGAGGTACCAGGGCCCCTCGACATCGGGGTCGGGGGCGGGGCCGCTGCCGAGCCGGAAGTCGCCGATGAGATGGCGGGTCACGCCGAAGACGACATCGGTTTCGAGATGCTGGTCGTCATCGACGAAGACCTGGGTGATCAGCGTCCGGAAGCCCGGCTTGTAGGCGAGGAAGTGCAGATGGGCCGGGCGGTAGGGGTGACGCTCCTGAGCCCGCAGCAACTCGCCGACGGGGCCGTCGGTCGGGACCGGGTAGCCGGCCGGCTTCACCGAGCGAAACGAAATGCAGCCGCCGGCATCGGTGGTGAACTTGCCGCGCAGGTTCATTTCGGCCTGGTCGGGATCCTGGTTCTCGTAGAGTCCGACCGGCGAGGCCTGCCAGATATCGACCTCGACACCGGCAAGCGGGCGGCCTTGCGGGTCGGTGATCCGGCAATTGGCGAAGAGGGCGGGGCCGGGCGTCTCCGAGCGGATGATCGAGCCGCCATTGGGCGTCGTCGGCGAATGCATCCGCCAGAACGGCCCAAGCAGGGCTGCGGCGGTTTCTGTGGCGCCATTCTGGCCGTTGTTCAGCAGGCAGACCAGCGTCGAGAAGCCGATCACATCGGAGAACAGAACAGCTTCGTTGTGGCTGTCATTGGTCGCCTGGCCGATGCGGTTGAGGAAGTCGAGGCCGAACTCGAACTCGTCCTCGGTCAGTCGGACCTCCCGGGCGAAGGCATGCATGTGCCGAACAAAGGAGGCCATCACCTCCCTAAGCCGAGCATCCGGCGCCCGCGACATGGCGTCGAGCACCACTGGCGTAACGGCATCCTGGGTTTCGATGATGTGGGAGCGGAGCGCCGGCTCCGCTCCCACCGGGGTTGCCCTCTCATTCATTGGTGCTTCCTCCGTCGCTTGTTCGGCCTGTTGGCGCATTAGCTGTGCGATCGATTGCATTGGTAATTATGCGATCGATTGCACGTTGTCAAGCCGGCCGAAAAATGCTCTGTTGCCGACGATGATTCAGCCGGCGGAAAACCGATGAAATCCATGACCTTGGCGGCTGGCACGCCACGCACGGCGACGCTGCAGTCGATCGCCGAGGCAGCGGGCGTGCATCGTTCGACGGCGGCGCGCGCGCTCGATCCCGCCCAGGCGCATCGGATCTCGCCTGAGGTGGTGGACAAAGTGCGGGCGGAGGCGTTGCGCCAGGGCTATCGCCGGGACGCCATTGCGGCCTCGCTGCGGACCGGCCGCTCGCGCCTTGTCGGCGTCGTGCTGCCCGATCTCGCCAACCCGGTCTTCGCGCCGATCCTCGATGGCGTCGGCGCCGGGCTGGCCGAGGAGGGCTATTCGATGCTGGTGGCAGAAGGCGGGGCCGACGAAAAGCGCCAGATCGCGATCGTCGAGGAACTGATCGCGCGGCGCGTCGATGGGCTGGTGCTTGCCACGGTGCGACGCGCCGACCCGGTCCTGACCGTCTGCCTTGGCGCGGGCATTCCGACCGTGCTGGTCAATCGGGCGGAGGATGATCTGCGCGCGGCGAGTGTGGTTTCCGACGATATCGGCGGCATGCGGCTGGCGGTCGAACATCTGGTCGCGCTGGGCCATCGCCGGATCGGGCATCTGGCCGGTTCCGAGGCACTCTCCACCGGCGTTCTGCGCCGGCGGGGTTTCGAGGTGGCGATGGCGGCAGCGGGGCTCGACGCTTCGGCCGTCAGCGTCGCTGCCGCCTACAGCCGGGGCGAGGGGCAGGCGGCGACGGCGGCACTGCTGGACAAGGCGCCCGGCCTGACCGCGATCGCAGCGAGCAACGACCTGCTCGCGCTCGGCGCCTATCAGGAGCTGAAGCGGCGGGGACTTTCTTGCCCGGGCGACATTTCGGTCGTCGGCTACAACGACATGCCGCTGGTCGACATGGTCGCTCCGCCGCTGACGACGGTGCGGATCGCCCATGCCGAGATGGGGCAGGCCGCTGCGCGGCAGCTGCTGGAGCGTCTCGCTGATCCGGATATGACCGCCTGCGTGAAGCTGATGCCGGTCGAGCTGATCGTGCGCGCTTCCACGCGCGTGTTGGCGTAAGCTGCGCCGTCGCCGTCGCGATCGCTAAATCAGACAAAGGATCGTTCAAACCGACAAGACTTGAATGCGCCAGCGCCCCAGCCTGTCCGCGCATGGCGGTTCTCCCGAGCGTTGGATGGGCGGCCTTCATTTCCGGGCACGGGTGCGCGCATGAAGATCTATCTGCTTTCGTTGGGCGCCGGCCTTTTGGTCGGGGTGATCTACAGCCTGATCAATGTGCGTTCTCCGGCGCCGCCGGTGGTGGCGCTGGTCGGATTGCTCGGCATCCTGATCGGCGAGCAGCTGCCGCCGCTGCTGCGGGGCTTCTGGGCCAAGGCGCCGGCGGCGCAGTCCTGGGAGCATCAGGTCAAGCCGCATGTCTTCGGCCATCTGCCCGGTGGTGCGAAGCCCCCGCAAGAGATGTCGCAAAAGGAGCGCAGCTGATGCCGACGCGACGTCAAACCACCTTTGGTGCTGCAGCCGGAGCTCTGACCGGCCTTTTCGGCAGCGCCGTCGCCCAAACTCCCGGCCAAGGATCTCGCCCCATGACCGCCGATCTCATCCTCCGCAATGGCCGCTTCACCACGCTCGACCGCAGCAACCCGACCGCGGGCGCAGTCGCGGTCAGGGACGGCGTGTTCCTCGCCGTCGGCAGCGAGGCCGAGGCGATGGCGCATGCCGGGCCGAATACGAAGCTCATCGACCTGAAGGGCCGTAGCGCATTGCCCGGCCTGATCGACAACCACCTGCACATCATTCGCGGCGGGTTGAACTTCAACATGGAGCTGCGCTGGGACGGGGTGCGCTCGCTGACTGATGCGATGAACATGCTCAAACGCCAGGTCGCGGTGACGCCGCCGCCGCAATGGGTGCGCGTCGTCGGCGGCTTCACCGAGCATCAGTTCGCCGAGAAGCGCCTGCCGACGATCGCGGAGCTCAACGCGGTCGCGCCGGAGACGCCGGTCTTCATCCTGCATCTCTATGATCGCGCCCTGCTGAATGGCGCGGCGCTGCGGGCCGTCGGCTATACCAAGGACACGCCGCAGCCGCCCGGCGGCGAGATCACGCGTGACGCCAATGGCAATCCGACCGGGCTGCTGCTCGCCCGGCCCAATGCCGCCATCCTCTACGCGACGCTGGCCAAGGGGCCGAAGCTGCCCTTCGATTATCAGGTCAACTCGACCCGGCATTTCATGCGCGAGCTCAACCGGCTCGGCGTCACCGGCGCGATCGATGCCGGTGGCGGCTTCCAGAACTATCCGGACGACTACGCCGTCATCCAGAAGCTCTCGGACGACAACCAGCTCACCATCCGCCTCGCCTACAACCTGTTCACGCAGAAGCCGAAGCAGGAGAAGGACGACTTCCTCAACTGGACGAAGACCTCGACCTACAAGCAGGGCAACGATTATTTCCGCCATAACGGCGCCGGCGAGATGCTGGTCTTCTCCGCCGCCGATTTCGAGGATTTCCGCGAGCCGCGCCCGGACATGCCGCCCGAGATGGAGGGCGATCTCGAAGGCGTCGTGCGCATCCTCGCCGAGAACCGCTGGCCCTGGCGCCTGCACGCCACCTATGACGAGACGATCTCGCGCGCCCTCGACGTCTTCGAGAAGGTCGACAAGGACATTCCGCTCAAGGGGCTGAACTGGTTCTTCGACCATGCCGAGACGATCTCGGAGCGCTCGATCGACCGTATCGCCGCGCTCGGCGGCGGCGTCGCCGTGCAGCACCGCATGGCCTATCAGGGCGAGTATTTCGTCGAGCGCTATGGTGCGGCTGCCGCCGAGGCGACGCCGCCGGTGGCGCGCCTGCTGGAGAAGGGCGTCAGGACCTCGGCCGGCACCGATGCCACCCGCGTCGCCTCCTACAACCCCTGGGTTTCGCTGTCCTGGATGGTCACCGGCAAGACCGTCGGGGGCTTACGCCTCACGCCGCAGCGCAACTGCCTCGACCGCGAGACGGCGCTCAGGATGATGACCGAGAAGGTCACCTGGTTCTCGAACGAGGAGGGCAAGAAGGGCCAGATCGCGGTCGGCCAGTTCGCCGACCTGATCGTGCCCGATCGCGACTTCTTCGCCTGCCCGGAGGACGAGATCTCGTTCATCAGCGCGGACCTCACCATCGTCGGCGGCAAGGTCGTCTATGGCGCGCGCGAGTTCGCCAAGCTCGACGAGAGCACGCCGCCGCCGGCGATGCCGGACTGGTCGCCGGTCAGGACCTTCAAGGGCTATGCCGCCTGGGGCGAGCCGGAGGGCGCCGGCAAGAACTCGCTGCGCCGTACGGCCATGACGAATTGCGGCTGTGCCAGCTCCTGCAACGTCCATGGCCACGACCATGCCGGCGCCTGGTCGAGCACGCTGCCGGTCGGCGATCTGCGCAGCTTCTGGGGCGCGCTCGGCTGCGCCTGCTGGGCGGTGTGAGATGGCGGGGAACGACCATCGCGCGGCGGTGCCGCGAACGGGCGCGCTGCGCTGGTTCGCGCTGCTCCTGCTCTGTGCCGCCTATATCCAGGGGCCGGTGACCAAGATCCTCGATTTTCCGGGCGCCATCGCCGAGATGACCCATTTCGGCCTGTCACCCGCGCCGCTCTTCGCCGTCGGCGTGATCGTCTTCGAACTCGGCGCGAGCGCGCTGATCCTGATCGGCCGCTGGCGCTGGCTCGCGGCGCTGGCGCTTGCCGGTTTCACGTTGGTTGCGACCTTCATCGCCGTGCGCTTCTGGGAGATGCCGGAGGGCCAAGGGCGGATGATGGCGATGAACGCCTTCTTCGAACATCTCGGCCTGATCGGCGGCTTCATCCTGGTCGCGCTCGACGACCTCGCCCGCAAGAAGGAGGCGAACCGATGAGCGTCACCACATCTCCGGCCGCAACTTCCAGCTTCGCGCCATTGCGCCAGACCGTCTTCGCCGTGCTCTGGGCGGCGACCATCATCGGCAATATCGGCTCGTTCATGCGGGACGTCGCCAGTGCCTGGCTGGTCACCGACCTGTCCGGCGCGCCGGCGGCGGTCGCGCTCGTCCAGGCGGCGGCGACGCTGCCGATCTTCCTGCTCGCCATTCCCGCCGGCGTCCTTTCCGACATCCTCGATCGCCGCAAGTTCCTGATCGCGATCCAGATCCTGCTCGGCTGCGTCAGCCTTTCGCTCATGCTCCTGGCCGGAACCGGGCAGCTCAGCGTGCCCGCCCTGGTCGGGCTCACCTTCCTCGGTGGCGTCGGCGCAGCGCTGATGGCGCCGACCTGGCAAGCGATCGTGCCCGAGCTGGTGGGCAAGGCGGATTTGAAGAGTGCCGTCGCGCTCAACTCGCTCGGCATCAACATCTCGCGGGCCATCGGGCCGGCGCTGGGCGGGCTGATCCTCGCCGCGCTCGGGGCCAGCGTGACCTATGGCGCGGACGTGCTGAGCTATGTCGCGGTGATCGGCGCGCTGATCTGGTGGCGGCGCCCGCCGGGCGCGGACGATGCGCTCAGCGAGCACTTCGCCGGCGCTTTCCGGGCTGGCCTGCGCTATGCCAAGGCGAGCCGCGAGCTGCATGTCGTGCTGCTGCGCGCGGCGATCTTCTTCGCCTGCGCCAGTGCCGTCTGGGCCCTGCTGCCGCTGGTCGCGCGCAACCTGCTCGGCGGCGGAGCCGGCTTTTACGGTATCCTGCTCGGCGCGGTCGGCGCCGGCGCGATCGGCGGCGCCATCCTTTTGCCGCGCCTGCGCGCCCGGCTCGATGCCGATGCCTTGCTGCTGTTCTCGGCCGTCCTGACCGCGGCCGTGATGGCGGCGCTGACGCTGGCGCCACCGCAATGGCTCGCCGTCGTCATCCTGCTGCTGCTCGGCATGGCCTGGATCGTCGCCTTGACCACGCTCAACGGCGTCGCGCAGGCGATCCTGCCGAACTGGGTGCGCGGCCGGGCGCTTGCCGTCTACCTGACCGTGTTCAACGGTGCGATGACCGCCGGCAGCCTCGGCTGGGGCGCGATTGCGCAGGCTGCGGGCATCCGCGGCACGCTGCTGATCGGCGCGGCCGCGCTGCTGGTCGCGGGCCTCATCATGCACCGGATCAAGCTGCCGGCGGGCGAAGCCGATCTCGCGCCCTCCAATCACTGGCCGGAGCCGCTCGCCGCGGAGGCCGTCGACAACGATCGCGGCCCGGTCCTGATCCTGATCGAGTATCGCGTGCCGCAGGCCGATCGCGCCGCTTTCCTAGAGGCCATCCACGCCCTCTCCGCCGAGCGGCGGCGCGACGGCGCCTATGGCTGGGGCATCACCGAGGACACCGCCGATCCGGAGAAGCTGGTCGAATGGTTCATGGTCTCGTCCTGGGCCGAGCATTTGCGCCAGCACCGCCGCGTCTCCAAGGCCGATGCCGATCTCCAGAAGGAAGTCGCACGCTTCCACGCCGGGGAAACTGGCCCCGTCGTGCGGCACTTCCTGCACATCGAGCCGCCGCCGAGCCCGGTGAAGCATCGCGGGGAAACAGAGCCATGAGAGATTGCGTCTAACGCGGACTGCACGGTCGGCGCCTGCGCAAGAATCATCAATCGACGCTGCGGATCTGCAAGCCGAGCCGGATCGCGACGGGATGGCACCTCCAACCCGCTACGCCTCGCCAAGCATTCACCCGGTCGCCCAAAGGAGAGCACCATGTCCAAGTACCTGGAAGTCCTGACCCCGAAGAACTGTCAGCTCATCTTCATCGACCAGCAGCCGCAGATGGCGTTCGGCGTCCAGTCGATCGACCGGCAGGTGCTGAAGAACAACGTCGTCGGCCTGGCCAAGGCGGCGAAGGCCTTCAACATCCCGACGACGATCACCACGGTCGAGACGAACAGCTTCTCCGGCCATACCTATCCGGAGCTGCTGGCGGTGTTCCCGCAGAACAAGATCCTCGAGCGCAGCTCGATGAACTCCTGGGACGACCAGAACGTGCGCGATGCGCTGGCCGCCAACGGCCGCAAGAAGGTGGTGGTTTCCGGCCTGTGGACCGAGGTCTGCAACACCACCTTCGCGCTCTGCGCCATGCTGGAAGGAGGCTACGAAATCTACATGGTGGCGGATGCCTCCGGCGGCACCTCCAGCGACGCGCATAAATACGCGATGGACCGCATGGTGCAGGCCGGCGCCGTGCCGGTGACCTGGCAGCAGGTGCTGCTCGAATGGCAGCGCGACTGGGCGCATCGCGAGACCTATGATGCGGTCATGGCGATCGTGAAGGAGCATTCCGGCGCCTATGGCATGGGCGTCGACTACGCCTACACCATGGTCCACGACGCGCCCGAGCGCGTCGCCCATGGCGAGACCATCGGGCCGAACGCCGCCAAGGTGAGCTGAGCGAGTGACGATGCAGCTGCGGGATCCCGCAGCTGCATCGGGGCATTGGCCTTGCTTACGTCGGCGACATGATCGAGCCGGGCTAGCTAGCGTTTTCAGATCAGGTTGGATCGCAGAAGCCGTCATTGCGAGGAGCGAAGCGACGAAGCAATCCAGGGGGGCTGGGTGAGACGTTCACCCCAGTCCCCCTGGATTGCTTCGCTACGCTCGCGATGACGGTTCAGACGGATCGAAAAAGGCCCACATCTAGACTTCCTTCTGCGACAGGCGCTGCGACGCGTCATCGCAGTAGCGCTGCCATGATATGTTCAGGTGGTGGGCGACCGCCGCCTCGGCGCCGTCCTCGTCACCCCGGACGATCGCAGCCAGAATGGCACGGTGCTCGTCGAGCACGGGCTTGATGTCATGCGGCCGGCTGTTGAACAGGCGGGCGTGGTGCAGATGCGGATGCAGGTTGCGCACCGCCTGCGCAAGGATCGCGTTGCCGGAGGCCGAGAGCAAGGCCTCGTGGAAAGACTCGTCCAACCGGCTGGCGCTGACATAGTCGTGGTCACTGGGCCCTTCTTCGGACAATTTCCTTTCCATGGCCTCGATGCTGGCGCCCATCGCCAGGATCGATTCTGTCTGCCGGGTGCGCGCAAGATGCCGCGCCGCAAAGCCCTCGTTGAGGATGCGGAAATCCTTGAGCTGCTCGAACCATTCGCGCGGAGGTTCGGGCGCGACCGAAAAGCCGGTGAAGGAGGCGGAAGCCACGAGACCAAGTCCGCAGAGCCGCGTCAATGCTTCACGAATCGGTGAGGAGCTCACCTCCAGCTCGCGAGCGAGCGCATCGATATTGAGCTTCGAACCCGGCGTGTAGACGCGATCGAGGATGCGCTGTGTGAGCAAAGCTGCCACCTGATCGACGAGAGCTACGCGGGTAAGAAGCGGTTTGGCAGCCATGACACCTCCCTTTTCAGACGATCGCTTTTCTTGTTATTGACGATCGTTAATCATCGATCATGCACGATTCTTATATGTAAACGATCGAGGCACAACCGCCTGATTGGCTATAGCATCGGACCGAAAAGTGGAATCCAATTTTCGGACAAATCCGATGCGATAACAAAGGCATAGATCACCGTTGCCGCGTCGGATAGGACGCGCGGCGATCTAGGAGAGGGATCAGGATCCAAGAACGACTGATGCGGAGATCGCTGCGGCTTTGACAGGCCCAGGCGTTGCCAGGAGTGGCGTTCATGCAAGTGTCGACAGCACGGAACCCGAAGGGCCTTTTCGGCCAGCGCATCGCGGATCATTTCGGGATGCAGGGCCAGGTCGTCTCCGAGTTTCATCTTGATGGCCAATTGGGGTTGGCTGCCACGCGGTTATCCTGCGGGCGCCGCTTCAGGGAGCGCACCAGCCAGACCCACAGCGAGGGTGCCTTCTCGATTCTCTATCAAATCGACGATCTCGAATGCCATTCCGGCTGGCTCGGAGGGCAGAGGTATCGCTCAGGCAGCTTTCGCGCGAAATCCGTGAACGTCGTGGATCTGCGCGAAGATCCGCAGTGGCAATTTAAAGGTCACTTCGACGCTCTCCAGTTCTACATTCCTTCCGATGCGCTCGCGCTGATTGCCGCCCAATATGGTGGCCGCACCGCTTCGACACTGCGTTTGGAAGGCGAGGCCCCGGACGAGATTCTGTGGGGGTTGTCGCAGGCGCTGGTTCATGCCTCGGCTTTGCCCGGCGCGAACCAGCTTCTGACCGATCAGATCGCCATGGCCCTCCTGATCCATTTTGCACGGACCTATGGCGGCCTCGAAGCAGTAACCACCGCCGGATACGGAAGGCTCGCTGCCTGGCAACAGCGCCGGGCCCAGGAGATCATGATGGCTCGCCTGGCGTCGAACCTGACGATCGCTCAGGTCGCGAGCGAGTGCCGGTTGACGCCCAGCCATTTCGCCCGTGCGTTTCGGCAGAGCCTCGGCGTGGCGCCGCAGCGCTATCTCATGCAATTGCGGGTATCGGAGGCGAAGAAGCATCTCGTCCAGCAGCATCTGCCGCTCTCCGATATCGCCTTGATGTGCGGCTTCGGAGACCAGAGCCACTTCACCCGCGTCTTTCGCCAGCTTACGGGCGCGACGCCCGGCGCATGGCGCCGAAACTTCCAGGGTAACGAAGCTGAAGATAGCTGTTATGGGCCTTAGGAAACGCCTGCTGTCGCCCCTCGCAATGCCGAGTCTGTCGATTCTTGGACGCAAAGCGGCGGTTGCTCTGCGGCTTCCTGATCCCTTCTGACGAAGCGCCATCCGATCGGGCTCTCTAGCGCAAGGATTGCGCGTGGTTCGCCCGCCCGCCGGGCGCTCGAATGATTCCGAGCGCCCTAGCGCGGCAGCTATCGACAAAGCCCCCCGCGGCGCCTCAGGCAAAGGCTGCGCCATGGCCATAGGTCCGTGTCGCGGGGTACCAGTAGGTCCCGACCCAGGCCGGGTAGTAGTAGCCGGTGCCGTAGACCACGACCCCGCCTGGCGCGACCACGGTGCCGTAATAGCCCGGCGTCGCCGACATAGACGGTGTCGGCGGTCGAGCGGTAGACCTTGGCATGGGCGATGGAGTGCAGCGGGGATTCCGGCGGAGCGCGCGAACGCGATCAGCGGTCGCAGCGGTGATAACTTGTTTCCACCTCCGGAAATTCAGGATCGAAGCGGACGAAGGTGCCGTCGTCCTTGAAGCGGATCGAGACGGTCATCGTATCGAACATGATCTTGTCCGCGCAGCTGAGAAGGAATGTCGTGACATCACCCTTCTGCTTGGTGGATTTCACGCTGCAGGTGGCGTTCGCGCCATTGATGCGGTTGCCGTTGACGATGAAGGCGCTCCAGCCCTCGGAGGTGCGCTTGAGCGCCAGATTGCCCTTGCGCTTGACGAAGACCTCGTCGCAGCTCGCGGCAGTCGTCGTCCAGGCTCCGTCCAGGCGGTCTGCGGCGTGCGCCGCACCGCTCAGCAAGGGCAGGGCGAGGAGAAGAATTCCAAGGCCGGCCAGTCGCTTTGCACTCTGCATCTGCGCTCTCCCTTATGTTGAGAAACAGGAAAACCAGCGGCAGGCCGGGCAGAGGGGCAGGTCATGCACTTTGCCGATTGGAAACGGTGCCGCGTCGAGACCACTATCAAGTCATCCTTGCCGATATCGTCCGCCACGGAAACGTGCTCCGACGTCTCGGGCGTTGCGTCCAACCTGAAAATGCTATCCGTTCTGATGAGTGCTTCGTGGGAAGGGTATGGTGATCATTGTCGCCCGCGGCGTGTCTTGACATCAAGATGTACCAAGACATCGCCGTCAATCACGAGGGGCGGATCGTGGTTGCTTTGTGGTTGAGGATGGCTCGCGGGAACGTTGCGGCGTCTGGGAACGGATGCACGACAGGCCGGGTTGCGGAAGTGATCGGGCTTTGAAACAGGGTGCCGCCAGCAAACCGGCATGGCGCTCAGGTCGCGCGTGCGCGATTGCCAGGGCTGCTGGCCGCGAAGCAGGTATCTTTGCGCTTTGGGTGGCGGCATCGGCCTGCCTGGTAAACCTGATTGGAGTGGCAGGGGCCGCCGTCAGGCCGCCGACCCTTCTGCGAAGCTGCACGATCGAGCCTCCGGACCTCGAGCCCCTCCTGCCCAAACCATCCTCCGTCTCCCCGGGCAAGGCTGGCGCTGACGATACGGGAGACGATGATGATGATGATGACGATGACGATGACGACGAGGATGAGGATGATCGCCCGCCATCCGGCTTCGTCTCGCCGGGGCTGGGCAGTTGTATTGCCGTCTCCGGCACGGTGAATGCGGGGCTGCAACGCGACGACTTTCGGGCAAACGCTGTTGCGCGCGCGACGGGGCTCGTGCCGCAGAGCACGACGAGCTTTCCGCTCAGCACGACCTTCCGGATCGAAAGCGGCCAATCGCTTGCCAATGGCCAGTACCTCGCGACAGCCTTCGAGTTCTCGATGGACACGACCAGCGATGGCGGTACCGACGTCACGATCGGCGAGGCGAGCATCACGCTGGGAGCATTCAGCGCCGGGGTGGCAAGCTCGCGCTTCGATTTCTGGACCGGCGACGAATTCGCGCTGGTCGGACGCATTCCCAGCCGCACAGTTGCCCTGATCGGTTATGAGCGGCCCCTCACCGAAGAGCTCAGCCTCTCGCTGTCGGCCGAAGATGTCTCCGCCGATCGGCGCATTCTGCTGCCGACGACCGGGCGCCGCCTGCCCGACGGGGTGGCCCGCCTCCTCTATGAAGGGGAGGCGCTGACCCTGCACGGTGCCGTGGCTTTGCGGGAGGTTCCACGCATCGGGGCTTCGAGCCTGCTGGGGCGGGCCGCCATCATCGGCGCGACCTGGGAAGGCAGCGTGTCCGACCACTCGTTCACCCTGTCCGGCCAGATCGCGGGAGCGGTCAACGCGGCTCCCTATATCGGCTCGCAGCTCGACCGGCGCACGGTGTTGTCCCTCTTGACCGGCGATCAGACGTCGCGCGGGTGGTCCGGCGTCGTATCCATCGGTTGGGAATGGTCGGACGAGTGGTCCAGCAACGCCTATGTCAGCCGCTACAATCTGGCCCTGCCGCGCGCCGGGGAGGTTACGGGACAGATTCGGATCGATCGAATGTCTGCGAATCTGATCTGGAAACCGGTGACGGGCCTGCGCCTCGGCCTGGAGGGATCATTGGCCTGGCAACGCCTCGACATCGCCGGGTCAGCGCGTGCCGCAAGCCTTTCCGGGAAGCAAAGCACCGCGCAAATCTTCATCGAGCGGGTATTCTAGCTCTTGTTCCAGAGCCTGCCGATTTGACGCGGAACCACGCCGTCATCCCGGGCTTGACCCGGAATCCATGCCGGAGCGCTTCCGAGGAAGGTTCAGGCATGGATCCCGGCTCTCCGCTTCGCTCCGGCCGGGATGACACGCGTTTCCGTGAAAGCGCCGCGGGCTTTAGCTCTCTTGCCGACGGCGTGTTCCCCGCCGAGCCCGGCATCGGCATGTCAACGGGTCTGAGCAGCCGCGAAGGCGAGGTTCTCGGCGAGCAGCGCTTCGGCGAGAGCCGGCGTGGCAGCCTCCACATAGACGCGCAATTCAGGGGCATTGCCCGAAGCCCGGAAATGCACCGTGCCGCCATCGGCCAGCGTCAGTCGCAGACCGTCGCGGCAGTCGCGGGCGACCACTCCGCCGTGACCGGAGAAGCTGTCGTCGCGGAGCGCTGCATCATCGGCATCGAGCCTGGCGATCAATGCGGCGGTACGATCCTGAGGGATCTCCTGGAGCCGGTTCGACAACGCGACGGCGAAGCGGGCCTCGGTCGCGATCTCGCTCAGGAGCTTGCCCTGTCGAGCCTTGAGAGCCAGGGTCGAGAGGATCGGTAGCATCGCATCGCGCGTCGGCAGGGCCGGCAGCATGCGTCCGTCACGAGTGACATCCGAGCCGAGCAGCACGCCGCCATTGGCTTCGAAGCCGACGACGACTGCTGCACCCTCGCTTGCAGCCTGTTCCATGCCCGCAATGACATAGGGGGAGCCGACGCGTGTGCGGAACACGCGCGCGAAAAGCCCCGGCCGGTCGAGGGCGGAATTCGACGTGACGGGAGTGACGATCGCATCGGCCCCGAGAAACTGTGCAGTCAATGCGCCGACGAGATCGCCGCGCAAGAAGACACCCCGCTCATCAGCGACGAGGGGACGATCGGCATCGCCATCCGTCGAGACGATGGCATCGAGCCGCTGCTCGGCGGCCCATTGCCGTGCCAGGGCCTCGTCTTCAGGACGCAAGGCTTCGGTATCGACGGGGATGAAGCTGTCGCTGCGGCCCAGCGGCAGGGGCTTCGCGCCGAGCGCGGCCAGAACATCGCAGATCGCATCCCGGCCGACGGAGGAATGCTGGTAGACCCCGACCGTCAGGCCCGCCAGCGCCGAGCTGTCGAAGAAATCCGCATAACGGGCTTTGTAAGCCGTCAGCGCATCATAGGGGGCCGCCTTGGCTTGCAATGTCGGGATCGTGCTCAGCCCCAGCCGATCATGCCAAGCCAGGATCTGTGCCTCGTCAGTCTTGTCGATCTCGCCTTGCGCCCGGTAGAACTTCAGCCCGTTGCGGTCGTCGGGAATGTGGCTGCCCGTCACCATGATGGCAGCGCAGCCGCGTGTCATGGCTGCCAGAGCGAGTGCCGGTGTCGGCACGGCCCCGCAGTCGACCGGAACGAGACCCGCATCGGCGACCGCCTGAGCAGCCTGAGCAGCGATCAGTGGGCTCGATGACCGCAAGTCCCGCCCGATCAATACTTCGCCTTGCGCTTGCGTGTCGTCGTCGCGGAGCATCGCGCAGAAGGCGCGCACATGGCTGTAGGTCGGCAGGCCGACGAGTTCGCTGACGAGGCCGCGCAGGCCGGAGGTCCCGAATTTCAGGCTGGTCATGAGAGGCGGACAATCCCGAGGTCGAACGCTGTTGAAGGATGGAGTTGTCTCAGAGGCTTCCGAGCATTTCATTGGCCGGCTTCTGATACTGCAACCGAGGTCTGTTCCCCAGTCCCATTTGATAGTCTTCCATGCCCGCTTTGCCCCTCAAATATGATAGAACGAGCGATACCATTCGACGAAGCGCGCCATGCCCTGCTCGATCGGCGTCGCAGGGCTGAAGCCGGTGCGAGCTGCCAGATCGCCGACATCGGCATAAGTCGCCGGCACGTCGCCGGGCTGAGATGGCAAGTGCCTCTTGATGGCCTTGCGTCCGCAGGCTTCCTCGACCACCGCAATGAAGCGGTCGAGCCGGACCGGGGTGTGATTGCCGATATTGTAGATGCGGAACGGCGCAGATGCCGTGGCGGGGTCGGGGTCGCGAGCATCAAAATTCGGGTCGGCCACAGGCGGCAGGCCAGCGAGCTTCACGATCGCCTCGCGGATGTCGTCGACATAGGTGAAGTCGCGGCTCATCTCGGCCTCGGCATAGACGTCGATGGGCTGTCCTTCGAGGATCGCCTTGGTGAACTTGAAGTAAGCCATGTCCGGACGCCCCCAAGGGCCGTAGACCGTAAAGAAGCGCAGGCCGGTCGTCGGAATGGCGTAGAGATGCGAATAGGCATGGGCCATCAGCTCATTCGCCCGCTTGGTCGCAGCGTAGAGCGATACGGGATGGTCGGCACGGTCATGCTCGCTGAACGGCACCTTGGCATTGGCGCCGTAGACCGAACTCGATGAAGCGTAGACGAGATGGTCGACCGGATGCTGGCGGCAGGCTTCAAGGACGGAGAGGAAACCGTCGAGATTGGCGCTCGCATAGGCGCGGGGATTGTCGAGCGAGTAGCGCACGCCGGCCTGGGCGCCGAGATGAATGACGACTTGTGGTCGGAACGCGGCGAAAGCCGCCTCGAAGCCGTCATAGTCGGCAATGTCGTGCTTCTCGAACGAGAAGCCGTTATGCGCCTGAAGACGGTCGAGCCGTGCCTGCTTCAGTGCCGGGTCGTAATAGGGGGTGAGGCTGTCGATGCCGAACACTTCCACGCCCGCATCAAGGAGCGCCTCCGCGACGTGAAAGCCGACGAAACCGGCCGCGCCCGTCAAAAGCACACGTTCAAACGGCAGATTGGCTTTCATGCGATCATCTTTGTTCGTGCGGTTCTAGAGCATTTTCGAGCGAAGTGGATACCGGTTCGCGTGAAGAAAATGCGATAAAATAAAGACCGTCTTATTCGCGATGCGCTGCAACGTCGCAAGCGCTGCGCGACGGTTGTGACGCGCAAACAGGATGCGGTGCCGGGGCAGGCGTCTTGAAGGGCGCGCGCGAAGCGACACCGATCGCCGCAAGCATGGCCAAGCGGCGATCGGCGTGGTGTATGCCGGCATGCACAAAGGGATGCGCGTTCACGACGACCACCTCGGCGATGCGATTGGATCGATTGCATCTCGGCTGATTTCGTTTCACGACAGCTCAGCTTTCGCTCGCCGCGCCGAGGAGCCAAATCGACAATGATCATCACGCCTCTGATCATGGCGGGCGGGGCAGGAACACGACTCTGGCCAGTTTCGCGCGACTCGATGCCGAAGCAGTTCATCGATCTGCTGGGTGACGGGCTCTACATTTCAGGCCACGCTCCAGCACTGGATCGTGGTCCGCGGAACAGCGGAAGTCACGCTTGATGGAAACGTCACCTACATCCACGAGAATGAGTCGATCTATCTGCCGATCGGCTGCACGCATCGGATGGCCAATCCCGGAAAGATTGACCTCGAGCTCATCGAAGTCCAAGTCGGCAGCTATACCGGCGAGGATGATATCGTGCGGATCGAGGATGTTTACGCCAGGCTTGAGGGCTGATGTCCACCCGTTGCTATCCCGGCGTAATGGGCGGGTAGGCGAAATGTGAACAGACGACGCGGGTGTGTTTCCGGAAGGCGGCGCCTTCCTCTCCCGGACGTCGACGCTGTCGAGGAGTGAATGATGAAGATCGTTATGATCGGTTCCGGCTATGTCGGCCTGGTATCGGGCGCATGCTTTGCGGATTTCGGCCATGATGTCGTCTGCGTCGACAAGCAGGAGAGCAAGATCGTCGCCTTGAAGCGGGGCGAGATCCCGATCTTCGAGCCCGGGCTGACCGATATCGTGCGCAGCAATGCCGCGGCTGGCCGGCTGTCCTTCACGACGGATCTCGCAGGTCCGGTCGCGCAGGCCGATGCGGTCTTCATCGCGGTGGGAACGCCGTCGCGGCGCGGCGACGGCTTCGCTGATCTCTCCTATGTCTATGCGGCGACGCGCGAGATCGCGCAGGCCTTGAGCGGCTACACCGTCATCGTGACGAAATCGACGGTTCCGGTCGGAACGGGCGACGAGGTCGAACGAATCATCCGCGAGCTGCGTCCAGACGCCGATTTTGCCGTCGTGTCCAATCCTGAGTTCCTGCGCGAGGGCGCCGCGATCGAGGATTTCAAGCGGCCGGATCGCATCGTGATCGGCGCGGAGGAGGAACGGGCGCGCACGGTCATGGCCGATGTCTACCGTCCGCTCTATCTCAACAGCGCCCCCATTCTGAATACGAGCCGCCGCACCGCCGAGCTGACCAAATACGCGGCCAACGCGTTCCTGGCGACGAAGATCACCTTCATCAACGAGATGGCGGATCTGTGCGAGCAGGTCGGTGCCAATGTGCAGGACGTCGCCCGCGGCATGGGGCTCGACAATCGGATCGGCAGCAAATTCCTGCACGCCGGCCCCGGCTACGGCGGTTCCTGCTTCCCGAAGGATACGCTGGCTCTGATCAAGACGGCTCAGGATTATGGCACGCCGGCGCGTATCGTGGAGACCGTCGCGGCGGTGAACGATCAGCGCAAGCGCGCCATGGGCCGAAAAGTAGTGGCGGCCTGCGGCGGATCTGTCCGGGGCAAGACCGTTGCGGTGCTGGGGCTGACCTTCAAGCCCAACACCGACGACATGCGCGATGCCCCTTCGCTGGCGATCGTTCAGGCGCTGCAGGATGGCGGGGCCACGATCCGCGCCTATGATCCTGAAGGCATGGAGCAGGCCAAGGCGGTGTTGCCTGCCGAAGTGACCTACTGCGCGAATGCTTATGATTGCGTGACCCAGGCCGATGCCGCCGTCATCGTGACCGAGTGGAACATCTTCCGCGCTCTCGACCTCGACCGGGTGAAAAGCTTGATGGCCGCTCCGGTTCTCCTGGATCTGCGCAATATCTACCGGCCGGAGCAACTGCGGGCCAAAGGCTTCACCTATGTCGACGTGGGGAGAGGCCTTCCGCCGGAGGCGCCCGCCAAGGCGATCGATGCGGCCTAAAGCATCGGACCGAGAAGTGGAATCCACTTTTCGGAGAAATCCGATGCTTAAACAAAGGGCTAGATCGCACTTTGCGTCCGAAAGGACGCACGGCGATCTAGCCGTCGGCTGGACGATCATGACTCTGTGACAGTAGGTTGCGATGCACCCTTGGGAGCATTTCTCGGCGCCAGCCCGCGCCTGGTGATGCTCCTGCTGTGCGCAATGGCCCTCGAACGGAATTCAGAGATTCAGCATGTCTAATGATGTCAGTCCACTTGCGGGAAAGCGGCTGGAGCCGGGCATGCTCGTCGATGTGGCGGCTCTCAACAGAGCCTATTTCGAGCAGCCAGACCCGTCGCAGCGCTCTCAGCAGGTCGCCTTCGGCACCTCGGGCCATCGTGGCTCCGCTTTTTCCCTGTCGTTCAATGAAGCCCATATTCTCGCCATCGCTCAGGCAATCTGCCTCTACCGCCAGGAGCAAGGCATCAACGGGCCGCTCTTTCTGGGCATCGACACGCATGCGCTGTCGCGCACGGCGTTCGAAACCGTGCTGGAGGTCTTCGCGGCCAACGGCGTCGTCACGATGATTGACGAGAAGCTCGGCTTCACGCCGACGCCAGTGATCTCGCATGCGATCCTGACCTACAACCGCGATCGCAGCTCTGGCAAAGCGGATGGTGTGGTCATTTCACCCTCGCACAACCCCCCGGCGGATGGCGGCCTGAAGTACAATCCGCCGCATGGCGGCCCGGCCGACACCGACGCCACCGGCTGGATCGAGAAGAAGGCCAATGCCCTCATCGCCGACAAGCTCGCCGGGATCAGCCGTATCCCCTATGAACGGGCGTTGAAGAGCGAGCATATCCGCCGGCACGACTATATCAGCGGCTACGTCGCCGATCTTGCCGATGTCGTCGACATGGCGGCGATCGCCAGGGCCGGTGTCTCGATCGGCATCGACCCGCTCGGCGGGGCCGGACTCGACTACTATCAGCCGATCATCGACCGCTACGGTCTGAAGGCGACCATCGTCAGCAAGGAGGTCGATCCGACCTTCGGCTTCATGACCGCGGACTGGGACGGCAAGATCCGGATGGATTGCTCCTCGCCCTACGCCATGGCGAGCCTGATCGGCATGCGCGACAAGTTCGACGTCGCTTTCGCCAATGATACGGACGCCGACCGGCACGGCATCGTCACCCGCAGCGGCGGGCTGATGAATCCAAACCATTATCTGGCGACGGCGAGCGCCTATCTCTTCGCCAACCGGCCCGGCTGGCGCAGCGATGCCGCCATCGGCAAGACGGTGGTGTCGAGCGCCATCATCGACCGCGCCGCGGCCAAGCTGGGGCGCAGGCTCGTCGAGGTACCGGTCGGCTTCAAATGGTTCGTCGACGGCCTGATCTCGGGCGCGTTCGGCTTTGCTGGCGAGGAGAGCGCCGGCGCCTCCTTCCTGCGCCGGGACGGCACGGTCTGGACGACGGACAAGGATGGAATCATCCTGGGCCTGCTCGCGGCCGAGATCACGGCGAAGACGGGCAACGACCCCAGTGTCTTCTACGGGAAGCTGACGGCCGAGCTGGGCAACCCCTGCTATGCGCGGGTCGATGCCCCGGCGACATCGGCCCAGAAGGCGATCCTCAAGAACCTGTCTGCCGAGCAGATCGCGACGAAGGAGCTCGCGGGCCAGCCCATCACCGCCATTCTCAACGAGGCGCCGGGCAACGGCGCCGCGATCGGCGGCGTGAAGGTAACGGCCGCCGACGGGTGGTTCGCCGCCCGCCCGTCCGGCACCGAAGAGGTCTACAAGATCTACGCCGAAAGCTTCCGTGACGAGGCGCATCTCGCCGCAATCCAGGAGGATGCGCGGCGCATCGTCGGGGCGGCGATCGGTGGAGCGGCCTGAGAAGGCTTCGGCGAAGTTCGCAATCGCGTGGTTCCCTGCCGGTCTTGTCGGCCGGCAGGTGACACATGATGCGACGCATCATCGATCGATGGGGATAGCGCCGAGAATTTTATTCGATTTTTGCTCCGATATGGCAGTCTGAACGGAGAGTTTCGGGTTCTGCCAACAATAATGGCTCGGAGGGGGCATCCGTGATCTATGTCGGGATTTTCTACCTCGCCTGTGCAGCGGTGTTCCTGCAGCTCGTCGAGGGGGCGCCCGTCATAGATTGACGCGGCCGGGTGGGTCATTCGCCTGAACCGGGCGGCTTCGCCAGGAAGCGCTCGGCTGCGAAAGGTGTGATGTCGCAGAAGGTCGGGGCGCCCGTCATGGCCTCGGCCAGAAGCCGCCCTGTCGCCGGTCCCAGTGTGAAGCCGTGATGGGCGTGGCCGAAGGCGAACCATAGCCCGGGGTGCCGGGGGGCGCGGCCAATCACCGGGAGCATGTCGGGCAGGCACGGGCGTGCACCACGCCAGGGCTCGGCGTCCAGGCGCTGCCCCAACGGCAGGATGCCTCGCGCGATCCGCTCGGCGCGATCGAGCTGCCAAGGATCGGATGGTTGGTCGCGTCCGGCCAGCTCGATTCCCGTCGTGAGCCGAACGCCGCGCTGCATCTGCGTCAGCACGAAGCCGGCCCGCGCATCGCAGAGCGGGTGCCGCGGCCCCAATTGGGACGCGATCTCGTAGTGCATGTGATAGCCGCGCTTGAAGCCTAGCGGGAAGCGATAGCCGAAGCGTTCGTAAAACTCCTTCGACCAGGGTCCCAAGGCGGCGACGACCTCGGATGCCTGCCAGTCGCCCGCTTCGACCGGCAGGCGCCACCCCGGCTGCTCGCGCCGCAAGCCCTGCGCATCGGCCTTTGCCACGATGCCACCACGCGCTGCGAACAGCGCCGCATAAGCGCGCGTGACTGCCCCAGGGTCGGTCACCGTCGCCGGGTCGCGCCAGTGAATGGCGCCGGCCATCGCATCCGGCAGCAGTCCGGGCTCGCGCTGGCGCAGGCTGTGGTCATCGAGTACGTCATAGGAAAGGCCGTAGGATCGCAGATCCGAGGCAGCCCTCACGGCCTGGTCGAATCCGCGCCGGTCGCGATAGAGCTCGATCCAGCCGCCGTTTCGTATGAGCGCTTCGGTTCCGGCCGCCTTCGTCCAATGCTTGTGCTCGTCGATGCAGCGCTCGATCAGCGGCAGGATCGCGCGGCCCAGCTTGTCCAGGCGCGCGGGGGCCGAATTCCACCAATAGCGCGCGAGCCAGGGCGCCATCTGCAGCAGCTTGGCCGGGCGGTAGCGCACGGCGATCGAGCGGTTCGATGCGAAGGCAGCGAGCGTCGCGAAGTCGCGGGGAAAGGCATAGGGGACCACCGAGGATCGCTCGATCAGCCCCGCATTGCCGTGGCTGGTCTCAGCCCCGGGCTCGCTGCGGTCGACCAGCAGAACCTTGCGGCCGCGTTCCTGCAGATGCAGGGCCACGCTGACGCCGACGATTCCGGCTCCGAGCACGATCACATCGGCCTGTCGTATTGCAGTGGTCATCGCGCGGGAATGCCCGTCTCCATCTACCCGAAGCGGGCACCGTGAAGACGAGCCTCAAACGGAAAGGATTTGCAAGAAAATAAAAATCATTTGACGTTATGAAAGAAAAATTTCTTGATGAGGCATCCTCGGGAGTTTCGATGTCTCAAACCCTTCGCCAGAGATTGCAGGCTTGCCTCGCCAACGGTTCCAAGGCTGACAAGGCGCTGGCGAGCTACATGCTGGCGCAGATGCCGAGCCTGCCCTTCGAGACGGCGGCCAGCCTGGCCGAGAAGGTGTCGGTCAGCGAACCGACCGTCGGGCGCTTCTGCCGGACGCTCGGCTACAAGAGCCTCAAGGATCTCAAGGGCAGTCTCGCCGAGGAGATCGGCGACAGGCCCTGGCTGATCAGCGACCGGCTGCGCGATTTCCAGCAGCGCAGCCTCGCGGGCGACGACCAGCTTGCGCGCAGCCTTCAGCTCGAGATCGCCGGCCTCGTCAGGCTCTATGAACTCGCCCAAAGCGAGGAATGGAAGCGCGTGGCGCGCCGGCTCGCCACTGCGAACTCCGTCTACGTCACCGGCTTCCAGACCGAGCGGGGGCTGGCGCAGTACCTCGCCAACCAGCTCCAGTATCTGCGCGACGGTGTCCATCTCGTCGATCTCGCCGCCGGCAATTTCTCCGAGCTGCTGCTTTCGGGCGAGGCCGGACGTCATCTCGTGATCTTCGAGGCGCGGCGCTATTCGCGCATGGCCAAGGTGCTGGCGCAGGAAGCCAAGGTGGCCGGCATCCCGACCACCCTCGTGACCGATTCCTTCTGCGACTGGGGCCGCGGCCTCGTCGACGAGATGCTGGTCGTCTCGACCGAGTTCAACCTGTTCTGGGACTCGACCGCCCAGATGGCGAGCCTGAGCAATCTGCTGATCAACGCGGTCTTCGTCGAGCTCGGCCCGCAGGTCGAGCAGCGGCTGAACCGGATGGCCGAACTCTATGGTCGCTTCACCGGCCATGTCGGCGACAGCTCCGGCCCGCTCGACTGACGGTCACGGCCGACGCCTTTCGCAACATCTCGAAACAAAAGGGGAAGCGGGATGAAGACGATGATCAAGGGGAGCCTTCTGGCGTTGGGCCTCGCCGCCCTGGGCGCGACCGCCGCGCCGGCACAGGAAGCGACGTTCGTGATGACGGCGCGTCTCGTCGGCGCGCCGACCTACAATCCGATCAAGGCGACCAAGCTCAACACCGCCACCACGCTGATCTTCGACCGGTTGGTCGTGCAGGATGCCGATCAGAGCTTCCATGGGCAGCTCGCGGCGTCGTGGGAAGCGAGCCCCGACGGGATGCAGTGGACCTTCAAGCTGAAGCCCGGCGTGAAGTTCCACAACGGTGAGCCGTTCAACGCCAGGACCGTCGAATGGTGGGTGCCGCAGTTCAAGGGCACTGAGAACGCCTTCACCGTTGAGGCGGTCGACCGTGTCGAGGTCGTCGATGACCTGACGGTGCGCTTCCATATGAAGCATCCCGACCCCAACCTGCTGTTCAATCTTGCCAGCTCCTTCATGTGCATTCCGGAGCCCAAGGCCTTTCAGGCGCTCGGCGACAAGTTCGGCGTGACCGAGACTGTCGGCACCGGCCCCTACAAGATGCAGCAGTTCACCGTCGGTCAGCAGACCGTGCTGGTTCGCAACGACGACTATGCCTGGGCGTCTGATTTGTCGGCCAACAAGGGGCCGGCCAAGTTCAAGAAGCTGACCTTCCGCGAGATCGCCGAGGAATCGACCGCCTATCTCGAACTGAAGACCGGCGGCGCCGACCTGCTCGTCAACGTCCCGACCGACTTTCTGCCGCGCATCCAGGCCGACAAGGCGGTGAAGCTGGTGACCATTCCGGGCAACGAGCTGGTCTATATGCCGATCAACACCAGCGTCGAGCCGTTCACCGATATCAAGGTGCGCGAGGCGACCGCCTTCGCGGTCAACCAGAAGGAGATCCTGACCAGTCTTTATGGCGGCAACGGCGGGGCCGCGGACACCTTCCTGATTTCCTCGCTCAGGGAATCGCAGGTCGACCCGAAATACCGGATCTCCTACGATCCGGAACGTTCAACGAAACTGTTCGACGAAGCCGGCTGGAAGGCAGGTCCCGACGGCATCCGCGTCAAGGATGGCAAGCGCCTCGAGGTGAAGCTCTGGACCCAGAACGGCACCGAGTTCAAGCGCCTCGTCGAGATCGTCCAGGCCCAGCTCAAGGCAGTCGGCGTGCAGGCCGATATCAGCATCATCGATGCGGGCTCGATCAATGCGCAGTATCGTAAGAAGACCGAGCACCAGCTCGCGATCCGCTCCTATCAGTGGACCAATGCCGACATCGTCGACTGGTTCTTCGCTGCGAAGCGGGCGGGCTATCCCAACGTCTCGATGTTCAACGATCCGGAAGCGGAGCGGCTGAACGACATCGCCATGAACAAGTCGAAGACCTGGGATGAGCGCGTCGCGAACTTCACCAAATATCATGAATACGTGCTGTCGCAGTACGCGTTCGCGCCGATTTATCAGCCCGCGCAGAGCCTCGCCTATGGCAAGCGCATCGTGATGCCCGGGAAGATCCGCGGGACCGGGCTCTACGGGCCGACGATGCTCGACATCGCGCCGGCGAACTGAGCCCGGCCACGGTCGCACAGGGGAGAGTGCCTTGCTGCGCTTCGCGATCCGGCGGCTCGCCATGCTGGTGCCGGTGTTCCTCGCCGTCTCGCTGGTGATCTTCATGATCATCCATCTCGTGCCGGGCGACCCGCTTGAGCATCTGATCCAGGTCGGCTCGTCGCCCGAGCAGCGGGCTCAGATGATCGCCCGCTACGGCCTCGACCAGCCGTTGCTCATGCAATATGGGCGCTGGCTCGCCAAGGTCGCGACCGGCGATCTCGGCGACGCCATCGTGATGCGCCAGCCGGTCGCGCAGCTGATCGTGGAGAACATGCCGCACAGCCTCGCGCTCGGCGGCACGGCGCTCCTCTTCTCGACGAGCGTCGGGATCACGGCCGGCGTGCTCGCCGCCTCCTTCCGCGACAGCCTGTTCGACCGGGCGGTGATGGGCTTCATCTTGCTCGGTTCGACGCTGCCGAGCTTCTGGCTGGCTCTGCTGATGATCCTGCTCTTCGCCGTGCAGTTCGAATGGTTCCCGGTCTCGGGTGCCCGGAGCTGGGATGCGCTGGTGCTGCCAGCGCTCACCATCGGCATTGGGGGCACGGCGCTGATCGCCCGCGTGACCCGCGCCGCGATGGTCGAGATATCGGGGCGGGACTTCGTGCGCGTGCTCCAGGCAAAGGGGCTGCCGTTCTGGCGAATCCAGCTTCGGCATGTGCTGCAGCAGGCGATGCTGCCGGTGATGACCATTCTCGGCCTGCGCATCGGCTGGATCCTCGGCGGCGCCGTCACGGTCGAATACGTCTTCGCCCGGCCGGGTCTCGGCTCCCTGCTGATCACGGCGCTCGGGCAGCGCGATTATCCGCTGGTGCAGGGCTGCCTGCTGATGCTCGCCATCGCGGTGATGCTCGGCACGCTGCTCGGTGACCTCGCCCAGGCGGCGCTCGATCCGCGCCTGCGCGAAGCGATGGGTGCCCGATGAGCCGTCCGACCCTCGTGTCCCGTCTGGCCCGTTCGCCGCGCGGCGCCCTCTGCGCCCTGTTCCTGATCGGGCTCGTCCTCTGTGCGATCTTCGCACCCTGGATTGCCCCATACGACTATGCGGCGCAGAAGCTCGCCATGGCCAACACGCCGCCCTCGGCCGCGCATTGGCTCGGCACCGATGAATTCGGACGCGACCTGCTCTCGCGCATCATCCAGGGCGCCCGCACCTCGCTCAGCGTCAGCGTCCTCTCCATCGCCCTTTCGGTGATGGCGGGGGCGACGCTTGGTGCTGCCGCCGGCTATTTCGGCGGGGTTTTCGACCGCGCCGTCACCGTCGTGGTCGATCTGACCTGGTCCTTCCCGGAGATCCTGCTGGCGCTGATCCTGATCGCCATCCTCGGGCCGGGCCTGCATTCGACGGCGATCGCCATCGCCATCGCCTATCTGGCCCAGTTCACCCGGCTGACGCGGGCGCAGGTCATGGCGCAGAAGGGTGAGCTCTTCGTCGATGCCGCGGTGACAGCCGGTGCGAGCCCCGCCCGCGTTCTCTTCCTGCATCTGCTGCCGAACACGATGACGCCGGTCATCGTCGCCGGAATGCTGGCGACGGGCGATGCGATCGTGCTTGAGGCGACGCTCGGTTTCTTCGGTCTGGGAGCCCAGCCGCCGATCCCGAGCTGGGGGGCGATGATGAGCTCTGGCACCGCCCAGATCTTCATCGCGCCCTGGATCATCATCTTTCCCGGCCTCGTGATCGCCGCGGCCGTGATCGCCATCAACCTGTTCGGCGACGCGCTGATCGAGGCGCTCGATATCCGCCGGCCGCTGCGCGACGGCTGACCGGTCCGCCATCCAAGAGCACCAAGAGAGACCCGAGGAACGCCATGAGCTTCACCGTTCTGACCGCCGAGTTCTCGCATGAGAGCAACACCTTCAGCCGCTGCCCGGCCGACCATGCCGCCTTCAAGGATCGCGGCATCCGCCAGGGAGAGGCGGCCATTGCCGAACGTGGCGAGGCCAACACGCCGATCGCGGGCTTCCTCGATATCGGCCGGCCGGCCGGCTGGCGTGTCATCCATGCGATCAGCGCCGCTGCCCAGCCGTCAGGGCCGGTGACGCGCGGCGCCTTCGACCACATCGCCGGCGTCATCGTCGATACGGCAAAGGCGCATTGCGGGGCGATCGATGGCGTGCTGCTCGGCCTTCACGGCGCGATGGTGACCGATTTCTGCGAGGATGGCGAAGGCGAATTGCTGGAGCGCCTGCGCGCCGTCCTCGGTCGCGACGTGCCGATCGGCATCACGCTCGACCCTCATGCCAACGTCACCCGGAAGATGACGGAGCTGGCGGACATCGTCGTTTCCTACAAGACCTACCCGCATGTCGATGTCCGCGAGACCGGACGGCTGGCGGCCGGTATCCTGCAACGCACCATGGCCGGCGAGATCAGGCCGGTGACGCTGCGCGCCGAGCGGCCGATGCTGGAAGAGGTCAATGGCGGGCGCACGGATATCGGCCCGATGGTCGAGCGCCTCGCCAAGGCGAAGGCCTATGAGAAGGAGGCCGACGTCTTCGCCGTCAGCGTCAATGGCGGTTTCGGCAATGCCGATATCGAGGAGGTCGGTCCGACCGTCCTTGTCACCTGCCAGGGCGATCACGAGCGCCACCGCGCCTTCGCCGAAGCGCTGGTCGAGGATATGTGGCAGCGCCGCTTCGACAAGGTCACGCCGTTCCTCTCGGTGGAGGAAGCGGTTGCAGAGGCGGCTGGCTATGTCGCGACATCCGGCCCGCTGATCATCGCCGACTATGCCGACAATCCCGGCGGTGGCGGCTATGGCGATGCGACCGAACTACTCAAGGGCATGATCGCCGCCGATCTGAAGGATGCCTGCTTCGGGCCGATCGTCGATCCGGAAGCCGCGGCCGAGCTGCACCGGGCCGAGCCAGGATCGACGGTATCCATCCGGCTCGGCGGCAAGGTCGACCCGGAGATCGGCGGCAGGCCGCTTGCGCTCACCGGCACGCTCGTCAGCATCAGCGACGGCAACTATGTCGGCGACGGCCCGATGATGGGCGGGTTGCATGCGAGCTGGGGGCCCTGTGCGGTCCTGCGCGTCGGCGACGTCGATATCCTCGTCACCACGATCCGCGCCCAGATGAACGATCTCCAGCAGTTCCGTGCCTTCGGCATCGATCCCGCTGCCAAGCGGGTGGTGGCGCTGAAATCGATGCAGCATTTCCGGGCCGCCTTCGAGCCGATCGCAGGCAAGGTCATCGTCTGCGACAGCGGTGCGCTCTGCACACCCGATCTCACCAAGCTGCCCTATCGTCGCGTGCGGCGCCCGATCTTCCCGCTCGACGCGTAGCTGGAGCCTGGATGTCGGGGGCAGAGCCGGTTGGGGGATTGGCTAGTTCATGCCGCGAAGCCAGCGGAGCAATTCGCTGCAGGATCGTGGCCGGCCATCGTTGAAACGGCCATCCGTGCAAGGGTCGACAGGCTCGGGACGGTGGAATCTTTCGTCGAGGAACACTCCTCCGTCCCCACCTTCATCCAGCCATCTCAACAAGCCCTCGCAGTCACGAGGTTGCCCGTCGCTGAAACGGCCATCCTGGCAGGGATGCGCTTGATGCTGGGCAAAAATGTAAGGCCCAGCCTCTGGCGAAGGACGTTCAGGAGACATCGCGTTTAATTCTAGAGGTTTGTTCGCGTAACGGCTTGCGAGCGCCTGGCTGGCGTAGCCGATAGCGATACTCGCCAGGATCAGGGTGGAAAAGATCGCCATCCGCTTCTTCGATGATGTGATTGCGGGCCGCATCGGATTGATCGCCTTCTCACGCGGGGTAGGTCGCGGAGTTTTGGCGGCCTCGATTGCGCCAGCATGGCGCTTGTTCGGTTCATTTTGAATATGGGTGTCGGTTTTTATTTAGTTGGCTATTGAAAACGAGGCGGCGAATTCACACGCCATTGGAGGACAATGCGCTACGGGGCCAGGACGGGAAGACAGACCGTCATGCGCGCGCCGCCTGTCGAGCTTTCGCCTGCAGCAATCCGCCCGCCATGCAGCTCTACAATCTGCTGGGCCAGATGAAGTCCTAGGCCACTCCCGCGCGAGCGCGGCTTCAATCGATGAAAGGGTTCAAAGACGCGATCGCGTTCCGAGATGGGAATGCCGGGGCCGTCGTCGCAGACTTCGATGGCCCCGGAAGGGCAAACGCGAATCCGGATTGTTCCGCGCCTGCCGCCGTGATCCACGGCATTCTGGATGAGATTGGCCAGCACCCGTTCCAGTGCTCCTTCGTCGCCCTGGACAACAGGGTCGACCTCTTCGGATTCGAAATCCAGCTCGTATCCAGCAGCAAAGACGAGGGGAGCCATGTCGCTGATGACGCGCTTCGCCAGCCGACGTATCGAAATGGGGGCGACGGCCTTCACCTCGCGACGCAAGAGCTCGAGATCCAGCAATTGCTCGGTCAGGACGGTCAGCCGCGTCAAATCCGCCGCGAGCTGCGCGCGTTCCGGGATTGGCGGCAGGCTGGCGACGCGCGTGTCCAGGATAGCGATCGGCGTTCTGAGTTCGTGCGCAGCATCCGCCAGAAAGCGCTGGTAGCGATCATAACCCTCATCAAGCCGACGCAGTGCCTCGTTGATCGCGCTGATGAGCGAGGCGATCTCGGGCGATGTTCCCGCCGTGTCCAGTCTGACCCCTCGCTGGCCGATATCGATGAGGGCGGCTTGCTTCTCGGCCTTGGCTATCCCGGCAACCGCGGTTCGTACGACCAGCGGTGTCGCGATGACGATGCCGAGGATCATGACCAGCGCTATCGGCAAGCCGATCTTGATGAAGACCAACGCTGCCCCGAGCGCCACGATGGCGAGGGAAGCGCGGCTTTCGGTTCCCGTCAGGATCTGGACTTCGCCTGCGGATGTCGTGACCTGGCGCATGCGCGCCTCGGGACTTTCCATGGCCTCGCTATCGACGGTCGATCCAAAGCGGGCTTGCCCAACCCCGTCTAGCGAATCTGCAACCTGAGTGAACGGAGCGGGCACTTGTCCCCCGATCAGGCGATTGCCTTTCGCATCGCGAATGATGAACCAGAGATCGGGCTCCGCAGCGCGCAGGGCTTTCAGCTCATCGGTCTCGCGTAGGTGCAGCGCCCCGGATGCGTCACGCTCGATCGCCCGCTGGAGGGTTTCGATTGTCCGGTCGGCCGAGCGGAAGGAGAATAGATCGCCCCTCAGGAACAGGCCGAGCAGGACGGCCAGCAGAATCGAACTCTGCAAGGCGATCAGGCGCCGGATGAGTTGGCCATTGAGGGAACGCCCGCCCTCCGACCTCATGTGCGCTCCATCAGCATGTAGCCCACGCCGCGGATTCCGTTGATGACGACATCGGCCTCTGCATCGGAAAGCTTGCGGCGCAATCGCGAGATATGACTGTCCAGCGTGTTGGACTGGACCTCGTCGGCAAGGCCGAAGACCGACTCCATCAAGGTTTCCCGCGTCACCATCCGCCCGGCCCGGCGCATCAGCGCCTCCAGCACGAGGAGCTCGCGCCGGGGCAAGTCGAAACGCATTCCCTCGACACGCGCCTCGCGATGATCGAGATCGAGCGTCAGCCGCCCGAGCCTGACAACCATCTGTCGAAGCTGCTCCGGGCGTCGCATCACGGCCCGTATCCGCGCCAGCAGCTCCTCGAAGGCGAACGGCTTCACGAGATAGTCGTCCGCCCCGCCATCAAGCCCGGCTACGCGGTCGGGCAAACGCCCCCGCGCGGTCAGCACGATCACTGGAACGCGGATATCGCGGCGGCGCAGTTTGGCAATGAGCGACAGACCGTCCCCATCGGGCAGACCGCGATCAAGGATCACCGCGTCATAAGGGGAGGTTGCAGCCATATCGAAGGCGACATCGAGCCCATCCGCGTGGTCAGCAAGGATGTCGTGACGACGCAAGGCGGACTGCAAGGCTGACGCCATCTCCGGCTCATCCTCGACCAGCAAAAGCCGCACCAATCCCTCCTCTTCGGCCAACCTATCCTGGCTCCTGCCTCAGTCAGCTTGCGCCAACATGGCGCTTTTGCGCCGTGCGGCCGTCAACCGCTGCGATCAGACGAGGTTGACCCTTACGACTGATGGCTGCGAACCCTGATGAAGACGACCATGTTTTTCCTGAGCCAATGGCTGGCTGCTCCCCTGCGGACGGCAGCCATCGCCCCCTCCAGTCATTCCTTGGCGAGGCTTATGACGCAAGAAATCAACGAAATGACAGGCCCGATCGTCGAACTCGGGCCAGGAACGGGTGTGTTCACGGACGCCCTGCGCAACCGCGGCGTCCCGGAAAGCAGCCTGACCCTGGTCGAATTGAATCCTCGATTTGCAGCGTTGCTGCGCCGCCGCTTTCCTTGTGCGCGGGTGCTGGAGATGGACGCCGCCGAGCTGGGCGGAGATGCCAAACTCGCGAGCGCCGAGGCTGGAGCTGTCCTGAGTGGATTGGGGCTTCCTTCGATGCCGGCTCGGCAGGTTGCCAGCATTCTACGCGGGGCATTTCGGTGCTTGCGGCCCGGTGGGGCCTTCTATCAGTTCACCTACGGCCCCCGCTGTCCGATCTCGGAGCAGATTCTGGACAGCCTCGGCCTGACGTCGGAGCGAATAGGGGGAACCTTCCTCAATCTGCCGCCCGCCGCTGTGTACCGGATCAGTTGCAAGATGGGGGTGGGCCTCGACGGAGCTGAGCAGGCAGAAGCGCAAACAATTGTGCCGTTCAGCGAGAAGAGGGCCGTCTCAGGCTGTTGAGCCTGCACCTTGGCGCCCGATTTGGATGAGTTCCGCGATCGGGATCATCGCGCGGCGATAATCCGGCGGTACTGGAGATTGGCCACGAGAAGGCGGCGCCCGAGGCCGGAGAGGAAATCGACCTCGTCGGCCTTGAGCGAAAGCTTGTTGTGCAGCTGGAGAATGCGGGCTCTCGTCTCGGGTTCGCGTATGTCAGCCAGGGACAGCCTGACGAACTTGATCTCGAGCTTGTCGCAATCCTGCGTTTGCATGGCATCGCAACGCCAGCGGATCAGGCGTTCCCGCCAGCGCCTGGTCTCCTCCTCCAGCCTGTCGAGGCTGGCCCGGCTTGAGTTATCGACCATCGCATCGATCGAAGCCGTGATGGCGTCCAGGGCGCCCGGACCGTCCGTTGTCGTCGACATGTCGCCGCCAACGCGCAGCGAGGCGTCGGCGACGATCACGATGATGCGTCTGACCTCCCGCGCGGTCGCCACCGGGAGCGGCGACGGTGCCGGTCGGCGCATCGACCTCATGAGGTTTCGGGCGGCCAGATTGTCGACCAAGCCACCATCGAGCAGCTTGAGGTAGCGCAAGTCAGGAGCTGTTGCGTAACGAGCCTGCGTTTCCTGAAGATGGGATATGACCGCCGAGCCCGTTGCCGGCGTCGCTGGGGCGCCCGATGCAAGCGGACAAACCGGGTTGAAGTTTTCCAGCACGACCGGCGCAAACAAGACCGGCACGGCTGCCGACGCCGCGACGGCATGAGACAGGGGAAAGGTGGTGTAGTCGCTGCAGATCGTGCGGAAGCTCTCGCGATCGAAGGAGAAGGGTGCCCGATTATAGAGGTCCGTCGCGTGCAGCAGGAGGCGCGGCCCTCCCGTACGTTCGAGGTCGCCGAGCGTTGCACCGTGGTAGAGATGAGCATCGAGCCAGGCCGCCAAGCCGGTGAGGTCATTGATGCCACCGCGATAGCCGCGCAGCAGATTGTCCGGTGTGATGGCGGTTCGCAGCGACGCTTCAGGATCCTGGTCGAGGTAATCGCGCTTGAAGGCCGGTATCCCCGACGGACCATGCAAGGCGAGATAGGCCGCCAGCATGCCGCCGCCTGAAACGCCGGCCACCACTGCAATATCGTCGGCGAGCGTCCGCCCGGTTTCCTCAGAGGCCGGTTGTTCGGCCAGCGTCGACAGAACGCCGTATCCAAAGGCGGCAGAACGGGCTCCTCCGCCCGACAGAGCCAGCATGACTGCAGTCGTTCCTGGACGCGCGGTTGATGAGCGCGGGCGAGCCGACGCCGTGATTTCCGTCAAGGGCAGGTTCGAGGGGAGATTGGAGGGGCTGGCGCAAGCAGTCAGGCCGACCGACAATGCGGCCGTTCCCAGAACCTTGCGTGCCTTCTTCCAGTAGCCGGCAGTCGACTGGCTTGGCGGCTTGAGAACCATACGGGCGCCATCTCCACGCCCGCCGTCTTCTCTTGTTGTGACGCCCAGGCCGCGGAGATCTCGCTTTGCTCGATTATCTCAGCATTATGCCCGGCCTGAGCCTGAGGCGTTCAGGTCGGCATCGGCAAGCTCAGGCGGAAACAGGTTCCGCACGGTCGATCCAGAATGGCGATGGCGCCGCCGTGCAGCTGGACAATTTCCCGCACGAGATGAAGCCCCAGGCCAGCGCCCCGATCCTGATGGGCGAGGCGGGAGAAGGGCTCGAAGACCCGCTCACGCCGTTCGGCTGCGATCCCGGGGCCTTCATCGATCACATCGATGATCCGCTCGCTCCCGACCGAGATGGTGATCGTGCCACGCCGGCCGCCATGCTGGATGGCGTTCTGCACCAGATTGACAAGCACCCGCTCGAGCCCCGCAGCGTCCCCGACGACGTCAACCCGTTCGGCTTCGGTGTCGAAGGCGAGCGCGTAGCCGGCGTTGATGGCGAGTGGTGCAAGATCGATGGCGACGCGCCGGCCGATCGCGACGAGGTCGAGCCTGACGAAGGCGTTGGGGGCACGTTCCAACCGCTGCAGATCGAGCAACTGCTCGGCCATCACGGCGAGCCGGGCAATATCCTCGAGCAGCCGGGTGCGTTCCATGGAGCCCGGCAATGTCTCAAGCCGGGTCTGCAGGATCGCGATCGGTGTCCGCAACTCATGAGCGGCGTCGGCGAGGAAGCGCTTCCGCCGGGAATGCCCCTCGTCCAGTCGTTGCAGGGCGCGATTGACCGCATCGACCAGCGGCGTGACTTCGGTCGGCGTCAGCGCTGTCGGGAGACGGGTGCCTTGGCGGTCGATGTCGATCCGCTCCGCCTCCGCAGCAACGGTTCCGAGCCCGCCCAGCGCCCGGCTGACCACCATCGGCGTCGCGATCAGGGTCGCCAGGGCCATGACGACAAGCGCCGGCAATACGAAGCTCGCGAAGATGACGAGCACGCTCTGGATCAGCCAGCGGAGCGGCGCCTCGCCTCCGGGACCGGTCACGACCTGGATTTCACCAGCCGCGCTCCCGACCCAGCGCATCTGGGCGTTCGGGCGCGGCGGGGCCCCCCAATTCCAGCCCATGCGCGCATTGCCGATCCCGTCCAGCGCATCGCCGATGCGTGCGAAGTGCGATGGTGGAGAGCCCTCGATCAGCTGGTGCCCCTGCCGATCGCGCAGGATGTACCAAAGACCTGGCACTGTCGTGCGCAGCTTGATCAGCTCCGGCGTCTCGCGGACCGCCAGACCGCCATTGGCGTCGCGCAACACCGCGTTCTTCAGCGCGTCGATCGTGACGTCTTCGGATTCGAAGTTGAGGAGGTGGCCACCGAGATAGAGCGCAGCGATGATCGACACGATCAGCAGGGACAGCAGCGCCGCCTGCAGCGCGAGAAGCCGACGGATCAGCCGCCACTTCAGCGAATGGGCACGCGGTGCCGGAAAGGTCATGCCGCCCGCTTCAGCAGATAGCCGATGCCTCGGATTCCGTGAATTTCGAGCCCCGCCCCGGCATTGCTCAGCCTCCGGCGCAGGCGAGAGATATGCATGTCGAGCGCGTTCGACTGGATTTCGTCGTCGAAGCCGTAGACGGCCTCTTCCAGTGTCGTGCGCTGGACAGCGCGGCCATGGCGGCGCAGCAGGCTCTCCAGCGCCAACAGCTCTCGCCGCGGCAGATCGAGGGCCTGCCCATCCACGCTTGCGCTGCGATTGCGCCAGTCGAATTCGAAACGGCCGAGGCGCAGGAGATCCGGCGCCAGCTCGACCGATCGGCGCAGCACGGCGCGCAACCGCGCGAGCAGCTCATCGATCACGAAAGGCTTGGCCAGGTAGTCGTCGGCGCCCGTATCGAGCCCCTCGACTCGCTCTTCGATGTCGCCGCGCGCGGTCAGGATGATGACGGGAGCGGGCAGCTTCCGGGCGCGTATGCGGGGAAGCAGATCGAGCCCGTCGCCATCAGGCAGGTTGCGATCGAGCAGCACCGCGCCATGAACGCCGGCCGCGATCGCTTCCTCGCCGTCGGCCAAAGTGGTGACATGGTCGACGACCATGTCATGTTGCGCGAGAGCCGTGCGCAATGCACTGGCCATCTCCGGTTCGTCTTCGACCAGAAGAATGCGCATGCCGGGTCCTCAGCGGCCGCGCATGAGCGAGGTGCCTGCATCCGGCTTGCGGGTGGTGGAAGGCGCTGACGGCTGCAGCATAGGATGGGCTTCGCGTCGGGCTGAATTTTGCCCGATATCGACCCCGATGCTTGCCGCAACATTGCCGAGCAAGGGGATTCCGGACTGCTCGCGAACCGATGGCCCCTAGAGCGTTTTCCGATCAGTCTGAACCGTCATTGCGAGCGCAGCGAAGCAATCCAGGAGGACGTAGAGCCCGGCGGCCCCTGGATTGCTTCGTCGCTTCGCTCCTCGCAATGACGGCTTTTGCGATCCAACCTGATCGGAAAACGCACTCGTGCGTGTTGTGTTTTAGCGGAAACGGTCCCGTCATTCCGGACAAGCCGCGATAGCGGCGCCGATCCGGAATCCATCATAGGGCTCGGCGGCCTACGATGGATCCCGGGTCAAGCCCGGGATGACGGCGTGTTTCCGCAGAAAATCAGCGACCCCTAATAGACGTCAGCCTGGTAGCGCCCTGCCTTCCGCAACGAGGCGACATAGGCGATCGCTTCCTCGCTGGAGCGATCGCCATGTTCGGCGACGACATCGACCAGCGCGCGCTCGACATCCTTGGCCATGCGCTTGGCATCGCCGCAGACGTAGAAATGCGCGCCCTGTTCGAGCCATGACCAGAGTTCGCTGCCGCGCTCGCGCATGCGGTCCTGGACATAGACCTTCGCGCCGGCATCGCGCGACCAGGCGAGCGTGAGATTGGTGAGGAAGCCCGCATCCTTCATCGCCTGCAGCTCGTCTTCGTAGAAGAAATCGCAGGTGCGGCGCTGATGGCCGAAGAACAGCCAGTTGCGGCCCGGCGCCTTGGTCGCCTGCCGGTCGTGCAGGAAGGCGCGGAAGGGCGCGACGCCCGTGCCGGGGCCGCACATGATGACCGGCGTTGCCGGATCGGCCGGGAGCCCGAAGCCATGGGCACGCTGGACATAGACCGGCACCTTGTCGCCGGGCAGCGCCCGTTCGGCGAGGAAGGTCGAGGCCACGCCCCAGCGCGGGCGCGAGCCGATCTTGTAGCGCACCGCATCGACCGTCAGCGTGATGCGGCCGGGCGTGGCGTGGTGCGACGAGGAGATCGAATAGAGCCGCGGCTGGAGCGGATCGAGCGCCTCGACGAAAGCCTCTGCCGAGAGCCGCGCCTGCGAGAATTTGTGCAGCGTGCCGAGCACGTCGAGCCGGTCGAGATCTCCATCGGGATCTTCCCCTGCCGCAAGGCGCCTGGCCTTGGCGCGGGCCTCCCCGCCGGTGACGTAGGAGATGAGCTGGAACAATGCGTCGGGGGCCGGGCCGAGCGCGCAATCGGCCACCAGCTTGTCACGCAAGGACTTGCCGCCGATCTCGGCATCCGGCCGCGCGCCCAGGAGAGCGATGACTGCATCAACGAGGCGGGGGTCGTTCTGGGCGGCGATGCCGAAAGCATCGCCGACGACATAGTCGAGCCCGCATTCCGAGAGGTCGAACTCGACGTGCCAGGTCTCCTTCTCGGAGCCTTGGCCATTGAGTTTGCGGCGCGAGAGAAAGGTTGCGAGCGCGGGGTTCTCGCGGCAGCGCCCCTTCGGCCCCAGCTCCGCGGGTGGTGTGGCTTCAGTGGGAGTGGTCGGGGCAGAAGCGCCGGGCTCCTCCACCAGCGCCTTGATCTGGCGCAGCGTCTCCTTGCCGCCGGGCGCGCAGAGATTGAGACGCCCCTCGGCTCCGGAGGCGATGGCGGCGGAATAGGTTTCGCAGACATAGCCGCATTGTCCGCAATCCTGCTGGGCCATGGCGGCGTAGAGCCGGCGGGGCAGGGGCTTGCCCTCGGCCAGCTTCATGCGCTCTGCCATTTCCAGCGAAGGATCGTGCCAGGGCGCCCCGTCCTCGGTCTCGGCCATGACGGCGGCGTTCTCGGCCGGCGACAATGCGGTCACGCCGGCATTGTCGAGCGAAAGCAGCCCTGCGAAGAAGCCGTTCAGCCAGGAGCGCTGCTCCTCGCTGAAGGGCGCGGTTTCCGGCAGAACCTGGACGATCGGGTTCGGGCTCTGGACGGTCATGCCGCGTCTCCGATCTGCTCGACCAGGGCTTGCAGGGCCGCGATGTCATGGCGGCGGGCGAAGGCGACGAAGCTCTCATCCGGTGCGGCGCGATGCGTCTGCCAGCTGCGCAGGATCGCCTCGACCAGGGCCGGCGCATCCTCCGCCTTCACATTGGTCCGGAATTCTCGGCCCATGCCGCCCTCGACGCCGAAGCCGCCGCCGACGAAGACGTGGTAGCCGGGCACGGTGTCGCCCTCGTCATTGACCGGAACCTTGGCGCCGATCAGCCCGAGATCGCCGATATAGTGCTGGGCGCAGGAGTTGTGGCAGCCGGTCAGGTGGATGTTGACGGCTGTGTCGAGCGTGATGCGCGGCTCACAATGGGCGGCGATGGCGAGCGCATCCTCCTTGGTATGGGCGCCGGCGAATTTGCAGCCGGTTGCGCCGGTGCAGGCGATCAGCCCGGCGCGCAGCACCGAGGTTTCGGCGGAGAGGCCGATGGCCTGCAGATTGGCGAGCACATCGTCGACCTTCGCGTCCGGCACGCCGGAGATCAGCAGGTTCTGCCAGACGGTCAGACGGATATCGCCGTCGCCGCAGCCCTGGGCGATCGAGGCGATGACGCGCATCTGCTGCACCGTGAGTTTGCCGACCGGCAATGCCACGCCGATCCAGTTGAGGCCGGGCTGGACCTGTCTGTGGATGCCGATATGGGCGAGCCGGTCATAGACGGGGCGCGGCTTGACGAAGGTGTCGTCGAGCCGGATCAGCCGGCGGCCGAGCTTCTCCTCGACGGCGGCGAGAAACTTGTCGAAGCCCCAGGCATCGAGCACGTATTTGAGCCGGGACTTGTTGCGGTCGGTGCGGTTGCCGTTGGCGATGAAGACCCGGACGATCGCATCCGCGACGGCAATCGCGTCGGATGGGGCGATGATGACGCCGGTATCGCGGGCGAGGTCCTTATGGCCGGTGATGCCGCCGAGCGCGAGGCGATACCAGATTCCAGGCGCAACCGGCTGGTCCTCGAAGGAGGCTCCGTCTCCGACCTCGATGGCCTGGAAGCCGATGTCGTTGGTGTCCTCCAGCGTCGCGATGGAGCCAGCGCCATCGAAGGCGACATTGAACTTGCGCGGTAGCCCGTAGAGCGAGCGGTCGTTCAGGATGTGATGGTGCCAGGCGCGGGCATGCGGGCGTGTGTCGAGCAGCTCAAGCGGATCGATGCCGGCGGTCGCCGATCCGGTGACGTTCCGGATGTTGTCGGCACCCGAGCCCTTGGCGGTCAGCCCGAGATCGGCGAGGCCTTCGAGCAGGAGCGGGGCGTTCTCGGCGGTGATTTCGCGGATCTGGAGATTGGCGCGGGTGGTGACGTGGCTGTAGCCGCCGCCGAGGCTCTCCGCGATGTCGGCGACGCCGGCGAACTGCCAGGCCTTGAGGATGCCGTTGGGAATGCGCAGCCGGCACATATAGCTGTTCTGCGCGGGGGCGACGTAGAACAGGCCGTGATAGCGCCAGCGGAAATTGTCCTCCGGCTTCGGATAGATGCCGGCCTGGGCCTGCTCCTTGAAGCGGGCATAGGCGTCGAAGGGGTGTTCGGCGGCTTTCCACTTCTCCTGATCGACGAGCTTGCCGCCGGCGGCGACCGTCCTCGCCTGCGCCTCGGCATGCTCCTTGTCGGGGCCATCAGGCTTGGCCGGAGCGCTGCCCGGCGCGCCACCGAGCGGACCGAGACCGCGCGCCGTGCGAGCCGACTGCAGGCCGCTCATGAAGCCTTCAAGATAGCGCTTCTGATCGGGGGTGAAATCGTCACTCATGGGTAACTTCCACTGCGCTTTTTCAGGCGGTGGCCGGTTTCTCGGCTGCCGCGATCATCGCGCCGGAGAGCGCGCCATAGGCCGTCGTCCAGGCGTCCTTCACGGTCGGGGTGAAGCCCTCGCCGAGGCCCTGCTCCAGCGTCCAGAGCAGCGCAGCGCCGACCGGCGCGTAATGGGCGGCGCTGACGCCGTAGCCGACATGCTTGCGGGCCAGCGCTTCGACCGCCGGCATCAGTGCCGGCAGATCGTCGAGCCCCTTCACCACGACCGCGAGCGTGCCCATCAGCTTGCGCCCCTGCTCCTTCATGTCGGCCGCCTTGAAGAGCGGCTGGATCTCCGGCGCGATCTCGAACAGCCGGCCGTAGAACAGGGCGGCGGCCTGCTCGGCGATGGGCGCGACCTTGGAGAAGCTCACTCGAATCTCGGAGACCTGTTCGGGTGTCATGACGCTCTCCTCATGCGGCTTCGACGAAGCGGTGACGCTCGTAGAGAAACCTCAGCACCGCCTCGCGGGCGGCGATGTAGGTGCGGTCGGTGACCAGCTCGAGCCGCTTGCGCGGGCGGGCGAGATGCACGTCCAGAACCTCGCCGATGCGGGCGGAAGGGCCGTTGGTCATCATCACGATCCGGTCGGAGAGCAGCACGGCCTCGTCGACGTCGTGGGTGATCATGATCATGGTGTTGCCGAGCGCGGCATGGATCTGCATCACCGAGTCCTGCAGATGCGCCCGGGTCAAAGCGTCGAGCGCGCCGAAGGGCTCGTCGAGCAGCAGGATCTTCGGCTCCATGGCGAGGCCGCGGGCGATGCCGACGCGCTGCTTCATGCCGCCCGAGATCTCGCCGGGCCGCTTGTCCTTTGCATGGGCCATCTGGACGAGGTCGAGATTGTGCATGATCCAGCCATGCCGCTCGGCCTTGCTCTTCTTGCCCCCGAAGACCTTGTTCACGGCGAGCGCGACATTGTCGTAGACGGTGAGCCAGGGCAGCAGCGAGTGGTTCTGGAAGACCACGGCGCGGTCCGGCCCCGGCGCGTTGACCTCCTTGCCTTCGAGCAGGATGCCGCCGGTCGTCGCCGGCGTCAGCCCCGCGACGATGTTGAGCAGGGTCGACTTGCCGCAGCCGGAATGGCCGATGATCGAGACGAACTCGCCCTTGTCGATGACGAGGCTGACGTCCTTCAGGACTTCCGTGGTGGCGGCGCCGCGCTGGAAGCGTTTGTCGACATGGTCGATTTTGAGATAGCTCACGTTTAAGCCCTCAGTTGGTCGCGGTGCCGCGGGTGACGACATGGCCGACGAGAGCGACGAGGCGGTCGAGCAGGAAGCCGACCACGCCGATATAGACCAGCGCCACGATGATGTCGGAGAGGCGCGAGGAGTTCCACGCGTCCCAGATGAAGAAGCCGATGCCGACGCCACCGGTCAGCATCTCCGCCGCGACGATGGCGAGCCAGGACAGGCCGACGCCGATCCTGAGGCCCGTGAAGATGTAGGGCGCGGCCGAGGGCACCATGATCCTGTAGAAGAACTCGATCTGGTTCAGCCGCAGCACCTGCGCGACATTGCGGTAATCCTGCGGGATGTTGCGGATGCCGACGGCGGTGTTGATGATCACCGGCCAGATCGCGGTGATGAAGATCACGAAGATAGCCGAGGGCTGGCTGTCGCGGAAGGCGGCGAGCGAGAGTGGCAGCCAGGCGAGCGGCGGCACGGTGCGGAGCACCTGGAAGACCGGATCGAGCCCGCGCATCGCCCAGACCGACTGGCCGACCAGCGCGCCGAGCAGCACGCCGACGATCGCCGACAGGCTGAAGCCGATCGCGACGCGCTGCAGCGAGACGAGGATGCGCCAGCCCAGGCCGATATCCTGCGAGCCCGCCCAGTAGAACGGTTCGACGATCAGATCCTTCGCCTCCTCCCAGATCTTGGTGGGCGGCGGCAGCGAGGATTGCGGTCCGGAAGCCGCGATCTGCCAGAACAGCAGGATCAGCGCGACCGTGATCAGCGGCGGCAAGAGGTTGACGAGGGCGCTCTTCCCCCAGGGGACGAGCTTCGCTGCGAAGGGTTTCGCAGGCCCGGCCGGCAGCGGCACGACCTCGGACGGCTTGCCCGAGAGCGTGACAACCGTCGCGCCCGCAGTCGCGCCTTTCAAGACAGGCTGACCCATGTTCCAGTCTCTCCTCTGACTGAGCTCTTCCGTCGCATTCGTCATGCCGCCTCGCTCGCGCGTGCCTGCGCGCCGATACGGCGGATTTCGGGAAGGCAGGAGCCGCAATTGGTTCCCGCCTTGAGTTGAACGCCGATCTCCTCGGCCGTCGCGGCTCCGGCTTCGAAGGCAGCGCGGATCGCGTTCAAGCCCACGCCGAAGCAGGCGCAGACGGTCGGGCCGGGGTCGGCGCCGCCGGGGTTCCGTCCCGAGAGCAGGGCAAGCCGGCTCTCCACGGTTGCCGCCGGATCGGCGAATACGGCCTTGACCATGTCCCAGAGCGGCGCGCGGCCCGCAGGCGCGAGGAAGAGGGCGGCCACGAGCCGGCCTTCCTGGAGCACGGCACAACGATAGCTGCCGCCGTCGCAGTCGATCAGTTCGGTCAGTTCGTCCGCGCCGAAACGCTCACGCATCAGGGCCGCCATGGCATCGACGGGAGCGTCGGTGGCGAAAAGCCGGCCCTCGCCGCCCTGTACGGCAAGCCGCGCCCACCAGCTCCCCGCCGGCAGGGCAAACGGCTCGCGCGACAGGACGAAGCCTTCGAAACGATAGGCGATCGGCGCGATGGAGACCGGCGTCGCCTTCATCTCGGGCTGGCCGGAGAAGGGGTCGCAGATTGGCTGCGTCAGGGCGCCGATGCGCGCGTTGGAGGCTGTCTCTTCCGACCAGTGAATCGGCGCAAAAAGTGCTCCCTCGGCGACGCCCTGATCGGCGACGATCCTGAGGACGGCCGTGCCGTGGGCACTGGCGAGACGCGCGAAGCCGCCCTCGGCCAGCCCGAAGCGCAAGATATCGGCTGGATGCACATAAACCGGAGGCTCGGCGATATGCGCGCTGAGCCGCGGGCTGAGGCCGGTGCGAGTCATGGTGTGCCAGTGGTCGCGGACGCGGCCGGTGTTGAGCAGCAGCGGAAAGGCTTCGCTCGTTGCCGTGGCCAGCTTCGGCGCGGCGAGCGGGCGCATCTGCGCGCGGCGCTCGGGGCCGAAGAAGTTGCCATCGCCGAAGAGCCGTGCGGTGCCCTGCGGCCGGTATGCGGGCACGGGCCATTGCACCGGCCTGAGCCCGTCATAGGCGACCTTGTCGAGCCCGGCATGGGCGCCGATGTCGAAATCGCGCGTGCCGTCATTCTCGAAGGCGGAGAGCGCCGCATGCTCGGCATAGATCGCGTGCGGGCCGGCATAGGCGAAGGTCGCGCCGAAGCCGAGGCGCTTGGCGACCTCGCAGATGATCCACCAGTCCGGCTTCACATCGCCGGGCAGCGGCAGGAAGGCGCGCTGGCGCGAGATGCGGCGCTCGGAATTGGTGACGGTGCCATCCTTCTCGCCCCAGGCGGCGGCCGGCAGGATGTAGTGGGGCTTGGCTGCGAGCGTGTCGTTCGAGAGCACGTTCTCGGAGACGACGAACAGGTCGAGGCCGGCGAGCGCGGCGCGGGCCCTGTCCGCATCGGGAAGGGACACGGCGGGGTTCGTCGCCATTACCCACATCGCGCGGAGGCGGCCTTCAGCGGCGGCCTCGAGCATCTGGACGGCCTTCAGGCCTTCGCGGCGGGCCATGTTCGGCGCCTGCCAGAAGCGGCGGACGCGATCCATCTCTTCCGCACCGTAACCCATATGGGCGGCGAGCATGTTGGCGAGACCGCCGACCTCGCGCCCGCCCATCGCATTGGGCTGGCCCGTGAGGGAGAAGGGGCCGCAGCCGGGCCGCCCGATCCGGCCTGTGGCGAGATGGCAGTTCAGGATGGCGGCGACCTTGTCGGTGCCCTGCGCCGACTGGTTGACGCCCTGGCTCCAGGCCGTGACGACATGCGGCGTGCTCGCCCAGAGCTCGTAGAAGGCCGCGATCCGTTCAGCCGGCAGGCCGGTGGCGGTGGAAACGGCCTCGATGTCGGGCGCAATCTCGCGTGCATTGGCGAGCGCCTCGTCGAAGCCCGTGACATGGCGTGTGACATAGGTGCGGTCGACAAGGCCGCGGTCGGCGAGATGGACGAGCAGCCCGGCGAAGAGCGCGGCGTCGGAGCCGGGCTTCAGCGTCAGCACCATATCGGCGTCTTCCGCCGTCGCGGTGACGCGCGGGTCGAGGACGACGAGGCGCGCCCCACGCTCCCGCCGGTTGTCCTGCATTCGCCGGAACAGGATCGGATGGCACCAGGCCGTGTTCGAGCCGACGAGGACGATCAGGTCGGCGCTGTCGAGATCCTTATAGGCGCCGGGCACCGTGTCCGAGCCGAAGACCCGGCGCTGTGCAGCGACCGTCGAGGACATGCACAGGCGTGAGTTGGTGTCGACATGGGGCGAGCCGATGAAGCCCTTCGCCAGCTTGTTGGCGACGTAGTAGTCCTCGGTCAGAAGCTGGCCGGAGAGGTAGAAGGCGATCGCCTCGGGGCCGTGTTCGGCGGCAATGGCCTTCAGCCCGGCGGCGACGGCATCGAGCGCCTCGTCCCAGCCGACCCTGTCGTAGCTGCCGGCAGCGTTGCGCTTCAGCGGGTGCAGCACCCGGCTGCCGAGCCCCAGCGTCTCGCCGAGGGCGGAACCCTTGGAGCAGAGGCGTCCGCGATTGGCTGGGTGGTCCGCATCTCCGGCGATGGCGGCGCCTCCCAGCCCGTCCGGCGTTGCCAGCACGCCGCAACCGACGCCGCAATAGGGGCAGGTCGTGCGCACCACGGTTGGAGCGAGGGGGGCGTCGTGGCGCATCAGGCGGCCTCCCCGATGCAATAGCTTTCGCCGAAGGGCAGGTCGGCGCGGATTGCGCTGATGTCCTGGCCCGAGCGGATCAGCCCGAGATAGAACAGCGCGCCCTGCGTATCGCCGACGAGCACGCAGCCGGCGAGCCGCCCCTCGCGCAGCACGAACTTGCGGTAGATGCCCGCGGCGGGATCGCGCAGCACGACGGTCTCGGCGCCGTCGCCGGCCTCGAATTCGCCCGCCGAGAAGACGCCGACGCCGGAGACCTTGAGATTGGTCGAGAGCAGCGAGCCCCGATAGGCGCCCTCACGCCCGGCTAGCCTCGCGGCCAGCACGCGAGCCTGCTCATAAGCGGGCTCGACCAGCCCATAGGCCAGGCCCCGATGCTCGGCGCATTCGCCGATGGCGAAGATCGCGGGATCGTCGGTGGCGAGGCCATCATCGACCAGGATGCCGCGGCCCACACCGAGGCCAGCTGCCCGTGCGAGTCCGACATTCGGGCGCACGCCGATGGCGATGACCACCAGGTCCGCGGGAATTTCGGTGCCGTCCGTCAGTTCGACCGCCTCGACATGGTCCTTGCCGCGGAAGCCTTTCGTTTCGGCGCAGAGGCGCACGTCGATACCGCGCGCAGCCATCGCCGCGGCGAGCAGGCCTGCGCCCTCATGGTCGAGCTGACGTTCCATCAGGCGGTCGACGAGGTGGAGCAGCGTCACTTCGGCGCCGGCTCGGCTGAGGCCGTAGGCGGCCTCAAGCCCGAGAAGCCCGCCGCCGATGACGACGATGCGGGCGCCGCGCCGGGCATAGGCCCGCATCGTGCCGACATCGGCGGTATCGCGGAAAGTCGCGACGCCGGCGAGATCGCTACCCGGGAAGGGTGGGCGCAGCGGCGTCGAGCCGGTCGCGAGCACGAGCTTGCCATAGGGCAGGGCCAGGCCCCCGCTGAGCGTCACCGTCCGCGCCGCGCGGTCGATGCTCTCGACGGAGCGGCCGTAGAAGGTGGAGATGCCGCGCCCGCGCCACCAGGCGGCCGTCTTGAGCTCGATCTCCCCTTCGCCGATCTCGCCCGCCAGCAGCGGCGAGAGCAGAACACGATTATAGGCCAGCCGCGGCTCGTCCCCGATCACCGCGACGGAATAGCGCCCGAGCGCGCGCTGGCTGAGTTCGTCGGCCAGCCGCGTCGCGGCCATGCCATTGCCGACGATGATCAGGGGCTCGGCCATGGCGTCAGGCCACCCGCTTGATCTTCAGCGCCTTGAGGTAGTCCATCGGCGCGGCAGGATCGAACTTCACGCCGTCGAAGAATGTCTCGACGCCGCGGGAATCGGCGGTCGGCGCGCCGGTGACGCCGAGCGTCTTCGCCGCCTCGCGCCAGAGATCGGCGCGGTTGGTCTTGTCGACCAGCGCCTTGATGTCGATCGTCGGCTCGAACTTGCCCCAGCGGATGTTCTCGGTGACGAACCAGGTGTCGAGGCTCTTCCAGGGATAGGAGGTCGAGCCGCCTTCGCCCCAGAACTTCATGTAGAGATTGGTGCCCTTCGCCTCGCGGCCATTGCCGTAGTTGATGTCGCCGAGCAGGCGCTTGTTGATGTCGCCGGTGGGAACGTTGAACCATTGGCGCCGGCCGACGATCTCGGCGAGCTCCTGGCGGTTCTCCATCTTGTCGGCCCACATCTGGGCTTCCATCACGGCCATCAGGATGGCCTGCGTCGCCCTGGGATTGGCGTCGACGAAATCGGCGCGCATGCCGAGGATCTTCTCGGGATGGCGGAACCAGAGCTCGCCTGTGGTCAGCGCGGTGTAGCCAATGTTCTGGTTGACGAGCTGCTCGTTCCAGGGCTCGCCGACGCAGAAGCAATCCATGGTGCCGACCTTCATGTTCGCCACCATCTGGGGCGGCGGCACGACGATGACCTTGATCTCGGTGTCGGGGTCGATGCCGCCGGCGGCGAGCCAGTAACGGATCCAGAGGTCGTGGGTGCCGCCCGGGAAGGTCATGGCGGCGGTCAGTTCCTTGCCCGCGGCCTTCTTGCGCTCGAAAGCCTGCTTCAGCGGCGAGGCGTCCTTCTGGACGGCGAGGTCCTTGTATTCGTTCGAGACCGAGATCGCCTGCCCGTCCTCGTTGAGGTTGAGCAGCGTGTACATCGGCAGCGGCTGGCCGTTCTGCATCACCTTGCCGGTTGAGTAGAGATGCGTCTTCGGCCGCAGGATGTGGCCGCCATCGATGCCGTTGGCCTTGAAGCCGAGCGCCATGTTGTCGCGCGTCGCGCCCCAGGAGGCCTGCTTGGCGATCTCCATGTCGGGCAGGCCGTGCTTGGCGAAGAGGCCCTTTTCCTTGGCGATGATCAGCGGCGAGGCGTCGGTCAGAGCGATGTAGCCGAGCCGCGTGCCCTTGACCTCGGGGCCGGCACTTTGCGCGAAGGCGCCGGAGGGCAGGGCGGCCTTCGCCGCCGCGAGCAGCGCGGCTGTGCCGGACAGCTGTAGGAAGTGGCGGCGGCTTGCGCCGGCCTGCGTGGCGGCCGTCCTGATCAGGGTCTTGGAGCTGTGCGTCATCGATCGTCTCTCGATTGCTGGAAAGTCGTTCGCCTTGAGCCAGCCCCGAACGCGAAAAACGCCGCGCGAAAGACGCCTTGGCAGGCGCATTCGACAGCGACGTTGCTGTGTCTTCCGGATCGGGGATGGCGCGGGCAGCGTTGGCCGCGTCGCATCATTCCCTACAAGGATCGTGCCAACCGCGCGGCGGCGCCGCGACCCTTGAATTGCAATAACTTGCGAACTCATGAGCTCGCGGGCGTTTGCTGCAATCGCTTTGCTGCGTCGCACAAGAGAAGCGCATTGGCCTAATATTTAGGCAAAATTGAATGGGCGGACAAAATGCCTTCAAAATGGGCGGGAAGGAAAACGCCTCGGGCAATATCGCGGATCTGTGGGGTTGCGACGATCTGGCCAGCCCGTTCCATCCCGGCCAGAACCCAATCGGCATCGTCCTGATCGGGGCGCAGAGCTTCCCGGTCGAAGCGGATGAAATGATCGATCTGGCGAGGTGGCCGGTCGGCGCCCTGAATCAGCTCTCCGTGCAGAATGCGTTCGATGAGCGGGGTGGGCAGAGCGAGCCGATCCGGCGCGGAAAGGTGCTGCGCCATACGCGAAAAATTCTCGGGGCGGCAGGCCCAGGCGCTGGCCTTGAGGATCGCGGCGCCGAGTTTCGCGACCGCGGCCGGGCGCCGCTGCACGTCGTCGGCGCGCCAGGCCAGGACCTTGTCGTGACAGTTGCGCCTCAGGTCGACACTGGCATGCACCATCGCGCCGACACCCGCCGCCACGGCCGCCGAATTCCAGGGCGCGCCCGCGCAGAAGCCGTCGATCCGCCCGCTGGCGAGCGCCTCGACGGTCTGGGGTGGCGGGACCACCTCGAAGCGCACGTCCTCGCCGAGCTTGAGCCCGCCCTTCTCCAGCCATTCGCAGAGCAGGTAGATATGCGTCGAGAAGCCGAAGACCGCGGCGAAGGTCAGCGGCGGCAGGCCGGCGGCCCTGCGGCGCGCGACCAGGGCGGCGAGCGCGCGGGCCGAGGCGGCGGTGTCGCCCAGGTCGCCCTCGTCCAGGCGCGACAGCTCCTCGAAACGCCGGAGCGAAAGGGTGATGGCGGCACCGTCACGATTGAGCGCCAGCGGCGCCGCCATCGGGGCCTTCACGCCGCCGATGCCCAGCGTCGCGGCGATGGCGGCCGGGCCGAGCATATGGGCGGCGTCGAACAGGCGCACATTCAGCTTGTCGCGCAGGTTCGACCAGGACACCTCGCGAACCAGTTCGAGATGGAGCCCCTCGGCTTCGGCGAAACCCTCGTCTTTCGCCAGTACGAGCAGCGCGCAATCGACCAGCGGCATGAAGCCGACCCGCAGGTGCAGCGTCGTCATTTGAGCATCTCCGCGGCGGTGATGAGGGAGCGGGCGATGTCGACGAGCTTGCGTTTCTCGTTCATCGCGGTGCGGCGCATCAGCGCGTAGGCCTCGTCTTCGGAGAGGCCCTTCAACCGCATGACGATGCGCTTGGCGCGGTCGATCGTCTTGCGATCCTCGAGCTGCGAGCGGGCCTCGTCGAGCTCCTCGCGGAGCTTCCGGAAGGCGTTGAAGCGGCTGATGCAGGTTTGCAGGATCGGCTGCATCCGTTCCTTCTTCAGCCCGTCGACGATATAGGCGGAGACGCCGGCCTCGACCGCCGCCTCGATCGAGGCGGAGTCCGACTGGTCGACGAACATGGTGATCGGGCGGCGGATATGCCGGCTGACGAGGAACATGTCGGCGAGCGCGTCGCGGCTGGGATCCTCGAGATCGATCACCACGACATCGGGATCATGCGCCTCGATGGCAGCAATCAGCCCGGTCGTCGCGGACACGCGGATCAGCTGCCGGTAACCTGCTTCCCGCAGGCCTTCCTCGATGATCGCGGCCCTGACCTGGTTCGCGTCGACGATGAGGATCCGCAGATTTGGCACCATGCCTTTCAGCTGTTCCTTTGGGACGGTTCGCGGTCTGCCAATCAGGAATCGTGCCATCATGGCCAACGCGCTGATCTCGGTCGCGTGGGTCGTGGACTGACGCGATGTTAGCCTGTAGCGAAATCTGCACCGACAATGACGTCATCGCCTGGGCAGACCCGGCCGCGTCGGTGTTCGGGCCGCTGATGGAGATCGCACCATGCCCAAGCTCTGCAAGTTCACCTCGCCGAAGGACGGCCAGGCCGTCTACGTCAATCCCGATCAGGTCAGCGTAGTCTACACCTTCAAGGGCGAGCCGCCGGATACGATCATCGCCTTCCGCAAGGACTTTCTGCTCGGCGTGAAGGAGAGCCTGGAGGATGTGGTGAGTACGCTCGACAGGGCCAAGGCAGAGCCGGGCAGCGGTGCCTAGCGCGGAAGGCTCGGCTCCACCGTCATTGCGAGCGCAGCGAAGCAATACCGGAGGACTGGGCTGAAGCGTTCAACCCAGTCCTCCTGGATTGCTTCGTCGCTGTCGCTCCTCGCAATGACGGCTGGCATGGTTCAATCTGATCGAACGCGGCTCAAAGCTTTGCGTTTGCGTTGGATTTTCGCCTGTCGACCCCATATCCTCCGAGCGGGGAGGTGTCAGGATGGCCAGCGGTTGGGCTCCCGATGGAGCCGTTCAGGACCAGATCGACGATTCCATCAATGACGCGGTCCGGCTGGCGCGATCACGGCTGCCCTCCGGCCCGGGCGAGATCCATTGCCAGGAATGCGGCGAGGAAATCCCCGAGGCGCGCCGCCGCGCCATGCCGGGCGCTCGTCTTTGCGTGCAGTGCCAATCGGGCCATGACCGGTCGGCGGCGTCCTCCGCCTATAACCGGCGTGGCAGCAAGGACAGCCAGTTGAGGTAGGCGGGGCGGCGCTGCCCGGCACGCCGATCAGGAATACCGCCGGCGTCGGGATACTCAGCGCGTCGGAGTTTTTGTTTCTCGTTCCGCTCCAGGCTCATAGGCCGCGCGATCGATGCCGTGCCTTGCGAGCTTGTCGTAGAAGGTTTTGCGCGGGATGCGCAGTTTTTCCAGCGCGGCGCGGACGTCGCCCCGCGTTTCTTCCAGCGTCTCCCGGATCAGCGCCGCTTCGACGGCGTTGAGCCGTTCGGGCAGGCTCAGGAGCTCGGCGTCCTCCGCCTTTCGAACCGGCAGCAGGTTTTCCGGCAGTCCGAGTGCGACACGCTCGGCGAAATGGACGAGCTCCCGTACATTGCCCGGCCAGTCGCTCTCGACGAGGTGCCGTTCGACTGCACGATCCAGGGCAGGCGCTTCCCGGCGGTACTTTTCCGCAGCCCGCGCCAGGAAACGCGAAAACAGCAGCGGGATGTCGCGGCGGCGCTCGCGCAGCGGCGGAATGCGCAGCGTCACCACATTGAGGCGGTAATAGAGGTCCTCACGAAAATCGCGCCGCTGCACCCGGTCGCCCAGGTCGGCCTTGGTCGCGGCCACGACCCTGAGATCGACGCGCCGCAGGTCGTTCGAACCGAGCGGTGCGATCTCGCGCATTTCCAGTACGCGCAGCAGCTTGACCTGTGCGGCGAGCGGCATGCTCTCCAGCTCGTCGAGGAAGAGGGTGCCGCCGCTCGAATGCTCGATGCGCCCGATCCGGCGCTTCTGCGCACCGGTGAAGGCGCCGGGCTCATAACCGAAGAGCTCGCTCTCGATAACGCTGTCGGGCAGGGCGCCGCAATTCAGCGCGACGAAGGGCTTGTCGCGTCGCCGCCCGAGGCGATGCAGCAAGTTGGCGACGACCTCCTTGCCGGTTCCCGTCTCACCCTGAACCAGCACGTCGACATCGACATCGGCGAGTTCGCGGATGGTCTGGCGCAGCCGCATGATAGCGGGCGTCTCGCCGATGAGGGTGGTTTCCTCCTCGCCCTGTGCTGCCAGTGCTCGCAGGCGGCGGTTCTCGAGGACGAGCGCCCGCTTCTCGGCGGCGCGATGCAAAGTCTCGACGAGGCGTTCACCAGAATAGGGCTTGGCGATGAAGTCGTAGGCACCCTCGCTCATCGCCCCGACCGCGGTCTCGATATCGGCATGGCCCGAGATCATGATCACCGGAATGTCGGGATCGAGCGCCCGCAGCCGCCGGAACAATTCGATGCCGTCCATGCCAGGCATGCGGATGTCGGTGACGACGATGCCGGCATAGTCCGGTCCGATCCTCTGCAGCGCCGCCTGACCGGAGGGCAATGCCACCGCCGGGAAGCCGGCGAGGCGCAGCGCCTGCACATTGGCGTCGCGCAGATCGGGGTCGTCGTCGACGAAGGCGACCTCGATCGCAGCGATGGAAGCGCCGGAATCGCTCATGCGGCCGCCCTCTCGAGGTTGATGACGAAGCTGGCGCCTTCGCCCGGCCGGCTGGTCGCCGTCAGCGTGCCGCCGAAGGAGGTGATCATGTCCTGCGAGATCACGAGCCCGAGGCCGAGACCCTTCGGCTTGGTCGTGCTGAAAGGGGTGAAGAGCTGCGCCAGCGCTTCTTCGGACAGGCCCGGACCGCGATCCGCGATGGTGATTTCGACACGATCGCCGCGTGGGGTGACCGTTATGGCGAGCGCGGGTTGGCGGCCGTCTCCGCCTTCGAGCAATGCTTCGATCGCGTTGCGCAGCAGATTGACCAGCACCTGTTCGAGCTCGATCGGGCGGGCGGTGACGAGGACCGGCTCCGGCGGCGCAGTCATGAGCGGCGTTACGCCAGCCTGACGGAGCGGCCCTTCGAGCAGGGTCAGGGCACCTTCGAGGACGGTCGCTACCGGCACGGGCATTGGCTGCCCCTTGCCGCGACGCGCGAAGCCACGCAGGGCCTCGGTGATCGCCCCGATCCGATCTGTCAGCGAGACGATCCGCACCAGTGCGGCGTCGGCCTCAGTCGGGTCGGATCGCTTGAGGAAAGCGCGGGCGTTCTCGGCATAGGTGCGCAGCGCCGCGAGCGGCTGGTTGACCTCATGGGCGACGCCCGCGGTGATCTGGCCGAGCGTCGCCAGGCGGTTGGCCTTGGCGAGTTCTTCCCGGAGATTGGACAGGCGCTCCTGTGCCCGGGTCCGCTTCGCCATTTCGGCGACGAGCCGCTGATTGGCGCCGGCCAGCTCCGCCGTGCGCTCGGCGACGCGCTCCTCGAGCTCGGCCTTCGCGCGGGCGTCGGCCTCGCGCCGGGCGAGATTGTGCTGGCGCCGGCGCAGGGCGAAGGCGGCGAGCGCGGTGCCCGGCATCAGCACGAGCGCGACCAGCGCCTGCGCTTGTGAACGGCCTTCGGTGATCGCGGCATCGACGGGCAGCAGCACCTCCAGCGCCCAGTCCGTCGTCGGTACGGGCTGGCGCATCTGGACGTATCGGCCGGTGAGCGGACTCGCTCCCTGAACGAGCTCGCCCTGCCGCCGCAGCGGCAGGAGCGTCAGCGGGGCGGCGCCGAACTGGAGCGAGTCCCGGATCGCCGCAGCAGTCGCCTGATCGAGCGGCGCCTCGACCCGGAAGCGCCAATCCTCGATCGTCGCGAGCAGCACGACGCCGCGTTGGTCGACGACATAGCTCTGGCCGCCCAGCGCCCGCCAGTCGGCCTCGACCCGGTCGAACTCGACCTTGACGACGATTACGCCGAGGCTCTGGCCGGCCTCCTCGATCCGCCGGGTGATATAGAGGCCGGGACGCTGGCTGACCGTGCCAAGCGCGAACTGTTCCGCGCCGCCAGTCGCGACCGCTCCCCTGAAATAGTCACGGAAGCTGTAGTCGCTGCCGACGAAGCTCGTCGGCTCGTTCCAGTTGCTGGCCGCGATCGCGACGCCGTCCGGGCCGAGCAGGTAGATCACGGCGGTGCGGGCTTCGCGCGCGATGGCTTCCAGCTTGAGGTCGAGCCCGTGGCGGCTGCCGCCGGTCAGGGCCTGCCGCACATCCGGGTCGCGGGCCAGGATGACCGGCAGCGCGCGCTGCTTCTCAAGCTCGCCACGCAGGATGGCAAGCGCCAGCGTTCCGGCATCCTCGGCGCGCGATTGCGTGCCGGCGATAGCCCGGCTGCGGCCGAACTCTCCGGCGGCGAAGAGCGAGGCGATGGCGATCGCCGCGACGATCAGCCCGAAGACCAGCCAGCGCAGCGTCGCAGTGCTCTTCCGCGGATCGAGCAGGAAATGGCTCATAACCAGTCGTTGTGCGGATTTCCGCACAAATCAAGAGGGGGCTGTGCGGCTTCTCGCCATGCGGCACGCCCCAGCCCGCGTAGCGACCAGCTAACCCATTGTTTTGTCGGATATCTGTCGATTTCGTGCGGTTGGCACGGCGGTTGCTCAAAAGGCGTAGCGGTTTCGAACAAGAGCAAAACACCGCCGACCCAAGGAGCACATCATGGCGACCACGCTCGACATCGCGCCGGCCCAGCCGGCGCGCCCCAGGAAGTTCTATCAGCACCTCTATGTCCAGGTTCTGTTCGCCATTGCGGCGGGCATCCTGCTCGGTCATTTCTGGCCGGAGCAGGGCACGGCGATGAAGCCGCTCGGCGATTCCTTCATCAAGCTGGTGAAGATGATCATCGCGCCGGTGATCTTCCTGACGGTCTCGACCGGGATCGCGGGCATGACCGACATGAAGAAGGTCGGCCGCGTCGCCGGCAAGGCGATGATCTATTTCCTGTGCTTCTCGACGCTGGCGCTGATCGTCGGCCTGATCATCGGCAATGTGGTCCAGCCCGGCGCGGGCCTGCACATCAATCCCGCCAGCCTCGACGCCAAGGCCGTACAGGGCTACGCCGCCAAGGCGCATGACTCGAGCGTCGTCGGCTTCCTGCAGAACATCATCCCGGACACGATCGTCGGCGCCTTCGCCTCCGGCGACATCCTGCAGGTGCTGTTCTTCTCCGTGCTGTTCGGGCTCTCGCTCGCGATGGTGGGCGAGCGCGGCAAGCCGGTGGTCGACTTCCTGCAGGCGCTCTCGACCCCGATCTTCAAGCTGGTGTCGATCCTGATGAAGGCCGCCCCGATCGGCGCCTTCGGCGCGATGGCCTTCACCATCGGCCGCTACGGCATCGGCTCGGTCGCCAACCTCGCCTTCCTGATCCTGACCTTCTACATCACGGCGGCGGTCTTCGTCCTTGTCGTGCTCGGCGCGGTCGCCCGCTACAACGGCTTCTCGATCCTGGCGCTGATCCGCTACATCAAGGAAGAAATCCTCCTCGTCATCGGCACCAGCTCCTCGGAAGCGGCGCTGCCGAGCCTGATGGAGAAGATGGAGGCCGCCGGCTGCAAGCGTTCCGTCGTCGGGCTGGTCATCCCGACCGGCTATTCCTTCAATCTGGACGGCACCAACATCTACATGACGCTGGCGGCGCTGTTCATCGCGCAGGCCATGGACATCCATTTGCCGCTCAGTGACCAGATCCTGCTGCTGCTCGTCGCCATGCTGAGCTCGAAGGGCGCGGCCGGCATCACCGGCGCGGGCTTCATCACGCTGGCCGCGACGCTCTCGGTCGTTCCCGCCGTCCCGGTCGCGGGCATGGCGCTGATCCTCGGCATTGACCGCTTCATGTCGGAATGCCGCGCGGTGACCAACTTCATCGGCAACGCCGTCGCGACGATCGTGGTGGCCCGCTGGGAAGGCGAGCTTGATCAGGACCAGCTGCAGGCCGCGCTGAGCGGTCACTCCCCGCTGGTGGTCGATGGCGAGGTCCTGGTGGTCCCGGCCGAGTAAGGCCTGGTGCGGGCCCGGAGCACCGATCTCCCGCGGTGTTTCGGGCCGCCCATCATCACGCCTGCATTCACAAGAAGCATCGGATGTCCCGGCGCGCCTCGATCGAAGGCCGCCGCGGGCATCCGAAATGCCGTTCGATCCTGATACCTGTTGCGCTGGGTCACATCGCGGATCGCCGTCAGCCTCGACAGGGCATCGGGTGACCTGTTCGCCTTGTAGATTGCCTGGAAGACCTGGCTCGCATCGTCACAGCGGCCGAGATTGAAATAGGACCAGCCGCGCTCATTCCAACCGCGGATCGATTTCGGTCGCGGGCTCCAACAACGGGGTCGACCCGATCGTTGAACACAGATCGGCGATCAGCCGGCAAAGATGATTCAGGGCAGCCCAGTTTTTTCTTTCCAGCAGATGAGAAAACTGCGGTCGGCCTTGCTCTGCCACGGTGAAATCAACTCGAAAACACCTGTGGAGAAGAGAGTTGTCTTGCTAAGTGAAGTCAGGAGACAGGCAGATACTGCTGCCACATCCTGTCACACGACCCGAACGGGCTTGCGCCTCCACTCCGGTCGCGGCAACAATGGCTGATGATCAGGATATCGATAGCTGCAAGCGTGGTCGCCATCCTCGTGGCAGGCTGCGTCTCGTCCCAGCCCCGCCCGGTTCCGGGCGCTTCGGCTGGCCCTGCCAAGCGGATCGTTCGTGACAGCGCACAGCTCATCCTCCCGGATGGCACGCGCGTCAACCCGGACTCGACCGGCGGTTTCGAATTGCCCAATGGCGATTACGTCAAGCGCGAACCCGGCGGCGCTCTCGTGCTGCCCACAGGCGCGCGCTGCCTGCCTGATCAGGGCGGCTATCTCTGCCCCTGACCACGATAGAACCCTTCCGGGCCGATGAGCCGGTCCGGTCGTGCCATTCGGTCACTGGCTGGTCTCGACGGGCAACCGTGCCGCGTCAGGTGCTCTGCTGTCGCGAGGCCTTTCCGGCCGAGGCCTGCCGTTTCGACGGCTTTTCGGCGGCCTGCTGACCCGACGGCCAGGAAACCCCCTCATCATCGAGCACGTGGTTGTGACTACGATAGGCCCAGATTTCCTTGGCCGCGTCCCAGTGCTCGCGATCACGGCCTTCGGGTTGGCCGTCCTTGATCCACAAGGCGTAGGCGATCTTCCGGATTTCGCGCTGGGATTTCTCGTCCTTCATGTCTCGTCTCCATGATCGCTCCCCAATGCGCATTGGGGAATCCTGGCTTCGGAGAGGGCAACGGCTCAGCCGTGCAGGGGATTAACGACGTTCGGGGGCACGCTGTTCCCTTGCGGGTTTGAAAGATCTCGCGGGGCGACGTTCAGGCCTTCGCGGCAGCAAGCGCCGGCTCGCCGGGCGTTTCCGCCTCCCGTTTTGCAGGGCGGCGCGCATAGCGCTGCGCCAGCACGGCGCAGGCGAAGAGCTGAGCCTGATGGAACAGCATCAGCGGCAGCACGATCAGGCCGAGCGCCTGGCCGGGGAAGAGGATGTTCGCCATCGGGATGCCGCTCGCCATGCTCTTCTTCGAGCCGCAGAAGACGATGGCGATCTCGTCCTCCTTGGAGAAGCCGAGGCGGCGGCTGACGAAGGTGGTGATCATCAGCACGGCGGCAAGCAGGACGATGTCGAGCGCGATGACGAGGCCGAGGTCGGCGAGCGTGACCTGCGACCAGATGCCGGCGACCATGCCCTCGCTGAAGGCGGCATAGACGACGAGCAGGATCGAGCCGCGATCGACCAGCGAGATTGGCGCCTTGTGGCGCTGCAGGAAGGGCCCGATCCAGCGACGCAGCAACTGGCCGGCGACGAAAGGCAGCAGGAGCTGCAGCGCGATGCTCTCGACAGCGCGCGTGCTGAAGCCGCCGCCCTTCGAATCGAGCAGCAGCACGACGAGCAGCGGCGTCAGCACCATGCCGAAGAGGTTGGAGACCGAGGCGCTGCACAAAGCCGCAGCGACATTGCCGCGTGCGATCGAGGTGAAGGCGATCGAGGACTGCACGGTCGAGGGCAGGATGCAGACGAAGATCAGCCCGGCGACCAGCTCCGACGGCAGCCAGCCGCCCAGCGCGCGGGTGAGGATCAGCCCGAGCAGGGGGAAGAGCACATAGGTGCTGGCGAAGACCAGTGATTGCAGGCGCCAGTGCAGCAGGCCTTCCCAGACCGCCACCGGCGAAAGCCGCGCGCCGTAAAGGAAGAACAGCAGTGCGACCGCAACCGAGACCGCATCATTGGCGATTTCCGCACCGACGCCGCGGGCCGGCAACACGGCCGCGACAGCGACCGTCGTCATGAGCGCGATGAGATAAGGGTCGATGCCGAAGCGGGCGAGCGTGCGGCGGATCATCTGCGGTCCTTCCGGTGAGGTGCCGCCTTCTAATCCGTTTCAGGCCCATTTTGATCCAGACTGGACATGATATCGCTCATCATGGATCGTGATGATCATGAATCTGGACCAGAAGCCGCTCGATCCCGTCCTGCTGCAGAGCTTCGTCAAGGTCTGCGAGACGCTGAGCTTCACGGAAGCCGCGCGCCAGCTCGGCCTGCGCCAATCCTCGGTCAGCCAGCATGTCGCGCGATTGGAGAAGCGGGTCGGGCGACGCTTGCTGGCGCGCGACACGCATGAGGTGCGTCCGACGCCGGACGGCGACGCCATCCTGCCCTTCGCGCTTGAGGCGCTCGAAGCGGGACGCCGGATCGAGCGCTATCTCGAAGGTTCGACCCTGCGCGGGCGACTCAGGCTCGGGGTCTCCGAGGATTTCGCCTACACCGCACTGCCGGATATCCTCGCCGAGTTCGCCATGCAGCATCACGCGGTCGATCTGGAGCTGACGGTCGGCCTCAGCGGCCTGCTCTACGAGCAATACGACGCCGGCGATCTCGACCTGATCTTCGCGAAACGCCGCAAGGGCGACGAGCGTGGCGAGGTCGCCTGGCAGGAGCGGCTCGTCTGGGTTGGACGTCCCGGCGCGCGGTTCGCCGAGCAGCGGGAGGTGCCGCTCGTGCTCTATCCGCCGCCGAGCATCACGCGGGTCCATGCGATCGAGACGCTGGAGCAGGCTGGACGGCCCTGGCGCGTCGCCTGCACCAGTGGCAGCCTCGCAGGCCTTCGCGCCGCGACGGTGGCGGGGCTCGGCATCACCGCCCATTCGGCTCGATTGATCCCGTCCGGCCTCGCCGAAGTCGAGCCGCGCGAGGCACTGCCGACGCTCGGGACGATCGAGTTCGTCGTCATCGGCGGCCAGTCGCATCAGGAGGCGGCGCGGGCGCTCTCTGCCAGCATCCTGTCCGGTACCAGCCGCCTGTTGCCGGAGCTTCCCGCACGGCGCGGAAGGAAGGCCTAGGTATGGTGGTTTTACACGGAACCACGCCGTCATTTCGGGGCGGGCCCCTCGGGTCCGACCTTCGGTCGGCCCAAGGATAAACTCCAGCTCGAGCCTGGAACCCATGAACACAGCAGCCCATCGAAAGGGCGCCGATCCGACGAGCCTTCTCGTCTGATTCCGTGTTCATGGGTTCCGGGTTCTTGGCTGACGCGAAGCCCCGGAATGACGGCGCGGTTCTGTCCAAAAGGCAGTATGCCTTAATCCCGCGCCAGGGCGGCGACCGGGTCCAGGCTCGCGGCGTTCCGGGCCGGCAGGAAGCCGAAGGTCAGGCCGATCAGCGTCGAGCAGGCGATGGCGACGGCGAAGGCCTCGCCCGAATAGATGAAGCTCACCTGCGAGCCCGAAGCCTCGAAGGCGAAGCCGATGGCGAGCGCCAGCCCGATGCCGAGCGCACCGCCGATGAAGCAGACGAGCGAGGCCTCGATCAGGAATTGCTGGAGGATGTCGCCACGGCGCGCACCGACAGCCATGCGCAGCCCGATCTCGCTGGTGCGCTCGATCACCGAGACCAGCATGATGTTCATCACGCCGATGCCGCCGACCAGCAGCGAGATCACCGCGATCGAGGAGATCATCAGCGTCATCGTCGCGGTCGCACTGGTGATGGTATTGCGGATCTCGTCCTGGTTCAGGATGAAGAAGTCCTTGGCGCGGTGGCGGTGGGTGAGGAGTTCCGTGACCGCTTCCTGCGCTGCCGTCATCGGCGTCTCGTCGTCGACGCGCAGGGTGATGCTGCGCAGCGAGAGGTCGCCGAGGAAGCGGCCCTGCACGGTGGTATAGGGCAGGAAGACCTGCGGGTTCTGGCTGCCGCCGAAGCCGCCCTGCTGCTGGCGGATCACGCCGACGATGCGACATGGCACGGAACCGATCAGGATGACCGTGCCGATCGGGTTCGCCGGTCCCTGCGGAAAGAGTACGCCCTGCGCATTCTCGTCGATCACCACGTCCTGCGCGAGCATGCGGACATCGGAGGCGTCAAAGAAGGAGCCGCGCGTCAGCACGCTGCCGCGCACGTCGAAATAGCGCTCGCTGACGCCGTTGACCTGCGCCGTCGCCTCGACATTGCCGAGCCGGATCGTCGCGCTGGTCGTCACCGTCGGCGTCACGCTCGCGGCATAGGGCTGGCCGGCGAGGACCTGAGCATCGAGCACGGTCAGGGTTCTGACTCGGCCGGAGCGCAGATCGCCGAAGCCGGTGCCGGGAAAGATCTCGAGCGTGTTGGTGCCGAGGCCGGAGATGTTCTGCAGGACGTTGCGTTTCGCGCCCTCGCCGAGCGCGACGACGCTGACCACGGCGGCGATGCCGATGACGATGCCGAGCATGGTCAGGGTGCTGCGCAGCTTGTGGGCGGCCATGGCGCGCACGGCCATGCCGAACGCTTCCTTCAGCCGGCCGAAGGCGGCCCGTAGGCGTCCGGCCGGCGACGGCACGGGGGAGGGGGGCGGTGCCGCCTCCGCGCGCGGAGCCGTCCGCCGGTCGGCGACGATCCTGCCGTCGCTGAGCTCGATGATGCGATGGGCGCGATTGGCGACATTCATGTCGTGGGTGACGAGAATGACGGTGTGGCCTTCGCGGTTGAGCTCCTCGATCAGCGCAAGCATCTCCTCGCCGCTCTTGCGGTCGAGCGCGCCGGTCGGCTCGTCGGCGAGGAGGACGCGCGCGCCGTTCATCAGCGCGCGGGCCACCGAGACGCGCTGCTGCTGGCCGCCTGAGAGTTCGGAGGGGCGGTGTGTCTTGCGGCTGTCGAGACCTAGGCGGTCCAACAGCGTCGCGGCGCGGCTCTCGCGCGGCCCGGGCGGGATGCCGGCATAGATCGCGGGTACTTCGACATTGGCGAGCGCCGTCAGCTCGGAGAGCAGATGATAGCGTTGGAAGACGAAGCCGAAATATTCGCGCCGCAGCCGGGCGAGCTCGTCCGGGTCGAGGTCGCGCGTCGGGCGGCCGTCGATCTCGTAGGTTCCGCCGGTCGGCCGATCGAGGCAGCCGATGATGTTCATCAGCGTCGACTTGCCGGAGCCGGACTGGCCGACGATCGCGACCATCTCGCCAGCCTCGATCACGAGATCGGCGCCATCGAGCGCGGCGACGGTCGCCTCACCCGTGCCGAAATCGCGCCGGACGCCCGCGAGACGGATGAGCGGCATGTTCATGCTCAGAACCCGAAGGGCGAGCGGGAGCGGCGCGTCGGCCGGGTCGCGTCCGCGCCGCCGCCGCTGCGGGTGGTGACGACGCGCTCGCCTGCCTTCAGGCCCGTGGTGATCTCGGCGACGATCTTGTTGTCGAGACCGACCGTGACCTTGCGCTGCTCCGCCTTGCTGTCCTCGCCGAGCACCTCGACGAAGGCATTGGGGCCGCGGCGGCGGACGGCGGTCGAGGGCACGGTGACGACGTTCTGGGCCCGGCCGACGATCACCGTGACCTGCGCGGTCATCGAGGTCAGCAGGCGGCCTTCCGGGTTCGGCACCTCGAACCAGGCATTGTAGTAGACCGCGCTCGTGCTGGAGGACGAGGAACTGCTGCTCGTGGTGGCGGAGCTGGTCATGTTCTGCGTCTTCAGCGTGTCGGGGGCCGGCTCGACGAAGGAGATCTTGCCCGGGAAACGCTGCTCCGGCGCGCCGAGCACGCTGAAATAGACCTCCTGCCCGGTCTTCACCCGCAGCACGTCGGCTTCCGAGATCTTGGCCTTGACCGTCATGGTCGAGACATCGCCGAGCACGACGATGGTCGGGGCTGACTGGACGGCATTCACCGTCTGGCCTTCCTGCGCGACAACGGCGAGCACGGTGCCGGCGCTGGGCGCGGTGATGCGGGTGTAGCCGAGATTGGCGCGGGCGGTCTCGACCTTGACCTGGCTCGACATGATCTGCGCGTCGAGCGCCTCGATCTGCGCCTGCGTCGTCGAGACGGTCATCTGCGCGTTCTCGTAGGCGTCGCGCGAGACGGCATTCTGGCCGACCATCTGCTTCTGGCGGGCGAGCACGGCCTCGGCATAGGCAAGGCTGGCGGTACGCTCGGCGCGCTGGGCCTTGAGCGCCGCGAGATCGGCTTCGGCCGAACGCAGCGCATTCTGCTGGGTGATGCTGTCGATCTCGGCGATGAGATCGCCTGCCTTCACGCTGTCGCCGAGCTTGACCTTGAGCGAAATCACGCGGCCGGTGGTCTGCGCGCCGACGCTGACCTGGCGGATGGGCTCGAGCGCGCCGGAAGCGAGCACGGCTTCCTCAACATTGCCCGTGGTTGCCTCGACACTCGGCAGGCTGACGGTTTCCGCCGGCGCGGGCTGCCGCGCCTGCCAGAGATAGTAGCCACCGACCGCCACGACGATCAGGGTGGGGAGAAGGAGGCGGCGCAGCCTCATGGTTGCGGCTCCTCTATGGGAATGAGGCGCAGACGCGGCCCGGTTTCGCCGTCGATCACGGCCGGCGCCGAGACTTCGACGGGCCTGAGCCAGCCGCCGCCGAGCGCCTTGTTGAGAGCGATGAACTGTGTCGCGAGCGTGACCTTGCTCTGGATCAGCGCCTCCTCGGCGCCGAACTGCGTACGCTGGGCTTCGAGCACGTCGAGGAAGCTCGCATTGCCGGAGGTGTAGAGTGCGCGCGAGAGCTGCGCGGCTTCGGTCGAGGCCCGGGCAGCCTCCGAGAGGCTTCCCAGCCTGATCCGCTCCTGCCGCAATCCCACCAGGCTGTCCTCGACATCCTGCAGCGCAGTCAGCACGGTCAGCCTGAACGCCGCGTCCAGCCGGTCGCGCTGGGCCCTGGCCCCATCGACGGCCGCCGCGAGCTCGCCGCCGTTGAAGATCGGCACGCTGAGGCTCGGTCCGATCGCCCAGCCGATGGCGCTGTTCTTGGCGAGGTCGCCGAGCTTGAGCGCCGAGGTCGAGATGTTGCCGGTGAGAGAAACTGATGGGTAGCGGTTGGCCTCGGCCTGGCCGATCTGCGCCGTCGCCCGGGCGAGCAGGCGCTCGGCCGAACGGACATCGGGACGGCGGCGCAGCACATCGGCGGGGATGCCGGCGCGCGGCGGGGCGGGTGTCGCGGGGACCGCGGCGGCGCGCGCAAAATAGGGCGCCATCGCCGCCGGCGGGCGGCCGGTCAGCACGGCCAAGCGATGCTGGTTCTGGGCGAGCGAGGTTTCGAGCAGGGGGATCTGCGATTCCGTGCTCGCGGCCTGCGCGGTGGCGCGGGCGGTGTCGATGGCGGAGATGTCGCCGGCGCGGAAGCGCGTGCGGGTCAGCGCCTCGGTCTCGCGCTGCGTCCTCGCCGTGCTGCGGGCCAGCGCGATCCGCGCCTGCAGGCCGCGCGCCTCGACATAGGTCGAGGCGACGTCGCCGATCAGCGTCAGCATCACCCCGTCGAGATCGTCGAAGGCAGCGTCCGTACCATAGGTCGCGGCCTCGACGGCGCGGTCGCGCGCGCCGAACAGATCGATCTCCCAGGAGGCGTCGAAGCCGGCGCGGAAGCTGTTGCGCGTCACGCCGAAGCTGCGCGAGCGTGTGGCGGAGGCGTTGCCGTCGACCTGCGGGAAGAGCGCGCCGACCGCCTGCTCGCGCGTGGCGCGAGCCTCGCGGATGCGGGCCTTGGCCTGCGCGACATCGAGATTGCCGGCAATGGCCTGCCCGATCAGCGCATTCAGCGTCGGGTCGCGCAGGCTGCGCCACCACTCGCTCGGTTTCGGCGCTTTTGGCCCACTATTCGCAGCGCTCCAGCGTTGCGGCAGCTCGAGGGCGGGTGGCGTGTAGTCCGGCCCCACGGCACAGGCACCGAGACCCAGCGCCAGGATCAATGGGGTAGCAGGGCGAATCATCGCGGCCAGAATGCCGGGAAAACCTGGGGCCGCCACCCTTTCACCCCGCCCATGCGCAATATTTCGTCCCGATGGTCATCCAGTCGGGAAGATAGCCGTTCGGACTGCCCGAGGCATTGCGACTAGATGACCATCCGGTGAGACAGCGTCTTCACGGTCATATAGTGGGCCAGCCCCTCGGCGCCGCCCTCGCGACCATAGCCGCTATCCTTGACGCCGCCGAACGGCACCTCGGCGACCGAGGCTTCCAGCGTGTTGATCGAGACGTTGCCGGCTTCGATGCCTTCCGCGAGCTGGTCGGCGCGCGCCGCCGAATGGGTGAAGCCGTAGGCGGCGAGGCCGAAGGGCAGGGAATTCGCCTTCTCGATCGCTTCCTCGACCGAGCGGACCGGGTTGATCAGCGCCATCGGGCCGAAGGGCTCTTCGCGCATGGCGCGGGCGTCGTCCGGCAGCTCGGCGATGACCGTCGGCGGGAAGAAGTAGCCGCGATTGCCGAGGCGTTCGCCGCCGGTCAGCACGCGGGCGCCGCGAGCGCGGGCATCGGCGACGAGCGCCTCCATCGCCTCGATGCGGCGGTGATTGGCGACCGGACCCATCTCGGTCTCCGCGTCGAGACCGTTGCCGACCGTCACGGCCTGCGCCTTCTCGACGAAGGCCTTGGCGAAGCGCTCGTAGATATCCTCCTGCACGAAGAAGCGGGTCGGCGACGTGCAGACTTGGCCGGCATTGCGGAGCTTGCGGGTGGCGGAGACATGCGCGGCGGCCACCGGGTCGACATCGTCGCAGACAATGACCGGGGCGTGGCCACCGAGCTCCATCAGCACCGGTGTCATGTGACGCGCCGCCAGCTCGGAGAGGTGCTTGCCGACGGTGGTCGAACCGGTGAAGGCGACGAGGCGGGTCTGCGCCTGCGGAATGAGATAGCCCGAGATCTTGGCGGGCACGCCGAAGACGAGGTTGAAGACGCCGGGCGGCACACCGGCATCGTGCAGGGCACGCGCAATATGGAGGGCGCCGGCCGGGGTCTCCTCCGCCGCCTTGATGATGATCGAGCAGCCGGCCGCAAGCGCGCCCGCGATCTTGCGGCAGGGCTGGCTCATCGGGAAATTCCAGGGCGAGAAGGCTGCGACCGTGCCGACTGGCTGGTGGGTGACGACATAGCGGATGCCGGGTTCGCTCGGCACGACGCGACCATAGGCACGCTGGCCTTCCGCCGCGTCCCATTCGAAGAACTCACAGCCGCGCACCACTTCGAGCCGGGCCTGCGCAAGTGGCTTGCCGTGCTCCAGCGTGATCGCATAGGCGATCTCCTCGACGCGCGCGCGCATCAGTGCGGCGGCCTTCAGCATGATCTCGGCGCGGGTGCGCGGTGCCGTGCGGCTCCAGACCTTGAAGCCTTCGGCGGCGGCGGCGAGCGCATCGTCGAGATCGGCATGGGAGGCGAGGGGCACCGCGCCGATAATGCTTTCGTCGGCCGGGTTGAGCACCGGCTGCTCGTCCGCCGTCTTCCGCCAGGCGCCGCCGATATAGAGCTTGAGATCGGGATAGGTCGTCATGAAAGCCTCGGCTGGCGGTGCATTCAGCGGTCTGTTCGGGTCATTTCCGCCATTCTCAAGCGGACCATAGGTGGCGGCTCATTGCGTGATCCAGTCGGCTAAATCAGATAAATTCAGATTGATCTGATTATGAATTGCGCGGGCTACCTCACCGTCAATCCGGACAAGCGGCGAAGCCGCGCCGATCCGGAATCCACCCAAGGGCGAAGCGCGTAGTCGTGGGTTCCGGGTCTCCGCTGCGCCCGGAATGACGGGAAGGTCAGCGCACCAGCGTGCGCACCCGGTTCTCGATCAGCCGGACGAGGCCGAGCGCCGTCATCTCCGAGGATTTCGGGTTCGAGGCCAGTGGCCGATTCTCGATGGCGATGTCGAGCTTGCCGAAGGCGCCGCGGGCGCTGAGCTGATGACCGTTGCCGGATGCGGCAGGGTCGGCGACGAGCTCGACGCGGGTACGATCAAGTCCGATGCCGGCGAGCGCCGAGATCACCGCGACATTGGCGTTCTGTGGGAAGCGCGAAGCGGCTTCGCGCGCGGTGCCGGAGAAGAAGGTCATGGGCTCGGTGAGCGTATCGAGAGCGGTCAGACTCTCGGCTGAGGTGCCGCGCCAGGCAGCCGGCGGCTTGACGATGCGATGCACGACCTCGTCGAGCGGCAGGAGGGCGGCTGCGGCGATGCCGTCGATGCCGGCAAGCGCGCCGGGCGGGATCAGGAGCTGGCTTCCCTGGCTGTCGGCAGAGGCGATCAGCCGGTCGAGCAGGGCGTCGTCGCAGAAGGCGCTGGTCGAGGCGATGGCGAAAGCGGGCGCATGCGCGAGCGCCGCCTCGCCCCAGATGCCGACGGCTTCGCGCCCGGCGGCTTCGACGATGAGGTCAAGATCAAGGCCGGTCAGCTCGTCCGGCGTCGTGATCAGCTTGGTGCCGGCCGGGATACCGCCTGCGGCGTCGGGGTTGCGGACAGCGATGGCGACGATGGTGATATCGCCGTTGCTTCGCTCCGCCAGCAGCTCTGCGACGCGGCGGTTGATGGCGCCCCAGCCGATCAGGGCGAGGCGCAGCGGCTTGCGCGATGGCATCGTCATCGGCCTTCCGCCGTTCGCAGGGCAAGGTCGAGCAGGGGGCCTCCGTTCAGGCCTTCCAGAAGGCTGAAATGGTGGCCAGGGCAGATCAAGGGCGCGGGCGCCTGCCATGTCGCGGCAAGCGCTGCCGATTGCGCCTTGAACGCATCGCTCTCGCCTTCGCCGACCGCGAAAGCGATCCGCGTCGATTGCGGGCGGGGCTGGACAATCGGGCTGAGCCGGGTCGCACGCGCCGCATCGTCGAGGCCGAGCAGGCGGCCGAGCGGCAGGTGGCTGACCGGCCTCAGGTCGTAGAGGCCGGAGAGCAGCAGGGCCGAGGCGATGGGCGGGGCATCCTGCGCGCAGAGCGCCATGGCGGCGAGGTGACCGCCGGCGGAATGGCCGGAGACGTGCAGGCGAGTGGCATCGAGGCCGAGCGCATCGGCTTCGCGCGCGAGAAAGTTCAGCGCTGCCACGCTCTGGGCGATGCTCGCTTCCAGCGGGGTATCCGGAGCCAGACCGTAATTGGGCATGGCGACGGCATAGCCGGCATCGAGCAAGCTGTGAGCGAACTGGGCATGCTGGGCCTTGTCCGAGGCCTGCCAGTAACCGCCATGGATGAAGACGAAGATTGGTGCCCGCTTCGCACCGGCCGGGCGATAGAGGTCGAGTGTTTCGAAGCGGCTTGGGCCATAGGCGAGGTCGAAACCGCCGTGGCGGGCGCGGAAGGCTTCGCCGTCGCGGCTCCATTGCCGGAACAGCGCCTTCATGTCGGCCTGCAGGCGCGGACTGTATTGCCGGCCGAGCTCGCGCAGCGTGTAGCCGTCGACGAGCGTGTCGGGCAGCGGCTGAGCGTCGGCATGGCGGGCGCGGATGGTCAGGCCGGCCTCGCCCCTGGGCTGAAGCCGGATCGGCGGGCGGAAGCCGGCGAAGACCTCACGCCAGACGAGTTCGATGGCGGGGCGGGAGAGGTGGAAGGCCTCGGGCCGGTCGCTCTCCCAGACCATCTCGCGCAGATGATGCGGGCCGCAGCCGGCGGCGACGAGCCCGGCGAGGATGTCGCTCAGCGCGTCGCGCAGCGCCTCGATCGGGTCAGGCTCCGCACTATGCGCGACGATCTCGTGCAGTTCCGTTTCAGACGCCGACATAGCGATGCACCAGCTCCGCATTGGCCGCGAGATCGGCGCTCGACCCCGACCAGACCGTGCGGCCCTTCTCGATGATGTAGTGCCGGTTGGCGATGCGCCTGAGCACGTTGATGTTCTTGTCGATCAGCAGGATCGACTGGCCCTGCGCCTTCAGCGCCTCGATGCAGCCCCAGATCTCGGCGCGGATCACCGGGGCGAGGCCTTCCGTCGCCTCGTCGAGGATCAGCAGCTTCGGATTGGTCATCAGCGCGCGGCCGACCGCGAGCATCTGCTGTTCACCGCCGGAGAGGGTGCGGGCCGATTGCCCGGCACGCTCCTGCAGGCGGGGGAAGAGGGCGTAGACCCGCTCCAGCGTCCAGGGCGAGGAGCGCTTCAGCCGGTTCGAGGCGGTGGCGACGAGGTTTTCGCGGACGCTGAGCGTCGGGAAGACCTGTCGGCCTTCCGGCACGAGGCCGATGCCGAAGCGGGCGATCTTCTCGGGCGCGATGCCGGAGATGGCGCGCCCATCGAAGCGGATGTCGCCGCTTTTCGGCGCGAGCAGGCCCATGATCGAGCGGACCGTCGTGGTCTTGCCCATGCCGTTGCGGCCGAGCAGGGTCACGACCTCGCCCTCGGCGATGTCGAGGGCGACGTCGAACAGCACCTGGCTCCTGCCATAGGCCGATTGCAGGTTGCGCACGCTCAGCATCAGGCGTCTCCCTCGCCGAGATAGGCGGTGCGCACCTCCGGATTGTTCCGGATTTCCTCGGCCGTGCCGGTGGCGATGACGCGGCCATAGACCAACACGGAGATGCGGTCGGCCAGCGCGAAGACGGCGTCCATGTCGTGCTCGACCAGCAGCATGGTGACGCGGCCCTTGAGCGCGGAGAGCATCGCGACCATCTGCTCGCTCTCGGCATGGCCCAAGCCCGCCATTGGCTCGTCGAGCAACAGCAGGCGGGGCTCGCAGGCGAGCGCGATCGCGAATTCGAGCTGCTTCTGCTCGCCATGAGAGAGGTCGGCGACCTTCACCTCGGCGCGGTGGCTCAGGCCAGCGGTCGCGAGATGCTGGCGCGCGCGACCGCGCAGGGTTTCGTCGCGCCGCGCATTGCCGAAGAAGCGGAAGCTGTGGCCGTCATGGGCCTGCACGGCGAGCGCGACATTGTCGAGCATCGAGAAGTCCGGCAGCAGCTGGTTGATCTGGAAGGTGCGGGCGAGGCCGCGCTTGACGCGCTGCGGCGTCGACAAGGCGTCGATCTCCTCGCCGGAAAGCCTGATCGCGCCCTCGTCATGGGTCAGTTCGCCGAAGAGCTGGGTGAGCAGCGTCGTCTTGCCGGCACCGTTGGGGCCGATCAGCGCATGGATCTCGCCGTCGCGCACGTCGAGATCGACGCCGTCGGTGGCGATGAGCCCGCCGAAGCGCTTGCGCAGGCCGCGCACGGAGAGGAGCGCAGGTGTTGCATCCATTCCAGTCATGGCGCGCTCCTGCCGAGGCCGAGCCTGCCGATCAGCCCGTTGAGTCCGCCATGGGTGAAGAGCACGACGAGCAGCAGGATCGGCCCGAGCGCGAGCTGCCAATGCTCGGTCCAACCGGTCAGCACGGTCTCGAGGATGACGAGCGCGGCCGCGCCCAAAAGCGGGCCGAGCAGCGTGCCGACGCCGCCGAGGATGACCATGATCATCAGCTCGCCGGACTTGGTCCAGTGCAGCATGTCGGGGCTGACGAAGCGCAGATAATTCGCCATCAGCGCGCCGGCGAGGCCGGCACCCATGCCGGAGATGACGAAGGCGGCGAGCTTGTAGCGATAGGGCGCGATGCCGATCGCGGCCATGCGCCGCTCGTTCTGGCGGATGCCGGCCAGCACCATGCCGAAGCGCGAGCCGACGATGCGCCAGAGCACCAGGAAGACCAGTGCCGCGACGACCAGGCAGATGAAGTAGAAGGTGGTGTCGTCGCGGGTGTTGAGATCAAAGAGCGCATTGCGGCGGCGGATCGTCATGCCGTCGTCGCCGCCATAGGCTTTGAGCGAAACGAAGAGGAAGAACAGCATCTGCGCGAAGGCGAGCGTGATCATGATGAACTGCACGCCGCTGGTGCGCAGCGACAGCGCGCCGATGATGCAGGCGAAGAGGCCGGCGACGAGGATGGCCGCCGGCAGCGTCACCAGAAGCTGGTCGGTGCCGGGGATGAAGCCGAGGAAGAGCGCGTCGTCCATGAGAGTGCGGTAGAGGATGCCGACAGCATAGCCGCCGATGCCGAAAAAGGCGGCGTGGCCGAAGGAGACCATCCCTCCGAAGCCCAGTGCGAGATTGAGGCTGGCGGCGGCGATGGCATAGATCAGGACGCGCGTCGCCAGCGGCACCAGCGCCGGCTGGCCGAGCGCCTTGACCACGAACGGCAGGGCGATCAGCGCGACGGCAAGGACGAGCAACGCGATGATGCGGCCCAGCACGGGCGTAGCCGCGTGCGTGCGGGTGATGGCGTCGTCAGACATGAGCGGGGAACAGTCCCTTCGGCCGCACCAGCAGCACGATCGCCATGAGCAGGTAGATGCCCATCGAGGCGAGGCCGGCGCCGAGCGCGTCGGCCTCCGAGCCGGTCATGACGTGCCGCAGCAGGCCGGGCGTGAAGGCGCGTAGCGAGGTGTCGACGAGGCCGACGATCAGCGCGCCGAAGAAGGCGCCGCGGATCGAGCCGACGCCGCCGATCACCACCACGACGAAGGTCATGATCAGGATCTGCTCGCCCATGCCGACCTGCACGGCGAGGATCGGCCCGGCCATCAGCCCGGCGAGGCCGGCGAGCAGGGCGCCGAGCCCGAAGACGGCGGTGTAGAGCAGGCGGATATCGACGCCGAGCGCGCGCACCATCTCGCGATGGGTGGCGCCGGCCCGCACCAGCATGCCGACGCGGGTGCGGTTGATCAGGAGATAGAGGCCGAGGGCGACGAGCAGGCCGACGGCAATGATCGCGAGGCGATAGACCGGGTAGGTCAGCCCGGGCAGGAGCTGGACCGAGCCGTTCAGCACTGGAGGCACCGAGACGAAAAGGGGATGGCGCCCGAACAGCAGCGTCACGCTCTGGTTGAAGATCAGGATCAGGGCGAAGGTCGCCAGCACCTGGTCGAGATGGTCCCGCGCATAGAGCCGGCGCAGCACGACGAGCTCCATCACCATGCCGGTGACGGCGGCGGCAGTCAGCCCTGCCAGCACGGCGAGCAGGAAGGAGCCGGTCTGCGCGGCGGCGAAGGCGGCGGTATAGGCGCCGACCATATAGAGCGAGCCATGGGCGAGGTTGATCACGCCCATGATGCCGAAGATCAGCGTCAGCCCGGCAGCGAGCAGGAACAGCATCACGCCGAACTGCAGGCCGTTGAGCAATTGTTCGAGAACGAGCGTCATTGTGGCTGAAGCCAGAGGGCCCTGAGGTAGATGGAAACACCACTATCATTCCGGGGCTTCGCCTTGGCGAAGAGCCTGGAATCCATCAGCGGTGCGATATTTCCAGAAGCGTCATGCTCGCCCCTGTGGCGAGCATCCACGTCTTGAACACCGACCTCGATGGAGCAAGACGTGGATGGTCGGGACAAGCCCGACCATGACGGAAACGTAGCATGCTGGCTGTGAGCCAGTGTGTGCCGCTTCAGAGCTTGCAGTCCTTGGCGTAGACGTCGCTGTGGTTGCTTAGCACCTTCCCGGACGTCTTCAGGACCGGCGTGCCGTCAGCGGCCTTCTCGACCTTGAGGGCGTACCAATCCTGCACCGGGTGCTGGTTCGGGCCGAACTTGAAGGCGCCGCGCACCGATTGGAAGTCCGCCTTGGCGAGCGCCTTGCGCAGCGCGGGCACGTCGGTCTTGCCGCCGGTCGCCTTCAGGGCGGAGGCGATGGCGAGCGCGGTGTCGTAGCCCTGGCTGGCATAATAGGTCGGTGCGCGGTTATAGGCCTTGGTCCAGGCCTCCATGAACTTCTTGTTGGCCGGGTTGTCGAAATCCGAGTTCCAGTGCGCGGTGACGCTGAGGCCGAGCGCGGCTTCGCCGACCGCCTTCAGCGTGGTGGCGTCGAGCGAGGGCTCGGCCAGCACCATCGGCACCTTCCCGAGCAGGCCGGCCTGCTGGTACTGGCGCAGGAAGGCGATGCCGAGGCCGCCCGGGTGGAACTGGAAGACGACGTCGGGATTGGCCGAGCGGATCTGCGCCATTTCCGGCGCGAAGTCGGTCTGGTCGAGGCGGGTATAGACCTCGCCGACGACCTCGCCCTTGAACAGGCGCTTGAAGCCGGTCAGCGCATCCTTGCCGGCCTGGTAGTTCGGGGCGAGGATGAAGGCCTTCTTGTAGCCGAGATTGGTGGCGTACTGGCCGGCGCTCTCATGCAGGCTGTCATTCTGCCAGGCGACGACGAAATAGTTCTCATTGCACTCCTTGCCGGCGAAGTTCGACGGCGCGGCGTTGGGGCTCACATAGAGCGCGCCGGAATCGACGATGTCGGGAACGGTCGCGCCGGCGACGTTCGAGAAGACGATGCCGGTCATGATCTTGATGCCGTCGGTCTTCAGCATCTTCTCGGCGATCTGCTTGCCCTGGCCGGGCTTGAGCGCGTCGTCCTCAACCACGAGCTCGACCGGCACGCCGCCGAGCTTGCCGCCCTCCATGTCGATGGCGAGCTTGAAAGCGTCGCGGATGTCCTGGCCGAGATAGCCGCCCGGGCCCGAAAGCGTGGTGATCATGCCGATCTTGATCGGCTGCTGGGCGAGGGCGGTGGTCGCCGCCAGCGAGGCGGCGATGCCGAAGAGCAATCCGCGCAATTTCATCATGGACTCCAGTTGTTCCGTTCGGCCTCTGAAATGGTTCGACGCGGCGTTTCTGCGCCGCCGCGCTTATGCGTGGTCTGACGACAAGCGCCGCCCGAGCGGGCGGCGCCTGCAGCATGGCATCACAGGCAGACCCAGCCCGCCGGCGGTTCCTTGCCCGGGTGCAAGGTGCCGCAATGCGGGCAGGTGCGGGCCTGCTCGTTGCCGTAAAAGGCACGGTAGAGCGGCGGCAGATCGTCGACAATGCTGACGAGGTCGACCTCCACACGATGGACGAGGCCCTGGCAGTTGAAGCAGTACCATTCGAAGGCGTCGAGCCAGCCTTCCGGCCGCTTCGGCTCGATGACGAGACCGATCGAGCCCTCCTGCGGGCGCTGCGGCGAGTGGCGTACATGCGGCGGCAGCAGGAAGATGTCGCCCTCGCGGATCGTCACGTCGTAGTGCTTTCCGTTGTCGACCAGCTTGAGCATCATGTCGCCCTTGAGCTGGTAGAAGAACTCCTCGACGGGGTCGTCATGATAGTCGGTGCGCTGGTTGGGGCCGCCGACGACCGTCACCATCAGATCCGAATCGGTCCAGACCTGCTGGTTGCCGACCGGCGGCTTGAGCAGGTGCTTGTGCTCCTCGATCCAGTTGTTGAAGTTGAAGGCCTTCAGCCGTCCTTCGGTCGCCATCTCTCCACCTCTCCCGTTGTCGTCTCGAATCTCGTTCAGCCGGCCTTGGCCATTGGTGCATTGCCGAGCTTCAAGCCGCAGCTCTCGAAGGCGGCGCGCGTCGCGGCCTTTTCGGCCTCTGTCAGCTCCAGCATCGGCGGACGGACGCGCCCGCCGACCTGGCCGAGCAGCTCCTGCCAGTATTTCTGGTGGGCATGCGGCTTCTCTGCGGGCCGCGTGCCGCGCAGCGCCTCGCGCACCGGGTTCAGGCTGTCGCGCACGGCGCGGGCCTTCTCGGCCTCGCCGCGGAAGGCGAGGTCGGTGTATTCGCGCATGCGCAGGTCGTTCGCCGTCTGGATGAGGTAGGGCGGCGAGGAGCAGAGATAGAGCTGCCAGCCGAGCTCGAGGATATTGTCGAGCCACTCCTCCTCGGAGGCGGTGCTGACCAGGATGCGGTCGCCGGCGAGGCGGGTGAGTTCCGCATACATCGGCCGCGGCACGCTGTACTTGATCGCGACGACGTTCTCGATGTCGGCCAGCCGGTTGCAGAGCTGTGGCGAGAGCAGATAGCCCGAGTCCGGATGGCTCCAGAGCGCGATGCCGATGTCGACCTTCTCGGCGATGGTCCGGTAGTACTCGTAGACCGTCTCGTCCTGCGCCTTGAAGAAATGCAGCACGGGTGCGTGCACGACGATGTAGTCGGCGCCGACCTTCTGGGCGTGGCGGGCGAGATCGATCACCACGTCCATGTTCTGGTCGGAGCAGGACATGATCGTCTGGCCGCGCTCGGCGCTGGCCTCGACCGCCAGTTCGAAGCTGCGCTTGCGCTCCTCCAACGACATCGCGAAGAACTCGCCCTGCTTGCCGGCGATGAACAGCCCGTCGATCTTCAGATCGTCGAGCCAGTGGCGGATGTTCTGCCGGAAACCGTCCTCGTCGATCGCGAGCGAGCCGGTGAAGGGGGTGAGCGCGGCCGCCCAGATGCCCTTCATATGGGCGCGGGCATAGGCCTTGGCGTCCTTCTTGGCGTATTTCATGGAGCCTCACCCTCGCATTCCGGCACGGTCCGGGCAGGGGGGCGGCGATGGCGGAGCCGGCCTTCAGCCGTCCATCCGCGCTGCCGCCTTCCGCGTCCCCGCCTGGCGTCGCCCCGCATCCGATGGGGGCGATGAGGAATGATGGCATGACAGGCGGGGTATACAGCAACTCGTAACATTCGTATGAATTCGGAAGCTGTCCTTATAAATCGGGTATCTCATGGCGATCACGCTGCGCCAGATCCAGGCCTTCCTCGCGGTGACCGAGCAGGGCACCTTCACCAAGGCGGCGGAGCGACTGCACATGGCGCAACCGGCGCTGTCCCAGTTGGTGCGCGAACTGGAGCGGGAACTCGGTATCCGGGTGCTCGACCGCACGACGCGCCGCGTCGAGCTGACAGAGGGCGGGCGCGAGTTCCACGGCGCGGCGCTGAAGATCGTGCAGGACCTCGACACGGCGGTGCAGAACGCCAACGGGCTGGCGGAGCGCCGGCGCGGGCGCATCGTCGTGGCGGTGCCGCCGCTGCTTGCCGCCGTCATCATGCCGCCGACCATCGCCGCTCTGCACGAGAAGCACCCCAGCCTCCAGGTCGCGATCATCGATGCGCGCAACGACCTCGTCGTCGAAGCCGTGCGCTTCGGCCGGGCGGATTGCGGGGTCGGCACCTTCTCGGCGCTGGAGGACAATATCGAGCGCACGCCGCTCGCCCGCGACAGCCTGATGCTGTTCTGCGCGCGCGACAGCCGATTCGCCGGGCAGGAGAATCTGCTCTGGCGTGACCTCGCGGAGGAGCCGCTGATCACGCTCACCCGCGACAGCGGCATCCGCCTGCTGGTCGAAGTCGGCTACGAGAGCGCCGAGATCACGCTGAAGCCCGCCTATGAGGTGGCGCAGATCACCACGGCGCTGGCGCTCGTCGAGGCCGGTCTCGGCATCGCGGTACTGCCGACCTATGCGCGGGCCGTCGCGCCGGCGGGTGTCATCGCCCGGCCGCTGGTCGAGCCTTCGATCGCGCGCGACATTGTCATGATCCGGCCGAGCGGGCGCTCCGTTTCCCCGGCGCTCTCGGCCTTCGAGACGCTGCTGCGCCGCTTCGTGCGCCAGCTCGCGCCGAGCGAGGCGGGCTGAGATCGGAGCACCGCCATAAGCGGCAAAAAGCAAAAAGGCCGCCCGGTGAGGCGGCCTTTCGTCCCTGTATTGCAAGGGCATCAAATGGTGGGCGCGACAGGGATCGAACCTGTGACCCCTACGATGTCAACGTAGTGCTCTCCCGCTGAGCTACGCGCCCGTTCGCCGCTGAAAGCGACTTCCGGTAGCGTGTCCGGGCCGTGTCGGCCGCGATCACGCTGCGAGGTGAGGGGGCTATAGCGGCTCGCCTCGCAGCTTGCAAGGCGTTTGCCGCATAAATTCTACGAGGCTGTTGGCATCTCTGACTGCCGCGGTCGACTGGTGGCGCTTTCTGCGCTTCCGGTGCTCACGTACAAACTTGCGCTCCGCTCCGGTTCTCGAAAACACCGCCATTCGACACGCCGCAGCGCGATGCCAAACAGCCTCTCAAGCCGCCAACAGCTTCTCGACTTCGTTGACGAGCTCGCGCAGATGGAAGGGCTTGGAGAGCACCTTCGCATCCTTCGGCGTCTGCGAATCGGGGTTGAGCGCGACGGCGGCGAAGCCGGTGATGAACATCACCTTGATGTCGGGATCGAGCTCGGTGGCGCGGCGCGCCAGCTCGATGCCGTCCATCTCCGGCATGACGATGTCGGTCAAAAGCAGCTCGAACGGCTCCTCGCGGAGGCGGTTATAGGCCGACAGGCCGTTGTCGAAGGAAGCGACGTCGTAGCCCGCATTCTGCAGGGCCTTGACCAGGAAGCGACGCATGTCGTTGTCGTCTTCCGCGAGCAGTATCTTCGTCATGGGCCTGTTCTGTCCGTCCCTGAGGCCTGTGTTTCGATGCGTTTGGCGCCCGTGCCACCGCCGGGCCTGGAACGGCTGGGTACTCACCCGTCCGCGCAGTTGGAACCATGCGCTTCTATAAGGCAGCATCATGGTAAACAACGGGTGAATCCCGGCATGGATTTCCACGGCTTCACAACGTCGCTTCAACCGGCCGGGTTTGTGTGCTTCTCTCGTGGGACATGAGTTCGTTCTCCACCCCTTTCCCGCCAGGCCCCGACGACATCGTCGCCGAGATCGAACGGCCGTTCAGCCTGTATCAGCCGGCGCTTCAGGTTGTGCCTGTCGTGGTCGATGTGCCGCATGCGGGCCGGCGCTATCCGCGCGGTTTCGTCGAAGCGGCGCGGCTGCCGCTGCGCAGCCTGAGGCGCTCGGAGGACGCTTTCGTCGACCGCCTGTTCGGGCAGAGTGTCGCGCTTGGTGCGCCGCTGCTGGTGGCGGAGTTTCCCCGCGCCTATCTCGACGTGAACCGCGAGCCCTATGAGCTCGATCCGCGCATGTTCGACGGGCGGGTGCCGCCCTTCGCCAATACGCGCTCGATGCGCGTGGCGGGCGGGCTCGGCACCATTCCCCGCATCGTCGGCGACGCGCAGGAGATCTATTTCGGGCGCATTCCGATCGCGGAGGGGCTCGCCCGCATCGATGGGCTCTACCGGCCCTATCACGCCGGCTTGCGGGGCCTCGTCCAGCGGACGCAAGGGGTGTTCGGCACCTGCATCCTGGTCGATGCCCATTCGATGCCGTCGGCCGGGCTCGATCGCGACGGGCTGTCGAAATCCGACATCATCCTGGGCGATCGCTTCGGCACCAGCGCCGCCGGCTACATCACCGACATCGCCGAGCAGGCCTTCACCCGGCTCGGCTTCAGCGTCACCCGCAACCGGCCCTATGCCGGTGGATTCATCACCGAGCATTACGGCGCGCCGGCCGCGGGCGTTCACGCGCTGCAGATCGAGGTGAATCGGGCGCTCTACATGAACGAAGCCACGCTGGAGCCGCATGCCGGCTTCGCGGCGATCGAGCAGGCGATCGCCAGCGCGATGGCCGACTGTTTCGCGCGCTGGAGCGGCTGGCTCGACGACTGGCGCGAGGCGGCCGAATAAGGCTGGCGACCATCGATATCGAAGCGGGCAGACAAGAAAAAAGGGCCGCACACTTGCGTGGCGGCCCAAGTCTAGGGAGGAAACGCCCAAGGAGGGCAACGAAGGTTTGAGGTCATCTCCCCTTCGCAGTGCACAATATGAGGGTGCGCTGCAAAATGCAAGCGAAATTGACGTAAATCGCAGGTGTCATGCGCCACGTGCATGGCAAGGCCGTCATTCTCTGACGTTTTTGCGGTTTTTGTCGCGCCATGCGAGTTGGCGATCCGATTTTTTACGGCATTGATGCTGCATAGCAGCAAATTGGAGAGTTTTTCATGAGCGCAGTCGATTTCGGCGCTTTCGTTGCAGAGCTGGCGACCCAGTCGGGACGGGCGATCCTGCCGTTCTTCCGCGCGCATCACGCGACCGAAGACAAGTCGAAAGGCGGCGTGTTCGACCCGGTGACGGAGGCTGACCGCGCCGGCGAATCGGTGATGCGCCACATGATCAAGCGGCAGTTTCCGGCCCATGGCGTGCTCGGCGAGGAATTCGGCAGCGAGAACACCGAGGCTGACTATGTCTGGGTCCTCGATCCGATCGACGGCACGCGCGCCTTCATCTCCGGCATTCCGGTCTGGGGCACATTGATCGGCCTGACGCGCAAGGGCGTGCCGGTCTACGGCATGATGCACCAGCCCTTCTCGGGCGAGCGCTATTCCGGCGACGGGCGCGAGGCACGCTATGAGGGGCCGGGCGGGCCGCGGAAACTGCGCACCCGACCGATCACCGATCTCGCCGCCGCGACGCTGATGACGACCTCGCCGGCGCTGTTCAAAGGCGAGGAGGCGAAGGCCTTCGCACGTGTCGAGAAGCAGGTTCGGCTCTCGCGCTATGGCTGTGACTGCTACGCCTATTGCATGCTGGCGGCCGGCCATGTCGATCTCGTCATCGAGAGCGGCCTCAAGCCCTATGACATCGTCGCGCTGATCCCGATCATCGAGGGAGCGGGCGGTGTCGTCACCTCATGGGACGGCGGCAGCGCCGCTGGCGGCGGGCGCATCCTCGCTGCCGGCAGCAAGGCGCTGCATGAGGCTGCCCTCGCGCGACTTGCCGGCTGAGACGGACGCAGCCTGGTCCTCGCCGGGGATGAAGGCGTCGAAGGCGGCCCAGAACTGGGCGCGGATCGCGTCGTTCTCCATCAGGATCTCGTGTCGCGCCGTCGGCAGGATCAGCGCCGAGCCGGTCTTGAGGCGTGCGGCGAAGCGTTCGATCGCCGGCGTCGAGACCACCGGGTCTTGCCCGGCGGCGATGATCAGCGTCGGCACCTTCACCTCCAGCGCGGCCGAGGAGGCGTTGAGGCGCGCCATCAGGCGAAAGGCCGTCCTGACCCAGGCGATGGTCGGGTCGCCGATGCTGAGATGGCGGGCCTCGCTCGAGAGCGCGCTGTTGCGGGCGTAGCGGACGGCGTCGCTGGTCAGCCGGTTGCCTGCGAAGGGCTTGGTCGCGATGGCCGTGTCGCCGCCGCCCGGGACGAAGGCGCGGCCGAAGCCGAGCCAGAAGAGCAGGCTGGCGAGGCGGCTGGCCCTGGCCGGGTGCGCGATCATCGTCAGGCCGAGCATAGGGGCAAGCGCCACCATGCGCGATACCGGCAGAGCGTCATGGCGGGCGGCGTCGAGGCAGATCGCTGCGCCCATCGAATGAGCGAGGACGAAATAGGGCGGCGGAAATTTCGCCCGCATTTCCGCCATCACCAGGGCGAGGTCGGCTTCGTAATGCTTGAGGCGGCCGACATGGCCCTTGCGCTCGCGCCGGACGAAGCGTTGCGATCCTCCCTGGCCGCGCCAGTCGAAGGACAGCACATGGAAGCCGCGTCGGCGCAGTTCCGCGGCGGTTTCGCTGTAGCGTTCGATGAATTCGGCCCGGCCCTGGACGACCACGACGGTGCCGCGCGCCGGCTTCACCGTCGGGCGCCAGCTCCCGAAGCGCAAGGAGGCGCCATCCCGGGTCGTGGCGAACCAGACCTTGCCATGGCCCGGCACAGGATAGCCGGGATGGGCGAAAAGAACGGCCTCGGCCATCGGCTCACTCCGCATCGCGACCGCGCTTCCGCACCGGTCGCCGAACTGCTTCGGCTACGTTTATGCCCGTTGGAGCGGGCTCTTGAAAAGCTGAAATGCCATCCCAGATCAGGGATGCGCAGGCCGGAACCGGCTGCGCAAACCGAAACAGGCTCGTGCTCAGGTGAGGCGGGCTGACCAAACTGTCGCTTCTTCGGAGGACATATCATGCGTCAATTCGATCTTTCCCCGCTCTATCGTTCGACCGTCGGCTTTGACCGCCTGTTCTCTCTCCTCGATCAGGTGACCAGCAACGACGCCGCGCCGGGCTATCCGCCCTACAACATCGAGCGGACTGCCGAGAACGGCTATCGCATCACCATTGCGGTCGCGGGCTTCGGCGAGGCTGACCTTGCCATCGAGGCCAAGGAAAATACCCTGACCGTCAAGGGCGAGAAGCAGGCTGTCGGCAGCGCCGAGAAGCGCGAGGTCCTGCATCAGGGCATCGCGGCCCGCGCCTTCGAGCGTCGCTTCCAGCTCGCCGACTATGTGCAGGTGACCGGAGCCAGCCTCGAGAACGGTCTGCTCCACATCGATCTCGTGCGCGAGATTCCCGAGGCGAAGAAGCCGCGCCAGATTCCGATCGGCGCCGGTTCGGCCAAGGTTCTCGAAGCCAAGATCGAGACCGCCAAGGCGGCGTGATCGGATCAGCCCCTAAAGGCTGACGAGAAAGGCTCCCGGAAACGGGAGCCTTTTTTGTTGCCGCGCTGAGCAAGGGCGACAACGACACGTCGTCATTCCGGGCGGAGCGAAGCGAAGACCCGGAATCCATCGTAGAGCGGGACGCCCTTCGATGGATTCCGGATCGGCGCCGCTATCGCGGCTTGTCCGGAATGACGGCGCACCCCCTCAGGTGATCTCTATCCTCAGTTCATCGGGGCGACCGGGGCGATCGGCGTCTCCGGCTTGGGCGTCGACGGCGATGGGTCGACATGCTGCACGGGCGGGATGGACGGCGCCTGGGTGGCGGGCGCTGCCGTCGACAGTGGTGGCTTGCGTTCCGCCTCGTCGGTCCCGCGCACATCGCTCGGATTGACGAGCTTGGGCTTGTCGGCGCCGGTCTCCGGGTCGGTTGCGCCTGGTGAAGGCTCTGCCGGCTTCGCCGGCTGCGGCGGAGAAGCGGTGGCGGGCACGCTGGCCTCGGCGGGCGGTTTCTCGGCAGGCTTCGCCGGTTCCGGCGCGGGCGGCGCAGTGGGCGAGGGCGGCGAGGTCGTGGCCGGAGCGCTGGCCTCGATCGGGGCCGTCTCAGCGGGCTTGGCAGGCTCGGGCGCGGGTGACGCCGCCGGCGACGGCGGAACGGATGTCGCCGGAGCGCTGGCTTCTGCCGGCAGCTTCAGTTCGGCCGGTCGTTCGGGCGGCTGGGGCGCGAGGCGCGGTCGCGGTGCGGCCTGCTCCTGATGCGGGTCGATGCGGGCGACATCCGGTGCGGGCGCGGCCTGGCCGCGCAGCGGGATGCGGCGGATCAGTTCGCCGGCATAGGCATCGAGGACGAGGCGCAGGCGCTGGCCTCCGGCGGTGACGCCATCGACGATGTAGGTGTCGTCGCGCCGGATCGAGCGGTCGATCCGGACAAGGCCGTAGTTGCGGGCGGCGATGCGGTTGACCGCATAGGGCGATACCGGGGCTGGAGCAGCGCGCGGCACCGCCGCCGGCGGGCGCGGCGCGTATCCGTAGTCGTAGCGATAGCCGTAGCCATAGGCCGGATACGGGTCATATCCATCGTCATAATAGTAATACTGGGCCCCGGCAGTTCCCGCCGTGCCGGCCAGCGCGCCGGCCATGACCAGGCCGATCAGCGCGATGCGCCCCGGTGCGGTCGAACGATTTGCCATGCCTTCTCCTTAACGACTGCATGCGTGGCGGGCAGTCTTGTTAGGGATTGCGGCAGGCATGGGGCTGGAAACGCGGCTTAAATGCGCCGGTTTAGCCCGCGCTGGCAGCGATCAGGCGCTCGACATGTTCCGGCTCGGTCGCGAAGGACATGACGAAGCGGCCGACGATCTCGCCGTCCTGAAGTGGCGCCTCCGGCGGCAGGGAGCGGGCCGACCAGTCGTAATAGCCGACGCCGGCCGCCTTCAGGCGCTCCTGCACGGCGGGCGGCAGCACGATGAAGACCTCGTTCGCCTGGCAGGGCCAGGCGAGGCGTGCCGCGCTGCCCCGTGCGACCGAATCTGCCAGGCGCTTGGCCTGGGCGTTGGCATGGCGGGCGAGCTCGAGCCAGTGATCGTCGGCGAGCAGCCCCTCGAACTGGGCGCCGAGGAAACGGCCCTTGGACAGGGTCTGGCCGGCGCGCTTGCGGCGCCATTTCATCTCCTCGGCCTGGGTCGGGTCGAAGAAGATCACCGCCTCGGCCGCGAGCGCGCCGTTCTTGGTACCACCAAAGGAGAGCACGTCGACGCCGGCCTTCCAGGTGATTTCGGCTGGCGTGCAGCCGAGGGTGACCAGCGCATTGGCGAAGCGCGCCCCATCCATGTGCAGCTTGAGGCCGCGTGGCGTGACGGCGTCCTTGAGCGCCCGCACCTCGGCCGGCGTGTAGACCGTGCCGCATTCGGTGGCCTGGGTGATCGTCAGCGCCTGCGCCTGGACCTGATGGAAATCGCCGTCGCGCAGATGCGAGAGCGCCTTCGTCACCGTCTCCGGCGTCAGTTTCCCGCCGACGCCGGGCAGGTCGACCAGCTTGGCGCCGTTGCTGAAGAATTCGGGTGCGCCGCATTCGTCCTCGACGACATGGGCTTCCTCATGGGTGAGGACGGCGCCCCAGGGCCGCACGATGCTGGCCAGCGCCAGCGCATTCGCCGCGGTGCCGGTGAGGACAAGGAAGACCGAGACCTCGCGCTCGAAGATCTTGGCGAAGCGCTCCTCGACGCGGCGCGTCCAGTCGTCCTTGCCATAGGGGGAGGCGTTGCCCTCGTTGGCGGCGGCGAGGGCAGCCATGATGCGGGGGCAGGCGGCGGCGGTGTTGTCGCTGAAGAAATGCATGACTGAGCGTTAGGCGGATGGGGATGTTCTGCCAAGCGAGCGGCGGGAAAGGGGGGCTTGCGCGCGGCGCCGGGCTGAAATCTCACCGGAGGCCGAAAAACAAGAAGCGTGCTGCCGGAGTCGGGCTTTCATCCCGGAAATGTCTGGCGCGGATTCGATTTTGCAATAAAATTTCGCCGCGGTGCAAAATCGGCGCTTGTGCGTAGATTGGAATTCTGGCAAGTTCATTTCAATAGGACAGTGTTGCTGTCCCATTTTTCACCGCGCCGACCGAAAGCCGATGCAGGCTAGAGGTCGCGCCGTCGCAATGGAGCGGAGCATGACGAGGGGCAGGGCTAACGACGCCAAAGCCAACCGTACGTGCACCGTCCGTAAAACGACGGGCTGAAGACAGGCGCAAGCGGGCGAGAGAACGCCCGGGGCGCCTGCGGAGGACGCGGGCGCGGTGGAAACAAAGCGCAAGCAAGCCTCTGACAAGACGATGGCCGAGCCGCCTGGCCTCATCCTTGCTGCCGACACGATGTCGGCACCGAGGGCTGAAGCGGCGAGGATTGTGGACTGACGGGTCTACCCGCCGGCGGCGCGCCAGCGGGTTCTGGGAAGCGGGGTTTGACGATGAGCGTGACCAGCAAGTCGAGCGGCGCAGTGGGCTTCGAGCGTTTTCCGGCCGTGCGCGACCCGGCGATGCCGACGCATCAGGGCCTGTACGATCCTCGCAACGAAAAAGACTCCTGCGGTGTCGGCTTCATTGCCGACATGAAGAACCGCAAGAGCCACGCCATCGTCCAGCAGGGCCTGCAGATTCTGCACAATCTCGACCATCGCGGCGCCGTCGGTGCCGATCCGAAGCTCGGCGACGGCTGTGGCATCCTGGTCCAGATCCCGCATCGCTTCTTCAAGGAAGAGACGGGCAAGCTCGGCATCGAATTGCCCGAGCCCGGCTTCTACGCCATCGGCCAGTTCTTCATGCCGCGCGATCCGGCGATCCGCGCGCTCTGCGAGGAGATCATCGCCCAGACCGTCGAGGAGGAGGGCCTGACCTTCCTCGGCTGGCGCGACGTGCCGGTCGACAATTCCGACCTCGGCAAGGCGGTGCTGGAGACCGAGCCGGTGCATCGCCAGCTCTTCGTGGGCCGCCCCGCCGATTTCGCCAGCGAGGATGAGTTCGAGCGGCAGGTCTATGTCCTCAGAAAGTCGGTCTCGAACAAGGTCTACAAGCATCACGAGCGCAAGACGGCGGAATACTACCCCGTCTCGATGTCCTGCCGCACCATCGTCTACAAGGGCATGGTGCTGGTGAACCAGCTCGGCTCCTACTTCAAGGATCTGCAGGACGAGCGCTTCGACAGCGCCATCGCCCTCGTGCACCAGCGCTTCGCCACCAACACCTTCCCGTCCTGGCGCCTCGCCCACCCCTACCGGATGGTCGCCCATAACGGCGAGATCAACACGCTGCGCGGCAACGTCAACTGGATGGCGGCGCGGCAGGCGAGCGTCGATTCCGACCTGTTCGGCTCGGACATCTCGAAGCTCTGGCCGATCTCCTATGAGGGCCAGTCCGACACCGCCTGCTTCGACAACGCGCTCGAATTCCTGGTGCAGGGCGGCTACTCGCTCGCCCATGCCATGATGATGCTCGTGCCGGAGGCGTGGAACGGCAACCCGCTGATGAACGAGGAGCGGCGCGCCTTCTACGAGTATCACGCGGCGCTGATGGAGCCCTGGGACGGGCCGGCGGCGATCGCCTTCACCGACGGGCGCCAGATCGGCGCGACGCTGGACCGCAACGGCCTGCGCCCCGCGCGCTATCTCGTCACCGATGACGGGCTCGTCGTGCTCGCCTCGGAATTCGGCGTGCTGCCGATCCCGGAGGAGAAGATCGTCGAGAAGTGGCGCCTCCAGCCCGGCAAGATGCTGCTGATCGACCTCGATCAAGGCCGCATCATCGGCGACGACGAGATCAAGACCAGCCTGTGCCTGGCCAACCCCTATAAGGACTGGCTGAAGCGCACCCAGATCGTGCTGGAGGACCTGCCGCCGGTCGAGGCGCGGGCGTCGCGCACCGATGTGCCGCTGCTCGATCGCCAGCAATCCTTCGGCTACACCACGGAAGACGTCCGCCTGCTGATGGCGCCGATGGCGGTGACCGGCCAGGAAGCCGTCGGCTCGATGGGCACGGATACGCCGATCTCGGCGCTCTCGCTCAAGTCGAAGCTGCTCTACACCTATTTCAAGCAGAACTTCGCGCAGGTGACGAACCCGCCGATCGACCCGATCCGCGAGGAGTTGGTGATGAGCCTGCTCTCCTTCATCGGGCCGCGTCCGAACATCCTCGACCTCGAGGGCACCTCGCGGCGCAAGCGGCTGGAAGTGCGCACCCCGATCCTGACAAATGACGATCTCGAGAAGATCCGCTGCATCGGCCATTACGAGGATCGCTTCGACACCAAGACCATCGACTTCACCTATCCGGCGCGCGAGGGCGCTGCCGGCATGGAGGGTGCGCTGGAGCGGCTCTGCGAGCGTGCGGAGGCGGCGGTCCATGGCGGCTACAACATCATCATCCTGTCCGACCGGCAGGTCGGCGCGGACCGCATCCCGATCCCGGCGCTGTTGGCGACGGCGGCGGTGCACCATCACCTGATCCGCAAGGGCCTGCGCACCTCGGTCGGCCTCGTCGTCGAATCCGGCGAGCCGCGCGAGATCCACCATTTCTGCTGCCTCGCCGGCTACGGCGCCGAGGCGATCAACCCCTATCTCGCCTTCGACACCTTGCTCGACCAGCATGAGCAGGGCGCCTTCCCCGAGGAGGTCGATGCCGACGAGGTGGTAAAGCGCTACATCAAGTCGGTCGGCAAGGGCGTGCTGAAGGTGATGTCCAAGATGGGCATCTCGACCTACCAATCCTATTGCGGCGCCCAGATCTTCGACGCCGTCGGCCTGAAGAGCGCCTTCGTCGACAAGTTCTTCTTCGGCACCGGCACGGCGATCGAGGGTGTCGGCCTCGACGAGATCGCCGAGGAGAGCCTGCGCCGCCATCGCGACGCCTTCGGCGACTCGCCACTCTACCGCGACAGCCTCGATATCGGCGGTGAGTACATGTACCGCGTCCGCGGCGAGGACCATGTCTGGAAGCCGGATGTCGTCGCCTCGCTGCAGCATGCGGTGCGCCTCAATGCGCGCGAGCGCTATGAGGATTTCGCCAGGCAGGTGAATGACGACGCGCAGCGGCTCAGCACCATCCGCGGCCTGTTCAAGGTCAAGATGGCCGCTGATGACGGGCGCCAGCCCGTGCCGCTGGAGAGCGTCGAGCCGGCGGCCGAGATCGTGAAGCGCTTCGCCACGGGCGCGATGTCCTTCGGCTCGATCTCGCGCGAGGCGCATGAGACGCTCGCCATCGCGATGAACCAGATCGGCGGCAAGTCGAACACCGGCGAGGGCGGCGAGGAGTCGATCCGCTTCAAGCCGATGCCGGACGGCCGCTCCAAGCGCTCGGCGATCAAGCAGATCGCGTCCGGCCGCTTCGGCGTCACCACCGAATATCTCGTCAACTCCGACGTGATGCAGATCAAGGTGGCGCAGGGCGCGAAGCCCGGCGAGGGCGGACAGCTCCCCGGCCACAAGGTCGATGCCAAGATCGCGCGGACCCGGCATTCGACGCCCGGCGTCGGCCTGATCTCGCCGCCGCCGCACCACGACATCTATTCGATCGAGGATCTGGCGCAGCTGATCTTCGACCTGAAGAACGTCAATCCGGCGGCCGATGTCTCGGTGAAGCTCGTCTCGGAGATCGGCGTCGGTACGGTCGCGGCCGGTGTCGCCAAGTCGCGCGCTGACCACATCACCATCTCCGGCTTCGAGGGCGGCACAGGCGCGAGCCCGCTGACCTCGCTGAAGCATGCTGGCTCGCCCTGGGAGATCGGTCTCGCCGAAACCCAGCAGACGCTGGTGCTGAACCAGCTGCGCGGGCGCGTGGCCTTGCAGGTGGATGGCGGATTGCGGACAGGACGCGACGTCATCATCGGCGCGCTGCTCGGGGCCGACGAGTTCGGCTTCTCGACCGCGCCTTTGATCGCGGCCGGCTGCATCATGATGCGCAAGTGCCACCTCAACACCTGCCCGGTCGGCGTCGCGACGCAGGACCCGGTGCTGCGCAAGCGCTTCAAGGGCCTGCCCGAGCATGTGGTGAACTACTTCTTCTTCGTGGCCGAGGATGTCCGCCAGATCATGGCGGAGATGGGCTTCACCAAGATCGAGGAGATCATCGGCCGCTCCGACCTGCTCGACAAGCAGGAGGTGATCGCGCACTGGAAGGCGAAGGGGCTCGACTTCACCAGACTCTTCCACAAGGTCGATCTGCCGGAGGTGGCGATCCGCCATGTCGAATTGCAGAAGCACCCGATCGACACGGTTCTGGACCGCAGGCTGATCAAGGCGGCGGAAGGCGCGATCGAGACCGGCGCGCCGGTCGTGATCGAGGAGAGCATCTGCAACGTCGATCGCTCGACCGGCGCGATGCTGTCGGGCACTGTGGCCAAGAAGTACGGCCATGCCGGCCTGGCGGACGACACCATCACGGTGAAGCTGAAGGGCACGTCCGGCCAGAGCTTCGCGGCCTTCCTCGCCGCGGGCGTCACCGTCGAGCTCACCGGCCAGGCCAACGACTATGTCGGCAAGGGCCTGTCGGGCGGCAAGCTGATCGTGAAGCCGGATCCCGCCGCGAAGGCTGTGCCGGAGCGCTCGATCATCGTCGGCAACACCGTGCTCTACGGCGCGATCGCGGGCGAGGCCTATTTCCGCGGCGTTGCCGGCGAGCGCTTCGCGGTGCGCAACTCCGGCGCCATCGCGGTGGTGGAAGGCACGGGCGACCATGGCTGCGAATACATGACCGGCGGCGTCGTCGCGGTCATCGGCCAGACCGGCCGCAACTTCGCGGCCGGCATGTCGGGCGGCATCGCCTATGTGCTGGACGAGGACGGCACCTTCAAGTCGCGCTGCAACCTCTCGATGGTCGATCTCGAGCCGGTCGAGGAGGAAGAGGAGCTGATGGAGCGGCTGCACCATCACGGCGGCGATCTCGAGCATAAGGGCCGCATCGACATGACCAACATGTCGGGCCATGACGAGGAGCGCCTGATGCAGATGCTGACGAACCACGCCAACTACACCGGCTCGGAGCGCGCCCGCACGATCCTCGACAATTGGGCGGACTACCGCACCAAGTTCGTCAAGGTGATGCCGGTCGAGTACCGCCGCGCACTGCGCGAGATGGAACAGGCCCGCACCTTGCAGGCTGCGGAATAAGCGAACGCTACCTCGCCGGGGCCGTCTGCGGTCCCGGCACCTCGATCAGGTTAAGGCACGCGCACGGGGACGCCCCGCGCACACGGCGAGAGAAACGGCATGGGCAAGGTCACAGGCTTTCTCGAATTCGACCGGCAGGAGCAGAAGTATCAGCTCGCCGGCGACCGCATCCGGCATTTCCGCGAGTTCACGCTCCCGCTGGAGGAGCGCGACGTCAAAAAGCAGGCGGCGCGCTGCATGGATTGCGGCATCCCCTTCTGCCACGGCCCGACCGGCTGCCCGGTGCACAACCAGATCCCGGACTGGAACGAGCTGGTTTATTCCGGCGGCTGGGAGGACGCGCTGCGTAACCTCCACTCCACCAACAACTTCCCGGAATTCACCGGCCGGATCTGCCCGGCGCCTTGCGAGGAAGCCTGCACGCTCAACCTCGAGAACATGCCGGTGACGATCAAGGCGATCGAGCAGGCGATCGCCGACAAGGGCTGGGAAGAGGGTTGGATCGCGCCCGAGATTCCGGCCAAGCGCACCGGAAAGCGCATCGCCATCGTCGGCTCGGGGCCGGCGGGAATGGCTGCGGCGCAGCAACTCGCCCGCGTCGGTCATGACGTGCATGTCTATGAGCGCGAGGCCAAGGCCGGCGGCCTGCTGCGCTACGGCATTCCCGACTTCAAGATGGAGAAGAAGCACATCGATCGCCGGGTGAAGCAGATGGAGGCGGAGGGCGTCACCTTCCACTACAACGCCAATGTCGGCCTGACCCTGCCCTTCGCCACGCTCGTCGCCGAGCATGACGCGGTGCTGATGACGGGCGGGGCGGAAGCGCCGCGCGATCCCGGCTTGCCGGAGACCAACCTCGCCGGCGTGCATTACGCGATGCCCTACCTCACCCAGCAGAACAAGCGCACCGGCGACGAGGACATCTCGAACGAGGCTCCGATCCTGGCCGCCGGCAAGCATGTCGTGGTGGTCGGCGGCGGTGATACCGCTTCCGACTGCGTCGGCACCGCCTTCCGGCAGGGCGCGCTCTCGGTGACGCAGCTCGACATCCGGCCGATGGCGCCGGAGATGGAGGACAAGCTGACGGTCTGGCCGTATTGGCCGACCAAGTTCCGCACCTCCTCCTCGCAGGCCGAAGGCGCCGAACGCGAGTTCCAGGCGGCGACGCTCGGGCTCGAAGGCCGCAACGGCCGCCTGACCGGCGTGAAGTGTGCCCGCGTCGACGAGACGCGCAAGCCGATCCCCGGCACCGAATTCGTGCTCCAGGCTGATCTCTGCTTCCTGGCCATCGGCTTCGCCGGCTCGGTGATCGAGGGCATGATCGCGCAATCGGGCGCGGCGGTGGACAAGCGCGCCAACGTCGTCGCCAACGATCGCGATTACAAGACCAGCACCGACAAGGTCTTCGTCGCCGGCGACATGCGCCGCGGCCAGTCGCTCGTGGTCTGGGCGATCCGCGAAGGGCGCCAGGCGGCGCACGCCATCGACAAGGAGCTGATGGGCGCGACGATCCTGCCGGTGTGAGGGCGTTGCCCTCCATCGCGAGAGCCTGCTGATTTTCGGTAGAAACGCGCCGTCATTCCGGGCTTGCCCCGGAATGACGGGACCGGTTCCGTGAAAATCCAGCATGCTCTATCGTCGCGCGTCCCATCAGACGCGAAGTGGCGATCTATCCCTTTGTTTAAGCATCGGATTTCTCCAGAAAGTGGATTCCACTTTTCGGTCCGATGCCATAGCGCAATTCAATCACCAAATGCCCGGGATGAGCCGCCACCGGACCCGCGCGGCGTAATCCGAATAGCCTGCGAGCTCCGCCTGCAGAATTCGATCCTCCGTGATCGTGCGATAGAGCAGAAACGGCAGGCTGGAGATCACAATGAGCGCAGCCGCGAGCCACGATCCGAGTGCGGGTCCGCTTGCCGCGATAATCAGAATCCCGGCGGTGTATCCGGGATGGCGGACGAAGGCGTAGGGTCCCGTGGTGACGACGTGGTGACCACGGTCGGTCTGGATGCGGATGACCGAGGAGAAAAACCGGTTCACATGCATAGCCCAGAGCGCCAGGGCGTAACCGGCCCCGACCGCGAACAGGCAAATGCCTTGCAGCCAGCCGGGCACGTCGTCGCTCCAATGGAAGCGACCACGGTCGAGCCCGGCAACGATCCAATGCAAGAGCAGAACCAGCGAGAACAGCCTCAACGCGAGCGGCGGCCTGTTGCCGCCCGGCCGCATGCGTTCGCGCAGGAGGTCCGGATCGAGCGCCGCGAACGAAACGATCATGACGACGGCGAGGATTGCCAGATACGTCCAAAAGCCCGGGATGGTGACCGTGCCCGCTGCTGCGAACAAGGCGGTGGCCGCAGCGACCACGAACAAGCCTGCCTGTAGGTAAGCCGAGATTGGCATCCGCTACTATACCATTTCAGAGGAAGCGAAGTGGTGCCACGGGTTGAGAGCGGACGCTGGCGCTCGCAGCGAGGCCGCTACCCCGGTTCCTCCAGCGGCCAGACCTCGACGACGCCATGCGCGATGGCGCAGGGGACCCGTGAAACCAGATCGATGGCTTCGTTGAGATCGGCGGCCTCGATGATGGCGAAACCGGCCACGGGCAGCTGCGACGACATGAAGGCACCGTTCTGCGTCCGGACCCCGGAGGCGTCGGGGTTGCGCACCTGAACCGGTTGCCCGGCGATGCCGATCACGGCGCCGCGTTCGACGAGCGCCGCATCCTGGGCGTGGGCTGCGTCACGGATGGCAGGGGCCGTGCGGTCGTAGCCGGCCCGGTCGCCATAGCCGATCGTCACGAATTTCGGCATCGCCTGGCCTCCTCTTACGGATGATCAATCCATCGCAGACGAGGCAGTTCCGTCGGTGCCGCACCGGGCGCTTCGCGAGTGACCGGCGCCGCGATGGCGATCGCCATGCCGTGGACGCACTGTTCATCCGGCTCGATGCCGCTATGGTTGCGGCCATGGAATCGAAACAGAGGGGGAAGCTGGCGCTGAGCCAGGGCTTCCATTTCCGCACCCGAGGACCTGTTTCCGCCCCGCGCCTCATCTCGCGGGGCTGATCGGGAACGCATCGTCGTCTCATCGTCAGCCCTTTTCGGCGCCTTCGCTTGCGCCTGCCTGACTTCATGAGATTCCGATGTCCCTGATTGCCATCAAAGACCTTTCGCTCGTCCGTAGCGCGCCGCTCTTCGCCGGCCTCAACCTCGCCATCGCCAAGGGCGACCGCCTCGGTCTCGTCGCCGCCAATGGCCGCGGCAAATCCTCGCTTCTGCGCATCCTGGCCAGTGAGGAAGAGGCGACGGGCGGGACGCTGACCCGTGCTCGCGGCCTCGTCACCGCCTTCGCGCCGCAGGACCCGCCCGAGCGGCTGCTGCCGATGAGCTTCTACGAGGCGGTGCACGACGCGCTCGACGCTGAGGCTGCCGAAACCGAGAGCTGGCGGGTCGACGTGCTGCTCGACGACCTCACGGTCGAGGAAAGCCTGCGCGGCCGGGCCGTCCGCAGCCTGTCGGGCGGCTGGCAGCGAACGATGCTGCTGGCGCGGGCTGCTGTGGTCGAGCCCGATCTGCTGCTGCTGGACGAGCCGACCAACCATCTCGACCTCGAACGGATCGGCTTGCTGCAACGCTTCCTTGCCGCCCTGCCGCGCGACTGCGCCGTCGTCGCCGCGAGCCATGACCGCGCCTTCCTCGACGATATCGGCACCCGCACCCTGTTCCTGCGCCCGACGGAAAGCGCCGATTTCGCCTTGCCCTATTCGCGGGCACTGCAGGCGCTGGAGGAACGCGACGCGGCGCGGGGCCGGCAGTTCGAGAACGACATGCGCAAGGTCCGGGCGTTGCGGCAGCAGGCGGCCAAGCTCAAGAATATCGGCATCAATTCCGGCTCCGACCTGCTGGTGGTCAAGACCAAGCAATTGTCCGAGCGGGCCGACAAGCTGGAGGAGAGTGCCCGGCCGGCGCACAAGGAGCGCTCGGCCGGGGCGATCCGGCTCGTCAATAGCGGCACCCATGCCAAGGCGCTGGTGGCGATCAAGGATACGGGGATAGCCACGCCGGACGGCCGGTCGCTCTTCCGCACCGGGCAGCTCTGGATCGAGAACGGCGATCGCATCGCGTTGCTCGGCGCCAATGGCAGCGGCAAGACACGCTTCGTCACGCGGCTGCGGGCAGCCCTCGACGGATCAGATGCGGATATCCGCGCCGCCGCGAGCCTGAAGGCCGGCTTCTCCGATCAGGCGCTCTCGCAGCTCGATGCCTGGCCGACGCCATGGGCGGCCGTCAAAGGCGCGAGCGATGTCGGCGACCAGCTGGCGCGAACGCTGCTCGCCGGAGCCGGCATCGCCAGCGAGGCACAGGGCGCGCCGCTCGCCCGGTTGTCGGGAGGCCAGAGAGCGCGGCTCGCGATGCTGCTGCTGCGCCTGGCCCAGCCGAATTTCTACCTGCTGGACGAGCCGACCAACCATCTCGACATCGAAGGGCAGGACATGCTGGAGCGCGAGCTCACCGAGCATGGCGCGGCCTGCCTGCTGGTCAGCCATGATCGGGCTTTCGTCCGCGCCGTGGCGACGCGAATCTGGGTGATCACCGGCAAGAAACTCGTCGAGGTCGATGATCCCGACCCCGTCTTCGATAGGCTGATGGCGGGCTGAGCTCAGCGCGGCCAGCGATAATCATCGAGACGGCCAGGGATCGGATCGGGCGCGATGCCCTGGCCGAAGACGCGCTCGAGCTGCAGCGCGGCGTCGCCCCGCCCGCGCGCCTCGGTGATCGAGGCCAGCAACGGCTGCCCGGCTGTCGCGGCCTGCCCGGTCAGCGGCTGGATGGGCCCCGCCAGCGGGCGGGCCTGCAGCGCCGGGGGCAGGCCAATCGTCGGAATGCCGGCGACCATCTGATCGATCAGGCGCTCGACGCCGCCGGGCTGCAGTTCCGGCGCGGCCGGAGCCCCCGTCTCGGGCGAGACGGGCAGGGCGATCACGCTGTTCTGCGGCGCCGCCTCGATGATCCGGCGGATGACGAGATCGACGAAATGGGCGGCCTTGCGGGCGCCGGCGGCGGTGAAATGGATGCCGTCGCCGAGGCGCAGCCGCGTCGGCTGGCCGGAAACGTCCGGGCCCGTCGCGGTGTAGCGGTTCTCGGCATCGACGAAGCCGCCCCATAGATCGACATATTGCCCGCCGGCCTTCTCGACGCGCTGGCGGTAGAGTTCGTTGAACGAGACGAAATCAGCCGAGAGCCGGCCGTTCTGGACCGGCGGAGCGCCGACCCAGATCAACGGGATGCGGCGGGCTGCGAAAGCGTTGGCGACGAGATCGATCCGGTCGCGATAGAGTTCGAGCCAGCGTGGGCTTAAGGGGTCATGGACGGTCTCGCCCTCGCGGATCGATTGCCGGTCGTTGAGGCCGATCAGCATGACGCCGAGGGTGATCTTCTGGTCGCCGGCCAGGATCTCGGAAACCGCTTTCGGCCAGTCGTAGAAGTCGGTCCGAACGAGGCCCGAATCCGGCTTGGACTTGTGGATCACCTCGACATCGAGACGATCGTTGAGGGCATCGTCGAGGCCGCTGGCGAGGAGGTTGGCGAGCGAGTCCCCCATCACGACGATGTGGTGGGCGACATCGACCTTGGGGATGACCGGATCGTCGCGGACGATGACGGGGGCCTCGCGACGGCGGACGACGACAGGGGCGACACGCTGGCGGGGTTGCGGTGCCGCGCGCTGTGGGGCGGCCGGCAATTGCCAGAAGAGCTGGAAGAGGTTGCGCTGTTGCGGCTGGGCAAGGGTGGTCGGCCCGCCCGTGATCAGGAGCAGGCAGGCGGCAGTGAGAACCAAGGCGAGCGAACGCAGACGCATCTGCCTATCCGATCCAGCGGCCCCCATGCTGGGCACTATAGGGCGGAGCGGCCCGAAAGTCAGCGCTTGCCACGCATCCGCGCCAGCAGGGCCGGCGTCGGATAGCCGTCCGGGATCTCGCCGGCGCTGATCTGGTACTGGCGCACGGCCTCCCGTGTGCCGGTGCCGATGCGCCCGTCGGCGTCGTGATTGTAGAAGCCGAGCGCCTTCAGCCGATGCTGCAGGTCCCGGGTCGCCGCCATGTCGAGGCGAGGGGCCTTGACCGGCCAGTCGGCCTGGATCGCCGGGCGGCCCATGATGCGGTCGCCGAGATGGCCAACGGCGAGCGCATAGGCGTCCGAGGAGTTGTACTTCTTGATGACGTCGAAATTGGCGGTGAGCAGCATCACCGGGCCGCTATGCCCTGCGGGATAGAACAGGCGGCCTTCGCCGGAGGAGGGCAGACGGCCGCCATCGACGCGGCGCACGCCGGCCGAGGCGAAGGCGGAGAAGCTCGCCTTGTTGAGGCGGTGGTCGAAGCCGCCCGGCAGCGTCACTTCCATGCCCCAGGGCAGGCCGGGCACCCAGCCATAGCCCTTGAGGTAGTTGGCGGTGGAGGCGATGGCGTCGCTCGACGAGTTCCAGATGTCGGCATGGCCGTTGCCGGTCCAGTCGACGGCATATTTCATGTAGCTCGACGGCATGAACTGGGTGTGGCCCATGGCGCCGGCCCAGGAGCCGCGCAGCTCGCTGCGCTCGGCATAGCCTTTCTCGATCAGCTCGAGCGCGGTCAGCAGCTCGTCGCGGAAGAAGTCGCCGCGATAGCGGATCGAGGCGAGAGTCGCCAGCGAGCGGATGACGTCCTTGCCGCCCTTGAAGGAGCCGTAATTGGTCTCCATGCCCCAGACGCCGAGGACGACCTCCTTGGGAACGCCGTAGCGGGCTTCGACCTGCGCGAGAACGGCTGCGTTCTCGGCGGCAGCATCGCGGCCGCGCTGGATGCGGGCGCCGCCGACGGCATTCTCCAGATAGCTCCAGATCGGAGCGCTGAACTCGGCCTGCTTCTTGGTCAGGGCGACGATGGAAGCGTCCGGCGTCACGCCGCGAAAGGCGAGGTCGAACGTCGCGCGTGAGATGCCGCGCGCCTGCGCCTGCGGCCAGAGCCGCTGCAGGAAGATGTCGAAGGAGGCGCTCGCCGGCGTCGCCTGCGCATTGCGGGCATGGGCGCCGGACACGTTGATCGACCCGGTCGTCTGCGCCAGCGCAGGTGCCAGGCTGATCAAGGCCGAAGCTGCGATGACGGACAGGCGCATGGACACTCCCTGCAGATGCTGGATGGAAACACCATCACAGCGCCTGAACAAGATTAACCGTAGGTTAAGCCCGGTGTCAGCTGGGCGCCAGCGCGGCAATTTGACAAGCCCGGGCGATTGGCGGATTCTGATCCAATGTATAGCGCCTCTCCGTTCCGCCGCGGTCTGCACCGCTCGGGCAACCTCATCGCGGGCTTCTAGCCCCGGGTCTGTCGCGCTTGGCGCCTCCGGCTCGGGGGCGCTTCCTCTGCACCTGTTCACCTGCGAGTTCGACCTTTGATTCCGCGCGGCTTTGCGTCCGCCGGCAGGTGCTCGCCTTTTCGATGAAAGACTTGATCCGATGACCGCCAAGCGTCCTGCCATCACTGTCACGGCAGCGGACCATGCCATGCTGAGCCGCATCGCGGCCGGCGCGGCCAACACCATGCCGGAGCTTGCCGCCGAGCTGACCCATGAGCTCGACCGCGCCCGCATCCTGCCGGAGGGGCGGGTTTCGGTCGATCATGCCCGGATCGGCAGCGTGATCGTCTATCGTGACGAGAGCACCAAGCGGGAAACCACCGTCACGCTGGTCTGGCCGCAGGACGCCAATATCGAGAAGAACCGCATCTCGGTGATGACGCCGATCGGCGTCGCGCTGATCGGCATGGCGGCCGAGCGTTCGATCGACTGGACGACGCGCTCGGGCGATGTGAAGCGCCTGACCGTGCTGGAAGTGCGCGAGCCGGTCGGCGAGGATACGGCCGCCTGACGCCGAAATGTGCTGCCTTCAACCGGAAACGCACCGTCATTCCGGGCGAAGCGCAGCGAAGACCCGGAATCCATCGTGAACGCGACGCTCTACGATGGATTCCGGATCGGCACCGCTTCGCGGCTTGTCCGGAATGACGGTGTGTTTTCAGGAATGCAGCGTGCTCCGCAGCTCAGGCCGTTGCGTTCCGCGTCCTGAGCTTCTCTTCCCAGGCCAGCGCCTGGCCGACGATCTCCTCGAGGTCGTCATGCTCCGGCCGCCAGCCGAGCTCGGCCTGGATACGATCGGCGCGGGCAACCAGCGAGGCGGGGTCGCCAGCGCGGCGATCGGCCAGGGTCACGGGGAAATCGATCCCTGAGACCTTCTTCACCACCTCGACGACCTCCTTCACCGAATAGCCGCGGCCATAGCCACAGTTCAGCGTCAGGCTTTCCTTGCCGGCGCGCAGATGGTCGAGCGCGGCGAGGTGGGCGCGGGCGAGATCGGTGACGTGGATGTAGTCGCGCACGCAGGTGCCGTCCGGCGTCGCATAGTCGGTGCCGAAGACCGTGAGGCCGTCGCGCTGGCCGAGCGCGGCCTGGCTCGCGACCTTGATCAGATGCGTCGCATTCGGCGAGGACTGGCCGGAGCGGAGCTTCGGATCGGCGCCGGCGACGTTGAAGTAGCGCAGCGCGACGTAAGCGAAGCCATGCGCCTTCGCCGCATCCTGCAGCATCCATTCGCTCATCAGCTTGGAGCGGCCGTAAGGGTTGATCGGGTTGAGCGCGATCTCCTCCGGCACCGGCGAGACGGAGGGCTCGCCATAGACCGCGGCCGTTGAGGAGAAGATGACGTGCTTCACGCCGCCGCGGACGGCGCTCTCGATCAATGCTCGGGTTTTCACAGTATTATTGAAATAATAACCAAGCGGATCGCTGACCGATTCAGGGACGACGATGCGCGCCGCGAAATGCGCCAGCGCCGTCACGCCATGCTCGGCGATCAGCTTCTCGACCAGCTCCTGATCGCCGATATCGCCTTGAATGAAGGTCGCTTCGGGCGGAACGGCCCACCAGAAGCCGGTGGACAGGTTGTCGAGCACGACCACGCGCTCGCCGCGATCCAGAAGTTCGAGGACCATGTGGCTGCCAATGTAGCCAGCGCCGCCGGAAACCAATATCGCCATTGCGTCTCTTGCCTCATCTTTGTCATGACCCGGCTCTAACGAAAAACCGTTGACGGGTTCTCAAGGCCTGTCAGCTATAAGCACAAATGGCTGCCAACAATGACAGTTGTGCGGCCGTTCCGATCACTGCCCTGCCATTCGGCAATGGCCGCCGCGCCCAATGGATTTTTCATGACGAAACGCATCCGCAAGGCCGTTCTCCCCGTCGCCGGTCTCGGCACCCGCTTCCTGCCCGCCACCAAGGCGATCCCCAAGGAGATGCTCACCATCGTCGACCGCCCGGTCGTGCAGCACGTTGTCGACGAGGCGCGCGCCGCCGGCATCGAGCACTTCATCTTCGTCACCGGCCGCAACAAGGCGGTGATCGAGGATCATTTCGACATGGCCTATGAGCTCGACGACACGCTGGCCAAGCGCAACAAGGTGAAGGAGCTCGAGGCGCTGAAGCACGACCTGCCGGCCGCGGGCGCCACCAGCTTCACCCGCCAGCAGGCGCCGCTCGGCCTCGGCCACGCTGTCTGGTGCGCGCGCGAGATCGTCGGCGAGGAGCCGTTCGCGCTGCTGCTGCCGGACATGCTGCATTACAGCGCCGGCAAGGGCTGCCTCGCCGAGATGATCGATGCCTATGAGCAGCATGGCGGCAACCACATCGCCGTTGCGCCGGTACCGGACGACCAGACGCATCAATACGGCATCGTCGGCGTCGAGGATGCCAAGGCCAAGGTCTCGAAGATCACCGGCATGGTCGAGAAGCCGCCGAAGGGCACGGCCCCGTCGAACCTCCACATCACCGGTCGCTACATCCTGCAGCCGACGATCTTCAACCTGCTCGCCAATCAGGAGAAGGGTGCGGGCGGCGAGATCCAGCTCACCGATTCGATGATCGCGTTGTCGCGGCAGGAGCCGTTCTATGCGGTGCGCTTCGACGGCGAGATCTATGATACCGGCTCGAAGATCGGCTTCCTCACGGCGAACGTGGCCTATGCGCTCGATCGCGGCGATCTCGGCCCGCAGCTGCGCGCCGAGATCGAGAAGCTGCTCGATCGCTGAGCAGATCACGGATGTGACTGTCTCAGCCCTCGTCCTGAGGAGCCATTCCGAGTAGGAATGGCGTCTCGAAGGACGATCCGGAAGGCTCGGAGACATCTGGATCATCCCCGGATCAAGTCCGGGGCAGGCTCTTCGAGACGCAGCCTCGCGGCTGCTCCTCAGGATGAGGACTTGTGTCTTTGCGAAAGGTACCGGGTTGAGCGACCAGAGCCTCGTCTTCGACCGCGCGCTCGGCCGTTCGCGGCTGAAGCGCGCGCTTGCGCAGGACTATCCGGATTTCCTGCTCCAGCGTGCGGCGGGCGATCTGGAGGAGCGGCTCGGGGCCGTGCTGCGGGAATTCGCGGTCGCGGCCGATCTCGGCACGCCGCTGCCGGTCATTGCCCCCGTCCTCGTCGGCAAGGCGGGGCGGTTGCTGCGTATGGCGGAGGCCGAGGGGGCGCCGGCCGATCTGGTCGGCGATCTCGAGCGCCTGCCCTTCGCCGCAGGCTCGCTCGATCTCGCGGTCTCGCTGCTGGCGCTGCAGGGCGTCAACGACCTGCCTGGTGCGTTCATCCAGATCAAGCGGGCGCTCAGGCCGGACGGGCTGTTCATGGGCTGCCTGCTCGGCGGGCGTTCCTTGCAGGAACTGCGGCAGGCACTGCTCGAAGCCGAGAGCGAGACGATGGGCGGCGTCAGCCCGCGCGTCGCGCCCTTCGCCGATCTGCGCGATCTCGGCGGATTGCTGCAGCGCGCGGGTTTCGCTCTGCCGGTCATCGACAGCGAGATCGTCACGGTGCGCTATCGCGACGCCTTCGGGCTCTTCCGCGATCTGCGGGCGATGGGCTGGGCCAATACGCTCGTCGCGCGGCGCAAGGCGCCGCTACGGCGCGAGACGCTGTTGCGTGCTGTAGCGCTCTATGCCGAGCGTTTCGCCGACCCCGACGGGCGCCTGCCAGCGACCTTCGAGTTTGTCTGGGTTTCGGGCTGGGCCCCGCATGAAAGCCAGCAGAAGCCGCTCAAGCCGGGCTCGGCCAAGGCGAGGCTGGCCGATGCGCTGGGTGTGCCGGAGATCAAGGCCGGCGAGAAACCGGGGGAAAGCTGAGAATGGTTATGCCCGCGCCGTCATGGTCGGGCTTGTCCCGACCATCCACGTCTTCCTTCCTCGAATGCGGTGTTCAAGACGTGGATGCTCGCCACAAGGGCGAGCATGACGGTGGGAGGATTTACCGGATATGAGCGACCGTCAGCCCCGCCTCACGCGCGGCGATTTCCGCGTCTTCCGCGCCATCCCGACGCGCTGGCACGACAACGACGCCTACGGCCACGTCAACAATGTCGTCTACTACGGCTGGTTCGACACTGCGGTGAACGCCTGGCTGATCGAAGGCGGTTTTCTCGACCTCGCCGGCAGCGAGACCGTCGGGCTCGTGGTCGAGACCGGCTGCACCTATTTCGAGAGCGTCGCCTTTCCCGAGACGGTGGAGGCGGGGATCGCGGTCGAGCGGCTCGGCAACAGCTCGGTCACCTACCGAATCGGCATCTTCCGGCAGGGGAGGGAGCAGGCGGCAGCGCAGGGGCGCTTCACCCATGTCTATGTCGAGCGCGCCGGCCAGAAGCCGGTGTCGATTCCGGTGTCCTTGCGGGTGGCTCTCGGCGAACTTGCCATCTGAAGTTCAGAGGGTGCGCAGGCCGCAATGCTCCACCATCGGATCGAAATCGCGGTCTTGATGGAGCAGCAGATGGCCGTGCTCGATACAGTAGGTGGCGATGATGACATCGGCTGTCTTGCGGATGGTGATGCCGCGCTGGCGAAGCCGGCGATAGTTCGCGGCGGCGCGGGGCGCGAGCGAAGGTCCGAGTAGCGGCACGATCGGAAAGGTGGACATCAGCGCTTCGATCGTCGCCGCGTGCTTGTCGTCGCGGGCGCCTTGCAGCACTTCCGTCAGCACAAGGTCGCCGACCAGGATGTCGGAGGTATTCTCGACAGCCCTGAGCCGCGCGACTTGGGGCGAGGCCTCGCCGCGCAGCAAAGCGATCCAGACCGACGAGTCGACGACGATCACCGCTCGTCAGGCAGGACGATGTCACGCCGCATCGCGTCGAGATCGCCTTCCCAGCCAAGCCCGGCGAGTTCTTTCAGAGCGCGGCGCTGGCGATGCTGCCGAACGACGAGCCGCAGCGCTTCCTCGACCGTTGCGCGCTTGGTCGGCAGCCCCGTGGCCTTCATCGCTTCCGCGAGCAATTCGTCGTCAAGTTCGATGTTCGTGCGCATGACGGATCGATGTGTAGAAGGTGGGCTAATCATACACATTCGCGGGTTCCAGCTCAAGCCGTCGTCGCGGTGGCGTTGTACTGCGGGCCGAGGCAGGCTATGCCCCTGCCAAATCCCCTCGCCGGACCGCCAGGAACCCTGAGCCCGTGATTCCGAACGACATCAAGATCACCCCGCAGCTCGTCGCCGAGCACGGCCTGAAGCCTGATGAATACCAGCGCTTCCTGCATCTGATCGGCCGCGAGCCGACGATCACCGAGCTCGGCATCGTCTCGGCGATGTGGAACGAGCACTGTTCCTACAAATCGTCGAAGATCCATCTGAAGACGCTGCCGACCAAGGCGCCCTGGGTGATCCAGGGGCCGGGCGAGAATGCCGGCGTCATCGATATCGGCGACGGTCTCGCCATCGTCTTCAAGATGGAGAGCCACAATCATCCGTCCTTCATCGAGCCCTATCAGGGCGCGACGACGGGCGTCGGCGGCATCCTGCGCGACGTCTTCACCATGGGCGCGCGGCCGATCGCGGTGCTCGATGCGCTGCGCTTCGGCGATCCCGACCATCCGAAGACGCACCATCTCGTCTCGGGCGTCGTCGCGGGCATCGGTGGCTACGGCAATTCCTTCGGCGTGCCGAATGTCGGCGGCGCCACCGGCTTCCACACCCGCTATGACGGCAACATCCTCGTCAACGCCATGGCGGTCGGCATCGCCAAGGCCGACGAGATCTTCTACGCCAAGGCGACCGGCGTGGGTAAGGCGATCGTTTATCTCGGCTCCAAGACCGGCCGCGACGGCATCCACGGCGCGACCATGGCCTCGGCGGAGTTCGACGATAAGTCGGAGGAGAAGCGCCCGACCGTGCAGGTCGGCGACCCCTTCGCCGAGAAGCTCCTGCTCGAAGCCTGCCTCGAGATCATGGCCGCCGGCCATGTCGACGCGATTCAGGACATGGGCGCGGCGGGCCTGACCTGCTCGGCCGTCGAGATGGGCGCCAAGGGCAATCTCGGCGTCGAGCTCGACCTCGACAAGGTGCCCTGCCGCGAGGAGGGCATGAGCGCCTATGAGATGATGCTCTCGGAGAGCCAGGAGCGCATGCTCATGGTGATCAAGCCGGGGCATGAGGAGGCCGCCGAGGCGATCTTCCGGAAGTGGGGGCTCGATTTCGCGGTCGTCGGCCACACCACCGACACGCTGCGCTTCGTCATCAAGCACCAGGGCGAGGTGATGGCCGACCTGCCGATCAAGGAGCTCGGCGACGAGGCTCCCGAATACGACCGGCCCTGGATCGAGACCGCGCCGCAGCAGCGCATCGCGGCCGAGAGCGTGACGCCGCCCTGCGGCAATGCCGAGGCGCTGAAGAAGTTGATCGGCTCGCCCGACCTCTGCTCCAAGCGCTGGATCTGGGAGCAGTACGACACGCTGATTCTCGGCAATTCGGTGGTGACGCCGGGCGGCGATGCCGGCCTGATCCGTATCGAGGACGGGCCGAAGGGCCTCGCCATGACCGCCGACGTGACCCCGCGCTATTGCGAGGCCGATCCGTTCGAGGGCGGCAAGCAGGCCGTGGCTGAAGCCTGGCGCAACCTCACCGCCGTCGGCGCGACGCCGCTCGCGATCACCGACAACCTCAACTTCGGCAATCCGGAGAAGCCGGAGGTGATGGGCCAGTTCGTCGGCTGCGTTCGCGGCATCGGCGAGGCCTGCAAGGCGCTCGACTTCCCGGTCGTCTCGGGCAACGTCTCGCTCTACAATGAGACCAATGGCGTCTCGATCCTGCCGACCCCGACCATCGGCGGCGTCGGCGTGCTGGCTGATGTCACCAAGCACGCGACCATCGCCTTCAAGGCCGAAGGCGAGACGATCCTGCTGATCGGCGAGACGCAGGGCTGGCTCGGCCAGAGCGCCTATCTCGCGACCGTCTGCGGCCGCGAGGAGGGCGCGCCGCCGCCGGTCGATCTTGCGATCGAGCGTCGCAACGGCGATTTGGTGCGCGGGCTGATCACGAACGGCAAGGTTACTGCCTGCCACGATCTCTCGGATGGCGGCCTTGTGGTTGCGCTCGCCGAGATGGCGATGGCGAAGGGCATCGGTGCGACGATCGAGACGCTGCCGGCCGGCCCGGCTCATGCCGCGCTCTTCGGCGAGGATCAGGCGCGCTATGTCCTCACGGTTCCCGCTGCGCAGGCCGAAGCCGTGATCGCTGAGGCGAAGGCCGCCGGCGTGCCGGCGCTCGCCATTGGCCGCACCGGCGGTGCCTCGCTTAGCCTGCCGGGCGAACCGACGCTTGCCGTCGCTGATCTGCGCAAGATCCACGAAGACTGGCTGCCGTCCTACATGGCCAGCAAGGTGGACTGAGGAGACAGACCATGGCGATGGACGCCCATGAGATCGAGCGGATGATCAAGGCGGCGCTGCCGGATGCGGCGGTCGAGATTCGCGACCTCGCCGGCGACGGCGACCACTATGCCGCGACCGTCACCTCGGCTGCCTTCAAGGGCAAGACACGCGTGCAGCAGCACCAGATGGTCTATGCCGCGCTTCAGGGGAATATGGGCGGCGTGCTGCACGCCCTTGCGCTGACGACGGCGGTTCCCCAAGATTAGAATGAAACCATCCGGCGGGCCTTGAACCCGCTTCAGGAGACAGATGATGTCCGACGTCAACGCCCGCATCGAAGCGGAAGTGAAGAACAACGACGTGGTGCTCTTCATGAAGGGCACGCCGCAATTCCCGATGTGCGGCTTCTCCGGCCAGGTCGTGCAGATCCTCAGCTACATCGGCGTGCCCTATAAGGGCGTGAACGTGCTCGAGGATCAGGAAATCCGCGAGGGCATCAAGGCCTATTCCAACTGGCCGACGATCCCGCAGCTCTACGTCAAGGGCGAGTTCATCGGCGGTTGCGACATCACCCGCGAGATGTTCCAGGCCGGCGAGCTGCAGGCGCTCTTCGAGGAAAAGGGCATCGCGGTGAAGCAGGCGAGCTGAGGCTCGCCTGACCCGTCGAAGTCATCGAGTCGATCGCCTTCCTTAGGCCGCCACGCATTGCGGATGCGGCTTGCGGATGCGCTCGACTGACGCCGGGTATTTCTCGAGCATCCGCTCCGGCCTGATCGGCCGGCGCACCAATTCCCCGCCGCAATTCGGGCAGGTGCCGGCGAAGCGCATCTCGGCGCAGTCGGCGCAGAAGGTGCACTCGAAGGTGCAGATCAGGGCGTCGCGCGACTGCGGCGGCAGGTCGCGGTCGCAGCATTCGCAGTTCGGGCGCAGTTGCAGCATGGCGTCGTCTCCCTCCGATCGACGGGGAGAATGACCGCAAACGGTCCCGAAACCAGCAATTTTGCGTGATCCGACCGATCAACGCTGCGGATCGATTATTTTCGGCTCAGCAGAACTCAGCGCTGTCATCCCGGACGTAGCGAAGCGCAGATCCGGGATCCATGCCTGAGCGTTTCCGATCGACGTTCAGGCATGGATCCCGGGTCTCCCTGCGGTCGCCCGGGATGACGACGGTGGGTTCATTGCGCAGGCGCCGGCCACCGACCGCGCCTACTTCACCAGCAGCCAGTCCTCGACCACAAGCGCATCGAGCCCGCTCGTATAGAACATCAGGATCGCATCCTCCGCCGTGTGCAGGATCGGCTTGCCCATGATGTTGAAGGAGGTGTTGAGGATCACCGGCACGCCCGTCAGCTCATGGAAGGCCGAGATCAGCGCGTGGTAGCGTGGGTTGCGCTCCGCCGTGACGCTCTGGAGGCGGCCGGTCGCGTCCTCATGGACCACGGCCGGGACGCGGTGGCGCACCGCCTCCTTCCAGGTCAGCGTGCGCTCCATATAGGGCGCGTCCTGATAGTTATCGAACCAGTCGGCGGCGTGCTCGGCCAGGATCGAAGGCGCGAAGGGCCGGAAGGCCTCGCGGTACTTCACCTTGGCGTTGAGGATGTCCTTGGCGTCGGCCGGGCGCGGATCGGCGATGATCGAGCGGTTGCCGAGCGCGCGCGGCCCGAATTCGGCGCGGCCCTGGACCCAGCCGATCAGCTTGCCCTCGGTGAGGAGCTTGGCCGTGACGGGGGCGATTTCATCAGGAGAGAGCTTCCGCAGCCGCTTCTCCCAGAGCTGCATGCGCTCGAAAGGCTCGGTCGAGACGCGCGAGCCGAGATAGGGGGTGAGAGGCCCCTTCGGCGCGCGCCAGTCCGGGTTCGCTTCGGCGTGGCTAAGCCAGGCGGCACCGATGGCATTGCCGTCATCGGCCGGGGCGGAGGGCACGAATACGGTCTCGAAGCCGTGGCGGCCGGCGATCTTGCCGTTGAAGGAGGAGTTCAGCGCGCAGCCGCCGGCCATGACGAGGTTTTCGCTCGGCACGAGCGCCGCGGTCTCGGCGAGCAGCGCTTCCATCATCTCGGCGAAGACGTCCTGCCCGCAGCGGGCGAGATCGGCCCAGCCCTGATCGAGCGCATCGGCCGGGCGGCGGGCCAGGATTTTCGCTGCGACCGCCTGCACCACATCGGCCTTGGCGAAGGAGAGCTTGTGGCCCTCGATCGTGTAGAGCTTGCGCAGCAGCGCCATCAGCTCCGGGTCGGTCTTGCCGTAGGGGGCGAGCCCCATGATCTTCCATTCCTCGCCCTTGGCCTGGTCGAAGCCGGCGAGGTCGGTGACGAGCCCGAAATAGAAGCCGATCGATTCCCGCCCGCGATGGCGCTTCACCTCGCGGATGCGGCCGTTCTCCAGCGCGAAGATGGCGGAAGCCCCGGTCTCGCCCATGCCGTCGACGACGAGGCAGGCGGCGTTGTCGAAGGGCGAGGACCAGCAGGCATAGGCGGCGTGGCTGAGATGGTGGCCGTAGCGCTTGAGGCCGGTGACGTTGGCCTTGCCATAGGCGCGGTCGAGCCCGAGCAGCACGCCCATGCCGGCGCGTTGCTGGGCGTGATGGAGCGAGGCGATCAAGGCGCGCTCGGTGCGCTCGGGCACCAGCGAGCGGTTGAGCTCGGGCGAGAGCTTGAGCAGCGCGTCGAGGGTGAAGGAGCCGGCGCGCGCCATCTGGTCGAGGAAGCCGGTGAAGTCCTCGCCCCAGCTGGTGGCGATGGTGACCTCGGCGTCCTTCGGGATGTAGCGCTTCAGCAGCCCTTCCATGCGCGGCGCCGAATCGGGCTCGCAATTGGGCGCGCGCTTGTATTGCAGATAGCGCTCGGTCGCCTCGGCGAAGAGCACCTCGCCGTCGGGGCCGATGATCGCGATGGCGGGATCATGGAAGGTGGTCGCGAGACCGATCGTATAGTTCATGGAGCAAGCCAATAGCCTCCCGCGCATGCGACGCCAATCGCTCAATGCGCGGGTGGGGTGGGGGAAGCGCTCTACCGGGCCGCGAAAGCAACGCTGGCGGCGGTCTGCTCGATTGCCGGCTGCAGCTTCGGCATCTCCGCCTCATCCGCCATGACGAGAAGGCGGACGAAGCGCCCGCCGGGGCCGATGGCGAGATATTGCACGAAGCTCTTGTCGTTGCCGTTGGGATGCTTGAAGGAGCCGGAAAGCAGCACGCCGTCCTGCCCGGCGAAGGGCACGCGCTTGCGCTCCTTGATCTCGGCCGTCTGCATGTCGCGCGTGCTCCTCAGCATCGTCTCGGAGAGCTTCTCCTCCTGGCCGGGCTTGATGGGCGCGGACATCTGGTAGGCGGCGATCATCAGCGGCTGGGTGCCCGAGGGGTCGGTGCTGCGTTCGCCGGTGGTCATCAGCACGCCGGCGCCGCCGATGGTGTCGACGACGCGGAACGGCGCTGCGGTCTTGATGGTGAAGGGAAGCGCGGCGAGCTTCTCGTCGAGCGAGGCCTCCTTGCCGAGCGAGACCGACGCGACCAGCGCCTTGACCTCGGCCGGCTGCATCTTGGCGGCTGGCGGCGCCTGCACGGTCATCATCACCGTCTTCGGCCCCTTGAACAGGGCGATCCATTTGTCGAGTTTGGTGCCGCCGGCCTCCTGCGTGCCGCTCAGCAGCGGCACCTTTTCGCCGCCGGTGCCGTCGACCTGCTCGACCTTGGTGATATTGACCTTCTGCCGGGCGAAATTGGTCTTGGCGCTCTCGCTGTCGTTGAACAGCGTCGCGAGCTGCGGATAGGCTTCCGCGGGCATCTCGACGATCAGGACGCTGGCCTGCGTCTTCGGGTTGGACAGTCCGGCAAAGCCGGATGCCGGTTCGAAGCCCTTCGGCGCGACCAGCGAGACGCTGGTGCCGGGAATGGGTTTGCGCTCCTGCGCGATGGCCGATCCCGCGGCAACGCTCAGCGCCACCGCGAGCATGATCGCTCCCGCCCGGTGAAAACCCTGCTTCCGCTTGCGCAAGAGTGTCATGCTCGATCCTTTCGGCCGCTGCTGAGGCCTTTTGCTTAGTCGCAGATTCTTGTCGGAAAACCGTGGGACACTTTTCCGGAATCTGCTGAGCAGAACGCCGCAATGCGACGAGAGTTCGTCAACACGCTGCCATTGCCGCGACGTTGCGCTCAGGGCTTGCCGATCGCGGCCTTCATCAACGCTTTCGAATCGGCGCTCGCCCAGTCGGCCGGGCCCTGGATGATGCCGAGCTCGCAGCCGGATTTGTCGACGATAATGCTGACCGGCATGCCCTCGACCTTGTGGGCGGCGCGCAGCGACTGGAAGGTCGCCGCCTGCGGATCGCCGTAGAAGGGCAGCGTGGCGACCTTGTTCTCGGCGAGCCAGGCCTTCGGCTTGTCGAGGTTGCGCGTGTCGATGTTGATGGCGACGACGGCGAAATCCGGCCCGCCCATCTCCTTCTGGAGTGTGTCGAGCGCCGGCATTTCCTTGAGACAGGGCGCGCACCAGGTCGCCCAGAGATTGACCAGCAGCGTCTTGCCCTTCAGTGCCGCGAGCGTCATCGGCTGGCCGTCCGGGCCGGTGAAGGCGAGCTCCGGGGCCGGCTGCGGGCGTGAGCGCAGCTCGATGGCCGCGACCTCACCCTTGACCAGCGGCTTCATGCGTTCGGCGGTCGTGCGTGCCGCGCTGCATGATCCGTTGCCGGCATCGCCCGTGACGGAGTAGAACGCCGCCACGCCAGCGAGGCCGAGCGCCGCCACGACCCCGAGGGCCAGTCCGATCTTCATTCCAGACGTCATTGCGCGTCCTCAAAAGCAGGAAAGACCGTCGTGAGCAATCGCATGTGGGGTGGGCGTTTCGCCACAGGTCCGGGCGCCATCATGGAGGAGATCAATGCCTCCATCGATTTCGACAAGAAGCTCTGGCGCCAGGATATCCGCGGTTCGCTCGCCCATGCGGCTATGCTGGCCGAGACCGGCATCCTGACGAAGGACGATGTCGCAACCATCACCGCGGGTCTCAAGCAGGTCGAAGGTGAGATCGAGAGCGGCGCCTTCACGTTTTCGCGTGCGCTCGAAGACGTCCACATGAACGTCGAGTCCAACCTCAAGGACAAGATCGGCGCCGCTGCCGGCCGGCTGCACACCGCCCGCTCGCGCAACGACCAGGTCGCGACCGATATGCGGCTATGGGTGCGCGACACCCTCGACGAGATCGACGGACAGATGGCTGACCTGCAGCGCGCGCTTGCCGAGAAGGCCGATACCTATGCCGGCGCGGTGATGCCGGGCTTCACCCATCTGCAGTCGGCGCAGCCGGTCACCTTCGGCCATCATCTCCTCGCCTATGTCGAGATGCTGGGCCGTGACCGCGGCCGTGTCCGCGACGCCCGCGCGCGCCTCAACGAATGCCCGCTCGGCGCGGCGGCCCTTGCTGGCACCTCCTTCCCGATCGACCGGCACATGACGGCGAAGGCGCTCGGCTTCGACCGCCCGACCGCGAACTCGCTCGATTCGGTCTCCGACCGCGATTTCGTGCTGGAGACGCTCTCGACCGCCTCGATCTGCGCCATGCACCTCTCGCGCCTCGCCGAGGAAATCGTGCTCTGGGCGACGCCGCAATTCGGCTTCGTCAAGCTCTCGGATGCCTTCTCGACGGGGTCCTCGATCATGCCGCAGAAGCGCAATCCCGACGCGGCTGAGCTGGTGCGCGGCAAGGCGGGCCGGGTGTTCGGCGCGCTGCAGGCGCTGCTGACCATGATGAAGGGCCTGCCGCTCAGCTATTCCAAGGACATGCAGGAGGACAAGGAGGGCACCTTCGACGCCCTGCAGACGCTTTCGCTCTGCCTCGCCGCCATGGCCGGCATGGTCCGCGACATGCAGCCCGACCTCAAGGCGATGAAGAAGGCGGCGGGCTTCGGCTACGCCACCGCGACGGATCTCGCCGACTGGCTGGTGCGGGTGCTGAAGATGCCGTTCCGCGACGCGCATCACGTCACCGGCCGGCTCGTCGGCATCGCCTCCGAGAAAAAGGTCGGGCTGGAGAAGCTCTCGCTCGCCCAGATGCAGGCGGTGGAGCCGAAGATCACCGAGGCGGTCTTCGCCGTGCTCGGCGTCGACCAGTCGGTCAAGAGCCGCGTCAGCTATGGCGGCACGGCGCCCGCCAATGTCCGCAAGCAGGCACGGCGCTGGCTGAAGCAGCTCGCGAAGGGATAAGCCGTCATGCTCGGCTGTCCGACGAGCGGTCCCATACCACCGCTCCCTTCTCCCCTTGTGGGAGAAGGTGCCGGCAGGCGGATGAGGGGTCGCGCAGGTCTGAAAGTTCGGTGTTCGGCTCGCGCCCAGCGTCGCGAGACCCCTCACCCTAGCCCTCTCCCGCAAGGGGAGAGGGGATATGTGGCGCTTGCCCGAGAATGACGCAGGTCGAGAGCCTCGCGCTCCGCTGCATCCTCCGCTACTGTCCTGCCACGCTTCGTTCCGAGGGTTCGCTTTCGTGCTTGATTCCCGCCTGAAATTCGGCCGCACCCTGCTGGTCGTCGGCCTTCTGGCCGTTGCACTCGCTGCCTGCGGGCGAAAGGGGCCGCTCGAGGCGCCACCGAATGCGGCCGGAGCCATCGATCTGCCCGATGACCAGATCGGCGCCCAGGAGAACGACGTCTCCTCCTATGGTTCGGCCTCGGTGCTGGCGAAGCCGGCCAAGGCGAACAAGGCGATCGTCGTGCCGAACAAGCCGTTCATCCTCGATCCGTTGATGTGATTTCAGTCTTCACGCGCCGTCATCCCGGGCGACCGCAGGGAGACCCGGGATCCATGCCTGAGCGCTTCTGCTAAAAGGTTCCGGCATGGATCCCGGCTCTACGCTACGCTCCGGCCGGGATGGCGGCGCGGATTTCAGCCGATTTTTCCAGGGTTAAGTCCCATGCATCATTTCGCCTATCGCGACGGCTCGCTCCATGCCGAGGGCGTCGATCTCCAGCGCATCGCGGCCGAGGTCGGCACGCCGGTCTATGTCTATTCCACCGCGACGATCGAACGGCACTACAAGCTGTTCGCGGCGGCCGTGAAGAAGACCGCCGGCAAGACCCATGTCTTCTACGCCATGAAGGCGAACGGCAATCTCGGCGTGCTGAAGACGCTGGGGGCGCTCGGCGCCGGCATCGACACGGTCTCCGAAGGCGAGGTGCGCAAGGCGCTCGCCGCCGGCATCCCGCCCGGAAAGATCGTGTTTTCCGGCGTCGGCAAGAGCGAGCAGGAGCTGCGCTTCGCGGTCGAGGCCGGCATCTATCAGGTCAATATCGAGAGCGAGAGCGAGCTCGACCTGCTCTCCAGGGTCGCGGCCTCGCTCGGCAAGCGGCAGGAGGCGGTGTTTCGCGTCAATCCCGATATCGGCGCCGGCGGCCACGCCAAGATCACGACCGGCTCGTCCGAGAACAAGTTCGGCGTCTCCTTCGAGGAGGTCGGCCGGCTCTATGGACGGGCGGCCAACATGCCGGGCGTGCGGATCATGGGGCTTGCCGTCCATATCGGCAGCCAGATCCGCGAGATCGACGCCTTCGAGGCGGCCTATTCCAAGATGGTCGCGCTGGTCGGCTCGCTGAAGGGCGAAGGCCATCGCGTCGACCGGCTCGACCTCGGCGGCGGGCTCGGCATCCCCTACGACATCCCGAAGACCTTCGACTATGGGCCGGGGCTGATCGATGCCTATGCCGAGATGGTCGCCAAGGTGACGAAGGGCCTCGATGTCGAGCTCGGCTTCGAGCCGGGCCGTCTCATCGTCGGCAATGCCGGCGTGCTGCTGACGAAGGTGCTGCATCTCAATCCGCGCCCGACCAAGCAGTTCCTCATCGTCGATGCGGCGATGAACGACCTCGTCCGGCCGGCGATGTACGAGGCCTATCACGAGATCTGGCCGGTGGCCGAGCCGGTGATCGGCGGGCCGGAGGTCGCTTACGACGTCGTCGGGCCGATCTGCGAATCGGGCGACACCTTCACGGCCGGCCGGGCCCTGCCGCAGCTCAGGCAGAACGATCTCATCGCCTTCATGACGGCGGGCGCCTATGGCGCCTCGATGTCCTCGACCTACAACCAGCGCCTGTTGATCGCCGAGGTGATGGTCAAGGGTGACGACTACGCCGTGACGCGGCCGCGCCAGAGCTATGAGGAGCTGATCGGCACGGACCGGCTGCCCGGCTGGTTCGCCTGATCTGATTCGTTCCGCTCCCCTGGCTGTTCACGAAAGGTGGAGCGGCGCCGGCAGTGCCGTCTTCGCACTGGCAATGCCACATTCCCGTGTTAGCCTGACTGCGTCAGGCAAGTTCAGACAGGAATGGGGGCCGCCCGGAGCGATGGCATGAGCGAGGCAGAGCGCCGCAAGGCGCCCGATACGATCGACGGCATCCGGCAGCGGCTTCGCCGTCTCGCGCTCGCCTCGCGGGTTTCGCTTGGCTGGGAACGGCTCTGGCCGCGGCTGTGGCTGACGCTCGCCGTCATTCTTGCCTTCCTCGCCGTATCCTGGTTCGGGCTGTGGACGCATCTGCCCTGGTATGGGCGGATCATCGGCGTGCTCGCCTTCACGGCAGCGCTGATCGGCAGTCTCTGGTACGTCGCGCGGCTCGTCCTGCCGACGCATCGCGACGCATTGACCCGGCTCGACCGTTCCTTCGCCGGCGGCCATCGCCCGGCCTCGGCGCTGGAAGACAGCCTGGCCGTCGGCTCGGCCGATCCCGTGTCGCAGGCCCTGTGGAAGCTCCATGTCGAGCGCCAGAGCCGGCAGGTCGCCGCCCTCAAGGTCGCGCCGCCGCAGCCACGCATGGCCGGGCACGACAGGCTGGCATTGCGCGCCGTGCCGCTGCTCGCCGCCGTCACCGCTTTCTTCGTTGCAGGCCCCGAAGCGACACAGCGCCTCTCCGCCGCCTTCGACTGGAAGGGGCCGCCCGGCAGCGCACCCTCGACCCGGATCGACGCCTGGATCGACCCGCCGGCCTATACCCGCCTGCCGCCGATCCTGATCGATTTCAACAAGCTCGCCAGCCCCAATCTCAACGCGCCCGAGAAATCGGTCATTGTCGTCCGCATCGCCGGCAAGACCAATATGGACGTTGCCACGACCGGGCGGCTCGAGCTGCTCAAGCCGGAGGCGAAGGAAGGCGAGGGCAAGGACGCCCAGTCCAAGGAGGCGCCGTCGAAGGACGCGGCCCCGGCCAAGCCGGCGCAGTCCGCCGGCCCGCAGCAGGCGGTGCTGGAGAAGCGCTTCACGCTTGCCGGCAACGGCACGCTCAAGCTCACCGGCAGCGGCGCGCCCGGCACGGCGCTTCACATCACCGCCATCGCCGACCAGCCGCCGACCATCGCTTTCACCGATCCGCCGAAGCCGGTGACGGGCGCTCAGTCGGGCGGGCTCGCCATCAGCTACAAGGCCAGGGACGATTACGGCATCGCCTCGATCGAGGCGACGGTCTCGCGTCCCGATCCGGCGGCGGGCGGGCGCTCGCTGGTCGAGCCGCCGAAGCAGAACCTCGCCGTGCCGCCTCCCTCCGCGGGCGAGGAGGAGATGAAGAGCACGGTCGATTTTTCGGCTCATCCCTGGGCTGGCGCCAAGGTCCGCATGGTGCTGATCGCCAAGGACGAGGCCGGCCAGGAAGGGCGCACCGAGCCGATCGAGGTCGTGCTGCCGCAGCGCACCTTCACCAAGCCGCTGGCCAAGGCGCTGGTCGAGCAGCGGCGCAAGCTCGTCATGAATGTCGAGGACCGCTCCAAGGTGCAGCTCGCCATGGACGCGCTGATGATCGAACCCGACCTCTTCATGAAGGAGACCGGCGTCTATCTCGGCATGCGCATGCTGACCGAGCGGCTGCGCAAGTCCGGCAGCGACGACGAGTTGCGCGAGGTTTCCGAGCTGATGTGGGCGATGGCGCTGCAGCTCGAGGATGGCGACATGTCCGACGCCGAGCGGGCGCTGCGGCAGGCGCAGGAGAATCTGCAGCAGGCGCTGGAGCGGGGCGCATCCGAGGAGGAGATCAAGAAGCTCACCGACGAGATGCGCCGGGCCATGGACAATTTCATGCGCCAGCTCGCCGAGCAGATGATGCGCCAGCAGCAACAGAACGGCGACCAGAACCAGGCGCAGCTGCCGGAGAACTTCCGCACGGTGACGCCGCGCGACCTGCAGAACATGCTCGACCGGATTGAGGAGCTCTCCCGGCGCGGCGACATGGCCGAGGCGCAGCGCCTGATGGAAGAGCTCAACCGGATGCTCAACAATCTGCAGATGGCGCGTCCGAACCAGCGCGATCCGCGCCAGAACCAGATGAACCAGGCGCTCGGCGATCTCGACCGGATGACGCGCGACCAGCAGAATCTGCGCGACGAGACCTATCAGAACGAGCAGCGCCGGCAGGGACAAGGCCAGACCCAGCGCGGCCAGCGTCCGGGCCAGCAGCAGGCGCGGCCGGGGCAGCGCGGCCAGCAGGGGCAACAGGGCCAGCAAGGACAACGGGGCCAGCGTGGTCAGCAACCCGGCCAGCAGCCGGGCGAGCAGGGGGAGGACGGCGAAGGCGGCGAGGGCATGCAGGGCCAGAACGGCCAGGGGCAGGGCCTCTCCCAGCGCCAGCAGGCGTTGCGTGAGCGGCTGCAGGATCTGCAGCGGCGGATGCGCGGCATGGGCGCGCCGCAGAATGGCGAGCTCGACGAGGCCGAGGATGCGATGCGCGACGCGGAGCAGCAGCTCGGCCAGGGCCAGGGCGAGGGCGCGCTCGATGCGCAAGGCCGCGCGCTCGATGCGCTGCGCCGTGGCGGCCAGAACCTCGCCCAGCAGATGCAGGGCCAGCCCGGCGAGGGCGACGGCACCGAAGGCGCCTATGGCGAGCCGGACGGGCGCCAGCAGGGGCGGCCCTCGGCGCAGCAGCGTGGCAGCGAGGATCCGCTCGGCCGGCCGCAGCGCCAGCGCGACTGGGCCGATGGTCGGGTCAAGGTGCCCGGCGCCGACGAGAGCGCGACCCAGCGGGCGCGGCGCATCCTCGAGGAGCTGCGCAAGCGCCTCGGCGACCCGATGCGTCCGACCGAGGAGCTGGATTATCTGGAGCGGCTGCTCAGGCGGAATTGAGCGGGCGGCATGCTGTCATTCCGGGGCTTCGCGTAGCGAAGAGCCCGGAACCCATGAACACCACATCAGCCGTCATGGTCGGGCTTGTCCCGACCATCCACGTCTTCCTTCATGGAACGCGGTGTTCAAGACGTGGATGCTCGCCATAAGGGCGAGCATGACGACAACTGGATCAGCCTCGTGTTCATGGGTTCCGGGCTCAGGCCTGCGGCCTGCCCCGGAATGACGGGCTCAGCGTTTGCGCCCACCCCCGCTCGCCACCAGCGCCCCGACGACGATGAGGGCGCAGGAGGCACCCAGCAGCCAGCTCGCCGGGGCATAGCCGAAGAGCACCAGGATCAGCGTCGAGAGCACCGGCGCGGCATAGGAGGCGACGCCGAGCAAGGCGACATCGCCGTGCTTCATGCCGACATCCCAGACGACGAAGGCGAGCCCGATCGAGCCGAGCCCAAGGCCGAGCACACCGGCCCATTCCACCGCTGTCAGCGACCAGAGCGTGGTTTCCAGCATGAAATGGAGTGCCAGCGCCGGTACGGCGCAGCCCAGCATGGTGATGCACAGGCTCTCCGAGGGCACGTTGGCGAAGCGGCGCGAGGCCACCGAATAGCTCGCCCAGACGAAGGCGCCGAGTGCCGCCAGCCCATGGCCGAGCGCGATCCCGCTGCCGGTCCCGAGCCCACCTGAGACCAGAAGCCCGGTCGCGACGAGGCCGATCAGCGCGCCGATGAGGTGGCGGGGCTTGAGGCCGCCGCCCGGCAGCAGCGCCGCAAAGAGCACGATCAGCAGCGGCCAGAGATAGTGGATCAGGTTCGCCTCGGCCGGTGGGGCGTTCTTCACGGCGGCGTAATAGAGCGTGGTGTCGCCGAACGGGCCGTAGAGGCCGAGCGCGAAGGAGGCCGGCGTCGGTCGGATACGGGAAAGATCGCCGCGTAGCGCCGTGATCACGAGGATCAGCAGGCCGCCGATGACGAAGGTCATCGCCACGAGCTGGAAGGGCGGGACGCGCCCCGACATCGCCGTGAAGAGCGCGAGCGTCGACCAGAGCAGGATCGCGCAGAAGCCGATGAGGGTGGCGGTGCGGGAGGTCATGACGATGCGGCGGGAGGCGGATTGCGAGGCGATAGCAGGGTTTGCGGGGCTTGCCGATACTAAGCTCGGCTAGCGCGGGGAACCCTCTCCCGGAGGGAGAGGGCAGGGTGAGGGGTCGGCCGTTGGACGCTTTAGCCGTGTCCCAACCGTAGCAGCGGTGAGGGCGTGCGCAACTGGTCCAGCGGCCTACACCTCACCCCTGCCCCTCTCCTTACAGGAGAGGGGTTCCCGCGCCGTTACGACCACCCGAGGTCAGCAATCGCCTGGATGCTGCACCGCACCTCGGCATAATGGCCATGGGCGCCATGCTTCCGGCGCCGTGCCGGGGCGTTGACCGCGTCGGCAAGGAGGATCATGGCTCGGAAATGACCTCGATCCCGCTGCAATCCGTCACCCGTCGTCCGTTGATGCCGGTTCTGGCCGCGCTGAGCGTCGCGCATCTGCTGAACGACCTCGTCCAGTCGATGATCCCGGCGCTCTACCCGCTGATCAAGGACGCCTATCAGCTCGATTTCGTGCAGATCGGCCTGATCACGCTCGCCTTTCAAGTGACGTCGTCGCTGCTGCAGCCTCTGCTCGGCTATGTCACCGACCACAGGCCCTGGCCCTATGCGATGGTCGCCGGCATGTGCGCGACGCTGTCGGGGCTGCTGCTGCTCTCCTTTGCCCATAGCTACGGCGTCGTGCTGATCGGCGCGGCGATGATCGGCCTGGGCTCGGCCGTGTTCCACCCCGAGGCGACCCGGATGGCGCGCCACGCCGCCGCTGGCCGGCAGGGGCTGGCGCAGGGCGTGTTCCAGGTCGGCGGCCATATCGGCTACGCCATCGGCCCGCTGCTGGCGGCGATGATCGTGGTGCCGCGCGGCCAGCAGAGCCTGTCCTGGTTCTCGGGCGTGGTGCTGGTGGCGATGCTGGTGATGGGCTGGCTCGGCGCGCGCTATTCGGCGATGCGGCGCGAGCAGAAGGCGTCGCCCGTGCATGTCGAGGAGGCCGCGGATCACGGCCTGCCGCATGGGCGCGTGCTGCTGGCGATGGCCGTCCTGGTGCTGCTGCTGATCTCGAAGAACGGCTATACCGCCGCCTTCACCTCCTACTACACCTTCTATCTGATCGAGCGCTTCGGCATCGCGCTGCAGCTCTCGCAGATCATGCTGTTCCTCTATCTCGTCGTCGGCGCGGCCGGCGTCATCCTCGGCGGCATGATCGGCGACCGCATCGGCCGCGACCGGGTGATCTGGCTGTCGATCCTGGGCTCGTTGCCCTTCGCGCTGGTGCTGCCCTATGCCGACCTGTTCTGGACCGGCGTGCTCAGCGTCATCATCAGCTTCGTCATGGCGAGCGCCTTCTCGGCGATCCTGATCTACGCGATCGACCTCGTGCCGCATCGCGTCGGCCTTGTCGGCGGGCTGTTCTACGGCCTGTCCTTCGGGCTCGGCGGCATCGCCGCCGCCGCGATCGGCGCGCTCGCCGACCAGATCGGCATCATCCAGGTCTTCAAGATCTGCGCCTGGCTGCCGGCCGTGGGCCTGCTGACCTTCCTGCTGCCGAAGGGCAAGCGCCACGGCTGAGCCGCGCGGCTCCTTGTCTGACGTTTTGAAGGGCCGTCGGCATTGCCGGCGGCCCTGACGCATTGAGCCCACATTCGCTCGCTAGCCCTCTGTGTATCCGGCCGACCGCTGGCGGCCGCTGCGCAGGGGTTGGCCGATGCTGCTTCAGATCGGAACGCTGATCGCCGCGACGAGTCTGGTGCAGCTCGCGAACGGCTACTTCAACACCTTCCTGTCCTTGCGCCTGACGCTCGAGGATTTCGGCCCGACAGCGACCGGCATCGTGCTCAGCGCCTATTTCATCGGCTTCACCATCGGCGCCGTGACCAGCGGCGGGGTGATCCAGCGCGTCGGCCATATTCGCGCCTATACGGCCTTTGCCGGGCTCGTGGTCGTCGCGACCGCGCTGATGCCGCTCTGGACCTCGGCGCTGATCTGGACGGCCTGCCGAATGGTGATCGGCATCGGCTGCGTCGGGCTCTTCGTCACCACTGAAAGCTGGCTCAACGCCAAGGCCGTGCCGGACCAGCGCGGCCGCGTCTTCTCGACCTATATGGTCGGCACCTTCCTGGCGCTGGCGATCGGCCAGCTCGCCATTGTCGGTCTCTCGATCCATTCGGCGGGGGCGTTCCAGGTCATCATCGCGCTCTTCGCACTGGCGCTGGTCATGGTCAGCACGACGCGGGCGGAGGCGCCCGGCCTCGTGCCGGAGGAGACGCTGCGCTATGGCGAGCTGACGCGGCAGGCGCCGATTTCCGTCATCGGCTGCATCGTCAGCGGCATCATCACCAGCTCCTTCTACGCGCTGGTGCCGGCCTGGATGCTCAGCAACGGCGTGCAGCAGCAGACCATCGCGTTGTTCATGCTGGTCGCGGTGCTCGGCGGGCTGGCGCTGCAGGTGCCGGTCGGACGGCTCTCGGACCGCAACGATCGCCGCCTCGTGCTGGCGGGGCTCGCCGTCGGCTATGCGGTGGCCGTCGTGCTGCTGGTCGCGATGCCGCGCTCTCTCGTCACGGTGCTGCCGGTCGCGGCGCTGCTCGGCGGCTTCATGTCGACGCTCTATCCGGTCTGCGTCGCCCATGCGCTGGATCGGATGCCGGCCGACCGCGTGGTGGCGGTGAGCGGGCGGCTCATCCTGGTCAGCGGCTTCGGCTCGGCGCTCGGGCCGCTGGTCGGCGCCGGCATCATGGCGCGCTTCGATATCAACGGGCTGCTCTATTTCATGGCTGCGATCGCGCTGGCGCTGGCGGCGGCCGCGGGCCTGCGCATCCGGATGCGGGAAGCGCCGCCCAAGGTCGAGCGGCCCTTCGAGGTCATCGATCCGCTCAACCCGCCGATCGCGCAGGAGCCGGAGGCGACGGAGATCGACGGCACGCCCCGCCCGGCCGTGGCTTGAGCGGGGCGGCGGCGCAGGCTTCAGGCCATGTACTGGCCGCCATTGGCGGAGATGGTGGAGCCGGTGATGAAACCCGCATCGTCGCTGGCCAGGAACACCACGGCCCGCGCGATCTCCTCGGGCTCGCCGAGGCGCCCGACCGGGATATGCGGCAGGATCGACTTCTCGACCACGGCCGGATCTATCGCCTTGACCATCTCGGTTGCGATATAGCCGGGGCAGATCGCGTTGACCGTGATGCCGGCCCGCGCGCCCTCCTGCGCCAGCGCCTTGACGAAGCCGATGTCACCGGCCTTGGCGGCGGAGTAGTTGACCTGGCCCATCTGGCCCTTCTGGCCGTTGATCGACGAGATGCAGATGACGCGGCCGAACTTGCGGGCGCGCATGCCCTCCCAGACCGGGCGGGTCATGTTGAAGAGCGAATTGAGGTTGGTGTTGATGACGGCGTCCCACTGATCCTTGGTCATCTTGTGGAACATGCCGTCGCGCGTGATGCCGGCATTGTTGACGAGCACGTCGACCGGGCCGAGCTCGGCCTCGACCTTGGCGATGCCGGCGACGCAGGAATCATAGTCCGAGACGTCCCATTTATAGGTCTTGATGCCGGTCTCGGCGGTGAACTTGGCCGCCGCCTCGTCATTGCCGGCATAGCTCGCCGCCACGTTGTAGCCGGCCGCTTTCAGGCCTTTCGAGATCGCAGCGCCGATGCCGCGCGAGCCCCCTGTAACCAGCGCCACTTTCGTCATAGCCATTCTCCCTCTTGGTGAAGTTCTGTACGGCTTGCCGCCGTCATTGTTCGGATAGTTTCAGGGTGGGCGAGTAGGGCTCGTCCACGTCCTTGATGATGGCCTGGCCGCAGATGACGCGGCCTTGCGTTGGGTCAAAGGTGAGTGTCGGCTGGCCAAAGAGCGACCAGCCGCGGCTCAGCGCTTCGTTGACCCGATGACAGAACGAGGCGTCATCGGGTCCTGTCAGATAGCGATAGAGCGTCGTGCGCTGCACCATCACCGGGCGCTTTCCTCAGCGCTCCACCGCCATGGCGACGCCCATGCCGCCGCCGATGCAGAGCGTGGCGAGGCCCTTCTTGGCGTCGCGCTTGGCCATCTCGTGCAGCAGCGTCACCAGCACGCGCGCGCCGGAGGCGCCGATCGGATGACCGATCGCGATGGCGCCGCCATTGACGTTGACGATGTCCGGGTTCCAGCCGAGATCCTTGTTCACCGCCAGCGCCTGCGCCGCGAAGGCCTCGTTGGCCTCGACGAGATCGAGGTCGCCGACCTTCCAGCCGGCCTTCTCCAGCGCCTTGCGGGTCGAGGGGATCGGGCCGGTGCCCATGATCGCCGGGTCGACGCCGGCCGTCGCCCAGGAGGCGATGCGGGCGAGCGGGGTGAGGCCGCGGCGGGCCGCTTCCTTGGCGGTCATGATGACGAGCGCGGCTGCGCCGTCATTGAGGCCCGACGCGTTGCCGGCGGTCACCGTGCCATCCTTGGAGAAGGCGGGCTTGAGCTTGGCCATGGCCTCGAGCGTGGCGCCATGGCGCGGATACTCGTCGGTGTCGACGATGATGTCGCCCTTGCGCGTCGAGATGGTGACCGGGACGATCTCGTCCTTGAAGCGACCGGCCTTCTGGGCGGCCTCGGCCTTGTTCTGCGAGCCGACGGCGAAGCGGTCCTGCTCCTCGCGGCTGATCTGGTATTTGGTCGCGACGTTCTCGGCGGTGGTGCCCATGTGGTAGCCGTGGAAGGCGTCCCAGAGCCCGTCCTTGATCATGGTGTCGACGAACTTCAGGTCGCCCATCTTGGTGCCGGCGCGCATATAGGCGGCGTGCGGCGCCAGCGACATCGATTCCATGCCGCCGGCGACGATGATGTCGGCGTCGCCATTGGCGATCTGCTGCAGGCCGATCGCGACGGTGCGCAGGCCAGAGCCGCAGAGCTGGTTGAGGCCCCAGGCGGTCTTCTCCTGCGGGATGCCGGCGGCTATGGCGGCCTGACGGGCCGGGTTCTGGCCCTGGCCGGCGGCGAGCACCTGGCCCATCACCAGCTCGTCGACCTCCGCGGCTTCGACCTTGGCGCGCTGCAGCGCCTCCTTGATCGCGATGGCGCCGAGCTCATGGGCGGGCGTGTTGGCGAAAGCGCCGTTGAAAGCGCCGACTGCGGTGCGGGCCGCGCCGACGATCACGATATCCGAATCTGCCATGAGAGTGTCCTCGCTTGTTGTTGCTGCTGCACCGCTCCCGCCGGCGCACCATTCCTCGCCACCTTCGAAGCCTGCTGCGACGCCGTCAAGTCGGGTGAACGCTGAATTCGGGACGAGCGAGATCGATGGACGGCTGTGAGCAAGCGACGAAAGTCGAAGTCGACGTCTCATTTCCGACAGATTTTTGCGGCGCCCGCTCAAAGAGCTTGCGGTGCAGCACCGACAAGCTATCGTCGGCACAGGGAGACCGCTCCGCCGAGCACGCCGGAATCACCAGTGGCCGCGGACCAACGTCAAGTAGGACCGATGGCTAGCGACAAAGAACCGACCGTCATCAAGAAATACGCCAACCGGCGGCTCTACCACACGGGTACCAGCTCCTACGTCACCCTGGAGGATCTCGCCGGGCTAGTACGTGCGGGCGAGGATTTCGCCGTCTACGACGCCAAGTCGGGGGAGGACATCACGCGCTCGGTGCTGGCGCAGATCATCTTCGACGAGGAAGCCAAGGACGGCCAGAACCTGCTGCCGATCGCCTTCCTGCGTCAGCTCATCCGCTTCTACGGCGACAGCATGCAGGCGCTGGTGCCGCGTTACCTCGAATTCTCGATGGAGAACTTCACCAAGGAGCAGAGCAAGTTCCGCGAGCAGATGGCGAAGGCCTTCGGCGGCACGGCCTTCGGCGGCAATGCGCTCGATGCCATCCAGGCGCAGACGCGCGCGAACATGCAGATATTCACGGAAGCGTTCCGGCTGTTCAACCCGTTCACCGCGGCGGCGCAGGCCCGTCAGGAGGCCGAAGGCGCCAAGCCTGCGGCGCAGCCCGCCGGCAGCGAGATCAACGATCTCAAGCGCGAGCTCAACGAAATGCGCGACCGCCTGGACAAGCTGTCCCGCACGCGCTGAGCCGATTCTGACGAATTTGAGCCGCGCCCTCGCAGGAGAGGGCGCGGCTTTTCATTGTCTCGTTAGAACCGATGCGGCGAGTGTCCTGGTTGGGTGGAATTCAGAAGTTCGTCAGCCTGCGACCGCCGGGATAAGTGCACTAACAGCTGACGTTGGCACGCAGCCTGGAACCGGGCATTCGCGATCAGTCCGAGTACCGCCGGTCTCGACCCGTCTTCCCGGCTACAGCCTCTTGTCACGGGCGTCTCTGGCAAGCGACCCCTGATGTTAAATATTCGAGCGAAACTCGCTGGGCGTGCGGCCGGTCGCCTTTTGGAAGGCGCGCGCGAAATTGGCGGGAGAGGAATATCCCATCTCCGCCGAAACACGGGTGATCGAGCCATTCATGTGCCGGAGCAGCTCGGTCGCTCGCTGTAGCCGGGCCGCGTTCGCCAGGCTGCGAAAGTCGCTGCCGGCCCGATTCAGCTCACGTTGCAGCGTTCGGACACTGGTGCCCATCGGTCTCGCCGCACGATCGATCGACACGCTGCCGGTGAGAACCTGGGCCCGAATCTGCTCCATGACGACGTTGAGCAGATTCCGTGGCGCGCCGCCGGGCCGGTCGCGTGCCACATCCTCGATGGTGACGATCGGCCATGACGCCCGGCGCGGAGCGGCAGACAAATGATGGCGTTCCACGACAACGGTCACTGCGGGCGCGTTGAAAATGACCGGGCATTGGAAGAGATCTTCGAACTGGCCGGATTGGCGCGGCCTGTTGATATCAAGCTCGACGCGCAGTGGCCGCCAGTCAAACGGCAAATAGGCCCTGAGCACGCTCAGCAGAACCCCGGCTGCCGCGCCGGCGATCATGTCGTAGCCAGCGTGGCCGGACAAGGCGAAGACATAGCTATACCGTGCCTCGTCGCCGACGATTGCGACCGACATCCTGTCATCCGTGCTGTGATAGCACAGGGCCGCAATAGCCCGGTTGATAGATTGGCCGAGGGTGTCGGCTCCCAATAGGTAGCGCCCAAAACTGCCATAGTTGGCGGCGTCCATCATGGGGGCGATCAGGAGCCCGAGATTGGGCTCGCCGGCTGCTCTTGCGGCGGCATTCACGAAGCCGATGACTGCGGCGTGCGGGATGAAGCAATTGCGGCCTTCGGTCAGCTCGAGATCGAAGCCTGCCGCGCGGTTCGCCCGCAGAAGCGCTTTCTCCCCAATCTCCTGACGCAGGAATGCCGGCAGTCCGTGCAGGATATGGCTGGAGATGACTGGGACCTCAGCCACGTGCTGGTCGCTCCGGAAGGACGCAAGGTTGGCGCAAAATGAGTGGTCTCGAAATCCGATTGCTGCTTGGTCGCACAGTATAAGTGCCGCGGGCAACCGGGAAAACCGGTTTTGACCGTCGCTATAGCTTTGTTTGAAGGAATGTCCGGCCGTGAGCGCGTGCAGTTTGACCAGTTCGGCCAGATCAGGTCGTGCACTCATCAATCCCGGCGCGTCGGGAATGCCGGATGTCCGCTCGTCCGCCCTAAGCAGCGCAAGAGCGGACGTCGCCGAAAGGTCAAAGGCGGACATGCAAGCGGGTCTGGATCGGCCATTCCTGCATTGTCAATCATCGCCCAGGTCGCGTAGCGTTAACCTGCGACCTACGCGCGCTTGACCACAAGTTGCGAACCGGAAGGAAGTGTTCAGATGCTGACGAAACGCGATCTGCTTGGCTCTGCTGCAATGGCCGCATTGGCCGCCGCGACGGCGAAGTCCAGCCCGGTATTTGCGCAGAACAAAGCCGAATGGCCCAACGTGTTTGAGGCCAAGGACATCGCCGAAGAAGGTTTCATCTACGGCCTGCCGCTGGTGATGAATTATGCGGTTATGCAAGAGTATGCCGTGGATAAGAATTCGGGTCAGTTCAAGGCGCCGTTCAACGAAATCTACAACATGCACCATGTCGCCACCCCGGCGGATACGGCCATCATCACGCCGAACAGCGACACCCCTTACTCGATGCTCTGGCTGGATTTGCGGGCTGAGCCGATGGTCATCTCGGTGCCGACGGTCGAAAAAGACCGCTACTACTCAGTCCAGTTGATCGACGGCAATACCTACAATTTCGGCTATATCGGCTCGCGCGCCACGGGGACCGAGCCGGGCGCCTATCTGGTGGTCGGCCCCGACTGGAAAGGCGAAACGCCGATCGGAATCAAGAACGTTTTCCGATCGACGACGCCGTTCACGTTCGCGGCTTTCCGCACCCAGCTCTTCAATCCCGCCGACATGCCGAACGTCGAGAAAGTCCAGACCGGCTACAAGGCGCAGCCGCTTTCGGCCTTCCTCAAACAACCCGCCCCGCCCGCCGCGCCGAAGATCGCGTTCGTTTCGGCCACCACCGCCGGGATCAAGGATAACTTCTTCGAATATCTCGACGCGGCCCTGCAGTTTGTCCCTGAGACGCCAAGGGATCAGGCGGTTCGCGCGAAACTTGCAAAGATCGGCATCGGCCCCGGCAAGACCTTCGCGTTCAAGGATCTGTCACTCGAACACAAGGCCGCAATCCTGATCGCCATGAAGCAGGGTGACGACAAGGTCGACAAATGGCTGGCCAGCGGAAACAAGAACATCAACGGCTGGAATGTCGGCTCGTTCTTTGGCGACGAGGCCTTCTATAACGGCGATTGGGTGATGCGGGCAGGCGCCGCCAAGGGCGGTCTCTATGGCAACGATGCCGTGGAAGCGATGTATCCCTATACCCGAACGGACGCGAGCGGCGAGACGCTCGACGGCAGCAGGCACAAATACACCCTCACCTTTGCGCCTGGCCAGTTGCCGCCCGTGAATGCGTTCTGGTCTGTGACGATGTACGACGGCAAGAGCCAGTTCCTGGTCAAGAACCCGATCAATCGCTACCTCATCAACTCTCCGATGTTGTCGGCGATGAAAAAGGACGCGGACGGCTCGCTGACGCTCTACATCCAAAAGGACAGCCCCGGTGCCGACAAGGAAGCCAATTGGCTGCCGGCGCCGGATGACAAAATCTATCTGGTGATGCGCCTCTATTGGCCGAAGCCCACGCCGCCGTCGATTCTGCCGGCGGGGCAAGGGACGTGGCAGCCACCGGGTGTGAAACGGGTCTCGTAGAGGCGAAGAGCTTCGCCCGCCTCTCCGTCGCAAGCTCGTTGCGATAACGCCGACAGCTCTTGTGCTGTCGGCAGATGACGTGGCCGTCGATGCCCAAGAGCGGACTTTCCCAAAGTCAGAAACGGGCAATCGCGGGTCGCTAGAAACCGATCTTGAAAGGTCGCAGTTGGGTCGAAAGTGGTCATCGGGCTACCCGCTGGAGGCGTGCTCGAACGGCGCTTGCGTCAGCCAGTAGCGAGCTTCCGGCGGGGCATCTGCTGCATGGAGGCATGCAGCTCGGCACGGCCGACGAGATGCCCCTGCAGATAGGTGACGCCCCAGTCGCGCAGCATCGCAGCCTGCATCTCGTCGTCGACCCATTCCGCCACCGTCTCGACGCCGAGATGACCGGCGAGGTCGATGAGCGTGCGGACATAGAAGCGGTCGTCGGTCGAACGCCGCAGATTCTGCGTGAAGGCGCCGTCGATCTTCAGGATGTCGATCGGGAAGGCGCGCAGATGGCGCAACGAGGTGTGGCCGGCTCCGAAATCGTCGATGGCGATGCGCGCGCCCTGCGCCTTGATGCCCGCGAGCAGCTTCGCCACCCGCGTCGGGTTGTCGATCGTCGCGGTCTCGGTGACCTCGACGATCAGGCGTGAGGCTTCGCTTCTGGCGGCGGCCGTGCAGGCCACGAAGGCATCGAACCATTCCGGATCTGTCAGCGAACGGGGCGAGACGTTGACCGACAGCACCAGAGCGGGATCGTCGCGCAGCATCGCCATGGCGAGTTCGAGCACGCGATGGTCGAAGAGCCGCACGAGGCCGCGCCGCTCCAGCATGGGAATGAGCTCGGCCGAGGAGAAGTAGAGCCCGGTTTCGCCCTGGCCGACTCGCAGCAGTGCCTCATGGAAGGCGGGTTCGCGCGAGCCAGCCCTGACCACGGGCTGCAAAGCGAGCTGCACGCGCCTTTCGTTCAAGGCGGCGATCGCCTGTACGTCGAAGCCGACCTGATCGGCCGCGGCTTCGCGGCGGGGGCGCGGCTTGGCGGTGACGACGGTGTCGATGGCGCCGGCGCGGGCCGCGGCCAGGGCTCCTTCGGCCGCGCTCAGCAGCGAGCCGGCATGGGTTCCCAGCTCTGGCGCACTGGCGGCGCCGACACGCAGGCGCACGAGCGCGATGCCGCGCGCGGTCTCGATCGCGGATTGGGCAACGATCTTGATGAAACGCCGCGCGGCCGATTCGATCTGGTCCTGCGGGCAGCCGACGAGCAGGATCGCGAAGCTGTTGCCGGCATAGCGGACCAGATGGTCGCGCCGGCGCGTGACCGAGCGCAGCCGCTCATGCACGGTGCTGATGATCTCGTCGGTCGCCTCGTGGCCGAAATCGTCATTGAGACGTGCGAGCTCGTCGATCGCCGCCACCAGGATCACGACGGGGCGTTCGGCCGGCGGATGCTCCTTGAGCGTCGCATCGATGCGCTCCAGCAGGGCGGGCCGGTCGGAGAGTTCGTTGCCGAGCCGCTCCAGCTCGTCTGCCCGTGCGGCACGCTCGAGCCTGATGATGCCACGCGCGCGCGCCGGGCGGCCATCGGTCCCGGCGAACCAGCGGCCGGTGTCCTCGGCCCACATCTTGCGGCCGGCGAGGTCGATGGCATAGCGGGTTCGATAGATCACGCCGTCGCCATGGTCGTGCTCGCTCGAGCCGAAGATCGCATCATAGCGGCTCGGGCCGCTGCCGGGTTCGACGAGGCCGGCGAAGGCGAGGCCGCGTGCCAGGGTCTGTGCCGGGATCGGGCCGAGAACCTCGCCGACATTCGGACCCCAGATGAGCGTGTCGCTCTGGACGTCCCAGCCGTAAACCACTTCGCCGATCGAGGAGAGGATGCTGCGGGGGTCGACCGGGCCGCCGTTCTGGAAGCTGAAGATCGAAGGGGTGGGCATCGCTCGGCCTCAGGGGGATGGCCACGCAGCGCCGTTCTGGTGCTTCGTCGCCCGTCCGGATGATGGGAAGTGCCTCGAAACGATGCGGCAATTTTGATTAACGCGCCGTTAAGACTGGCCACCGGATTGCAGCCTGAACTCCGTCACATTGAGTTTGTGCCGGAGTGAGACATGGTGGAGGCCCGAGTTTGGCCGGGGCGCGATGCAGCCCATGTCGAGGCATCTGCGCTTCTGCTGTTGCAGGCTGCTGCGGCGCGGGCGGAGATCGGCCCTTTCGCGCGGAAAGGGATCACAACGCCCCAATCGGCTGCGGGTTGCTATCGGGCGGCGGCGCAGCTTCTGCCAAGGGGCCGGCTGCCGCGGCCTCGCTCGCGCCCTCGGCCGAGAGTGTGCTGATTTTACACGGAACCGCGTGTCATCCCGGCCGGAGCGAAGCGGAGAGCCGGGATCCATGCCTGAACCTTGATCGGATACGCTCCGGCATGGATCCCGGGTCAAGCCCGGGATGACCCGCGTGGTTCCGTCAAAACACAGCAGGCTTTAATGGAAAGCAGGCAAAGAAAAACCGGCCTCGCGGCCGGTTCGCATTCGTCGTCGCTGGAGCGGCATCGCTGCCGCATCCGGCTCAGGCGTCGGTCTTGACCTTGAGGACCTGACGGCCGCGGTACATGCCGCTCTTCAGGTCGACATGGTGCGGACGGCGCAGCTCGCCCGAGTTCTTGTCCTCGATATAGGTGGGCTGCTTCAGCGCGTCGGCCGAGCGGCGCATGCCACGCTTCGACGGCGACGTCTTTCTCTTCGGAACGGCCATTGTACTCTCCATCGTGCCGCCGTTCGGACGCAGGCCACAAGGCCACGCCTCCGCCACGGCGACGGATCAATCTCGTGAGGCGTTGCCCATACACCGTCAGGGCGAGCATGGCTAGAGCTGAATCCGGTTTTCTTCGGAATACCGGCGGGATCAGTCGGGAAGAGCGCAATCTCCGAGCGATCCGAGCTGTCCAAGCCTTCGCTGCGTGCGCGCGGCGGCCGATTGCAGCACTCGGCTCGGCTTCCCCGGGTCGCGCAGCAGAGGATTCGGCAGCGCTGCCGCCAGCCGCGCAGCTTCGGCGGGGCTGAGTCGCGCGACGGCTTTGCCGAAATAGCGCTGCGCCGCGGCCTCGGCCCCGAACAGGCCGTGACCCCATTCGGCGACGTTGAGATAGACCTCGATCACGCGCTGCTTGCCCCAGGCGAAGTCGATCGCCAGCGCCAGCGGAATCTCCAGCCCCTTGCGGATATAGGAGCGACCGGGCCAGAGGAAGACGTTCTTGGCGGTCTGCATGGTCAGCGTCGAGGCACCGCGGCTGGGGCCGTCCTCATCCTCCAGCACCGCGTTGAGCTCGATCCAGTCGACGCCGCGATGGCTGCAGAAGCGCTGGTCCTCGGCGGCGATGACGGCACGGATCAGGTTGGGTGAGATCTGCTCGAGCGGCACCCATTCGCGCTCGACGGGGCGTAGTGTCAGCCAGCGGGCGAGCATCAGCGTCGAGGGCACAGGCACGACCCGATAAAGCAGGATCGCAGCGGCGAGAAGGAGGAGCAGCCAGCAGGCGAGCCTGACACAGAGGCCGATGAACCTGCCCAGCACGTTGCTTCGCCCTCCTCGCCGGTCGATCGGCCGATCCGTGATGTCCTGCGTCATGGCGGCGCAGCTTGACGATGCCGCCATCGTCCGGCAAGGCCCCCGTCCCGGCAGCGAACGCGAGGCCCGCGCATGAGTTCCGTCACCACTCCGGCCAGCCATGGCGAACTCGACCGGCGGCTCGCGCAGAACGCGGAGGCCATTGAGACGCTGCTCGCGGCGCTGCTGGCGTCCGAGCCGGCCGAGGGAGAGATTGCGCGCCCGCCACGCCTCGTTGCGGCGATGCGTCACGGTGCGCTCGGCGGCGGCAAGCGCCTGCGGCCTTTCCTCACGGTCGAGACGGCGCGGCTCCTCGGCGCTGCTCCGGAGCAGGGGCTGAGGGCCGGCGCGGCCGTCGAGCTGCTGCATTGCTATTCGCTGGTTCATGACGACCTGCCGGCGATGGATGATGATGATCTGCGCCGCGGCCGCCCGACCGTGCACAAGGCCTTCGACGAGGCGACGGCGATCCTGGCCGGCGATGCTCTGCTGACGCTGGCCTTCGAGGTTTTGGCTGATGAGGCGACCCATCCTGAGGGCGCCGTGCGGGTCGCGCTGGTGAGCACGCTGGCGCGGGCCTCCGGGCTCGGCGGCATGGTCGGCGGCCAGATGCTGGACCTCGCGGCCGAAGGACGTTTCGAGGCGCAGCGCGGCTCGCTTTCGGAAGCCGCGATCCGGCAGCTTCAGGCGATGAAGACCGGGGCGCTGCTGGCGGCGAGCGTCGAGATCGGCGCGCGGCTTGGCGGCGCCGATGCCGAGGCGCTGGCGGCGCTTGGTCGATACGGGCGGGCGCTCGGCGCGACCTTCCAGGTCGCCGACGACATCCTCGACGTCGAATCGGACACGGCCCAGATGGGCAAGGCGACGGCGAAGGACGAGGACAAGGGCAAGGCGACGCTGATCGGCGCGCTCGGCCTCGACGGCGCCAAGCGCGAGCGTGACCGGCTGAGCGAGGCTGCGGGGGCCTCGCTCGCGGGCTTCGGCCCGGAGGCGGATGTGCTGAGGGCAGCCGCGCGCTTCGCGGCACAGCGGAAGAGCTGAAAAACAAGGGCGCGGGGAACCCTCTCCCGGAGGGAGAGGGCAGGGTGAGGGGAAGGCCGTTGGACGCTTTAGCCGTGTGCCTACCGCAGCAGCGGTGAGAGCGTGCGCAACTGGTCCAGCGGCCTACACCTCACCCCTGCCCCTCTCCTTACAGGAGAGGGGTTCCCCGCGCTGTCCGACTTTCTCCCGATAGGCGTTTGCCGGCGTCCAGTTACCGCCAGCGGCCGAAGGCGTCGGCGAGCGTCTGGCTGCCGGAGACGCCCTTCTCGAAGGTGATGATGCCGCGCCGGCCCGAGGTGAACAGCACGGGGATATCGATCCAGCTGCGGTTCAGGATGAGGTCGATGTTGCGCTCGACCTCGACGGGCACGTTGGACAGCGCCGCGACGAAGAGGTTGTCGCCCAATGCCGAGTTGATGGCCGAGAGCGGTGCGCCGCGCTCGCCTTCCTCGGTCTTGAACTGCGGCACGCCGATTTCCTTGATCGCCTGCGTCGTCGGGTCGCCGCTCACGGTGAAGCGCAGGCCGATGATATGCGAGGCGGGGAAGGCGGAATCCGTATTGCGGCGGATGGTGAAGTCGAGATTGAGCCCGGCATCCGGAATCTCGACGGTCGCACGCACGATCGTCTCGACCGGGCGGCCCTGGCCGGCGCTCTCGCTGTCGAGGCGCCAGAAGACGCGGCCGTTGACAGCGCGGGGCTGCTGCGGGTTCTCGGGAACCTCGGTGTAGAGGATGGCGCGCTGGGCGACGGCGATCTCGCCGCCCGGCTGTGGCACCGGAATGCCCGGCGAGGTGCTCGCCGCATTGCCGCCGGTCCGGCCCTGGGCGGGCGCACCGGGCTCGCCGACGCGGTCGGCGATCTTGCCGTTGCCTTCGGGCTGTGCCGGCCGAGCCTGCTGCGTCGCGGCCTCGCCGCTCGGGCGGGCGGCGTCCTGCGGCTTCAGCTTGTGGACATAGATCGCGGTGGCCGCGATCGCCGCGACCGCGATCGCGACGACGCCGCCCACCACGGCGGAACGGATATGGCTGGGCTTCACCCGCGATTCGCGCGGCGGCTGCACCCGCGGGCGGGCGACCTGCGGCTGTGCCGGCTCGGGCAGCGGCTCGCCCTCATCCTCGCCAGTGGCCGCCGGAAGCGGCGCGAATGCCGGCTGCTTCTTGGGCTCGAGCGGGTTCTTGGGCTCGGGCGGGCGCGGCGGCTGCGGGGGAGCTTCGACAGGGCGAACCACCGGGTCCTCAGTGACCGGCTGCTCGGCCGGGGCCTCCTCGTAATCCGCCTCGATCCGGGCGACCGCCTCGTCGAGCGCCAGGCGCTCGCGCATGATCTCGGCCTCGCTCAGCGGCGGATCGAGACCGCGCAGCTGCGCGACGAGCGCCGTCCGCGCCCGGTCATAGATGGCGCGGCGCGTTTCGGCGGAGTTGTCGGGCAGCCCGGCAACGGCGCGTGCCAGGATCGGGTAGAAGTCGGCCATTGGCCTCACTTGTCGCTGATGACGGGCGGCGTCAACCCTCGAAGGGCAGGCTTATCCCTCGAAGGGATTATGGACGAGGATCGTGTCGTCGCGCTCGGGGCTGGTGGAGAGCACAGCGACGGTGGCGCCGATCAGCTCCTCGATGCGGCGGACATATTTGATGGCCTGCGCCGGCAGGTCGGCCCAGGAGCGGGCGTTGGCTGTCGAGCCGTCCCAACCTTGAATCGTCTCGTAGACCGGCTCGACGCGGGCCTGATCGGCCTGGCCGGCCGGCAGGTGCTCCAGCACCTGGCCGTCGAGCCTGTAGCCGACGCAGACCTTGATCTCCTCGAAGCCGTCCAGGATGTCGAGCTTGGTGAGCGCAATGCCGTCGATGCCGGAGGTCTTGACCGTCTGGCGCACCAGGCAGGCGTCGAACCAGCCGCAGCGGCGCTTGCGGCCGGTGACGACGCCGAATTCCTTGCCCTTCTGACCGATCAGCTCGCCGATCTCGTCGAAGAGCTCGGTCGGGAAGGGGCCTTCGCCGACGCGGGTGGTGTAGGCCTTGGCGATGCCGAGCACATAGCCGACGGCGGAGGGGCCCAGCCCCGAGCCGGTCGCGGCCTGGCCGGCGACGATGTTCGAGGAGGTGACGAAGGGATAAGTGCCGTGGTCGACGTCGAGCAGCGCGCCCTGCGCACCCTCGAACAGGATGCGCCTGCCGGCGCGGCGCTGCGCATCGAGCAGCGCCCAGACCGTGTCGGCATAGGGCAGCACCTCGGCGGCGATCGCCTTGAGCTGCGTCAGCAGCTCCTTGGCATCGACCTCGCCGATACCGAGGCCGCGGCGCAGCGCGTTGTGATGGGCTAGCAGCCGCTCGATCTTGGCTTCGAGCAGGGCGGGGTCCTTGAGGTCGATGACGCGGATGGCGCGGCGGCCGACCTTGTCTTCATAGGCCGGGCCGATGCCGCGCTTGGTCGTGCCGATCTTCATACCGGCATTCGAGGTCTCGCGGAAATGGTCGAGCTCGCGGTGCAGCGGCAGGATCAGCGTGGCGTTGTCGGCGATGCGCAGATTATCCGGCGAGATCGCGACGCCCTGGGCACGCAGCCGGCCGATCTCCTCGACGAGGTGCCAGGGATCGACGACGACGCCGTTGCCGATGACGGAGAGCTTGCCAGGACGGACGATGCCGGAGGGCAGCAGCGAGAGCTTGTAGGTGACACCGTCGATGACGAGGGTATGGCCGGCATTATGGCCGCCCTGGAACCTGACCACGACATCGGCCTGGCTGGAGAGCCAGTCGACGATCTTGCCCTTGCCCTCGTCGCCCCACTGGGCGCCGACCACCACAACATTCGCCATGAGCGGAGTTTCCCTGCTTGTTCCGCGTTGACCGCGCAAGCACCCACGGAAATGCAAAACCCCGGCGCAAGGCCGGGGTTCGGGGCAGGTCCTTGCAAGCCCTCATGGGCCAATGTGGCGCGCAGGTCAAGGTTTCAGGCTGTCGGGACAGCGATTTCGCGAGGCAAAACGCCTGAGCATGGCCGGTCTGCGGCATCCGCGCAGTAATGCTGCCGCAATCGGGCGTAAGGGCTATGCTGCGGATCGGGACAGCGCGCGCAGCCTGCTTCCCGATGCCGCAGGAGAGGGGAATCCATCGATCATGACCAAGCTCGACGACTGGCTCGGCCAGCACCATGCCGCGTTCACGGCGATCCGCCGGGACATCCACTCCCATCCCGAACTCGGCCTGGAAGAGGTGCGCACCGCCAAGCTCGTCGCGGACAAGCTGCGCGAATGGGGCGTCGAGGTCGCCGAGAACGTCGGCAAGACCGGTGTCGTCGGTGTCATCCGCGGCAACCAGCCGGGCGAGCGCGCCATCGGCCTGCGCGCCGACATGGACTGCCTGGCGCTGGAGGAGACGACCAACCTTCCCTATTCCTCGCGCAACCACGGCCGGATGCATGCCTGCGGCCATGACGGGCACACCACGATGCTGCTCGCGGCCGCGCAGTACCTCGCCGAGAACCGGGATTTCGCCGGCACCGTCAACCTGATCTTCCAGCCGGCCGAGGAAGGCCGAGGCGGCGCCAACGCCATGCTGGCGGACGGCCTGTTCGAGCGCTTCCCCTGCGACGCGATCTACGGGCTGCACAATACGCCCGGCATGCCGGCTTCCACATTCGGCACCACGGTCGGCCCGTTCCTCGCGGCGGCGGATAGCTGGAAGGTCGCCTTTCACGGCGTCGGCGGCCATGGCGGCTCGCAGCCGCATCGCTCCACCGACATCACCTATGCGCAGGCGCATTTCGTGCTCGGCCTGCAGGGCATCATCGGCCGCAACGTCGCCCCGCTCGACACGGCGGTGATCAGCGTCGGCTACATCCATGGCGGCGACGTCAACGCCTCGAACGTCATCCCCTCCGAGCTCGTCATCGGTGGCACGGCCCGCACCTATTCGCAGGAGGTGCGCGACATGGTCGAGCGGCGCATCGCCGATCTCGCGGCTGCGACGGCGCAGGCCTGGGGCTGCAGGGCGGAAGCCCATTACCATCGCGGCACGAGCCCGCTGGTCAACGAGGCCGAGCAGGTCCGGGTCGCGGTCGCGGCAGCGAGCGCGGCGGTCGGGGCCGAGCATGTCAACGGCCAGCTCCGGCCGGGCACCGGCGGCGAGGACTTTGCCGAGATGATGCTGGTGCGGCCCGGCGCCTTCATGCGGATCGGCAACGGCGTCAATCCCGACGGCTCCTTCGTCGGCCTGCACACGCCGCTCTATGACTTCAACGACGCGATCATCCCGGACGGCGTGCGCTACTGGGTCGGCCTCGTCGATCAGGAGCTCGGCCAGGGCCTGCGGGCGATCGCCGCGGAGTAAGACATCACTGCGGCCGGCGTCATGAGATGCCGCCTCGCAAGTCTGACGGGGTGCCCGTGGTTTCCGGCGCTTGCGTCGCCGGGGGAACCGATCTAGAGCACGCGCCGATCAGGTCGCAATGCGATCTGATCGGATCACGCGTTCTCTATCAATAGCTTAGAGACGGATTCACTGATCAGGTTGATTCAACCTGATCGGATCCGGCTCTAGGCGACGGGCTCAGCAGCGGAGCCGTGCCATGAAGACCCTCACCATCTCGACTCTGACCATCTGCGGCATCGAAGAGCTGCCGGGCAACAGCGCCCGCGAGGTGACGCATGTGCTCTCGGTGCTTGACCCCGAGCGGGCCGAGATCGAGGCATTCGGGGCTTACGGCGAGCATCATCGCGTCACGCTGCGCTTCCATGACATCATCGATCCGCGACCCGGCCTGATCATGCCGGCGCCGGAGCATGTCGGCGAGGTCCTGCGCTTCGGTGAGGATCTGCGCGAAACCGCCGCCGCCCGCGTGAAGGGGCATCTGCTCGTCCACTGCCACATGGGCATCTCGCGCTCGACGGCGGCGATGCTGACGCTGATGGCTCAGGCTGATCCTGCCGAGGGCGAGGATGTGCTGTTCGAAAGATTGCGCCATATCCGCCCGCAAGCCTGGCCGAACTCGGTGATGATCGGCTTCGCCGACGAGCAGCTCGGCCGCGACGGGCGGCTGACCGAGGCATTGCGCCGGCACTATGCCCACCAGCTGCGTGTCCAGCCGAAATACCGGAACTGGATGGCCGATCTCGGCCGGGGGCGCGAGGTGGAGATGGCGGTCTGATGCAGGGCGCAATCATTCGGGGGCGCTGAAGCGACCCCGGCCGAGCGCTGTCCGCCGGGCCTGTCGTCATGGTCGGGCTTGTCCCGACCATCCACGTCTTCTCTTGCCAGACACCGTGTTCAAGACGTGGATGCTCGCCACAAGGGCGAGCATGACGATGGTCGGAACGGGCCTGATCGCTCTCGCTGGCGCGCCGTATCGGTTCAGCGGCCCGGCAGCGGCTGCTCGTCATAGGAGAGCTCGCGGTCGCCCGGCCATTTGAGGCGATAGGCGAGCTTGAGTTCCTTCTCGGCGCCGGGGGCGAGGTCGAAGGTCCAGGACGAGACGCCGCGCCGGTCGCCGACCTGCTTCTCGGTCGGTGGAGTGGTCTGGGCGGAGATGGGCTCGACCGCGATGGCGGTGCTCTCCGAGAAGGGGATGCGCCCGAGCACGGTCACCTTCACCGGCCTGGCGTGCAGGCTCTTCACCACCGTGCGGAACTCGCGCTGGTCGGTGCGGCTCTGGCCGAGCCAGCTAGGCTCGTTCTCGCGCCGCTTCACCGGGGCGTAGCTGACCTTGATCCGGTCATCGGCGCCGAAGCCGAGCTCGAGCTTGTCGCCCGGCGCCACCAGCCCGACCTGCCCCATGCCGACATAGCTGCCGTCGCGATGCAGCGCGACGCGGCCGGGCAGGAGCGGCGCCTCCTCCTCATGCACAAAGCCGGCTTCCAGATAGGCCTTCTGCTCCAGCTCGGGCACGGTGCGGGCGGCGAGCGTCGCTTCCGCCTTGCGCTGGGTCAGCACGACCGTCTTCGGCGAGCCGTCCTGCGGGATCGTGGCGCGGCCGGGCACCTGGAAATTCGCCTGATAGGCGCCGGCCTCGATCGTCGCGACTTCGACCTCGGCCGGCCGTGCAGGCACCGGGGCGGGGGCAGGGGTGATGGCACGCTGCGACTGTGCGGCCAGCGCCTCGGCTTCGGCCTTGGCGCGTGCGGCCGCCATGGCCGCAGGAGCCGCACCGGCGCGCGAGCGGCTTTCATAGATGGCGGGCGGCTCGAAGAAGGCCACCTGCATGGGTGCAAGATCGGGCGCACGGGTGCCGCCGGCCGAGCGTGTGGTCGAGAGCGTCAGGGCGACATCGTCCCAGGACTCGCCGCTGCGCTGGCGGATCTCGGCACGGCGCGTCAGGGCGATCTCCGGCTTCTCTGCCGTGGTGGTCAGCCTTGCCTCATAGGTCGGCGTCCAGTTCGCGCCGGTGACGCGATAGCTCACGGTGAATTCGGCCGCGAGGGGCTGCGGCGCCTCGACCGCGATGGCGACATCGCGCTTCGGAGCGCCAGGCCGGCCAGCCTGCGGGCGGGCGCGCTCGAGCGAGGCGATCTCGGCCTCGACATCGGAGAGACGGCTGCGCACGCCGCGCAGCTCGTCCTGGACCTTGACCAGCGCAGTGCCGATCGCCTCGAACACGGCCGGCCAGTCGGCGACCGGCAGAGCCTTGCCGTCGGGGCCGAGCTTGTCCGGGCCGGTCTGGGCGAAGCGTTCGATGGTCGAGCGCTTGGCCTCGATCGCGGCAATCTGGCTCTCGAACTTGCCCTTGTCGTCGCGCAGCGCCTTGAGCTTGTCCTCCAGCACCGTATCGAGCACCGGCTTGGCGTCACCCGGTGTGACGCGGACATCGACGGCGCCAACCGAGAAGGTGCCGTTACCTTTGCCTTCGACGCGGATGGAGGCGGGGTCGATCGTCGCCGGCAGCCCGCGCAGCACGACCTGCGAAACGCCCTGCAACAAATCCGCCTTGCCGAGTCGCGTCACGATGGCACCATCGGGATAGACCGTGACCCGGTCGATCCGGCTCGCAAGCTCGGTCTCGGCGGCGCTGGCGAGGCTGGGCGCAAGAATCAGGGCGGCGGCAATATGGCTTTTCACGAAATCATCCCCCAAATCGCATTCACGCAGCTGCGATGAGCGCTGCCGATTCCGGCGTGCCCAAGGCGGAATTTGGCCGGAATGCGGATAGGAAGCGAGAGCGGATCGAGCATCCTGCGTTTGCAGGATCGTTCGTTGGCGAAAACGGGGCGCGACGCTTCCTGACAGGAGGCGGCAAGACGCGCAGTTGGGTCATCACATCAGCCCGGAGGCCACCATGCCAGCGATCTTCACGGATGCCCTGATCAGCGCTGCGCCGCATGAGGCTATTCCGCCGGAACAGCGGATCTTCGAGCCCTTCATCGGCAGCTGGGATCTGGTGGTGAGCTGGTACCGGCCGGACGGGGCAGCGGAGCGCCGGCTCGATGGCGAGTGGCATTTCGCGCGCGTGCTGGAGGGCCGCGGCATCCAGGATGTCTGGATCGTACCGCCGCGGGCGCAGCGCCCGGCAACGGGCGGCGATTACGAATACGGCACGAGCCTGCGGTTCTACGATCCAACGATCGAAGCCTGGCGCTCGACCTGGATCGGCCCGCAGCACCGCGTCGTCCACAGCTTCGTGGCGCGGCGGGTCGGCGATCAGGTGCAGCTCGAAACCATGCTGGACGGCCAGCGTATGCGCTGGCGTTTCCTCGATATCACGCCCGGCAGCTTCACCTGGTGCAACGAGCGCGAGGTCGAGGGGCGGTGGGTGCTGACGCAGGATTTCAAGGCGCGCCGAACCGGTTGGGCGCCTCTGCGACCATGAACGCGAAGGTGGCGAGCGCTAGTGCACGCGCCGATCTGACTGCAACGCGGTCAGATCGGCGAACGCGTTCTCTTACTTAAGTTAAGAGCCGGATCCGATCAGCGTCAGTGTGCCGACAGCTTCATCATGACAAGGCCGGAGACGATCAGCACGGCGGCGGCGATGCGCATCGGCGTCAGCGCCTCGCCGAGCACGGTGACGCCGACGAGGAAGGCGCCGACGGCGCCGATGCCGGTCCAGATCGTATAGGCCGTGCCGAGCGACAGGGCGCGCATCGCCAGCGAGAGCAGGGCGAAGCTGCCGATCATGGTGACGATGGTGATCGCCGTCGGCCCCGGACGGGAAAACCCGTCCGACTGCTTCATGGTGAAAGCCCAGACGACTTCGAGAATGCCGGCAGAAAACAGGTAGAGCCACGCCATAGCGGTCCCCCATGAGTTGCCGGGTCGTCCCAGCACATTGCCCAGGTTGGGGGAGGTCGTGGCCTCGCAGCCGCTGACTTAGCCATCGATGTTCGCGAGGGCAAGGCGGGCCGCGCATGCCGGGTTCAGCTCGGCTCGATTCCGGGAATGCGGGCGATCTCGGCGGTGAGATAGTCGATTAGCAGGCGCACGCGAGCGATGCTGGCACGCTCCGGGCGGATCAGCAGGCTGAGCGGCACTGATGCCACCGCATAGTCCGGCATGACCGACTCGAGCCGGCCGTCGGCGAGGAGATCGTCGACCAGCCAGCGATGGGCCGGTCCCAATCCGCGGCCGGCTGCCAGCGCCTCGCGCGCCGCCAGGCCATGATCGACGCGAAAGCGGCCGCCGAACGGAACCTCGAAGCGCTCGCCGCCCGGTCCGGACAGGACGAGACGGTCGCTGCCCGCAATGTTCGTCATGCGGATTCCCTGATGGCCGGCGAGGTCCGCAGGCGTCCGGGGGCGGCCGTAGCGGGCGAGGTAGGACGGCGCGGCGACGAGCAGGCGGCGGGAGTTGCCGAGGCTGCGCAGCTTTGTCGAGCTGTCGCTCAACGGCCCGAGGCGCAGCGCGAGATCGACGCCCTCCTGCACGAGGTTGATCCGCTCGTCGGTGAGGCTGAGGTCGATGTCGATATCCGGGTGGCGATCCTGGAAGGCGAAGATCAGCGGGGAAAGTTGGCGCGTGCCGAAAGCGGCGGTGCAGGAGAGGCGGACGACTCCCGCTGGCGCCTCCGCGGTGGCCTGCATCTCCTCATGCGCCCGTTCGACGAGCCGCAGGATCTGGAGGCAGTGTGCATAGTAGCGGGCACCTTCCTCTGTCAGCGCGACACGGCGCGTGGTGCGGGCGAAGAGCGCGACGCCGAGCGCATCCTCGAGCTCCTGAACATGCCGTGACACCGACGATTGCCCGATGCCGAGCTCGCGCGCGACGGCCGACAGGCTGCCCCTTTCGGCGACCCGCACGAAGCTGCGCATCCGATCGAGCGAGATCTCTGATTTATCCATATTTCGGCAGAGTGATATCTTTTTCTGATATCTAACGGATGAATTGATGGCTGGCTAGCTTCTTCCCATCGTCACAAGGGCAGGATGGACGCCATGAAAATCCTCTACGTCTTCGCTCATCCCGAGGAGCGCTCGCTCAATGGCTCGCTGCGCGAGGTCGCATTCGCGGAGCTACGTGCGCAAGGTCATGAGATCCTCGTCTCGGATCTCTACGCCATGGGCTGGAAATCGCAGGTCGATCGCCAGGATTTCCCACAATGGCCCGCCGATAAGAGGTTGCTCGTCCCGGCCGCCTCGAAGGCCGGCTTCGCCTCCGCCGCGCTGACGGCCGATGTCGAGGCCGAGATCGCGAAGCTGCGGGCGGCCGACGGCATCATCCTGCATTTCCCGCTGTGGTGGTTCAGCATGCCGGCGATTCTGAAGGGTTGGGTCGACCGCGTCTTCGCCTATGGCTACGGCTATGGCGTCGGCGAGCACAGCGATGCCCGCTGGGGTGATCGCTATGGCGAAGGCATGTTCCAGGACAAGCGCGCCATGCTGGTCGTCACGGCCGGGGGCTGGGCGCCGCATTATTCGGCGCGCGGCATCAACGGGCCGATCGACGACCTGCTCTTCCCGATCCAGCACGGCGTGCTGTTCTATCCGGGCGCGCAGGTGCTGCCGCCCTATGTGCTCTATCAGGCCGACCGGATCGACGAGGCGCGCTTCGCGTCCGAGGCGGAGCGCCTGCGGGCGCGGATGCGCGGCTTCTTGACCGAGGCACCCATTCCGTACCGCAGGCAGAACGGCGGCGACTATTCGATCCCGGGATGCGAGCTGCAGCCGTGGCTCGGTGGCCCGGACGCGAGCGGCTTTGCGCTGCACAGCGCCGATGCATCGCCGGTCGCCGCCAGGCTCTCGGCCGTGGCGGGCTGAGCCGCTTCGGCGCCGGTTCAGGCGCGGCTGCGCGTGCTGGCGTGCGGCTTGATGCGGTGCTCGACGAAGTTGCGGAGTTCCGTGACGCGGCGCTCGGCGTCGAGCACCTCGCGGTCGAGCCCATGTGCCCAGGCGAGGTCCTGCCGGTCGACGGGCGCGGCGTCGAGGGTGCGCAGGTCGTCGAGCCAGGCTTCCGTCGAGGCCTCGTCCTTGCGGAAGCCCTCGTCGATCAGAAGCGGCACCATGCGTCCGAGGATCGAGGCGACCTGCTTCAGCGGGAATTCGGGGTGATACTGCACGCCCCAGAAGGTGCCGCCATTGTGCTTGATCTCGGCCGCCTGGACCTGGCTGTAGGCGTTGGAGGCGAGGATGGTCGTGCCATGCGCGGGGAGCGCGATGGTGTCGAGATGGATCGCCGGGGCGTCGAAGGCGGCCGGGCGGCTGTCGAGCAGCTTGTGGCACCGACCCGCCTCGGTCGGCGATATCCGGCGGGCGAAGCCGACCTCGCGGCCCTTCGGATTGGCGGTGACGGTGCCGCCGGCCGCGACCGAGCCGACCTGGATGCCCCAGCAGGAGCCGAAGCAGGGGGTGCCGCTGGCATAGATCGCCCGCATCAATTCGACCTGCCGCGTCACCGCCGGCTCGATGTCGTAGATGTGCAAGGCAGAGCCGGTGAGGAAGACGCCGTCATAGGCTTCGAGCCCGGCGCCATCAGGCAGGTTGGCGCCCTCGTCGGCCGGCAGGCAGATGTCTGAGATGATGCCGGGCGCGATCGCTGCGATCTCGGCGGCATAGGCCTCGCCATAGGCCATGCCGTAAGCCTTGCGCAGCCCTTCGCGATGCTCGTGTGTGTTGCCGTCGACGAAGAGCAGGCGGAGCGGGCGGGAGCTGGTCTGGATCATCAGGGAATTTCCGCAGGAATGCGCAGGGCGATGGGCAGGCTTGCGCCCGATCTCATATGAGAGGGGTCTCGCGCAAGGTTATTGCATGAGCTCTTTCTCGCGACAGGGCGGAATCGTGCACCCTTCCCCGACTTGGCTGCAACGCGCCTGGGCCAATGCCTATCTGCTGCTGATCCTGACGACGCTGATGTGGGCGGGCAACGCGGTGGCGAGCCGGCTCGCCGTCGGCAACATCTCGCCGATGGCCTTGACCTCGTTCCGCTGGGTCGCGGTCTGCCTGATCATGCCCTTTCTGCTGCGCGACCAGCTCCGGAAGCACTGGCCGGTGTTGCGCGCGCGCTGGCGCTTCATCGCGCTGCTCGGCGTCCTCGGCTTCACCGCCTTCAACACGCTGATGTATCTCGCCGCCTATTCGACCTCGGCGATCAATATCGGCATTCTGCAGGGCTCGATCCCGGTCTTCGTGCTGATCGGCGCGCTCGTCGCCTATCGCACTCCGATCGGCGGCATGCAGGCGCTTGGTGTGGCGGTGACGCTGCTGGGCGTCGCCGTCACCGCGAGCCGCGGCGACATCAACGTCCTGATGGGGTTGCGCTTCGTGACCGGCGATCTGCTGATGATCCTCGCCTGCGCGCTCTATGCCGGCTACACGGTGGCGATCCGCAACCGGCCGGCGGTGCCGGGCCTCGTCTTCTTCACGACAGTGGCGTGTGTCGCCTGCCTGTTCTCGCTGCCGCTGCTCGCCGGCGAGATCGCGCTCGGCAAATTCCATGTCCCGACGGCGGAGGGCTGGGCGATCCTGGCCTTCACGGTGATCGGCCCCTCGATCCTGTCGCAGCTCTTCTTCATGCGCGCCATCGAGATCATCGGCCCGGGCCGGGCCGGCGTCTTCGTCAATCTCGTGCCGGTCTTCGCGCCGATCCTCGCCGTGCTGATCCTCGGCGAGCCCTTCGGCCTCTATCACGCCCTGGCGCTGGCCCTCGTGCTCGGCGGCATCTTCATCGCCGAGCGGCTGGGGCGGTAAGAACTCTGCTCCGATGCAACAACCGCCGTCATTCCGGGCGGAGCGAAGCGCAGACCCGGAATCCATCGTAGAGCGCGACGCCCTTCGATGGATTCCGGATCGGCGCCGCTTCGCGGCTTGTCCGGAATGACGGCGGTGGTTTCGTGTCGATCGGCCGTTTCAACGTAGCGCCGAAACGGCGAGCCGTGCGACAGCGGCGTGCGCTGCATCGCGCTCGTTCGCGTCGGCCCGCGAGCCGGCGAGATAGACCACGATGACGAAGCGGCGCCCGTCCGGCAGCGTCGCGATGCCGATATCGTTGCTGGCGTGGTTGATGCCGTCCGTGGTCAGGCCGAGCCCGGTGCGATGGGCGAGGCGCGAGCCCGCCGGCAGGCCGGCCTTGATCCGCTCTGCGCCGATCTTCATTTCGGCAGCGATCTTCTCGATGAAGGCGGTATGGGCCGGGTCGCGCAGCCAGTTGCCCTTGGCGAAGGCCTCCAGGAAGAGCGCGCTCGCCTCGGGCGTCGCGGCGTCGCGCTTGTCCTTCAGGGCCTTCGAGAGCGCGGCGATGCGGACTTCCGGCTTGAGTGCCTTGAGCTCGGCGCGGAATCGCGCCTCGTCGACCGTCTCGCCCCAGGTGAAGCCGCGCAGACCGTAGATCTCGGGCTGGAACTGGCGCTCGTAGCGGTCGATCGAGATGCCGGTGATGCCGCCGTCGCGCAGCATCTTCGTCACCACCTGCGGCCCGCCGATCTCGCGCATCAGCAGGTCGGCGGCGGTGTTGTCGCTCTGGCCGGCGGCCAGCCGGACGAGCTCGCTCAGCGGATAGTCGTTGCGCTCGCCCTTGAAGGCCTTGGCGAGCGGGCTGTTGAACAGCGAGAAGTCCTGGCGCGTGACGGTGATCGGCTGGTCGAGCTTGAACTTGCCCGCCTCGACCTGCTGCAGCACCGCGACCGCGAGCGGCAGCTTGAACACGCTCTGCAGCGGGAAGGTCTCGGCGCCGCGATAGGACCATTGCTTGCGGTCCTTGAGATCGACAAGAGCGACGCCGAGCCGGCCTTTCGCCTGCTCTTCGATCGCGATGATCTCCTTGTCGAGCTTGGCTTTGTCCCAATCGGCGAGCGCGGGGAAGGCGGTGAGGCAGGCGAGGGCAGCGGCGGCGAGGCGAAGGCGGGCAGGCATGGGCGGTCCTCAATGGAGAGGCCATCAGAGGGGAAGGACATTGCGGCGGGGGTGAGGCGCAGCCCGATGCAGGTCTGACGCAACTGTCCTGCGCTTTCGGCGGGGCCGCGCGGAAGGGATACTTGCCAAAGAAATACAACTTTAAGTAGTGTATTCGTGTTTATGCACCTTTTTGGAAGCGGGTGGCTTCGGCCGGGCCTGCCGAGTCGGGGGGAGGGGAGCATGAGCGCCTGGGATGACATCAAGCAGGCGATAGCCGGCAACCCAAAGCTGGGCCTACTCAGCGGCGTGGCGGCCATCGGCGCGGTGATCTCGGTCGTGCTCGGCTACACCGGCGACAATTACGAGTTGGCGGTCATCGGCGGCCTGATCGTCGTCGGCTTCATGATCCTGCTGGCGATCTTCATCTCCGTGACCAGCAGCCAGCAGCAGTATCCGTATCTCGCAGCGTTCCTGATCTGGGCGATCTCATTCGCCTTCATCGGGACGATATTCCTGGTGATGTCGTCCTATTTCATGTGCTGGCCGCAGGGGTTGGGGCGCAGCTGCACCCAGCGCCAATATGTCCGCGGCGAGATCTCCAACCTGCCGAGTCCGGCGCATAAGGAAATCGGGGTCTCGTTCGAGGACTACGCGCTCGGCGCCTTCCAGAAGGATCTGAAACGCTATCGCTTCGTCGTCTTCGACCATAAGGGCAGCGACCGTGACACGATGACGGTGACGGTTCGTCCGACCGATCGCGCCGACGACCGCGACGAGGACATCAAGGTCCATCTCTCCTGCATCGAGCGCTTCCGCCATGCCGGCAAGATGATCGCCTGGCGCTATCGCGAACTGGATCAGGCCCAGCCGGACGGCAGCATCGTCAAGACGCCGGCCCTGTTCGAGGGCAGCCGCAAGATCGGCGAGTTCGGGCTGAATATCGACGAGCCGATCCGCTGCGACCGGGACGCTCCGCAGCCGCGTTCCGCCGCGGTCGCTCCGGGCTTCTGGTCGCGCTTCCTGCCCGGCCTGGCCGCCCATGCCCAAGAGGCGCCGGCCGCGCCGACCCCGGACGTGCGGGAGGCGATCAAGAACCTGACGGCCGAGGACGCGGCGACGCGGCGCAGCGCGCGCTCGATCCTGGCGGACGGCTCGACGGCGGCGGTGCCGGCCATCCTGGAGGTGATGCGCCAGCAGCCCGAGAATTATCGCGTGCAGCTCGGGGGCAGCGTCGCGATGACGGAGATGCTGCGTCAGAACAAGGCCGAGGCCCCGCGCATCGCCGGCGTCATCACGGCGGAGGAGGATCGTGCCCTCCTGCTGAAGGCGGCCGGGCATCCCGACCGGACGCTGCGAATCTATGCCAGCGAGTTCCTCTACGACCTCGGCGATCCTGAGATCTCGCGCAAGGCGCTCGCGCTGGCCGCCAAGACCAGCGACGAGAACGCCCGCTACAACTGGCTGCTCGTGGCGCAGGGTGGCTGGGGCAAGTTCACCCCGGACCAGAAGGTCGCCGCGAGCGCCGACCTCGCTGCGGCCCACGCCGCAGCCGGCCCCATGACGCGCAAGCTCTTCGACAAGCTCCAGTAACCGCCGCCGCTGGTGGTGGCGGGAAGACGACAAGGGGGAAGCCGTGTTCAGGGTCAGGAACTACAAGCTTGCCATGGCGGGCGCCAATGTCGAATTCATCCGATCGCCCAATATCGGCGGCGTGCTCGATCCTCGTTTCCTGGTGATCCACTACACGGCCAGCGGCCCGGGATTCGACACGGCGCGGTATTTCGCCCGGCCCGAGGCCAAGGTCTCCGCGCATCTGGTGATCCGGCGCGACGGAACGGTGATTCAGTGCGTGCCCTTCGACACCGTGGGCTGGCATGCCGGCGTGAGCCAGTGGACCGATCGGACGGGGCGCTTCTTCACGGGGCTGAACCGCTATGCGATCGGCATCGAGATCGAGAACTGGGGGCCGCTGCGGCGCACGGGCTCCGGCTGGATCTCCTGGAGCGACCAGCCCGTGGAAGGCAGCAAGGTCATCGAGGCCCGGCACAAGTTCGGCAGGCCGGACTGCGGCTGGGAGACCTTTACGGAGGCGCAGGTGCAGGCCACGATCGAGGCGGCGCGCGCCATCTGCGACGCCTACGGCATTACCGAGATCGTCGGCCACGACGATATTGCGCCCGGCCGTAAATCCGATCCCGGTCCGGCCTGGAACATGGCCTCATTCAAAGCGAAGGTCTTCGGGCGGTCAGAGGACGGTCCGGCGACTTACATGGTCCGCTCGCCGACGGGCCTCAACCTGCGCGTCGGGCCGGGTATCGACCAGCCTTTGCGCCGCCCCGATCCGCTGCCGGACGGCACGCGGGTGATCGTGCACGAGGCGCGGGATCGCTGGCGCCTCGTCTCGGTGCTGAACGCGGCCGGAGACCCTGACTTCTCCGGCTGGGTCCATGGTGGCTTCCTCGTCGAGAGCTGAGGAGCCGCCTCGTCGGCGCCTCAGAACCGCAGGCGCCGGGCGCGCTTGACCATCGGGATCTCGTGGATCTTGGCGAGCAGCTCGTCCGAGATCGGCTCGTCGACGGCGACATAGCAGATCGCGTCGCCGCCCGGCTTGTCGCGGCCGAGCGAGAAGGTCGCGACGTTGACGCCGGCGCCGCCCAAGAGCGAGCCGAACTGGCCGATGAAGCCCGGCTTGTCGGCATTGCGGACATAGAGCATGTACGGCGCGAACTCGGCGTCGACGGCGATGTCGCGGATCTCGACGATGCGCGGCTTGCCGTCATGGAAGACCGTGCCGGAAGCGTGGCGCGGCATGTCCTCGGCCTCGACGACGATGCGGATGACGCTTTCGAGATTGCCGGCGACGTCGCGGGTCAATTCCTCGACGACGATGCCCTTCTCCTTCGCGATCAGCGCGGCGTTGACCATGTTGATCTCGGGCAGGAAGGGCCTGAGCACGCCGGTGATGGCGGCGGCCGAGATCGCCTTGAGGTTGAGCGCGGCGACCGCGCCCTCATACTCGATGCGGATGCCCTTGACCGCGGCCTCGGTGAGCTGGCCGAGGAAGGAGCCGAGCTTTTCGGCGAGATCGACGAAGGGCTTGATGCGCGGCGCTTCCTCGGCGGAGATCGACGGGAAGTTGACCGCGTTGGTGATCGCGCCCTTGAGCAGATAGTCGCTCATCTGCTCGGCGACCTGCAGGGCGACGTTCTCCTGCGCCTCGTTCGTGCTGGCGCCGAGATGCGGCGTGCAGACCACGTTCTCCAGCCCGAAGAGCGGGTTCTGCTCGGCCGGCTCGACCGAGAAGACGTCGAAGGCCGCGCCGGCGACATGGCCGGACTTGATCAGATCGGCCAGCGCCTGCTCGTCGACGAGCCCGCCGCGGGCGCAGTTGATGATCCGCACGCCCTTCCTGGTCTTCGCCAGCGCCTCGGCCGAGAGGATGTTCCTGGTCTTCTCGGTCATCGGGACGTGGAGGGTGATGAAGTCCGAGCGCTTCAGGAGCTCGTCGAGCTCGACCTTCTCGACGCCGAGCGCCACGGCGCGTTCCGGCGAGAGATAGGGGTCATAGGCGATGACGCGCATCTTCAGGCCGATGGCGCGCTCGGCGACGATCGAGCCGATATTGCCGGCGCCGATCAGGCCCAGCGTCTTGGCCGTGATCTCGACGCCCATGAAGCGGTTCTTCTCCCACTTGCCTCCCTGAGTGGAGACGTCGGCGGAAGGGATCTGGCGGGCGAGGGCGAACATCATGGCGATGGCGTGCTCGGCGGTGGTGATCGAGTTGCCGAAGGGCGTGTTCATCACGATCACGCCGCGCGAGGTGGCGGCGGGGATCTCGACATTGTCGACGCCGATGCCGGCGCGGCCGATCACCTTCAGGTTCTTCGCCTGCTCCAGCAGCTTGGCGGTGACCTTGGTGGCCGAGCGGATGGCGAGGCCGTCATAATCGCCGATGATGGCGGCGAGCTTGTCCTTGTCCTTGCCCAGCGCGGGATCGAAGGTCACGTCGATGCCGCGATCCTTGAAGATCTGCACCGCGGCGGGAGAGAGGGCGTCGGAAATCAGGACGCGGGGTTTCGTCATGGCAGCCTCCATTCCCCTCCCCCTTGTGGGGAGGGGTTAGGGGTGGGGGGCGAACGACTGGGTGCAGCCGAATGAGGCGCGCGCTACGGCTCGATCAGCGTCGCGCGCAGAATGCGAAGGGTGAGGTCTGCGTTTGCGACCCCCACCCCTAACCCCTCCCCACAAGGGGGAGGGGGATGCGTCGAGGTTACGCCGCCTTCTGCTTAAGCCCGGCCTTGGCCTCGGCGAAGGCATATTCGATCCAGGGCAGCAGCGCCTTGACGTCGCGCGACTGGACGGTGGCGCCGCACCAGATGCGCAGGCCGGGAGGGGCGTCGCGGTAATGGCCGAGGTCGTAGCCGGCGCCGGCCTTCTCGATGATCGAGACGACCTGCTTGGCGAAGGCGGCCTGCGCGTCCGGCGCCAGCGCGGTCACGGCCGGGTCGGTGAACTTCAGGCAGACCGAGGTGTTGGAGCGCGTCTTCGGCTTCACGGCGAGGAAGTCGATCCAGTCGTTCTCGCGCACGAACTTGGCGATGATTCGGGCGTTGCCGTCGGCGCGCTTCACCAGCCCGTCCAATCCGCCGACCTTCTTCGCCCAAACCAGCGCGTCGATATAATCCTCGACCGCGAGCATGGAGGGGGTGTTGATGGTCTCGCCGGTGAAGATGCCCTCGATCAGCTTGCCGCCCGAGGTCATGCGGAAGATCTTCGGCAGCGGCCAGGCCGGCTTGTAGCTTTCGAGCCGCGCGACCGCGCGGGGCGAGAGCACGATCATGCCATGCGCGGCCTCGCCGCCGAGCACCTTCTGCCAGGAGAAGGTGACGACATCGAGTTTTGGCCAGTCGAGGCGCTGGGCGAAGGCGGCGGAGGTGGCGTCGCAGATGGTCAGCCCCTCGCGGTCATCCGCGATCCAGCTGGCGTCGGTGACGCGCACGCCGGAGGTGGTGCCGTTCCAGGTGAAGACGACGTCGCGGTTCTTCGTGTCGACCTTCTTCAGGTTCGGCAATTCGCCATAGGGGGCGTCGAAGGTGCGGACATCGGCGAGCTTGAGCTGCTTGACGACATCGGTGACCCAGCCGGCGCCGAAGCTTTCCCAGCTCAGCATGTCGACGCCGCGGGCGCCTAAGAGCGACCAGAGCGCCATCTCGACGGCGCCGGTGTCGGAGGCCGGCACGATGCCGATGCGGTAATCGGCCGGGACCTGCAGCACCTCGCGCGTCAGGTCGATCGCGAGCTTGAGCTTGTCCTTGCCGATCTTGGCGCGGTGCGAGCGGCCGAGCGGGGCGTCTGAGAGGTTCTTGAGGTTCCAGCCGGGGCGCTTGGCGCAGGGGCCGGACGAGAAATTAGGCACGCGCGGACGCACGGCCGGAGCAGTATTCGCCATCGATGTCTCCATCCTTACAGATGGGCGCGCCCCGTTGGGGGGGCGTGTCCCGTCGATGGGGGTAGGATGGGCGGGGGTGGGAGTCAAGACGGGGGAGAGTATTGAAGGAGAGCGAAGCGCTCGCGGCTACGTCGTCATTCAAGCGGTCTCCTTCTGCACGTCGTGCATGCTGAATCGTATAACTTCTATAAGACTTAGCGCATGATCGATCACCCCTTGCCACTCCCAGGGCTAGAAGGGGATATCATCGTCCGCCGTATTCCGCGCCCGTCCGAAACCAGGTCCCTCAATCCGTTTCGGAGGCGGCTCGATCCGCTTGCGCTCCGACCACGGCGGTAGAAGGTCTTTGAGCTTCTTGGCCTTGTCGATCAGATCGGAAATGCGATCGACCACATCCAAGATTGGAGAGACCTCCTCCGCGATTTTGCGCCCGTTCTTGGCGACATCATAGGCGAACGCGTAGAGCGCATCTGCTCTAGTGCGGTTGTTATCGACCTCAAGCGCAAAGGCGTTCAGCTTCTTGAACAGCGCCTCTCTCTTGGCCTCGGTCAGATCGAGAGCAATGAGCTTCTCACGAATTCCCTGGATGAGCAGGTGAATTGCCTTTTTGGTTTCAGCATCGAATACCACGATGGACGCGGCGCTTGCTTTTGCCCGTCGTGCGCTTTCCATGAGGATCTTCTGCGATATGATTTCACAGTGCCTCCGAAACCCGGAAAAAAAGTCGCTGAACTCCCTTTGCTGAACCGGGGGGCTCGAGAATCCGATCAGGAGCCCAAGGTCATGGACCTGATCAAAGGCGATCAGGCTATCAACATACTCTTCTTCGACCAGGCTATGATTTGCGCCACTATCATTCCAGGCGTCTCTGACCCTTTCGATTTTGCGCCGGTGCAGTACCGCAAAGGCCTCTTCCGGATCATCAGGAAGATCCAGATATTCGTTCTCTATCATCAGCCGGCCTTTCCCTTGCGGCGCGCTCCACTTTCACTGCATTAGCTGAGATGAGCTGCAGACGATTGCAAGCTGCCGCTTCCCTAAGGAAGGACATCATCGTCTTCTCTCTCCTCATCCAGGTCGCCGGCGCCGATATCGATCGCGCGCTCGACAAGCGCGTTATATTTGTCCTGGGTGATGCCGACGTTTCCGGCATCGTGGAGAGCTTTGATCACCAGATAGGGGTTCAAGATCAGCGCATGCGATAATGGTCCCGCCTGCCCCGGCTTGACGCTGATAAAGCCAAGCTCATCGAGTTTGCGAATCTTTTCCGCCCATGTCCGCTCTGCGCGCTGGCCGATGAAACCGGAATGAAACGCAAGCTCTTTCGACTTGCTCAGGCTCACATACATTTCGTCAAACGCGCGGCACCATAGCTCCGCATACGTCATGCCTGCGGGCGCGCCTTTCGTCAGATCATCGATGATTCCGATGATCAAAGGCATCGTGCGCGGCATTGTCACAAAGCCATCATTGCGCTTGCGATCCCAAAGCTGGCTCTCGAAATCGATCTCGGGCCAGAGCTTCTTGCGCAGCTCCCGAACTTTCCGAACGTATTTTGACGGCCGCGCCATGCGGATATTCCTGTGGTAAGATAAGTAGGCGGGGTGTGGACCCCCGCCGTGGTTTCGGTTCGTAGAGCTGCCGAGTGTTGGATTTCTCGGCAGGGAGCGGTCAACGCACCGAAGCTGCGAATAATAGAGGATTAATTTCGAGGAAAATCAAAGACTTGATACACGTAGGCTGATATCGAGAGGGCTCACGCGCGCCGTTCTCGTTTCTGACTTGTGCCATAAAGCGCAGACTCGCGCAAGATCAGGCGCGGAGGCATTTTGATTTTGCGCGCAAAATCAAGGCAATAGGCGGCGACTTGCCGTGCTCCGACGTAAATATGTGCTCCAATGTGGGCCAGTGCTCTAATGTGCTCGCAGTGCTCTGATGGGGAGTGCTGAGGGGACCAGGCCTCTTCCGCGCCCTCAAGCTATCCGGAAAATCCGGGACTCCGTGCAACGGCGGGTTTCGTCGATTGAGGGCGCACACGGCGGACAAGACGGCGTTGCTCTGTTGTCATGCCCAAAAAACCTATCCCCGCCCTCACAAGCCGCATCTATCCTCTACCCACCTCGTTCCCGAGGGGTAGCCATCCGGAGGTATGCCGTTGGCGGGGCGGGGGCGGCGCCTGCGCGTGGGGTTACGACCCACTCCCGGGAGGCTTCGGGGCACCGCCCTGGGGACAATACGATCCCTGTGCGAGGAGCTCGCTGGCACGGTCGGCCGGTGCCAGGCACCCTCGACCCGATAAGCGCGGCCCGGAGTCCGAAATCGCCGATGAGCGGAGCGCCACGGGGCGTGCGGAAGGTGGCTCAATCCTTCCGCGCCGCATCCTGGCCAATGGAAGCGGCCCGATACCCCCGCGCCTCGCGGCGCTCCGCTGCCCCTCATTCGAGAGCCGCCGCGTGGAAGCGTGGGCGGACGAAGGCGTGTGCCGGGTCCTTCTCCCCTCGGGGGAGAAGGTGGCAGCGCGGAGCGCTGACGGATGAGGGCGGCGCGACGCTTTGGATGGGCGAGTAGCGGCGGCGAGGAATGATTCAGCTCGGCGCTGACCCTCATCCGCCCCTGCCGGGGCACCTTCTCCCCCGAGGGGAGAAGGAAAGAAGCGTCGCGGTTCCCCCCTCAATCCCCCGTCATCGTCATCTCGGCATCGACCGCCTTCATCTTCGGGTTGGCGGCGCAGAAGGCCCTGATCTTCTCCGCGACGGCGGCGGAGTGCTCGCTCTTCCTGTGGGCGCCGGCCTTCAGATAGTCGGCGCAGCTCAGCTGCGGGTCGGTGATCCCTGCGGCGGCCGGGGCGGCGAGGAGGAGGCCGGCGAAGGCGGCAAGCAAAGCGCGGGAGAGGCGGGGCATGGTCGGGTCCTGAAAGGGCAGCCGCATCACTGGCTTGCCTCGGCGGCGCTCCTGCCTCGCGTCGCGGCCGCATGCAAATGCGATTGTCGCGGCCCCGATGCGCGGGCAGGGCAGTGCGGCCGGAGGATCGCCGGCCAGACGGGGGAAGGCAGGGGCCGGCGTTTCGTGATAGGCAGCGGCTCATCCCGAAACAGGTTACGAGACCATGGCCAAGAAAACCCCCGAACAGCTCGCCCGTGAATTCGAGGGCCGCAAGGCCAAGGGGCTGGCCAAGGGCGGGGCGGCGTTCTGGCCCAACATTCTCGCCAATGCCGTGCTGAAGCTCACCGCGGCGCGGGAGGAGATCACGCCTGAGAAGCTGATCGGGATGATCGAGCGCGAGGGCGAGACGCTGGACGTCTCGGTGAAGGCCGGCGCGGCCGAGGCCGTCGCGCGGCTGAAGCAGGCCGTCGCCAAGGGAGCGTGAGGGCGGGGCGTCGATGCAGGGCGCGGGATCCCTCTCCCGGATGGGAGAGGGGTAGGGGTGAGGGCCCGCCGTTGCGGATGAGGCCTCTGCTCAGATGCCGAGCGCCTTGCGAATGGCAACGATGACGCCATCCCTGTCATTCAGAACTTCGGCATTGCTGAAACTCACCACGTTGAAGCCGTGCCGTTCAATTTCCTCCGTCCGTGCAGCATCGTAGCCTGCTTCCCAATGATGCTGGCGGCCGTCGATCTCGATGATCAGTTTTCGATCCACGCAGACGAAATCGACGGTGTAGCCGAGCAGGGGGACTTGCCGGCGGAACTTCAGCCCATCGAGCTGCCGACTGCGCAGGAGCGACCATAGGACGTCTTCCGGCCCGGTCGAGGACTGTCGAAGCTGTCGGGCGAATTGCCGCCGTTCGCTGGTCATCGGGAGATGATGTTGAATGGACTCGCTTCTGCGATCAACGGCAGTCCCTCACCCCTGCCCCTCTCACTGATCTCGGGCCTGCCCGAGATCAGCACTCAGAGTGTCGAAGTCGGCAACAGCCGACTTCGATGCGGGAGAGGGGGTTCCCCGCGCCCGGCGGTCGCCGTCGCAAAACTTATCCCCGCCTTCGCTTCCCATGCCTATGCTCGGCCCACCTCATCCCCGAGGGGCGGCCATCCGGAGGTATGCCAGTGGCGGGAGGAGGTTCGGCGCCTGCGGCTGGTCTTACAAGCCAGTCCCGGGAGGCTTCGGGGCACCGCCCTGGGGGTACTACGGCCCCTGTGCGAGGAGCTCGCTGGAACGGTCGGCCGGTGCTTAGATCACCGCGCGTCCAGTCGGACGCGATAACGATGATCTAACATAGTGTTGTCGCATCGGATTATTCCGAAAAGTGGCTTCCACTTTTCGGTCCGATGCTATGGCACCCTCGACCCAATAAGCGCGGCCCGGAGTCCGAAATCGCCGATGAGCGGAGCGCCACGGGGCGTGCGGAAGGTGGCTCAATCCTTCCGCGCCGCATCCTGGCTCAACGGAAGCGGTCCGATACCCCCGCGCCTCGCGGCGCTCCGCTGCCCCTCACTGCAAACGCCCGCGCGCAAGTGCCGGCGGCTGAAGGCATATGCGCGCGACATGCCGCCGTCATGGTCGGGCTTGTCCCGACCATCCACGTCTTGGAACCGCACGGCAGATCGGCGCGCGCAAGACGTGGATGCTCGCCACAAGGGCGAGCATGACCCCCGCCGCCTCCCCCTGAAACCGCGCCGCCTGTAGCGGCGGTCCGTAAGCAGCGCTCCGGGCGACCGCAGCCGCCCCCGCCGGATGAGGGCGCCCGCGCCGCGCAGGTGCGTCGGGCGCAGGAGACCGAGCGCGACGGCGGTTGCCTGTCGCGGCCGGGGCGGGCGCTCAGCCCGGCTCGCCGGCGATGACGCCCTTGCGCAGCAGGAAGCAGCCATAGGGCCGGGGATCGCCGACCTGCACCACCGCGAAGGCGCGCCGCGCCGCCTCATAGAAGGCGAAGCGCTCGATGCCCTTAAGCGGGGCGGGGCGGCCGAGCGCCGCGTCGATCTCGGCCTGCACGGCGCGCTGCACCTCTGGAAGCGCCGCCGCATCCCCCACCACCTCCATGCGCCGCAGCGGCTCCGGCTCGAAATCGTCGATCGGCAGCACCGAGAGGATGGCGCGCGCGGCGCGCTGCATCGTCAGGCCGGGCAGGCGGATCAGCCGGCCGCTCGTGGTGGCGCTGGCGATGGTTTCAGCCGGGTGGTTGGCGTCGACCAGAGCGAGGTCGTCGCCATGGCCCATGGCGGCGAGCACCCAGAGCAGATCGGCGGAGAGCACGGGGTCGAGGTTCTTCAGCATGGCGGGGTTCCTTGGTGTTCCACGCGGGTCATCCCGGGCGACCAACGGGAGACCCGGGATCCATGCCTGAACCTGTGGCGGAAGCGCTCAGGCATGGATCCCGGATCTCCGCTACGCTTCGTCCGGGATGACGGCGCCTTTCAGGGTAGGGGATGGGACAATGCGGCAAAGCCGCGGCGTCCCCTCTTGGCGAGGTAGATGCGGGCGGCGTTGCCGCCGAAGAGGGCGGCGCGCTCGGATTCGCTGAGCGCGGCGGTGAGGCGCTCGGCCGTGGCGTGCCATTGGCCGTAGGAGGCGGCGAGCGTTGCGACTGGCCAGTCGCTGCCCCAAAGCAGGCGATTGGGTCCGAAGCAGGCGATCAGATGCGCCACCGCCGGCTGCAGCGTCGCGTCGGTCCAGCCCGGTCCGGCTTCGGTGACGAGACCGGAGAGCTTGCAGACCGTGTTCGGCCGGGCGGCCAGCGCGGCGATGCCGTCGCGCCAGGCGGAGAGATCGGCGCCGGTCAGGTCCGGCTTGGCGCCGTGGTCGATGACGACGGGGAGGTCCGTCTCGCGGTCCAGCAGCGCGAGCAGCGCCGGGATTTGCGGCGGCTTCACCAGCGCGTCGAAGACGAGGCCGTGCGCCTTCAGCGCGGCGAAGGCGGGGGCGAGGTCGGGTCGCGCGAGCCAGTGCGGATCGGGGATGTCCTGCACCATGGGCCTCAAGCCGACCAGCAGCGGATCGGCGGCGAGTGCTGCGATGCGGGCGGGGGCGTCCGGCGCCTCGAAATCGGCCCAGCCGACGACGCCAGCGATGAAGGGCGTGGCGGCGGCGAGATCGAGCAGGAAGCGCGTCTCCGCCTCGGTCGGCGCAGCCTGGACGAGGATGGTTGAGGGGATGTCGTGCTCCGCGAGATGCGGGGCGAGGTCGGCGGGCTCGAAATCGCGATAGATGGGCTTGAGCGCCGGCGTCAGCCAGCCATAATCGCCGCGGGCGAGCCGCCAGAAATGCTGGTGCGAATCGATGCGGGGCGGGCTCTTCACGGGCGGTTCTCGCGGGCGGGCTCGGCGCCGGGCAGGGCCGGCGTGGCGCTACTATGTGCACGCCAACATGTTAGCTTGCAACCGGCTCGAAAGCGGATTAGCGTCCAGCCCGATCGCGGGTGGCGGAGGCGCCGCTTCAGGACCATCCCGCGCGAAGGCAAGCCCGCAAAGGGCGGCGCTATAGACTGATCAAGAGTCCTGGGGAGGACGCCGATGACCGACAGCATTCTCAAGCCGACCCGCCGTGTCCTGCTGAGCGGCGCGGCCGCCGCGCTCGCCTCGCCGCTGGTGCTGCGGAAGGCGCAGGCGCAAGGAGCGTTCGACTGGAAGAAGTTCTCCGGCCAGTCGATCGACGTGCTCTTGGTCAAGAACCCGCGTTCCGACCTGATGCAGCAGGCGGAGAAGGAGTTCACCGCGCTCACCGGCATCAAGGTCTCCTCCGAGCAGGTGCCGGAGCAGCAGCAGCGCCAGAAGGCGGTGATCGAATTCGCCTCGGGCAAGCCGAGCTTCGACGTCAGCGGCATCTCGCTGCACGTCCAGAAGCGCATGGCGGCCAAGGGCAAGTGGTTCGAGAACCTCGAGCCCTACATCAAGAACGCGTCGCTGACCTCGCCGGATTTCGACTTCGCTGATTTCGGCGCGGGGCCGGTCGCCTATGCGCGGCAGGCCGACGGGTCGCTCGATACGATCCCGTTCTTCGTCGATTACTGGATGGTCTACTACAACAAGGAGCTCTTCGACGCGAAGGGCGTGGCCTATCCGAAGACGATGGAGGAGATCTTCACCGTCGCGCAGAAGCTGCATGATCCGGCCAAGGGCGTCGCCGGCTTCGTCTCGCGCGGCCTGAAGAACGCCAATATCCCGGTCTGGACCTCGCTGATGCTCGGCCAGGGTATGGAGACGGTCTCGACCGACGGCAAGCTGCTGACCGATACGCCCGAGGCGATCTGGGCCGGCGAGCTCTACAAGAAGCTCAACAAGGAGACCGGACCGGCCGGTCAGGTCGGCTTCAACTGGAACGAGTGCCAGACCACCTTCATGCAGGGCCGCGCTGCGATGTGGCTCGATGGCATCGGCTTTGCCACGCCGCTGGAGGACCCGTCGAAGTCACGCATCGTCGGCAAGGTCGGCTATGGCGTGACGCCGCCGGGGCCGAAGGCGCACCATGCCGGCATGTTCGCGGATGGCATGGGCATCTCGCGCGGCTCGTCCAAGAAGGAGGCGGCCTGGCTCTATCTCCAGTTCATGACCAACAAGAAGAACCAGATCGCCATGCTGAAGGCCGGCGCCGGCGCGCCCGGCCGCTCCTCGGCCTATCTCGACACCGAGACGATCCAGCAGTCGAAGTTCGGCAAGCAGTACTTCGACTGCCTGCTCGCCTCGGCCAAGATCGCGCGGGCCGGTCTGCCGCAGATCGTGCCGGTGACCGAGTTCCGCGACGTCTTCGGCGTGGCGCTGACCAATGCGATCGGCGGGGCGGATGTCGCGGCCGAGCTTAAGAAGGCGACCGAGACTTTCGCGCCGGTGCTCGCCAAGAGCGAGCAGGGCTGAGGACGGCGCGACGCGGAGGCGTCATGGTCGGCTTGTCCCGACCATCCACGTCTTCCTTCGCCGCGGACGGTGTTCAAGACGTGGATGCTCGCCACAAGGGCGAGCATGACGGCTCGTATCCAATGAAACAGAGCGCATGACCAGTACATCCCTTCCAGCGAGCATCTCCAGCGCGACGCCTGCGGGCGCCGCCGCGGCGTCGCAGGATTTCACGCCGCGCTATTGGCTGTTCTCGCTGCCGGCCGTGCTGGTGATCGCGGCGGTGATCGTCTTCCCCTGGCTGTTCACGCTCTACATGTCCGGGCAGGACTGGAAGATCGGCGGCGGCTCGGAGTTCGTCGGTTTCGGCAATTTCGCCGAATTGGCGAAGGATGCGCGTTTCCTCGAATCGATGGGGCACACCGCCTATTTCACCATCCTGGCGGTGGTCCTGCCGATCGTCTTCGGCACGGCGGCGGCGCTGGTCTTCCATCGGGAGTTTCCGTATCGCGGGTTGCTGCGGACGATCTTCGTCATGCCGATGATGGCGACGCCGGTCGCGGTCGCGCTGGTCTGGACGATGATGTTCCACCCCCAGCTCGGCGTGCTCAACTACCTGCTCTCGCTCATCGGGATCGGGCCGCAGGGCTGGGTCTACGATCCGGTGACGGTGATTCCGACGCTGGTCATGGTCGAGGTCTGGCACTGGACGCCGCTGGTGATGCTGATCGTGCTCGGCGGCCTCGCCGGCTTGCCGCGCGAGCCCTATGAATCCGCGCTGATCGACGGCGCCAATGATTGGCACATGTTCCGGCACATCACGCTGCCGCTGGTCTGGCCCTTCATCATGGTGGCGATCGTGATCCGCACCATCGATGCGCTGAAAGCCTTCGACACGATCTTCGTTATCACGCAGGGCGGGCCGGGCACGGCGTCGGAGACACTCAACATCTTCCTCTATCTGCAGGCTTTCCAGTTCTACAAGATCGGCTACGCCTCGGCCGTCGTGGTGATCTTCTTCGTCATTATCATCATGCTCTCGCTGCTGCTGCTCTATGCGCGGCAGAAGTCGAAGTGGAACGCGTGATGGGCGTGTTTGTGAATATCCTCACCGCGTCATTCCGGGCGACCGAAGGGAGACCCGGAATCCATCGTGGAGCGATGGTGCCCTTCGATGGATTCCGGATCGGCGCGGCTTCGCCGCTTGTCCGGAATGACGGCGCAGGGAGGGCTGAGAGACCATGAACCGCTTCGCCAAAAAGCTCGGCTTCTGGGCCTCGGTCTTCGTGCTGGTCTCGCCGGCGGTGCTGGTCTTCCTCTGGATGATCTCGCTGTCGCTCAAGAACGAGCTCGACAACACGGCCTTCCCGCCGGTCTTCATCCCGAATCCACCGACACTGAAGAACTATGTAGACGTCTTCGCGCAGAACAATTTCGGGCTCTATCTCTGGAACTCGATCCTGGTCACGGGCGGGGCGGTTCTGATCGGGCTCCTCGTCGGCGTGCCGGCCGGCTACGGCATCGCGCGCGGCAAGGCACATAAATTCGCGATCCTGATCCTGGTCGCGCGGATGACGCCAGCGCTTTCCTACCTCATCCCGCTCTTCCTGCTGTTCCAGATCACGGGATTGGTGGGCTCGATCACTGCGCTGGTCATCACCCATCTCGTCATCACCATCCCGATCATCGTCTGGATCATGATCGGCTACTTTGAGAATGTTCCCATCGAGCTCGAAGACGCTTCGCGCATCGACGGCGCCACGACCTGGCAGGCCTTCCGCCATGTCGCGCTGCCGCTGGCGAAGCCGGGCATCGTGGTCGGCGGCATCCTCGCCTTCATCTTCTCCTGGAACAATTTCATTTTCTCGGTGGTGCTCGGCGGCAAGGCGAGCCGGACGCTGCCCTCTGCCGTCTACAACTCCCTGACCTTCGAGCAGATCTCCTGGGGGCCGCTGGCGGCGGCCGCACTTCTGGTAACGCTGCCGGTGCTGCTGGTCACGGTGATTGCGCAGCGCCAGATCGTCGCCGGATTGTCGGCCGGAGGTCTCAAGGACGGCTAGCAAAAGCTCTTGGATCGCTTGCGGGCGGTTCTGTCTTCATACTAACATGTCAGTCACCATTCAGCTCTGAAAGTCCCTCTCATGGCCACCGACAAGACCCGCTTCGGCCTCTCCTGCGCGATCACGACCCCGATGCGGGAGGGCGGCAGCGTGGACCTGCCGCGCCTCGTCCATCATGCCCGCCATGTGCTCGCGCATGGCTGCGACTCAGTAACCCTGTTCGGCACGACGGGCGAGGGCGCGGCGCTCGGCCTGCCGGCGCGGACGGCGATGATGGGGGCGCTGATCGGGGCGGGGATCGATCCGGCAACGCAGATCTATGCCGGCATCGCGGCGGCCTCGCTGCATGAGGCGGTGGAGCAGGCGCAGCTGGCGCTCGATGCCGGGGCGAAAGGACTGCTCGTCGCGCCGCCCTTCTATTTCAAGGGCGTCAGCGATGACGGGCTTTATGCCTGGTTCTCGCAGTTCTTCGAGAAGCTCGGTGCCTCCGCGCGCAATGTCGTGCTCTACCACATCCCGTCGGTGACGGCGGTCGACATCAGCGTCGAATTGGTGCAGCGGCTGAAGACGGCGTTCCCCGGGCTCGTCATCGGCGTCAAGGATTCCTCCGGCAGCTACGCCAACACCGAGGCGCTGCTGAAGGCCCATGGCGAGCTCGCCATCCTGGTCGGCGACGAGCGCCAGCTCGCCAAGGCGGTGCGCAACGGCGCGCAGGGCTCGATCTGCGGCGTCGCCAATCTGGTGCCGGAGCTGCTGCGCCCGATGGTCTACGAGGGCAAGGACAGTCCGGTGGTGAATGCCCTGGTCGACGAGATCTGCTCGCACCCGGTGCTGCCGGCGGTGAAGGCTCTGGTCGGCCATATCCATGGCGATACCGGTTATGGCGCGATGCGCCCGCCGTTGGAGGCGCTGGACGAGGCGACCCGCAAACGGCTCTTTGCCGCCTTCGATTCGATCACCCAGGCCAAGGCCGCCTGAGAAGGACGCCGGAAGGAGGGACCGTGAACCAGCCGGAGCAGGAACCGCGCGAGGGCGAACCGCTGAAGCTGAGGGAGCGCGCCTATGCCTCCTTCACCGAGCGATTGCTGGCGCGCGAGATCAAGCCCGGCCAGTTCGTGACCCAGCGCGAGCTGGTCGCGATGACCGGCTTTCCGCTCGGCGCGATCCGCGAGCTGATCCCGCGGCTGGAGGCGGAAGGGCTGATCAAGACCGTGCCGCAGCGCGGCATGCAGGTCGCCCATGTCGATCTCAACCTGATCCGCAACGCCTTCCAGTTCCGGCTCTTCCTCGAGAAGGAGGCGACGGCGCTCTATGCCCAGAACGCCACGGACGCGGAGATCGCCGAGCAGCGCGCTCGCCACGAGGCGATCGTCGCCCGGGCGGAGGCAGGCGGCGACGAGCGGCTGATCGAGGACGCGGAAGAGGTCGACCGGCTGATGCACGAGGCGATCATCGATCACCTCGATAACGAGATCGTCAGCCAGGCCTTCCGTGTCACCTGGCTCAAGATCCGGCTGATCCGGCAATACGAGACGCGCATCCACAACAGCATCATCATCCCGGTGATGCAGGACCATCTCGCCATCATCGCCGCGATCGAGACGCGCGATCCAGAGCGCGCGGCCGAAGCGATGGCGGCCCATATCGGCAACGCCCGTACGCGGGCGATGCAGTACTGACGACTTAAGGCAGGCGACCGACGACGCAACCATGACGACGAGCCGCAAAACCGGCCGCACGGGAGGGAACAGCGATGAAGAAGCAGACGAGGCGCGATTTTCTGGCCGCCACGGCGGCAGGGGCGGCGGCGATCGCTGCGCCCAGCATCCTGCGGGCACAGCAGCTCGTGCTGCGCTGGGCCGACGGCCAGCCGGCGAGCCATCCCTCGCCGCAGAGCGCGGTGAAGGCCGGAACCGAGATCAAGGAAAAGACGAGCGGTCGCGTCGAGATCCAGTCCTTCCCGAATGGACAGCTCGGCTCTTCGCGCGACATGGTCGAGTCGGTCGCGAGCGGCGCGCTGACGATGGTGACGGAGGGCGCAGCCCAGCTCGGTCAGTTCGTGCCGCAGCTTTCGATCATCGAGGCGCCCTATATCTGGAAGGACGCCGCGCATATGACGCGCGCGCTGAAATCGCCGCTGATCGACGAGCTCAACAAGGCGCTGGTCGAGAAGCGCGGCATGCGGATGATCGGCGTCAACTATTACGGCGTCCGCCACCTCACGAGCGGCAAGAAGCCGATCAACTCTGTCGAGGACATGAAGGGCTTCAAGCTGCGCGTGCCGGAGGTCGACACCTTCCGCGCCATGGCCGAGGCCTGGGGCGCGCGGCCGACGCCGCTCAACTTCTCGGAGCTTTACCTCGCCCTGTCGCAGGGGGCGGTCGACGGGCAGGAGAACCCGCTGCCGACCATCGCCTCGGCCAAGCTGATGGAGGTGCAGAAATACCTCGTGCTGACCGGGCACATCATCACGCCGCGGCTGGTGATCGTGAACGAGGCGGCCTGGCAGAAGATCCCGCAGGCCGATCGCGACATCATCGTGGCTGCCGTCGACAAGGCAGCGATCTGGCAGGACAACGAGATCCTGGAGCAGGAAAAGAGCCTGGCCGACAGCATGGCCAAGGGCGGCATGACGGTGACGAAGCCCGACAACGAGGCCTTCCGCAAGCCCGTCCTGGCGAGCGTGCCGGCCAAGTTCGAGAGCAAATGGGGCAAGGGCCTCTGGGATCGCATCCAGGCGCTCTGACCTTTCCGTCAGGGGTGGCGTCATCCCGGACAAGCCGCCTTTGGCGGCGCTGATCCGGGATCCATGCCTCAACCTTTTCCGGAAACGCTCCGGCATGGATCCCGGGTCTCCCCTTGGTCGCCCGGGATGACCAGCGGCTGATTTTCCGCGCTGCAGCTCATCGTCGCAAAGGCATCCGCATGACGATCTTGCCCAGGATATTCGACCGGGTGATGGAGGTGATCGCGGCGATCCTCCTTGTCGCGCTCTTGATCACGGTAACGCTCGGCATCGTCACGCGGGCGCTCGGCGAGCCGCTGATCTGGACTGACGAGGTCTCGCGCTTCCTGATGCTGTGGGTCGCGGTGACCGGGTGGATCCTCGCCAGCCGGCGGCGCGCCCATATCCGGATCCGCTTCTTCCACGACATGCTGCCCGCGCGCGGCTGGCGCTCGGCCGAAGCGATCATGCAGCTCGCGATGATCGTCTTTGGCGTTCTGACCGTCTGGTACGGCGTGCATCTCGTCGAGGCCAACCACGATCTCGAAGCGACGACCGTGCCGCTCTCGATGGGGCTGCTTTACGCGCCGATGGTGCTGGCCGGGATCGTGACGGCGCTGCAAGGGTTCAGCGAATTTATCGGCAACCTGCGGAACTGGCGGACCTCGCCCTATCCGCCGGTCGCGGCGACGCTGCAGGAGCCGGCCGAATGAGCGCGCTGATCTTCAAGATCTCGGCCGTCTGGCTTTTGTCGATCCTGGCCGGCTTTCCGCTCTTCGCCTCGATGGGGCTGGCTGCCTTCGCCTTCGTGCTGCTCGGCGATCTCTCGGCCTCGATCGTGCCGCAGAAGATGGCGCAGGCGATGAACTCCTTCCCGATCGTCGCGGCGCCGCTCTTCATCCTGATGGGCAACATCCTGGCGGCGGCGCGCATCACCGACCGCATCGTCACCTTCGCCACCGCCGTGATCGGCTGGCTGCGCGGCGGCTATGCCCATGCCTCGATCATGACCAGCATGATCTTCGCCGGCATGGTCGGCTCGGCGGTGGCCGATGCGGCGGGCTCGGGCGCCATCGAGATCCGCGCCATGCGCAAAGCCGGCTATCGGCCGGAGACGGCGGCGGCGATCACGGCCGCGGCGGCGACGATCGGGCCGATCATCCCGCCCTCGCTGCCGATGGTGATCTACGGCGTGACGGCGGACGTCTCGATCGGACGGCTCTTCATCGGCGGCGTCATTCCCGGCGTGCTGATGGGGCTGTCACTGATGGTGATGGTCGCGATGATCGCCAAGCGCCAGGGTTTCCGGAAGGAGAAGTTCGCGGGCTTCCGCGAGATCGGCCGCTCCTTCTTCAACGGATTCTTCGCGCTGATGACACCGCCGCTGATCCTGGGCGGCATGTTCTCCGGCGTCTTCACGCCGACCGAGGCCGCGGCAGTCGCCTGCCTCTATGCCCTCTTCCTCGGCTTCTTCGTCTATCGCACGCTGGAGGTGAAGCAGCTCTGGCCGATCCTGATCGATACGGTCGAGACCATGGGGCTCGTCGCCGTGCTGGTGATGGCAGCTGGCGCGCTCGGCTGGTGCATGTCGATCTCGCGCGTGCCGCAGACGCTGACGCCGCTGATCGTCGAGACGGTTCAGCATCCGCTGCTGTTCCTCCTCGTCTGCAATCTGATCCTGCTCGTCGTCGGTTGCTTCATGGAGGCGCTGGCGGCGATGCTGATCCTGATCCCGATCCTGGTGCCGGCGGCGCACAGCTTCGGCATCGACCCGGTTCAGTTCGGCATCATCATGATCCTGAACCTGATCCTGGGGACGATCCATCCGCCAATCGGCGTGGTGCTCTTCGTCGTGACGCGCATCGCCAATGTCTCGTTCGAGACGATGTCGAAGGCGATCCTGCCCTGGCTGGTGCCGCTCCTGGTCGTGCTCGTCGCGATCACGCTCTGGCCGCCGCTGACGACCTGGCTGCCAAACTACGTGATGGGGCCGTGAGGGTCTGGCGAGGCCACGCGCGTCGAACGACGGAAGGACGATCTTTCAGGTCGTTTCCGGCTCGCCGCCGTGATCGAGATAGCGGTCGACGGGGATGACGATCTCCTTGTCCAGCTTGCCGATCGCGGCCTCGTCCTTGTCCTCGTAGGGGATCGCCTTCAGCGCATGGCGGATGGCGTTGAGCCTGGCGCGCAGCTTGTCGTTGCTGCGCACGACATACCAAGGGGCGGCTTCGGTCGAGGTCCGGCCGAGCATCTCGTCGAAGGCGCGGGAATAGTCGTCGAAGCGCGGGATCGCTTCGAAGTCGATCGGCGAGAGCTTCCAGCGCTTGAGCGGATCATGCCAGCGGGCGTGCAGGCGCGTCATCTGCATCTCGCGGCCGATGGTCAGGAACAGCTTGATCAGGCGAATGCCGTCGCGCGCCAGCATGCCTTCGAAGGCGGGGGCCTCGCGCAGGAGATGCTCGGTCTCCTCCGGCGTGCAGAAGCCCATGACGCGCTCGACGCCGGCGCGATTGTACCAGGAGCGGTCGAAGAAGACGATCTCGCCGGCGGTCGGCATCTCGGCAGCGTAGCGCTGGAAATACCACTGGCCCTTCTCGGTGTCGGAGGGCTTCGGCAAGGCGACGACCCGGGCCTGGCGCGGGTTGAGATGCTGCGTGAAGCGGCCGATCGTGCCGCCCTTGCCGGCGCCGTCGCGACCCTCGAAGACGATGACGATGCGCTCGCCATGCTTGGAGGCCCAGCGCGTCAACTTCTGCAGCTCGATCTGGAGCGGCTCGAGCTCGCGGTTGTAGCGCTTGCGCTTCATCCGCTTGCCATAGGGATAGTCGCCGCTGTGATAGGCGGCGTCGATGATCGCTTCCGGCAGCGTGTCGGCCTCGATGTCGAAGCCCTTCAGCTTCGCAGGCTTGGAGCCGACCTTCGCTGGCTTGGTGCTCTTGCCAGCAGGTCGCACGATCGGCTCATTGGCGTTCGAACCTGAGAATTTCCTTGCCATCGCGGCCTCCTGTCCGGACGAAGCCTAGCCGGCTGACGTGCGGAAGGGAATTGACGCCTCTTCTTCTTCCGCTCAGGAAGGGCAGGCCGGCCAATGCCGGCTGGCTCCGAGCGCTCCATGGTCGACACTGCCGTTTCCTCTTCCGCGACGACGCGGACCATGATCGAGGCGCTCGGCGCGCCCGTCGTGCTGCTCGATGAACAGGGCATCGCCCAGGCGCTGAGCCCTGCGATGCTTGCGCTGGTTCCGGGGCTCGAGGTCGGAAAGTTCCTGGCGCTGGTGCTGCGCGATCCCGACCTCAACGATGCCATCGAGCAGGTCGCACATGAGGGCGGGCGCAAGACCGTCGAACTCGTCGAGCGGGTGCCGTTCGAGCGCGCCTTCCGCATCCACATCGCGGCGCTGGGCGGCGGACGGCGGCGGGCGACGCTGCTCACCTTCCAGGACCTCAGCGAGCAGCGCGTGATCGAGCGCATGCGCGTCGATTTCGTCGCCAATGCCAGCCATGAGCTGCGCACGCCGCTCGCCTCGCTGCTCGGCTTCGTCGAGACCTTGCAGGGGCCGGCGCGCAACGACGAACGCGCGCGCGAGCGCTTCCTCGGCATCATGCGCGAGCAGGGGCTGCGCATGGCGCGTCTCGTCGACGATCTGCTCTCGCTCTCGCGCATCGAACAGCGCGCGCATGTGGCGCCGGACACGCCGGTCGATCTCGCCGGCATCGCGCGCGAAATCGTAGACTCCCTCACCCTGATGGCGCGCGAGCGCGAGGTCACATTGACGCTCAAGACGCCGCGCGAGCCGCTGATGGTCCCCGGCGATCGCGACGAATTGCTGCGGCTGATGGAGAACCTCGTCGAGAACGCCATCAAATACGGCAAGCAGGGCGGCGCGGTGGCGATTGCGGTCGAGGCCGGAGCGGACGAGGCCAGCGTTCATGTCCGTGACGACGGACCGGGGATCGCACCGGAGCATCTGCCGCGCCTGACGGAGCGCTTCTATCGGGTCGATACCGCCGCGAGCCGCGAGGCGGGTGGCACGGGGCTGGGGCTGGCCATCGTCAAGCACATCGTGCTGCGCCATCGCGGCAGGCTGACGATCGAAAGCAAGCCGGGCGAGGGGGCGACCTTCAAGGCGATTCTGCCGCGTTTCGAGGCCCAGCGCGGGGGTGGCTGAGCTGCCGCCCCACGTGGTTTGTGACAGTTTCCATGACGGTGTGTCATCTGGCTGTCATATGGAGGGTGTTCTGACAGGGGAGCTGTCAACAGCGACCCAGAGAGGACATCTCAATGCGCAAGATTCTCGTTCTCGCGGCTGTGGCCGCCGGGATCGCCGGTTCCGCCCAGGCTGCCGACATCACCGGCGCCGGCGCGACCTTCCCCTTCCCGATCTACTCGAAATGGGCCGAGGCCTATAAGAAGGATACCGGCACGGGCCTGAACTACCAGTCGATCGGCTCGGGCGGCGGCATCCGCCAGATCAAGGCGAAGACCGTCGCCTTCGGCGCGACCGACGCTCCGCTCAAGGGCGAGGATCTCAGCAAGGACGGCCTGATCCAGTTCCCGACCGTGATGGGCGGCGTCGTGCCGGCCGTCAACATCGCTGGCGTCGAGCCGGGCAAGCTCAAGCTCTCGGGCGAGATCATCGCGCAGATCTATCTGGGCGACATCAAGAAGTGGAACGACCCGAAGATCGTTGCGCTCAACGCCGGCGTCACCCTGCCGGACGCCAACATCAACCCGGTCTATCGCTCGGACGGCTCGGGCACGACCTTCGTCTTCACCGACTACCTCGCCAAGGTCTCGGCTGACTGGAAGTCGAAGATCGGCGCCAACCAGTCGGTCCAGTGGCCGGTCGGTATCGGCGGCAAGGGCAACGAGGGCGTTTCCGCCTCGGTCAAGCAGGTCGCTAACTCGATCGGCTATGTCGAATACGCCTATGCCAAGCAGAACAAGCTCGCCCACGCCCTGGTGAAGAATGCCGACGGCAACTTCCCGGCGCCGGAAGAGAAGGCCTTCCAGGCCGCCGCCGCCAACGCCAACTGGCAGGAGCAGCCGGGCTTCGGTATCTCGCTCAACAACCAGAAGGGCGCGGATGCCTGGCCGATCACCTCGGCGACCTTCATCCTGGTTCATGCCAAGCCGGAGAAGCCGGAAGAGGTGCAGGCCGCGCTGAAGTTCTTCGACTGGGCCTACAAGAGCGGCGACAAGCTGGCGAGCGAGCTCGACTACGTCGCCCTGCCGTCGAACGTGAAGGATCAGGTCCGCAACGCCTGGAAGGGCGTGACCGACACCGCCGGCAAGCCGATCTTCTGATCGCTGCCAGCGACAAGGCGAGGCGGGCCAGTCCCGCCTTGCCGCAACTCTGAAGGCCCTCATCCTGAGGAGCTGCGCTCTCGCGGAGTGCTCTTCAGGATGAGGGCTGAGGCTGGATACCGCGCCGCGCAATCGGCCGGGGTAGCCTCTGCCACGACACCGGAGCCCCCGCGGATGACCGCAGCAACCGACATGACGAGCATTCCCGGCGCGAGGCCGGTCGCCCGCAAGACGCCGAAGGCGGGCTTCGACCTGTTCTTCCGCAATGCCAGCTTCGGGGCGGCGCTGCTCGTGCTGGTGCTGCTCGCCGGCATCATGATCTCGATGATCATCGGCGGCTGGCCGGCCTTCCGCGAGTTCGGCCTCGGCTTCATCACCTCCAGCGTCTGGGATACGCAGAACGAGCAGTACGGCGCCTGGCCGGCGATCGTCGGCACGCTCTCGACCGCGCTGATCGCTCTTGTCATCGGCGTGCCGCTCTCGCTCGGCATCGCGGTCTACCTGACCCAGCTCGCGCCGGCTTGGTTCAAGAAGCCGGTCGCCACCGCGATCGAGCTGCTCGCCGCCGTGCCCTCGATCATCTACGGCATGTGGGGGCTGTTCGTCTTCGTGCCGCTCTTCGCGGCCAATGTGCAGATTCCGGTCTCCAACATCGTCGAGGGCATGCCGATCCTCGGCACCATCCTCTACTCGCGCTCGCCCTCGGGCCTTGGCATCTTCACGGCCGGCTTCATCCTGGCCTTCATGATCGTGCCCTTCATCGCCTCGATCACCCGCGACATGCTGGAGCAGATCCCCTCCGTGCTGCGCGAGAGCGCCTATGGAATTGGGGCGACCACTTGGGAGGTCGTACGCCACGTGCTGGTGCCGCAGGCCGGCGTCTCGATCATCGGCGCGATCATGCTGGGTCTTGGCCGCGCGCTCGGCGAGACGATGGCCGTCACCTTCGTCGTCGGCAACGCCAACCGCCTGTCGGCCTCGATCCTCGATCCGGGCTCGACCATCGCCTCGCGCATCGCCAACGAGTTCAACGAAGCGATGGGGCTCCAGCTCAACGCGCTGATCGCGTTGGGCTGCATCCTGTTCTTCGTCACCTTCGTCGTCCTCGTCATCGCGCGACTGCTGGTCGCCCGCGTCAAGCGCTACTGAGGTCTTTCGTCCATGACCATGACGACCACGCCCCGCGAACTGCCCCACACCCCCTGGGGCCGCGTGCGCCAGTCCCGCCGCACCGCCGACCGGCTGATGAAGATCATCGCCACGGCCTTCACCTTCTGCGCCATCTTCGTGCTGTTCTGGATCCTCGGCATGCTGCTGGTGAAGGGCATCGGTGGGCTCTCGCTCGCCACCTTCACCGCGGTCACGCCCGGTCCGGGAACTGAAGGTGGCGGCCTCGCCAACGCCATCGTCGGCTCCTTCGTGCTGACCTTCCTCGGCATCGCCATCGCGACGCCGATCGGGGTGCTGGCCGGCACCTGGCTCGCCGAATACGGCAAGGGCTCGCAGCTCGCGAACCTGATCCGCTTCATCAATGACATCCTGCTCTCGGCGCCGTCGATCCTGATCGGCCTGTTCGTCTACGTCATCCTGGTCGAGCCCTTCCGCGGCTATTCCGGCTGGGCCGGCGGCGTGGCGCTCGGCATCATCGCGATCCCGGTCATCGTGCGCACGACCGAGGACATGCTGAACCTCGTCCCCGGCCCGCTGCGCGAGGCGGGGGCCGCGCTCGGCGCGCCACCTTCGGTCGTGATCACCAGCGTGACCTGGCGCGCCGCCAAGGCGGGCATGGTGACCGGCATCCTGCTGGCGCTCGCCCGCATCGCCGGCGAGACGGCGCCGCTGCTCTTCACCGCACTGAACAACAATTTCTGGTTCTCGCCCTCGCTGGCCGGCGGCGTCTCGAACCTGCCCGTCACCATCTACCAGTTCGCCTCTGCTCCCTACGAGAACTGGCAGCAGCTCGCCTGGGCCGGCTCGCTGATCATCACGATCTCGATCCTGCTGCTCTCGATCATTGCCCGCCGCATTGTCGCCGGTGGCAAATAAGACTTGAATCCAACCCGGTCGCGCCCGACCTTGAGGACCATGTCGATGCTTTCGACCCTTGAACTCTCCCCGCAGACGCTCGATGCCGAGGCTCCCATCCGGATCGCGGTGAAGAACCTCGATTTCTACTACGGCGAGCACAAGGCGCTGAAGAACATCAATCTCGATTTCCGCGACCGGCACGTCACGGCGCTGATCGGCCCGTCCGGCTGCGGCAAGTCGACCCTGCTGCGCATCTTCAACCGGATCTACTCGCTCTATCCGGAGCAGAAGGCCACCGGCGAGATCATGCTCGACGGGCGCAACATCATCTCGAACGACGTCGACGTGAACGAGCTGCGCTCGCGCGTCGGCATGGTGTTCCAGAAGCCGACGCCGTTCCCGATGTCGATCTACGACAACGTCGCCTTCGGCATCCGCCTCTACGAGAAGCCGCCGAAGTCCGAGCTCGACGACCGCGTCGAGGGCGCGCTGCGCCGCGCCGCGCTGTGGGACGAGGTCAAGGACAAGCTGAAGAGCTCCGGCATGGGCCTCTCCGGCGGTCAGCAGCAGCGCCTGTGCATCGCGCGCACCATCGCGCAGAAGCCGGAGGTGATTCTGTTCGACGAGCCGACCTCGGCGCTCGACCCGATCTCGACCGGCAAGATCGAGGATCTGCTGGAGCAGCTGAAGAGCGACTTCACCATCGCCATCGTGACGCACAACATGCAGCAGGCGGCACGCATCTCGCAGTACACCGCCTTCATGTATCTGGGCGAGGTCGTCGAATTCGCGCCGACCAATACCATCTTCATGAACCCGGCCAAGAAGCAGACGCAGGATTACGTCACCGGCCGGTTCGGCTGAGCGACATTTTGTTTTGCATCGGCTTTCCCGAAAACCGCCTGCCGTTTTTCGGGCCGATGCACCGGAGGACAACGCCATGACCGACCACATCGTCCGTTCCTACGACACCGATCTCGAAGGCATCCGCCGCAGCCTCGCCGAAATGGGCGGCATGGCCGAACGCATGCTCGGCGACTCCACCGTGGCGCTGGTGCGCCGCGATACCGGCCTTGCCCAGAAGATCATCACCGCCGACCAGCGCCTCGACAACCTCCAGCGCGAGGTCGAGGAAAAGGCGGTTTTGACCATCGCCCGGCGCCAGCCGCTCGCCAACGACCTGCGCGAACTGATCTCGGCGATCCGCATCGCCGCCGACATCGAGCGCGTCGGCGATCTCGCCAAGAACATCGCCAAGCGCGCCGTCGCCATCGCCGGCCAGTTCCAGCCGCCGCATCGCGCGGTGGTCGGGCTCGAGCACATCAGCCGCCTCGTACAGGCGCAGCTCAAGGACGTGCTTGACGCCTATGCCGCCGGCAACGAGCAAAAGGCGCTCGAGGTCTGGCGCCGCGACGACGAAATCGACGCGCTCTACACCTCGCTGTTCCGCGAACTCCTGACCTACATGATGGAAGATCCGCGCAACATCACCTTCTGCACGCATCTGCTGTTCTGCGCCAAGAACATCGAACGCATCGGCGACCACACCACCAACATCGCCGAGACGATCCATTATCTCATCACCGGCGACTCGCTCGACGTGAACCGGCCGAAGCTCGACACGACCAATATCGAAGTCGAGGCGGTCACGGGCAGCTAGGTTGGAGGGGACGATTGCGGATTGTGAGCCGCGGGCCGAGGAAGGCTCCTTCTTTCCCCACCCATCTCGGGCTTACCCGAGATGGGCATTTCCTGATGTCGAAGTCGGCAACAGCCGACTTCGATGTGGGGAAGGGTATGGGGATGGGGGGCGTCCCGCCTGGTGAGCGCTCGCCCGGTCGTTCGCCCCCCACCCCTGCCCCTCCCCACAAGGGGGAGGGATTCCCTGCGCCCTTCGTCAGAACAAACCCAATCGGAACCGCGCCATGGCCGCACGCATCCTGATCGTCGAGGACGAGGAGCCATTGACCCTGCTGCTGCGCTACAACCTCGAAGCCGAGGGCTTCGCGGTGGATAGCGTTGCGCGCGGGGACGATGCCGAACTGCATCTGCGCGATCACACGCCCGATCTCGTGTTGCTCGACTGGATGCTGCCGGGCCTCTCCGGCATCGAGCTTTGCCGCCGGCTGCGCTCGCGGCGCGATACCGAGCGCGTGCCGATCATCATGCTGACCGCACGCGGCGAGGAGACCGAGCGCGTGCGCGGGCTCGCGACCGGCGCCGACGACTATGTGGTGAAGCCGTTTTCGTTGCCGGAACTGATCGCGCGCATCCAGGCTCTGCTGCGCCGCGCCAAGCCTGGCCATGTTGCAGGACTGCTCGCCGCCGGCGACCTCGAACTCGATCGCACCACGCGGCGGGTCCGCCGCGCCGGCAGCGAACTGCATCTCGGCCCGACCGAGTTCAGGCTGCTGGAATTCCTGATGCAGGCGCCGGGCCGCGTTTACTCGCGCGCGCAGCTCCTCGACGCCGTCTGGGGCCGTGACGTCTATATCGACGAGCGCACCGTCGACGTCCATGTCGGCCGGCTGCGCAAGGCGATCACGCCCGCCAACTCCAAGGATCCGCTGCGTACGGTGCGCGGCGCCGGCTACGCCTTCGACGAGACTTTCGCGCGCAGCTGAGCGGCGCTCCAGCTGCACCCTCATTCGCAACTTGCGGTGAACCTTGCCTCCCCGCTCGCGTTGATCCTGAATGTCAACGCGAGCCAGAGGAGGTCGCCGTGAGCAAGATGCCGCCCATCCCGCCGGCCAGTCGAAGCGACAAGGGCCCGGGCGGGCCGGATCATGTGGAGCGGGATGTGCGTAGCGCCAGGGGTGGCGAGCGCCGGCCGAGCCAGCCTGACCAGCAGGGCCAGCAGGGCAATACCCGCATCAACACGACCCATCAGGGGTTCCAGCAGGACCGTTGAGGAGGCTGCCTAATGTCGACCTCGACCAAGGCGCCGCAAACCATCCGGCATGGTGGCCCCGGCGCCGCCCATCAGAATGCGAAGAAACCGCCGGAGATCCGCAAGCCGCCGGCCGACGATGAAAAACGGCAGCACTCTCGCGTTTCGGGAGGCGGTGGCGAGCGCGACAGCCACCATGGGCACGATCCGGCCCGCAAGGGTGGCAGGTCTCCGTGAGAATCCCTCTTCAGGATGATCCCTGAAGGATTCCGGCAGGGAGCCTCAGCCGTCGCGGTGGAAGAGGCGGCGCAAGCTATGCTTGGCCGCTTCCAGCGTCTTTCGCCGTTCGGCCGTCAGCTTCCGGCCGGCGCGGTTGATGTAGAAGGTCAGCATCGACATCGCCGAACGGTAGGGGCTCGACTTGCGCCGGCGGCTGTGTTCGGCCGACCGCTTCAGCGAACGCGCGATCCGTCGCGGATCGCCTTGCTTGAACACGGCCTTCTCGAGATCGAGCGCGTTGCTCCTGCTGGTGATATCGGCCGACCACCTGTGTTTGTGGGCGGGCATGGCGTCCTCCTGTCAGTCAGGCATTCGGTCCGCCCTCGATGTCACCGGCCCAGGTCAGCGCCGTTTCGTACTCCTCCGGTTTGAATGTGCGGACGGTCACGAAGGGGATCGCGGGGTTGAGCAGGTCGACGAAGGCGGTGAGCCAGCCCCTGTCGGTGATCACCGCCTCGCGCGGGAAGCGTTGCAGCTCCCAGAGCTTGCCGAGGCTGTAGCGCGCATCCTTCCAGGCGGCAGCCAATGTCATATCGGTGAAATCGGTGAGGTCGGCGAGGATGCCGACTTTCTCGTGTCGTGCGAGCTTCGCCTCGATATCGGCCACGATCCCATCGAGATCGTCGCTGGTCAGCGTCTGCGACAGGCGGTAGGCGCCGACATGGTCAGGGGCAGGCAGAATGGTGAACATGGCTCCTCCTTGCTCAAGACAACGCGGAGCAAGAGTTGAAGTTTCCTGCGATGATCAGGCCGCCACGGGAGCACGGGTGGCGGCGTCGAACCGGGATGCCTCGGAGCGCAGCCAGCCGATGAATTCATCGAGGCCGGGGCGATGAGGCTGGCCCAGCGGGTGCGTGAGCCAGCAGCCCGTCGCGCTGGTGAAGCCGAGGCCGAGCGGGTTGACGAGCGCGCCCGAGGCCAACTCGTCCGCCACGTAGCAGCGCGGCGTCAGCGCGACGCCCAAACCCGCGACGGCGGCGCTGATGATGACGGAGTAATAGCCGTAGCGTACGGTATGCTCCGGCACGGCACCACGCAGGTCGTGCGCCTCGGTGAACTCGGCCCAGAAGGTCGGCATCTGGAAATGCTGCAGCAGCGTCATCTTCTGGATGTCGGCGGCGCGACGAAAGCCGCCCATGCGCTCCACGAGGCCAGGCGCGGCGACGAGGGCGACGTCGCGGCCGAACAGGTAGTGCGCCTCCTTGCCGGGCCAGGGCGGAACGCCATGAGCGATCTCGATATCCGGCTCTTCAGTCTCGCTCTCGCTGACATAGTTGGTGAACTGGACGTCGACGCCGGGATGCGCCGCAGCGAAGGCGGGAAAGCGGGCCATCAGCCAGCGCTCGCCGACGATTGCGACCATATGCAGCCGGATTGGCCGGGCGATGGCTGCGCGCTCGGCCAGGCGCCTGGCGCCACGCTCCATCTGCTCCAGCGCCGCTTCGGCATAGGGCAGGTAGATCGCGCCGGCTTCGGTCAGCTTGAGTCCGAGCGGGCTGCGGTCGAACAGCACGGTGCCGAGATGGTGTTCCAGCGACAGGATCTGCTTGGAGACGGCACTCTGGGTCAGGTTGACGACCAGGGCGGCGCGGGCGGTCGAGCCCAACCTCGCAACCGTGGTGAAAGCCCGCAGCGCGGTCGATGACGGGGGAGGCCGGCCGGCGGCCATGGGGTATTCCTTTTTGGACTATCGCGGCGGAGATCGTTTCGTTTGCTGGCGTCTCGGTCAAGAGGCCATTCTTCCCTAAGGGAGGACCAAGCATCATGAACCAGACGACCCGCCTGTGGGGCGGACGCTTCCGCAAGCCGCCGGATCCACGGCTGATGAAGCTGTCGAGCGCGGCCGGCGAGCACGCCAGGCTGGTGCCGCAGGATGTCGCGGGCGGCAAGGCGCACGCCGCCGAACTCGGACGCGCGGGACTGCTGACGACGCAGGAACTCGACACCATTCTGACCGCGCTCGATGCGATCGCGCGGGACACGGTCGAAGGTCGGATCGCACCGGGGCCGCAGGACGAGGATGTCCATACCTTCATCGAGCGCATCCTGACCGAGCGGATCGGCTCGACCGGCGCCAAGCTGCGGGCCGGGCGCTCGCGCAACGACCAGGCCGCCAACAACCTCAAGCTCTATCTGCGTGCGAAATCGCGCGCGCTGGCGGGAATGCTGGCGGAGCTGCTCGACGCCATCGCCGATCAGGCCGAACTGCACGCAGCTTCGGTCAGCCCCGGCTTCACCCATCTCCAGAGCGCCCAGCCGGTCACCTTCGGCCACTGGCTGATGGCGCATGGCCAGGTGTTAATGCGCGACGCTTCGCGCCTGACCGACTGGGAGAAGCGCTCCGGCCAGTCCCCGCTCGGTGCGGCAGCGCTCGCCGGCTCGGCGATCACGCTCAATCCCGAACTCAGCGCCAAGGCGCTCGGCTATGACGGGCCGTTCGAGAATTCGGTCGATGCGGTCGGTGCGCGCGACCATGTCGCGGAGTTCCTGTTCGTCGCCGCCATGCTGGCGACGAACCTGTCGCGGCTCGCCGAGGAGGTGACGCTGTGGGCCTCCCGGCAATTCGCCTGGGTGACGCTGGACGACGCCTTCGCCACCGGCTCCTCGATCATGCCGCAGAAGAAGAACCCGGATATCGCGGAAATCTCGCGCGGCCGGGCGGCGCGGCTGACCGGCGATCTCGTCGCCATGCTCGGAGCGTTGAAGGGGCTGCCGCTTTCCTATAACCGCGACCTCGCCGAGGACAAGCACGCTGCCTTCGACGCCGTTGACGTGCTGGAAGAGGTGCTGCCGGCCTTCGCCGGGCTGATCGCCAGCATGAGCGCCGACGCCAAGACAATGCGCGCCCAGGCCGGTTCCGGTTTCGCGCTGGCGACCGAGGTGGCGGATCATCTCGCCCGCAAGGGCGTGCCTTTCGCCGAGGCGCATGAGATCACGGGGGCGCTGGTGCGCTATTGCGAGGAAATGGGCCGGGAGCTGGAGTCGCTCGATGCGGTCGACCTCAGGGCGGTCGATCCGCGGCTCGATGCCGGGGTGCTCGACCATCTGACGCTCGATGCCGCGGTCGCCGCGCGCAGCGGCCATGGCGGCACCGCGCCCGAGCGCGTGCGCGAACAGATCGCCCGCTTCCGCGACAAGCTTGCCGCCCTCGAAACCTGGAGCCGGGAGACGGGCCAATGAGCGTCGCCACTTCGCCGATCAGCCGCCGCGACCTCGCCCAGGTCTCGCATCTGAGAATCGTGCCGCGGCGCTTTTACGGGCGCTGGGTCGCGTCAGCGATCATCCTCGCCATCCTCGCCTGGGTGGTGATGGCCTTCGTCGAGGGTGATATCGCCTGGCCGGTGGTCCGACAGTTCTTCACCGCGCCGGCGATCCTCTCGGGCCTCGGCAACACGCTGATCATGACCGTCTGCGCCATGGCGCTCGGCATCGTGCTCGGTGTGATCTTCGCGATCATGTACATGTCGCCGAACCCGGTGCTGCGCAGCGTGGCGCTGTTCTACATCTGGTTCTTCCGCGGCACGCCGCTGCTGCTGCAGCTCCTGATCTGGTTCAACCTGGCGCTGGTCTTCCCGACCATCGGCATTCCCGGCCTGTTCTCCTGGCGCACGATCGATGTGATCGGCCCGTTCATGGCGACGCTGCTCGGGCTCGGCATGAACCAGGGCGCCTACACCGCCGAGGTGGTGCGCGGCGGCATCCTCTCCGTCGACACCGGCCAGACCGAAGCCGCCAAGGCGATCGGCATGACCCGGCTGACGACGCTGCGCCGGATCGTGCTGCCGCAGGCGATGCGCGTCATCATCCCGCCGGTCGGCAACGAGGTGATCAGCATGGTCAAGCTGACCTCGGTGGCGAGCGTGATCCAGTATGCCGAGATCCTGCGCAACGCGCAGACGATCTACTACGCCAATGCCCGCGTCATCGAATTGCTGATCGTCGCCGCCGGCTGGTATCTGCTCGTGGTGACGCTTCTGCAGATCGGACAGTATTTCCTCGAACGCCACTTCTCGAAGGGGCGGGGAGGGCGGCGCACCAAGCGCGCCGCGGTGCAGGAGGAACCGGCATGAACGCGGTGGCGAACACGGCCGTGGCCGATAGTGCGATCGTTACAATCGCCAATGTCAGCAAGTTCTTCGGTGACCTTAAGGCGCTGAACGACGTGTCGCTCTCGATCGAGCCCGGCATGGTCCAGTGCATCATCGGGCCATCGGGTTCGGGCAAGTCGACGCTGCTGCGCTGCATCAACCAGCTCGAGAAGATCGACCAGGGCGCGATCCGCGTCGATGGCGAGCTGATCGGCTATCGCCGCGTCGGCGACGAGCTACACGAGCTGACCGATCCGGAGATCGCGCGCCAGCGCCTCGTCACCGGCATGGTCTTCCAGCGCTTCAACCTGTTCAACCACATGACGGCGCTGCAGAACATCATCGAGGGGCCGCTCACCGTGCTGAAGCGGCCGCGCAAGGAGATCGTCGCCGAGGCGATGGCATTGCTGGAGCGCGTCGGCCTTGCCGACAAGCGCGATTCCTATCCGAGCGAGCTCTCGGGCGGGCAGCAGCAGCGCATTGCCATCGCCCGTGCCTTGGCGATGAAGCCGAAGCTGATGCTGTTCGACGAGCCGACCTCGGCGCTCGACCCCGAGCTCGTCGGCGAGGTGCTGGGCGTGATGCGCGATCTCGCGGCCTCCGGCATGACGATGATCGTGGTCACGCATGAGCTCGGCTTCGCCCGCGAAGTGGCCAACGACGTCGTCTTCATGGACAAGGGCGAGATCGTCGAGCAGGGGCCGCCGCAGACCGTTCTCGTCGCGCCGAAACAGGCGCGCACGCGCGACTTCATCGCCGCTGTCCTGAAGTGACGACAGCGAGATTCTTGGAGTTCAACGCATTGCTTTAAGCGAAAAGCCGGTTCCCAGTTTTTCGCGCAATGCTTCAAGGTTCATAACAGGGAGAGACCCATGCTTCGTTTGACCATTGCCGCGGCCCTGCTCGCCGGCACAGCGCTCACCGCGCAGGCCCAGGCCCTGCCGGACCGCATCAAGACCGCCGGCAAGATCGTGATCGCGACCCAGCCGAATTATCCGCCGATCGCCTTCAAGGACGTGGCGACCAACCAGCTCGCCGGCTTTGACATCGAATTGGGCGAGGCCATCGCCAAGGAGCTCGGCCTCAAGGTCGAGTGGCAGGAGACCGCCTTCGCCCAGATGCTGCCCTCGCTGCAGACCGGCCGCGTCGATGCAGTCATGGCCGGCATGAGCGACCTGCCGGCGCGCCGCGAGACCGCGGACTTCATCGACTATCTGGATTCCGGCGCGCAGTTCTACACGGTCACGGCTTTCAAGGACACGATCAAGACCCCGGAGGATCTCTGCGGCAAGAGCGTCGGCGCCAGCCGCTCGACCAACTGGCCGAAGCAGATCGGCGAGTGGAGCGATGCGAACTGCGTCGCCAAGGGCAAGCCGGCGATCAACGTGGTCGGCACCGAGGGCTCGGTCGATGCCCGCACCCAGCTCAAGACGCAGCGCCTGCAGGGCGGCGTCCAGGGCAGCGAGACGATGAGCCATTTCCAGAAGCTGGAGCCGAACACCTACATCCCGCTCGGCAAGCCCTTTACCAGCTCGCTCTCCGGCATCCCCTTCGCCAAGACGGCCGAGGGCACGCAGCTGCGCGACGCCGTCAAGGCCGCGCTCGATCGCCTGCAGGCGAACGGCACCTATGACGCGCTGATCCAGAAGTACGGCCTGCTCGACAACGCGGTGAAGCCGATCACGGTCAACCAGGGCAAGTAAGCCGTCTGGGTGGTGAGGCCCTCAGCCTTGCTGCCACGCAACGACCACGCTGTCATTCCGGGCGCAGCGAAGCGGAGACCCGGAATCCGTCGGAGAGCGCACGGCGCCCTATGATGGATTCCGGATCTGCGCGGCTTCGCCGCTTGTCCGGAATGACGGCGTTCTGCTGAAGCTCTCCCGAGCGGGGTTGCGGTGGCGGCGGTGCTGCCGTAACCCGGTCTGGTCTTTTCCGGATCGCCACCGCCTGCCGCCATGACAGTCTCGATCACCGACCGTTACGCCGCCCTGGTCGAGGCGGGCGCCATCGAGCGCGATCCGGCGCAGGTGGCGGCGGTGAAGAAGCTCGAGGCGCTGACGGCGGCGCTGGCCGCCCGCCGCCTCGCGCGCAAGGGCAGCGCGCTGGGCTGGCTCTTCGGCAAGAAGCCGGATACGGCGCAGGCGCCGAAGGGGCTCTATATCTGGGGCTCGGTCGGCCGCGGCAAGACCATGCTGATGGACATGTTCTTCGAGGCTGCGCCGGTGAAGCGCAAGCGCCGCGTGCATTTCCACGAGTTCCTCGCCGACGTCCACCGCCGCATCAACGCCTACCGGCAGAAGATCAAGAGCGGCGAGGTCAAGGATTCCGATCCGATCGCACCGGTTGCGGCAGATCTCGCGGAAGAAGCCTATCTGCTCTGCTTCGACGAGTTCACGGTGACCGACATCGCCGATGCGATGATCCTCGGGCGGCTGTTCACGGCGCTCTTCGCCGCCGGTATCGTCGTGGTGGCAACCTCCAATGTCGAGCCGTCCCGCCTCTATGAGGGCGGGCTCAACCGGGCGCTGTTCCTGCCCTTCATCCAGCTGCTGCAGAGCAAGGTCGAGGTTCTCAAGCTCGACGCTCGCACCGATTTCCGGCTGGAGAAGCTCGGCGGCGCGCCGGTCTACCATGTGCCCGCCGATGCGAAGGCCAGGGCCGCTCTCGATACCGTCTTCAAGGCGATTTCCGGCGCGGCCCACGGGCATAAGGCAGTGCTGAGCGTGCAGGGCCACGAGCTCGTCGTGCCGCATGCGGCGGACGGCGTGGCGCGGGCGCACTTCACCGATCTGTGCTCCCAGGCCTATGGAGCCTCGGACTACATCGCCCTGGCGCAGCGCTTCCATACGCTGGTGCTCGACGACATTCCGATCCTCGATTACGACCGGCGCAACGAGGCCAAGCGCTTCATCATCCTGATCGACACGCTCTACGAGCACCATGTGAAGCTCGTCGCCTCGGCGGCGGCAGAGCCGCATGAACTCTACCATGCGAAGCAGGGGCGCGAGGCCTTCGAGTTCGACCGCACCGTCTCGCGGCTGATCGAGATGCGCTCGGAGGATTATCTCGCGCTGCCGCATGGAAGGCCGGATTCGGTGGCGAGCGGCGATACAACGGGGCTGGTGGAGACGTGAGCGTGAGGCGAGCTCAGATCCCTGCCGTCATTCCGGAGCGCCCGAAGGGCGAGCCCGGAACCCATGAACACGCCGTTCGAAATCGGGCCGCAGCCTGCGAGGTGCCTCCCGCGTGGACGCCGGTGTTCATGGGTTCCGGGCTCATCGCTGCGCGATGCCCCGGAATGACGGCGGTGGGGTGCCCCGCTCCGGGAGACCTATGAGCCATGCCGCAGCGCGAGCCGAGCGAGACCCGCATCCTTTCGGTCGCCAGCGAGCATCTGCGCAAGTTCGGGCTGAAGCGCTTCACCGTCGTCGCCGTGGCGGAAGAGGCGGGCATGACCCATGCCAATGTCTACCGCTACTTTCCCTCGCGCGTGGCGCTGATCGACGCCGTGGTCGATGTCTGGCTGAAGGCGACCGAGCGCAAGCTCGCGGACATCGCCGATGGCCCCGACCCGGCTGACGACAAGCTCGAACGGCTGATCCTGGCGCTGGCCAAGGCCAATCGCGACCTGTTGCAGGAAGACCCGCATCTCTTCGCGGCGCTGTCGCTGGCCGTCGCCAAGCGCCATGCCATCAGCCGGCGCAACCGCACGCGGGTGAGGGCCCTGTTCGAGCGTGTCGTCGACGAGGGGGTCGCAACGGGCGTCTTCGAGCCGCGCGACCGCGAGCGCGCCGTCGCCTTCGTCATCGATGCGACGAACCGCTTCATTCACCCTGCCTCGTTGGCGCTGGAAGCCGACGTGCCGCAGGCCTCGGTGGACACGCGGCTGTCCACCTTGATCCGGGTGATCCTGCGGGTGCTCGGCAGTGGGATCGTGTGAATAATCTGGTTACGAATTACAATCTCTGTAAATTGTAACTTGTGCTTTTTATCCCAAACGGAACTGGGTGGGCGAGGCGACTTTCGATAAGTCTTTGAAAAATCGAGCTTGGCTTCGCGCAGATCGTCCCATCTGCGTCCAACGCCCGAGAAAAGCCGCTTTTCGGGCAAGGGTTGCGGCAAAAGCCCGGTTTGGGCCAAAGGAACGCACGGTTCGGCCGGCCCCCCGGCCTGCCGCAGAGCCAAGGCATTTTGAATCCCGAAGCCGGCAACTGCCGGTGTCGATGGTAGCGCCAGAAACAAAAGGACTAGGCAATGGCCCGTAAGAAGATCGCCCTCATCGGCTCCGGCCAGATCGGTGGCACGCTCGCCCACCTCGCCGGCCTCAAGGAACTGGGGGACGTCGTCCTGTTCGACATCGCCGAGGGCATCCCGCAGGGCAAGGGCCTCGACATCGCCGAGTCCGCTCCGGTCGACGGCTTCGACGCCGGCTACAAGGGCACGAACACCTATGAGGACATCAAGGGCGCCGACGTCGTGATCGTCACCGCCGGCGTGCCGCGCAAGCCCGGCATGAGCCGCGACGACCTGATCGGCATCAACCTGAAGGTGATGAAGTCGGTCGGCGAGGGCATCAAGCAGTATGCGCCGAAGGCCTTCGTGATCTGCATCACCAACCCGCTCGACGCCATGGTCTGGGCGCTCCAGAAATTCTCGGGCATCAAGCCGAACATGATCTGCGGCATGGCCGGCGTGCTCGACTCCGCCCGCTTCCGCCATTTCCTCGCCGAGGAGTTCCAGGTTTCGGTCAAGGACGTCTCGGCCTTCGTGCTCGGCGGCCATGGCGACGACATGGTACCGCTGGTCCGCTACTCGGGCGTCGCCGGCGTCCCGCTGCCGGACCTCGTCAAGATGAAGTGGACGACGCAGGAGAAGCTGGACGCCATCGTCGAGCGCACCCGCAAGGGCGGCGGCGAGATCGTCAACCTGCTCAAGACCGGCTCGGCCTTCTACGCGCCGGCTGCTTCCGCCATCGCGATGGCGGAGAGCTACCTCAAGGACCAGAAGCGCGTCCTGCCGGCCGCGGCCTATCTCAAGGGCCAGTACGGCGTGAAGGACATGTTCGTCGGCGTGCCGGTGGTGATCGGCGCCAAGGGCGTCGAGCGGGTCGTGAAGATCCGCCTCAATGGCGCCGAGAAGGAGATGCTGGCGAAGTCGGTCGCCTCGGTGCAGGGCCTCGTCGACGCCTGCAAGGGCGTCGACGCATCGCTGGCCGGCTAAGGCGAGCGATGCGCCGGGCGCAGGCACATAAGCAGCAGGTTATCGGGGGACAGCTGCGGCCGTCACCCGAGATGCAGCACCTTCTTGACAAGGTGGGTGAAGGAGCCGCGGCTCTTCTTGCGCTCGACGTCGGCCTGGCTTCTGAGCCAGGTCATCTGGACGACGCGCCGCTCGCCGACGAAGGATGTGTGCCCGTGCCAGGAGTTGTCCGCGCGACGGAACGCGAAGAGCGAGCCGGTGACCGGGCTGATCTCCTCCTTCATGTTCTCGAAGTCGGTGCCGTTGTAGAGCACCCGCAGGCGTCCGGCGGGCGAGTCCTGCCAGGCGTCGTTGAGATAGACGAGCAGGGTCGCGATCTTCGACTCGCTGTCGGTATGGATGCGTCCATCCTTCGCGGCGGAGAGCTTGCGGATCGTGATCATCTTCGGCTTGTCGACGAGGTCGATGTCGAGCTTTTCGGAGACGATCTCGGACATCTCGCGGCCCTTCATCTCCTCAAGGAGTTTCGCGAAGGCGCCATGCCGGTCGAGGTCTTCCTCGGGGTGGTAGCCCGACTCGCGAATGTTGGGGAAATCGCTGCGCAAGTTGTCGACAGCCCCCGGCAAGATGACGTTGCTGGCCACCAAGTAGTTGTAGGGTTCTCGCTCGGTCCGCGCGGAGCGAACGGAATCGATGTTGATGCAGGAATACGACATCGGCATAGGTTGATCCTCCAATCAGATCTTCAGTCTGATTGTTCCGTCCTATCATCGAAATCCTCGGCCACGCAATCGGCCGCGAGGGCCGCTCGCGCCGGGGTTTCGCCGTCTTCGACCAGCTGGGGTACGGTGCCCGGTTCCGGCCCCTCTTTTTCCAAAGCCCAGTCAGGAGCTACCGGATGAACATCCACGAATACCAGGGCAAAGCCATTCTCAAGGAATTCGGCGCGCCCGTTTCGGCCGGCTTCCCGGCACTGTCGGTGACGGAGGCGGTCGAGGCCGCCAAGAAGCTGCCGGGTCCGCTTTACGTCGTGAAGTCGCAGATCCACGCCGGTGGCCGCGGCAAGGGCAAGTTCAAGGAACTGCCCGCCGATGCCAAGGGCGGCGTGCGCCTTGCCAAATCGGTCGAGGAGGTCGAGGCCTTCGCCAAGGAGATGCTCGGCAACACCCTCGTCACCGTGCAGACCGGCCCGGCCGGCAAGCAGGTGAACCGCCTCTATATCGAGGACGGCTCGGACATCGAGAAGGAGTTCTACCTCTCGGCGCTGGTCGACCGTGAGACCTCGCGCATCGCCTTCGTCGTCTCGACCGAGGGTGGCATGGACATCGAGGCTGTCGCCCACGACACGCCCGAGAAGATCCTGACCTTCTCTGTCGATCCCGCCACCGGCATCATGCCGCATCACGGCCGCACCGTCGCAAAGGCGCTGGAGCTGACCGGCGACCTCGCCAAGCAGGCCGGCACGGTTCTGACCCAGATCTACAACGCCTTCGTCGCCAAGGACATGGCGATGCTCGAGATCAACCCGCTGATCGTGACCAAGCAGGGCCAGATCAAGTGCCTCGACGCGAAGGTGAATTTCGATTCCAACTCGCTCTACCGCCACCCGGACGTCGTCGCCCTGCGCGACGAGACCGAGGAGGACGCCAAGGAGATCGAGGCTTCGAAGTATGACCTCGCCTATATCGCGCTCGACGGCACGATCGGCTGCATGGTCAACGGTGCCGGCCTCGCCATGGCGACGCTCGACATCATCCAGCTATACGGTGAATCGCCGGCGAACTTCCTGGACGTCGGCGGCGGCGCCTCCGAGGAGAAGGTGACGGCGGCGTTCAAGATCATCACCGCCGACCCGAAGGTGAAGGGCATCCTCGTCAACATCTTCGGCGGCATCATGAAGTGCGACGTCATTGCCCGCGGCGTGCTCGCGGCGGTGAAGGCCGTCGGCCTTCAGGTTCCGCTGGTCGTTCGCCTCGAAGGCACGAATGTCGAGGAAGGCAAGCAGATCATCCGCGAATCCGGCCTCAACGTCATCCCCGCCGACGACCTCGACGATGCGGCGCAGAAGATCGTCGCCGCGGTCAAGAAGGCCTGAGGAGCAGACATGTCCATCCTGATCGACAAGAACACCAAGGTCATCTGCCAGGGCTTCACCGGCAAGAACGGCACCTTCCACTCCGAGCAGGCGATCGCCTATGGCACGCAGATGGTCGGCGGCACCTCGCCGGGGAAGGGCGGCTCGGTTCATCTCGGCCTGCCCGTCTTCGACACGGTCGCCGAAGCCAAGGAGCAGACCGGCGCCACCGCTTCGGTCGTCTATGTGCCGCCTCCGGGCGCCGCGGACGCGATCTGCGAGGCGATCGATGCCGAGATTCCGCTCGTCATCTGCATCACCGAGGGCATCCCGGTGCTCGACATGGTGCGCGTCAAGCGCTCGCTGATCGGCTCCAAGACGCGGCTGATCGGGCCGAACTGCCCGGGCGTCGTCACGGCCGGCGAGTCGAAGATCGGCATCATGCCGGCGAACATCTTCAAGCCCGGCTCGGTCGGCATCGTCTCGCGGTCAGGCACGCTGACCTATGAGGCGGTGTTCCAGACCACGAACGAGGGCCTCGGCCAGACGACCGCCGTCGGCATCGGCGGCGACCCGGTCAAGGGCACCGAGTTCATCGACATGCTCGAGATGTTCCTCGCCGACGACAAGACCCACTCGATCGTGATGATCGGCGAGATCGGCGGCTCGGCCGAGGAGGACGCGGCGCAGTTCATCAAGGACGAGGCCAAGCGCGGGCGCAAGAAGCCGATGGTCGGCTTCATCGCCGGCCGCACGGCGCCTCCGGGCCGCCGCATGGGCCATGCCGGCGCGATCATCTCGGGCGGCAAGGGCGGCGCCGAGGACAAGATCGCGGCGATGGAAGCGGCCGGCATCCGGGTTTCGCCCTCGCCGGCGCGCCTTGGAAAGACCTTGGTCGAGGTGTTGAAGGGCTGAAGGCGGCCGGGGCGCCGGAGCACGTCATGGTCGGGCTCGACCCGACCATCTCGTCCCGGCGGCCGTGACGCCCGAATGACAAGAGATGCTCGGGTCAAGCCCGAGCATGACGGCAGACTGAAGGAGGCCCGGGCAAGGGTCCGGGCCTATCGCAAGCGGTGAAGGAAGGCAGGAGCATCATGGCTCGCCAGGATATCAACGAGGCTCTCGCGCAGACCGGGTTCCTCTACGGCGGCAACGCGGCTTACATCGAGGATCTCTACGCCCGCTACGAGGCCGACCCGAAGTCGGTCGACGAGCAGTGGCAGAGCTTCTTCGGGGCGCTGCAGGACGACAAGCAGTCGGTGCTGGAGAACGCCAAGGGCGCCTCCTGGAAGAAGCCGAACTGGCCGGTCGCCGCCAATGGCGAGCTGATCTCGGCGCTCGACGGCAACTGGGCCGTGGTCGAGAAGGTCGTCTCCGACAAGCTCGGTGCCAAGGCCAAGGCCGCCGGCACGACGCTCTCTCCCGCCGATGTCCAGCAGGCGACGCGCGATTCCGTGCGCGCGATCATGCTGATCCGCGCCTACCGCATGCGCGGCCATCTCCATGCCAAGCTCGACCCGCTCGGCATCGAGAGCCGCAACGATCCCGAGGAGCTGTCGCCGGCCGCCTTCGGCTTCGGCGAGGCCGATCTCGACCGCAAGATCTTCATCGACAACGTGCTCGGCATGGAGTTCGCCACCATCCGCGAGATGGTCGCGGTGCTGCAGCGGACCTATTGCGGCACGGTCGGCATCGAGTTCATGCACATCTCCGACCCCGAGCAGAAGGCCTGGCTGCAGGAGCGCATCGAGGGGCCGGACAAGGAGATCGCCTTCACCAAGGAAGGCAAGAAGGCGATCCTCAACAAGTTGGTCGAGACCGAGGGCTTCGAGAAGTTCCTTGACCTGAAATTCACCGGCACCAAGCGCTTCGGCCTCGACGGCGGTGAATCGCTGGTTCCGGCACTGGAGCAGATCATCAAGCGCGGCGGCTCGCTCGGCGTGCGCGACATCGTCTTCGGCATGGCCCATCGCGGCCGCCTCAACGTGCTGACCCAGGTGCTCGGCAAGCCGCACCGCGCGCTGTTCCACGAATTCAAGGGCGGTTCCTTCGCCCCAGACGATGTCGAGGGTTCGGGCGACGTGAAGTACCATCTCGGTGCTTCGTCCGACCGCGAGTTTGACGGCAACAACGTCCACGTTTCGCTGACCGCCAACCCATCGCATCTAGAGATCGTCGACCCCGTCGTGCTCGGCAAGGTGCGCGCCAAGCAGGACCAGTTCGGCGACATCGTCGAGCGCTCGAAGGTGTTGCCGCTGCTGATCCACGGTGACGCGGCCTTCGCCGGCCAGGGCGTGGTGGCGGAGTGCCTCGGCCTTTCCGGGCTGAAGGGCCACCGCACCGGCGGTTCGCTGCACTTCATCATCAACAACCAGATCGGCTTCACCACCTATCCGCGCTATTCGCGCTCTTCGCCCTATCCGTCCGACGTGGCGAAGATGGTCGAGGCGCCGGTCTTCCATGTGAACGGCGACGATCCGGAGGCGGTCGTGTTCGCCGCCAAGGTCGCGATCGAGTTCCGGCAGAAGTTCCACAAGCCGGTCGTGATCGACATGTTCTGCTATCGCCGCTTCGGCCATAACGAAGGCGACGAGCCGGGCTTCACCCAGCCGCTGATGTACCGCAAGATCCGCGGCCACAAGACGACGCTGGAGCTCTATGGCGCCAAGCTCGAGGGCGAGGGCGTGATCAACGCTGGCGAGCTCGACGAGATGCGCGCGGCCTGGAAGGCGCGGCTCGAGGTCGAGTTCGACGCAGGCCAGGCTTTCAAGCCGAACAAGGCGGACTGGCTCGACGGCCGCTGGGCCGGCATGAAGGCGATCCGCGCCGACGAGGACGATCCGCGCCGTGGCGCCACCGGCGTGCCGGCTGAGACGTTGAAGGAGATCACCGAGAAGATCACCGCAGTTCCGGCCGGCTTCAACGTGCACCGCACGATCCAGCGCTTCCTCGACAACCGCAAGAAGGCGGTCGAGAGCGGCGAGGGTATCGATTGGGCAACCGCGGAGGCGCTGGCTTTCGGTTCGCTGCTGCTCGACGGCAACCCGGTCCGCCTCTCCGGCCAGGATTGCGAGCGCGGCACCTTCTCGCAGCGCCACTCCGTCCTGATCGACCAGGAGACGGAGGCGCGCCACACCTCGCTGAACAATATCCGCGAGGACCAGTCCCGCTACGAGGTCATCAACTCGATGCTCTCGGAAGAGGCGGTGCTCGGCTTCGAATATGGCTACTCGCTGTCGGAGCCGAACGCGCTGACGATGTGGGAGGCGCAGTTCGGCGACTTCGCCAACGGTGCGCAGGTCGTGTTCGACCAGTTCATCTCCTCGGGCGAGCGCAAGTGGCTGCGCATGTCCGGCCTCGTCTGCCTGCTGCCGCATGGCTATGAGGGCCAGGGTCCGGAGCACTCCTCGGCCCGCCTCGAGCGCTTCCTGCAGATGTGCGCCGAGGACAATATGCAGGTGGCGAACTGCTCGACGCCGGCGAGCTACTTCCACATCCTGCGCCGGCAGCTGAAGCGCGACTTCCGCAAGCCGCTGATCCTGATGACGCCGAAGTCGCTGCTGCGCCACAAGCGCTGCGTCTCCGACCTCAGCGAGCTGGCCGAGGGCTCGACCTTCCACCGCGTGCTGCATGATGATGCCGAGCGCGGCAAGTCGACCACCAAGCTCGTCAAGGACGCGAAGATCCGTCGCGTCGTGCTCTGCACCGGCAAGGTCTATTACGATCTGCTCGAGGAGCGCGAGAAGCGCGGCGTCGACGACGTCTATCTGATGCGCGTCGAGCAGCTCTATCCGTTCCCGCTGAAGACGCTGGCGCAGGAACTCGCGCGCTTCAAGGCCGCCGATGTGGTGTGGTGCCAGGAGGAGCCGAAGAACATGGGCTCCTGGACCTTCGTCGAGCCCTATCTCGAATGGGTGCTGGGCCATGCCGGCTCGAAGCCGAAGCGGCCGCGCTATGTCGGCCGCCCGGCCTCGGCCGCGACCGCGACCGGCCTGATGTCGAAGCACAGCGCGCAGCTCAACGCCTTCCTCGACGAGGCCTTCGCGGCTTGAGGGAGCGCGCCCGTGCCCTATTTCTTCTGCAGGTTGCTGCCGCCCCGGCCGGGCTTCCCGGGCGATGCCTCGGCCGAGGAGCTGCGCCTGATGCAGGAGCACGGCACCTATTGGCGTGAGCAGGCCGCGCGGGGCATCGCCATCGCCTTCGGGCCGGTGCTCGATCCTGCCGGAGCCTGGGGGCTTGGCGTCGCCGAGGCGAGCGGCGAAGATGAGATCAGAATGCTGACGGAAGGCGACCCGGTGATCCGCGCCGGGCTCGGCTTCCGTTTCGAAATCCACCCGATGCCGTCGCTGATCCTGCGCGACGCGCAAAGCTCCGCGCGAAACAGCGCTTGAATCAGAGAGAGGCCCGGAAGGGACTGAGGACAATGGCCACCGAAATCCGCGTACCAACACTCGGCGAATCCGTCTCGGAAGCGACGATCGGCAAGTGGTTCAAGAAGCCGGGCGAGGCGGTGAAGGCCGACGAGCCTCTCGTCGAGCTGGAAACCGACAAGGTGACGCTGGAGGTCAACGCCCCGGCCGCCGGCGTGCTCGGCGAGATCGTCGCCAAGGAAGGCGAGACGGTCGGCGTCAACGCGCTGCTCGGCTCGATCGCCGATGGCGGCGTGGCCGCCGCTGCGGTGCCTGCGCCGAAGGCGGAGGCCAAGCCAGCCGCCGCTGCGCCGGCTCCGGCCGCCGAGGCTCCGAAGGCGGCTGCGACCAAGGCCGCCGATTCCGGCCCGGCCGTGGCGCGTCTCGCCGCCGAGAGCGGCATCGACGCCTCCTCGGTCCCGGCTTCGGGCAAGGACGGCCGCGTGACCAAGGGTGACATGCTTGCCGCGATCGCGACCGGCGGCATCGTCGCTCCGGCCGCTCAGCCGGCTCCGGTCCAGCTCCGCGCCCCCTCGGCGCCGGACGATGCGTCGCGCGAAGAGCGCGTCAAGATGACGAAGCTGCGCCAGACCATCGCGCGCCGCCTCAAGGAAGCCCAGTCCAACGCCGCGATGCTGACGACCTTCAACGAGGTCGACATGACCAACGTCATGGCGCTGCGCAACCAGTACAAGGACGTGTTCGAGAAGAAGCACGGCGTGAAGCTCGGCTTCATGGGCTTCTTCGTGAAGGCCTGCGTCCAGGCGCTGAAGGAAATTCCGGCGGTCAACGCCGAGATCGACGGCACCGACATCATCTACAAGAACTACTACCACATCGGCGTCGCCGTCGGCACCGAGAAGGGCCTGGTGGTTCCGGTGGTGCGCGATGCGGACGCGCTTTCGATCGCCGGCGTCGAGAAGAAGATCGGCGAGTTCGGCAAGAAGGCCCGTGACGGCCAGCTCAAGATTGAGGAGATGCAGGGCGGCACCTTCACGATCTCGAATGGCGGCGTCTACGGCTCGCTGATGTCGACCCCGATCCTGAACGCGCCGCAGTCGGCGATCCTGGGCATGCACAAGATCCAGGAGCGTCCGGTCGTCGTCGGCGGCAAGATCGAGATCCGCCCGATGATGTATCTTGCGGTCAGCTACGACCACCGCATCATCGACGGCAAGGAAGCCGTGACCTTCCTCGTCCGCATCAAGGAAGGCCTTGAGGATCCGGCGCGCCTCGTGCTGGATCTCTGAGACAGCAAACCCGCGGCTGCGGGGCAGGAGGAGACAGGCCATGGCTTTTCAACCGAATGTCCCGCCGCTGCAGCCGCATCTCTGCGTCAAGGGCGGCAAGGCGGCGATCGCCTTCTATGAGAACGCGTTCGGCGCGACCTGCACTCGCATGCAGATGGCCGAGGATGGCGAGCGGGTGATGCACGCCAACCTCGCCCTCTTCGGCAGCGAGATCATGCTGCATGACGAGTTCCCGGAATTCGGCGGCCATGTCATGGCGCCGTCGAGCCTGAAGGGCACGGGCGTCGCCATCAACATCAACCTGGCTGCGCCGGCCGATGTCGACGCTTCCCTCGCGAAGGCCGAGGCCGCCGGCGCCGACGTCTTCATGCCGGCGAGCGACGTCTTCTGGGGCGCCCGCTATGGCCGCCTGCGCGATCCCTTCGGCCATGTCTGGGCTTTCAACGCGCCGTTGGCGCAGGGGTAGAGGCATTCCGCACTTAGGTTGAACCGCCACGCCGGTCATGCGCGCGCTTCCCCTCCCCCTTGTGGGGAGGGGAGAGGGGTTGGGGGTGGTGCCGCTTGGTGATCGGCGGCAGATCAATGCCGTGGCAGCAGCGCCGAAACCACCTCCCCGTCGATCGCCCCTGCTTTTCGACCCCCACCCCATCCCCTCCCCACAAGGGGGAGGGGAGTCGCGCGCTATCATCTCGATCGATCATCGCGCGCCCGCTACGGACGGCTGCGCGACCCCTTCGGCCATGTCTGGGCTTTCAACGCGCCGTTGTGAGCGCCCCGAACGGATTGGCCTGGGCTGAACAAGCTGTCACTCTCCTCCTCCCCAGGCTGGAGTGAGCCATGACCGCATTGCCTATGACGACCGAAATCACCGTTCTCGGCTGGAGCGTGCTGCTCCTGCTTGTCCAGATCGTCCTGCAGGCCGGCACCGCGGCTGACCTCGGACCGGGCTATCTTTTCAGCCCGCGCGACGAGCCGCGCGAACCGCAGAACATCGCCTCGCGGCGGCTCAAGCGGGCGCTCGACAATCTGCTCGAAACCTATCCGGCCTTCGTCGCGCTGGCGCTAGCGCTCACGATCACCGGCAAGGCCGGTGGCAGCGCTGCGACGGGCGCCTGGATCTACCTCGCCGCGCGGGTTGTGTATGTCGCGCTCTATGCAGCAGGCGTCCCGGTGCTTCGCACCCTCGTCTGGACGGCTTCGTTCGTTGGCCTCGCGATGATGCTCTATCGCCTGCTGAGCTGAGCCGAGAGCGTGCGGCGGCGCGGGCCGCCGCACCTCGGAGCCGCACTTATTTTACCACCATCGCCGAGAAGGGATGGACATAGGCCTGCAGCATCACGAGGCCGCCGACCAGGCTCGCCAGCACGATCGAGTGCCAGAAGACGAAGCGCAGGATCACGCCCTCATGGCCGAACCAGCCGGTCGCCGTCGAAGCGACGACGATCGACTGGGCATCGATCATCTTGCCCATCACGCCGCCGGAGGAGTTCGCTGCGCCCATCAGGATCGGCGAGAGGCCGAGCTGTTCCGAGGTGACCTTCTGCAGATTGCCGAAGAGCACGTTCGAGGCCGTGTCAGATCCCGTCAGCGCGACGCCCAACCAGCCGAGCAGTGTGCCGAAGAAGGGATAGAGCACCCCCGTTCCGGCGAAGGCGAGGCCGAGCGTGGCGTCGATGCCCGAAAGCCGGGTCAGCGTGCCGATCGCCAGCATCGCAGCGATGGTGATCAGCGAATAGGCGCAGAGTTTCAGCGTCCTGCCGTAGACCTGCGCCATCTTGAACGGGCCGAAGCCCATGGCGAAGCCGGAGATGATCGCCGCGATCAGCATGCCCGAGCCGGTATAGGAGAGCCAGGTGAAGGAGAAGATGGCTCCTTCCGGCGTCGGCTTCGCCGCGACGGGCGCGACCTTGTTGATCATGTTGTGCAGATCGGGAACGGGATAGTTCCAGGTCGCCCAGGGGTTGACCAGGTTCTTGAACCAGCCCGTGCCCCAGATCAGCAGGATGATGCAGACGATGATCCAGGGCGTCAGCGCCATCCAGACCTGCGACGAGCTTGGCCTGGTCGTGGCGGCGGGCTGTGTCAGGCTGCCGTCGTCGGAAACGTCGTGGCCGCGCAGTTTGGGTGAGGTCCAGACCTCTCTTGGCTTCCAGATCTGCAGGAAGCCGATCAGGCAGGCCATCGAGATGAGCGAGGCGCCGATATCGACGATCCAGGGATTGATGAAGTTCGAGATCAGGAATTGCGGCACGGCGAAGGAAACGCCGGTGACGAGGACCGCCGGCCAGATCTGCAGCATGCCGCGCCAGCCGGCGAAGACACAGATCAGCCAGAACGGCACCAGCACGGAGAAGAAAGGCAATTGCCGCCCGACCATGGCGCCGAGCAGGAACGGATCGATACCGGTGACCTGGCTCAGACCCTGGATCGGCGTGCCGAGCGCGCCATAGGCGACGGGCGCCGTGTTGGCGATGAGCGAGAGGCCCGAGGCCGCCAGCGGCGAGAAGCCCAGCCCGATCAGGATCGCACCGGTGACTGCGACCGGTGTACCGAAGCCAGATGCGCCTTCGAAGAAGGCGCCGAAGGCGAAGGCGATCAGCAGGAGCTGGATGCGCCGGTCGTCGGTGACGCTGCCGATCGTGGTCTGCAGGATCCTGAAGGCGCCTTTCTCGACCGTCAGCCGGTAGAGGAAGATGACGTTGAGCACGATCCAGCCGATCGGGAAGAAGCCGGTGACGGCGCCGAGCACCGTGGCGCGCAGGGACATCCCGGCCGGCATGGTGAAGATGAAGATCGCGACCAGATTGGCGACGATGAGCGCGATGACGGCAGCGATATGCGCCTTGACGGCGTTGGATGCGATGAGACCGAGCAGAACGACGACGGGTAGCGCGGCTGCGAGCGTCGACAGAACGCTGTTGCCGAATGGATCATAAACCTGATTCCACATGACGGCGTGCCCCTCCAGCGGGCTGATCTGCAGAGAGTTTCAGCGAATGGCGTTTCGTCCTTTTCTTGTGTTGGCGCAGTAAGCGCCGCTCATTGAGTCGCAGCAAGCGCCACGGCATGCAGTCAACACAGGAATGGCGTAGCGCTTGGCGCAGAACCGATGTATGCCGGCCGCCATCCGCCGCGGCGTTCGCCCGCGGCCTTAAGCCGATCAGCGGAAGGACGTCATGGCCTACGATCTCGTCGTCATTGGAACCGGCCCCGGAGGCTATGTCTGCGCTATCCGGGCCGCCCAGCTCGGCTTGAAGGTCGCGGTGGTCGAGAAGCGCAAGACGCATGGCGGTACCTGCCTGAACGTCGGCTGCATTCCGTCCAAGGCGCTGCTGCACGCCTCCGAGATGTTCGAGGAAGCCGGCCACACCTTCGAGAAGCTCGGCGTCGTCGTCGGCAAGCCGAAGCTCGACCTCAAGGCGATGATGGCGCACAAGCAGGAGACCATCGACGCCAACGTCAATGGCGTCGCCTTCCTGTTCAAGAAGAACAAGATCGAGGCCTTCCACGGCACGGCTTCGATCCCGGCCGCCGGCAAGGTCGTCGTCACGGCCGAGGACGGCAAGATGCAGGAGCTGGAGGCGAAGAACATCGTCATCGCCACCGGCTCGGAATCGGCGCCGCTGCCGGGCGTCGAGATCGACGAGAAGACGGTCGTGACCTCGACCGGCGCGCTCGAGATCGGCGCGGTTCCGAAGGAGCTCATCGTGGTCGGCGCCGGCGTGATCGGCCTCGAGATCGGTTCGGTCTGGAGCCGGCTTGGCGCCAAGGTCACCGTCGTCGAGTTCCTCGACCGCATCCTGCCCGGCATGGACAGCGAGGTCGCCAAGCAATTCCAGCGCATCCTGGAGAAGCAGGGCTTCACCTTCCAGCTCGGCTCCAAGGTCACCAAGGTCGATGTGGCCAAGAAGGGCGGTGCGATCGTCACCGTCGCGCCCACCGCCGGTGGCGAGGCCCGGACGCTCAACGCCGACATCGTGCTGGTCGCGATCGGCCGTCGCCCGAACACCGATGGCCTCGGCCTCGACAAGGCCGGCGTCGCCACCGAGCGGGGCAGTGTCGTCATCGACGACCACTTCAAGACCAATGTCCCGGGCATTTACGCCATCGGCGACGTGGTGCGCGGGCCGATGCTGGCGCACAAGGCAGAGGACGAGGGCGTTGCGGTCGCCGAGATCATCGCCGGCAAGCATGGCCATGTGAACTATGACGCCATTCCGGGCATCGTCTACACGGCGCCGGAAGTCGCAGCGATCGGCAAGACCGAGGAGGAGCTGAAGGCAGCCGGTGTCGAGTACAAGGTCGGCAAGTTCCCGTTCACCGCGAACGGTCGCGCCCGCGCCATCCGCCACACCGACGGCTTCGTGAAGTTCCTCGCCGATGCCAAGACCGATCGCGTGCTCGGCTGCCACATCATCGGTCCGCATGCCGGCGACCTGATCGCCGAGGTCACGGTGCTGATGGAGTTCGGTGGCTCGGCCGAGGATCTCGCCCGGACCTGCCACGCGCATCCGACGCTGGCCGAGGCGGTCAAGGAAGCCGCGCTCGCGGTCGACAAGCGCCCGATCCATATGTGAGTGAGCCACAACGTCATTCTCGGGCGAAGCCTGGCTTCGACCCGGGAATCGCGTGACGGGACTGGGTATCTTCTCGTCCCAATACCGTCGGGTCGAATTCGACCATGCTGAACGCAATGATTGTTCCGGCTCGCTCCGCCTTTGGTCGCAAGGCGATCCGATGCTAGGATCGGTGCCATGACCCGTGACGAAGCCACCGCCGAGTTGGTCTGCCGTGCCAAGGTCTTGCGCGATCGTGGCGCACAGGCGGCATTCGTCTATGGGTCGACCGCTCGCGACGAGGCAAGAGAGGACAGCGACATCGACATTTTCATTGATGTCGATCCTGGCCGGAAATTCTCGCTGCTCGATCTCGTCGGAATGCAGCGCTACCTGACGGAGGAACTCGGTGTCGCCATCGATCTGACAACGCGATCGAGCCTGCATCCCAAGCTCCGGGCGCAGATCGAACGGGAAGCGATCCAAGTCTTCTGATGGCGCGTCGAAGCGATGTCGTCCTTGAGGAAATCCTCGACGCGATCGCGCTCATTGAACATGAGCTTGTCGGCCATACCCGAACATCGTTCGCGGCATCGCTTTTTCTGCAGCGGGGCACGGAGCGGTCGCTCGAAATCATTTCCGAAGCCGTGCGGCATCTTCCCGATGTCTTGCTCGCAATGCGGCCAGACATTGCCTGGAATGATGTCCGTGCGATCGGCAACAGGATCAGGCACGAGTATTGGCGCGTCGATCCAGCGCTGATCTGGTCAATCGTTGTCGACGACCTTCCGGCTCTCCGTGCCGCGGTCGAGGATCTACGGCGTGCCTGCCCGTGAGCGACGATCGCTGCGATTGAAGGGCTATCCCCGCCGGGCGTGGAAGGCCGTCAGCGTGTTCTTGAGCAGGCAGGCGATGGTCATCGGGCCGACGCCGCCCGGGACCGGGGTGATGGCGCCCGCGACCTTCGCGGCATCAGTGAAATCGACGTCGCCGGTGAGCTTGCCGTCGGGCAGGCGGTTGATGCCGACATCGATCACGGTCGCACCGGGCTTGATCCAATCGCCCTTGACCATGCGCGGGCGGCCGACGGCGGCGACGACGATGTCGGCACGGCGGACGACGCCAGGTAGATCGCGCGTGCGCGAATGGGCGATGGTGACGGTGCAGTCGGCCTGCAGCAGCAATTGCGCGACCGGGCGGCCGACCAATTCCGAGCGGCCGATCACTACCGCGTCGAGCCCCGACAGCGAGGGCAGGGCCTGCCTCAGCAGGAGCATGCAGCCAAGCGGCGTGCAAGGCACGAGGCCGTTCTTGCCGCCCGCGAGCAGGCCGGCATTGATCGGGTGAAGCCCATCGACATCCTTGGCGGGATCGATGGCGTCGATGACGCGGCCGGTGTCGATATGCTTCGGCAGCGGCAGCTGGACGAGGATGCCGTCGACGCTGTCGTCGGCGTTCAGCTCGGCCAGCTTGGCGAGGAGTTCCGCTTCGGTGGTCTCAGTCGGCAGCCGGTGGGCGACCGAGTTCATGCCGACTTCGACGGCGAGCTTTTCCTTCGAAGCGACATAGACCTTGCTCGCCGGGTCTTCGCCGACGAGGACGACATGCAGCCCCGGCACGACCCCGCGCGCGGCCTTGATCGCAGCGACCTCGCGGCCGATCTCGGCCCTGAGCGCGGCGGCGGCGGCCTTGCCGTCGATGATGCGGGCTTCTCCGGTCATGATCCGACCTCGTCCTTGGTGATCATGCCGCCCTCATGCGCGATCCGGCCGGCCCGGACAAGCCCGAATGCGGCGGCGGCATGCCCACAGGCGCCATCGGCGGGGGAGGAACGGTAGGCGTGGCTTGCGGGCTTGGGGGCAGCCCGGTATCGACGAACCCAGGCGGCCATGAACGGAAGGGGCAAGGACAACGTGACGAGAGGTTTCGCCCGTCTGCCCGACGCTCCGGCCTTCCGCCTCACTGATCTGCGTGTCCCTGCCTGCCTGATCGAGGGCAGCGACATCCCGGCCGATCGCCGTGGGCTGGCGCGCGTGAATCTCGCCATCGCCGATGGCCGGATCGAGGCGATCGAGCCGGCCGGCGCGCTGACTGCGGGGGCGATGCCGACGCTCGATCTCGACGGCGGCATGGTGCTGCCACGGCTGGTCGATTGCCACACCCATATCGACAAGGGTCATATCTGGCCGCGCAGCCCCAACCCGGACGGCACCTTTCCGGGCGCGCTTGCGACTGTCGCGGCCGATCGCGAGGCGAACTGGTCAGCTGAAGACGTTCGCACGCGGATGGGCTTCTCGCTGCGCACCGCCTTCGCCCACGGCACGGCGGCGCTGCGCACCCATATCGATTCACTCGGCAAGCAGATCGGCATTTCCTGGCCGGTTTATGCCGAGATCCGGGCGGAATGGGCCGGGCGCATCGCGCTGCAGGCCTCGCCGCTGTTCGGGGCCGACGCCGCGCTCGATCCGGCCCATATGGCCGCGGTGATTGCAGCGGTGAAGGCGCATGGCGACCGCCTGCTCGGCTGCGTCACCTATATGATCCCGGAGCTCGACCGTGCGCTCGACATCCTGTTCCAGGCGGCGATCGAGAACGGCTTCGACCTCGATTTCCATGTCGACGAGACGAACGATCCAGCGGCGCGTTCGCTCGAGCACATCGCGGATGCGGCACTGCGCCATCGCTTTACAGGCCGCATCCTGTGCGGGCATTGCTGCTCATTCAGCCTGCAGGCGCCGGAGGACGAGGCGCGCATCGTCGCCAAGCTGCGCGAGGCCGGCATCGCCGTGGTCTCGCTGCCGCTATGCAACATGTATCTGCAGGATCGGCAGCGGGGTCGTACGCCGCGCTGGCGGGGTGTCACCGCGCTGCATGAGCTCAAGGCGGCAGGCGTGCCGGTGATGATCGCCTCCGACAATACGCGCGACCCGTTCTACGCCTATGGCGATCTCGACCTCGTCGAGGTGCTGCGCGAGGGCACGCGCATCCTCCAGCTCGACCATTCCGGGCCGGATTGGGCTTGTGCCGTGGCGCGCACCCCCGCTGAGGCTATGGGCCTGTGGAATGCCGGCGTCATCGCCGTTGGCGCGCCGGCCGACCTCATCCTGACGCGGGCGCGCGACTGGACCGAACTCTTCTCCCGGCCGCAGGCCGACCGCAGCGTGCTGGTCGCGGGTAAGCCGATCGACCGGACCTTGCCGGATTACCGCGAACTCGACCATCTGATGGCGAACGCGACGTGACGATCTTTTCCACCATGACCTTTCCCGTCATGGTCGGCCTTGTGCCGACCATCCACGTCTTCCTCCGTCGCCTGCGGTGTTCAAGACGTGGATGCTCGCCACAAGGGCGAGCATGACGTCACAGGAACACTCTGCATGACGACCCGCTACGACATCGCCACGCTGAAGACCCGCATCAGTGGCATCCGCACCGAGGAAAATCCGGCGCTGGTGAAGCAGAAGAGCCGCGACTTCTTCTGGTACTCGCCGGTGCTGAAGCGCCAGCTCGACCATGTCGTCGCCGACATCGTCGTCTCGCCGACGAGCGAGGCGGAGGTTCTGCAGGTCCTCGCCGCCTGCCATGAGCTCGGCATTCCCGTCACGCCGCGTGGCACGGGCACGGGCAATTACGGGCAGGCAATGCCGCTCTCTGGCGGCGTGCTGCTCGATCTTTCCGGCTTCAACAAGGTCAAGGAGATCGCCGCCGGCCGCTACATCGCCGAGCCCGGCGCGATCATGGCCCGGATCGACGACGAGACGCGGAGCCATTCGCGGCAGGAGCTGCGCCTGCACCCCTCGACCTACCAGACGGCCTCGATCGGCGGCTTCATCGCCGGCGGGTCCGGCGGCGTCGGCTCGATCAAATGGGGCGGCCTGCGTGACTGGGGCAACATCATCCGGCTCAAGGTCGCGACGATGGAGAAAAGCCCGCGCATCCTCGAATTCGCGGGCGAGGACCTGCACAAGGTCGCCCATGCCTATGGCACCAACGGCATCATCACCGAAGTCGAGATGCCGCTCGGGCCGGCCTATGATTGGGTCGACGTCATCATCGGCTTCGAGAGCCTGCGCGCTGCAACCGAGTTCGCCAATGCGGTCGGCGAGCAGGACGGGCTCGCGCTCAAGAACCTCTGCGTCGTCGCCGCGCCCGCCCCGCACGACTACTTCCTGCGCCATCGCAAGTTCCTGCCGCGCGACAGCCATCTCGTCATCGTCATGGCGGCCGATTTCGCAGTCGACGCGCTCTGCGCCTATGCGCGGCGCTTCAAGGGGGCGGAGCTGCTGCTGCGCACCGACAAGCTTGCGCCGGAGGACGCCAAGGGCCTGCCGCCAGCCTATGAGCTCGGCTGGAACCACACGACGCTGAGGGCGCTGCGCGTCGACCCGGCGATCACCTATCTGCAGGTGCTCTATCCCTTCCCGAACCAGGTCGAGCTGGTCGACAAGATCCATGCCCGCTTCGGCGACGAGGTGACCTGCCATCTCGAATTCGTCCGCTTCGACGGCAAGATCACCTGCTTCGGCCTGCCGCTGATCCGTTTCACCTCCGAGGAGCGGCTGGAGGAGATCATCGCGATCCATGAGGAGATGGGCGCGCCGATCTTCAATCCGCATCGCTACACGCTGGAGGAGGGCGGCATGAAGCAGACCGACGAGACCCAGCTCGCCTTCAAGCGCGAGGCCGATCCACAGGGCCTGCTCAATCCCGGCAAGATGATCGCCTGGGAGGATCCTGCTTACGATTACCACTCGGGCAAGACCTTCCTGTTCCGCAGCCTCACTGAGGCCGGCGTCGGCTAAGAGCAGGTTGGTTTCGCACGGAACCGTGCCGTCATCCCGGGCTTGACCCGGGATCCATCGAAGGACGCCGTAACTCTATGATGGATCCCGGATCGGCGCCGCTGACGCGGCTTGTCCGGGATGACGTTGTGGTTCCATCAAAAACAGTCCGCTCTCGGAGCCTCAGCAATGCGCGTTCTCGTGCTCTATGCTCATCCGGTTCCGGAGAGCTTCGGCGCAGCGGTCCATCAGACGGTGGTCGCGACGCTGAAGCAGGCGGGGCACGAGGTCGATGACTGCGACCTCTATGCTGATGGTTTCGACCCCGTGCTGAGCTGCGGGGAGCGCCGCGGCTATCACGACACAGCCAGCAACACATTGCCGGTTGCCGGCTATGTCGAGCGCGTCCGGGCGGCCGAAGCCCTGGTGCTCTGCTTCCCCGTCTGGAACTTCGGCTACCCGGCGATCCTGAAGGGTTTCCTCGACCGGGTCTTCCTGCCTGGCGTCTCGTTCAAGATGGTGGACGGCAAGGCTCAGCCGGCGCTCCACAATATTCGCCGGCTCGCGGCGGTGACGAGCTATGGCGGCTCGCGCTGGCGCGCCTTCCTGATGGGCGACCCGCCACGCAAGGCTGTTTGCCGGGCGCTGCGCGCAGTTTGCCATCCGCTGGCGCGCACGACTTACCTCGCCCATTACGAGATGAATCTCTCGACTGCGGAGAGCCGGGAGGTGTTCCTGCAAAAAGTCGCCACAAAGCTGGCGGTCTTTTAGCTCTGACGTCGGATTGTCATCTCTCTGTCATGTTGGCGCGCGACTACGCAGCCGGCGAAGCGTCTGCTTATCCGTCCAAGGATCGGCCCGAAGGATCGACCTATGACCAAGGCAATCGAGAAAAGCGTCGGCCGTGCCCTGCTCGTCACCGCCCGGCTGCATCGGTCGCGGATGGGCGAGAGACTGAATGGGCTCGGCCTGTTTCCGGGGCAGGAGCAGGCGCTGAAGGCGTTGCAGCCGGCACCGATGACCATGGGCGAGCTCGCCTCGCTCTTGCGCGTGAAGCCGCCGACCGTGTCGAAGACGATCGGGCGGCTGTCGCTGCAGGGGCTGGTGACGCGTGAAGGCGGCAACCGCGACGGCCGGCTGGTCCAGGTCGCCCTCACCGAAGCCGGGCAGAAGACCGCGGTCGAGCTCGATGCCGTCTGGAACGATGTCGAGGAGGAGCTTCTCGACAAGCTTGACGGCAAGGAGCGCAAGCAACTGCGCAAGCTGCTGCGCAAGGCCGCGAAGGGCCTGTCCAAGGCCGGTGCCGATCACGACGATCCGGATACCGATATCGACGAGGCCGATAGCGACGCCTGATTTCTGCATGGAGCGCATGCGCTCCTGCACTGGCAAAGGCTTCTAAATCGGTTCAATCTGGTTTCGTCATTCCTCCAAAGCATGGCGAAATCGGACGTGCCCCTGCCATCCGAGGCCTCTTCCGAAGCGGGTCGGGCCCGGCTCGCGGCCATCGGCCTGATGGGCGTGGCCGTCCTGCTGTTCTCGATGCTCGATGCCAGCGCGAAATGGCTGGGACAGTCGATGAACCCGCTGCAGGTGGTGTTCGCGCGCTACGCCGGCAGCATGATCCTGGTCCTCGCCCTGATCAATCCATGGACGCATCCCGGCGTGCTCAGGACCAAGCGCCCCTGGCTGCAATGGGGGCGTTCGCTGCTCCTGCTCGGCTCGACCGCGCTGAACTTCATCGCGTTGCGCTATCTCCAACTCGCCGAGACGATTTCGATCATGTTTGCGGCGCCGCTGCTGGTTGCGCTGGTCTCGGGGCCGCTGCTCGGCGAATGGCCGGGGCCGCGCCGGCTGGCGGCGATCGCTGTCGGCTTCCTCGGCGTGCTGGTGGTGACGCGGCCAGGCGTCGGCGGCATGCACCCGGCTGCGCTGCTCAGCGTGCTCGGCTGCTTCTGCTTCGCCTTCTACGCGCTCTCGACGCGGGTGCTGTCCGGCCATGATTCATCGGAAACCACGATGATCTATTCGGGCGCGGCCGGAACGCTCGCCACCATTCCGCTGCTGCCCTGGATCTGGGAGACGCCGCAGGGGCTGCTGCCCTGGTTGCTGATGTTCGCGGTCGGCGCGCTTGGCGGCTTCGGCCACTGGCTCTTGATCCTGGCGCACCGGCTGGCACCAGCGACGGTTCTTGCGCCCTTCATCTATTCGCAGATCGTCTGGATGGTGCTGCTCGGCTGGCTCGTCTTCGGCCAATGGCCCGATCGCTGGACCTTCGCCGGCGCCGGGATCGTCATCGCCTCCGGGCTCTATTTGCTCTACCGCGAGCGCGTGCGGCATGTGCCGGAGGAAGCCGCCTCGGCACGGCTGGATTGAGCCTGCAGAGGCGCGTCATGCTCGGGCTCGACCCGTATCTCTAGAAGGAAAGGCGCGGGGAACCCTCCCCCATAGGGAGAGGGCAGGGTGAGGGGAAGGCCGCTAACCGGAGTTGCTGTGAGGTGGTGGCTGCGCTGCTGAGGTGGTGCTCCACTGGTCGAGCGGCCTACACCTCACCCCTGCCCCTCTCCTTACAGGAGAGGGGTTCCCCGCGCCCTCTCGTCCCGAGATGCTCGGGGCAAGCCCGAGCATGACGTCTTGCAGGTGTCGGGCTTCTTTAGACCGTGACCTGGGTACCGACCTCGACGACGCGGCCGGTCGGGATCTGGAAGAAGCTCGTCGCGTCGGTCGCGCTCTTGGTCAGGCCGATGAAGAGATTGTCCTGCCAGACCGGCATGCCGGATTGCGGCGAGGGCTTGATCGAGCGGCGCGACAGGAAGAACGAGGTCGACATGATGTCGAACTTGAAGCCCTGCTTGCGCAGCATGGCGAGGCCCTTGGGCACGTTCGGGCTCTCCATGTAGCCATAGACCATGTCCACCCGCCAGAAGTCGTCGGTGATGCGGGCGAGGCGCACGCGCTCTTCCTCGGGCACACGCGGGGTATCGGCCGAGCGCACGGTCAGGATGACGTTGCGCTCGTGCAGGACCTTGTTGTGCTTGAGGTTGTGCAGCAGCGAGGCCGGCGCGGTCTCGGGGTCGCTGGTCAGGAAGACGGCCATGCCCTTCACCCGGACCGGCGGGCTCTTCGACAGCATGGTGACGAGCTCGAGCAGCGGCACGTCGGTCTTGCGGGTCTTGTCGAACAGAATCTTGGTGCCGCGCATCCAGGTCCACATCACCAGCGTCAGCGCCATGGCGAGCAGCACCGGCACATAGCCGCCGTGGAAGAGCTTCAGCATGTTGGCCGAGAAGAAGGAGACGTCGACCAGCAGGAAGGGCAGGATGAGCGCCGTGGTGGCGGTCAGGCTCCAGCCCCAGTGCCGGCGGATGACGATGGCGGCGAGCAGCGAGGAGACCACCATCGTGCCGAAGACCGAGATGCCGTAGGCGTGCGACAGGCTCGACGAGGTGCGGAACGACCAGACGAGGATCAGCACGACGACGAGCAGCAGCAGGTTGACGCGCGGCACATAGATCTGGCCCGAGGTCTGCTCGGAGGTGTGGCGGATTTCCATGCGCGGCAGCAGGCCGAGCTGGATTGCCTGCCGCGTCAACGAGAAGGCGCCGGTGATGACCGATTGGCTGGCGATGATGGTCGCTACCGTCGCCATGACCACGAAGGGCAGCAGCAGCCCCTCCGGCGCGAGCCGGTAGAACGGGTTGTCGATGGCGCTGGGGTCAGCGAGGATCAGCGCACCCTGGCCGAGATAGTTGAGCCACAGCGCCGGGAAGACGACGTAGAGCCAGGCGCCGCGGATCGGGCCGCGGCCGAAATGGCCCATATCGGCATAGAGTGCTTCGGCACCCGTCACGGCCAGACAGACGGAACCGAGCACGGCGAGCGCGACGCCGGCGTGGTCACGGAAGAACAGCAGCGCGTAATAGGGGTTGATCGAGCGGAAGACGCTGAGATCGTCGGCGATATGGTAGACGCCGAGGCCGGCCAGCGTCAGGAACCAGATCAGCATGATCGGGCCGAAGAAGGTCGCGACGCGATGGGTGCCGTGGCTCTGCATCACGAAAAGCCCGATCAGGATAACCGAGGCGATCCAGAGGATATAGTCGTCGAGCGCCGGGGTGATCAGCTTGACGCCCTCGATCGCCGAGAGCACCGAGATCGCTGGCGTGATGACGGTGTCGCCGTAGAACAGGCCGGCGCCGATCATGCCGAGCAGCAGCGCCATGTGGCTGCGTGCCCGGCCGAGGCTGCGCTGGGCGAGCGCGACGAGAGTCAGGATGCCGCCTTCGCCATTGTTGTCGGCCCGCATCAGCAGCACGACGTATTTCAGCGTCACGACGACGACGAGCGACCAGAGGATCAGCGAAAGAACGCCGATGACGACGGTGGGCGGAACGGTGACGTTTTCTTGCCCGCCGGTCGCGGCGAGGATCGTTTCGCGGAGCGCATAGAGCGGACTCGTGCCGATATCGCCGTAGACGACACCCAGAGCGCCAAGGGCCAGCGCGGCGTAACCGGACTTGCCGTGTCCATGGCTGACGGCTTGGCCTCGGCCGTCGTCGAGTCCGAAGCGGGAATCCTCCGGCCGGACGGTCGCAGGATTCGGGTTTTCATGCCCCATCAGGGATCTCCGCACGCGCTGCGGTGCAGCGAAAGGCCGGGGCCTCTAGCATAATGCGAACGGCGCGCAAAGGCAGGGATCAGTTGGCGGCGCCGAGCCCGGCGCCAAAGCGCCGCTCGACATAGCTCGCGACCATGGCCTTGAACTCCTCCGCAATGCCGGTGCCGCGCAGGGTTGCGACCTTCTTGCCGTCGACGAAGACCGGGGCGGTCGGCGCCTCGCCGGTGCCGGGAAGCGAGATGCCGATATCGGCATGCTTCGACTCGCCGGGGCCGTTGACGATGCAACCCATCACCGCGACGTTGAGGTTTTCGACGCCGGGGTAGCGCGTCTTCCATTCCGGCATGGAGCTCGAAATCCAGTTCTGGATGTCGCGGGCGAGCTCCTGAAACACGGTCGAAGTCGTGCGCCCGCAGCCGGGGCAAGCGGCGACGAGCGGCACGAAGGCGCGGAAACCCATGGTCTGGAGCAGCTCCTGCGCCGTCTTGACCTCGAGCGTGCGGTCGCCGCCCGGTTCCGGCGTCAGCGAATAGCGGATCGTGTCGCCAATGCCCTCCTGCAGCAGGATGCCGAGCGCGGCGGAGGAGGCGACGATGCCCTTCGAGCCCATGCCGGCCTCGGTCAGGCCGAGATGGATGGCGTAGTTCGCCCGGCTCGCCAGCATGCGATAGACCGTGATCAGGTCCTGCACGCCGGAGACCTTGGCGGAGAGGATGATGAACTCGCGGGCAAGGCCGAGTTCCTCGGCGCGTTCGGCCGAGAGCAGGGCGGACTGAACCATCGCCTCACGCATGATGGCGCGGGCATCGAGCGGCCGCGGCGAGCGCGCGTTCTCGTCCATCAGCGCCGTCAGCAACTCCTGGTCGAGCGAGCCCCAATTGGCGCCGATGCGCACGGGCTTGCCGTGCCGGATCGCCATCTCGACGATCTGGGCGAACTGCTTGTCCTTCTTGTCCTTGAAGCCGACATTGCCGGGGTTGATCCGGTATTTCGCCAGCGCCTCGGCACAGGCCGGGTGATCGGCGAGCAGCTTGTGGCCGATATAGTGGAAGTCGCCGACGAGCGGCACATCGACGCCGATGCGATCGAGCCGCTCCCGGATCTTCGGCACGGCAGCCGCGGCTTCGTCGCGGTCGACGGTGATGCGCACCAGCTCCGAACCCTGCCGGGCGAGCGCTGCGACCTGGGTCACCGTGGCGGCGATATCGGCCGTGTCGGTGTTGGTCATCGACTGCACGACGATCGGCGCGCCACCGCCGACGGTGACGTTGCCGACCTTGACCGGCACGGTGAGCTGCCGGGCGAGCGGACCGGCGCGTTCCGGCGTCAGATGGGAGAAGGCGCGCTCATTCATGCGGGCTGCTCTAGAGGCTGTCGGTGACCATGAAAAGGCTCATGACGAAGCGGCGTTCCGGCAATGCTCGCAGCGGCCGACGATCTCGACCATCTGATGGGAGGGCGAGAATTGCCGGGTTTCGGCGATGGCCGCCACTGCTTTCTTCATCGCGGGCGAGGAATCCTCGTCGACGCCGCCACAGACCTCGCAGATCAGGAAGGCGACGACCTCGTTCGCACCATGGCCGTGCAGGCAGGCGATATAGGCGTTCTTCGAGGACAGCCGGTGGACAAAGCCCTGCTCGACGAGAAAATCGAGCGCGCGGTAGATCGAGATCGGGGCGAGGCGCCGCCCGCCGGCCGGCGAAATCCGATCGGCGAGATCATAGGCGCCGACCGGACGATGATCTGCTTGGAGCGCTTCCAGCGCCTGCCGTCGGATCGGCGTCAGGCGCAGGCCGCGCTCGCGGCAGATCCGCTCGGCGCGGGCCAGCGCCTCAGCGGCATGGCGACGGTGATCCTCGGCATGGCGACAATTCTCGCCATGTGTGTGGTGCACAAGGTCGTCATGCATATGCGTGTTTGACTGCATTTTCGTCATGTTGCGTTGCAAAGAGTCATCGGGCAACCTGCGGGCGCCTGTCGTTGCGGCATTGCCACGTTCATGCCCGAACCTAAGCATTTTCTCCTCGATTGTCAGGGGCCTTGACGCTCATGTTCCTCAAAGACCGTACTGCCGCCATTACCGGCTCGACCTCCGGCATCGGCCTGGCCTACGCCCGTGCACTTGCTGCCGAAGGTGCCAACCTCGTCATCAACGGTATTCTGCCGCCAGCCGATGCAGAGAAGCTGCGCACCGATCTGGAGAAGGAGTTCGGCGTCAAGGTGCTGTTCTCAGCCGCAGACATGACGAAGCCCGCCGAGATCGCCGGCTTCATCGCCGATGGCGAGAAGGCCTTCGGTGCCATCGACATTCTGATCAACAATGCCGGCATCCAGTTTGTCTCGCCCATCGACGAGTTTCCGCCGGAGAAGTGGGACCAGATCATCGCGATCAACCTGTCCTCGGCCTTCCATACGATCCACGCTGCTCTGCCGAAGATGAAGGAGAAGGGCTGGGGCCGCATCATCAACACGGCCTCGGCGCATGCCTTCGTCGCCTCGCCGTTCAAGTCGGCCTATGTCGCGGCCAAGCACGGCATCGCAGGCCTCACCAAGACGGTGGCGCTGGAGGTCGCGACCAAGGGCATCACCGTCAACGCCATCGCCCCCGGCTATGTCTGGACGCCGCTGGTCGAGAAGCAGATTCCCGATACGATGAAGGCGCGCGGCCTCACCAGGGAGCAGGTCATCAACGACGTGCTGCTCGATGCCCAACCGACCAAGGAATTCGTCACGGTCGAGCAGGTCGCGGCGCTCGCCGTCTTCCTCTGCACCGACGGCGCCAAGTCGATCACCGGGGCGACGCTGCCGATGGATGGCGGCTGGACCGCCGCGTGAGCGGGCGCCCCTCCCGCAAGGCCGAGCCGGTCAAGGGGATGGCCGGGCCGAAGGCGGAAAAGACGGTCTCGCTGGCCCTGCAGGGCGGAGGCGCGCATGGCGCCTTCACCTGGGGCGTGCTCGACGTCATCCTGGAGGATGGGCGGCTCGGCATCGAGGCGCTCACCGGCACCAGCGCCGGCGCGATGAATGCCGTCGTTCTGGCAGAGGGCTGGATCGACGGCGGCGCCGACGGCGCCCGCGCCAAGCTGGAAGCCTTCTGGCGCGCGATCAGCGTCGACGGCAAGTATCGTGGCTCGGAGCGCCCGCTGCTGGACACGATGCTCGGCGCCTGGGGGCGTAACGGCACGCCGCCCGGCCTGCTGTTCTTCGAGATGTTCGCGAAGGTGGCGAGCCCCTATGACGTCAATCCGCTCAACATCAACCCGCTGCGTGGCGTGATCGCCGACCTGATCGATTTCAAGAAGGTCCGGGCCTGCGACGCGGTGAAGCTCTTCATCGCCGCCACCAATGTCCGCACCGGCAAGATCGCAGTGTTCGAAGGCGGCCAGCTCACTCCGGACCATGTGATGGCCTCAGCCTGCCTGCCGATGGTTTTCCAGGCGGTGGAGATCGATGGCGAAGCCTATTGGGACGGCGGCTACATGGGCAACCCGGCGCTGTACCCGCTGTTCTACAAGGCTCATTGCGACGACATCCTGCTGGTGCAGATCAACCCGGTCCAGCGCAAGGAGCTGCCGACCAAGGCGCGCGAGATCCAGGACCGGATCAACGAGATCACCTTCAACGCCTCGACACTGCGCGAATTGCGCGCGATCGACTTCGTCAACCGGCTCATCGACGCCGGCAAGCTGCCGCGCGACGAGTACAAGCGCGTGCTGATGCACCGGATCGACGGGGGCCCGCCGCTGGCGGAGCTGACCTCCTCGTCGCGGATGAACGCCGAATGGTCGTTCCTGCTGCGGCTGCGCGACATGGGCCGTATGGCGGCCAAGCGCTGGCTGAAGCGCAACTATGCCGCGATCGGCATGACGGGGACGCTCGATCTCAGGGAGGCGATCGGCTGAAGCCTGGCCATCGGAAATTCTTCGCGTTCCGGCGTCTCACTTGTTCCGGGGAGCGCGCTTGCGCGAGGGTGAGGCGAAATGTCATTCACCGGTGCGGGACCCGTTTTCAGAAGGACAGGGATTTTCCATGAGCAGCAAGCTGATCGTCACCGCCGGCCCCTATACCTTCGACGCGAAGCTCGAGCTCGAGGCCGCGCCGAAGACCTGCGCCGCCTTCCTGCGGCACCTGCCCTTCGCCAGCAAGATCGTGCATGTGCGCTGGAGCGGCGAGGGCGTGTGGATGCCGCTCGGCGATCTCGATTTCGGCGTCGGCTACGAGAACAACACCGCCTATCCGGCTCCGGGCCAGATCATCCTCTATCCGGGCGGCGTCAGCGAAACCGAGATCCTGCTCGCCTATGGCGGCGTGCAGTTCGCCAGCAAGGCCGGCGTCCTCTCCGGCAACCATTTCCTCACCCTGACCTCGGGCCTTGAGAACCTCTACGCGCTCGGCCGCAAGACCCTATGGGAAGGCGCGCAGGACATTCGCTTCGAGCTGGCCGGCTGAACCGCTTTCAATACGAGAGCTCGAGACAAGAGGGGCGGGGCGCATGGCGTGTCCCGCCCTTTCTGTTTCACGCGGCGGCCGGCGGATCCTCCGAGGGGTTCTCCGGCGCCGGTTTGCGCGGCTTCAGCACGTGGGGCGCGGCCGCTTCGGCTGGTGATGCCTCGTCGGCCTGCATTTCGGGCGCCGCAGGCTTCGTTTCCGCTTCGGCCTCGGGCTTGGCCGTGCCGGCGAGGTTCTGGCACAGGCCCAGCATGGCGCGGGCGATCTCGGCCTCGCCCATGATCGTCAGCGTCGCGCCGCATTTGGTGAGATGGGCGACTTCCGCGTCGGAATGGGCGCGGGCCACGATCGGCAGCGTCGGATTCTCGGCCCGCGCCTGCTCGCAGACCTGGCCGGCCTCGAAGCTGCCGGGTATGGCGACGAAGAGGCGGATGGCGCGGCCTATCCCGGCAGCGGACAGTACCTCGGGATCGGCCGCATTGCCAACGAGCAGCTCGGCGCCGTCGCGCTTCGCGATCTCGACCGCATCCGGATTGTCCTCGATGACCAGCAGCTTCGCGCCTTGGGCGAGCAGGCCGGCACCGAGCAGACTGCCGACCCGGCCGTAGCCGACCACGACAATGTGATCGTTGAGGCTGGTGGGGGTGATGTCGCGCTCTGGCGGCGTCTCGGGCTGGGGAACAGGGGCCTCGGCCTTTTCGGACGCAACCGGCTCGGCTGGGGCAGAGACGGGCTTCGGCTTCGCCACTGCGGGCGGTTCCGAGGCCAGGCGCTCGGCCAGCGCGAACATCACCGGGTTGAGCAGGATCGAGAGGATCGCGCCGGCGAGGATCAGATCGCGGCCCTGGGCGGGCAGGATTCCGAGCGCGGTGCCGAGCCCGGCCAGGATGAACGAGAACTCGCCGATCTGCGCGAGGGAGGCCGAGATGGTGAGCGCGACCGCGTTCGAGCGGCCGAAGGCGCGCACGATCAGCCAGGCGGCGGCGGATTTGCCGATCAGGATGATGGCGAGCGTCGCGACCAGCGGGCCCGGTGCCCGCAGGATGATGCCGGGGTCGAAGAGCATGCCGACCGAGACGAAGAACAGCACCGCGAAGGCGTCGCGCAGCGGCAGCGTTTCCTCGGCGGCGCGCTGCGAGAGCGGCGACTCCGACAGGATCATGCCGGCGAAGAAGGCGCCAAGCGCGAAGGAGACGCCGAACAGCGTCGCGGCCGAATAGGCGACGCCGAGCGCGACGGCGAGAACGGCGAGGCGGAAGAGCTCGCGCGAGCCGGTATGGGCGACCCAGTGCAGCACCCAGGGGATGACGCGCCGCCCGACGACGAGCATGAAGGCGAGGAAGCCGATCAGCTTGGCGAAGGTCAGGCCGAGCACGCCCCAGACGCCGAGGTCGAAGCGGGTTGCCAGCGGCGCGCCCAGGCTTGGCGCCGAGCCGCCATTTATGATCTCCGCCAGCACTGGCAGCAGCACCAGCGCCAGCACCATGGCGATGTCCTCGACGATCAGCCAGCCGACCGCGATGCGGCCGCGCTCGGTCTGGACCATCCGGCGCTCCTGCAGCGCGCGCAGCAGCACGACGGTCGAGGCGGTGGAGAGGGCGAGGCCGAAGACCGCGCCGGAGAACCAGCTCCAGCCGAGCATGGTGCCGAGCCCGAGGCCGAGCAGCGTCGCGATGCCGATCTGGACGACGGCGCCGGGCACGGCGATCGCCTTCACCGACAGCAGGTCTTTGAGCGAGAAATGCAGACCCACTCCGAACATCAACAGGATGACGCCGATCTCGGCGAGCTCATTGGCGAGGTTCTGGTCGGCGACGAAACCGGGCGTGAAGGGGCCGACGGCGACGCCAGCGACGAGGTAACCGACGAGGGGGGAGATCCGTAGCCGTTGGGCAAGCGCCCCGAAGACGAAAGCAAGGCCGAGGCCCGCGACGATGATGGCGATCAGCGGGCCGTGATGCATGGGTCTCCCGAATCCGAAACGTCAAGAAATCGAAAATGTTGGAACGTTTCGGAGCATGGGGACTGAGGTCGTCGATTTCAACCGAAAGACGTACGTCTTTTTGGGCTTGCCATGGCGAATTTTCTGCCTCTTCGGCGTGACCCATGGGCGCGACGTCAGCCGCCGGGTGGCCGCAGTGCAAGCGCCGGATAACGATCAGTCTTAGAGCCTGACCGAAAATGCGAGCCCTCATCCTGAGGAGGCCCGCAGGGCCGTCTCGAAGGATGGTCCAGATGTCTCCGGAGCCTCCTGGAACATCCCTCGAGACGCCATTCCTGGCGGAATGGCTCCTCAGGATGAGGGCTCGGGGATTTTTGAGTCAGACTCTTACGCCTTGGGTTTCTCGAGCAGGATCTGGCCCTGCTTCTCGACCCCGATCTTCAGCTTCTCGGCAAAGACGGAGAGCATCCAGGGCAGCGTCACCTCGACGCGGATGAGACGCTCTTCGACCTCGACGCGGCCATGGACGGTGTGGCCGAGCGCGCCGACGCCGAAATGCAGGCTGTCGCCCTCCCAGTGCTCCTCGACGAGCTGCATCCTGACCATGCCGAGCCTGTCGCGGATGCGGTCGATCCCGCTGCGCAGGCGGTTGAGCGCAGCCTCGCGACCGAGATCATGCGAGATGGTGATGGAGACGGGTTTGCCCATGGCGCCTCGACGAGCAGCGGAGCGGAAGTGCTCTATCTCTTTGTTTTGACGCAATTCCGGACGCAGAACCGCTATGCACTTCTGCTGGAATTGCTCTAGCTGCAGCCAGACATGGCGACGGCGCCGGAGATTTTCCAGCGCCGTCGAAAAGCCCGCCGGAAGGCGGGCGTGATTATCGACAGAATAATCCTGAGAGACGAGCGCGAATGAGCCCGGCGACCGGCCGGAAGCTCAGTGGCGCTCGCTCAGGCGCCGCTGACCGGTTTGCGTGACGCGCCAGGCGACCCCATCCGACTCGACGAGCCCGCGATCGCGCAAGGCGAGCAGCATCGTATCGTCGAAGATGAAATGCTGGGTCTGTTCTTCAATGCTTTCCAGCGCGATCCATTCCGGATCAGAGAGAACCGAGGGATGTGCGATCTGGAGGTGCTGAACGTGCATATAGCGTCTCCTTCTCGTTGATTGCCCCTGTTCCCTGGGAGATCGCATCCAAACATGACGGGGTTATGGCCGAACAGCGAAGAATCATGACCCATGGCTTTTTGCGTCGGCTGTCTTTTCGCAAGTCAGCGGGAACACAGCTGCTCCGTCTGTCGTTCCATGGCCATGTCCCTTTCAGGAACGGAGAGACCGCCATGGCGATGGCCAACAAATTTCCGCCGGATGTGCCGGATAACGCCGAGGAAGCTCAGGATCAGGCGGAAACCGCGGTGAGAACGCTGCGCGGCAAGGCGGCGGACATGGCCGACAAGGCGAGCGAGACCGTGAAGGACGGCTATGAGCGGGCGAAAGAAGCCTGGGACGAGGCCGACCCGATCGAGACGGTCCGCGAAGGCGGGCAAGCGGTGGTGCGGACGGTGGAGCGGCATCCGCTCGCCATGATCGGGCTTGGCGCCCTGAGCGTCGGGCTGATCGCCTGGGCGACGCTGCGCAGCCGGCCTGTCTCGCGTTGGGAGCGGTATCAGCCCGATTATGGCCGGGTGCGTGGCTGGCTCAATGACTACGGCTCCGATGTCGCGGAAGCCGGCAACCGTGCCTTGAAGGCCGGCAGCAACTGGCTGGGCGCTCGCCGCGAGGTTGCCGACGACTATGTGGATCGCGCGGGCGACTATGCGTCACGGGCGCGTGAATACGCCGACAGGGGCGGGCGCATGCTGGTCAAGCGGGCCGAGCGCGAGCCGATGGCGGCTCTGGTCGGGCTCGGGCTTGCCGTCTACGTGATCGGCTCGCTGCTGATTTCGGCCTCCGTGAAGGAGCCGCCTGCGGCGCCGGCTCGGAAGCGGTCCGCACGGCGCTGAGGCGCACGCAGCCACGAATGAGGAAGCACCCAAGAGAAAGCCCTGCGGCGCTGGGCGCCGCAGGGCTCGCAAACTCGAAAAGCGGCGCCTTCCGCAAGGAGGCTCCGCCTTATGTTCACCACCAGTAGCGGCGCGGGCCGTAATAACCGTAGCCCCGGTAATAGCCACGGTCGGCGCTGGCGGCGATGGCGCCGCCGACGACACCCGCGGCCACGCCCGCTGCAACGGCGCTGCCGGCCTCGTTCGAGGCGCGACGGTTCTCAACGTAATTCGCCGAACGGCACTGCTGATAGGCGCGGGTGCCGGGGCGGAAGCCCTGAGATTCACAGGTGACTTCGGCGTCAGCCATGGACTCCTGCGCGGTCTGGCAACCGGCGAGGAGAGCGGCCATCGCGCCGACGATCAAAATGCTACGCATATTATATCCCTTTTCAGCCTCCCATTGGCCTGTGCGGACTTAAGAGCAGGCGTTGGCGCAGGTCAAGAATAAGGCAGGTCTTGCGTTAAAGTTCGCACAGCCGAAATCATTCAATAGCCGCACAATCCCGCTCAGATTGAGCGAATGCCGAGTTGGTGAAGGAACCTGAAGGGGCATGCGCAGATCTGGGCTTGCATTTGCGCGACAGCGGCGGAACATGGTGCTCAAACCGATCAGGACAGCCCGGACCATGCCGATACCGCGTTTCTTCCTTCTTCTGCCGGCTTTGTTTCTGGGAGCTTGCGCCTATCACACCTCGCGCAGCAGCGCCGTCGTGGTCACGGATACGCAGGGCGTCGTGGAGGGCTGCACCAAGCTCGGCGTGATCGACGGCAAGTCCGATCTGCATTCGGTGCTGCTCGCCGATACGGCGCGCGATACGATCGTGACGCGCCTGAAGATCAGGGGGGCGGAGATGGGCGGCAGCCATGTCGTCTCCAGCGCCGCCGACATCAAGTGGAAGGGGCCGGACACATCGGGCACGGTCTACAAGTGCAATCGATGAGCCGGATGGCGGAAGGGGCCCGGGCGGGCGCCTGAAACGCGCTCCGGCGCCCGCAGGATTTTGGCGGTCAGCTCTTCAGCAGCCACTCATGCTCGGCGGCGTTGTGGAACTTCCAGGTCCGCTTCGGGCCGGCCATGACGTTGAGATAGTAGAGGTCATAACCGTGGCAGGTGGCGCAGGGGTGATAGCCCTTCGGCACCAGCACGACATCGCCGTCCTCGACGGCAAAAGCCTCGTCGAGGCTGCGGTCATCCGTGTAGACGCGCTGGAAGCCGAAGCCCTGCGGCGGGTTGAGACGATGATAATAGGTCTCTTCGAGATAGGATTCCTGCGGCAGGTCGTCCCGGTCGTGCTTGTGCGGCGGGTAGCTCGAAGTGTTGCCGGCCGGGGTGATGACCTCGACGACGAGCAGTGAATCCGCCGGCTCGTTTTCCGGCAGGATGTTGGTGACGTGGCGGGTATTGGAACCCTTGCCACGCACCTCCTGGCCGAGATCGTCCGGCTTGATGACGCGAACGGGCAAGCCACCTTTCAGGCCGGGAGCCGTGCAGACCGCGAGTTCGAGATCGGTGGTGGCGGTGACCGACCAATCCGAATCCTGCGGGACATAGACCGACCAGGGCTTGCCCTCGAAAGGGCTCATGCGCTGGCCGAGCTCGCCGAGATCCTTGCCACCGACCGCGGCCTTGCCCTTGCCGGTGACGAAGACGAGGCAAGTCTCGCGATTGCCGGTCGGGGCGGAGACGGTCTCGCCCGGCTTGAGGCGATGCAGATCGAAGCCGACATAGGTCCAGCCGGCATTGTCCGGCGTGACGTGAGTGACGCGGCCGTGGGTGCCGTTCGGCCTGACCTTGAGATGGGACATCGCGTTTCTCCGTTCAGGCCAATCCCGCTTCCTTGATGAAGCGCGTCAGGTTGGCGTGTCCGAGCTTGGCGTAAGCCGCGGGCTCGGCCTTCTTCGGGTCCTGCTCCGCCTCGACCACGATCCAGCCGGAATAGTCCCACAGCTCTCTCAGCACGCGGACATAGTCGATCAGCCCGTCGCCCGGCACGGTGTAGACGCCTGCGAGGACCGATTCGAGGAAGGACCAGTCCTCGCGATTGGAGCGCCACATCACCTCCTCGCGGATATCCTTGCAGTGGACGTGGTGGATGCGCGCCTTCCAGTGGCGGGCGAGGCGGGCGGGATCGCCGCCACCCCAGGTGGCGTGGCCGGTGTCGAGCAGGAGGCCCACAGTCGGGCCGGTGACGCCCATGAACCGGTCGATTTCGGCCTCGGTCTGCACCACCGTGCCCATATGGTGGTGATAGACGAGCTGCAGGCCGTACTCGGTCTTCACCGCCTCGGCGAAATTGGTGTAACGCGCGCCGAAATCGTCCCAGCGAGCCTTGGGCAGGACGGGGCGGGCCGAGAGCGGCTTGGTGATGTCGGAATGGATCGCGTTCGAGGTCTCGGCCGCGATCAGCACCGAGCAGCCCATGTCGCGCAGCAGCGTCGCATGGGCCCTCACCGCCTCCATCTCGGCGGCGACGTCGCGGACGAGCAGCTCGGTCGAATACCAGCCGGAGACCAGCGCGTGGCCATGGGCGTCGAGGATCGGCTTCAGCCTGGCGGCCTCGCGCGGGAACTTGTTGCCGAGCTCCATGCCGGTGAAGCCGGCTTCGCGGGCTTCCTTCAGGCAGGTCTCGAGCGGGATGTCGCCGCCGATCTCCAGCATGTCGTCATTCGACCAGCCGATGGGGTTCGCGCCGATGCGGATCATGTCAGGGTCTTTCTCGCCTAAGGGAACGGCTTCAGTTGCCGATGTGCTGACGCTTGCGCTGCGTCTCGTAGTTCGCCCGCGCCGTGCGGACCTCAACGCGCTCGCTGACCTCCGGCACGGCTACATCCCACCAGGCCCCGCCGGAGCCGGTCGAGATCAGCGGGTCGGTGTCGATGACGACGACAGTGGTGCGGGTATTTGCTTTCGCTTGCGCCAAAGCGGCTTCAAGCTCGGCGATCGAGGCCGCCTTGGTCGCGATCGCGCCCATGCTGGCGGCGTGAGCGACGAAGTCGATCTCCGGCAGCGTCTCGTGCCGGGTATCCTTGAGCAGGTTGTTGAAGCTCTCGCTGCCGGTCGCGTTCTGCAGGCGGTTGATGCAGCCGAAGCCGCGATTGTCGAGCAGGACGATGCTGAGCTTCAGCCCCAGCATCACTGAGGTCGCGATCTCGGAGTTGAGCATGAGGTAGGAGCCGTCGCCGACCATGACGACGACCTCCTTGTCGGGCCGCGCCATCTTGGCGCCGAGCCCGCCAGCGATCTCGTAGCCCATGCAGGAATAGCCGTACTCGGCATGGTAGGAGCCGGGCGCGCCGGCCTGCCAGAGCTTGTGCAATTCGCCGGGCAGGCCGCCCGCCGCATGGAGCAGGATCACCTCCGGACCGAGCGCGCGCTGCACCGCGCCGATGACCTGCGCGTCCGAGGGCAGGGCGGCGTTGCTGGCGGCGGTCGCCTTGTCCGCCTCCTTGCGCCAGGCGGCCTTGCCCGCCTTGGCGTCGGCCGTCCAACTCTCGGGCGCCTTCCAGCCGCCGATAGCCTCGGTCAGCTCGGCCAGACCCTCGCGGGCATCGGCGATGAGCGGCAAAGCGCGGTGCTTGCCGGCGTCGAAGGGCTGGACGTTGAGGCCGATGATCGTCTTCTGCTGGGCGCTGAACAGCGCCCATGAGCCGGTGGTGAAATCCTGAAGCCGCGTGCCGATGGCCAGGACGAGATCCGCCTCGGCTGCGAGGCGATTGGCGGCCGCCGTGCCGGTAACACCAACAGCGGCCATGTTGAGCGCATTGTCGTCCGGCAGGGCGGATTTGCCGCCTTGCGTCTCGCAGACCGGGATGCCGGTCGCGGCCGAGAAGCGGGCCAACTCGTCGCTGGCGCCGGAATAGAGCGCGCCACCACCCGCGACGATCAGTGGCTTCCTCGCCGCTTTCAATGCATCCACGGCCGCCTTCAGTTCGTCGCGGTCGGGGCGCGGGCGGCGCGGCGTCCAGAGGCGCTCAGTGAAGAAGCTCTCGGGATAGTCATAGGCTTCCGCCTGCACGTCCTGGCAGAGCGCGAGGGTGACGGGGCCGCATTCGGCCGGGTCGGTCAGCACCTGCATGGCGCGGGAAAGCGCGGAGATGATCTGCTCGGGCCGGGTGATGCGGTCGAAATAGCGCGAGACGGGACGGAAGCAGTCGTTTGCCGAAACGGTGCCGTCGCCGAAATCCTCGACCTGCTGGAGGACGGGATCGGGAATGCGATTGGCAAAGACATCGCCGGGCAGCAGCAGCACCGGCAGGCGGTTGACATGGGCGAGTGCCGCGGCTGTGACGAGATTGGTCGCGCCGGGGCCGATCGAGGTGGTCGCGGCCATGAAGCGGCGGCGCATATTCGCCTTGGCATAGGCGATGGCAGCATGCGCCATCGCCTGCTCGTTATGGGCGCGGAAGGTCGGCAGGCGCTCGCGCTCGTGCCAGAGCGCCTCGCCCAGACCCGCGACATTGCCATGGCCGAAGATCGCCCAGACGCCCCCGAAGATCGGCAGGCGCTGCCCGTCGATCTCGGTCATCTGCGCCGCGAGGTAGCGCGTCAGCGCCTGCGCCATGGTGAGGCGGACGGTGGCAGTCATGATCGGTCTCCGGGCCGGAGTTTTCTTAGCATCGGCTTGTTCCGAAAACCGGTTCCCACTTTTCGGGCCGATGCACTAGGCCGCCTTGCGGCCGCGCGTGGCAAGCCAGAGGTTGGTCAATGCCTCGAAGCGCCGGGCAATGTCGGCGATGGCGGCTTCGTCGTCGAGCTTGCCGGCGAGCCAGCCTTCCGCTGCGGCCATGAAGATGGTGCGGCCGACGGCGAAGCCCTTGACGATGGGCGCGCCCGCCGTGGCGGCGAAACCGGCCTCCAACTCCTCGGCCGGGGCGTCGAGCCCGAGCAGCAGGACGCCGCGGCACCAGGGATCGTGCTTCGCGATGGTCTTCTCGATCGCGGCCCAGGCGGCCGGCGAGGATTGCGGCTCGAGCTTCCACCAGTCGGGCTTGATGCCGAGCGCATAGATTTCTTCCAGTGCGCGGGCGACGGTGTCCGGCCCGAGCGGGCCGTTCTTGCCGGCGATGATCTCGATCAGCAATTCGCGGCCGACCTTGCGCGCCGCCTCGAACAGGCCGCGCAGCTTGTCCTGCTGGGCCTGCTTCAGCTCCGCCGGGTCGTCCGGATGATAGAAGCAGAGCGCCTTGATGCAGTGATCGACCGGCCATTCCGGCAGGAGCGAGCCGATGTCCTGGCTGGTCTCGAAGCGCAGCGGCCGCGATCCCGGCAGTTCGACCGGGCGGCCGAGCCAAGCGAAGGGGTGGCGGGCGAACTCGAACATCGCCTCGCGCCCATGCTTCTCGTCGAGCAGCATGCCGTAGCCGGGCCGGCCATCGGCGACACGGGCGGCGGCTTTCACCGCGAGCACCTTGAAGTCGCGGATGCGGGCGGGATCGGCACTGAGCTTTGCCGCGAGATCTTCCAGTTGGGCGCGGTGGTCGCAGGCGAGCGCCATCAGCGAGGGGATGCTGCGCCGACGTGTCGTCGCCCAATGGATGTGGTTGATGTCCTCGTCCTTGCGCAGGGCGCGGTGCGGGCTGCCGTTCTTCAGGAAGTACTGCAGCTCCTCGAAGGTCGGGCTCTCCGGCGAGCAGAGCAGGCGCGAGACGGCGAAGGCGCCGCAGGCATTGGCCCAGGTCGCGGCGGTCTGCAGGCTCTCACCGCCGAGCCAGCCGCGCAGGAAGCCGGACATGAAGGCGTCGCCGGCGCCCAATACGTTGTAGACCTCGATCGGGAAGCCCTTGCCGACGATGCCGTCCTCCAGATCGTCGGAGATCGCGCCTTCATAGACGATGCAGCCCATCGGTCCGCGCTTGAGCACGATGGTGGCGGGGGTCAGCGAACGGATGGTCTTCAGCGCCTGCAGCAATTCGCTCTCGCCCGAGGCGATCAGCACCTCTTCCTCGGTGCCGATGACGAGATCGCAGCCGGGCAGGACCGTCTTCATCCGCTCGGAGACGGCCTGCGAAGCGATGTAGCGGTTGTCGCCGGCATCATGGCCGGCGAGCCCCCAGAGATTGGGGCGATAGTCGATGTCGAGCACGACCTTGCCGCAGGCCTCGTGCATCAGCTTCATCGCCTTGCGTTGGGCGGCCTCGGGCTTCGGACGCGCGAAATGGGTGCCGGTGACGACGACGGCGCGGGCCCGCGCGATGAATGCCGGGTCGATGTCGCCTTCCTCCAGCGCCATGTCGGCGCAGTTCTCGCGGTAGAACAGGAGGGGGAAGGACTTGTCGCTCTCGACCGAGAGGATGGCGAGTGCGGTGAGCCGCTCGGAATCGGTCTTCAGACCGTCGAGATTGACGCCTTCGCGGGCGAGCTGCTCACGCAGGAAGCGGCCGAACTGCTCGTTGCCGACGCGGGTGAGCAGGGCCGAGCGCAGGCCGAGACGCGCGGTGCCGATGGCGATGTTCGCCGGGCAGCCGCCGACCGATTTGGCGAAGCTGGTGACATCCTCCAGCCGCGAGCCGATCTGCTGGCCGTAGAGATCGACCGAGGCCCGGCCGATGGTGATGACGTCGAGCGCCTGCGCCGATCCGCCGAGCGGTCCCGTCATATGCTCCTCCAGGCCTTGCCGCTTCTCATGACGTGCGGTTGGCCGAGCGGCCCCGCCTTGGCGGTATGAAATAATAATTCCATTAATCCGTCAACACGGAATGTCTATTCCTGTTCGCGCGAGCGACGCCGGCGGTTGCGTCCGGCGCGGCGGGCATCGCCGATGCCGACGGCAAGCGCCATGGCCAGGGCCATGGTCGAGGACAGGGTACGGAAGCCGCCGAAATCGGCCTCGGCCACCTCGAACCAGGTCTGGGCAACACTGGCGAGGGGCGAGAAAGCGCTGTCGGTGATGGCGACGACGGGCACGCCGCGCTCGGCGAGGCCGCGCGCATCCTCGATCGTGGTGGGTGTATAGGGCGAGAAGCTGATGACGAGGGCAGCATCCTTCGGCGTCGCGAAGGAGATGATCTCCGGACTCAGCCCCGCTGCCGACTCGACCAATTGGTTGCGCACCTCAAGCTTGCCGAGCGCATAGGCGAGGTAGCTCGCCACCGGGAAGGAGCGGCGGCGCGCGAGGATATAGATCGTCTCGGCCTCGGCGAGCGTCGCGATCGCGCGGTCGAGCGCCGCGTCGTCGAGCGCACGGCTCATCACGTCGAGCGATTTGCGCGAGGCGGTGAGGAAGCCGTCGAAGATGCGGTGATTGCGGGCCACTCCGCTCTCGCCGGCACGCAGAGTATTGAGGCGCTCCTCATAGCTCGAGTTGCGCTCCCGGAGCCGCTCCCGGAAGACAGCCTGCAAGCTCGTGAAACCGTCGAAGCCGAGATGCTGGGCGAAGCGGATCAGCGTCGAGGGCTGCACGCCGGCCGAGACCGCGATGCTGGCGGCGGTGCCGAAGGCGATCTCGTCGGGATTGTCGAGCGCATAAGCCGCGATCTGGGCGATGCGCTTGGGCAGGCTCTCGCGCTGGGCGAGAATCAGCGTGCGCAGCCCGTCGAAGTCACGCGGCAGTTCCGCAACGGCGGTTTCGCTCATTCTGGGTTTCCGTTGCCGTCCCTGTTGCGACAGTTCTGGCAGCGAAGCGGAAACGGAGCAAGCGTTCCAATCAGGGAATGAACAGTCGATATCAGCCCGGCAGCCCGGCGGTGCAGCTCTGGCCGCCGTCGACCGGCAGGCAGACTCCGGTGATGAATTTCGCCTCGTCGGAGGCGAGGAAGACCGCGGCGTTGGCGATGTCCCAGGCGGTGCCCATCTTGCCCATCGGCACCTGCGCGTTGCGGGCGGCGACCATCTCCTCGACGGTAGCGTATTGCGAGGAGATCTGCTTGTAGATCAATGGCGTATCGATCAGGCCCGGCATGATGCAGTTCGCGCGGATGTTCTGCTTGGCATACTGCATCGCGAGCGCGACCGTCGCCTGGTTCACCGCCGCCTTGGTGGCGTAGTAGGCGAAATAGGGATAGCCGGTCCAGCGGATGGCGGCGAGCGAGGAGATGTTGACGATCGCGCCGCCGCCGCCCTTCAACATCTCAGGAATTGCCGCCTTGGCGCAGCGATAGACCGAGCCGAGATTGAGCTGGAGCGAGGCGTTGAACTCACCCTCCGACAGCTCGACCGGTCCGCCCATATGGGTGACGCCGACATTGTTGTGCAGGATGTCGACGCGGCCGAAATGCCCGGCGGCCTCGGCGACGCAGGCCTCGACCGAGGCAAGGTTCGTCACGTCGGCGGCAAGCGCCAGTGCCCGGCCGCCTTCGCCAGCGATGATGGCGGCGGTTTCCTCGGCGGCGGCCCGGTTCAGGTCGATGCAGGCGACGCCCGCGCCTTCGCGGGCATAGGCGACCGCTGCCGCCTTGCCGTTGCCCCAGCCGGGCCCGGAAGAACCGGCGCCGAAAACGATCGCGATCTTGCCCTTCAGCCGGTCGGCCATGGTGGTTTTCCGCAGTTCACAGAGAGGGCGTCATTCCGGGTGGAGCGAAGCGGAGACCCGGAATCCATCATAGGGCGCTTTGCTCTACGATGGATTCCGGGTCGGCGCCGCTGCGCGGCTTGCCCGGAATGACGGGTGTTGTGCTTGGGATGGCCGCTCAGCTCAGCGAGCTGCCGACCGCCTTCTCCAGGATGCCCCAGGCCTCGTCGCCGTATTTCTTCTTCCACTCGGCGTAGAAGCCGGCCTTGCGCAGCGCATCGCGGAAGGCGTCGGCCTTGGTCTCGTTGACGACCATGCCCTTCGAGACCAGCTCGCCCTGCAGGCCGGCATTGAGCTTGGCGACGTCCTCGCGCTCCAGCACGGCGGCGGCGTTGATGTTCTTGGCAACGATGGCGCGCAAATCTTCCGGCAGCTTCTCCCAGGCGCGGCGGTTGGCCAGGAACCAGAAGCCGTCCCACATATGGTTGGTCAGGGAGAGGTACTTCTGCACCTCGAAGAGCTTGGCCGTCGCGATGATCGCGAGCGGGTTCTCCTGGCCGTCGACGATCTTGGTCTGCAGCGCGGTGTAGACCTCGGCGAAGTTGATGCTGGCCGGAGCCGACTGGAAGGCGGTGAACATCGAGGTCCAGAGCGGGGAGACCGGCACGCGGATCTTGAAGCCCTTCAGATCGTCGGGCGTGTTGACCGGGCCCTTGGACGAGGTGATCTGGCGGAAGCCGTTGTCCCAGATCTTGTCCATGACGACGAGGTTGGCCTTGTTGATCTGGCCACGGACGTATGCGCCGAGCTCGCCATCCATCGCCTTCCAGACCGCGTCGTAGTTCGGGAAGGCGAAGCCGATGCCGGAGAGCGAGGCGTTGGCGACCAGCGTCGAGAGGATCAGCGGCGAGAGGGTGAAGAACTCGACGCCGCCCGAGCGGACCTGGCTCAGCATGTCGGTGTCGGAGCCGAGCTGGTTGTTCGGGAAGATCTGGATGTCGACGCGCCCCTTCGTTTCTTCCTTGATCTTGGCCATCGCCTCGTTGGCGCGCAGGTTCATCGGGTGCGCGACGGGCAGGTTGTTGGCGTATTTGTAGGTGAACTCGGCGCTCTGCGCATTGGCGCGGCCGATATGGAAGGTGCCGATGGCGGAAGCGGCGGCTGTCGCCTTGAGCAGGCTGCGGCGTGAGATGGTCATGGGCGTTTCTCCTTGGCTGCTTTTACTTGTTTCTGCGGTTGATTTCAGGGGCGCGTCATCCCGGCCGCAGCGCAGCGGAGTGCCGGGATCCATCGTAGGGCTCCGCGCTCTACGATGGATCCCGGATCTGCGCGGCTAGCGCCGCTTGTCCGGGATGACGTCGAGCCTGTTCGTTCCGACATGAGCTTCACAGCACCCAGGTCGAGAGGCCGGGGACGAGGGCGATGACGACGAGGCCGATCAGCAGGGCGACGAGATAGGGCCAGATCGCGCCCATCGCCTCGTCGGGCGAGACATTGCCGATCTTGCAGGCGATGTAGAAGCCGATGCCGATCGGCGGCGTCATCAGGCCGATATTCATCGCGGTGACGACGACCATCGAGTAGTGCACGTCGTTGATGCCGAGGTTCTTGGCGATTGGGAACATCAGCGGCGCCATCAGCACGATCGCCGGCAGGCCCTCGAGGATGCAGCCGAGGATCATGAAGACGACGATGGTGACCGCCATGAAGGTGAGCCAGCCGCCCGGCAGCCCGGCCATGAAGGTCGCGAGGTCGCGGGCGAAGCCGGTCTGGGTCAGCGCCCAGGCCATGGCGAGCGCCGTGCCGAGGATCATCAGGATCGCGCCGGAGAGCGCGGCCGTCTCGACCAGCATCTGGTAGAACTTGGCCCGGCCGATGCCGCCATAGAGCACGATGCCGATGATCAGCGCGTAGAGCACCGCGATGGTCGAAACCTCGGTTGCGGTGGCGACGCCGCCACCGACCGCAGCGCGGATGATGAAGGGCAGGACGAGGGCGGGCGCGGCGATCAGCGCCGCCTTGCCGATGACGGAGAGGGGAGCGCGGCGCACGCCCTTCATGTCCTCGGCCATCGCCTTCCAGCGGGCGAGGCCGGCGAGCGCGACGAGCAGCACGCCGGCGATGACGAAGCCGGCATTGAACAGGCCGGCGATGGAGACGCCGGCGACGGAGCCGAGCACGATCAGCACGATCGAGGGCGGCACCGTGTCGGCCATCGCCGCGCCGGTGGAGAGCAGCGCGATCAGGTCCTTGGGCTTGTAGCCGCGCCGCTTCATCTCCGGGAAGAGGGCGGGGGCGACCGTCGCCATGTCCGAGACCTTCGAGCCCGAGATGCCGGAGACGAGGAAGAGCGAGCCGAGCAGCACATAGGACATGCCGGCGCGGACATGGCCGAGCATCGAGGCAAGGAAATCGACGATCGCCTTGCCCATACCGGTGGCGTCGAGGATGCAGCCGAGCAGCACGAAGATCGGCACGGAAAGCAGGATGATGCTCGACATGCCCTCGTCCATGCGCCCGATCATCACGACGGTCGGCACGCTGGTCGAAAACATCAGGAAGCAGAGCGTGCCCAGGCCGAAGCAGAAGGCGATGGGCACGCCGGCGACGAGGCAGAGCGCGACGACGCCGATCAGAAAGATCAGGATATTGAGATAGCCCAGCTTCTTGAAGGCAGGCGTGCCGAGCCAGAAGAGCAGGCCCAGCCCGGCGACCAGCAGAGCGGCCAGCACCAGATCCTGCGGGCGGGAGGTCTTGATCGCGTAGCGCAGGGCGAGGAGCAGCATCAGGATGACGCCGGTGGCGATAGCCGAGACGCGCCAGCTATTGGGAATGTTGAGCGCAGCCGAGGTGACGTAGCTCTCCTCGATCGCGTAATCGATCGCCGGATAGACCATGGCGGCGAGAAAGGCGGCCGCAGCGAGCAGCGCGAAGGTCTCGACGAACCGGCGCAGCCGCTCCGGCATCATACCGACGAAGAGCGTCAGCCGCAGATGCTCGTTGCGGTCGATGGCGATGGCTGCGCCGAGCATGGCGAGCCAGATGAACGAAATCGAGGCGACCTCGTCGACCCAGACGAAGGGCAGCGAGAAGACATAGCGCGATGTCACGCCTAGCAGGAGCACGCAGACGATGAAGGCGACGAGCGCGGCGGCGACGAACTCGACCGGGCGCATGATCGCGGAGCCAGGACGTGCGTCCTCGTTCTCGCTGAGATTCTCGGGCAGCGTCAACGTATCGACGACATCGACCATGCCGCGGCCTCAGCTAAAGCTCAGGCGGCACGAGCTTGCGCCCGCCACGCAGGTTGCCACGAGGGCCATCGTTCATCCTCCCTTCGCGCCGATCTTGTAGGTCGTCGACGTCGATTTCGGTCCATACTGTGAGCAGCGGACGGCCGGCAGATTTACACGAGGAAGGCGCCATTGCAATCAGCAATGCGCCAATCTAGGCTCAGGCGATAAGAACAAGGTCCATATTATGGACTATCAGGAGGAGCGCTTGCCGCAGAGTTTCGCGCCCGAAGCCGGCCTGTCCGGCTCGCAGAGCGTCGACCGTGCGCTCGGGCTGCTCTCGCTGATCGGGCGAGAGCCGGCCGACGGGCTGCCGCTTGGCGAGATCGTCTCCGGCAGCGGGCTCAACAAGCCGACGACGCGCCGGCTGCTGCTGGCTCTGATGCGGGCCGGGCTCGTCGAGCAGGAGCCGCTGACGCGGCGCTATTGCCTGGGCGAGGAGGCCTTCGTGCTCGGCGTGCTGGCGGCGCGCCGCCACGGCCTGCTCGAATTGGCGATGGACAGCCTGCGCCGGCTTTCGGCGGAGACGCAGGATACGAGCTTCCTGACCGTCCGGCGCGAAAACTACGCGATCTGCCTGCATCGCGAGGAGGGCACCTATCCGGTGCGGACCCATGCGCTCCAGACGGGGGACCAGCATCCGCTCGGCGTCGGCGCCGGCTCGCTTGCGCTTCTCGCTGCGCTGCCGGACGAGGATGTGGACCGCATCATCGCCGCCAACGAGACGGTGCTGCTGGCGCGCTATCCCGGCTTCGCGCCCGATCCGATGCGGGCCGATATCACTGCCACGCGCGAGCGTGGCTTCTCGCTCAACCCCGGCCGGCTGGTCGCCAGCTCCTGGGGCATCGGGCGGGCTTTCCGTTATCCGGACGGGCGCGTCGCAGGGGCCTTTTCGATCGCCGCGATCGACAGTCGCATGGCGCCGGTCCGGCAGGAGGAGCTGTCGCGGCTGCTGGCACGCGAGGCCGCGCGGATGGAAGCGCTGCTGGCGCAGATGTTCGTGTCAAAACGGGGCGCAGCGCCCATGACAGCGGCAGCGCCGCGATCCATCGAGACAGGGAGAGCCGCAAGATGAGCTCCGCAACCGCAGCCCCCGTCGGAGGCGTCGTGCCGATGTCGCAGCGGGTGATGAATCTCGCCCATATCGTGACGCAGAATGCGCGCCGGCTGCCGAAGCATCCCGCCTTCATCTGGGGCGAGAAGAGGCTCGACTGGGCTGAGATCGATGCGCAGGTCTCGGGCCTGGCGGCGGGTTTGAAGGCGCGCGGCATCGGCAAGGGCGACCGCGTGCTGGTCCATTCCAAGAATTGCGACGCGATGTTCGTCTCGATGTTCGCGACCTTCCGGCTCGGCGCCGTCTGGGTTCCCACGAATTTCCGCCTGCTGCCGGACGAGGTCGGTTATCTCGCCTCGGCCTCCGGTGCGAAGGCCTTCCTCTGCCATGGCGATTTCCCCGAGCATGCCGCTGCCGTCGCGGCGGCGAAGCCGGCGCCGGAGTTCACCTGGCGGATCGGCGAGGGGGCTTTCGGGGAGGACGAGGTCGGTGCGGTCATCGCGCGCCATCGTGGCAAGCGCGTCGAGAATGCCGCGGTCGAGCGCGACGATCCTTGCTGGTTCTTCTTCACCTCGGGCACGACGGGGCGCTCCAAGGCCGCCGTGCTGACGCATGGCCAGATGGGCTTCGTCGTGACGAACCATCTCTGCGATCTCGTGCCGGGCTCGACCGAGGCCGACGCCTCGCTGGTGGTGGCGCCGCTCTCGCATGGTGCGGGCGTGCATCAGCTGATGATCTCGGCGCGCGGCGCGACCTCGATCCTGCTGCCGACCGAGCGCTTCGACATCGACGAGGCCTATCGGCTGATCGCGAAGCACCGCGTCAGCAACATCTTCACGGTGCCGACGATCCTGAAGATGCTGGTCGAGCATCCGGCCGCCGACCAGCACGATCATTCCAGCCTGCGCTACATCATCTATGCAGGCGCGCCGATGTATCGTGAGGACCAGAAGGCGGCGCTGAAGAAGCTCGGCAAGGTGATCGTGCAGTATTTCGGGCTGGGCGAGGTCACCGGCAACATTACCGTGCTGCCGCCGGCGCTGCACGAGCCCGAAGACGGCCCGCATGCGCGCATCGGCACCTGCGGCTTCGAGCGCACCGGAATGCAGGTGCAGATCCAGGACGAGGACGGAAAAGAGGTTGGCGCGAACGTCCAAGGCGAGATCTGCGTGATCGGCCCGGCCGTCTTCGCCGGCTATTACGACAACCCGGAAGCCAATGCGAAATCCTTCCGCGACGGCTGGTTCCGCACCGGCGATCTCGGGCACATGGACGAGCAGGGCTTCGTCTACATCACCGGCCGGGCCTCGGACATGTACATCTCCGGCGGCTCGAACATCTATCCGCGCGAGATCGAGGAGAAGATCCTGACTCATCCGGCGATCGCGGAGGTCGCTGTGCTCGGCGTGCCCGACCCGGTCTGGGGCGAGATCGGCATTGCGGTCTGCGTGACCAGGCCGGGGCAGAGCGCGACCGAAGCCGAGATCGCGGAGTTTTTGGCGCCGAAGATCGCTCGCTACAAGATGCCCAAGCGCTTCCTCTTCTGGGAGGCGCTGCCGAAATCGGGCTATGGCAAGGTGCCGAAGCGCCTCGTCAAGGACGAGCTGGAGAAGCGCGGCGAGCTCGATTTCCTGAAGGGGAAGGCCTCGTGAGGCGGATCGAACAGCCCGGCACCGGCGCGCCCGAGCGCGTCCAGTGGGCGGAATGCCACGGGCTCGTCTTTCCGATGACGCTGCAGGCCGGTTTGCCGCTGCTGGAGGCGGTCAGGCGCAGCTTCGCGGCGGCGGGCTTCGTCTCGGGCGTGGCCAAGCTCGACGGGCTGAAGCTCGCGCCCTTCGCCTATGTCATGCCGGCGCTGTCGAAGACGCCGGAACACGCCGCCTTCTACAGCGAGACCTTCCGGCCGGCCGGCGTGTCGCAGGTGGAAGTGGGCGCGATGACCTTCGGCCAGCGTGACGGCGCGCCCTTCTTCCATGCCCATGCGCTGTGGACGGAAGGTTCGGCCAGGCGCAGCGGCGGCCATATCCTGCCAGACGAGACGGTGGTCGCGGAGACGATCACCCTGCCGGCCGTCGGCTTGGATGGCGCGGCCTTCGTCGCCGAGCCGGATAGCGAGACGAACTTCAAGCTGTTCGGGCCGAAGCTGGCGGCGCTGCTCGATGCGACCCGGAACGGGCGCTTCTTCGCGCTGCGGGTCAAGCCGAATGTCGATTTCTGCGGGGCGCTTGAGGCTTTCTGTACCGAGCGCGGTATCCGCGAGGCGCTGATCCATGGCGGTGTCGGCTCGACCATCGGGGCGCGGTTCGCGGATGGCGGGGCGGTCGAGAACTTCGCCACGGAGGTTGCGATCACGGAGGGGCGGATCGCGGACGGCGGCGAGGGTTTGCGGGCGGCGATCGATGTGGCGCTGGTCGACTATCGCGGCGGATTGGCGAGCGGGCGGCTCGTCCGCGGGGACAACCCGGTGCTGATGACCTTCGAGCTGGTGCTGGAGGCGCGCTGACGCGGTTCTGCATCAATCGAAGAGGCGCCGTCATCCCGGACAAGCGGCTTCAGCCGCGCAGATCCGGGATCCATGCCGGAGCGCAGATGACAAAGGTTCAGGCATGGATCCCGGGTCTCCGCTTCGCTCCGCCCGGGATGACGGCGGTCCCTCGGGTTTCCGATTTCAGTTCCTCCCGCCGCGCTGCTTCTCGATCTCCCTGTCACGCAAATCCTTCCGCCGGATCTTCCCCGTCGCGGTCAGTGGCAGCTCCGTCACGAATTCGACTTTGCGCGGATACTGGTAGGCCGCCAGCCTATCGCGCACGAAGGCCTGGATCTCGGCCGCCAATGCCGACGACGGTTCCACATCCGGCTTCGGCAGGACGAAGGCCTTGACGATCTCGGTACGTACCGGATCAGGCACGCCGACGACCGCGACCATCAGCACCGCCGGATGGCGGATGATGCAGTCCTCGATGTCGCCCGGCCCGATGCGATAGGAGCCGGAGGAGATGATGTCGTCGTCGCGGCCCTGAAACCAGAAATAGCCCTCCTCGTCGCGGGCGCCGGTGTCGCCGGTGACAAGCCAGTCGCCGACGAATTTCGCTGCGGTGGCGTCGGGCTGGTTCCAGTATTCCAGCATCATCACCGGATCGGGCCGCGCGACTGCGATCAGCCCCTGCTCGCCGGGCGGCAGCTCGCGGCCCTCGGGCGAGATTACCGCGACGCGGTGGCCCGGCACGGCGCGGCCCATCGAGCCCGGCTTCACAGGGTAAAGGCTCGCGCAGTTGGCGACGAGCAGGTTGGCCTCGGTCTGGCCGTAGAACTCGTTGACCGGGAAGCCGAAGGTCTCGCGGCTCCAGTCCAGCATGTCGGCGCCGAGCGTTTCGCCGCCGGTGCCGATGGAGCGCATGGCATAGCCGAAACGCCGGGGATCGCGCACCTGCCGCATCAGCTTGAGCGCGGTCGGCGGCAGGAAGGCGTTGCGAACCTTGTGCCGCGCCATCAGCGCGAAAGCCGCCTCGGGGTCGAACTTGCGGGCGCGCGAGGCCAGCACTGGCACGCCGCAATAGAGGCTCGGCAAGAGCACGTCGAGCAAGCCGCCGATCCAGGCCCAGTCCGCCGGCGTCCAGAACAGGTCGCCGGACTGCGGGAAGAACTCCTGCGGCAATTGCACGCCCGGCAGGTGGCCGAGCAGCACGCGATGGGCGTGCAGAGCGCCCTTCGGCTTTCCGGTGGTGCCGGAGGTGTAGATGATCACGGCCGGGTCGTCGGCGCGGGTGTCCGCCGCAGTGTAGCTGTCGGAGGCCTTCGCCATCTCCGCCTCGAAGTCGAGATGGCCGGCGCCGCCGACGACGAAGATCCGGCGCAGATCGGGCAGGGCATGGCGGATCGCCTCGACCTTGCCGATGTTCTCGGCGTCGGTGACGAGCACGCTGGCGCCGCTATGGCCGAGGCGGTGCTCCAGCGCTTCGGGGCCGAACTGGATGAAGAGCGGCAGCGCGACGGCGCCGCGCTTGTAGGTGCCGAGATGGGCGATCGCGGTCTGCGGTGATTGCGGCAGCAGGATCCCGACGCGCTCGCCCGGCCCGATGCCATGATGCGCGAGCAGGTTAGCGAAGCGATTGGAGGCGCGGGCGAGATCGTCGAAGGAGAGCGTCGCGACCTTGCCGCCGTCTTCCTCGAAGATCAGCGCCGGACGGCCCGAGCCATCGGCATGAGCGTCCGAGCAGGCGGTGCCGATGTTGAAGCGGTCGGGGATGCGCCAGGCGAAGCGGCGCAGCGTATCGTCATAGGTCGTGCCGCGTTCCAGCAAGGGCCGCTCCGGTCGTTTCCATGCGTTTGAGCTGATCCTGCCCAGCCGGTGGGCAGGCTGGCAACCCCGGCGGCTGAGGCATACGGTCTGCGCAAAAGCGCGAAGGGGAGGGAATGCTCATGAGCCGACCGATCTGGATCGAAGCCGCGATCAACGGGCCCTGGGGCAAGGAACGGCAGCCGGGCATCCCGATCATGATACCCGACATCGTCGCTGATGGCATTGCCGCAGCTGAGGCGGGAGCGGCGATCGTCCATCTCCATGTCTACGATGTCGCGACCGGCAGGCAGCGCGACGACTGGCAGCTTTATGCGCGGGCGATCGAGGGCATTCGCGCCCGGGTCGATGCCATTGTCTATCCGACCATCCCGATCCTCGGCTCTGCTTACGCCGGCGACATGCATGGCTCCGGCCGCTACACGCATCTTGAGGAGCTGGCGAAGCGCGGGCTGGTCGAGTGGGGCGTGCTCGATCCCGGCTCCTGCAACTGGACGACCTTCGCCGGCATCCCGCAGGGCGAGGCCGGCTTCATCTACCAGAACCCCGGCGAGCATATTCGCGAGGGGATGGAGGTGGCTGAGCGTCACAAGGTCCATCCGAGCTATGCGATCTACGAGCCCGGCTTCACCCGGCTCGGCGCCGCTCTCGCCAAGGCCTATCCGGGCATGCCGACGCCGATCTACCGGCTGATGTTCTCGGACGCTTTCGCCTGGGGCTTCCCGCCGCGCGAATGGGCGCTGGAGGCGCATCTCAGGCTGCTGGCGGAAGATGCGCCCGATGCGCCGGTGATGATCGCCGGGCTCGGCGTCGATCTCTCGGATCTGGTCGCGCCTGCAGTCGCGCGCGGCGTCCATGTCCGCGGCGGGCTGGAGGATGCGCCCTTCGGCGAGACGCGCGGCAATGCGGCGCTGATCGCCGATCTGGTCAGCAAGGTCGAGGCCGCGGGAGGCCGTACGGCGGCCGTCACCGAGGTGCGCGCCGATCTCGCGGCGCGCACCTCGGGAACCGGGGCTTGACAGCCTTCGATCGCTAGGCAGCCGTTTCGGTTGCGAGCCGGGCGCGCAGCTGATCGACGTCCGGGACGAACCAGAGCGCCGAACCTTCATTGGTTTCGCGCACGAAGTCGCGCAGGGCGCCGCTGGCGTCGAGGGCTGCGGCGATATCTCCGACGAGCGCGCAGCGCAGGCGATAGTTCGCGAATTTCTGGAAGATCTCGCCGCCGATGCGGGTGCGCAGGTTCAGTACGTCCGGGCCGAGCCGCTCGACCGGGATCGCGAGCAGGTCGGCGCCGACGGACCAGGCTTCGCCGATGAAGTCGTTGGCATCGGCGGGGCTCGCCAGGAGTGGCCCGGTGCTGGCGAACAGGAGGGTGCGGACGCTTCCGATTTCGATCAGTTGAGACATCGCCCCTGCCTAGTAACCCCCGTCATTGGTGACAAGCTGGGATGTCCGGTGAGCCGCCGGCAAGCTGCCGCATTGGAATGACGGTGACAGCGTCTTAAATGCTGAGAACGACTGATCCGCGAAAGCGAGCCGATGTCCGAACGCGATAGCGAAGCCAATCGACTTTCCGCCCGTGCCGCGCGTTATGCCCGCGTCGGCGCCAATGTCGGCGGGGTGGCGGCGCGGATTGCCGGCTCCCGGCTCTTCGGCGTGGAGGGGCGGGACGCCTCGAATGCCGAGGCGCTGGCCAAGGCGCTCGGCGGGCTGAAGGGCCCGATCATGAAGGTGGCGCAGCTCATCGCCACCATCCCCGATGTCGTTCCGCCCGAATATGCCGCCGAACTGCAGAAGCTGCAGTCGCAGGCGCCGCCGATGGGCGCGGCCTTCGTCAAGCGCCGGATGATGGCGGAACTCGGCCCGCAATGGCGCGAGCGTTTCGGCGAGTTCGATCTGAAGCCGGCGGCGGCCGCCTCGCTCGGCCAGGTGCATCGCGCGACGACGACTGAGGGCGCGCCGCTGGCCTGCAAGCTGCAATACCCCGACATGGAATCGGCGGTGGAAGCGGATATCGCCCAGCTCGAAGTGCTGTTCGCGCTGCACCGGCGCATGGGCGCTGTGATCGACACCAGCGAGATCGCCAAGGAGATCGGCGCGCGCGTCCGCGAGGAGCTCGACTATCGCCGTGAGGCCCGGCACATCGCGCTCTACCGGGCGATCCTCGCGGATACGCCGGAGGTGTGCGTGCCGGCGGTGGAAGCTGGGCTTTCGACCCGGCGCCTCCTTACCATGCACTGGCTCGACGGCAGTCCGATCCTGTCGCACAAGCAGGACGGGCAGCAGGCGCGCGATCGCATCTCGACGGCGATGTTCAAGGCCTGGTGGCGCCCGTTCAGCCATCACGGCGTCATCCATGGCGATCCGCATCTCGGGAACTACACGGTCTTTTCCGAGGACGGCATACCGCAGGGCATCAACCTGCTCGACTATGGCTGCATCCGCATCTTCCCGCCTTCCTTCGTTGGTGGAGTGGTCGATCTCTATCAGGGCCTGCGGGACGGCGAGGAAGCGCGCGTCATCCATGCCTACGAGACCTGGGGCTTCAAGGGGCTGAGCAAGGACCTCGTCGACACGCTCAACATCTGGGCGCGCTTCATCTACGGGCCGCTGCTGGAGGACCGGACACGGCGCATCGCCGAGGGGGTCAAGCCGTCGGAATATGGTCGCAAGCAGGCCTTCCAGGTGCATCAGGCGCTGAAGCGGCGGGGGCCGGTGACGGTGCCGCGCGAGTTCGTCTTCATGGACCGCGCCGCGATCGGGCTCGGCGGCGTCTTCCTGCATCTCGACGCCGAGTTGAACTTCCACCGGCTGTTCGAGGCGGAGATCGAGGGGTTCTCGGTCGAGACGGTCGCCGAACGGCAGGCTGCCGCGCTGACGGCCGCTGGGCTTTCGGTGCCGCGCGCTTAGAGCGTGCTGGGTTTACACGGAACCACGGCGTCATCCCGGGCTTGCCCCGGGATCCATGCCGGAGCGTTTCCGATCAAGGTTCAGGCATGGATCCCGGCTCTCCGCTTCGCTGCGGCCGGGATGACCCGCGTGGTTCCGTGTAAAATCAGCGCACTCCAGCCTGGCTGGATACTTTGCGGAGCGTCGGCTCAATCGCCTCCGCTACCGCCGTCTCCACCTCCGTCCCCGTCAAACCAGCCTGTCCCTCCGTAGCCTCCGGCCGAGCCGGTGTCGCGGCGCCAGGCGGCGATTCCTCGTCGTCGCGCTTGGTTTGCTCCCGCGCCTCGGCGAACCAGCGCTTGGCTTTCTCGCGCAAGGCTGGATCGAGATAGAGCGGATCGTCCTTCGCGGCCGCTTTGATCGGGTCGTCCATGAGCGCCTTCCCTTGACCGCCAGAGTATAGACGAATCCGGTCAAACCGGCTCCGGCTGCCGCCGAAGGGCGTTAACGCCTCCCCTTCAAGCTGCGGGGAGATGCTTTTTCTCGGATTAAATCGATTGAATTTATTGAATCGAGCCGCTAGAGGATGAGGGTGCGGCATTTGAGCCATGCCCGTCACGGTTGCGTTGCGCTGGTGCGTTGCCCGTGCGTCGCGGGTGCGCTACAGGCTTAGAGAGAGTGTGTCTTTTTCAGGATCGAGACGATGGCCGACCACGCCCAGCATGCCGACATCCCCGCGATGGACTACGAGGAGCATGAGCGCACCTATACCGGCTTCGTGCACTTCGCCGAGGTCGGCGGCATCGCCTGCCTCGCGATCGTTGCGGCGCTCGCGGTCGGCGGCACCAAGCATGCCTGGGCCACGGCGCTGATCGGAACGATTCTTGCGGTCATCGGCACCGGTGTCGGCATTGCTGCTCCCTCGATCTCCTGGCGCGCGCCGGTCGTCGCGCTGGTTCTGATGCTCCTCGCCCTCCTGCTGCTCTGACCGTCTCCCTATAACGCCGGAAAGGCCTGCCCCACCATGCGCATTGCTGTCCCAGCCGAAACGCAAGGGGCGGAAACCCGCGTCGCCGCGACGCCGGAGACCGTCCGCAAGTTCAAGGGCCTCGGCGCCGAGGTCGTGATCGAGACGGGGGCGGGCAAAGCCTCCGGCATCCCCGATGCGGAGTATGAGACGGCTGGGGCGACGATCGCGAAAACGGCCAAGGAGGCGCTGAAGGGCGCCGAGATCGTGCTGAAGGTGCGTCGTCCGGCGGAGAAGGAGATCGCGGCGCTGCCAGCCGGCGCGCTGGTCATCGCGACAATGGACCCCTACGGCAACGAGGCGCAGGTCGAGGCGCTGGCCAAGGCCAATGTCGCTGCCTTCGCCATGGAGTTCATGCCGCGCATCACCCGCGCCCAGGTGATGGACGTGCTCTCCTCGCAGGCGAACCTGGCCGGCTACCGTGCCGTGATCGACGGGGCCGCCGAATACGGTCGGGCGCTGCCGATGATGATGACGGCGGCGGGCACCGTGCCGGCCGCGAAGATCTTCGTGATGGGCGTCGGGGTCGCCGGCCTGCAGGCGATCGCGACCGCGCGCCGTCTCGGCGCCATCGTCACCGCCACCGACGTGCGCCCGGCCACCAAGGAGCAGGTCGAATCGCTCGGCGCCAAGTTCCTCGCCGTCGAGGACGAGGAGTTCAAGCAGGCGCAGACCGCCGGCGGCTACGCCAAGGAGATGTCCAAGGAGTACCAGGCGAAGCAGGCGGAGCTGACCGCCAGCCACATCGCCAAGCAGGACATCGTCATCACCACCGCGCTGATCCCGGGCCGCCCGGCGCCGAAGCTGATAACGGCTGCGATGGTCGAGAGCATGAAGCCCGGTTCCGTGATCGTTGACCTCGCGGTCGAGCGTGGCGGCAACTGCGAGCTGGCGAAGCCCGGCGAGGTCGTCACGACGGAGAACGGCGTCAAGATCGTCGGCCATCTCAACGTGCCCGGACGTCTGGCTGCAACCTCCTCCTCGCTCTACGCCAAGAACCTCTTCGCTTTCGTCGAGACGCTGATCGACAAGGCCGAGAAGAAGCTCGCGGTGAACTGGGACGACGAGCTGGTCAAGGCGACCGCCCTGACGAAGGACGGCGCCGTCATCCATCCGAATTTCTCAGCCAAGGCCTGAGCGAAGGAATTCCGACCATGGCAAATCCCTCTCCCGAACAGGCTCTGGAACAGGCCCGCAACGCGGCCGCTCTCGCCAAGCAGGCCGCCGAGCTCGCCGAGCGCTACGCCGAACAGGCTGCCGCTGCCGCCAGCATCGCGACTGGCGGTGTCGATCCGACGGTGTTCCGCCTCGCCATCTTCGTGCTCGCCGTCTTCGTCGGCTATTACGTCGTCTGGTCGGTGACCCCGGCGCTGCACACGCCGCTGATGTCGGTCACCAACGCGATCTCCTCGGTCATCGTCGTCGGCGCCCTGCTGGCGGTCGGCGTCTCGGCGGCGGATGCGCTGGGAGACGGGCCGATCTGGGCCAAGCTCTTCGGCTTCGTCGCGCTGATCCTGGCCTCGGTGAACATCTTCGGTGGCTTCCTCGTCACCGAGCGCATGCTCGCGATGTACAAGAAGAAGGGCTGACGCATGGCCGCGAACCTCTCAGCCCTCCTCTACGTCGTTTCGGGCGTCCTGTTCATCATGGCTCTGCGGGGCCTGTCGCATCCGACGACCTCCCGCCAGGGCAACCGCTACGGCATGATCGGCATGGCGATCGCCATCGTCACGACCGTGCTGTTCTTCCCGCCTGCCGGCTTCTCCGGCTGGCTGCTGGTTGCCGTTGGCATCGCCATCGGCGGCGGCATCGGCGCCTATATGGCGAAGCGCGTGCAGATGACGCAGATGCCGCAGCTCGTCGCCTTCTTCCACTCGCTGGTCGGCCTGGCGGCGGTGCTGGTGGCGGCGGCGGCGCTCTACGCGCCGGACGCCTTCGGCATCGGCCGCACCGGCGCGATCCACGGCTCGAGCCTGTTCGAGATGGCGCTCGGCGTCGCGATCGGCGCGATCACCTTCACCGGCTCGATCATCGCCTTCCTCAAGCTCGACGGGCGGATGAGCGGCAAGCCGATCATGCTGCCGCAGCGCCATGGCATCAATATCGGCCTCGGCATCGCGCTCGTGGTGCTGCTCGCGATCTTCATCAAGAGCGAGAGCCATGCGGTGTTCTGGCTGATCGTTGCGGTGTCGCTGGCGCTCGGCGTCCTGTTGATCATCCCGATCGGCGGCGCCGACATGCCGGTCGTGGTCTCGATGCTGAACTCCTATTCCGGCTGGGCCGCAGCTGGCATCGGCTTCACGCTCGGCAACATGGCGCTGATCATCACCGGCGCGCTGGTCGGCTCCTCGGGCGCGATCCTGTCCTACATCATGTGTAAGGGCATGAACCGCTCCTTCATCTCGGTCATCCTCGGCGGCTTCGGCGGCGAGACGGTCGCGGCGGCGGGCGGTGCGGTCGAGGCGCGGCCGGTCAAGCAAGGCTCGCCTGATGATGCCGCCTACATCATGAAGAACGCCGCCAAGGTCATCATCGTGCCGGGCTACGGCATGGCGGTGGCGCAGGCGCAGCATGCGCTGCGCGAGATGGCGGATGGGCTCAAGAAGGAAGGTGTCGAGGTCAAATACGCCATCCATCCGGTGGCGGGCCGCATGCCCGGCCACATGAACGTGCTGCTGGCCGAGGCCAATGTGCCCTATGACGAGGTCTTCGAGCTTGAGGACATCAACTCGGAATTCGGCCAGGCTGACGTCGCCTTCGTCATCGGCGCCAACGACGTCACCAACCCGGCCGCCAAGACCGATCCGCAATCGCCGATCTACGGCATGCCGATCCTCGATGTCGAGAAGGCCAAGACGGTGCTGTTCATCAAGCGCGGCATGGGCTCGGGCTATGCCGGCGTCGAGAACGAGCTGTTCTTCATGCCCAACACCATGATGCTCTTCGGCGACGCCAAGAAGGTCACCGACGAGATCGTCAAGGCGATGGCGCACTGAACCCGTCCCCGCAAAACTGGGCACCACTTTTGCGACGAGGACCGGTTTCAGACTAAACTGAGCCACTGTCATCGGATTGCTGCAAAGGGCCGGCTTGATCGCCGGCCCTTTCGTTTTCCGGGCGTGCCGCCGTGATCATCCTGCGCCTTCTGAAGCTGGTCGTTATTCTGGGCGTCGCCGGCTATCTCGCGATGCTCGGCATGCTCTATGCTCGGCAGCGCGAGCTGTTGTATCCGCGCGATCCAGCGAAGGCCGACATCGCGACGGCGGGCCTGGTCGCAGCCGAAGAGGCGACCATCGCGACCGCCGATGGCGAGCGGCTCGTTGCCTGGATCGTGCCGCCGCGGGCGGACAAGCCAGTCCTGCTCTATTTCCACGGCAATGCCGGCAATCTCGCACGGGCCGGCCGGGTGGGGCGTTTCCGGGCGCTGACGGAGGATGGCACCGGGCTCTTCGCCGTGAGCTATCGCGGCTATGGCGGCTCGACCGGCAGTCCGAGCGAAGAGGGGCTGCTGCAGGATGCCCGAGCTGCCTATGGCGCTGCGGTTGACCGTTTCGGCACGGGGCGGCTGGTCGGCTATGGCGAATCGCTCGGGACCGGTGTGGTGTTGAAGCTGGCGGCCGAGGTGCCGCTAAAGGCTGTCGTGCTCGAGGCACCCTACCGTTCGACGGCTGCCGTCGCGCAAGCCATCTATCCCTATGTGCCGGTGGGGCTGCTGATGAAGGACCAGTTCCGCTCTGAAGAGGTCATCGGGCGGATCAAGGCGCCGCTACTCGTGATGCACGGCGAGCGCGACAGGATCATCCCCTTCGCCCAGGGGAAGGCGCTCTATGAGCTCGCCAACCCGCCAAAGCGTTTCCTGCGCTTTCCCGATGGCGGGCACGAGGACCTGCCGCACTACGGCTCGCTCGCCGAGGTGCGACGCTTCCTGGCTGATGTCGCGGAAGGCAGAGTGATGGGGGCTGATACGCGAACGGTGGGAGAGCCGGCCACCAGGACCGGCGCCGCACCATGATCAGAGCATTTCCGCGCTTCTCTGAATCGCGGAAATGCTCCATCTTTTTGTTTTATCGCATTTTCTTTACGCGAACCGGCATCCACTTCGCTCGAAAATGCTCTAGCCGCGGAAGAACCCGCCGCCGCCCATACGGGACTGGCCAGCCCGGGCCTGGGCGTTGTTGCCGTCGAGGCTGAGCGCCCGCTGATAGGCTTCCGAGGCTTCCGTCTTCTTGCCGAGTTTTTCGAAGGCGAAGCCGCGTCCGGCCCAGGCATCGGCGTTGCGGTTGTCGACGTTGAGCGCGGCGGTGAAATCCTCCAGCGCGGCGTCGTATTTGCCGAGCGCGTTCAGGCTCTGGCCGCGGGCGATATAGGGCGGCGCGGTGTAGGGGTTCCGGTCGATCACCGAATCGAAATCGGTGACGGCATGCTGATGCTGGCCTTCCTTCTGGTAGACGAGCCCGCGGGCGTGGAAGGCTTCGGCCGCTTCCGGATTGAGGCGGATCGCGGTGTTGAGGTCGGCAATGGCCTGCTGGCTGTTGCCCTGCTGGCGCAGCAGGTTGGCGCGGGCGACATAGGCCGGCGCGTAGTTCGGATTGGCCGTGGTCGCGCGATTGAAATCGGCGAGTGCGGCGTCGTTGCGGCCGCTCTGGCGCAGTGCGAGGCCGCGATTCGTGTAGGCCGAGGCGAGGTTCGGATCGAGCTGGACCGCCTTGGTGAAGTCGCCGATCGCATCCGAGAAGCGGCCGACGCGGGCATAGGCCGCACCGCGAAGATTGTAGGCGCCGGGATCATTGGGGTTGCGGCTGATGACCTCTGTCAGCGAGCCGATATTGACGTTGGCGTCGGCGGTGTCGCGGGTGTCGAGCTCAGCGATGGCGGGTTGCGAGGAGAGGCCGGAGACGGTGTCGCATCCTGCGAGCGCAAGCGCCATGCCGGCTGCGGCCAGCCAATATCTGCCTCGAATCATGCTCTGCCTCTTTGGTTCCGTGCTTCGCCTGCCGCACGGCCTCCGCGCGGAAGGCTCATCCGGCTCAAAGCCGGACACGGCGTCTCTGCGCTCCCCAACCGACAGCGCCTCGCGGAAGAGAACGCCTGAAACCCGCCAAAACTTGGTTAACGTGGCTGAAAAGCAAGAGCGCCCGGAGCGGGCTCCGGGCGCAATTCGCTATCGGCCCTGAGTCCGGGGCGGCGCAATGGCCACCCGGGAACTGATCAGGGGCGCTTCGGCTTGGCCGGCGCGGGCAGGAGGCCTTCGCGCTGCAGCTTCTTGCGGACGAGCTTGCGAGCGCGGCGGACGGCCTCGGCCTTCTCACGCGCCTTCTTCTCGGAGGGCTTCTCGTAGTGACCGCGGAGCTTCATCTCACGGAAGATACCTTCGCGCTGCATCTTCTTCTTGAGAGCGCGAAGAGCCTGGTCGACATTGTTGTCGCGAACGAGAACCTGCACGTGAAACGTCCGTCCTTAGCGGTTGATCCAAAAATGAGGGCCGGCGACGGCACGAGGCACATCGCTCGAAGGTTCGTGCGGATAGCAGAATTCAAATCGCCTGTCCACGCCACAAACCCGTGAAAATCGGGGTTTGTGGTGGTTTCAGGCCAGCGCTGCGCCGAATGCCTAGACTCCGTCGCCGGTAATGCGCGTGACATGACCCATCTTGCGGCCGGGGCGGGCGTCGCGCTTGCCGTAAAGATGCAGATGAGCGCCGGGCTCGGCGAGAATCTCGCGCCAGTGCAGCGCGGCATCGCCGATCAGATTCTCCATCTCGACGTGGCCGCGGCGGGCAGTCGAGCCGAGGGGGAAGCCGCAGACGGCGCGGACATGCTGGTGAAATTGCGAGGTCTGCGCGCCCTCGCTGGTCCAATGCCCGGAATTGTGAACGCGCGGTGCGATCTCGTTGATGACGATGCGCTCGGCCTCGCCCTCTTCGAGCACGAACATCTCGACGGCGAAGACGCCGACATAACCCAGTGCTTCGCCGATGCGGCGTGCGGCATCGATGGCGGCGTCCGAAGCCCCGGCGGAGAGATTCGCGGGCACATGGGTGAAGGCGAGGATGTGGTCGCGGTGCTCGTTCTCGCAGACATCGAAGGCGGCGAAGGCGCCGTCGAGGCCGCGGGCGGCAACGACCGAGACCTCGCGGACGAAGGGCACGAAGCCTTCGAGGATCGCGGGAAAGCGGCCGATCGCTTCGTGTGCCTCGCCGAGATCGCTGCCCGGCGCGATCTTGACCTGGCCCTTGCCGTCATAGCCGAAGCGGCGGGTCTTGAGCACGGAGGGGCGTCCGAGCGCGGCGACGGCGGCCTCGAGGTCGGCCAGCGAATCGACGGCGCGGAAGGGGGCGACGGGCAGGCCGAGATTGGCGATGAAGCTCTTCTCGCTCAGCCGGTCCTGCGTGACCGCAAGCGCGCGGGCGCCGGGGTGAAGCGGGATGCGCCCGGCCAGGAAAGCAGCGGTCGCGGCGGGAACGTTCTCGAATTCGTAGGTCACCACGTCGACTGCGCCGGCGAAGGCGGCGAGCGCCGCCTCGTCGTCATAGTCGGCAATGGTGTGACGGGCGGTGACGTCGAAGGCCGGGCTGTCGGCCTCGGGCGCGAAGATGTGGCAGCGGATGCCAAGATCCGCCGCTGCCAGCGCCATCATGCGGGCGAGCTGGCCGCCGCCGAGGATGCCGAGCATGGCACCCGGCGCAAGGCCGATGGGAACAGGGGGGCTCATGCGTCCTCGCGGCTGGGGCGCTCGGCGATGCCGGCGCTCTGGCGGGCGCGATAGGCATCGAGCCGCTCGGCGAGAGCTTCGTCTGACAGCGCGAGCACGGCAGCGGCGAGAAGAGCGGCGTTGACTGCGCCGGCCCTGCCGATGGCGAGCGTGCCGACCGGGATGCCCGCCGGCATCTGCACGATGGAGAGCAGGCTGTCCTGCCCCGAGAGCGCCTTGGATTCGACCGGCACGCCGAAGACCGGCAGCGGCGTCAGCGAAGCGGTCATGCCCGGCAGATGGGCGGCCCCGCCGGCGCCGGCGATCACCACTTTGAAGCCTTCGGCCTTGGCGCCCTTGGCGAAAGCGAAAAGACGCTCCGGCGTGCGATGGGCCGAGACGATGCGGGCGTCATAGGGAATGGCGAGCGCGTCGAGCGCGTCAGCGGTATGGCGCATCGTCGCCCAGTCGGACTGGCTGCCCATGATGATGGCGACGGGAGGGTTGGTCTCGGCCATGGAATGCGCTCAAGGCTCCGCTTGGAGGCCGTTTTATCGATCTGCTTGCAGTGCAAGCAGATCGATAAAACAGTCTCCATCTTACTTAAAGTGAGAGACGGATTCACCGATCAGGTTGACGCAACCTGATCGGATCCGGCTCTCGGGAAGCGCGCGATCTAGACCGTCCAAGGCTTGCGAATCAAGGGCGAATCGGCCTGGCGCCGCCGAAGGAAGCGGCGTCAGGCGATAATGTCGGGCGTCAGCGCGTCCTCGATCTGGGCGATGCGGTCCTTCAGGTAGAGCTTGCGCTTCTTCAGCCGCTGCACCTGAACCTGGTTGACCGAGCCGACCCGTTCCAGCGCGTCGATGGCGCTGTCGAGATCGCGGTGCTCCTCGCGCAGCCGCGCCAGCTCCGCGGTGAAGGTCTCGACCTCTTCCGGGCTGAGCTCGAATCCCATGGCCATCTCATCATCGCCGCACTTGCGCGCGACTATGCCTTTGCCGCGACGCCCATCGCAAGAGCGGGCGTGGCGGCACGAGGGCTAGAAGGTCGTCCTATTCACGGCTTTCCGGAAACGGACTGGCTAGGATCACAGAATCTCATGAATGCCGTGTGACATCACAGGGAAGACGTGAAGCCAGCTCTATGCCAGATTGAGACGTCAACCGCTCATCAGGAGGATCCAGATGTCGTTGCAAACCCGTCTTGCGGAACTCGAGCGCAAGCACCGTCAGCTCGAAGACGCGATCGCACAGGCCGTGTTGAGCCCGTCATCGAGCGACCTCAGCGTCGCAGAGTTGAAGCGGAAGAAGTTGCAACTGAAGGATGAGATCGAGCGCGTCAGGCAGACGATGCCCATGCGCACCTTGCATTGAGGCGAGAGCGGGCGGCCTAGATCGCCGCGCGTCCTATCGGACGCGAGAGGGGTGATCTATGTATTTGTTATCGCATCGGATCTTTCCGAAAAGTGGATTCCACTTTTCGGTCCGATGCTGTAGCCCGCCAAGAATTCGACGATCAAGCGTTCGACGATGCGGATGGACCGGCCCCGGAAAGGGGCCGGTTTTTTGTTGGCGCTTGCCTTGCCGAGGGCCGTCAACAGGATGACGCAATCGCGCAGGAACATCTTGCGCGATCAGCCGTTGAGGCCGGGCGCTCATCCAAAGGGGAGGCAACCTTGGGCATCGTCTGGACCATCATCATCGGCTTCATCGCCGGGATCGTCGCCAAGTTCATCATGCCGGGCTCGAACGAGCCGTCCGGCTTTGTACTGACGACGATCCTCGGCATCATCGGCGCTTTCGTCGCGACCTATCTCGGCCAGTCACTCGGCTGGTACGCACCGGGCCAGGGAGCAGGGCTGATCGGCGCCATCGTCGGCGCGATCGTCGTGCTCGTCATCTGGGCCGCCATTTCCGGCCGCAATCGCGCGGTCTGATCCACGAGCCTATTCCAGGACAGAGGAGTGATTGCCGTGAGTGACGACAACAGCAGCAGCGGTTTCCCGTCCCTGACGGCCTTGCTCGGCCTTCTGGCCGTGGCGGGCTATCAAAACCGCGACAAGATCGCCGAGTGGCTCGGCAGTCGCGGCCAGCCGGAGCCGGGACAGGTTCCCTCGTCCGCACCGCAACCCGGGCAGGCGCAAGCGCTGCCGCAGGAGGGTGGCGGGCTTCTCGGCAGCCTCGGTGGCTTGCTGGGGGCGGGCGGCGTCGGTGCGATGGTCAACAACGGGCTCGGCGAGCTGGTCGACCGCTTCAACCAGGCGGGGCAGGGCCAGAAGGCCGATTCCTGGGTGCGCCAGGGGCCGAACGAGGAGGTCGCGCCGAACGAGCTGGAGCAGGCGCTCGGCCCGCAGGTCATCGACGCTATCGCGCGCCAGACCGGGCTGTCTCGCGAAGACCTGCTCGCGCGGCTGTCGCGGGTGCTGCCGGAGGCGGTCGATCGCTACACGCCTGAAGGACGCCTGGGCCGGACTTGACGCCGATCTCTGGCGCGGGCTCCTCAGAGCGCCCGCGCCATCTCCCGCAGGCGGAATTTCTGGATCTTGCCGGTCGAGGTCTTCGGCACCTCGGCGAAGACGATGGTCCGCGGACATTTGAACGAAGCGAGGTGCTGCTTGCACCAGGCGATGATCTCGGCCTCGGTCGCGGTCTGGCCAGGCTTTAGCTCGATGAAAGCGCAGGGTGTCTCGCCCCATTTCTCGTCGGGCCGCGCCACTACGGCTGCCGCCTGCACGGCGGGGTGCTTGTAGAGCGCATCCTCGACCTCGATCGAGGAGATGTTCTCGCCGCCGGAGATGATGATGTCCTTCGAGCGATCCTTGAGCTGGATGTAGCCGTCCGGATAACGCACGCCAAGGTCGCCGGTGTGGAACCAGCCCCCAGTGAAGGCGGCCCCGGTCGATTTCGGGTTCTTCAGGTAGCCCTTCATCACGACATTGCCGCGCATCATCACCTCGCCGAGCGTCTGCCCATCGCGCGGGACGGGCTGCATCGTCTCGGGGTCGAGCACGTCGAGCCCCTCCAGTGCCGGGTAGCGCACGCCCTGGCGCGCCTTCTTGGCCGCCTGATCGGCGGGGGAAAGCGCATTCCAGTCGTCGTTCCAGTCGTTGACGACGGAGGGGCCGTAGCATTCGGTCAGGCCGTAGAGATGCGTCACCTCGAAGCCTGCCTGCTTCATGCCGGCGAGCACCGCCTCGGGCGGCGGGGCGGCGGCGGTGAAGAAGGAGACCGTCTGCGGGAAGTCGCGCCGCTCGTCGGCTGGGGCGTTGAGCAGCGTCGACATCACGATCGGCGCGCCGCAGAGATGGGTGACGCCATGGTCGGCCAGCGCATCGTACATCGCCTTGGCGCGGACCTGCCGCAGGCAGACATGGGTGCCGGCGACGATCGAGATCGTCCAGGGGAAGCACCAGCCGTTGCAGTGGAACATCGGCAGGGTCCAGAGATAGACCGGATGCCGGCCCATATTGCCGGTGATGACGTTGGAGGTGGCGAGCAGATTGGCTCCGCGGTGGTGATAGACCACGCCCTTGGGGTCGCCGGTGGTGCCGGAGGTGTAGTTCAGCGCGATGGCGTCCCATTCGTCTGATGGCATCTGCCAGTCGAAATCCGGGTCGCCGCCGGCAATGAAGTCCTCGTACTCGATGCTGCCGAGGCGTTCGCCGGGCCCGTCATAAACCGGGTCGTCATAGTCGATGACCAGCGGCTTCGCCTTGCAGAGCGCGAGCGCCTCCTTGATCGTCTTCGAGAATTCGCGGTCGCAGATCAGCACCTTGGCCTCGCCATGGTCGAGCGAGAAGGCGATGATCGCGGCATCGAGCCGGGTGTTCAACGTGTTGAGCACGGCGCCGGCCATCGGCACGCCGTTATGGCATTCGAGCATGGCCGGCGTGTTCGGCAGCATCGCGGCGACCGTGTCGTTCTTGCCGATGCCGTGCTTCGCCAGAGCGGATGCGAGCCGGCGCGAGCGGGCATAGAACTCGGCATAGGAGCGGCGGAGCGGGCCGTGGATGATCGCCGTGCGGCTCGGGAAGACGGCGGCTGCACGCTCAAGGAAAGTGAGCGGCGTCAGCGGCTGGAAATTCGCCGGGTTGCGGTCGAGATCGGTGTCATAGGCCGAACGGGTCATCGGAAAACCTTCCACGCAAGCGCGGGAAGCCTTAGCGGCTAGCGCGCCCTTGCGTAATCCATCCCTTTTTCCGATGCGGCGCAATCGCGCGGTGGCAGCTCAGCCCAAAAGGTGCAGGTCGCGCACCCCGTCGAAGACCAGCTTCAGGCCGACGAGGAGCAAGAGCCAGTAGACGATGCCGTAGAAGCGCTCGGCCGGAACCCGCCGGACCAGCCAGACCCCGGCGAAGGTCGCCGCGATGGCGAAAGGCAGCAGCGCGGCGGAGGCCATGAGGTTCTGGCCGTTGAGCTGGCCGAGCGCGAGATAGGGGATGAGCTTCACCCAATTCATCGCGGCGAAGAAGATCGCGCCGGTGCCGACGAAGACGGCGGGCGGCAGCTTCTGCGGCATGACATAGATCTGGAAGGGCGGGCCGCCGGCATGGGCGACCATGCTGGTGAAGCCGCAGAGGAAGCCCCAGAGACCGCCAGCGCTCCAGTTCGCCTGCGTCGCAACCGCCGGCTTCTTGCCGTCGGTCAGCATGCGGCGCAGCGCGAAGCCGACCGAAATGAGTCCAACGGCGAGAACGACGGCCGCATCCGAGACTTTCGCCGCCAGCAGATAACCGGCGAGGATGCCCAGCAGCGCTCCGGGCGCCAGCGTCGCGAGATTGCGGCGGTCGAAGTCACGCCGGTAGGACCAGACCGAGACCACGTCCTGCGCGATCAAGAGCGGCAGCATGATCGCCGCCGCCGTCACCGGCGAGACGACGAGCGCCATCAGCGGCAGGGAGAGCAGGCCGAGCCCGGAAAAGCCACCTTTCGCGAGCCCCGTCAGGATGACGGCCGGCACCATGGCGGCGAAGAAGACGAGGTCGAAGGACATGGGTGACGCTGCGCCGCAGGGCCTAGAGGCTGTTAGGGACCGTGGAAGCGATTTGACGCTGGCGATTTTGCGCGAATGCAAGGAGTTCGAGGACGCAAACCTTTTGGTTTGCTACGAAGAATGACGCGGCAGTCGCGCAAAAGCGCCGCGCCCTGCGGGTGAGGTGAAAACGGTGGATCTGCAGCGTCGCATCGCTTGCCGATACGGACGTATCGGCAGCGCAATGCTCCTCCCATCTCCACCGTTTTGACCTCATCAAATCGTTTCCACGGTCCCTAACAGCCTCTAGAGGTGCAGAATGGGATGGGCGAAAGTCTTAAACGTGCAAGCTTGCGCTGACCGAGGGGAGTGCGCAGGATTCCGCGCAAAACCAGCCCCGCCATCGCCGGCTCGCTTTCGGGGCTTTAGGACGAAACCCGGCGCAGAGGAACGCTTCCGATGAATGGCTCCCATGCGGCACCCGCCCGCCCCGCCGAAGGCTATCGCGAAACCTATGCAAGCTGGCAGGCCGATCCGGACGCCTATTGGCTCGAGATCGCCAAGGGAATCGATTGGATCCGGCCGCCGGAGAGGGCCTTCGACGCCTCGGCCGGCATCTATGGCCGCTGGTTTCCGGATGCGACCTGCAATACCTGCTTCAACGCGCTCGACCGGCATGTGCGCGATGGGCGCGGCGAGCAGATCGCGCTGATCTACGACAGCCCGGTGACCGGGACGAAGGCCAAATACACCTACAGCCAGATACTCGACGAGGTCGCGACGCTCGCTGCCGTGCTGCAGGATCTCGGCGTCGCCAAGGGCGACCGCGTCATCATCTACATGCCGATGGTGCCCGAGGCGGCCTTCGCCATGCTGGCCTGCGCCCGTATCGGTGCGGTGCATTCGGTGGTGTTCGGCGGCTTCGCGGCGAAGGAGCTGGCGACGCGCATTGATGATGCCGAGCCCAAGGTGATCCTGACCGCGACCTGCGGCATCGAGCCGACGCGGGTGGTCGAGTACAAGCCACTGCTCGATGGCGCGATCGAGATGGCCCGGCACAAGCCGCAGACCTGCGTCGTGCTGCAGCGGCCGGAGGCCGACGCCTCGATGCATGCTGTCCGTGACAAGAACTGGCGCACGCTGGTCGCCGTGGCGAAGGCGGCCGGGCGCAAGGCTGATTGCGTCGAGGTCGCAGCGACCGACCCGCTCTACATCCTCTACACCTCCGGCACGACCGGCAAGCCTAAGGGCGTGGTGCGCGACAATGGCGGGCACATGGTCGTGCTCAAGGCGACGATGGATCAGCTCTTCGACGTCAAGCCCGGCGAGGTGATGTTCACCGCCTCTGATGTCGGCTGGGTCGTCGGCCACGGCTACATCGTCTATGCGCCGCTGATCCAGGGTGCGACCAGCGTGCTCTATGAGGGCAAGCCGGTCGGCACCCCCGATCCTGGCGCTTTCTGGCGGGTCATCGCCGAGCATGGCGTCAAGGTGCTGTTCACGGCGCCAACCGCCTTCCGCGCCATCCGCAAGGAGGATCCCGAGGGCAGGCATCTCGCAGGCCACGACCTGTCGCGGTTTAAGGCGCTGTTCCTCGCTGGCGAGCGGGCCGACCCCGAGACCCTGAAATGGGCCGAGGACCTGCTGAAGGTGCCGGTGATCGACCATTGGTGGCAGACGGAGAGCGGCTCGCCGATCGTCGGTGATCCGCTGGGCCTCGGCCTGCTGCCGGTGAAACACGGCTCGCCGACGGTGCCGCTGCCGGGCTGGGACGTGCAGTGCCTGGATGAGGCCGGCCATCCGGTGAAGCCGGGCACGATGGGCGCGATCGTGTTGAAGCTGCCGCTGCCGCCCGGCGCCCTGCCGACGCTCTGGAACGACGACGAGCGCTTTCGGCAGTCGTATCTGATGACCTATCCGGGCTACTACAACACCTCGGATGCGGGCTTCATCGACGAGGACGGCTATGTCTTCATCATGGGGCGCACCGACGACATCATCAATGTCGCCGGCCATCGGCTTTCGACGGGCGGGATGGAGGAAGTGCTGGCAGCGCATCCGGCCGTGGCGGAATGCGCGGTCGTCGGCATCCGCGACGCACTCAAGGGCGAGCAGCCTTGCGGCTTCGTCGTGCTGAAGGCGGGTGTCAGCCAGTCACCGGCCGAGGTCGAGAAGGAGCTGGTCGCGCTGGTGCGCGAGCGGATCGGCCCAGTGGCGGCCTTCAAGCTCGCCGTGACGGTGAACCGGCTGCCGAAGACGCGCTCCGGCAAGATCCTGCGGGCAACGATGAAGAAGATCGCGGACGGCGAGGATTATGCCGTGCCGGCGACGATCGAGGACGCAGGGGTGCTCGACGAGATCGGTACGGCGCTGAAGGGCAAGGGGATCGGGTAGCCAACCCCGCGTCATTCTCGGGCGGTGCGGAGCGCTGATCCGAGAATCTTGTCGAAGAGATGCTCGGGCCAAGCCCGAGCATGACGGTCGGAAGGAGGCCTCAGCCCTCGTCGTCTTCGTCGGCCGGGCGCTTGAGCTGCTTCAGCTTGGCGAAGACGGAATCGACGTCGATCGCCGCCTCCTCCTCGCGCTTTGGGCGGCTCATATCGGCGAAGGGCTGGCTTTCGCTGCGCGCGGGCGCCGGCGCGGTGGTCTCTTCGGCTGGCAGCAGGGTCGAGCCGGCTTCGGCCAAGGCGGCCGGGCGATCCTTGGCGGCGCGGCCGACCTCGAAGTCCAGGTCGATCTGCGAGCACAGGCCAAGGCTGACCGGGTCGATCGGGGTGAGCTGCTGGGCGTTCCAGTGCGTCCGGTCGCGGATCTGGGCGATGGTCGACTTGGTCGTGCCGATCAGGCGGATGATCTGCGCGTCCTTGAGCTCGGGATGGTTGCGCAGCAGCCAGAGGATCGCGTTCGGACGGTCCTGGCGCTTCGAGACCGGGGTGTAGCGCGGACCCTTGGCGCGCTTGACCTCCGGCACCTTCACCTTGCGCTCGGCGAGGCGCAGATGATGGTTCGGGTTCTTGGCGGCGCGCTCAAGCTCCTCGCGGGTGAGCTGGCCCGAGGTGATCGGGTCGAGGCCCTTGATGCCGGCCGCCACCTCGCCATCGGCGATGCCGCGCACCTCGAGCGGGTGCAGCTTGCAGAACTCGGCGATCTGCTCGAAGGTCAGCGAGGTGTTCTCGACCAGCCAGACCGCGGTGGCCTTGGGCATCAGCGGGGTTTGTGACACGGGGCGTCTCCTGGAAGGCCTTCGCGCCCGATCGGGCTCGTCAAGGCAGGGTCGCGGACAAAAGCTCTCATGCGCCGACCGGCCTCCCCGGCCGGCCATCCAAATCATCGACGATGAGCAGGATGGCGCGCCTTATAGGCGAGGGCGTGGCCAGTGTCCACGAAAAGCATGGAACTCTCACACCGTCAGCACGATCTTGCCGATATGGACGCTCGATTCCATCAGGCGGTGGGCATCCGCGGCCTGGGCGAGCGGGAACGTCGCATGGATCTGCGGCCTGCAGCGCCCGGCCTCCAGCAGCGGCCAGACCTTCTCGTGCAGCTCGGCGGCGATGGCGGCCTTCTCGGCGACGGTGCGGGGACGCAGCGTCGAGCCGGTATGGGTCAGGCGCTTCAGCATCAGGCGGCTGAAATTGGCTGATGTCTTCGGGCCGTTGAGGAAGGCGATCTGGACGATGCGGCCCTGATCGGCAGCAGCCTCATAGTTGCGGTCGATATAGTCGCCGCCGACCATGTCGAGGATGAGATCGACGCCGCGGCCTGCCGTCGCCGCTTTTGCCGCGGCGACGAAATCCTCCGCGCGGTAGTTGATCGCGTGGTCGGCGCCGAGCTCGCGGCAGGCACGGCATTTCTCGTCGGAGCCGGCCGTCGCCAGCACGGTCGCGCCGAAGGCCTTGGCGAGCTGGATCGCGGTGGTGCCGATGCCGGAAGAGCCGCCATGGACAAGGAAGCTCTCGCCCGCCTGCAGGCGCCCGCGCTGGAAGACATTGGTCCAGACGGTGAAGTAGGTCTCAGGCACGGCGCCCGCTTCGACGATCGAAAAGCCTTTCGGCACGGGCAGCGCATTGCTCTCATGAACGACGGCGTATTCGGCGTAGCCGCCGCCGGGGACGAGAGCACAGACCTGCTGGCCGATCGCGAAGCGCTCCGCCCCTTCGCCGCGCGCGACGACCTTGCCGGCGAATTCGAGGCCTGGGATGTCGGAGGCGCCCGGCGGCGGGGTGTAGCCGCCTTGGCGTTGCAGGACATCGGGGCGGTTCACGCCGGCCGAGGCAATGGCGACGAGGATCTGGCCGGGGCCGGGCCGCGGTACAGGGCGGGTTTCGGGGCGCAGGACTTCCGGGCCTCCCGGGCTGGGGATGCCGATCGCCGTCATCGTCTCCGGGATTTGCGCCATGGCCTATCGTCCTTCATCATGATGCGGTGCAGCGTGACTGCGGCCGCGAGTGGGGTAGCTTGCCGCGCGCAGTTTGAGCAGATGCGAGGCCGCCATGTCGATATTCCCGGAGGATGATCGCCCCAAACCGAAGAGTGTGCACGAGATCGGGCAGGACCTGTCGATGCTCTCGCTCGCAGAGATCGATGAGCGCATCGCCGTGCTGAAAGCCGAGATCGAACGCCTGGCCGAGGCTCGGGCACGCAAGGATGCGTCCCGCTCCGCGGCGGATGCGTTCTTCCGGAAACTCGCCTGAAAAAAGCGTCAAAAAGAAACGCCCGTTAAGGGGGCGTTAATGATTCCAAATTATGAATCGCATCATCCAGTTTGTCTGGATGTCGAGTGGCTCCTGCCCACTCTGTTTGACGCCTCCCTGTTGACCTTCGAGCCGCCTTTGGCGGCTCTTTTTTTGTTTTTGCGCTCCCTCGCGCCTTTTTGTGGAGAGGGCCGCTGCTTGTGCCCGGATGGGCCGCCGGCCGCGTTTCCGCCATAGCGGTGTAGCCCTGTTAAGGTTAACGACATCTTAGCGGCGTCCGGAAACGCGATCGGCGTTATCCTTGCCACGTCAGCGGCATGATCCGTGGCGCGTTCCAAAGGCGCACGGGCTTGTGCCGATGGGAGACACCGCATGAACGACGTCCAGCTGCTCGATCCGCCGACGGAGGAGGGCGCGCTTTCCTTTGCGCGCCGTTTCGTCCGTTCGGAGGCCTTCATGCTGCTGTTTCGCGAAGGCATGGGGCTGGTGGAACAGACCGCCGCCTATCTCGACGGAGAGGGGCGCAAGGAAGCGGCGGCGCTGCCGCGCGAGATCGCGCTGACCTATGCCACCGAGAGCATGCGCCTGACGACGCGGCTGATGCAGATCGCCTCCTGGCTTCTGGTCCAGCGCGCGGTGGCCGAAGGCGAACTCACGGCCGAGCAGGCCAGGAGCGAGCACAACAAGGTCAAGATCAGCGACCCGATGATCGCGCCCGCCGAGCACATCGTCGCACAATTGCCGGAGCGCCTGCGTGACCTGATGGCGCATTCGCAGCGGCTGCAAGCCCGCGTGCGCCATCTCGAAAACCAGATGTCGGGAACCGAGACCCACCGCGAAGCCGGCAATCCGGTTCAGGATCAGTTGGCGAGCTTGCAGGCGCGCCTCGGCATGAGGCGCTGAGGGAACGCCTGTCCGGAGGCCGCTGGATCGTGCGGTGTTTTGGCGGAACCACTGCCGTCATTCCGGGGCGCCGCACAGCGGCGAGCCCGGAACCCATGAACTCGACACCGATTCAGCGAGCGCGGGGAACCCTCTCCCGGAGGGAGAGGGCAGGGTGAGGGGTAGGCCGTCGAACGAGTAGCCGTGAGATGGTCGCTGCTGCGGTAAGGTTGACGCCTTACTGGTCCAGCGCTTCACCTCACCCCTGCCCCTCTCCTTACAGGAGAGGGGTTCCCAGCGCTGTCCGCGCTTTTCTGGATCAGAGTCGAGTTCATGGGTTCCGGGCTCGAGCGCGGAGTTTATCCTTGGGCCGACCGAAGGTCGGACCCGAGGGCGCTCGCCCCGGAATGACGGCAGTGGTTCCGTGAAAACACCGCACGCGCCCGGTCCCGAAAACAAAAAACCCGGCCGTGAGGCCGGGTTTTCTTGTCTTGGATCAACGACGGCGCCGCAGCGCCGCAGCATCACTTCTTGCCGATCGCGCCCAGGCCGCCGAAGCGCGAGTTGAAGCGCGAGACGCGGCCGCCGCGGTCCATCAGCTGCTGGGTGCCGCCGGTCCAGGCCGGATGCGTCTTCGGGTCGATGTCAAGGTTCAGGGTGTCCCCTTCCTTGCCGTAGGTCGAGCGGGTGAAATATTCGGTGCCATCGGTCATGACGACCTTGATGGTGTGATAGTCAGGGTGGATGCCGGTCTTGGCCATGACGAAATCCTCGAAACCTTACAAAACGGGCGTGTCGACAAGCAGGCGAGCCTGCCCGGCCCGTCGAAAGAATTCGGATGAGCCTGTCGTGAAGTCGCGTGCACATA